>JBNGBT010000036.1:0-243 GCA_049903315.1 Candidatus Cloacimonadota bacterium | reverse complement strand
TTTACTCGATATGAGATTTCAAATCCGCAACGTTCATAAAATGACAAGATTGTTGGGGTTTCACCTGTTCCGACAAGCATGGTTTTGAAGTCGTTTTTGTAGAAATCAAAAATGAAACTGATCAATGCTCTGCCGTACCCTCTGCCTTGATATTTCGCATATGTCGCGATGTTTTTCAACTCGCAGGTTTCGCTGTTTATCGGAATTACGACACAAACACTTTTCAAATCATGGTCATATAAA
>JBNGBT010000035.1:0-4344 GCA_049903315.1 Candidatus Cloacimonadota bacterium | reverse complement strand
TTCCTTTTCATGAAATTGTCTCCCCTTGTTTTAAATATGGTTTAATGATTTTTCTGGTTACTAAGTTCTACTAAGTAACCTCTCTACGTTGCAATCCCAAGTGCAATTTGGGGACGAGAGTAAGTTTATATTTCCTCAGCGGTCTCAGCGTTTATCTTTGCGTCCTTTGCGTTAAATAATCCATTTACTGTTTGCATCGAACCATCAACCGTCCGAATCCTGCAATCCATTGATCCCGTTTTGTTCCTTCGAGCGGCCATTCGTCCAAACATACTTCTCCATAATAATATGACGCATTTATGAACTCGATGGTGTTTTCATCTTTCCAACCGATAAAGAGACCGCCGTGGGTGATACGATCCTCACGCTTTGTGATGAAGATAATGTCACCCGGCATAAGCTCATCCTTCTCGAGCAATCGCACATTATACTTGTATATCTCATCTATTGTGACATCGTTACATATTTCATTGCGCTTATTCATAAGAAAAAGGGGGGATTGTAATGCATCTTCATACGCACAGATGATCATACCGGAACAGTCAAACACTTCAGGACCTTGACCGCCTAATTTGTAAGGTTTGCCAATTTGTTGTTTCGCATAGCAGAGCGCATTTTGTGGCGACGGGTCAATAACCTCTACTTGTGTATAAGTTACAGGTTTTTGAGCGCACCCGGAGAATATGAGCAGAAAACAAGCGAGAATGAAACGATACTTTACAGTATAACCTATCTGCTTCAAAAATGTATCTTCGTGTAACATTTTTTTTACAAGAAATTAATTTACACTCTTGCAATCCTCAGGATTTTATTTTCCGCCTTTTGGATAATACGTGACTTCTAAATAGGGTATCATCTTGCCTTCTTCAACAACAACCTTTTTCTCTTTCTTTCCGATTGTAATAGGAGCTTCAACCAACTGGTATTTAACGTGGGGCCAATGGCAGACTTCCACCTTAACAATATATTCGCCGTTTTTGATCTTATTCCCGAAACCGTCTTTCACATCCCATACATAAATATGATGTCCAAGATCAATACTCGCGCCTGTGACTGCATCGACATCTTCAAATTTCGATGATTTTGCATATTTGGGGAGATGAACCTGCACTTCTTTGGCATTGGCGCTAAATCCGGAAATATAAATCGTCTTCACAAAATTTCCATCACTATCCTCAATCCATACAGCGGTCTGAGGAGGTAATTCATCTGTGAATCCCATAATAAAATCTATTGCCACAACCGGAGTTTTATAATCCTTCACATCGAAATATTGGACACCCGGATCCAAACGCTGATATACCCATTGTGCCACTTGTGAATCTTCAAAATCCGATGCAACTTCGATCCAATAAGTCATAGCTTTTTTCTCATAAGCAGTACCAAGCCAATACTTTGCTTCTGCCTTGATAGAATCCGGCACATCTGATTCGAGAATAATTTTCAGGTCATCGATAGATTGATCTAATTTCCCGACAAAGAAAGGCATCTCGATCCCGCCGATACCTCTATGAAGCCGCAGTTCAATGTCATCAGGCGCAATTTCAACAGCTTGATCAAGCAACTGCATTACCTGGAACGCAAGATCAGTACGATAATCCGTATCTATACTTACCATGACATCATAACCGCTTGCAGCAAGGTTCTCCACGGATACCAGCAGTGCTTTATACGCATCGATATTTTGGGGATCTATACTGATGGCTTTGTTCAGAACTTCCTCCGCCTGATCATATTTGCCTTCGTCATTGTAAGCATTTCCCAATTCAATCAGAAGAGAGGTGTTTTCCGGATCCTGTTCTAATTTTTCTTTGAGCGTTATTACTTCCTGACCATCAGGTCCTGTTGATTGCCAATATTCTTCAATTTTATTTTCAACATCGGTCAGCTTATTTATTTTTGCCTGTACAGATTGAGCATAATCGCTTTCAGGTGCAAGTTCAATGACCTTATTCCACGCATTTTTTGCTTTATCAAATTCTTTCAATTTCTGATAACCTTCACCCAGTTGCATATACACGCCGATGAGCTGCTGTTGTGCTTCAGGACTTGGAGAACGCGAGAGCATTGAGATGAGAAATTCCTGGTCTGCAATACCAGTTTCCAGCATTCCTGCAAATTTTGGTAATCCAATACCCCATCCACCTCTTAATGATCGTGCCATTACATTGTATGGATCAAGTTCAATTGCTTTATTCCAGTTTTCAAATGCCTGACTGCAGAGAACGAACATATCCTGGAATTCAGCGCTCCTTACCTTCATACTGATAAAATTCCCCAGTTGAGTATAAGCCACAGAGTTTTCCGGGTATTTCTTCACTGCTTCTTGCATAGTAGTAATTGCCAGATCGAGTTTTCCCGATTTTTGTAATTTATCTGCTTCTGCAATATACTCATCAAGGTTCTTTGCATATGCTGTAGATAGTATGCATAGCAATGCTGTTAAGATCACTAAATATTTTAACATTTTCATTTTTTCTCCTGTTTTATTTCATCAAATCGCTGCTGATTTATTTATAATGTTCAATGCACTCTTTATATACATGGATAATTATTTTCAACATGATTTTTTACTCATCAATAAATTTTTGGAATCCTCAGTTGAGGATGAATTTATCGTCAAGAAATAAGATATTGATCATCAGAGTTGATCTGATTAATTTAATTGACGAAAGTTTGTATATGGGAGAAAAAAACCTAATCTAAATCCTTTCCTTCAGGAGAGGACTTCTTCCCTCTCCTCGCAGGAGAAGATCATGATGGCATCATATTTACTTGACTCGGATTTCTTAGTATAATTCATACACTACCATGAACAGAAAAAACCAGCTTCCTGCCTGGGCACCACGTGTTCCGCAGCAAAAAATCAATAAGTTATATCAACAGATAAATCGAGGGATCTTTGATGAGGTGCTTCTTCAGGATGTAGGCATTTCATTATTAATCAGATGCGATGATTTTATCAAAGCAAACAAAGCACGGCAGGGATTTATTGAATGTCCTTTATGTAAATCTGAAATAATATATACTGGATCTAGGGATGGAATAATTTCTTGCACATGCGGATGGGCGGTTCCCTGGATAGATTACTTCAATACGATCAAGAAAAAGCAGCTTTCCGGTGCCGAGCAGGTTATCAAACAGTTTGAAGCGTATGTTCAGAAATATCCTCATGCGAGTACAACTAAAGAGAAAATAATATTGATCGACTGTCTTATTCATGGTTTTCACATTTTTGCTAAGAACAGCACACCCACACGACCAGTTGCGGTAAATCTTATTCAAGGAAGCTTATCTGAGGTGATTACCTTTCTCGATGAGTTATCATCCAGAACTCCAATTCCCGAAATGCAGGAAAATAGATTGCAGTGGAAGAAAGATGTAGAGATTGCAAAGGAATGGTGTACTAAATAAAGATGCAACTCCGTAAAGCGTATAAACTCAGTATCATTTTAGCAATACTTATATGCCTTTTCCTTGTATATATTCTTATCGAACCATACTGGCTGAAGATTAAGAAAATAACTTTTCTGGATGAAGATATTCCGAAAAGCTTCGATGGATTCAAGATAGTATTCGTTGCAGATTTTCATCATGGACCGACAACAGGGCTTCCATTTATTCGAAAGGTCGTGAAAGCAATCAATGACCAGGAAGCGGACATCGTGTTACTCGGTGGGGATTATGTGTACAAAGGAAGCCAGTATATAGAACCGGTTTTTGAAGTTCTGAAAGATATTAGTGCACCAATGGGAGTATTTGCTGTGCTTGGCAACCACGACCACTGGGAGTGGGCTGAAGCAACAAGGAATTGCATGAACCAATATGATATCACACTTCTTGATAATACATCAGAATGGATCAAAGCTGGAAATGATAGTATCAAGATTGGAGGAGTAGGGGATTTCTGGGAGGATGTGCAGAATCTGGATTCTACAATTTCCGATGTTTCTGAAGAGAATTTCTGTATCCTGCTCATGCACAATCCGGATTATGTGCCGTCTCTTAAAACCAATAAGATCGACATTATCCTTGCTGGACACACACATGGAGGACAAGTTTCTCTTTTTGGTCTGTGGTCACCTTATTTGCCCATAAAATCAGGACAAAAACTTGCATACGGATGGTTTGAAAATGAGTACACTAAAACCTATGTTACTTCCGGTATCGGGACGATTTTCCCTCCGATAAGGTTTTGCATGCGACCAGAGATTGTGGTGATAACACTTGTTAGAAAAGAATAACTCACCACAGAGGACACAGAGAACACAAAGGAGATAAGAAAATTTGTTGACTAAGAAATCAATTGAAAAATCTATTTTCTGTAAATAAAAATATAAGTAT
>JBNGBT010000034.1:0-4457 GCA_049903315.1 Candidatus Cloacimonadota bacterium | reverse complement strand
CGGAAAAGCAAAAATTCAACACAATTTAGTTTAATGTAGAAACCCACTGTCTTCGACAGTAGTCCTTGACGTAAGGCTTTGCCATGATAAACTGTCTGGGTTAATTTTTCCAATGAGCAAGTACAGGAAGTTAACTCACACAGTATATAAATGTGATTATCATATTGTATGGACGCCGAAGGGCGTCAAATAGAGATGGATATCCGAATGTTATGTGAATGGAAGGATATCTACATGTGAAACAGAAGACGGTTGCAGAATAATTATTCGCCAATGGACTTTCCAAAATTATTCCGAAAAAAACCAAAAACTGTCCGAAATGAAATCGGAACAGGTGTCCGAATCAAATCGGAATCGCTGTCCGAAATTTTCCGGAATAGGTGTCCGAGCGTGATCGTTTTTTTCCATGCTCTTTAGTGCTGGTGTTGTATGCAGGTCAGAACGTGCCAGTGGAGGTGGGGGAGGAGTGATATAAAAAGGGGCTGTCTCAGTAGGTGGGTACAGCCCCTTTATAAGTTTAACTACTTGAGTAATTGGATTTTGTGTGATGTTGAATATTTTCCTGAAGACATTTTTACTATATATATTCCTGAAGAAAATTCCAATGCGTCCCATTTATACGAATGCGTGCCTTGAGAAATTGGTCCATCGTACAAGATATCAACTTCTCTACCAGTAATATCATATATTCTGAGTGACAAATCACAGTACTCAGAAATATCTATCGAAATAAGTGTTGCTGGATTAAAGGGGTTTGGATATACGCTTAACAATGAATGATTTTGTGTAATCTCAGAAAGTATGTCCTGATGATTTCTATTAATGTTAGTCCCAGTCAAATCAGATATAAGCAGATTTTCAATTTTAACTTCTTGGCTAAATCCTCGTCCTAATCCAATTAAATGAACAGTAAGAATTTCATAATTCCCTGATTCAATATAATCATCAGTAATAGGATACAGTACAACTCTTACAGAGCCTTCATCATACTCGTTAAAAGCGAGTTCTAATGCACTAGATTCAGAAGTTTGATTTATAGAAAACAAATCATAATCTTCTTTATTATAAGAAAATTCAAATTGAATACCATAAACTTCAACATTTGAATCAATATTGAAAACAATCTCTGAATCATCTCCGGGGGTGTAAATTATTTTGTGTAAATGGCATTGCAGAGATTGAAATTTGAACCTCCAGAAAGAAGGAAAAAGTAATGCCTAAATTAACCAAGCAAGAAGAGCTCATCGATGAGCTTTTACAGGACTACAAAAATCCAGAGGACATATTGGGGAACGGTGGGCTCCTCAAGCAACTCACCAAGTCTATATTGGAACGTGCACTGGAAGGAGAGATCACTGATCACCTTGGCTACAAGAAGCACTCCAAAAAAGGAAAGAAGGGACCAAACTCCCGCAATGGAACCAGTTCAAAAGTCATCAAGGGAGACTTGGGTGAGATTCCCATAGAAGTTCCTCGAGATCGTGAAGGGACATTCGAGCCCCAGATCGTCCAGAAGCATCAGACACGCTTCGATGGTTTTGACGACAAGATCATAGCCATGTACGCTCGAGGAATGACCGCCAGAGACATTCAGGCAAACCTGCATGAAATGTACGGAGTAGAAGTTTCACCGACCCTGATATCCAATGTTACCAATGAGATCATTCGGGAAGTCAAAGCTTGGCAGAGCCGTCCACTTGAGCCATTTTATCCAATTGTATTTCTTGATGCGCTCCGCGTCAAAGCCCGCACAGATGGTCATATTCGCAATGTTGCAGTTTACCTTGCTATCGGCATCAATGCAGACGGTCTCAAGGAAGTTCTGGGAATGTGGATGGCTCAGAATGAGGGAGCTGAGTTCTGGTTGCAGGTTTTAACCGAACTCAAGAACCGCGGACTGCAGGACATCCTTATTGCCAGCGTTGATGGTTTAAAGGGTTTCCCTGAGGCAATAGAGTCTGTTTATCCTGAGACACAGGTTCAGGTCTGTATTGTACATATGGTGCGTTACAGCCTTCGCTATGTGTCGTGGAAGCAACGTAAGGAAATGGCTGAAGATCTTAAGCGGATTTATTCATCCTCAACAGAAGATGAGGGCAGACAGAATCTTGATGCCTTTGCTGCAAAATGGGACCCAACTCATCCAATGGTGAGTAAATCCTGGTATTCTAATTGGGGAAGATTGTCAGCCTTTTTTGAGTATCCTCCTGAAATAAGAATAATTATCTATACGACCAATGCTATTGAATCGTTGAATTATTCGTTAAGAAAGGTGGTGAAAAACCGTGGATCTTTTCCAAATGAAGAATCAGTGTTTAAAATCATATATTTGGCACTAAGAAATGTCAGTAAGAAATGGACCTTGTCAGTCAAGGGTTGGAAAGCTGCGATGAATCACTTTTCAATACTGTTTGAAGAAAGAGTAAATCAATACCTGTGAAAAATCATTTACACAAAATTCTTGACACGCCCTTTTTTGATATTCTTGAAACACTAATTAACAATGGACCAGAGCAGTTTCGCGAAGTACTCAGGATTTTGTTGAATCCGCCAGTGGGCGGATTTTTAATCCGTCTCCTGACTGACAAGTGTAACTGGGTGCATTCCCCGCCGCTTGTTGTAAATCCGCCATTTGGCGTGGCGGCGAAATTCATTGCGATTGCGGTTTTTGCGATAGATTATTCATCCTTTTCATTTGAGAACTACAAAATATCTATTATCTTACATGGTATGTCGATAAATATTCGACATACTATGTTAAATAGTGGTAATATTGACCACAATCCTATAGGTACATTATGTCCGTAACACCCAATGACATTCGCAGAGCCATCCCCAATGAGGAGTTCGACTACCAAACCTTGATGAGTCTGATCGGGGAGTATCGCTCACCTCGAGATAAAATTACACGCTTAATCAATGACGGAGTAATTACTCGAGTGAAAAAAGGATTGTATATATTTGGTCCCAACTATAGGAAGGAGCCATACTCGAGAGAGGTTCTTGCAAATCTGATTTTCGGACCATCCTACATTTCGCTGGAATATGCATTATCTTATTATGGGATGATCCCTGAGAAGGTAACTACGTTGACATCTGTTTGCACAGGGAGAAGTAGACAGTTTGATACATCTGTTGGTAGATTTAATTATAGGCAGATTCCATTAGGTGTATATCCAATTGGTATTGAACAGATTGCACCGAACACGAACCGTAGTTTCCTGATTGCCGCACCGGAAAAGGCATTATGTGACTTTGTGCAATCTCAGCGCGGATTAAGTCTATTTTCGATCATGGCAATGATTGGGTACTTAACTGATAATCTTCGTATTGATGAAACAGATCTGGGGAAGATGGATGTGGACAGCATCCGCCAGATTGCAAAAATGTACAATTCCCGCAGAATTGAAATCCTCTCCAAAGCAATAAATCGGTTAAAGGAGAGCTGATGGAATATCCGATAAAACAGATTTTGTCCAGGTATGATTGTAAAAGCGTTGATGACACAATTCATGCTCTGCGTGAAATACTACAGCAAATTACCCTGCTTGGACTTTGGAGGAGTAAGTTTTTTGAACATGCAGCGTTTTATGGTGGATCTGCATTGCATATATTGTATGGCCTGGATCGATTTTCAGAAGATTTAGATTTCTCATTAATAAAACCCAATTCTGATTTCTCATTGGGAAAATATAATGCTGCGCTGGTAAATGAATTAACTGCATTTGGTGTGGAAGCTCAAGTTGATGTCAGGAAAAAAGAAAAAACTACAGCCATAGAATCGGCGTTTCTAAAAACCAACACACGTGAATTATTGATATCAGTTGAAATTGATCAAAATCTTATTAATCAGGTACATTCTGATCAAAAGGTAAAGATCAGGTACGAAATTGATACAGATCCTCCAGGAGGTTTTACTACTGAGTCCAAATATATCTTGAATCCAATACCATTTGCAGTCAGAGCGTATTCACTCCCAGATTTGTTTGCTGGGAAGATGCATGCTGTCCTATGTCGAAAATGGAAGAACAGGGTAAAGGGAAGGGATTGGTATGATTTAACCTGGTATATCGCAAATCATCCCAACTTACACCTTTCCCACCTTGAGCAGCGTATGATTCAGAGTGGGCATTGGTCTACTGATGAGGATTTGACCTCAGATGCATTTATATATCTACTAAAAGAAGCAATTGAAAAACTGGATATACAGTCTGCGAAGAATGAAGTAGGTAGGTTTATATCGGAGCCAGATCGTATTGAAATTTGGTCGAAAGACTTCTTCTTTGAAATCATAAATAGAATTATACCTGAATAGACTCCCAGGGTTAGCCCGAATATTTCACGAGAAATCTAATCCGATGATGGATCTGCTCAATTCGACAGCGTCCGTCAGGAGACGGATTTTCAATTCTAATCGAAAAATGTTCTCAACGTACTGACCAGTACGATTTCACTCA
>JBNGBT010000033.1:0-4907 GCA_049903315.1 Candidatus Cloacimonadota bacterium | reverse complement strand
CAGCAGCAGAGTTATGTGTATGAAGACAGAATTCAGGAGTTAGAAGTTAATAGCACGTATTATTATTGGCTGGAGTCTATAGATTACAGCGGTATCATTAACCATTATGATAAAGTGGCGATACTTACAATACCTGATAATGGCAATGGTGGAAACCCTGGAGTTGTCGTACCAGAGCGTTTTGGATTATTTCAGAATGAACCGAATCCGGTGATAACCACAACTCGAATAGCATTTAACTTGCCAGAAACCGCAAAGGTTGATCTTGCGATCTATAACCTCAAAGGACAGCTTGTGAAACATCTATTTTCTGGAAATTCTTCAAAACATACGGTTATGTGGGATGGGAAAGATGAGCACGGAAATGAGCTTGAAAATGGTGTGTATCTACTTAAATTAATTGTACAAGGAACAACACATTATTCAAGGAAGTTAATCCTATTGAGGTAACTCATACTGTATGAAGTATCAAGATTGGAACTGAATAAACCAACCTTATCAATTTTCTTGACATACCATCCAGAAACAATCAAGTAATTTAAATCTTTGTAATATTTTATCATGATTAGGAGAAACTATGAAAAAAATCATTTTGTTTTTGGGTATAGTTTTAATGATGAGCGGGGTACTTATTGGGCAAAGCTACAGCGGCGGCAGCGGCAGCTCTGGTGACCCCTGGCTGATTGCCGATCTTGATGATCTGCAGGAACTCCAAAACACCTCTGGCGATTGGGGCTCTTACTTTAAGCAAATTGCCGATATTGATGCGTCTGCCACCTCTTCCTGGGATAGCAACAGCGGTTTCTCCCCGATTGGCAATTTTTCAACCGAATTCACCGGCTCTTATAATGGCGATGGGTATACCATTCACAATCTTTATATCAGCCGTAGCAGTACGAATTATGTGGCCCTTTTTGGCTATACATCCGGTGCAGAGATCCAGAATCTAGGACTTGTGGATGTAAATACTACAGGGCAAATTTATATCGGCGGTCTGGTAGGCTATAATAGTTATTTTTCAACAGTCAGTGAATGCTTTGTAACAGGCAGTGTAAAAGGGGAAAATATGGTCGGCGGTCTGGTGGGATATAATCATAATTCCACTGTAAGCAACAGCTACAGCACGGCCAGTGTAACTCGTTCATCAGGCATTTCTACTGACTTCGGCAGTTTCTGCGGATATACTAGTAATTCAACCATTGAATATTGTTATTCAACCGGGAAAGTGTATCAAAGCTCCGGAACAATATGGAGCAGTAAAGACAAAGGGTTTGTAGGATATAATAGTAGCGGGACATACACCAATAATTTCTATGACTCACAGGCGAGTGAGCAGACAAGCGGCACAGGCGCTACCAGTAAAACGACGGAACAAATGAAAATCCAGTCAACGTTTACGGATTGGAATTTTGCAAGCATCTGGGAGATTTTTGGAGGAGATGGCGCTAATTATCCGACATTAAGAAATTGCGGATATTTTGAAGAACCGACAACACAAGCATCTGATATTACCTTCACTGATATATATTCAACGCAAATGTCATTGAATTGGTCAAATGGCGATGGCGTAAATAGAGTCGTTTTTGCGAAGGCGGCGAATACCGGAACGGCGGAACCCGCTGACAGGACGACCTACACTGCAAATCCCACGTTTGGAAGCGGCACCCAGATCGGCACGAGCGGATGGTATTGTGTATATGAGGGCAGCGGGACAAGTGAAACGGTGAGCGGTCTGACGGCAACGACAGATTACATTTTTCAGGTTTTTGAATATAATGGCAGTTCAGGAAATGAAAATTACTTAACATCGACTGCCACAGATAATCCCAAATCTCAGGCGACAAACTCAGATGCAGTGCCCCCGGGACAGTATGCCCTTTCATTTGATGGAAGCAATGATTATGTGTCAAACAATTACACAAGTCAGATCCAGACCCTAGAATTCTGGCTCAAAACGAACGATTTATCAACCAGTCATTCTCTATTCGGGCAAAGGTATAACAGTACTGAAGTTTCAGGGAATTGGCAGATGCATTGGGAAAACGGTACCGGCAAACTTAGAATTTATGGATATCAGCCAGGCGGCACTTCAATGGTGACCAGTACCGTTTTTGAAACAGCACGTTGGTACCACGTAGCTATTTCTTCCTCGGGCTCTAAAGTTACATATTATGTGAATGGAGTATTTGACAGCGAGCATGATTTTGATGTAACGCTTGGCGGAGGATCAAACACAGAACCTTTAACAATTGGTGCCAGTGGAGCAAATGGCGCTTATTATTTCTATAATGGAACGTTAGACGAAATCCGCATTTGGAGTGATGTGAGAACTCAAACCGAAATTAAGGAAAATATGTGCAAACATTTTGTTGGTAATGAAACGGGTTTGGTAGTGTATTACAAAATGTCAGACGGAACAGGCACTGTGCTGACTGATAATTCGAGCAACAATTACAATGGAACATTAAATAATATGAATAATGCAGATTGGATTACCTCCGGCGCTGCCATCGGGGACGCGAGTACCTCGGATTATGACTCACCATCAAGTGTAAACTTCGCTTCGAGTTATGGTGATGATCTGACGGTTGGCACGATCACGGGCTCTCCGGATGGTGTTCAGATTTACAGAGTAGATTCTGCACCGAATGTGACAACAGCTCCAGGCAATCTGACTCAATTATCAAGGATTCATTATTTTGGTGTTTATATCGTCGGAGGAACAACTCCTACCTACACCTTGACCTACAATTATTACGGTCATCCTGGCATCAGCAATGAAAGCACATTGGATCTGGCTTATCGGGCAAATAATGCCACTGAAAGCTGGACTGAAGCCAATGCCACACTTGATACTAATGCCAACACGCTTACTCTGACCGATCAATCTGGTACAGAATATATTTTAGGATCAACTGAGGGTAATACACTCCCAGTCGTTCTCTCTGCTTTCACCGCCCAATTTATAGAAAATACCCCAACCATTCACTGGTCTACGCAGTCCGAAACCGACAACATGGGTTGGTTCATCTATAAAAACATTGAGAACGATTTTTCATCTTCTGATGTTATCTCAGACCTTATCGAAGGACATGGAACCACGACGCAGCAGCAGTACTATACATATGAAGATAACATTAACGATCCTGAAGCAGGTGATTCATATTACTACTGGTTAGAAAGTATTGACTACAGTGGGATTGTGCATCATTATACTCAAGTAGCAATTCTTAACATTCCCGATACTGGTCACTCGGGCAATAGTGGCATCGCTGAACCGGAGCAGTTTGGTCTTCTTCAGAATGAGCCGAACCCGGTCATAACGTCCACACGAATATCATTCAATCTCAAGGAGACAGCTCAAGTTGAATTATCTGTATACAATGTAAAAGGTCAACTGGTAAAGAATTTGTATTCTGGAAATTCATCAAAACGTACGATAATGTGGGATGGGAAAGATGATGATGGTAAAGATTTAGAAAATGGAGTATATCTCTTTAGGTTAATGTTAAATGGAAGACCTGAGTGTTCTAAAAAGTTAATTCTAATGAAATAGATTAGTATCTGATAGTAACATAATAACTTCTTTATAGGTATCAAGAAAGAGTTTTCTCATTAAATTCCTTTTCTCGACACCTGGAGTATCTATTTAATGAAATCACAAAGTAATTCCTGTAGTAAGTTATTTGAAATTACATCAAATTAAATTTAAGCAGGTATCCTGAAGTGAGAAAAAAAATACGTACTTTAATTTTTACATTATTATTGTTTTCTTTCTCGAGATTAGAAGCTCAAACTGCAGATCCCCCTGATCACGGTGACGGATCAATTGGTAATCCACTTCAAATTGAATCACTCGATAATCTATACTGGATTTCACAATCTAGCACAAGGTGGGAATGGCATTACATCCAAACTGAAGATTTAGATGCATCGAGCACATCCGGATGGGATGGAGGAGCTGGTTGGACTCCGATCGGGAACAGTGAGTATACATTCACTGGTTCGTATAATGGGCAGGGTCATACCATTGACGGATTATTCATTAATCGACCTAACACAAGTTATCTTGGACTTTTTGGTTCACTCCAAAGTTCAACTGTCCAAAATCTCGGTGTTACAAATGTAAATATTACTGGAAAGATATATACAGGAGCTTTAATAGGTTTTTGTATAGAAGGTTCAACAGTTAGTAACTGTTATAGTACTGGAGCTGTGAGTGGTTATAATACTGTAGGTGGATTAATCGGTTTACTTAATGAGTCTCCTTTGACTAAAAGTTTTAGCAAAGCAAATGTGAGCGGTAATGTTGTTGATAATAAAAATTATATTGGTGGATTAGTAGGATTTAGTTTTGATAGCTCTTCAATCAGTAATTGCTATAGTACGGGAAACGTTGTTGGTGAAACTCAGATTGGCGGTTTTGTGGGTACTCATTCACAGTCAACCATAAATTATTGTTATAGTATAGGGAGTGTGACTGGAGATGAGTCTGTCGGTGGTCTCGTTGGATTGGATGACGCTGCATCAGTCAATTTTAGTTTCTGGAACACCCAAACTTCAGGACAGAGTTCAAGCGGAGGAGGAACAGGCGCAAACACAGAGCAGATGACAAATGCGACAAACATTGATAATATATACCTGGATGCTGGCTGGGATTTAAAGGGTGTTGGTCCTGAGGGGATATGGAACATCGGGAATGGCAGGAATAATGGCTATCCTTACTTAGATTGGGAATATCCATCAGATCCGGGAACACTTCCGGTGGAACTTTGTACTTTCACTGCACAATACATAGAGAATACTCCAACCGTTCACTGGTCTACGCAATCTGAGACTGACAACATGGGCTGGTTTGTATATAGAAATATTGAGAATGATTTCTCATCCTCAGACGTAATCTCAGA
>JBNGBT010000032.1:0-4930 GCA_049903315.1 Candidatus Cloacimonadota bacterium | reverse complement strand
GATCAATGTCCGGGTGTTTACCGGATTGCTGTCCGGCTAATCACCGGAATGGTGTCCGAGAGTCGCCGGATTTTCCACCTTATTGTGTGGATGTGGCTTTAATATGAGAAAACTGCTGTCAGTTTTCTTACACCCATTTGAGATTTTGCTAACTGAGCTTCAAGATGTGCTCAAATTAAAATATTCTCTAAAAATCCAGATCCAAAAGGCTCTGTAAAGATGAGTTCTCCAGGATCGACTAGATAGCTTTGAACATATCTTCGTGAAAAACGAAATGGGGCTGTCCTATAAGGGCAGCCCCATTTTGTTTTCAGACAGAATTAACGATTGACCGGTGGGTCAGTTTTCAGCGAGAATTTTCAGAGGCTATGGCATGGCTCATGTTTCAAGTATCACACTTACCAGCTGTATTATATCTGTTACATCAATCGAATCATCTGAATTGCTGTCAGCAGATTGCAGCTCGTAGTTTGTTGGAGAAACGCCATATCCAATAATAATGTTAACGATTCTAATTATATCTAGCACATCAATTGTATAATCAGCATTTACATCACCATACGAAGGTTCATTGAGGAAATGCAATATCGCGGCATTAGATGTTATAAAGTGATCATCCACGATACATAAAATCTCGATGTACCCTTGTGAGACTGATCTAACAGAGCCGACAACCATCCCGTAACTGTCTGTAGTCACCCCTTCGCTGTTATATCTAATAGGTTGGGTAACGGTAATATCAGGACCATTTGAATAGATTTTGACATATGATCCGGTTAAAGGTTGCTCTAATACATCTTTGACCTGAATATACACATTGATAGAATCTAATCCATCGGCTAACGCTGGTGTATATGCACTTAGAGAAGTCTGACTAATACTAACAGCACCACCATTATCCATGGTGTTGTAAAATAGTTTATCGTTGACATAATATGATCCTGTTGTATATAAATCTAAATCACCATCGTTGTCAGCATCAAAAAGTCTGTACTCATCTGATTCATATTGGTGATTGGAATTATCTAACCACTCACTAGTACTGTTTATAAAATATCCATTTCCTGTATTAAAGTAAATTGATAAGGTATCTAGATTACTTACAATTAAATCCGGACCATTGATATTATCCAACTCACCAATTTGAATTACTCTAAAGGAATCACCCGGAAGTCTAGATTCTGTTTCATCAAAGTATACGCCATCCCCATTATTCACCATGAGATTACATGTATTTGATGGGTACTCTACATTCCGACTGAAGATGTCGATATCACCATCCAAATCGATATCGTAGGCATTAAGAAACCTATAATCATAATATGATGGTTCCTGAATATCAAACCCACTTACATCGCTTTTTATTAGTGTACTATTTGGATCAAACCCTGCATATGGATTTAAACCAAACCAGATATCTAAATATGTATCTGCATCAACATCGTGAAGTGATATTTCTTTAAACTCACCTAGGTATGGAATCAGACTTCCTAATAAGTTTGTATTGTCATGAAAAACACCATTTCCCGAAATATTGACATATACTAATCCACTTTCAAAATCTATAGCTGATTCCGAAGCCATAATGAAATCTAGATCACCATCAAAGTCAATATCACCAACATCAATATCTTCACTTAAGCCAAAAACGGTTGGCATACTTTGAGATGTTATATCGACAAAGGTTCCATCACCCTGGTTTTGATATAGATAGTCTTGACCAGAATTAATAATAAGGAGATCTAAATCCCTATCAGAATCAATATCAATTAGTTTGCAAAACCCCAAAGATGATTCTGTATAAATTGATTCGTGTATACTATATATTCCATTAGTATTAATTAAAATATCTATTTGACCCTCGTACTTGGCAATGATATCAATATCGCTATCTAAATCAATATCACCTACATCAACGTATTTACTTTTATAATTCTCTGGTAAGCACGATCCAGTATTATCTATAAATACCTGTGAATATAGCACTAGAGGTACAAGAATAATATTTAACACTGTTAGTTTGACCACATCGTATCCTTAACCCATTATTCTCAGTAGATAAAACCTGAATCATGTATGTGACAATGAATTTAGACTTCCTGTCCAAAGGGAACTAAAAAACCAATGAGAATGGGTTCTTATTTCAAATATGTCATTGTCCTAGAGTATGAATCTTCCCCAATTTCTAATGAATATATATAGATACCTGATGGTAAATTAATCCCATCGGAATTTTTACCATCCCAGATTACAGAATAGTGACCTGGTGCATAATCATCATTAAATAATTCACGTATCTCCTGTCCAAGCGAATTGTATATCATTAATCTTGTTTTATGTGTATTGATATCTCCATTGCTCATAATAGGAACTGTGAATCTAATAGTAGTTGAGCCATTAAATGGATTCGGGTAATTCTGAGCTAACTCGAAATGAACGGGAATTATTTCTGTATCACCATTACTAACAATAAACGGTATTTCTTCCCCTCCAATCCTACCAATTAATAAGTTCTTTATACTTGGATTTTCCAATGAATTAATATCTCTGCCTGAACTTATTTCGGTAAAATGTAAATTTGCAACAATACCCTCGCCCGGCCCATATGTTTGCATCTCATCACTGTATATAACAAATCTGACAATATTTTCGGATAGTTGATTGTACTGTGTTATCATGTTACTAGTAAATGTAGTTGTAGTTAAAGTATCAAACACCAATGATGATTCATCAAATTCGATATCCATTTGTAATCCACCGACTGGTTCATGTGAATTCATTGATATCCCAAGAACTACAGATGAGGATCTTGATAGAGAATTTACAAAATTTAGTGATACCTCCGCAGGTGAAGTAGAACCAACAACTTTTGGTAGATTATAGTCAAGAATTAGTTGCTCTAACTTCATAACATCTAGAATATCAACAACCCCGTCATTATTTAAGTCAGCAGCTTTCAACTCATAAGCGGTTGGATTGGGGTTATTCTCAAGGATGATGTTAACAATGCAGACAATATCTAAAATATCCAAGAAACCATCTTGATTAACATCTCCTTGCATTAGGAATGAAACCACCTGGATATCATCTAAGAACCAGCAATCTTCAATTTGTGAATCATCATTTAAAAGTTTGAATCCAATGTGTACTTCATTGCTAGTATAATCAGAAATATCAAAGAATTCATTATACCAGTTGAGATTTTGCTGTCCTCCCATATGGTTATATAGCCCTGGTTCACCATCAGGTTGTACAGTGCCATCAGATGAACCTTCTTCAGACCACCTTCCCCATAGTGGGTCCCATGTAACAGCATCATTAGAAACTAGAAATTGTCCAAATGACCACTTATCAATTCCGCTAAAATCTGTAAGGTATGTTACATATGCAGACTCAGAGTTAGATAAATCTAAGGGTGATGCCAATGTTAAGTCTAATATATCATAAGGATTGTTAACTTCAAAAGGATAATCAGTTATGGTATTGTTCTCAATCCCCCATACTCCACCATCATTCCAATTCTGTTGAAACAATGTTGGATCATCTCCATATTCCTCAAACACTATATACGGAGTACCTAAGATAATCTCGAGTGTGTCTGCGCTGTAATAATCATCAGAGGCATTTACCGTTCCAATTATTTCAAGGATTACATCAACTTCATGACCAACAGGAGCTTCGTCATCAACTTCTATAATGAATGGATTGCTTGAGTTATCACAATATCCTGTAAAGGCTGTACTTACATTACCAAAATTAGATGATTCAGCTTCTCCATATGTTATTGTAATGTATGGTGACTCTTCTGATATTGTTGCATTAATATTGCTAATACTCGAACCTTGTCCAATATTACGCAGAGTTACAGACAATTGTACTGTCTCTTTCCTATCGGGGAAGCCGTTATCATTTAAACCGGTATCACCATAAAAAACCTCATCAATAACTAAGTACGGTCCAGCACAATAAGCAATTTCTTTGTTAGGGTATAAATGCTCCTCCATTAAAAACGGAAGTCTATCGGATGGTGCCCAGTGATTATCATGAGGGGATCCGACTTCTGGTGTCATTGAGATAACTCCATGAACACCGTATAGCCAATCATCAGCAGTTCCATGGGCGGTATAGCCTAGCATATCATTCACTCTCCCAAAAGCATATCGATTATACGAAGTCATCCTGTTTGAATAATATGAAAACGTCACATGATCTTCAGTATTTGAACTATTATAAGTATATGGTTGGATTAATACATCCGAGTAAGAATGAAAGTTAAGTGCCGTTATGAAACCTTCTGAATTATAAATTCCAGGATTTGCAAGATTTGTTAATGCTTGCAATTCTGGCTCTGAAAATGCTTCTAGTCCTTGATAAGTTCCCCCACAAGGTAAAATATCGATCTCTGGATCTGCACCAATATACTCATAGCCGTAATTTCTATTTAAGTCAACACCATCGCAATTGGGAGGTATACACTCAAAATGAGGTCAAGTCTTTTTTTGTGTGTAAAAACTCCACAGGGTTAAGCAGCTATCACGTATGAAATCCGATCATCATCTGATTCAATCTGACCTATAATTGTTTTCTTCAAATTTCTCAAAATAGTTAAATCCAATTCTTTCATACTTACCCTTTGCCAGCGTTTAGCTGAGCGGATCAGAGTGCCGTAAACCAACTTCATTGCCCCTTTCTCATTCTGGTGCTGCGGGATGATCTTGGTTCTGCGTTTCTCCTCTACAAACGACCTTTCTATCAGGTTAGTCGTTCTTATCAATCTTCTGTGACCTTCAGGATAGTCCAGATGTGTCAAACAGGCATTTAAATCCTCCTGGAAGCATCGGACCATTGATGGATACTGAGAGGAGTATTTCTCAATCAGCTCAACTGCTATTAACTCTGCCGTATCCCTGTCTGCCGCATAATAAACCAT
>JBNGBT010000031.1:0-5213 GCA_049903315.1 Candidatus Cloacimonadota bacterium | reverse complement strand
CTATCCAAAGAAGCTAAGACGCATAGCCATATGGGATGAGAAGAACCAGAATACCATAGAGGTGATTACCAACCAAATGACTTGGACAGCAGAAACGATATCTGATTTATATCAAGCCAGATGGCAAATAGAAATATTCTTTAAAGAGCTGAAATCTCTTCTAAAGATCAAATCTTTTGTAGGGACAAGTGAGAATGCTGTGCAGATACAGATTTGGACAGCATTGATCTCAATATTGATATTGAAGTATTTGAAAGCCAAGGCTAAGCATGCATGGTGTCTTTCAAACCTAGTTGGTTTGATAAGAATGACGCTATTTGCTAAGATTGAATTGCAAAGATGGCTGGATAACCCAGTGGAACCTCAGGATCCAGTTCCCAAATCGGATCAATTAGCATTCCAATGGTAAAATCTGGGGGGTACTTCTCAGATTAGCTACCACTATCTGTCCAACTTAGAGGAGAGAGAAGGGACGCTGTGACCCTTTTTAAAAAACGTTTTGGACAGCTGTGGTTAATTGGTGAGTTAGTAAAAGTGGTTAATGGTGTAACGGTATATTGGTGTAATGATGGAATTGTGCTGAGTTACCAATGTTTTGGTTAAATGTAAAATGAAATATTTCAAAAAGTAATACTGTTAAACACTGAATTCGTTTGGGGGATATCAGGCACAATGATTATTGATTTGTCTTACATTCGAAATATCCTGCCTGATGTCACGACCCATACGTCAAATTCTCAAGTCTTCAAATGAACAGACCATATGCTTATTATTTATTATAAAATATTATTTATAACATCTATATCTCAAATAAAAAGCACTCAAATGAAAATCCAAGTGCTTAAAACAAAGGTTTTTTACCTGTTTTTACTCATCCTTCACAGTAGCTGACAAATACTCCATTATACCAATGTACTAATTAACCGCCCCAGAAACACCTATCTCATAATACTCAAAACCCAGTTCCTGTAGCATCTGGGTACTGTATTGATTCCGCCCATCAAAGATAATCTGGTTTTTCAATCGTTTACCAATTTCCAGGAAATCAGGGCTGCGGAATTCTTTCCATTCAGTAAGCAGTATCAGGGCATCGGCGTCGTTGAGAGCATCGTACTTGTTGGTGCAGTAGGTGATACCGGTGACATCCTTGAGGTAGCAGGTCCGGGCCTCTTCGGTTGCCTGGGGATCGTAGGCCTGAACATGGGCTCCCATTCTGGTGAGTTCAGTAATCACTTCGATAGCCGGTGCTTCCCGCATATCGTCTGTTTCAGGTTTGAAACTTAGACCCCAAACCGCGAACGACAAGTTTTGAGTTGAAGACAGGTTAAAGCGTTTGGCAATTCGGTCAATGAAATGATAGCGCTGGTCCTTGTTGACGGCTTCCACGGCGTTGATTATGCGGGGTTCGTAGCCGTATTCAGCGGCGGTTTTGGCAAGCGCACTGACGTCTTTAGGAAAACAGGATCCGCCGTAACCGACACCGGGATAGATAAAGGAGAATCCGATACGGCTGTCGCTGCCTATCCCAAGTCGTACTTTGTTAACGTTGGCTCCGACTCGTTCGCAGATATTGGCGATCTCATTCATAAAGGAAATCTTTGTAGCCAGCATGGCGTTTGCGGTGTACTTGGTCATTTCGGCGCTGCGCACATCCATTGAGACGAAACGTTCGTGGGAGAACGTGAACGGTCGGTAGAGTTCTCTCATGATTCCCAGTGCTTTCTCGCTGTCGCAGCCGACTACGACACGGTCCGGTTTCATGAAATCTTCTACTGCTGCGCCTTCCTTGAGAAACTCCGGATTGCTGACCACATCAAAGGGCACCTCCACCCCGCGCTGCTTTAATTCGTTTTGGATGGTCTCCTGCACGAGATCGGCGGTTCCGACCGGTACGGTGGATTTGTCCACTACAACGATGTAGTCGTTGATCAGGCTGCCGATCTGTTTGGCCACCGCCAGCACATACTGGAGATCGGCAGAGCCGTCCTCACCCATGGGGGTCCCCACCGCGATGAACACGGAAGATGACTCATGGATGGAATCCGCCATGTCGGTGGAGAATCGCAGATTGCCCCGGTTGAAGTTGTTTTCCACGAGTACATCCAGTCCCGGTTCATAGATGGGCAGGATGCCGTTTTTCAGTTTCTCGATTTTGCTTTGGTCAATGTCAATACAGGTCACATCATTGCCCATTTCGGCAAAACAGGTGCCTGTAACGAGTCCGACGTAGCCGGTTCCGATGATTGTAATTTTCATAGTTCTAGCTAATTTCCAAAATTAATGATTGTATAGCTTGCCCCGAAAGCTACTCCGCGAAGTAAATCGGGGCCGGTTCCGATGATTGTAGTTTTCATTTATTATTGATTTTTTAAAGATTTTTAATTTCAAGATTAGGTGCTAACCGCTTCTAGCTCCTCTAACAATTATATTCCATACCGCCAAAAATCCATATCGTAAAAATGTCCTGACCGGTTTTTCTAAATAGGATTCTAAATACCTCCTTTCAGAATCAACTATCTCTTCAAAGTTCTTGGGCAAGTCAACATAATATGGAGGAATCAAACCTGGTTTAACTTTTGTTCGCAATTCTCTAAGGTCAGAGGGGTATAAACTGAAGTAGTGTTCACTTAATGCACGTACACCAATTAAAGAAATATCACCACGAATTACATTAATAAATTGTGGCAACTCGTCAATCCAAAGTCGACGGAACCATTTTCCCCAAGTTGTAATTCTAAAGTCATCTTTTATTTTTCCACTTTCTTCAAGATCATTTAATTTGTATAAATATTCCTGAGCATACTCAGAGTATGGATGCATCGTTCTAAACTTGAACAGATTAAACGTTTTTCCGTTCTTACCGATTCGTTTCAATCTTATCAGCGGTCCATAAGAAGGTGATTGATCATTTGATGGTGATTTGATTTTTCTTGCTATGTAGTAAAATTTATCTTCAACATCAGTAGTTGCAATTACCTCATACCCACAGAAATACAATCTGCCTATAATCTCACTCATTGATATTGATCGATTATAACCTCTTGTAAATAGAAAATATATTTGTTTTGTTAATGGTAGTTTTGGAAAGACTCTTTTGATTAAGAAAATGAAAGGATAGAAGATATTAGCTAGCAGTTTTGGATAATTCTCAAATATTTGGTTATAACTTGTGTGTATTGTTTTAGCACAACCAATAAACCACCCATTTTGGTCATTTAGTAAATTAACTTTAATGAAGTATTTATTTATCCTACGTATGTCATTGATATTGTGAAGATTAAATACAATTAATTTAGTACCGTGATCAAGAATTTCTACATTAAAAATATTATGAGTGTTAAGTATCGTAGATGAGGAGAATGGAATGGTACCAAGATCAATTGATCCCTCAAGGAACTTTAATAGCTCTTCCCTGTCAGGTAGTAAAATATCTTTCAGTTTCTCTTGCAACAAGTTAACACCGATATAAATATTAGAATTTATTAGATATCAAATATGAGATACTAAAATCGAATTGAGTATTTTCAGTGTATGAAGTGAGTAAATCTGAATACTTCGAAGTAGTATGATATCGGAAATAGTTACATGATAACTCAATGTTCTTATAAAAAGGCATTTCAATCATAAATCCGTATGTTAACCCTCGAATAGCAGGACTAATTGGAAATTCATTTTTATCATCTATAAATGGTTCAATGAGATTATTACTACCTCGCTGCCATATTTCAATATCAAAAGAAAAAATCCATGGTTCCCATCCTAACAAATGATAGGTAACTTTTGTGCCTTCATAGCTATTATAAGGATACCCAATTCCTTTGTTAAAGTATATATAGTTTTCAAAATTTCTATATGTTGTATAAGTCTCATTCCAGATCCGGACATAGCGAAGACTAAACAAGGAATACTTAGTAAACAGATCGCATTTGGATAGTTTAATAAGGATCCCTAATCTATCAGGGAACCGGCCTCTATCATCCTTGTCATTTTCATTGTTTACAATTATATCATCAGCTAATAAATCGATTGTTAAGGATAACCCTTTATGGATTTGCCACCATGTTGCAATCTGCCACAATATGTTTGAAGAAATCCCCTGATTTCTTTGTGTTGAATAAAAAAACTGGACCGGGTTCATATACCCAGCTTCCCATGTCTGAGTTGGTCCTCCATAAATATTTGCTTCTGAAAGAGACATTTGGAATTGATCATTCCAACGAATATCAAGTCGTTGTATAGCCCAAAATCTATTAACTTCCTGAACGTCTCCTGAAGGGATAACAATTCCCTGAGTATCGACTCCATCCATATTGTTAAGTCTGGTGGTATAAAATGAATATTTATACTTTGATTTCCCTACTGAAAATCCATAATGATCAAATGCATATGGATTATTTGAAAACAATAGGCCATAGTCATTTACTGCACCCCAATTACGAGACATTCTACCTGCAAATATTTTTATACTTTCACCAACTGGTAATAATGCGTATGCTTCCTCAAAATAGCCCATTAGCCATTCATTTGTGTCACCATGGAAATCTGGATCGGATTTCAAGGTACGATCAAGGATGAATGAATTGATTAAAAAACAATTACCAATTTTAAGGACGCCATAACTCTTAAATACTGTAGATCTATGCTCTAAATTTCGAAATTCAAAATCTAAGGATCTTTGCGAAAACTTATAGGATGAAAAACGGAAACCGGTAGAAATTTTCCACAATGCAAATTCATACTCAAAGTTATTAGATAGGTCAATTTTTAGTCCAAACAATTCAACAATGGACCAATCATTATTTTGATCTTGAGTTTTAGCTAATTGAGTAAT
The DNA here is from genome assembly GCA_049903315.1 of Candidatus Cloacimonadota bacterium. GTDB lineage: Bacteria > Cloacimonadota > Cloacimonadia > JGIOTU-2 > JGIOTU-2 > Celaenobacter. The sequence goes on along the minus strand of JBNGBT010000031.1, from coordinate 382 downwards.
ATCATATATATCCCAGGGCTGATGTAACACAAAGATATTGTTATATGATGAATTTGTAATAAAGTATTCTGATATTGAGTAAATTGATGAACCCAGCGTAATTGGAACAGAAAATTCCTCTTGGGAGAATAATGGTAGACCGAAAGTAAGCAATATTATTGGTCTTCTTAAAAAGAATTCAATACTTCTTATGATTGCTCCTTCAATAGATATAGACCTTACAACATTATTCACGGTAAAAAATACTTCAGATTGATTGCTCTTTTTTCTATTAAACCGACTCTCATTAATTGTGCACATTATCTAGCATAGGCGATTTTGGGATGTTTGAAATAACTCATGACTCGCTTTGGTTTTTTCTGCAGCATTCTCATGTGTGACA
>JBNGBT010000030.1:0-5419 GCA_049903315.1 Candidatus Cloacimonadota bacterium | reverse complement strand
TTGAGCAAACCGATCCTGTTAGAAACATAATAACGAATCTAGATGACGTTAATTAATCACAACAAACAATGTTGTGGAAACACCAAAATTGAAAATATTTTAGGAGGACATAATGAACATACTTTCAATAACCAACATGGCAGAATTCCTGCCAAATTACAAGGCTCATAAAGTTGTCTTGTTTGATGACAGCCCGGAGATCATAGCGCAACCACACAGTCTGACAACTAATGTCAGGCTGTGATACAACTTCGATCAGGATGCAATGATAGATGCAGAACTGATAAAAGAAAAGGGCGGGGTCACACCCGAACATACAGAGAGTATGGCTGCATGACTACCGGTAGCATTAAATAATCCGGCTATTTGGACCACCATTGATCACATTCACTGTGTTGAAAGCTGGAGCGGAGCCAACATCGGGTTATTCCACAGCAAGGACACACCCAACGCAATCTGTATCTTGATGCCGTATGTTTATCAGCATCCACTTATGAACTTTACACGGATAGGATCCGGTGGATATGTCTGGCAGACGTTGCCGATAGAATCCCTGAATGATGACGAACTGTTTTGGGGATACTGCACGGAGTATTTCGGTCTGTTTGATCGGGATGAACAGGATATTTTCTGTGATATCATCAAGGAGTTCCTGGTCCCGCAAGGATAGGCCTAATTCTAAAAACCAATCCTAGGTAGGATGGGAAGCTTTTCTACTAAATCTTGGTAGGATGGTTTCTCATCCTGGTAGGATCATTAAATAAGCCTTGGTAGGATGGAGGATTTATATGAAGATTAATAAAGAATGGATCAAAACGCTTAAAAGGTACAAGGAGACCAATCGGGATTTACTGCCGCCCAAACCGAATGTGAGATCAATTCTGGATGTCTTTGGGATCCCGTTGAGTACGTCAAAACTAAGTCTGTTCTTAAGACTGAAAAAACGGAAACTGCTGAAGTAGAAAAACCCCCTGTCGAAGCGCTTGGCAGGGGGCATTTTATAGCTTGAAAGTTTTAACTCGATCTTTAGGATTTAGGTTCCATACCCTACCCCCGGGGTCGGATCCTGGGTAACCAACCAGGGTCCTCTCAAAAGGTTCATATTGTTTTACAGGGTAAAAACGACCTGAAAAATATTTTTTTGGTAGTTTGAAATAGTCTATTTGCAAAATCTTAAATGGGAACAGAATGTGGTCATTTCTTGATTGAAATTTTTATACCGTATTTCCTTGTTTATTATTTGTTTCATATTGTGTCCCCGATAATTATAGCTATGTCATTGCAGCTGTATAAGGACAATCTATCTCTATCTACACATTTTTAAATTGACTCTCAGAGTTCTTGCAGATAAAGAATTGCCAGGGATTTCAACATACTTCGTGATTATAACTTTACTATCATCATATGCACGAAGATGTTCAATATTCCATAGCTCCCATTTGTACTCCTGCTGATTAAGATATTCCTTGTATTGGCGTTGGGTCAAATCAATAATAGAGGATTTACCAACATGGGCTTTGACTTCTACACGAAGTTCAACCTTGCCTTTGATTCCTTTCAAATCGAATCCAGGATTTTCGAATGGGGTATCTTCTACTTTGTAGCCATTTTTCTCTAACTCACATTTGGCAAACTCTCTTCCAGCTTTTTCTAATTCAACCTTTTCAAGCTCTGTTAATTGTTGTTGCTCAAAACTCCCACTGTCACTTCTACCACTAAAATCGTTTTCATTTGTTCCGGCACTGATTTTTGTAGCTTCACCAGTATTTTTATTGACAATATAGGCTGCCGTGGAAGAATTCTTTAACTTTAGAGGTTCTGTAACATTATCTTCATTATGTTTCTCTGATACTGAGTTACCCATAGACTCTTTCGATGGTGGCTTGTCACCTACATGTGTTTTTGATTCATTAGTTGAACTAGAATCATTACCTTTTTGCTTTATTTCTGCACTTCGGTCTTTGGGGGATGGCTTTGTTGTTTCAATTTCAGTTTCACTAATAGGTTGAGTGAATTGTCTAAGGCTACTTTCTAACTCTGTTTTCGAAAGCCCCCTGTTTAAAACTTTTCCAAATCTCTGTGCATCATCTTTGCATCGTAACAAGTTCTCATAAAAGTCGGCTTCAGAAGGCGCATTAAGAAATACCGCTAGCGCTTGCGCTAATTCAAACTCGTTTACATGGGCCTCCTGAAGAATGATTGTACTGTTTTCTACATGTGAATGCCTTTCTCTCTCGTGATAGATATCATTTAGTTTAAGATCTGCAATAATGAATTGACTACTTCTTATACTGATTTCCTTGATACTTCTCATCAGTTTTTCTAGATCACTTTTTCTTTGCGAGGACCTCCATGCCCATATATAGGGTAATGATAGGGTTAGTCGATCTGATAACTCATTATCCGTGGGAAGACTTATCTCTCCAAGTCTTACTTTAACCTCTACTAAATCTGAAAGACTCCTTAAGCCGAAGTAATTCAATGCATCTTTTGCAAGTCTTGAGGGAATATTAAAAAGCCAAATATCTTCAGAAAAGGCATCAGAGTATTCGTTGTTGTCATTTAAATAACGATGATCACTGTCAACAAAATCCCATGAGTTACCTCTTCTGCACAAAAGTTTTGCTTGTTCAAAAACCCCATCTGGTAACTCGTTTTGTTCAGAACTCCAATCTAAGCAGGCAGTATACCATCCTGTAACTCGATCTTGGATTTTAGTTGTAGTGTCAATGACTTCTACAGGTACAGTTTTGGGAATTTTACATGAAAGAATGTCCTCCCATTCTTGCCTTAAAAGTTGTTCAGACCTACTACGGAGACCTATTTTGTGTACAAACCATTCCTCGGCTAGAGTAGCATCCTCATTAAATGAATCAAGATTAACAGTTGGCAATAAATCACCAAGAGCTCGTTTTGTTTGTTTATTAGGAATCCATAGACGTTCTAGAGGGATATGGTCTTCTTCATCTGATAGTGTAGGAATTGAGAGTAATGTACTCACCTCCCACCACCACCTGGATTTAACATGCCAAGGTCTATTATATCGTTCTCTGCTTCGGCTACCTTCAACACGAACACTGGATTTAGGTTTATAATATTTATCCCAATTACGAGCTAAAAGGCGGATTAGTAGTGCAGCATGCTCCAAGTCAAGTTCATTGATTTGTATTCCATCTAGCTTTGCATTTCCAAATACAAATTGTACTTGCCTTCCTTCTAAGTCATGCTCACTTAACAAGTAATGCTTCCAGAGCTTATCATCATCAGGGATTTGCCAGATGTACTGCTTACGGGTGTTATCAATTACTCTTGGGTAGTGAACAACACCTAACCACTCTAAAATGGAACGGAGACTGTCTCTAGCAATTGTTGGATCAAGACTTTTTGCCCATGAAATTGATGCCTGTCCATTATATAGTTGCTCTAATAGACCTTCATCCCACTCGTTTCCCAAGTACGTATTGCGAGCTTTTTCCCATGAAACTTTTTGTCCGTCACTTGAGGTTAATATTGGACATTCAGTTATCTTAGCGATAGGCTCTGACGTTTCACACCAGTCTTGTTTGGCAATAAACTGAAGGAATATCTCAGGTTTATCCCCATTGTTAGTCCAATACATTTCTATTGCTTTACTTGTCGCTTGTTGAATCACATTGGGGTCTGGCTTTGATATTCCAATTTCTTTAATTAATCTACCCAACGCTGCTGATTTTTCAACTTCAAGTATAAGCCAATCACGAAACCAGTCTTCTATATACACCAGAGGCAGCCACCTAGGTAAAAAACCACCAGAGGTTTCTTCCCTCCACGTTACAATGCTATTCCCAGTGTCAGATAATGCCAGTAACCTTTCTCCAATTGGCAATACTTGCAAATTTTTAATGGCCTCAATTCTTTCTTCTCTTTCATCACCATATCGCCTTTTCTCCAACCAGTTTGAGATCCATCTCCAGCAATTGATTATCCAGCTTCTATCAGAACTGAGTTTTTGACTACTGTGATTAATCAAAGAAAGAAGCTCATCATCATCTAGCTCATCACAACCAAGCTCTTTAAGTGCTTCCATTGCACATGTATCAGAATCGAAAGATGGGTGCAATAAATTTTGTTGTATTTCTGTTTTTTTGAGGATTTCTCTTGCAATAGCCTGTGATACGCTTACGGATATCAATTTCGCTTCATCAACTTTTAATCGTTGATGTGAATTACAATCTGCAAATCTTAGAATCTGTCCAGCCTTTGCATGTATTGTTTCCCACAGAGCGTATGCAACTGGATGGGAATTCCTTTCTTCAAATGGAACCAAAAGAGCAACGTGACTGCTAGGTGTTTCTGGACAAAATGAATCATTTACGAATTTACAGATGTAATAGGAAAGTCTATCAGATACCCACATATTAAATGAATTCGCCGCTAATGGTAATAGTGCAGTGCGATCACTTTTTACCAGAAATTCTGCATGCAATAATAAACTAACGGGTCCAATCTGCTCCGTAGGATAGAATACATGGATCGGAAGGTAATCATCGGTTCGTCTCACTGTATTTTGGGTAATTGGTGCGGAGACTAAGAAACTGACTCCATCATGTAGTACCGTGGTGCGATCATCAACTGTTAGCTGATCTACTATGTCTACAGGTGGGAATTCAGTTTTGGTGAGAGTTTTCCATAGCGACGTAGTCTTTGTACGACTATCTAACAAAGAATGTACACCCGTTTCAAGGCTTAGCCTTAATGTAACTCCTGGAGCTGAAATCTGTTTTAGGTTTCTAAAGGTGAATAATGTATGAGGGGGTAGTGATTGAATCAAATCTAATGAGTTATTGATGTTTTCACTAGAAACGTCTTGGAGCTTAACAACTGTTGAATATTTTGATAAAGTATTGAGTTTGGGGTCAACTAATTGTTGTTTTTCCCAGGCAACATTGAAAGGTATCCACTGGTATGGTAGATGCTCTGTATTTAGAAGATTATCCTCAAGATTTTTTTTTGCACGGCTTGGACTAAATTCAATGCCTTCACCACTAGTATTAAGTACCAGAGGGCAGTGTCCCATATTTTGTGTAAATAGTTAATCAAGGTATTTGGTTACTCGTTCTTCATGCATGATAGTGAAGCAGGCCATGGCCTGCTTCCAATACTTAATTGGCATGGTCCACTTTTTACTGGCATTCCTCAAGGCTAAATATAATATTTTATATACCGACTCCTCATCAGGGAATGCACCTCTGTTTTTCGTTACTTTCCTCAAAGATGAGTTCAATGATTCAATGGCATTGGTCGTGTATATAACTCTTCTGATATCTGGTGGATAATCAAAATATGTGCTTAAACGATCCCAGTTGGCATACCAAGACTTACTCACCATAGGATAGGTTGAGTCCCACTTATTTGCAAAGAGCTCCAGTTGTCTCCACCC
>JBNGBT010000002.1:0-368478 GCA_049903315.1 Candidatus Cloacimonadota bacterium | reverse complement strand
CCATAAAATCTAATATGTCTATGTTCACTCCCGACTGATTGTATATCTCAATTTTTTCATAATTTGTATTATTATCCCAATATTGTGTAATGATTTCATCACTATCATCTCCATTATAATCGAATAGTTGGATAATTTCAAAATAAAGGGCTGCGGGGGGCTTATTAAATGAACAAACATACTGAAAGTTTACCTGCGCAATGAGCATATTTACACTAAAAAATAATAAGATGAATAAGATAAATTTTTTCTGCATTATACCCCCTATCTCATTTTAATAATTTTACCGGAAATTTCTTGTTTATTGATGTCTGTACGATATAGATAAACACCTTGTGAGACAGTATTTCCCTTTTCATCGCATCCGTTCCAAACTGCTTCATTAATTTTGAATTTTGAATTTTTAATTTTTAATTCTCTGACGAGTTGTCCCTTTACATTGTAGATGCTAACATCAGCATTTTGGATAGGTTCTTTTGATGTGAAAGAAAAAGTTATCTGATTCTTAAATGGATTGGGATACTGTTCGATAAAAAATTCGTTTGGTTCTTGTGGTTCATCATTCGATACAAAAATCGGCCCATCGAGAGAATAGACATCATATCCGGTTTCATCATCTTTTTCTACAAAGAAGAGAAGCTTTCCATTACTCTTTCTAAGTATCTCACAGACTGCAAGAGTCGAATCCTGATGATGAATAATATTACCTGTAATTCTATCACGTATCTCTAATCTATCTCCCCTGAAATACATTACATAGTTATCTTCATTATTTACTTCAATGCACGTTGAAGCAGTAATATCTCCCATGCCGATTTCCGTATCGGTTTTTGACCAAAGTTCTTCCCAGTTTGTCGTATCAAATGATCTAAAATGAACTGAGTTTCCATCATCTGAATCGAGCTTGCAATATTGCAAAACCTGAGAAAAATCATCGTCACAATTTTTTGTGATCATATCATAGTTCTTCGGATAATGGTTGTAGGTAGCTCTTGATTTAGATTCCCATTCCCAAAGAGCAGTTCCACTTGTTGTATGTAACTGAGTTTGATTGCAAGGAGTATCTTTATCGATTTTCTGTAAATAATAATAGCAATGGCCAGTTGCAGCACTTGCTCCAACAGTAGTATAAGAATGTCTTCCTACGGAAAGCAATGTGCTGTCATTAGGATGAGTATTAGTGATTCCACAATCACTAAAGTGCCCAGCATAAGATAGAGTGTCATTATCCTCGATTAATTTATATAAATAATTTTCCTCGCTATCTTCTTTCATTAAACTCATCTCCATTGCACCTACAAAAAACACTCTTTGTCCATTATAGATATAAGTATCTATTAGATTTATATCGCGTAATGGAGTACCAACAGGATATACTACAACAGAATCAATTATGGATAAACTTTCGCAATCAATTAATGAAAAAACTAAAAATATAAAATAGTAATCCCAGTCGATTTTAGCTCTAAACAAAATATTATTGCACCCATCTTTTATAAGAATAGCTTTATCATAATCTCGATATTCTTCATAAATTAACCAATCATCAACTATAATCGAATCGATTATTGTTCCTGATAGATCAGTAATAATTATATTCTGCATATACTGATCTTCATTATAATATTGTGTAATTATTTCATCAATACTGTCATCATTATAATCGAATAATTGGGTGACCTGATAATTGATTCCCGAATTTGGTTTATTCAATGTACAGATATGCTGAAAGTTCACCTGTGCATAAAGCACACTTGTCGATAGAGCAATTAAAACCACAACCAAAACTAATTTCTTATAACTCATTTCACACCTCCACGATGCTTAAATGCTTCGTACTTTCGTATGAAATATTTGTCAAGAAAAAGTGAATGAGCAATAAAATTATAGATTTGGGATTTTTGTGAGTTGTATAAAATACTAAAATCTGAAGGCGATATTTGCCAATATCGCCTTCGAATTTATACTTGGAAAATTCCTTAAGCTAATCTTTAATGAGTAAGCACTTATTCGTACCAATTACCTCATCTCCGATTTTTACCTGATAATAGTACAAACCGGATGAAGCGTTAATTCCCCTCTCATCTTTTCCATCCCAAACAATTTCATTAATACCTATAACTAAAGAAGCACTCTCAATCTCTCTTACGAGCTGCCCTTTCATATTATATATTCTCATTCGAGCTTTTTCGTGTGAATTCGTGGTTGCGTAATAAGAAATTGCTGTTGAATTCCTGAATGGATTGGGATACGCAGATAATAACTGAGGATGTTCTTCAGGGTCATCATCATTACCATAACTCACTTCCAGCATTACAGGAATGTTGATCTTCTGCCCTATGCCGGACGTGACACTCACGTATGCTTCGTAATATCCGGGTTCAATATCATTTGTTGAGACATTTATTGGAATTAGAGCAGATTCTCCTGGTGGAATTGTGCCGTATTGCGTTCCGATTTCAATCCAATTGACAGGAGAATCGATAACTGTGAATACTCCTTGATTGCGGTTTGACATACTGTAATCCGGTGCAACAATGCGGAAAGTACACCAGTTTGATGGAGGTCCGGGAACATAATATTCATATTCACCGGTATTGGGTAACTCATCATTTATCACATCCCATGTATAGCCGTTATCTCGTGAGAATTCCAATATAACTTCAGAATAAATTCCTGAAAAATTCCAGAGTAAAGTATCAAGTGAATTGTATTGGAGTATCTCCCCGACTTCAGGATGGGTAATGTCAAAAATGTTGATAGAGAAAAATGCATCAGACATATCACTTTGATACCCGTTCGCATTCTTAACCTTTATAAAGCAGAAATCAGAAAGTGCCCCATCAACTGTGTAGGCATATTTTCCGGTATTGGGAATATCCTCGGCAATCGTTTCCCAATGAGAGCAATTATCACGGGTCAAATACAATGAGACATCTGATATCGTACCATAAGTAATCCAACGTATCGTATCTGTCGTACTATATACAAGCGTTTCCCCGCCATCAGGATAGTCCATCCATAAATAGGAATTTGCGGAGGGCTGTAGAGTGATAGTACCCTCTTTGAAATGCGGTTCTGCACCTGAGCCGTCTCCTTCAATGTACCAGTCTATTTCTATTGGTCCGGTGATATCTTCATCAATTGTAATATTTACTTGAAATCCATGAGCTCCCGATGTATTGAGCGGAGTGCCATGTCCAAATCCCCATGAAATTTCTGCTCCATATCCTGTTTGTCCATTATAAAACAAGGTCTCAATATCCATCGCACTATTTACATATACTCCGTCAGGAAAATCTAAACTTACACCAAAGACTGGTTCGTTATCAGGACTCATGTGATATAAATAGAAGAGAACATCTATCGGAACTACCGGCACATAAGATGATGACGTACAAATAATGATATCATTCTGTACGCTTCTATCTCCTTTGAGATTCCCCTCTCTTGAAAAATGAGAAGCTTCTACCAAATAGGAAAGATCTTCTGATGAGGTATTTGTAATAGTCAAATATGCTGTTGCAGTCGTATCCTGCGCAAGTGTGTACTCGAGAAACTCAGGAGAAATTTCAAGAAGTGGTATTTCCGGTCCTTCTTTAATTGTGAAAAGGATTGCTGTTTCGTTTTGAAGTGTATGTGCTGTTGGAGCATAAATATTCGAATAGGTGAGGAGTACCCCATCCGTTTGTGAAAAATTCTCTATGCCAACTGTCGAATAATTGTCATCCTGATCTGCATTCGAGATATTCTGATACTGAAAAAGGATCTCACCATTTCCATTAGGTGTGGGATAATAATCCGGATCATAAAGTATCACTTCGAAGGTTTCTTTTACTGCAGGGTCATAATAACTTTCGAATGCCTGCCATTCCACAATGAATCTGTGTTCATCTTCATCGAACCAGGCAAAAATATTACCATTTTGAAGATTATCCCAGAAAGGTGCGATCATTGCTGCAGGTCCGCAGCCGGATGGAATTGTCTTATTTCTGTGATAAATGATCTCATTCCCCATTGATATCCAACCGCTCGAGGAAATTGAAACTGTTTCATAATATCTGCCAAAATAGACAAACCTGAAAGGGAGATCGAGAATTTTCGTATACCCGTCGATCGATACATAATCACCGTACACGGGTATGCCCTGTCCTCCCATAGCTGGATCCACTTCTACCCAATCATAGACCGGCGCATTGAAAAATCCTGTGTCCGAACTCTCTATTGCGTAATATCCATAATTAGAAAAGGTTGGACTCGTCTGCCCAATATTCCCTATTGGAATTGAAAATTGAAGGCATTGCACGAGGGAATCATTTTGTGTGATCTGCAATTCGTACTGGGCTATTTCTCCGGTTATTACTTCATCCGGCAGAACTGAGAAAAGAACTGTATTCGATCCTGTAGCACTCACAGAAATTGAGTTATACAAGCTCTCGTGCTGGATTACCTGTACTTTATCATTCGTGCATACAAGTAGAGCAGTAAATATATCTGTATTCACAGAGCCTGTGTTTGTAAGATCAATGACAACATCATCTTGCTGGTTCTGTATGAGGCACGTGTCTGGATTTTGTGCGAGAAAGTCAAAAAGAACAAGTTCAGGACTCATTATTTCCACTGGTATAATCAGAGACTGATCTCCGAGATTTGATGTAATATGAACATCCAAATTCGCTGTATTGTCATTTTGCCAGACTTCATCTATTTCGAGGAAGAGATTTTCGCATGTATGACTTGCATTTGAGGGGATTGATGGAATAAAAATACTATCTGTAATTACTGATAATGCGGAGTTTTCTGAAGAAAAATATATCATAATATTATCAGCAGAAATCGGAGCAGGATTATGCAGAACAAGTTCATATTCGATTGTATTTCCTGAGATCGGATCATCGAGATATGTCACATTTGTCAGTTCCAATTGCTCGTCCGAGTACACACTTAGAGTATTCATTTCCGGCAAATAGCCATATTTTGATGCATTTATCTGGTAGCTGCCAACTAAAAAATCAGCAAAAAGAGTTACGCTTCCATTTTCATCGGTCAACCCTTTGGTTATGAGCTCACCATCACTCGTTATTGTGACCATAAAATCGGATACGTCATCATCGACATCAATTTCTGCAACGATATAATTTTGCTGCTCGGAAATACTGCTCTCAGTATTTAAAGTTATAAATTCTGGGATGTCTGTCCACACCTGCAATCCCGGGTCGCCAAGAAGATTGTACACATAAAAATAAAATTGATCCGAATCCAATGAACCTCCCCACGCATGATTGTGAGGATAGTTATTATAGAGTTCCATTTTCCCGCGCAAAAGCATTTCTCCGCATCTGCTTATTCCTTCTTGAGTGATTCCTTGATAGATGCCCATGTCATTGCAGTTATTCCACGGAGTTTTTGTATCCCATTCACTAGGTCCGATAAAACCTATTGCACCTTTTGGATTGGCAGGAGAGCCTTCTTTCATCCATATTTCCCCAAAACATTGATTATCATCCGCAAATGCAAAATCGCCACCTCCGCAGGTCATACTGGTAAGCATGGGAAGCATGAAACCATTGTTCATCGAGGGAATATCAACACTGTTTAAAAAGTGATATCCATACGAATTGCACCAGTATAACGGACTGCCGAAGCCGCGGAAATTTATCAGCGCATATCCTCCGTTTATCATATCGACGAGTTGAGGGATACCTACATTCATCGGATAGGTAAAAAAATCAACCTGCTGAAAACCTCCATTGTACAGTTTGCTTCCGATATTTAGTTTTGTGATATAGTGAGTATACATGCCGTATTCAGGGTCAACACAAGAGATCATCAGCGCTTTATTATACCAGTTACCAGTCACTTGAGTGCTTTCGTAATTGATAATTTTGCTGATTATTGTGCTCAGGTCCATAAGACTCTGTATTGAGATCCTTCCGATAAATATGTCCGGGAAATAGTCCGTTCCGTCCAATAACGTATAAGGATGATCCGAGACATCATACTGAGTCAAATAGCCATCCACATAGAAAGATGGAATGATATAATTGCCTGTCACATCTCCCACCAAAATGACAAATTCCGGCGGGACATCCCACGAGAGATATGCGTTTTGTATGTAATTTTTTATATCGTAATTATCTGGTGATGCCCCGATTTCTGACAATGGAGTTATAGTCACCTCATGCCCGAGTTTTCTTTTCCACTGTGCAAGTGTCTGAAGTGTACTCACGCATGCATCAGGGGTAATGATGAGATAGCTGCCGTTGTCAATGATGCCGTCTTTATGGGTTCCATAAATATGTTCTGATGCCATTTTTGAAAATGAGGATGAATGTCTGCTTTTTAAATCTGATAAAGGATTATCCGAATTACTCCTATCCAGCAAGAATTCTGCATCGATGTTTTTAAGAATTCTAATCATATTTTTAGCAGGATTATATTGAACTGCAGCTATTGATATCTGGCAAAATCTGTATCCGCGCATAATAACAGGAGAACCGATTGAAACGATCTCTTTGGGATACCATTCATCTTTGCTATAGAATTCTACATTCTTTTCTATGTTGTCTTCCCACCCGAATGGTTGGATGGGTAAATCAATTGCAATCTCATCATAATCATAATTAAAATTCTCAAGGACAAAATTCCCTGTTGACGGAAGTGAGAATAATTTCGTGTAGATCGGCAATGATGCTTTACCCGTTTCAGCGGTTGAAGCATATTCCTCTATTGAGACACTGCAAAACTGAAACTCTCCCCTTGTTTCGTCGCTTATTTCGCAGTTGTCGAAGTTGCCTTGCAGTTTGAGATTGTTACTTTCGAGAGTAATATCCAAAGCGAATATGCTCGCAGGAATAAAGAGCATTAAAACTATGCCCGTGAAAAGTATCTTTTTCACGCGACCTCCCCTTTTGATTTTGAGTTGTTGATAAAAAGAGAGGTTTTTTATGTCAAGTAGTTAGTACTACGGAATTAGTTTCTCAATAACAAACACTTATTCGATGCTATTATTTTATTTCCGGATTTTATCTGATAAAAATACAAACCTGATAAAATATTTCTACCCACATCATCTTTACCATCCCAGATAACTGAGGTAACACCTAACCTGTTTGACTGGTGAGTTATCTCTCGAATGAGTTGTCCTTTGATGTTGTAGATCAATAAACACGATTTTATACTTTTAGAATCTTTACTGTAATACGAAATTGTCGTAGAACTAATAAAAGGATTTGGATGTGCTTGTACATTTTGATATAATTCTGATAATCCCTCATCAATTGAATATCCTGTTACATATAACGTGATTGGCACTATAGCAAAATTTGTCTCGAAATTTTCACGAAATCCAATTTCACATGTACATGTTACATTTGAATTTATAGCTGTTGCATCAAAGTACATTTGTAACTCAACTTGATCATCACCAAGTATTGCTCCGGATGAATCGCTTAAGGATATCCAATTTTGAGATGGACATGAGTTGTTGTATATTGATGCTGTCCATGCAAATGAATTACTTGAAATATTGTTAATACAAAATCCAACTGAATCTGTTGTACCAACTTCGATACTATGGGAGATTGATGATGGGATTATTGTGAGGTATGATGATCCAAAATCAAGATCAATAAACATGATTGTAGGAACGTCAAAGGCAATTGAATAAGGATAAGTGGACGTGGAAAAACAAGGATGATAATGATCTACATCATAACCTCCAAGACGAACTTGATCGATATGTGCTACTCCATCAATATTTGATAAAATTGAATATTCTATTTCACCAGATCCATCGAGAACAACACGAGCATTTTCAATAGGATTGCCGGCATTATCCGAAACAGATGCTATGACTGTACCAGTAAAAAATGAATCATAAAAAGGTGATATGGAAAGTATGTCTGAAGGTTGCGATTCGCCTTCCCAATACACAGCTTTTACGTAATAAGTATATTCCTCATTTTCCACCATATAATCATAATAAACACCACTTGGAATTTCTTCAAAAGAAAAATATTTCCCAATATCAGATCGATACAGATCATATCTAACAAAGTGATTCGTATTTCCATCCGGTGGATCCCACGATATTCCAATCCTCATTGTATCTGCAAATACAGTGAAATTATTCGGGGCTGGTAAATCCTTATTACTCCCGCATAAAGCTGATGTAATAAAAACAACAGCAAATCCAATAAAAACATATTTCTTTATACTCATATCACACCTCCGTGATATTGATTAATATTTTTTGTAATTAATAATCTCATTGTCAAATTTTACATTCATTCTCCTAAAAACAAGCATTTATTCGTCCAGATCGTTTTATTCCCGCATTTTATCTGATAAAAATAAAGACCCGAGGAAACTCTTTTCCCCATAAAGTCGTTTCCATCCCATTCTACTTCGTTCAAGCCCATTTCATGACTAACATCTTTAAGTTCCTGAATGAGTTGACCTTTGACGTTGTAAATCATGATACATACTTTTTCATAAGTATATTCCTTTAAGAAATACGAAATTGTCGTTGTGAGAGAAAAGGGATTTGGATGTGAAGAGAGCTCCTTTGCATTTTCTTCCTGCTCTTCTATGGAACAGGTTACTTCGAGAGTGACCGGAATATTGATCTTCTGTCCGATGAAGGATTTTATACAAAGAAATGCTTCATATGAGCCGGACCCAAGTCCTTCTGTGGATGCATCGAAATATATATTGGTTGATTCACCCCCGGAGAGTGTGCCGGAATGTGTGCCCAAAGAAAGCCAAAATACAGATGGATCGACAATTTTGAAATTACCATGGGAGTAATTCGACACACTTAAATCTGAAGATGTAATCTTATACACACACCAATTCGAAGGTGGTCCGGAAACAATATATTCATATTCTCCAGAATTTGGAATTGATTCATCTACTACATTCCAATTATACCCTCCATCCCTGGATATTTCTAAAATAATCTCGTCATAAATACCGTAATAATCCCAAGTTAATGTATCAAGGGTATTATATTTTATTTCATCGCCATCTTCAGGATGAGTGATATCAAAGATATTAATTGAAAAATAATCATCTGAACTATCACTTGCATACCCATTTGCATCGCGGATGTTTATTTTGCAAAAATTTGATACATCACCGAAAATTTCACAAGCAAATTCGTTTATATTTGGTATATTCTCAGTAATCAATTCCCAATTACCATCGATTTGTGTTTTTAAGAAAATTGAAACCGCATCTATACTCCCGTAAGTACTCCACCTGATCGTGTCAACCATACTGTAAACCCAGGTTTCTCCTCCGTTTGGATATTCAATCCATAAATATTTATTTGTCGAGGGTTCGAGAGTTATTGAACCCTCAGTAGAATGTGGAGGTGCTCCAGATCCATCTCCCTCAATATACCAATCAATAGTAATAGGGCCGGTTACGGTATCTTCCACTGTAACATTTATAGTATAAGAGTGAATTCCCAGTATATTCAAAGCCAAACCCTGTTCATATCCCCAAAGTACTTCAACACCATAACCCATTTGACCATTATACGTAAGCGTCCTGATATTTGTCGCATCATTCACATATACACCATCGGGGAAATCCATTTTGACACCATACACAGATTCAGCATCCGGACTGGAATGGTAAAGGTAGCAATAGATGTCCGTTGGCATATTAGTGTTATAATATGCTGAGGAAGATATAATGAAATCATTCTCAATATTCTTTCCCCCTCCTGTCTGCCCTTTATCTGTATAATGAGAAGTGGAAATTGAATATGACAGATCAGTTGTTGAAGTATTTATGAGTATGATACAATCTGTTATTGTCGTATCCTGTGGTAATGTGTAACTTAGGGAACAAGGTGTTGCTTGAAGAAGGGGAATCTCAGAACTCTCATGCACTGTGAACAGGATTGCAGTCTCATCTTGAAGTACATGAGCTGTCGGTGCGTATATATTTGAGTAGGTCAGCAGCACTCCATCAGTTTGTGTAAAGTTCTCAATCCCAACTGTAGCATAATTATCATTTTGATCCACATTGGACACCGATTTGTATTGAAAAAGGGTTTCAACATTTCCATTGCTAGTGGGATAATATTCAGGATCATAAAGAATAACTTCGAATGTTTCCTTGTGAGTAGGATCATAAGCATTGGCAAAATCCAGCCACTCGATAATAAACCTGTGATTGCTCTCATCAAACCATTTATAAATATTTCCGTCTTGAAGGTCATCCCAGAAAGGAGCTATCATCGCAGCCGGTCCACAGCCGGAAGGTATCGTTTTATTTCTATGATATACAATGTCTTCCCTCATAGATAGCCATCCTTCAGAGCATACGGTTATTTCGTCATAAAATCTTCCAAAATACACTACGTCGAAGGGTAAATCAATATTGGTAATATAACCATCTACTGTAATATATACACCTTCGATAAGAGTGCCTTCACCTCCCAAAGACGGATCGAGTTCTATCCAGTCATATACCGGAGCATTAAAATTACCAATATCAGAGCTTTCTATCGCATAATAACCATACTGAGAAAATGTTGGGCTCGATTCTGAAATAACTCCGACCGGAATCGAAAATTGAAGCCTTTGAATCAATGAATCATTCTTGATGATCTGCATCTCAAAATGCACGCTTTCTCCAGTAAGTATCTGATGAGGTAATATTGAAAAAGGTAACGCATTTACTCCGGTTCCATTTGATGTAATTGTCGTATAATAACTTTGATTCTGACTTACAGTGGCTTTATCATTTGTACAGGTGAGTACTGTGTGAATAAAGTCTGTATATGTCGAACCCGTATTCGTTAATTCTATGAAAACATTATCTTCCTGCCCTTGAATAAGACAGCAATCATTATTTTGAACAACAAAATGAGACAAAATTAACTCGGGACTGCTTATTTCAACAGGAATCTTAAAGGACTGGTCACCTAAGCTGGAGTGCATGAGTGCTACGATACCCGAGATATGACCATCTAACCATTTTCCATTAATTTCAAAAAATAAATTTTGGCAAACATGATCCTCGTGTGATTGGATCGATGTAATATATATACTGTCTGTGATAACAGTAATGACCGAATCAACAGATGAGATCAAAATAGTAATATCATCCACTGCATATGAAGCGGGATTATATAAAGTGAATTCGTATTGAACAATATTCCCCGAGATCGGATCATCCAAAAACGTATAATCAGTTATTTCTAATAATTCATCAGAATATACTGTTAGATCATTAGTTTTTGGTAAATAGCCATATTTTGATGCAGTGATCTCATATGTTCCCGGGGAAAAGTCTGTGTTGAGTGTAACACTTCCATCCGCATCTGTTATCCCTTTCGTGATAAGCGAATCCCCTATGGTGAGTGCTACCATAAAATCCGAACAATTATTCTCAACGTCAACATTAGCAACAATGTAATTCTGATTGCATGGAATGCTGTCGTTACATATCAGAGAAATACTCTTCGGCGTATCTGTCCAGACTTGCAATCCCGGATCACCAAGCAAGTTATATACATAAAAATAGAATTGATCCGAATCCTCTGATCCTCCCCATGCATGATTATGAGGATAGTTATTATATAACTCCATCTTACCACGAAGCATCATTTCTCCGCATCGATACAATCCTTCTTGAGTGATGCCTTGATAAATTCCCATATCATTACAGTTGTTCCATCGTGTTTTTGTGTCCGGTTCACTTGGTCCGATAAAACCAATTGCACCATTGGGTGTAGATGAGGTGCCCAAGGTAAGCCATGCTTCTCCAAAACAACGGTATGTTCCTTCTGCAGCAAAATCACCGCCACCGCAGGTCATACTCGTAACCATAGGTAGCATATAGCCATTATTTAAGTATGATATATCATCGCTTTCTAAGATGAGTTCGCCATTATCCCAATAATAGTAATATCCAAATCCACGAAAATTAATAAGTGAGTATCCTCCATCTATCATAGTTATGAGTTGTTGGGTTCCAACATTATATGGATAAGTAAATGTATCAACATTATCAAATCCAAAATCAAGCAATTTATCTCTCACATTCATCTTTGTAATATATTGTGTATACATTTCCGGCTTAGCGCTTGTATAAGATAATATACCTGATATCATAAGAGCACTATCATACCAATCGCCCTCAGTGAATATTCCTTCATAATGAATTATTTTACTCACCACTGTTGCACATTCCATAAGACTTTGGATTGGAAATCTGCCTATAAAAATATCAGGGAAATAATCATCTCCTTCGAGCAGAGTATAAGGATGATCCGATACATCCCACTGAGCAGCATAGCCCTCAACATAGAATGATGAAATGACAAAACTTCCTGTTACATCTCCAACCAATAGCACAAACTCAGGTGGGATTTCCCAATTATCATAAGCATTTTGTATATAATCTTTTATGTCATAATTATCAGGTGAGGTGCCAATTTCGGACAATGGGGTGAGTACAACTTCATGCCCGAGTTTTCGCTTCCATTCAGCGAGAGGGTGTAATATACTCATGCACGCATCTGGTGCTATGATGAGATAATTTCCTGTGTCATGTATATTGTTTTTCTCTACTCCCCAAATATGCTCTGACGCTATTTTCGAGAATGAAGAAGATGGTCTGCTTTTACTATCTATGAGTGGATTTTCGGTAATATTGTAATCAAGTGTAAATTCGACATCAATATCTTTGAGGAATCGAATTACTTGCCTAGCAGGATTATACTGTACTGCTACGATTGAAACCTGACTGAATCTGTATCCCCGCATTATAACAGGTGAACTGATTGAGACGATTTCTTTCGGATACCATTCATCACCTAAATAGAAATCCTCATCTCTTTCAATGCCATCCTCCCTCCCGAAGTATTGAATAGAATGTTCAAGCGTTTGTTCATAATAATCATAACTCAGATTTGAAAGAGCATAATTACCAGTTGAAGGCAAAGATACTAATTTTGAAAATATGGGTAATTCTGCTTTTCCCGGTTCTGCTGTTGTTGCGTAATTCGGTATGCTCACTGAGCAAGATTGAAGTTCTCCTCTTGTCTCATTGCTTATTTCACAATTATCAAAATCACCTCGTAGTGAAAGAATATTGCCTTCATGTGCTGTATTCAAGGCAGAAATGTAGTACGGAATGAACATAACAATCCATAAAGTTATATAAAACCTCTTTTTCATATAACCTCCCTTGATTGTAAGAAACGTGAAATGAGATGTAAGTTTATGTCAAGAAAATCAGATGCTCATATTATCAATCAAATAATAAAAACTCTACATTGCTTTTCTTGACACCGAAACACCGCAAAAAAAAGGTGAATGTAAATTCTCTTTGGAGGCTTTCATGCGATTTTCTCAGGCGTTTATTCCTACCCTGAAGGAAAAACCTGCAGAAGCAGAAATTCCAAGTCATACTTTGATGATACGCAGCGGCATGCTGCGAAAACTCGGCTCTGGCATATATTCATATCTCCCGCTTGCAAAGAAGGTTATCAATTATATTGAAACTATTGTCCGTGAAGAACTGAATGATAAAGGATGCCAGGAAATCCTTATGCCCGTGCTCCATCCCCGCGAACTCTGGGAGATGTCCGGCAGATGGGCTGTGTACGGACCCGAACTTATGCGTCTTACTGACCGTCATGACCGCGAGTTTGCCCTTGGTCCAACTCACGAAGAGGTAATAACCCTCATTGCAAAATATGACATAAAATCCTATAAAAAATTGCCGATCAATCTCTATCAAATACAGACAAAATTCCGAGATGAAATACGCCCCCGTTTCGGTGTCATGCGTTCACGCGAATTCATTATGAAGGATGCGTATAGTTTTGATAAAGACAAAGCAGGATTGCAGAAAAGTTACGATGATATGTACGATGCCTATGCAAGGATATTTGCACGCTGTGGATTGAATAGCGTCGCTGTTGAAGCAGATGTAGGCGCAATCGGCGGCTCATCGTCTCATGAATTTATGGTACTTGCAGAAACCGGTGAATCCGAAGTGCTGCATTGCGAATGCGGGTATGCTGCCACCTCCGAAAATGCAAAAACTGCGCCTTTTGAAAATGATTCATCAGGAGCGATGAAAGAACTGAAGAAAGTTCACACGCCAAGTAGAAAATCCGTTGAAGAAGTGAGTTCATATCTGGGTGTACTTCCAAAGAATCTTATCAAAACAATCGTTTATAAAGCAGATGATGAGTTTGTTGCAATCCTTATACGCGGTGACAGAGAGATCAACAATGTGAAGCTTGCGAATTTTCTACAGTGTGTAAATCTCGAGTTTGCAACTGAACAAGAAATTGCAGATCATACAAATTCCGTCGCAGGTTTTGTCGGCCCTGTTGGCAATAAAAAAATCAAAATTTACGCTGATATAAATCTCAAAGGTATGAAAAACATGGTCACCGGAGCAGATGAACTTGATTATCATTACAAAAATGTAAACCTGCAACGAGATGCACATATTGATGGCTGGATTGATTTTGTTCAGGCAGAAAAGGGTGACAAATGCCCCAAATGTGGGAAACCAATGATCTCCTTCCGCGGCATCGAAGTGGGACAAATATTCCAGCTTGGTGACAAATACAGCAAGATAATGGACGCTACCTACGATGCAGAAGATGGTACACCTATCCCCTACCAGATGGGATGTTACGGTATCGGGATCACGCGAACAATGGCTGCAGCGATCGAGCAATTCCATGATAAAGATGGCATCATCTGGCCAATATCAATATCTCCTTATGATGTCGAACTTGTAAATCTTTCTCCTGCTGATGAAGAAATCACAACATTCTGTGATAATGTGTACGAACTTTTGCAGGATGAGTTTATCGATGTACTCTATGATGATAGAGATGAGAAAGCCGGTTTCAAATTCAAGGATGCCGATCTTATTGGAATTCCACTACATATCATTGTCGGTAAAAGGAATTTCGAGAATGAAATGGTTGAAATAAAAATACGAAAGACAGGACAGAAGATAACCTGTGCTTTTGATGATATTATCGGAAAAGTCGAACAATTAATCGACGACCTCTACGATGAAATAGACAAAAATGTTACATAGTTTATTAAAAGAGAAAGATATTATATTGGCATCACGTTCTCCACGGAGGGCGTTTTTGCTGAAACAGGTTGGCTTGCATTTCAGACAAATTCCATCGCATATAGAAGAGAATTTTAATGGAATGGAACCGGAGGATTTTGTGCTTCATTATGCGTATAAAAAAGCAGAAGAAATCCAGAAAACATATCCTGAGTCACTCATCATTGGAGCTGACACAATCGTGGTTCTGAATAACGAGATCATTGGAAAACCCACCGATGAAAAAGATGCATTCCTTATCCTAAATAAACTATCCGAACAGTGCCATGAAGTGTTTACTGGAATGTCTATACTCTATCATGATTCAGTTGTTTCAGATATTGCAAAAACAAAAGTATATTTCAATCATATATCAGAAGATGATATTCATGAATATGTTAAGACCGGCGAACCGATGGACAAAGCCGGAGCTTACGGCATTCAAGGATACGGAAGCCAGTTTATAGATAAGATCGAGGGATGTTACTTTAATGTGATGGGATTCCCCATTCCGCTTTTTTATGAGATGTGTCTTAAACTCAAGTCTGAAAATAATTAAAATTAAACCACGAAAAACACAAAAAAAAGAAAAAGGAACACTGATTAACACGGATAATACTGATAAGAACTAATCCAGAAAATTTAAGAAATATTAAAAATAAATTTCATTCGTCTATGTTCATCCGTGAAAATCCGTGAGCTATTAATTGTAAAATTAGTTCCTATTCTTGATTCAAGTTCTCTGCTTCCGGATAGAAGTGAAACAAAAACTGGTATCCTCTGTGACGAAAAATCTTTCTTATACCTAATTTATTAAAAACTTTCTTTCGAAACTATCTGTGCGTTTTATCGCTGATATTTCTTTCACCTCACCATCTGGAAATTGAATAACAGCAACTGCTTCATCATCAACTTTGGATAGGTAACGAACAAGTATTTCTGTAGCTAATTGTATAATTTTCTCTGAAACTTTCTCATCCCTCGCTTGCACGACTCCGATTGGTCCTGGTATATCTTTTGCTTTCAGAACAATATTTTGATGGGCATTTCTACCGAGAAGTCTTTCCATATATTCATTATCATTGTGATTCCTGCCAATAATTAATTTCGTGGAATCGTCCAATCGAAATTGCCTGCCTACATCAAGAAAAGTAATAAATTTTAATGCAAACATATCATGCTCTTTGAGATCTCGGAGGCGTTTTGAATAACCGGGATCTGTAAGCAGACACCCGCCAGCAGGAGTTGGAAATTCGGATATTCCGAATTTCTCAGCTAATTCTATCTGTGGAATTCTATTTCGTCCTTGCAGATCGAGGAGTAAGTTTTTATCTATCCAACCTTCCCGTATCGGTTTTGTGTCTGGCAACAACTTTTGAGAAAGAGGACGTACGATCAGGTCTTTATAACCGCTCCATTTGGCTACTGCATTCAATCCGTTCAAATGCTGTGACATGGGACGCTGTCCGAGCACTTCTCCTGAGATAAGAAAATCAGCTCTGAACTTGCTCATCATATCTCCAAGTTTCTTATACATAAACGCATGGCAGTCTATACATGGATTCATATTTTTCCCGTACCCATGCTTGGGTTCATGTATCATATCAAGATAGTCCTGCTCAAGCTTGATGACATTTACGAAAATATTGTTTTGTTTGCCAGCCCGTATTGCTTTTTTACAGGAAAAAAAGGGAGACTCGAAGCATACTGGAATGACTTTTATTCCCTGCTGCTCGACCAGCTTCACTGCGAGAAGACTGTCCAGTCCTCCCGAAAAGAGAGCAAGTGCAATGTATCTTTTTTTATTTTCCATAGTATGAACTTGGACATCAAGTTATGATCTTCGATGTCAATGTTAATGAGCATTAACGAGTTTGAAATTTGCATTAATAAAAAATGAAAAATGCATAATAAAACAAATAATTTGACAAAGATATTTGTATTTTAGATAAAAAAGTTAGTCTTACCAAGTGAGTCTGTCTTTGTAATGAAGCGGAAGGAAAAATTGTAATACTTCTGAACAACGATTTGATCCTCTTCAATAATAGTTAATAAATTTATTATTAATGAAATCTGGAGGTTTCAATGAAAAAAAGTAAAATAATTATCGAATTTGCTCTTATTGTATTTATCATAATATATTCTTTATGCTTTGCTCAAACACCTGAACTTATCCCTTATAGAATTGGTGCTAAAATGGGATTTATAAATAAGAATAAGGAATTGATTATAAAGCCAATTTATGACGAAGTTCAACCCTTTAATAATGGAATTGCCGTTGTTAAGATATTTGATAAATATGGACTTATCGACAAAAATGACGATATTGTAATACCCTTTAAATATAATAATATCCAAGACTTTATATATGATTTGGCAAAAGTAAAAAAAAATGAGAAGTATGGTGTTATTAATATTCGAGGAGAAGAAATCGTACCCTGTGAATATGACTGCTATTATAATGATGAAATACAGATTTATGAAAACGTTATATTTGTCCGTGACGATTCATTAAAAATGTTTGCATTATTTGAACACAATGGCAATCAAATAACTGATTTTGAATTCCAAGATTTAAAATATTTTAACAATACCTTGATTTATTATAAAAACTCAGAAACTGATACAATATATGCTTCGATGAATTCAAAAGGGGAACCAACAACTACTGATGATATTAGTTTTTGTGGAAATTTTTCAGAAGGAGTTGCGAGTGCACAGCAAAATAATAAATATGGATATATAAATTCTGAAGGAAAGTTTGTTATTCCAGCTATTTACCAAAATGCAGCAGACTTTCAAAATGGATATGCTGTGGTTAAAAAAGATGATAAATATGGAATTATCAATATAAAAGGAAAAGAAATAATACCAATCATTTATGATTATATTCATCCTTTTTCAGAAGGATATACAAGTGCGGTTCTGAATGGTAAATATGGTTTCCTTGATAAACAAGCAAATATAACCATCCCTTTTATTTATGAATCAGCAAGTCCTTTTAAAGAAGATCTTGCCGTGATATTAGTTGATGGCAATTACCGATACATAAATACAAAAGGAAATATTGTCATTCCTCATACTTATGATATGGCTGGCACATTCTCGGAAGGTTTTGCAAGAGTAAAATCTGATGGACATTATGGATTTATTAACACATCAGGAAAACCTATTACTCAATTTATTTATGATCGTGTATTTCCATTCTCTCAAGGAGGAGCAGCAGTTGAAAAAGATGGAAAATGGGGATTCATAAACAAGGATGGAGAATATCATATTAAACCGAAGTATGACTATGGGCCGATGTATGAGAAGTTCCTAAAGGTTAATGAAAATCCATTTGAGAATGGACCTGTTTATGTTGCTGTAGGTATTGGGTCAGATAAGAAAATTACTTTTGTGAATAGCGATTATAAGGAGATATGTCCGTTGAAATTCGATAATGCATTATGCGGTTTTAACAATGGTTTGGCAAAAGTAGAACTAAACAGTATCTCGTTTTATATTGATGAAGACGGAAATGAATACTATGAAGAATATATTCCGGAAGAAGAGACAATTGTTCTTTCTGAAATCACATTAAAAAATACAGAATTACTAAAATTACGATCTGATGTTATAGACGAAGAATACAGTTTATTTGTATCATTACCTCCAGATTATTATAAAACGAATAAAACGTATCCTGCAATTTTCCTTTTAGATGCCGACTATCAATTTGGAATCGTAGTAGAATCTATGTTCATGATGGGATTTGCACAAGAAGTACCTGAATGTATAATAGTAGGTATATCATATAACCAAACCTTTGATGATTGGTATGCAAAGAGGATCCGGGATATGTGTCCTACCGAAAGATTGGATTACAAAGCTTACCCTGGTGGTGGCGGTGCTCAAGAATTTATGGAATTCATCGAAAACGATGTGTTCCATCTGATAGAAACTAATTACCGAATATCAGAAAATGAAAGAACTATTGTTGGATATTCTTTGGGTGGACTCTTTGGAACGTATGTTCTTTTCAAAAATCCCGAACTTTTTAATAGGTATGTGTTAATAAGTCCCTCTCTCTGGTGGGACGAAGAAATTGCCATGACATATGAACAGGAATTCGCTGATGCAAATAATGTATTGGATATTAAATTGTTTTTGTCCTATGGCGAGATGGATAGCTGGGGAGTGAAAAATGGAACTATCAAACTTATTGATACACTCAAAGAAAGAAATTATAAATATTTGGACATGAAATTAGAAATACTTCGAGGACAAACTCACTTTAGCACATTTCCAGCAGCTTTTGTCGACGGTATAAAGGCGGTATATAAATATTTCAATGTTAATTGATCTATTAAATAATAAATGTTTCCATAGCCGTATTGGAAACGAGAAAAAAAAGCGTACGGAGGATTAAAATGGAATGGATTGTACCATTAATAGCAGTAATTATTCTGGTAATCTTCTTTGTATATTTCCTTATTAAAAAGGAGAAATCCAAAGAGAACTCGGCAATCATTCTTATTACATTAAGTTTGCTTGTCTATCATATTGGCGACCTCTTTCTCTGGAGTGGCTGGTTGGGCTATGAAATTGCCCGTCGTATTGCAAGCATAGGATTCTATTTTGAAATTCCTTTCATGCTTTTGCTTATGTATCAGTTGCTTCCTACAGAAAAACGTCAAATTGGAGTGAAGATCATTTCTGCGATTTTACTCATTCCATGGATCGTGGCAATCATTATGATCGGCAAATCACCGATTGTATTTCTCGAAGGATGGGGAACCTACGATGAAAACTTTGTCTATGCCCTGATCCTGTGCTTTGTTATTTCCATCGTTTTCATCGTTATCAACGCATTCAGGGCAAAGAAATTCAGAGATGATGCTCTTGGCAAAAAACTTAGTAATTTCTTTGCAATTGCCTGTATTATTTTCACAGTACTTTATCTTTTCATATTTTCATCAATCCAAACCATGGAAGTTGATCTTACCTGGCTGTTTGGAATTGTAAGTATATTTTTCGTTATCATGCTCTGGCAAGGAAGTGTTTTACCGAAAAAATAAGACACAGTTTCCATTATCCAATTTCTTGACGTAAATCTATCGCATATTTGTTAAATATCAAAATGAGTATAGCTATATCAACTTTTTTAACTGAAAGGAGATTATCCATGGCTCGTAAATTAATGCTCAATCTAGCATTGCTTAGCATTTACTTCCTATTCATAGCAAATTCGTTTTGCTTAGCAGAAACAAGTAATTTACTCCCCTATCGTGAAGGATCAAAATGGGGTTACATGAATGCACAAGGAGATGTTATCATATCCCCTCAATTTGATGAAATCGACTTCTTTATGGAGGGTAAGGCAGTTGTCAAAGTTGGATCTTACTGGGGATTCATTGATGAAAAGGGTGACATGATAGTTGAACCACTATTCTATACAAAACCTCCAGGATTTAGCGAAGGATTAGCATGCGTCA
This sequence comes from Candidatus Cloacimonadota bacterium, assembly GCA_049903315.1. Classification (GTDB taxonomy): domain Bacteria; phylum Cloacimonadota; class Cloacimonadia; order JGIOTU-2; family JGIOTU-2; genus Celaenobacter. The sequence goes on along the minus strand of JBNGBT010000002.1, from coordinate 347,884 downwards.
TTTTCTCTAATAATGCCGGTTACATCGACAAAACCGGTAAATTCGTAATATTCCCAAGATTTACATCATGTAACAATTTCAAAGATGGGCTCGCAGCAGTTCAGTTCCGGTCGTTAGACTGTGATGGTGTGCATCGTATGGGTTATATCGACAAAAATGGTGCGGTCGTTATCGAACCAAAATTTAACTTAGCGTACAATTTTTATGAAGATCGTGCTCAAATTGTAGTTGATGATCAAAAGGGCTACATCGATAAACAAGGCAATATTGTCATTGGTCCAACCGATTATGATTTAACAATGGATTTTTCAGAAGGTTTAGCAGCAGTTGAATACAACGACAATTGGGGTTTTATAGATAACGATGGTAATGATGTAATCCATCCTCAATATAAATATGCAAGCTGGTCATTTAGCGAAGGATTAGTTGGAGTGAAAATTGGAGATGCATGGGGATTTATCGACAAAAAAGGTAATGAAATTATCAAATCTCAATTTGAGAGTGTTGGAAGATTTAGCGAAGGATTGGCACCAGCAAAGATCAATTCTCAATATGGATACATAAATAAAAAAGGTAAATTCGTCATCGATTCTCAATTTGAAAACGCCAGTTCATTCCAGGATGGCATAGCCAGTATTGAGATAGACAATCTCTGGGGATTTGTAAATAAAAAAGGTAAGATCGTCATAGAACCGCAATTTGATCTTGTTCTATACTTTTCTGAAAATTTATGTGCGATACAAATGAATGGCAAGTGGGGCTTTATTAACAAAAAAGGTGAAATAGTAATCTCTCCTCAATTCAATGATGTAAGAAGTTTCTCCGAGGGATTAGCTGCTACATGGGATGATAGAAAATCAGGATTTATCAACACAAAAGGTGAATATGTTATCAAACCATATTTCGATTACGCTCTGAGTAGTAAATTTGTAGATGGATTAGCTCCTATTGAAATAGACGACAAATATGGTTTCCTAAATGAAAAAGGTGAAATTGTTATTAATCCCGTTTTTGAAGTATCAAATAATTTTCATGAAGGATTAGCTCCTGTAAGAATGAATTATAAATATGGATTCATTGATAAAACAGGAAAAATTGTCATAGAACCGCAATACGAAGATGTTCATCAATTTTCGGAGGGTTATGCAGCAGTAAAATTAGATGGAAAATGGCGTTATATAGATAAAGAAGGTAAACGTTTGTATTCATTAATGATGCCAGAATTCTATGAAGCAAATGATTTTATCGAGGGTATGGCTCGTGTAAAAAAAGACGGAAAATTTGGTTTTGTAGATCGTGAAGGAAATGTAGCAGTTAAAATAAAATTTAAAGGCGTTTTGAACTTTTCAGAAGAACTCGCTGGTGCTCAAACCGATAGCGATGCGTGCGGTTACATAGATAAAAAAGGCATTTGGCAGATATTACCGGGCTATCAAAATGTCCGGGATTTCAAAGAGGGACTGGCACCTGTGCTATACAGTGGCAAATGGGGTTTTATCGATAATAAAGCAACCAAAGTAATCGACTACCAATTCGATGATGCGAGATCGTTTATTGAAGGTCTTGCTGCAGTAAAGATGGGTTCTGTCTGGGGTTATATTGATAAAACCGGCAAAACGATCATCGATCCACAATTCTTCCAGGTTAATGATTTTAAAAACGGTGTTGCCCTTATTCTCGAAACTCAATTTTCACAATTACAATGCATCGATAAAACGGGAAAACTTCTCTGGAAATAAGGATAAATAAGGAAAAATCCATGACCAAAACACATAAAATATTATTCGGATCACTTCTCATTTTGGGAATGCTGTGCACTTACTGCTATGCACAATCTCCTGCCCTGATCCCCTACTTCAGTGGTGAACTGTGGGGCTATGCAGATCAAAACAAGAATCTTGTTATCGACTGCCAGTTCGGTCTTGCTTCTCCATTCATAGACGGATATGCAGTTATCATGCAAAATGGAAAATGTGGTACGATCAACGAATCCGGTGTAATAATCGTTCCTCCTTGGTTCACTCATGTCGGTCCGGTGGTAGAGGATTTTTTTGAAGTAAATGTCAACAAACAATATGGCTTTTACAACACAAAAGGTGAAAACGTTATTGAATTGAAATATCTTAATGCAGGATATTTTTCAGAAGGTCTTGCACAAGTTCAGAAAAGAGATCAAGAATATAACAAAAGATATGGCTTCATAAATACTGAAGGACAAGAAGTGATCCCCTGTATATACGAAAATGCCTACGATTTTTCCGATGGTTTAGCTGCAGTTGAGCTGGATGACAAATGGGGTTATATTGATCCTTCAGGAAAAATAGTGATCGACTTTAAGTATGATGCTTCAAACATTTTTAACAATGGTTTAGCAGGAGTGAAAATCGGGAATAAATGGGGTTTGATCGATAAAGATGGTAATTCTGTCACAGAGATAAAATATACGGATATTGATGATTTTGCTGATGGAATGGCTAAAGTATATATAGGTCAATACGACGATTATGGATATAAAACAGGAGAGTATTACGGCTATATTAATGAACAAGGTGTTGAAGTAATTCCATGCAAATATGATAAGGGTAAGGACTTTTACGAGGGAATTGCACAGGTGAAACTAAATGGACAATTTGGATATATAGATAAAACAGGAAATTCGATTACACCCTTCAAATATGATTGGGAATCTGAACCTTTCCATGATGGATACGCAGCTGTGGAATGTAACAACAAATTTGGACATATTGATAAAACCGGGAAAGAAGTTATACCATGCATCTATCAAACTACGGATAACTTCAATGATGGATTAACACGAGTCAAGTTAGATGATAAATGGGGATTTATAGACACATCCGGTAAAATGGTCATCCCGAATACCTATGATCTTGTCATGCATTTCTCTGACGGAGTTGCTTTTGTTAAAATGAATGGCAAATGGGGTTTGATCAATAAATACGGAGATCAAATCTTAGAATGTAAATATGAGAACATGCAAAAGTTTGAGAATGGTTTAGGGCAAGTTAAAGTTGGAAATAATTGGGTGTATGTAGATAATAACGGAACTATATATTTGAAGGAGTGATCCAACTCAGGAAACTCCCTATCATTCAACAAGCTGGGTGAATTATTGCCTTAAAAATTTCACCTATTTCATAATTATCAGTTTATCGCTCCTAATTTCACTTTCTGTCTGCATTTTTATGAAATATATTCCAGAAGAAACATTTGTTTCATAGAACAATTCATGTCTTCCATTAGAAACAAAGCCCTCATATAAAGTATCAATTTTCTGTCCTATGATGTTATACATCTCAAGAATTACTTTCTGAGGTTCAGAAATATTAAATCTTATATTGAAGCTTTTATGAGAGGGATTAGGTGAGATTATAAAACCTTTGTGAAACTCATGATGCGAATCTGTACTCACAGGAATGTCTTCTATAAAAAGCCCTTTTATGAAAGAAACTTGATCTGCCTGTTCTTCCTCCCAAACCACGAAATATTTATTTTCCGAATTGCAGGCACTATAATGTATCACGAGCTCCTGATAATCAACAATGATGTCAAACACATCACCATAAAGTGTTCCACAGAGGTCAAGTAACTGTCCACGGAGATTGTGTGTTCCATCTGCATTATCCTGCTGCCATGTTACGAGATAGGAGTGTCCTGTTGAACTAATTTTTGGATTTCTCGCAGAAATCTCACCACTTCCTGAAATAAGGAATGGATTGCTTATAAGTGAACAGTCAGTTGAGATAAATTGACCATAAATACGAGACAGATTTGTTGAAAAAGAATATTCTTCCCACACTATTAGATATTCTGAACCGCCGAATACTATAGCAGCATTATTGAGTTGATTTGTTGATGATGTTATCTGAAGCTCATTTCCGAATAATACTCCATCAGGAGTTAATAAACTTCCTTTGATGCAGATACTTCCATCGATCACCGTGTTCCATACACAGAGATAGTGAACACCGTCGAACGCAATACAAGGATTTGAATAGGTATTTATTTGATCATCTATATTGAAGTTTTCATTTATAAATGTTCCGTCAGATTCTATGAGTTGACCCACTGGTTTAAAAAACGGGAAACTTCCTTGAGTCCAGACACAGATAAAATCAGTTCCGTCAGAGCATATTTTTGGATTTACACTCACAATTCCATAATTAGATAAGTCAATTCGGAAATAGCTCCCTGAGGGGACTCCAGAAGATTCAATCAATTGTCCGTAAATGTAGCTGGGACATCCTGTAGTCTGATAGCGAAACCACACCATCATAAACTCATTTCCATTACTACACATTTCTGTTTCTTGGTAAATATTTGTGGAGGGTCCTACCATGATGTACTCATCCCCTACTGTCCCATCACATTCAATTTGAGTTCCATAATATCTCCAGTCATTATACCTATTGTCAGACCAGACTACCTGAAACTTAGATTCATTGTAGGCAACAGCCGGTGCTGAATGTTTCCATGCGCCATCTGAAATAAGAATTTTTTGTGGATGCAAAGGAAAAGCAACTGATACTGTTAATATGAACAAAATTACTATTATTTTTTTCATTTTAAGACCTCGAACTGATTCAGTATATTATCAATTTTCAGTCAATATTTTAATCTTATTGTTGAACTCATCATTTAAAAAAGATTTACATTGACAGGATACTTTCAAATTTCATTCATAGAATCAGATTAATTAAGGACAACTATGGAAAAAGATTTAAAACTCGCAGTATTGATCGATGGCGATAACATTCCTTCTGCATACGTGAAGGAAATGATGGAAGAAATCGCAAAATATGGCAATCCTACGATCAAAAGAATTTATGGAGATTGGACGCGACCAACTCTCACCAAATGGAAGAACATGCTTCTGGAAAATGCCATCACCCCTATTCAACAGTACAGTTACACTACAGGTAAAAATTCCACTGACTCTGCAATGATAATCGATGCAATGGACATACTCTATTCTGAAAAGGTCGATGGCTTCTGGCTTGTATCAAGCGACAGTGATTTTACCCGTCTTGCAACACGGTTAAGAGAAGCTGGCATGAAAGTTTTCGGAATCGGAGAAAGAAAAACTCCCGAGCCTTTTATTGTTGCATGTGACAAGTTTATTTATATTGAAATATTAAAATCACAATCAAAGGGAACAGAATCGAAAGTTGAAGAAGATGTAACCCTAAAAAAGCCGGAAGTTGATAAGATCACCCCAAAGGTGATTCGATTGATATCTTCTACTATCTCCGATGTCGCAGATGAAGACGGCTGGGCATTTTTGGGTGATGTAGGAAATCTACTCATCAAAAAGAGACGGGATTTTGATCCCCGCAACTATGGATTTCTCAAACTCACACCTCTTATTAAATCACTGAAAAAGGACTTCGAAATCGACGAACGCGATGTCGAGGGTAAACGCATTAAGCATATATTTGTAAGGAATAGAGAATAAACAAGTAAAAATATCAAATTTCTAATTTCTAATGAATTTAGAGTTCGTCTTCCACGCTTAGAAGTGAAACTATTATAAAAAAACTGGGCTCAGTTTTATACGAAAAATCATCTGTCAGAGCCCAGCTAAATTTAGAACAATGTATAATTAATTCAGAATAAGAAATTTCTCCATATATACATCAGATCCTGTCTGCATTTTCATGAAATAAATTCCTGAAGGAACATTCGTTTCAAAGATAAGTTCATGTGTTCCTGCTGATATAATCCCGTCATGGAACGATGTGATTTTCTGTCCTTTTACATTATAAAGTTCGAGTGCAATTTTTTGAGATGTTGGCATTGAAAATTTCACATTAATGTGTTGAGAAGATGGATTGGGAGAAATCACTATTCTGTTATACACGATAGGATCATCAACACTCACGGGTATGTCATCAATTATCGCTCCATACACAACATAATACTGATTTCCGTTCCGAGAATCCTCCCACACCATGAGATAATCGTCTCCATCTGAAGTGATATAAACCTGATCTTGGTGGTACTGTTCCACACACACATCTATTGTAGGATCGACCAAGCCGCCTGTAAGAGAAATTTTTTGTGCCTGTACATCATACCATACGACAGGTCGTGTAATATCAACACCTGCTGCTTCTCTTATAAATATTTGAGTTTCATCAAGAGGGCTTTCATCATAAACGAGGAATTCTTTATGCCATCCTGCTAGATAGGAATCTCCAGAAGAAGCGACTGAGGGCCAACCGCATCCACTGTCACCTGGGGCTTCATAAATACAGAAATTATCTCCATTCAATGTTCCGTTTGCATTGACCAATTGACCGAAAATACTTGCATCATTAGTATCCCAGCGATCATCCTGCCACACTGCACAGAAGCCGGAACCACTCCATGCAAGATCGACAAGCATCTGATCATTGCCAGCAGTTGATATTGGAAAATCACTTCCAACCATACTGCCATCCGTTCCAACAAGCTGACCATAAATATCTCTGCTGCCAGTGCGATCATCATCCCAGACAACAAGGTAATTTGTGCCATTAAATTTCACTGCAGGATATATCTGATCGACACCTGTTGCCATACCTACAGGGCGAATATCAAAGTTGCTTCCCACTAATGTGCCTGTTTGTGAAACAAATTGTCCCTGTATTTTGCATCCGTTATTCGGAGTACCGAGTTGCCATACGAGAAGATAATTTGTGCCGTCAAAATCGCCATGTGGAAAATTTGCATTCACGGTATTTCCAATAGAAATCCTGAATTTCGAACCGATGGGATTCCCATCCCGATCAATTAATATTCCGTAAGCATCTCCCGGTCCATAGGCTGCTCGATATCTTTCCCAAACCAACAAACAGTTGTTCCCGTTAGTACACATATCGGGCATAAAAGACAGATAATAATGATATGCTTCAATTTCTGTATCAGTACCTATTGGAGTTCCATCGGAAGAAACCTGCTTGCCCCAAAATGCATAATAAGAGGAACTATAACGCTTGTCAACCCATGCAGTTTGGTAGTTTGCACCATTGAATGCAGCAACCGGATAGGTGTGGCTGAATGCACCGCCTGAGATAAGAAATGCCCCTGCACAAAGTGTGCTCGATAAGAATAAAAAAAGAATAAATGTTAAAATGATTTTCTTCATTTTACTACTCCTTTAAATTTGTGATCTCTGCAGAAAACCTGCATGTTTTAATTGATGAGATAATTTTCGATCCTTTTTTTTCGTCAAGAATATGTGAGAAATACATTTGGATATTCGCACTCGACATGAAAATAACTCTGCAACAATTGTTCTGTTGCTTTGTTCTACAATATATTCGACAAGCCTTGACCTCATAATACCTGCAAGCGGATGGGCTTCAGTGCGATCATGTCTTCTTTCTTCATACTGAACTCCACCCAAGAGTGAAATCCAGCCTGAGAAAACTAATGCTGCTCATAATGAACAGCGGTTTGAGAAAATACGATATTTATTTATCACAATAAAGGTGGATTAGAATTTGCACTGTTCTTTTGTTGCTGCAAAATGGGAAGCTGCTGCACAATTTTTTTGCAATAAGTTTGATACGACGATAAATAATAATAAAAATAACATACCCTTAATTGGCATAGGAGAATCAAGTTAGTGAAAAATATCAAAAAATAATGTTTCTCCGGCACGAATGTTGCACTAATGATGAGTGCACATAAAAAAGAAAGAAAGGAGTTACAATGAAAAAACTCATTGCACTCATAAGTTTAGTATTAATTACAGTAAATATGGCAATCGCTGGTACTGTAACTGGTTATGTCACCAATAAAGACACAGGTGAACCAATATTCAATGCAAAAGTACATTTTACCACGAATGATGGGCAGCATATCTGTTTTGATGCTTATACTGATGTGAACGGTTTCTATTCCATGGATATTCTAAATGAGACCTATAATGGTCGAGCGTTAAAAAGCACGGAATACAGAGTTACATTAATAGAAAGTATTGAAGTTGGTAATGGTGTTACGACAGTAGATTTCGAACTGAAATCAACAGTTGGGACACCTAACAATTTGAAAAAATAATTCCGATTAGATCAGCTTCTCAGTACTACTAGAAAAAAAACTGCCACTCGAAATGAATGGCAGTTTAATTTAATTTAGATTAATAAAGTTATCTTAACAAAATGGCTTTCGTTGTCTCAGAACCTTCTGACGTAATGAGTTTTATAAGCAAGACACCGGACGCTACATTCTGTCCATATAGGTCTTTGCCGTCCCAGTCTATTATATATTCTCTGTCCGCTGTTCTCAGCCCTTCATTGAACTGTGCAACAAGCTGTCCAGTCATGTTGTATATCTCAACTCGTACCATATCGGTTTGATGAAGCATATAACTCACTGAAAGGTTAGAATTAAAGGGATTTGGACCGGACTGCAATCCGTATTTTCGTGGTACTGCACTATGAGGATCAGGATTTTGAATTTCAGGAATGTGAATGAGCGCTACCCTATTGTAGTGATTTACTGTGCCGCCGTAATCAATGCTTTCCAGCCAGTACCAGTAATTCTCACCAGCATCAAAAGTACCGTTTATATCTTTATATACATAATTCTGGACTTGTGAAGTAGTACCATGACCTGGTATAAGGTCTCCGTTTATACGATCTGCAGATGTAAAGTCATTGTCTTTGTTACGATACACATTCCAGCCAAGGTTGTCGGTTTCTGTTTGCGTTGACCAGTAAAGAGTGGGAACGCTATTTATGTATTGACCAGTAAAGGTTGAGAGCTCGACAGGGAGGGTTGCTGCACCGCTTGATAAAGGTGCGTCCGTTATTGTTGCGCTAATGACGCCATCATAAAATGTAAGACTTGTATTGTCTGTTAAATATCCTTCTATTGAACCAGTGGCACCACCTGCAACATCACAGGTAAGAAAGTAATAGAACATAGTTGTTGTAAGTCCTTCGTTAAAAGAAAAGCTTACAGTTTTTGCATCTCCGGGATCTGTTACTACAGTAGAACCGAGTTGAGTGTCACTTCCAAATGTGGAATTAGCACTCTTCCATAACTTGAAATTACTTGCTCCAGTACGTGTGCCATCAAGTCGTATAGTTACACGAGATAGTTCGCTTCCAGTATCACTAGCCGATAAAGAAAAACGTCCAATCGGCTGATCAGTAGAACCGGGAGTTACTGACGGAGAAAATGAACTTCCATCAGTAAGAGTAATAGTTTTAGGCTCTGGATGTATAACATATCTTAATACAGGATAGTTGCCTTCTGAAAAACTCCATATGTTTGTGAAATCCCATCCTGCATCAGTATAGGTACTTTCAGTTTTCATCTCAGCAGTAGTCTTACCTGTGCAACCTGATGTCGGAGAACTTGTGGCTCGAGTTGAAGTTTGAGTGTCCCAAAAACAATCATATGTATTCCCGTCACTTCCTCCACCGCCGCCGTTACCAACAAAACCACCTACGTGAAGCACCGTACCCTCAGTATAAACCAAGCCAGTTGAATATGAATTTTCTATATATCCTCTAATAAGTATACAGCCAGCTAAACCACCCATTCTATCTGGAGATCCAGCAGATGGATCGTTATCAACAGTAACAGAACCACGTGCATAACTGTCTCTAATAATACCTTTTTGATTACAACCGGTTAATCCGCCAATTTTATCACCGAGACCACTTTTAGACCAGGAGACACTCACATCTGCATAACACTCGCTTATAACTGGATTATAATTTTTGTTAGCTGGATTTTCAACATAACTATTATTAGCCCCAACAAGCCCCCCTGTTGCACCATCACCTATAACTGTTCCAGAATAGACGTAACATTGTTCAATGAGAGTCTGTGAATTGCCTTTGACTCTGCCAACCAAACTTCCAGTTCCTCTTGCTCCTATAACATTAACAGTAGTCAATCCCAGTTTTGTAATGGATGTTGCCGTTGTATTATCTGTGGTAACTCCAATACATCCAAAGAGACCTACGTTAGGAGTTGATGATCTATTAATTGTGAGCCCTGAAATCCAATATCCATCTCCATTATAATGTCCAATAAATGGTAAGGCTAATGTCCCTATCGGTTCCCAATTAGAGTATGTACTGCTCAAATCAACAATGTTCGCAGTTTGAATGAAATACTTATCTAAATAATCTCTTACATCATTCAAATGATCAGCAGTTGCTACTTGATAGGGATTTCCGGATGATCCATCACCTCCAGCAAATGAATAAAGACTACTTGTAGATATTAATAAACTCAATAATATAATTATTACAACTTTTTTCATTTTTACCTCCCGGCAAATTATAGTTATTTTTGTTGTTAGGACTTTATAACTTTTCAAAAATAAATCTGTCAAGTAGAAAAAAATAAAAAACCAACAAATTCCAGTATAATTGATGAATATTAGATATGTTGTGTTAAACTCGCAAAAATAATACTTTCTCGTTCCCAAGTTCAACTTAGGAACGAGTAAGGCTTACTTTAAAAAAAACTGCCACACAAAAATGCATGGCAGAATATAATTATTTATGAGATGCAAGTTTTAGAATCTCACCTGGATTGATACACCATATGTTCGTGTTATGTAATTCTTCTCATCAGATACGAGTGTTCCATTTGGTGATTCTGTTTTTCTGCTTTCGTAGGTATAAAATGTCCGGAAATCAAAAAGGTTCCAGATCGGATATATGAGCCAGCCCTCATAATGAAAGATGTTGTCTTTTCTTCCTGAATGGAATGGATCAACTACCGGAGAAAATGGTGATTGAAAATATTTATTTTCCCACTCAAAACTGTGAAACAATTTTATTGCATTACCACGCCGGCTATTAAATAAAGGAAATGATATTGAGGTATAAAAAACATTTGCATCATAGGAAGGGTCGCGAATCTCGATGCTGCCTGGTTGATACACTTTTTCAGCTCGTGCAATTGACGAGATATATGAGTATTTGAATTTAATTTTACTATTATCCATGGGTTTAAAACCGATCCAGCCCTCATTAATGAAATTATAGGCATCATATTCAGGAAAATAGTCATTGTAGTTTTGATCAGTATATTCAAAATTATATCCGAACTCAACATAATCAAGAATGCGGATATTCATTCCCGAACATACCAGATTTTTTGAATAAGTAAAATCATGATATCCATAATAAGGATCGAAATAGCTTTCATATTTATTGATGAAAATATATGGATAATAAGAATATTTCGCTCGAACATCTACATATTTGCTGAAATATTGAATGAGTTCAAAACTCACAAATTTGAAATCTTTAAATCCGTTCTTCCAATATTTGTCATAAGAAAATTTGAATTTGCTGATCTGTGTATGCCCCATAACAAGGTTGTGTTTGAAACCAAGTTCAATATCAAATGAACTCACCATGTCATCAACTGATTTAATATGATATTTTTCCGGATCCTGCCCACTCAGAAATTCATGAATGTCTTTGGAGGAGAGGTTGAGCACATTGCTGTCATAGAAGGTTCTGATATCGATCTTGTTGTAAAGAGAGTAGTCGAACTCCTGTGCGGAGAGAATTTGCACACTTATTAAAACTGCAAAACAAATAAAAATTAATTTTTTCATCTATCCCCCACGAACACTGCTGCTTTATTAATATAAAATCTAAACAACACGTCATGATTATTGGATGTTTTCTTTATCTCGATATGATGCGTACCCTTTTCAAAATGAAGAATATTCACATCACCAATTGAAGGAATTAATTCAATATTATTTGTCAAGATAGATTTCGCAGATTTATATCCTACCTCGTCGAAAGAAGCAAATAAACTATTGTTGTCATAAACCTCAAATTGATAATCTATCTTCTTTGTTCCGGTCATATTAAAAAGCACACGGCTGATAATTTTTAGATATATTGGACCTTCAAGATCAAGAGCTATCCTGTTGCTGTTTGGTTCGTAATACGTATATTCTTTATCATTGAGCATGAGCACTTTTTCATCTCCATATTCATCCGGGCTATAAGAAATATATTCATGCTGAGATGAAAAATTAGAAAGAGAATTATAGTTAAATTTAAACAGAATCGATTCCGAAGAGATATTTTTAACCTTTAAAGTATATTGTTTATTTTGTAGCTCGATCAAAGATTTATTATATGTTGAAACTCCTTGTCCGTTCACTCCACGGGTAATGCTGCTCTTTTTGCATGTTTTATGAATAGTATCGTTTCGAGAATTGTATGTGACTACATATTCGTATGAATATGCTTCCTTTTGTTCTTCAATGAAAATTCTCGAATATATCTCAAGAGTATCGATGTTCAGGGTGGTAAAGGTAATATTCTCTTTTGAAGGCAGCAAGTAGTAGGAGTACATTTTCTGATTATTAGAATTATAAAGAACAAAATTATCGGGTGCCTGGTCAAACTTCAGTTCTGCTTGCTGTGCTCTCAGATGTGAGCCAATGATCATAATAACAAATACAATAAAAAACTTCTTCATTTTATACCTTTAAACTTGGATATTCTTCCTTATATCGCATTTTCTTCTTTAAACTGCTGCTGTCTTCTGTCAAAGAAAATTACTATTACAATAAGGATCACGAGGATTGCCAGTGCAATGGAAGTAACAGTGAGATTATATCTCTCCTCAAGGAACATTTCGCCTGTTCCTGGTTCAGGCAAAGGCACAGGTGAGATTGGGAGGTTATACTCCTCTGCAAGTGCACGCACATCGAGTAAATGAATGATTGGAACTCCTTTTTCTGCGAAGAGGAACATGGTTCCTTTTTTGGGTATATTGCGGGTCAGCACATGCTTATGAAGCCCCGGCGGGAGCAGACGACCATTCACCGCATCTCCAAGACTGGAAAGTCCACCACCAACATTTATATAGAGAGCAATATCGCTGGCATAGGTGTTTTCAAAAATTTCCATTTTGCGTTCTATATTTTTCTCAATACTTATTTCCTGAATAAGCTCAACATTATTTCGATCAATCGCTTCCACAATAAGATCGCGTCCTGCTTTGCTCAATCCGCGCCCAAGGTCGCGTCCCCCACCGAGTGATGCTGCAATGCTTTTATAGGAAATGATATCCTTTTCATTGAGCAGCGTTTCTATATCGAGCCAGGTAAAGTAAGGATCGGTTGCACCAAACATAGATGCACCGACCGAGCTTACCAGCACGACATCGATTCCCAGTACTTTTGCAGCGCTCAGAACAGCAATATTGAGAGCTGGCATGGAACCGGTAACATTCACTGCGATCACATCACCTTTTTCAAGTTTTGCTTGCTGGAAAAAATCAATAATAATTGCAGATATATTTGGATTGAGCGTGGTCAACTTTGCTGTGAGATCTCCCCTGTCTGTTGTGATAAGCGAATATTTGTCTCCAATCAGACCTGATTTATTAGGATCGTTCAACTCATCAAAAGTATAACCCTGACCAATCCTATACTCTCTGATTGCATCAGTAGCCTGTTTTGTGAGTTGTGCAGCCTGGAATTTCTCATCATAATATTTTTCTTTCACCCAAATCCTGGAGTTTTGAATCCATAAAAACAATGCTATTGCGATGAGCAGAAGTATGATAACACTTATTTTAGAATGCGCACTTGGGATGTACATAGCACCTCTTTTAAAATATTTCAATATCCAATATTGAACCAGCCTTCTCAGCCAGCTTGCGGATATGGCTCGGCAAGCACGGAATGTCCAATATCCAAGTATTTAATTTTCTATTATTCATCAGTTTCTTTTAATAGTAAAGATAATTTTGATGCTGGTTCTATTAATTCTGATTTTTCAATGATCCTAAGCCAAACATCAGTTTCTCTGAGTTCTTTGAGAGATAACTTTAATTTATGTATAAAGTCTGAACGCGATTCTGCGCTTTGAGCTTCTCCATAATTAGCAGCTACAGAAGTACCACTTCTCAAAATCTGCAATGAAATATGCTTGCCTGTTATTGTCGCTGGTAGTTTTTCAGATACTTTTATTATTCTCACAGCATAATCAATTAATCTATTGTGTAAATCGAATTTTTTACTTTCTTTTTCCTTCTTCATTGATCATTCCGTGTTGGATATTGGATATTCATTTTCATCCTATTAGTTGTCCCCCGAAAACGAGAATGAGAATCATCCTCACAATAACTGCTGCAACACCCATTATCGATATTGTCTGAATGATTCCCTGACGCTCCATTGAATTTGCGATCAAGCCGGGAATAATGTACCCGATCACACGAACTGCCTGGTCACCTGGAATGTAAGAAAATAAACCAAAAGACCGTACCAGCCATCCGATTATGAATCCCAGCAAAACTGATATGACCATTCTGCGGCGTCCATACATGAACATGAAGATACCAAGAAATTTCACGATTCCATACACAGCAAAGCTTATCGCAAGTGTCACTAATATAGTAAGAGGTTCATGAAGATAGAGAGCAATATAACCGCACACAACAATACCGCCAGCAGCAACGCCAAAGGTTTCCAAAAAGAAAAGACTTGTTAAAACACCTAAACCTATTGCGACTTCAAACATTTATGCTTCTCCGATTTTCGATTTTTCTTGAAAATAATTCACAATTATTCCCCCATTTCCACCAATATTTCCAATGCCTATCAATAAAATATTTTGTGTTCCGATCTTACCTAACTTTTTCATGAATTGTTCACCAGTCACCCATCCGAAATTATGCACTTTTGCCATTGGAAGTTTATTGCTTTGTGCATAGGCATACACTGTTGCGGTTTCCTGTCCTATCAGATATAGACCGTCAAAATCCATTTCCCGGAACATTTTCACTAACTGCTTTGAGCGGAACATCCTATCTGCACGCGTATTGAGAATGAATCCGCAAAATTCGATATCAGGATGAAGGTTTTTTACTGATTTGATTACATACTCTGTAGATTCAGGATCATTCGCAGCAAAGGAATGAGCAAAATATACATCTCTTTCCTCATCATGTACATGATAAAAAGTTGTTGCTCCTATATCGGGTTTTGCTTTTTTCATCCCTTCGAGTGCGATATTCCGCTCGACTCCGCATGCTTTGCATACATCTAATGCAAGGGAAATATTATCTTTATGTTCGATATGTGAAAATTCATCAAGTACTTCATCTTCTACGTCTTCCGGATCGCTGAGATAGATTTTCGTTTTTTTTCTATCTGCGATTTCTTTCATATAGGGAAACAATTTCCTCTCGCTTGTGTAAGAGATTGATTTTTTAGGTACTGTGTTGCAAATAGAATAGGTCACGTTTTTGATTCCCGGACCCATCACATCGAGATGATCGAGACGAATATTGGTTATCACTCCAATATCAGATCGCACGATCTTATGCTCTGATATCCACTGATATTCCGGCATGACAGCCATACATTCGAGCACAAGAGCATCTGCAGAGCGTTTTGCTGCGAATTTACATATCTTGACCTGTTCTCTGATATTCGGTCCACGAGGACGCTGAATGGGAATCTCACTGCCATTTTCAAGAATTATCCTTGGGGCAGAACCGGTTGTTTTTGCAATAGTTCTTTTTCCACCCTCACGCAGACCGGCAGCAATAAGACGTGTAACACTGGACTTCCCGCGGGTTCCGTTAATATGAATAACAAGAGGTATCTTCTTTCTATATGCATAGTGGGAATAGTATTCATACGCTGAAAAAAGTATTATTACAAGTAAACCGATAATTAATATGTACATAGATTTTGATTATGTTCAAATTTTTTTGAATAAAAAAGTACATAGAGCTAAAGCTTGTCAAAATATTTATAAATAAAGAGCAATTTATCAGATTTTATGTTGATTAACGTACTATTATTGCAATCAGAAGAAATCCGATTAGGATAACTCCACCTATCGAGGCAATTCGTGCGTACACATTTCTGCTTTCATACGAAGTGGAAAAAACACCAAGGGCAAAAGCTCCAAGTGGATTTAGTGTAAAAATAATAACCATCAAAGTTGGAGTTGCTTTAAAAATTATATTAAATAAACTTGTAATATGAGAAAGATAGAGAACGAATAGAATCCAGGAAAGGACAGCAGGAATGAGAAGTATAAATCCAATAATCCCCAGAGTTTGAGCATTTTGTGAAGTGTGCTTCACCTTCATATCAAATAATTCCTAATGATGTGGAAAGTACCCATCCCCCATTTCCGGATGGAAGTTTTATCAGGACCCAGTCATTATCAAACCTTTCGATTGATACTTTCAATCCTTCATGAATAGTGAATACCTGTGAAAAATCCTCACTCGGACCACTATACGCAATAACTGTTTCTTGAAGTATTACTGCAGAATCATCAGTATAGAAATCCCGAATCCTCACTACTTCAGTTACAGTCACCAGAAAGAAGATCACTGCGAAAACCACGAGAAGAATTTTCACAACTCGCTTAAGCATTATACTTTTACTCATGATGAGAATAATGATGAAAATCATCATAATAATGAAAATTACAAGTACAAATATTCCCAAGAGGTTGATTGAAAATGCAAAATATATTTTTCGTAGTAGAGTTTCGATAAATGACCTGTTGACTTCCTCTTTGTCTTTAATGCTTGCCAACAGCATTGCAATATTCTCATTTAATTCAGTGTTGAGCGGCTCAAATTTTGCAGCTTTTTCGTAATAGAGTCGTGCACTGCCAAGATCATTCAGTTTGAAATACGTATTTCCAAGATTATAAAAAAGCTCGAAATTTTTCACTCCTTCGGTGACAAGTTTCATGTATTCTTCTTCAGCTTTTTGATAATTCTGTTCCTGGTAAGCAGTATTAGCAGCACTCAGATCGTACTTCTTTGCACAAAGCAATAAAGGAATGAGAAGTAATATGCTCAAAATAAATATATATTTTTTCATCTTTTCTTCCTGAATTTTGTTTTTGAAAGATTTTGCAGGATAGTGTTCAATTCATTATTTTTTTCTTCAAGCTCTTCATGGGAAAATTGTATTCCTCCAAAACGAGCGCTATCTGTAATTTTCAGGAACTCGATTATATCAGCGATCTCTTGTGCAGGGAGCTCATTTTTTTGCAATTCGGAAGTAATATCCTGAATAGTCGAAGCTCCTGCTGAAATATTACATTTATTTGCAATGAAGTTCTTCAAAGCATTTTCTGTTGCAACGAAGAATCCTGAAATATCATCTCCCTTTAATGCAATCTGCACCTTGCTGAGATCTTTCAGAAGCTGTTTATTGGAAATTCGGGTTCTGTAATAAGCCCTATCCTTCAATAATTTCTCACGTTCCTTTTTTATGATCAATGCTGCGACAATACTCAATAATGAAAGTAAGATCAATATCCAAAACCACGCCTGTGAAACTAAAAGTGTATAGTCAGTTATGGAATTTGTTGTATTAATGAAATTAATATCCAATCCCTGAATATCAATATCTTGAGGACGTATATATGAAAGCGAACCGGGTGTGATTTTTCCTTTTTCAACAATGAGACTGAGTGATCTTGTGGTAATGGTTTTATATGCTTGAGAACCTGGTTCAAAATAAGTGAACGATATGGCAGGTAATTTATATGTGCCGGGTTCTTCTGGTATAAGAATATATTTTATTACTTTTTTTCCGGAAATATTATCCGGCTGATACAATTCTTCACTTTCTTCAGGGGGAAAAGTATCGATATTTGGAATAACAGGCAATGTGGGAGCATCAAACATACGTATATTGCCGGCACCGCTAATAGTAAGTGTCAGAGTGACAGATTCACCGGTTTTTACCTGTGATGAACTAAGTTCGGATTTAATATCGAACTGCCCTACTGCCCCAGAAAAATTATTCGGTTGCCCAGTGAGAGGAAGTGGTTTGACCTTTATGGACGTTGTATTTGATTGGATATACACCCTCTTTGTCGTACCGAAATCAAAGAAACTCTTTGCGGGAACTTCATAGGCACACAGCAACTCCATTTTATCAAGAGTAAAAGTATTTGCATTTGTCGGAAAAAGCGTATAATTGCTGATACGATAGGCATAATAGCGTATGCCGTTTATTACTTCAAGAGTATGTGTAATATTTTTTGTCTGAAAGGTTTCTTCTTTTACAAATCCAGCAAATTCCGGCATTTTCTCCGCATTAAGTCCGACCAGTCCCTTGTTGCTGTACAGCACATATTTTATCGTGAAAGGTTCTCCGACAAAAACCTCAGATTTATTTGGGGTTGCCTGAAGGAAAATTTGCACATTATTAGCGGAATTATCGTTTCCCTTTTGGGGATTCTGTCTTGGTTGGGTTATGTTGCTGTTTTCTTCAACAACGGTTACATTTATAGTCTTCGACCTATAAGTGCTATTCTTATATTTCGTATAGATTGGAGGGATTGTAAAGTTGCCTGTTTTCAACGGACGAAGGGAATACGTAAAGCTCTGTGTGACGGATCTGGACATCTCATTATTGATGATTTCAATTGAAGTTGAACTTGAAGAAGATTGTCCAACTATCTGAAATCCTGTAAGTTGTGGAATCTCCGGTTCGGCGCTGATCTGCTCGTCGGACTTGATCTCAACCGTGAGATTGAGAAGTTCATTTAAGGAAACTGTACTTTTATCAACATATGATGTGACGGTAATATTGTCCGCAAAATATACTACGTTGATCATTAATATAAGAAGAGTAACGAGGAATATTTTTTTTACCATATTACCAATTTTTATCTACTTTTTTTACCTGATCCTGCTGTAATAATTTCTTCATTCTTTCTTTTTGATTATCGTCTTCGGCTCGCTGCATTGCGTCAAGAATTCTCTCTGCCTGTTTCTTCTCTTCTTCGGTAGGTTGAGGTTGATTTTGCTGATCCTGCTCATTCTGCTGTTGTTCTTGATTTTCTTGCTGTTGCTGCTGTTCCTGTTGTTGTTCTTCCTGATCCTTTTCTTGTTGATCTTGATTTTGCTGTTGTTTATCCTGTTGTTCTTGTTCCTGATCTTTTTGATCCTGGTCCTGGTCTTGCTGCTGTTGCTGCTGTTGTTCTTGCTGCTGCTGGAGATACTGCCGCGTCAGCTCATAATTATATTTCGTATCAGCATCTTTCGGATTCTCGATAAGTGAATCACGGTAATACTCTATCGCTTTCTGATAATCCTGCTTTTGAAAATAAGAATCCCCAATATTATACAGCACTTGCGCTTTGTTTACATCCTCATTCTTCAAACTAGCTTCATATTCAGCAATAGCGTCATCGTATTTTTCATTCTTATAATGCGCATTTGCAAGATTATAATGAATTTTCCCTTCGTCCGGGTATTCAATACTGCTCTGCTTGAAAAGCTCTTCAGCTTTTGCAAAATCCTCTTTTTGATACGCTTTCTTCGCATTGCTGTTCTTCAGCACTTTTTCATAGCTCAATGCAAAGCAATTCTGCACCATTAAAAACATGAGGAATCCAATAATAAGCAAAGAATTTTTCATGATCTTATTTTCCTTTCCCATAATATAAACTCGATTAGTAATAATAACAAGGCAAATAAGACAAAAAATTGATATTGTTCTTTATATTCCGAGTAGCGTCTTTCTGCGATCTTTTCTTTTTCCAGTAAGCTTATATCATTAAGAATGTCCCGAATCTCCTGTTGACCTGTAGAAATCTGAAAAAAAAGCCCGTTCGTTTCTTTTGCGATCCAGCTTAAATTTGAGAAATCCAGTTTTGAAAGTACGATGTTTCCTTCTTTATCTTTAAGATACTCTTTTTCGCCGGTTTGCGGATTAACCAGAGGAATGGGAGATCCCTTTTGCGTTCCGATGCCCAAAGTATAAATAATGATGTTATCTTCTTTTGCCTCTTTCACTGCTTCTTTGAAATCACCTTGTAGATTTTCTCCATCAGTTATCAATACCATAACCCTGTTTTGAGTGTCCTCAGTAAAAAGAGTATTTGCCTTTGCTATAGCATTAGCAATATCCGTTCCATCTTCCGGGACAAGACCCACATCCACAATAGAAGCAAACATCTTCAAGGCAGAATAATCTGAAGTGATCGGACACTGCACAAATGCATCGCCGGCAAAAATGATAAGTCCTACCCTATCACCTGTCAGCATCTCGAGAAAAGTCATGAAAGAATTCTTTGCTCTCTGAATACGGTTTGGAGCTAAATCTTCCGCAAGCATACTTGTAGAGACATCAATTGCAACAACGATATCAAGTCCTTTTTCTTCGAGGATCTGCAGTTTTTTCCCCCACTGTGGGCGTGCTGCTGCAATGATTAGCAAAATAACGATCGCAACCATGAGGATATTCTTCAGAGTTCGCAAAACCAGGGAAAGATTTGTGATGAGTTTCTTTTGAAGTTCCGGACTGCTGAACTCTGAAAAAACCTTTTTCCTTCTTTGTGCAGAAAGATAGAAGAGCAATACTATTATCGGTACGACAAATAAAAACAAAAAGAATTCAGGATTTCCGAATCTCATTTATGGTATCCTCTTTAATATAAATCTTGAATACAGAATTTCAAGCACGATCAAAAGCAAAGCTGCATATATAAAATAAAAGAAAAGATCATAATATCTGTAATGCACTTTTTCTGTGATCTCTGTTTTTTCCATTTTATCGATGTGCTGCATAATTTCTTTCAACTGCTCGGGATTCTGTGCACGAGACGCCTTTTCCGTACCGCAAATTTCGGCGATTTTATTCAAAGTGTTCATGTCTATATCCAGCTGTTGGGAAACATACTGCCTTCCATATACAGGATGATCAACAGGAATTTGTGAAACACCTTCTTTACCTACGCCGATTGGATATATCTTTATGCCTAAGTCATTTGCAAGAGTTGCAGCAGTAATTGGATCGATTTCTCCGGAATTATTTCTACCGTCAGTGAGCAGGATTATGACCTTGCTTTTTGCTGTAGAATCGCGCAAGCGATTTATTGATGTTGCTATTCCCATGCCAATTGCAGTTCCATCCTCCACCATACCGGTTTTGATCTGTTCAAGTAATTCTATTAAAATCTTATGGTCGATCGTCAGAGGGCACTGCGTGTAGCTTTCTCCACCAAAAATGACGAGTCCAATCCTATCTGTGGGACGCGACTCTATGAATTTCTTTGCTTCTTCCTTAGCGACATAAAGCCGATTATTTGGCTGAAAATCTATCGCACGCATACTTGTCGAAACATCCATGGCAAGTATGATGTCCACACCTTTGCCCTTCACTCTGGTAAATCGTTCGGGAAGAACCGGTCGGGCAAGTGCTATCACACAAGCAATAAATATGATAAGATGAAATATATATCGTAAATAATATAGTATTTGAGATTTGCTTGAAATAAACGGTTTTAAAAGCTGTATATTGGAGTAAAGAACTGTCGGCTTCTTTCTGCTTTTCACAAAAATTTCATACACGACAAGTAATGGTATCAGAACCAGCAACCAAAAAAAGGCAGGTTTAAGAAATTCAATTCTCATCTTTTTCCTCTGCTATTTCTTGCTCTTTGGTTTCGTGAATTACATCAATGAGCTCATTCAATATTTTTTCAGCATCCTGAATCGGAGGTATATATTTTGCGAATTTCACACGATCACACTCCTGAAGGATAGTATTAGTTTCTATTCTCTTTTCAACATTCAGGTCTTTCAGGGATTGACGAATCTCGAAGCCGGTCATTTCAAGAAATGGTTTATGATAGCGATTCTCCAGATATTCTCTGCTAATCCAGGAAACTTCTACATAATAGCGTTTTATATCACCTTTCGCAATATAATCCTGCAATTTTAGTTGCTCGATTTTCTTCAAAGCGATCACATGCGCAGGCAAGATTTTCTTTTTCTTTTCGGGAATGAGAGCCAATCCTTTTCTACTTCGTGTAATGATTATTATGACAAATATTATGATTGCTATCATTAATATAGGTATCGCAATATCCCAGAATCCAAGGTGTAATGAAACGGGTGGTTTAATGTCTTTGAGAGCAACACTGTCTGCAGGGAGAATAGAATGTACTAAAACTTCCAAAGAGTCGGAATATATTTTTACTGAATCTTCCGATGAAGTGAGAATGAATTCCTGTGGTGGAATCGTTTGCAAACCAGTATCAAAAAAAGCTGAGGTAAAATGAAAGCCGGTTTGAATCTCATTAGCTAGGTGCTGAATTTCAGTAGAATATGAAAGGATTAGAAATATTTCTGACGGTTCTTGAGGAATGTAATGGATATTATCTTCATCTTCATGCAGAACTGATACATCAAAATATATCCTGTCCCCGACCTGAAGGTGATCAAGATCGGTTTTCGTAGTATCTATATCTGTATCAATAGAATAGCCAAATGCCAAGCTTTGGATAATGAAAATGAAAACTGTAAGAATGATTAATTTCTTCATCGAAACCTTTTTGCTCTCTGCTTGAAAAATTTCACTATATCTTCAATATAATCTGTATCTGTGCGGATATCGATCAGATCTATCTTCAACTTTTTCAGAAGCTGAGGAAATGATTGGACAGTTTCTGAAATATATTCCTCGTATTTCTTGCGAAGCTCACTATCATTTGCATTTATGATTACTTCTTTGCCTGTTTCTGCATCCTGAAAGGTAATAAATCCTACTTCTGGAAGCGTATATTCTTTCGGATCGAGAATGCGGATTGCAACGACATCATGCTTCTGCGCGACGATTTGCAGTGTTTTTTGATAATCAACATCGAAGAAATCTGAAATGAGGAAAAGAATACTACGTTTTTTGGACATCTTGTAATAATATTCGAGAGCATTCTGCAAACTTGTTTTCTGATGAACCGGCTTGTAATAAAGGATTTCACGAACAATTCTCAAAACTGAGTTTTTTCCTTTTTTGGGCGGGATATATTTTTCTACCTCATCAGAGAAGAGAAGCAAGCCCACTTTATCGTTGTTTTTTGTTGCAGAGAACGAGAGAATAGCACCAACTTCTGCAGCGATTTCCCTTTTTAACTTGTGAAATGTTCCAAATGAACCTGATCGGCTCACGTCGATCATGAGCATGACGGTGAGTTCACGGGTTTCTTCGAATTTTTTAATGTACGGATGTCCCATACGAGCAGACACATTCCAGTCAATGAGTTTGACATTATCTCCGGGCTGGTATGCGCGCACTTCGGAAAATTCGAGTCCCTGTCCTTTGAACACACTGTGATACTCGCCGGAAAACATGTCATTGACTATGCTTCTGGTGGATATCTCAATGCGTTTGATCTGCTGGAGAATCTCTTTTGGGATCATAACTTATGAATATTCTAATTATGGAATTTCAATTTCATCAAAGATTCTATCAACAATATCTTCCGGAGTAATATTTTCCGCTTCAGCTTCATAGGTAAGGATGATACGATGCCGCAACACATCTTTGCCGATCTCCTTAATGTCTTCAGGTGACACGTAACCACGCTGGTCAAGAAGCGCATTTGCTTTTGCTGCACGTACAAGATAGATCGAAGCACGGGGTGAAGCACCGAATTCAATAAACTCACTGATATCTTTCAATCCGTATTCTTCCGGTGTTCGGGTCGAGAAGACAATGTTCAGCACATACTCCTTGATCTTTTCATCAACATAAATTTCATTTACCAAAGCCCTTGTATGAAGCACGTCTTTGGGCTTGATGACCTTATTTACTTTGATCGGTTTATTATCTGACATCCTATTGATAATTTCTCTTTCTTCTTCTTTTTTGGGATACGTTACTTTGAGTTTGAGCATAAACCTGTCGACCTGTGCTTCGGGGAGTGGGTATGTGCCTTCCTGTTCGATAGGATTCTGTGTTGCAAGTACAAGAAACGGCTCATCCAACTTGTAGGATTTCTCGCCAATAGTTACCTGGCGTTCCTGCATTGCTTCGAGGAGAGCGCTTTGCACTTTTGAAGGTGCCCGGTTAATTTCATCAGCAAGAATAATGTTCGAAAAGATAGGACCCTTTTTCGGGGTAAAAGTCCCCTCTTTCTGATTAAAAATAAGCGTTCCGATAAGGTCTGCGGGAAGAAGATCGGGAGTGAATTGAATTCGATTAAAAGCGACACTGATCACATCAGCGAGAGTGCTGACTGAAAGAGTTTTTGCAAGTCCCGGAACACCTTCGAGCAGTACATGTCCATCTGCAAAAAGTCCGATCAGCAAACGTCGTATCATATATTCCTGACCTACAATGACCTTTGCTATTTCAGTAAAAATGGACTGAACAAACTCAGTTTTTTCAATTACTTTTTGGTTGATCTCTTGTATATTCATATTGACTCCATTTATTTCTGTTAATCGGCCAAAACGCCTTTTCTGATTTTCTTGAGGATGTCTTCACGTTGCTGGTATAGATGAGTCTGAATCTTATGAAGAAATGACTCGAGTACTTCGCAGGAAATCTTCCTTCTTTTCATACGTGTTGTTTGTTGCTGCAAAATATAAATACCATCAATATTAGAGCTCGATACATCTACATGAAAATCGTGATTCACCACTTCACAGATAATGAAACTCAAACATTTTGGAAAAAGAGATTTCACTTTTCTTACCTGATTCTGGTTAGAAAGGACAAACCAGTCATCAAGCACCATGGCAGTTTCTGTAATAATAATAGGAAGCATCATATCGAATTCTGCATAAGTCTTTCGTCCCTGAACTCGATATTTGACCTGCAGATTTTTGCCTACAACCATACGCATTTTCTGGTTTGAGAGAATGAGTAAATTCTCTTTTTTGATATTTTCAAGTTTTTCATATTCGAATTTCAGATTCAAAGGGACATCAGCTCTTCCGAAATGGAGTTCCATCTCTTCAATTATTTTCAGATCTTTCATTACATAGTAAAGAAATTCTGAAAAAGCAGTCTCGAACAACTTTCTTTGCTTGAGAAATGTATTCTCTTCTCTGAATTTCTTTGTGAATAGAAACTCACGATATTCGGAATAGAGATTTATCTTCTTTTTCAAATCCTCGTGGCTGTTTGAAGTGATCTCGAGATTGGCAGTTTTCCACTTTCTGTATTGGAGGGTAATTTCATTGAGATACATCTTTCTCAACGCATCTTTATCAGTTTCCAGTAATTCTGTAATAGTATCACCGTGTCTGAACGTATTCATAGAAACCTTCTTTATTTTCTCAATTCCTCAAAGATCGGGAATTGTGCACAGAGTGCCTGTACATCTTCTTTTATTTTTACTAATTGCTCTTCATTTTCATAGTTATCATATACTTTTCTGATAAAATCTGCAACTATATCCATCTCTGATTCTTTCATTCCGCGAGTAGTCACCGCAGGCGTACCAAGGCGAATTCCAGATGCCACAAATGGTGGTCGGGTATCGAAAGGAACGGTATTTTTATTTGCCGTAATGCCTGCCAGATCAAGAGATCCTTCCATCTTCTTTCCTGAGGGACCACCTTCTTCTTCAGCTCCAAGGTCAAGCAACATGAGATGAGTATCTGTTCCATCAGAAACCAGGTTGAATCCCCTATTCATCAGACCATTTGCTAGTGCCTGGGCATTCGCAAGGATTTGTTTTTGATAGACTACAAAGTCATCTGCGAGTGCTTCTTTGAACGCGACAGCTTTTGCTGCGATAATATGTTCCAGAGGACCACCCTGAATGCCGGGAAATACCCATTTGTCGAGTTCCTGGGCATATTTCTCCTTACAAAGGATCATACCGCCCCTTGGACCACGAAGGGTCTTGTGAGTGGTTGTTGTAACAATATCGGCATAAGGAACAGGGCTTGGGTGAAGACCTGTTGCTATCAATCCGGCAATATGTGCCATATCAACAACGAGCGGTGCACCAACTTCATCAGCAATTTCTCTAAATTTTTTAAAATCTATCGTGCGTGGATAAGCGCTTGCACCTGTGAGGATCATCTTGGGTTTGCATTCGAGTGCTTTTGCGCGGATCTCGTCATAGTCGAATTGCTCAGTTTTTTTATTCACACCATAAGGCACAATATTAAATAGATTACCCGAGAAACTCAACGGATGCCCATGAGTTAAATGTCCGCCGTGTGTGAGTTCCAGACTGAGAATTGTATCTCCCGGTTTTATGAGTGTAAAATAAGCAGCCATATTTGCCTGAGATCCCGAATGCGGCTGCACATTTGCATGCTCGGCTCCAAAAAGTTCCTTGGCTCTTTCAATGGCTAGACGCTCGACGTCATCGACAAATTCGCATCCGCCATAATATCTGCCATATAATCTGTATAACAACTCACCGGTTTTACGGCTGTATCTATAGGGATATCCTTCTGCATATTTATTCGTGAGGACAGAGCCGGCAGCTTCCATTACTGCTTCAGACACAATATTTTCCGAAGCGATCAGCTCAAGATTATGATATTGCCTTTCGACTTCATTCATTATTGCTGCATAAATTTCAGGATCAACTTTTTTTATTTCATCATAATTTAACATTATTCCTCCGTTATTATGATTTTTGAAAATGGTTTATCGTGTTTAAAATTATGTATTATGAATAAGAGAATTACTAAGAACTTATCGGCGTTCCTCGTATTTTTTTATTTTATTTAAACGTCTTTGATGACGACCGCCATCAAATTTTGTCGTGATCCACGTGTCAACTATTTTCTTTGCTTCTTCAAAAGGCATGAACCTTCCGGGAAGTATAAGCATGTTTGCATCATTATGCTGGCGGGAGAGTCTTGCGATGGTTTCTGAGGTGCAAAGCGCTGCCCGGACACCCTTAACTTTATTCGTAACTATGCTCATACCAATGCCTGAGCCGCAGATCGCAATTCCAAAATCCACTATTCCTTGTGCAACCATTTCTGCGGCAGGAAAGCCAATATCAGGATAATCTATTGATTCTGCTGAGGATGCACCTCCGTCAATGACAGTATAATTCTCTTTTTGAAGATACTCTAAGAGCTTCTCTTTGAGAGTATAACCTGCATGATCGGAAGCCAGTACGATTCTCATCGAATTGTCTCTATTTCAATATTATCCATTAATTCCGCATCTGCTCTAAGGCAGGCAAAGGCAAGAGAATATAATTTATTGTTCATCGAGTCACTGCGAGATGAAAGAGTAGTTGGAATTTTAGTTCCCACAATTGCTGTAGCCATTTGGGCGTGCGCGAAGTAGGTGAGTGATTTATAGAAAACATTTGCCGCTTCCAGGAAGGGAAAGACCAGGCAATCAGCATTTCCCTTAACACAACTGGACACACCTTTGTAATGCAAACTTTTCGCATCGATAGAAAGGTCGATGGAAAGCGGTCCGTCCACATCAGCATTTTTAATCTGCTGCCGATCAGCCATCTTGGATATAAAAGCAGCATCGATGGCAGTAGGAATTTTGGGATTGAGTTTTTCCGAGAAGGAAATGATAGCAACTTTGGGGCGTTTCACCCCGATTTTACGGGCGGTTTCAATCACATAATTGGTCATGGCAATTTTTTGATCGATATTTGGGCGGGGTATAAAAGCAGCATCTGCGAAGATAAGTAGCTTGTGGTAGTCGGGTATTTCTGCAATAGAAACCGAAGTAAGTGTGGCATCAGGGATCATCAGTCCATATTCCCTATCCAGCATGCATTTTAAAAACTTATCAGATGAGATCAAGCCCTTCATCATAACTTCACCATCACCTTCACTTACAAGCTGCATCGCCTTGTGACCGGCTTCCATTTCATCTGGTTCATGTATGATGGTGTAGATGCTGGTATCGATATTGTGATCAGCACAGATTTTACTTATCACTTTTTTATCACCGATCAGGGTGAATTCTGCAAATTTTAAATCTGTCGCACGCTTGGTTGCCAAAATGGTTGTTTCATCCTGAGCATACGTTACCACTACTTTTTTCTTTGGAATTTTCTGCGCAAGTTCGATCAATCTTGATAATTTTTTTATTGCCATTTTTACTCCATTATTTTTTGTGGAAAAAAATGAAGAAATAAACGTGTCAAGAAAATGAATGTCATTATGTATTTTATTAAGAAATTCTAATTTCCAAGATTTAGTTGTTTCACCATTTCATCGCGAAGCTTGAATTTTTGGATTTTTCCTGATGCAGTCATGGGATAGTTATTCACGAATACAACATAGTAGGGTTGTTTATGACGTGCAATGTTTTGCATGCAGAAATCTTTAATCTCTTCCGGTGTTGCGGTTTCACCATCTTTTAGCTTGATGGCTGCTAAAACCTGTTCTCCATATTTTTGATCAGGAACTCCGATAACCTGGACATCGATGATTTTCGGATGTGTATAGAGAAATTCTTCGATCTCACGAGGATAAACATTCTCACCGCCACGTATAATCATATCCTTGATACGACCTGTTATTTTAAGATATCCATCTTCATCGACAACACCAAGATCACCTGAATGCAACCAGCCGTTTCTTATTGCTACTTCATTCTCCTTTTCCATCTTATAATAACCAGTCATCACGCATTCGCCAGACATGATGACCTCACCCTGTTCACCAGGCTTGCAATCCAATTCAGTTTCCAGATTTACTATTCTCATTTTCATTGGGGGTAACACTCTTCCCACAGTTGTTGTGCGATGTTCAACATCATCATCAACAGATGTCATTGTAATAACGGGAGAATTCTCAGTTAAACCATAGGCAATAGTAATCTGGGAGCAATGCATTTCGTTAATAACCTTGTTCATAACCTCGACAGGACATGGTGACCCGGCCATAATACCGGTACGAAGTGATGTTGTGTCATACTTATGCCTGTCTTCGACACCAAGTTCAGCAATGAACATCGTGGGCACACCGTGTAATACAGTACATTTCTCATTACTGACAAGTTTAAGAACTTCTTCTGCATCAAATGTAACGAGCGGCAGCATGGTAGTGCCATGCGTCACAGCTGCAAGTATTCCCAGGACGCAACCGAAACAATGGAAAAAAGGAACAGGAATGCACATACGATCTTTTTCAGTGAGTTTCATCTGTTTGCCGATAAGATAACCATTATTTGCGATATTATGATGTGTCAGCATCACACCCTTCGGGAATCCGGTAGTGCCGGAAGTATATTGCATATTGACAACATCATCCTCATCAAGCGTTTTTTTGATTTCTTCTAATTCAGCATCCGAAATGTCTTTTCCCATTTCTCTGAAATCTTTATAACTCAAGGCATTCTCACTCGCTATATCATCAAATAAAATAACGTTTTTAAGCATGGGAATTTTTCTTGATTCAAGTTTTCCTTTACCGAGCCATGTTGCATCATCTAATACCTTGTTTAACCAATTATAATATTCACTAGTTTTGAATTTCTCTATTAAAAAAATTGCTTTAGAATCTGATTGTTTTAATAAATATTCAAGTTCATGTGATTTATAATTTGTATTAACAGTAACAAGAACAGCTCCAATCTTAGCGAGTGCGAACATGAGAATGGGCCATTCGGGAATATTCGTTGACCAAATTGACACGTGATCACCTTTCGTGATTTTCAAAGCCAAAAGTGATTTAGCAATTCTATCGACTTCATCATTGAATTGCTTATAAGTAAGTCGAATATTTTGATCTGGATAAACGAGGGCTTCATTATCTGGAAATTCCTTAGAAATCCGTTCAATGAGATGCCCCAATGTTTCGTTAAGTGGCATTTTTTTCATATCGCTTCCCTTGCATATAAATTTTTTTCGTTAATATTATCACACATTATAATTTTTTGAGTTTTATCAGTTACTTACCTTATGTTCAATATTATGTGAAGGGCATATTGAATCCTTAAGGATTCCATCCATAATCACACAGAATATTGCATCCGGCTCTTGCTAACAAATACTTAACCTTGTTTCCTCAATTCTCTTCTCAGAAGTTTTCCAGAAATTGTCTTTGGCAAACTATCACTATATTCAATAATTCGAGGATATTTATATGGAGCAGTCCTTGATTTGACAAAATCCTGAATCTCCTTTGTTAATTCATCAGATGGTTTATATCCTTTAGTAAGAACGATAAATGCCTTAACAAGTATTCCACGAATACCATCCGGATCATCTACACCAACTACTGCTGATTCTGCAACAGCTGGATGTTCTATCAGAACCGATTCAACTTCAAAGGGACCGATTCTATATCCGGAGGATTTAATTACATCGTCGTCTCTGCCGACAAACCAAAAATATCCATCTTCGTCACGATAGGCTTTGTCGCCAGTAAGATAATAATCACCCTGGAACGCTGATGCCATGATATCAGGATCTTTCCAATATTCTTTCATCAGTCCTGGAGGTTTGGGCTTGTTCTTGTCCAAATACAAAGCAATTTGACCTTCTTCATTTGGAGGGCTTTCCTGTAGATCATCATTGATAACTCTTACATCATGACCGGGAGTAGGCAAGCCGACCGAACCAAACTTCAAAGGGAGAAATGTGAAGTTTGAAAGAAGGGCAACGGTTTCAGTTTGGCCGAAAAAGTCATATATATCAAGTTTAAAATTATCCTTCCAAACTCTAATAACTTCTGGATTCAACGGTTCTCCAGCTGCAAGGCAATGCCTAAGCTTTAATTTGAATTTACTTAGATCGGTCTGTATCAGCATTCTATAAACAGTTGGTGGTGCACAAAAAGTTGTCACGCCGTATCTTTCCATCAAACCTAGCAGTCCATCAGAGTCAAATCTTCCAGGATTGTCCCACTGAATAATAGCAGCGCCAACTATCATTTGGCCAAAGAATTTTCCCCATGCACATTTAGCCCAACCTGGATCAGAGACAGTCCAATGTAAATCAGTTGGTTTTAAATCCTGGCAAAATCTAGCAGTTACTTCATGTCCCAGAGGATATGCATGTGAATGGAGGACCATTTTGGGGTGCCCGGTCGTACCTGAAGTAAAATAAATCATCAATGGATCTGAACTCTTTGTTTTGATAATTTTATCTTTATCGAGTGAGATTGGCATTTCTCTCATTTTTGCAACGAGATCTACCCAACCTGGCTTAGAGCCATCCATAAGGATTTTATGTTTTACAAAAGTGCATTTTTTTACTGCTTCATCAACTGATTCAGTATGATTAGAATTTGTAATAACACCGACCGCTTCAGAACGATTCAATCTGTATTCAATATCCTTTGTGGTAAGAAGAGCTGTCCCGGGCATTGGGACAATACCAAGTTTGAACATACCGAGCATGCAGTAATACCATTCAGGTACAGAATCAGAAATAAATAAAACTTTATCTCCCTTCTTAAATCCAAGTTCCAACAGGAGATTTGCTACCTTATTTGACTGCACCATCAATTCATAAAAGCTATCGAATTGAGCTGATTCGCCGTCCTTCAAAATTGAAACGAGAGCCAATTTCGTTTTATCAGCTTCCGCCCATTTATCTACGACATCAAAAGCAAAATTATAATATTCCGGTACATTCCACTTCCATTTTTTATAAACATCGTTATACGTTTGTTTTTCTTCTTTTAACATGCTGCCTCCAATTTAATATGAATTTTGAAATAGTTCTTTGTGAGCAAAAGATTTTAGTCTTATATTCACTATAAGAGATAAGTCATTTTTTGGCTTGACTTTAACTGAATCAACTAAATATTTTGATTTCTTAAAGTCCACATTGCCTCCGAAAAATTCGTTTATTTGTACTTTCTAAGAGATAAGACTGTTTAAATGTCAAGTAATTGTGGGATTTATACAAAAAAGTTGTATTCTTTTCCGAAATGTTATAAATCATCACTGTTGTATGATGTTTGCTTGAAATAAAAAAGGTGAAACGATCATATGACCATTTCACCTTTAAACATTTATATAATTTTTATTATGCTGTCTGCTTAGGTGGTTTTACACGTGAGATAATCCCTGCTGCGACAATGCACAATACACCGCATATAATGAATGCAAGTGCGAAGTTGCCCATATCTCCAAGTCTTCCAGCCATAATGGGACCGAAAATACCGCCTACGCCATACGCAAGGAAAACCCATCCATAATTTTGTCCAATATATTTTGTACCGAATGTGTCCGCAGTAATTGTTGGGAAAAGTGAAAAATTACCACCGAAGTTAAATCCAATAAGCGCTGCACCAATGTAAAGAAGTGCAGGAATACCGGCAATCCACTGGAAAATAATTACGAAGATACCCTGAGATATCATCATTATAACGATGGATTTTTTTCTTCCAATTTTATCACTGATCGCACCCCAAGCGATTCTACCGAGTCCATTAGCAAGTGCATAAAACACTGCCATAGCCGTTCCTGCTATAGCACTCGCAGTAATATCTGATATACCGGCTTTTGTCAGTTCTTCAATACCAAACAGTTTGATATTACCAATAACCATCAATCCTGCCCCTGCACCGAAAACGAAGGTGAGCCAGATCATGTAGAACTGAGGTGTTTTAAGCATCTGTCCGCTCTTGATCTGGAATTTTGTATCATCCACTTTTTTCTCTGCTTCTGTAGGCACCCATCCTTTTGGCTTCCAATCTTTTGGCGGGAAAACCATCCAGATACTTCCAATAAGCACAGCAATGAAAAATATGATACCGTAAATAATAAATGTCTTGCTCAATCCATAACTGCCGATAAGATTGCCCCAGGTTCCTGCAAGTTTGACCCAGAGTAATGCTCCAAAACCAAAACCCGCGACTGCCAGACCGGTGATGAGACCTTTTTTATCAGGAAACCATCTCATCCCAACTGCGATAGGAACAACATATGCAAGTCCAATACCTGAACCACCGATGATACCGACAAATAGGAATACAAGCCAGAAGTTAGTTCCTCCGAAAAGACCTGCCAAGAAGTAACCGAGTCCAAGAACGACACCTCCTGCAATTGCAAGTTTTCGTGGTCCGAATTTTGGCATTAACCGTCCCGCAATGACCATTACAATTGCAAAAAGCGCTAATCCTGCTGCAAAAACAGCTTGTGTTTGAGTTCGTGACCATCCAGCATCAAAAAGGGGTTTTGTGAAAACTGACCACGCATAAATTGCGCCAAGACAAAGCTGAATGATAACTGCTCCAATCACAGCAGACCATCTATTCATAATTTTCTTTTCAGCCATTTTTTCTCCTCATTCATTTGATTAAGAAAAGCCGGAAAGGCATGGCAGCAAATCCGGCTTGTTTATTTTTTATATAATTAGTCGTTCAAATTGCGTTCTGCAATGAGGTGTTCAACCACACTCGGATCAGCAAGTGTCGTCACGTCACCAAGATTGCCCGTATCTTTTTCGGCAATCTTACGTAAAATACGACGCATGATCTTTCCTGAACGAGTTTTTGGAAGTGCTGGAGCCCATTGAATTGCCTCTGGAGTAGCGATAGGACCGATTTCAGAACGAACATGTTTGATAAGCTCTTTCTTCAATTCATCTGTAGGTTCAATACCACCGACTAGAGTCACATACGCATAGAGTCCCTGTCCTTTAATCTCGTGAGGAATTGGCGTCACCGCAGCTTCTGCAACTGCAGGATGGCTTACGAGAGCGCTTTCAACTTCAGCTGTTCCGATACGATGACCGGAAACATTCACCACGTCATCAATTCTACCCAGCAACCAGTAGTCACCATCTTCATCGATTCGGCAGCCATCACCTGCAAAATAAACATCATCGAACATTGTAAAATAGGTATCGATAAATCTTTCATGATCGCCCCACATTGTTCTCATCATACCGGGCCATGGTTTTTTGATGCAGAGCTTTCCACCTTCATTTACACCGCATTCTGAGGCATCATCTCTGAGAACAACAGTCTCTACACCAAAGAAAGGTCGCTGAGCGCTGCCTGGTTTTAAAGTATGAGCACCGGGAAGAGGTGTGATCATAAATCCACCTGTCTCAGTCTGCCACCATGTATCGACGATCGGGCAACGACCGTGTCCGATATTTTCGTAATACCACATCCAGGCTTCGGGATTTATCGGTTCGCCAACTGTACCAAGAATTCTCAATGAATCCAATTTATATTTTGCCGGCCATTGATCGCCCAATCTCATAAGAGCGCGGATTGCTGTTGGAGCTGTGTAGAAAACAGTTACCTTGAACTTGTCCACTATCTCCCAGAAACGTCCTGCATCCGGATAGGTGGGTACACCTTCGAACATAATTGATGTAGAACCATTTGCAAGGGGTCCATACACAATATAGCTGTGACCGGTTACCCAGCCGATATCAGCAGTACACCAGTATATGTCGTCTTCATGAATGTTGAAAACAAGCTTATGTGTGAGAGTTGTATGCATGAGGTAACCCGCAGTTGTGTGAACAACACCTTTGGGTTTGCCTGTAGAACCTGATGTGTAAAGAATGAATAATGGATCTTCGGCGTTCATATGAACCGGTTCGCACACAGGAGCTGCTTTCTTCATCTCGTCATGATACCAGAAATCCCGTCCTTCTTCCATGTGGCATGGCTCATCGTTAACTTTTATAACGATAACGCTTTCGATCGAAGGAGTATCTTTCAGGGCTTGATCGGAAATATCTTTCAGATGGATTTGTTTGCCTGCACGTCGTGAGATGTTCGACGTTATAAGCATTTTACAATCTGAATCATTTACTCTGCCGCGAATTGCATCTGCACTGAATCCACCAAAAATTATGGAATGGATCGCACCAATCCTGGTACAAGCCAGCATTGTGATCGCAAGTTCAGGAACCATGGGCATATAAATAGCTACTCTATCTCCCTTTGTGATGCCTTTGGATTTAAGCACATTGGCAAATTTGCATACTTCAGTATAAAGTTCTTCATAGGAATATTTTTTCACATCATCTTCGATTTCACCCTGCCAAAGAAGAGCTGTCTTTTTTGCTGTAGGAGTGCCTAGATGCCTATCCAGACAGTTGTAACTTACATTAATTTCACCGTCTTCAAACCAGGTGTGTTCGATTATACGAGCTTTGGTATCCCAGTTATACTTCAAACCTTTTGTAGGTTTCTTGAACCAGTCCAAAGTTTCAGCTTGTTCCAACCAAAAACCGTCGGGATCGTTAATGGATCTTTCCCACATTTCTTTATACTGTTCGTCAGAAGTTATATAAGCGTTTTTCTTAATTTCTTCTGGTGGTGGGAAGGTTCTTCCTTTACTCGAAAGAGAGTCAATTGCTTTTTTTTCTATCATTTTTTTGAGTTTCCTCCATCGTTTTTTAAATTAATTATCGTTATCCCGTTAACCTGTTCTTTTTACGTCAAGAATTTTCGAAATTTCATGAGAATTTAATTTCTAAGACAAAAATTATCGCAAATTTTACATGTTTTAATATTTATTCTTCAAGTTTGATCCATTTTCTTTCTTTGTCATCATAATACGAAATACCACCTGAATGCATGTCATACAGCCACTTATGAATACACAAATTATTAATATTTTCCTTTATAAAATCAAAAGTAAGAAGGTGTTCTGATTGTAAAAGAATGTTATCTTTAATCGATTTTAATATATATGAATCGGCATTTATATCGTTTGCAGCTTTCTTCTGAGAGGCATATTTCAACCATTCAGATACTCTTGAATTATTTGGTGTGCCTTTTACAAGTGCGGTTATTCCCCCACAACCTGTGTGCCCACACACGACAATATGTTCTACTTTGAGTTCGAGCATCGCATATTCCAGTACAGAGCTTGAGCACAGATCATTTGCATTGCAAGGTGGAATTATATTCGCAATATTTCTTATAATAAATAGATCTCCGGCATCTGCATTGACAATGAATTCAGGAACAATCCGTGAATCAGAGCATCCTATCCATAACACTTTTGGATGCTGGCCGTGTTGTGCAAGTTTTTGGTACAATTCTTCTTCTTTTTTAAAGGTTTTAACGAATTCTTGATTTCCTTGAATAAGTTTCTCTACTATCATTGCAACTCCATATTTAAAAAACAAATGATTCCAAACTATTTTTTGAGGGAAATAATTAATTGAAAACCAAGATTTTTCTTGCTCATTTTTTTGTACAATTATTTTTCAAGACCAAAATAAATAATATTGAAGGACATACGAAATGAGCCAAAAAACCTTACTTCTTATTAAACCAAATGCAACAAAGAAAAACAAAATCGGCGCAATCCTCAAGATGGTCGAAGACAACGGATTTGTGATTGAGCAATTAAAAATGTTCACCATGAATAACGATTTAGCAGATACTTTCTATGCAGAACATCTTGGCAAAAGTTTCTACCCGCAACTTAAATCATTTATGCTATCCGGCAAGATAGTAGGCGCAGTCCTCAGTAGAGAAGATGCGATTTTAAAGCTTCGAGAATTGGTTGGAAATACTAATTTCGAAAAAGCAGCTCCCGGAACAATCCGGTTTCTATTTGCAGATTCATTTACAGAGAATGCAGTTCATGCTTCGGATTCTCCGGAAAGTGCAAAGAGAGAGATTGGACTTATATTTACTGAGTAGTAAGAAAATAAATACACACCTCCCGGCTAAAGCCGGACTCCTCTTTTTAGAGGAGATTTTTGAATACATCAGATCCAAACCAGAGACATGCAAAATATACACAAATCCCCTCTCGAGAGGGGTGGATTCCAACTTTTTGGAAGACGGGGTGTGTTATTTTGATGAAATATCATTAATATAATTCTGAATTGAATCGATAACATCATTCAAGTTCTTCAAAATATCTGTCGCTTTATATCGCAATATTCGTAATCCCAATGATTCTAATTTTGATTGTCTTTTTATATCAGACTCACCTTTGTCGAGATGTACCTCTCCATCCACTTCAATTATCAGTTTGAGCCCCGGACAATAAAAATCAACGATAAATTCCCCTATTGGTTTTTGACGGTGGAAATCATAACCTAACTTCTTTCTTTTCAGTTGATTCCAGAGTATTACTTCCGGGAGTGTCATATTCTTACGAAGCTTACGTGCCAGTAGCTTTAATTTTGGATCATAATAAAGTTTCATAATGCGTCTCCGTTTTAGCAATGTACACACCTCCCTCCGCCATCTGGCGGAGTACTCCTCTTTTTAGAGGAGATTTTTCGATTTTTCAACTCACAACCATTTATTAATAATAATCGCTGGATGCCCTCTCGAGAGGGGTAGATTCCAACTTGTTGGAAGGTCGGATGTGTTCATTCGATTAACTTTTTGTTATTTGCCCATCTGTTTATTTAAGCTTATTCTTTGGTTTTAATAATTTTAATTAATTCATCCTCCCTTAGATCACATACTTTTAATTTACCTCTTTGTGAAGCACTTTTCTCATATTTACAAATATCAATTACGATGAAGAATATTGTCTTATTATTATAAATAACAAAAGGTATTGCTCGTTCTTTTTCTTTAAAATCCAACTTGAGATCCTCTTCACAAATCTTGAAAATTACAAGATATCCAAATGGTTCATTGTAATCCATAGTATATTGGTAAATCTGATTAAAACCTTTTGTAATATATGCTATATTTTTACTCTTTTGAGGATCAAAGATTTTTGCATCTGCAATTAATGGATCATCCGTATTCTGTGCAGCAATCAAATCTGGCTTGCCAGAAGCTGATGAAGGTTCAATGGAAAATTCAATCCCTTGATCAAATAAATATTCATATAAATCCATTGCTAAGGATTTTTCACCAATCTGAGTATTTTCATTGTACATTTTGAGTAAGGAATCTCTTCTAAACCATTCGCATCTTTGTTTATATCTTCGTAATAATGCTAAAAGCAATTTCTGATCATCTAAATTCTCATCAATATAATCATATAGGGTTTCCACAAAATAGTGATGAAAAAATTCAAGGTTTTTAGCAAATGGACCTGCTTTTTTATATATAAATCCAATTTTCATCTCTATGTCATTAGATTTAGATTTAACACATATGTCAATCACATAGTAACAAGTTGCAACCAATTCTAATTCAATATTGAATGAAATTGTTTCTTTTTTCAATACTATATCATTTGCTAATTTTTCTGCTTCAGGAATTCTTTTTGATAAATCATCCAATATTCCGGAAAAAATCGGTGATTCATGTAAAAATACCCAAAATTGTTTTAAATAAGAATGATACAATTGCGGCACTTCAATTGAATTCAACCTTCTTACTCTTTTCTGTAACTTATATCTTAATTTTTGAATTATTTCATAATTCATAACAGCTCCTAATATTTCTAATGAACTAATTCTTAATATTTTCCCAATTTTAATGGTAAATTTTGTCAATTAATAATTTTTTCCATCATGATCAATGCAGAATTGGATTTAATTTACACACCTCCCGGCTAAGCCGGACTCCTCTCAAGAGGAGAAATTTTGATGTTTTCAATATCATACTTAATTTTAAAAAAACAATCGTACAAATCCCCTCTCGAGAGGGGTGATTCCGAAGGAATCGGGGTGTGTCATTTCCTCAAATTCTTGACAGCAAAATCCACCACGAAATAAACAAATCCCACGTGGCCCCATCGTCTAGGGGTAAGGACGCCGGATTCTCATTCCGGTAACAGGGGTTCGATTCCCCTTGGGGCTACCATTTTTTATTACAAAAAAAGCCAGCTCACATACTGAACTGGCTTTTTCTGTTATAAATTATTCTACTCAAGAATTATGAATTTTTCAATTTGAGTGACTTGCTCTGTTTCCAACTTCATGAAATAGATACCAGAAGAAAGTCCCGCAGTATATTCAGATGAATTGTTAAATGTATTATCATGATAGCCGGATTGTTTGTATTCATCAACTAAAGTACACACCTTTTGTCCCTTAATATTAAATACACTGATATCTACATTTCCTGAAGATTTCATATAGTATTTAATAGCGGTTTGAATGGTAAAGGGATTTGGAAAGATGCGCGTGATGCCGTCCTGTTGCTCAAAATCATCAATTGAAACACTTGGAGTAAGAGAGATATCCATCCAGTATGTGTCATTATAATCTATTATAATTTCTGATGGATACACGAAAGTTGCATAATTCGGATGTGAGCAGCTTATACCATATGAACCGGGGGGAACTTCTATCGCACAAAGTCCATATGAATTTGTCACACCACTAAACGTACCTACATTCACTGTGGCATTTTGAACAGGATCGCCTGTATTATTATCTGTAACAATACCGCGAAATACACCATTTATTTTAAGCATGTATCCGAGATATGTTGCAACCAAATCAGCTTTTGAGTTTGTATCAGTATTTTCTAATCCGCCGAGTATCGGTGTTGATGCAATGGTGCTATAATTCGCTCCTGCATACGCAACTGTACGGGAATAGTTGTTATCGGATCTGAATGCAACACTTCTGCTGAATATTCCGCCTATCTCATCTACTGAGTAATTTGCATCGGTATTGGCAGTGAAAGGAAAAACAAAATCTTCTCCAACAGTACCTGATACTCCTGTCATAGTACCAATATTTTGTGTATCATTTGACAAGAAACTGCATCCGAGACTTGCGAGGAAAGCTGTTCCCTGGTGAGAATATCCCAGATCTGAACCTTCAATATAAATTGGATGTCCACCATAAAGATAGTTCATTAAAGTCGTTTGATCAGAGGCTCCGACGGAGCCTGGAGGTGTAGTGCCTCAGCCAACGCAGTAGATGCCAAGAGCAACAAATATGGCATCATATGGTGTGAGATTTGCCGGCAGGTATGTGTATGTATCATAAGTTACATTATTTGCAGTGAGAGCTTCTTCAAGAAAAACCTGTGTACCTATTCCATCAATATCCGAAGCATTATCATTATCCCAGACAAGCACATTAATCGGGTCATCAGGATAAATATTAACCAAAAATGGATTTGTCGTATTATTATCCAAGAACTCATCACCAGGTAGAATAACCTGCCCGTAAAGATTGACCACTTCACTTATATCCGGAGTCCAGTTGAACTGATAGATGGTTTGTTGATCAGGAGCGAGAGGAGTAGTTGCAAAAGTAGAACCCAGCACGATGCCCGGTTCTCGCATGAGATTTACTTCATAATTAGACTCAGTATTAAGCCCGGTGTTTTTGACTGTCACATTCCATAATCCCTGCTGCCCGATATTAAGAATGTTATTGCCGGAAATGTTTGTTGCTGCAAGGTCATGATCGAGAGATGCATTAATGGCAACATTATAAATGTACCAATAATTGAAATTATAGGTACTTCCTCCGTAACTTCTAAATCTAATTTGAACTTGCTGTCCTGCATATGGGAATAAAGAGAAGCTTATATCTTTACCACCAGAATAACCCCAATTAGTACCAACCAAATCGAAACTCCATAGAACAGTTGTTCCTCCAGGATGAATCAGTTCAATGTTTGTTACTTCTCCTGTATTTGTCGAAAACTCGTCAATAAACTGAGAAACAGTCAGATCCCCTACATTTAACGGTAAATTGATGAATGGTGATGTCGCACTAAGATCATAGGGAGCGACTGTGGGCGACCAGGATAACATTAATGCACCACTTTGAATACTCCAGTTTGAATCTAGTGCCCAGGTGCCGGGATTTGTATTAAAATTTTCTTGCCAGATTATTGATTGGGCACAAAGTGGTATAGTAATAAAAAATGATAAAATTACAAAAATAATAAATAGCTTTTTCATACTGCCTCCAGCATGTTTTGAATACTTGATATTTTTACTAAGGGGCTTGTCAAGAAAAATAACGATTTTCTTAGATACAGCTGATTATAGGCTATTTTATCCCTAAATCTGTTTTTCTGTTGAGGAAAAAACCTATAATTGCGCCTATGATTATTACTAATGATACTATCACACTTATTAAAAGTATCCTGTTCATAAATTTTCTCCTACAGTTTATGTTTTTCTATTTTCCTATTAAGAGCCGAGCGGGAGATATTTAATAATTTTGCGGCATTTGTTTTGTTGTTTCCAGATCTCTTGAGGGCTTTAGTAAGCATCTCCTTTTCTTTCTTATCAAGCACGGCAAGGTCTAATGTATCTTCATCAATTTCAGCATCTTTTCCTGCGAGAAGGGTAAAATGTTCCAGTCGAAGTGTTGAATTATCGCAGAGTATCAAAGCCCTTTCTACCATATTCCTCAATTCTCGTACATTCCCAGGAAACTCATACTTGAGCAAATAATCATAAATCCGATTACTCACATTTTTAATGGATTTCTTTAACTTTTTGGAATATACTTTCACAAAATAATCAAGTAACGGTTTTATATCATCTTTTCTTTCCCGTAATGGTGGAATGTGAATGCGGAATGTATTAAGACGATAGAGTAGGTCCTCTCTAAATTCATGATTTTTCACATATGAATCAATATCTTGATTTGTTGCTGAGATAACGCGCACATCGAATTTTATATCTCTATTGCTCCCGATCCTTCTGAAAATATTCCCCTCCAGAACTCTCAGAAGTTTAGTCTGCATATGTTTGGGCATATCGCAGATCTCATCTAAAAATATCGACCCATGGTTTGCAACCTCAAAATATCCCGATTTATGTTCGATCGCGCCAGTAAATGCACCTCTCTTGTGCCCGAAAAATTCACTTTCAAAAAGATTATCAGGTATTGAGCTACAATTGATATCCAAAAATGTGTGGCTTTTTCGAGCGCTTAATGAGTGAATTCCTCTTGCAACAATTTCTTTGCCGGTTCCGCTTTCTCCAGTTACGAGAATAGTTGTATTATCAGTTCCCGCAACCTTTTTCATTAAGTTCAAAATCTCCTTTATTGCTTTGCTCTTACCGATTATGGTTGTGCCGTCAGCATCCTTGATTTGAGAGATGAGATGATCGTACTGAAACTTCAGGCCTGTAATTCTATTCTGAAGAGCTATAAACCTTTTTGTGCGTTCTATAGCTGTCTTTAGATCCAGAAGCCGGAATGGCTTCATGAAGAAATCCGATGCTCCATAGCGCAAGGATTCAATAACGCTTTCCATATCTCCATGTGCTGTGATCATAATGATCTCAGTTTCCGGATAGGATTTCTTAATTTTTCGGAGAACCTGAACACCGTTCATTTCCGGCAATTTGAGATCCAATATCACAATATCACACGGTTCATCCTTTAAAATCTGAAATCCCTCCGAGGGCTTCTCCGCATGAAATACAGTGAAGCCCTGCGTTAACAAATACTCCTCGATCCCCTCACGATATCCCTTTTCATCATCTAAAATGAGGATTTTGAGTTCTTCCATTGAGAAAGCTAACCTTTCTCCTCGATATTCCTCCGATTGATTCGATAAGCCGAGCCAACGTTAAGAAAACCAATTTGTACTTTCATTTTACCTAATTCTCGAGCGTTTGCCTAAAAGTAGATAACGTAAAAGGTTCTTGGATTATTTCACATGCAGTGTTCTTGATTATGGAAAATGCCTGCTCAACATAATTATTCGTCACTAATACTACACGCAGATCAGAAAAATAATGATTCATATAATTTATCAAACCGACATTCATGATCTTTGTAAGGTGTACTACCACCTCATTGATGTGTGTATTATTGAGGATCTGAACTGCTTCCAAGTCATTTTCCGCAGAATATACTTCATAACCCTGAGTATGCAAGTACTCATCCAACTCATTAAGTTTTTCTTTTACAAAGTTTACTAAAAGTATATTCATAAGAAACATCCGTTTGCTTATATATTAGCAAATTGTGTGCCAAATATGTTAACTCGCTTACCATTAGCCAATTAGCAAATATCACATATTTTTACTTATCAATAAATTGTTCGATTTCGGTCAATTTTTTTATTGTAAAATGGGTACGAAATTTACTTATATTGCAGTTATATTGCAATTTATATAATTTATTTGCTGTTGGTCGATATCGAACAGTTGTTGTAAAAAGGTTACAGTTATGAAACTGTATTGTTAATAGGTCTTAAATTTTATAATAAAAGTCGTGAATTCATCCGGAATACTTTTTACTGATATCTCTGCATTCATTTCATCAAGAATACCATAGCATATAGATAATCCCAATCCTGTTCCCATTTCCGGTCCTTTTGTTGTATAGAAAGGATCAAAAATGCTTTCTAACTCCTTTGAGGACATGCCAATTCCATTATCTGTGAATTCAATAATTATATATTTACCTTTTTTAAATGTTTTAATTGATATCGTTTTTTGGAAATCAACACCAGTGTTCGTCTTTGCTTCAAGAGCATCACGAGAATTGGATAGCAGATTAAGAAGAACCTGCTCTATCTTGAATGAGTTGCCCAATATCATTCGAAGATCTTCTTCAAGATTTATTTCAAAATGAATCTCTTGATCCTCGTACTGCAATCTTATCATGGCTAAAGCTTGCTCAACAATTGTATTTATATTTACTTCATCAAATGTTATATCTTTCTGATCTCGGGAGAAAGTACTTATATGGTCAATTATCTGATGAATCCTATCAATATATTTGAAAAATTTTTCTATTTTTTCCGTCAGATATTCAGCAGATACATCACTTCCGGATTTTAATCTTTCAGAAATATTATCCACTCCAAGTGCGATCAATCCAATTGGTTGGTTTATTTCATGTGCAATACCGGCAGCAAGTTGACCAAGAGATTCCAGCTTAGATTTCTGAATGAGAAGCTCCTGTTGTGCTTTTCTTTTTTCTATTTCAGCTCCGACCATGCTTTCAAGGTCATCTTTCATCATCATCAATTTTTTCTCATTCTCTTTGATTTCAGTAATATCAATATCAGTTCCTAAAACTCCGATTATCTCATTATCCCTTTTAATAGGAGCAAGTAGGGTTTTCATATGATGCAGTTCATTCTTTATGAAG
Organism: Candidatus Cloacimonadota bacterium; assembly: GCA_049903315.1. GTDB lineage: Bacteria > Cloacimonadota > Cloacimonadia > JGIOTU-2 > JGIOTU-2 > Celaenobacter. The sequence continues at coordinate 304,226 of JBNGBT010000002.1, read as the reverse complement.
ATATCATACTCACCTTCGATTTCATGACCTGCGTATGCGGATTCCAGCCATTTGTTCCACAATTTCTTTAAAGATACATCTATCTGATGATCCTCAACACTCTTTCCAGAGAGGTCACCCCACTTTTCAATTGATCGGGCACTTTGCATGAACACTTTTTTTTCTTCATCCCGCGCATAAAATTCGAGTGGAATATTATATATCAATGACTGAAGCAGCGCTTCACTTGCCTGAAGCTCCATCTCAGCATGTTTTCTCTCAGTAATATCATAAGATATCATTTGATAAGTCGTCCGACCTGCAGTAATTATTGGTATTACTGTATTATAAAAATGTCTTCCATGATTTGTATCTTCAAAGACAAAAGCATTATTCTCGGCTAGAGCTTTGTTTGCAAACACCATTCTACTTTTGAATATATCTTCTGGAAGTAGCTTTCGTATATCCCTGCCAATTATCTTATTGACAGTCGTTCCTAAAGATTTTGCCATTACAGGATTGCACGTCACGATTTCATATGTTTCTACATCGACTTCTGCTATGAGTGAAGGTGAATTATAGATTAATTTTTTGTATCGTTCCTTACTTTCCTTAAGCTCATTCTCAGACTTTTTTCGCTCAGTAATATCATACCCTACACAGATACAGAAACCAGGTGCTAATCTATAGTTTGACCACATCTGGATCTTCTTAGAGCCATCTTTTGTAGTTGCTATATTCTCATTAAAGCTGCCATCCGCAATTTTTATCCACTCGAGTACTTGTTTCCTTTCTTTATCTATGGGATAAAGAAGAGATAAGGGATTGCTGGAATTGGTCAGATCATCTTTTGACCAACCAAGTTGCCTCTCGCATTCTTTATTCCAAAGTAGGCATTTTCCATTTTCGTCAAACGCATCTATCATTATAGGCGCATGTTCGTAGATTGTTCTGAATTTCTCCTCGCTCTCTGCTTTTTCTTTAATTTTCTGTTCAAGCGACAGATTCGTTTCTATAAGATCTTTCGTTTGTTCCTCAATGATCAATTGCATTTGTTTTTCAGAATGTTTCCCTTTTATAACAATAATGATGAATGAGATAAGCAATAGTGCAAAAATAATAATTACAAATAAATTAAATTGATTTCTTTTAGATAATTCCAGTTCTTCAATATACGTCTGATGCTTTAAGGGTTTACTTTCGTCCTGTTCATAAAAATATATTTGTTCAAGTTGCAGCAAAGAAAGACTGTCCTGTATATTTTGAAGTCTCCTCAAATAAACATTTGCCGTTTTGTAATCCCCCTTGTTTTCGTAAATTTCAGCAAAAAGTTTATTTATCGAAATTATTTTTTCGACATCTTCGAGTTCTTCAGCTAATTCCTTTGCTCGTAAAAGAATGTAAATTGCGTGGTTATCTCGACCTTTATCAAAATTATCTTTACCTGAAACGATGAGAGAATCGAGAAGTTGAGTGTTCTGAACTGCAGAAAGAGCAAGTGGAAACAACAAACTGATACAACAAACAAGTAACAAAATTTTGTTTATTTTTGTCTCCATTGCCCTCCAATACTATCTCAGGAAAACCATTTTCTTGAAATTTGTACTTTCTTCAGAATTAATTCTAATGAAATACACACCATTCTCAACCGTTCTACCTGAGTGGTCTTTCCCATTCCATTGATAAGAATAGTTCTGAGGTGCAAGCATATCATCGATAATATTTGTGACAAACTGTCCCTTTAAATTATATATATCTACAGAAATATGTTGCTGGGTTTTTAAGCTGAATTGTATTTCATCATGCGGAGAGAATGGATTCGAATAGAAAAATGAGAGAGCGTTGAAAGTATTATTTTGATCGACACTGTATGGTTCATAGAGCAATTCAATCGGTATCAACATACTGTTTCTATTCTCTGCATTTGAGTTGATCTCCAGGTATGATGAGAATAATTGCGGGTCATAGCCCAGAGTATTAAATGAAATATCCATAACTGCGTTTTGATAGGGCTCCACAACTAATTCTGAGCAATCAAAGCCAAACCATGTCATAACAGGAGCACCCGCATTCTCAAATGAGATCGAACCTTCTGGTAGAGCATCATTATAACCTGTATAATCATGAACTTCTGTTTCAGCATCAAACTTATAATAACTGAGCAAGGCTGGCGTATTTCCTCTTGCAGTTGAGCAGAGCATATCCTGCAATTCATTCTGCGTGAATGCTTCAGTATAGATTCCAAGTTCATCAATATATCCGTTAAATTCATACACGGAATTTACATATGATCCTACCAAAATATCTGTATTGGTTGAATAAATTGGAGAGATAAAAGAATCAGTATCGAGTAATTCACCGTTCAGATAGGACGTAATTGAAGTTTCATTCACTACGAATGCCAGATTAAACCATTCATCAAGTGCGAAATCTAAACTCACCATTTTTTGAAAGTCGGCACCCGATGCATCCCGGAATTTGTATAACAGTGTTGAACTATTAGTCATTGATATAGTAAAACTCAAATCTCCGTTGATCAGACCTTTATTCAATATAAATCCAGGCTGGGATATCTGGCTGAGTTTTAACCACATTGTTAAAGTAAGCTGGCTTAGATTTTCGAATTCAACAACATGTGGAATGGTAAGATATGATGCGTCCTCAGTAAGATTTGCACATTCATGTGAATGGTTAAGCAGTGTGCAGCGAAGGGTGTCTGCACCAATATTCTGAATCTCAAAAGGCACACTCACTATAGAGTTATCAGATACTTCGTAATAGACGGAATCTATTGGCAGTACAATCTTCGGAAGTTTGACAATATTGAAATTCTGAATATCTACAAAATCTGCGCTTATATTACTCACTACTGCTTCTAACGTTATTCTCTGATCATGAGTACATTCCATCGAGATCAGCGCATCGGTGTTATAAATTATTGACTCACCAGCTTGTAAACCAGTAATTGTCGTGATTGGTTGAGTAATATCCAAAAAGCTCTCATCTGTATATATTTCAAAATCAATACTATCAACAGGTTCATTACCCACATTCGTCAAATTGTAGGTGAGAATTATTTCCTCACCTGCGTCCCATTCTCCATCTGCATTTCCATTGATATCGGAAATGGAGAAATCATCTATAATGACAAAGCTTCCATTTGGTGGGATGAATGTTACAGATTGAACATAGGGCTGATGATCACGAGCAGTTATAGTTATCGTTCCAGTTTGAGGTGCAGATAAGGATTCGGATAAGTAAAGGTCAAAAGATGATGTAGTGAACTCTGTTTTTCCTACAAGTTCTCCATCAACGACGAGAGATGCAATTCCTTCATCTATATTAGTTGTAATCGGAATAGAAGTTATATCATAAGTAAAGCCAAGGTCATGTGTTGCAGTAATTTCCAATGGCTGCTCCCGCCAGATTTGAATAGTCGGATCGCCAATCACATGGAATATATCGAATTCATATTGTAAAGGATTCCACAACTGTTCCATAACGATCAAACCCTCATACATGACATAGCCAAGATAGCCATTCGTGTTAAAGTTAAAATCAGGAAGAAAATTATCCCACATACCATCTATCATTCCAAGTGCCAGGAAATCATTGTACCCACTGAGAGAATTTCTGCATGCTCCGATTGAGCTGACTGCTCCCCCATCTTCTTTTCGGATGAACATCTCTGTGAAACATTCGAATGTGCCTGGGTCGTCATCTGTTTCGCTGTCAAACCAGCCGGTTTGGCAATTGATACTGAAAACCATCGGCAGTAATTCTCCATTAGTTAATTGAGCTATATTACCCGTGTTATAAGCCGGATCACCCCATCCGGCAGTATATCCATGATCTCTATGAGTTATCATAAAAATACCATTATTGATTGCATTAGTGATATCTGTCGCATTTCCGTTCCATGGAAATCCATTCACCCTCAGCAATTCATCAGGGATGGGTCCTCCATTTGCATAGTATCCATTATTATAATTAGTCGGATTCACCGAGCCTTCTGTCACATAAATTCTTTCTGCATTATAATTTTCGGAAAGAAGGAAGTCGCGCATTTCTTCCGAAGTTTTTATAAAACGCCTTGTTTCGTACCCGTCATGTTCATCATCCTGAAAGTATCCGGCATTTATAACATCTTCATAAAATGATGATAATGCTGGAGGATTTTTCTCGTATTGAATGATCTTATCAATCACGATAAATGCCTGTTGCTCATCATCTACAGATAATCTTCCATACCCAAAATCGGGATGATAATCACCATCCATACAAGCATAGGGTCTATCAGAACCTAAGTATCCGCCGGAAAGCTGATCTGGAATATAATTTGTCGGCACGATATCTGAATCTCCCAAAAAGATCACAAAAGACGGAGGAAGAGTCCAAATCTCATATGCGAGAAAGAGATAGGTGTAAATATTTTGAGCTGTCGAACCTATTTCTTCTAAGTAAGCAATATCCGTATAAAATCCCTTCTGCGATTTCCATTCCTTCAGTGTTTCTGCCGCATCCATAAAATCATATGTGGTCACTATGATCAGGTCCGCACCATCCACATCCTTGGGATAAGTTCTTTGTGGAACTTCATACACTGGATTTATAGCATTATCCATAACGATTGAACTTAAATATTCAGAATAAAATCTGTCATCAAATTCATAGGTGCCTGATATATTTAGTGAGATTTCAAATTCTTCTGCAATGGATAAGATATTTTTGGAAGCATGATATTGGAATGGAGTTATTGTAAGATATACAAAACTTAATCCTCGTATTGTGAAAATTTCCGATACGGAATACATTTTTTGCGGATATGTATTTTGAGAAGTATAGAATTGTTCATTATAGGTAAAAGGAGGTGTATCAAAAGCATCATTATCAACTGCAGATGGTTGCGCGGGATACGGATGAATATTCTCGTATTCAATGCTTTTCAAAACAGACATTTCAACTTCAACAGATCCATTTTCAGGAACCATTACCATTTTTCTTATCGAGGGCAATGCAGGATATCCTTCTTCTCTTAATCTACTCCATGAATCGACAAAGAGATTATCAAATGCAATTCCATCTTTTTGCTGAACCGTTCTCTCGAATTTGTCGAGTGAGATCTGCATTGTTACATTATTTTCATCAAAATATGTAATATCAACTAATGTCTGAGACGGCGTGAGTTCAATTACTTCTCCAAACAAAGATGAGCTCAATAAAACAAACAATCCAAGTAACACAATGTGCTTCATATCATACTCCTATCATAAATTTTTATTCATGTATTCCTGCAATCCTCTTCGGAACAGAAACATTGCGCGCTTTAACGCTTTCTCGTTCAAAATATATGCAAGACGAACTTCATTTCTGCCAAGACCTGGTGTTGCATAGAATCCTTCAGCTGGTGCGAACATTACAGTCTGGTCATCTTCAGAAAATTTTTCAAGCATCCATATCGCAAAATCTTCAGCATCTTCAATAGGAAGTTTTACAATAATATAGAAAGCTCCCTGGGGTTTGACGCACACCACACCTTCGATTTGCTGTACTTCATCATACACGATATTTCTGCGTTTATCATATTCTTGCAGTACACTAATAAAATACTCATCCTGAATATCTACTGCTGCATTTGCTGCAAGTTGATCAATCGTTGGAGGACAGAGCCGTGCCTGGGCAAATTTCAGCAATGACTGCATGAGTACTTGATTCCTTGAAATGATACAACCGATTCTTGCACCGCACGCACTGTATCGTTTTGAGATGCTGTCAACCATAATTGCCCGATCTTCAATTCCATTAATATGGAGACTGCTTACATGTGAAAGACCATCATATACAAATTCCCGATACACTTCATCAGAAATAAGATACAGATCATATTCAAGTGCAATTTCTGCCAACCGTTCAAGATCACTTTTCAAGTAAACTGCGCCTGTAGGATTTCCTGGATTGCTGAAAAGAATTGCTCTCGTTTTATCTGTGATGCACTCAATTATTTTTTCATTTGACGGCAATGCAAAACCTTCTTCAGCATAGGTCGTGAGAGGTCTGATCTTTACACCTGCAATCGTTGCAAATCCATTATAATTTGTATAGAAAGGTTCTGGTACTATTATTTCATCGCCCACATTACAGGTTGCCAAAAGTGCAAAAATAATAGCTTCCGAACCAGCTGTAGTAACGATGAGGTCTTCTATTTTGAGTGGAATTTGATGCTTGTTATAATAATTTATAAGATTTTTCCTATATTTCAGCAATCCCTGTGAAGGACCGTAACTCAGCACCTTTTCATCAAAATGATTATATACATCCATGATCTCTTTTGGTGTTTCAATATCCGGTTGTCCGATGTTAAGATGAAATACATGCGTACCTTTTGCCTTTGCTTCGTCTGCATAAGGAGCAAGTTTTCTTATCGGTGATGCCTGAATACCTAATGCTCTTTGTGATAATTCCATGTTACCTCATTTTAATAATATCATTTTTTGTATTTGAACTGAGTCATCGTGCTGTAGTTTATAAAGATACAGTCCATTACCGAGGTGGGAAGTATCGAAATATGCTCTTCCCTTTTCACCTTTGATCGTAGTAACGTAATCTCCGTGAATATTATAAATATCGATAAGAACATCCTGCAATTGAGCACTTCCCTTGAGTTGATATGAAATCACAGTTGCATTCCCTACAGGATTTGGGAAATTACCGAGGAGTCTGGTTTCATTATAGAACTCCGGATCGTCAAGACTGGTTTGGGGAACACCTTCTCCGTACACATTAAGATATTCAAATTGAAAAGGAAGCACTGATACAGAAATTTGATTGTCATATGTTTGGGCAAGTGTTGGTGAGAATATAAGTTCATATTCCTGACTATCTCCACCTGATAAATTATAGTCAAGTACTGTTACGGGAGAAACACCTCCTGTTTCCATTACTGAAAAACCAACTGGAGTAGTAATCGTACCAGCGAGTGTTCCACCACCGACATTTTTAATTAAAAATTGTTTCGTTGAGTCGTTACCAACGAATACCTGACCAAAATCAAACATTGTGGGAGCAATGTAGAGAATCGGGTAGTCCGGATTCGACGCAGGGAAGCTTATATTGTCTATCCAGACACAGTCGCTTCCACCTGTGGTATTTGTATCTTTATCATATACCCATTTGAACGTATGAGTGCCAGTTGTAACTGAAAATGATTCCTGAGACCAGTCCATTTGACCTGACCACTGTCCCTGCATTGCGCCATCAATATAGAATTGCAAAAAATCGTAGCTGCTTTCAGAGGACACCTTTCTGTAAAATGATATCTGTCCACTGCTCACATCCATAGTGACTGACATTTCAGTTGTTTGATTATGACCTATCGCACCAGATCGTGCACAATATACACCCTGATACGCATTCGTGTCAATAGTCCAATCCAAACTGCCCCCGAATTGCCAGTTGAATGCACTGAAATCGCCTGTCTCAAAATCTTCATATGGCATTGTACCGATGTTTATTATAATATCATACATTCCTGAAAATGCACTATTGTTACAATGCAGATCAAGTGAAAAATAAGCAGGATGCCCATTCGGTGTACCACCTGAAGCGCTGATAGTCACAAATGAAGTATCCATCTCACTGGGCTCGATATTGCCAAAAGGTTCAAGTCCCCCATTAACAGATATGTATAAATCGGTGCAACTCAGCATGGAAAAGATATCTTGTGCTGTTTCGGTGCCATTATTTCTCACAACTATACTGAGGTCAGCTTGTTCTCCGGGATCGAGAACACCATCGTCATTACCTGTCGCAGAGTCATCAATATAATAATTATCTATTACAAGATTAGCACCTTGAATGAACTCGGTAGAGATCGCATCAAGATCAAAGCCGGCATCGGGTGCGGTAGCTGTGCCATCTCCATCATCGACTATTTTTATAAACTGTGCTTCCGCAAGTCCCGATCCATTAAGATCAAATTCTGTGGTCCCAAAACCGGCACCAACTAGATAGAACGGTCCATCGATAGAATTTCCGACATAGCAGTCGTAACCTTCAGGAGTTATATCTCCTTCAAAAACTGTGAAATCATTATATGCACCGTCGATTATTGGATATTGCATATCAATAATGCACCATCCATCCTTCCCAATCGAGTAATTTACTTCATCCGGTTCTCCGAGAGATGCAGGTGTATTTCCCTCATCTCCAGTATTATTATCCGGAATTTGGCTTGCTGCAAATTTGTATCCATAAAAAGCATCGTCATCAGACGGTTGCAATTGAAAATCAACTGTTGTCGCATTCATTGCTGTAACCGTAACATTATTCATGGTCTGGCTTTCGTACCCATTGGCAGTGACTGTAACAGTATAATTTCCATTCAGTACATACTTATGGAAATCGCCGACTTGCGGGTCTGTATAAGTAGGCATGAAGTTGTTTACCCAGATGAGAGCTGATACAGGATCACCAGTGACAGCATCTGTAACAAGTCCATTGAGCCCGTAGTTGCTGTATTCCATCATAGTAAGCATTGCAGGCAGGTTAAGATTCCAATAATATACAATTTGTGATGTTGGGGGCTGCTTCTGATAGGAAATTTCCATAGACCAGCTTATTGAGCCCATCACACCGTAATTTGTATCCTTTGAACTTCCATTGATCGGGTACATTCCTGTACAACCCGGTCCGTACTCGAGGTTTGCATAACCTGAACTTGTTGAATAGATGCCTGCAAGCTGATTGATATGTGGATGATCCGGACACAGGTTTGAACGATAACTCCATGGATGAGAAATAAATTCAGTTCCACTGTGATAGGTTGTATGGACGACAAATTGGTGATTATACATGCAGCTTCTGAGTGCTTTTGTTTCAGGTTGTGAATATGCGCCGGGACTTCCACCCCATGCATCCCACATATAACCCCAATCCCTGTTAAGATCAACTCCATTTGCATTGTATCTGACCACATGAAATCGTCCATCAGGATTGACCATTGGATAAAGCCATACTTCAGTATTATTTACAATATTAGTGACTTGAGTATTGGAGCCGTAATTCACACAAAGATATCTTATCATTCGTGCCACATTTTCTGCAGCGCAGAGTTCATCTCCATGAATACCTCCATCAAACATGATCTCCGGCTCATTCTCTTCCAAGGACACATTATCACTGATAACACATGCGGAAATCTGTCTTCCTTCAACAGTTTCTCCGATATATTCTTTCCTGCAAATAAAAGGAAAAGCAGTTGCACAGCTATCCATCAATGTAATAATATCATCATACCAGAGCCAATTTGTGCGCAGTTCCAATATCTGTTTGGAATGGGCTTCAAGGTCTTCAACAATTATTTCATATTCAAGACCTGTTTGTTTTAGAACATCAAATTCATCAGAGATTACATACACTCGCGCAAAATCTGAATACACATCTCCATTCAGTTTAAGAGCATGTAATGCTTGAAAATCTTCTTGTGAATTAAGAATGACTTTGACCTCCATTTCTTGAGGTCGCCATGCAAAAAGTTGAGAGGAAAAAACAAAGCATAATACAATAAGGAAAATAATCTTTTTCATATTCAATCCTGTTTAAAAATAATATTCTCTTTTTTATTGATGATAATTCATTGTAAACTTTTTCTCTTTTTTAAAACTAATCGATGAGAAAAAGGATAAAATTACTATTTATTAAAAAAAACGCACTTCTTCGTTTGAATAACTTTATTCTCTGCCTTTAGTTGATAGAAATAAATACCAGACCCGACTTTGTGACCACGAGCATCTTTCCCATCCCAGGATACCATTGAATTATTATCACTTACTTCAAAAGTGCGAATAAGCTGCCCCTTGATATTAAACATGGAGAGAGAAAGTTTTTCCTGATGTGAATTCTTGACTTCATATGGGAAGAATGTGATGAAATTGAATGGATTCGGCTGATTTTGATATAAAATATACTCAGTTGGAATTGGAGGATCCTCTATTCCATTTCCTTGAGAAGAGAGTATCGAAATATTATCAATCAGCCAACCGGGATCACTCAAATATGAGTCTGTCTTGATCCGGAATCGTAAATAGCTATGAGTATCTACCCACTCCTGCAAAGGAATTACAACCTGCTGCCATGCCTGTTGAAAGCCTGTAAATGAAGCGAGTACTTCCCAATCCTGATTATTGGATGAAATCTCAACATAGCAGCTGTCATGCTCCCATTCTACATGATATTTATGCCAGAATGAGAAGGCAACATCTTCATTCACACCATTCAAGTTTATGGATGAACTCGTTTTTATAGTGGACTCAAAACCGTTACGATAGAATCGTTCGCTGTTATCACGTAGCGCAAAATTCCCTTCATAAGGTTCGGGATAAAGGCACCAATAATTTTGAGCATTCCAACCATCCATACCTGATTCCCAATTTTCTTCAAAAATAACTACTTCAGGTTGAAAATTAATGTCGAGAGCGTCCATTCCATTCTGAATAGTCAGTTCCATTATCTGTGGGATATATCCCGGAGATATGAAGGTTGCCTGATAATTTCCAACATAGTAATTGAAGTTGAAACTTCCACTCACAGATAACGTGTCTGCAAAATATCCATCATTAAGTATCATATCACATTGCAATGGTGAACCGTTATTATAAACGTTTCCTGTAACTGCAATTTGCGCAAGTGGTTGCAGAGAAACATTTTTCACTGCACATGCGGAATTATTAATTGTGATATTGTTGAACGTTGTATCCTGATATCCTTTTTTTCTGTAGGTTATTGAATACGTGCCCGGTTCGAGCAACCGCCAGTAACGACCATATAATTCATCCGATGTTCTTGGAGTAAAGCTCACAATATCATGATCGTTCACGTACACTTCAGCTTGAATAGGTAAACCTGTTTGACCATCCTCGATATGACCAGTCAGCATTGCAGCATCTGTCTCATAGCCAAGCACTCGGTTCATAAGCCAATATGCACCAAGTTTGCATCGCTCGCATGTATCATCTACCAGTGCTGCATTTGGCTGTAAATTCTCTGTTCCACATTCTATAAGAAGTTGTACTGTACCAAATGTATTATAGAACCAATCCTGTGCATTTCCTTTTCGTCCACGTGATGGAGAGGGTTCATAATGAGCAGTTCCATCTTCGGTTTCTATCAGTGATGCAACAGTTTCTCCAATTATTTTATTGAACTCAAAATCGGGTGATCGCTTAAAGCCATCCCATTCCCACGAATAGAAAACTTTCTCAGAGAAATTTCCTGTTCGGGAAGAATGCCAGTTTATTGAAAAAAGGAATTGCTGTTGTTGTGCAAGACGTTTGAGGGCTTGTGTGCCGCCTTCTGAAAACGGCTCAGGTCCACGATAATAATCGTACCGCTCTTCTCCGCTCGGCTCGTACAACGTGTCTCCATGAACCCAATTATAAGAGTAGTTTCTATTTGGATCGACTCCATCAATATCATGACCCGGTCCGGGCTGAAAATCAAAAATCCCGTTAAAATTATTATCACGTTTCGTTTTTCTGTAAGCAGTATCCCATCCATCCATTACCACTTGCAATCCTTCGGGATTAATTGAAGGAATAAACCAGATTTCAAGTTCACTCAACCAGATTGCATAAGGAGCTTGATAAAAATGCCCCAATATCTCGTTGATCATATACATGGAGATCTCTACTCCGAGGACCTCCTCAGCATGACATTGCCCCACATACAGTACAGCCGGTTCATCTTCATCAACAGATGCATTGTCGGAAAGTTTCACTGCCCAGATAGGAATGGAATCAGTTTTACTCACTCCGATAGAATCTACAAACACGAGGTCAGGATATACAAGCTGGAGGGAATCCAGCTCAGCTTTGATCTCATCATAGGTATGATATCTCGATGGCAGCGCAACCTGTGCAGATAAAGGAACTGCAAGAATAAGAACAAGAATGAAGATGGTGTATTTTTTCATGACTTATCTCAATATAATTAGCTTACTCATGGAAGTGGTTCCGGCACTTGAGCATTTATAGAGATATATTCCATTGTGAACCGGATTTCCATTTACGTCGTGTGTATTCCATTCATAGCTTCTCTCACCAGCTTCAAAAATGTGTGAATATATCTTTTGTCCCTTGAGATTGAAAACATCGAGAGTAGTTTCAGAATGCACTGTCGGAGATAGTAAAGTAAAATATACAGAGCCAGAGATCGGGTTAGGATAATGTGTTATAAAACTGCTATTCCCATGATGAGGATCATCGATCGAAACTTCATTTATTTCAATTTTTTGAGCATAAATATTGTAAATATCTGCCTTACCGCTCGATCGGGCATCCTGCCAGATGATACTTGCATAATTATCGTCAAAAGGAACAGTGAGGGGCCCCGACTGATTTTTGATCGCAGTGCAAATCGGCAGATCGTTGACCCATAGCACAGTTCCATCTGAGGACACTTTCTGTCCAAAAATATCTGCATTTGTGCCATTTCGGAAATCCTGCCACGGAATGCAGAGATTCGCACCGATCATAGAAATTGCAGGACTCGTTTGATCTCCGGTCTCATCAACAATTGCTACTCCATCAGGATTCCAGAGAAGAGTACCGTCCGATGACTGCACTTTTTGTCCAAAAATATTATAATCAATGCCATTACGGAAGTCTTCCCATACTGCGTACAGTTCATTCTCATATATATACGCAGGAGATGATTGGTCGTTTGCATAATTAGCGATTGGAACGCCATTTTCCTGCCAAAGCATAGAACCGGCACTTGTCACGACTTGTCCATATATTGCAAGTACACTATCTCGGGTATCTTCCCAGATCACGAACAAACCCTCGGGTACGATCACACCGGTAGCATTATCCTGATTTCCTGTTGCGGTACAAACTGCGACTCCACCATTGGGCCAACCAGCAGCAGTATTTCCATCACTATCTATTAATTTCACATAAATATTCTGATCATTCCATGCGCCGCTTTGAAAAATATAATACATGTCTACAATATCAGTCAGCTTGTCTTCGCCACTTCTATTAACGATCTCAATGCCTTCATCATCCCATTGCAACACGCCATCAATAATCTTCTGACCAAAAATGCCCGGATCCATAAAATCTCGATAATCCGACCACCCTGTATAATACTCAAGTGATCTTGAACCTGTCATTGAGGACACTTTCGGATTTTGCTGCTCACTGAAAAAATCTCCAAGAGCCAATCCGCCATCAGCCCAAAGTGATGTGCATTGGTTATCTACTGCCTGAGCAAATATTTGTTTGAAACCGGCTCTATTTTCTTCCCAGACAGCAACCAGCTCATTTTCAGAGACCGAATATATCGCATCAGCATTCTCCTGATCATATCCAGTCGGATCAGTAAGAGATTCTCCATTTAACGCAAGTTCCACTGTACCGTCATCACTCAGTATCTGCATATATAATTGATTCCCAGTGTAAGGGCTTCTGCTGTCCTCCCATAGAATGACAGATTCTTCTGAACTTTCATATAGAGAATAATTCTTTGCATCTCCGCACAAACCATAATATATTAATTTTCCATTTGATGCGAGATATTCTGTACCTGGTTCGTCCAGAATTTGGACATAAAGACCGGTAGACCCAGTTCTGTTATCTCCCCAAATGACATATACTTTCCCTGTGCCATTTCCTCTGAGAAGCGCTGAGAACTGCTCTCCATATGCATTGCAGATCATTTTTCCATTCGCTTCCCATTCAATTGTCCCGGTATCATCAACATGCTGCATATAAATATCTTCGTGCGGATGTCCCCCATCCCTTCCATCGGTCCAGACAAAATAACATCCGGCATTATTATCATTAGTCAAACGCGGTTCGAGCTGATCATTGGGAGCTGTGCAAAGTGCAAGTCCTGCGGCATCCCAGAGAAGTGTACCACTTACGTCGAGCTTTTGTGCATAAATATCTGAGGTGTAAGGACTATCACGATAATCATCCCACACGATAAAAGCGCCAGTATCGGTAGACTCAGTAATCCTTGGATCCTTTTGAATGCTGTCATCCTGATAGATCGGAACATCGACAGCCCACAAAAAATTTCCATCTATATCAACCCGCATTGCCATTATATCGCCATCAGGATCGAGATGTTTATCTCGCCACACAAAAATGAAACTTCCAGTACCATCAGGGCACATTTTCACATTGCTCTGAGTATCGGATGAGCCACATAACAAAGTACCTCCGGCATCCCAAAGTAATGAACCGTCTGAAGCAATTCTCTGCATATAGAGGTTTTCATTCGTCGCAGTTCTTGTATCATGCCATGCAACAACAGCTCCGCCAAATCCATCTTCCCAGAATGTATGTCCATCCTGATCTCCATTCTGAGCAGCTATTGCATTTCCATTAGTATTCCAACCTGTAACGATCGAACCGGAAGCATTTATATGAGTACCGTATATATCTACTCCACCAGGATTTCTGTGATCCTGCCAAATTACAAAAGCACCATTATTTGCATCATTCACAATATTAAGAGATATCTGCACATCACCTGCAAGACATAAAGGCACACCTGATGGATCCCACAAGAGATTTCCGCTCACATCTAATTTTTGTGCATAGACATCTCCAGCATCTTCGTTCCTGAAATCAACCCACGCAACTATTGCTCCTCCATCTCCGGTATTAATAACTACAGGATCTTCCTGCCTGTTTATTTCTCCATTGACCATGATGCCGTCTGCTCCCCACAGGAGATTCCCGCTGATATCAACGCGCTGAGCCCAAACATCGCGATCTCCTCTGCGAGTATCTGACCACACATATACTACCGATCCATCATTCAAGGCTGCGCCGGAACGGTACCATTCTATATTCACACCCTGGCGGACCGGTATTCCATCGTCTTGCCACATTGCCTGACCATAAAGCATCACGGAAAAAAACATACATAAACCCAATATCGGAATAACTTTCATTCAAGCTCCTTTTATTTCATCAATATCATTTTTCTGGTTTGATAGAATTCATCAGTATTCATACGGTAAAAATATACACCATTTGCAACCTGATGTCCAAAGTCATCTTTCCCATCCCACTGAACAGAGTGAATTCCTGAAGGCAGTTCATCTTCTGTAACGGTTTTGACCTTCTGTCCTAAAATATTATATACTTCAATAGTAACCATCGAAGACTGCTTCAATGCAAATTTAATATTGGTCACATTCTCAAATGGATTCGGAAAATTCTCTGCAAGGAAATTTATAGTTGTTTGAGAAGGATCGTCATTTGAAGTAGGCGCACCAAGAGGTGGGAAAACAATATAATCGATCCAAGCACAATCGCTTCCACCAGTAACATATACATCTTTATCGTAACGCCATTCGAATGTATGTAATCCTGGTATAACAGCATAAGATTCCTCTGACCACGGAGATTCCCCGCTCCATTCATCCTGCAGCGAACCATCTATATAAAACTGTAAGTAATCATAATTATTTTCAGATGATACTTTTTTCCAGAAGCTTATCGTCCCATCAGTAAAGACTTCGAGGTCAATGAGTAATGATGATTGTGAACTATGCGGAATATCCCCTGATTGAACACAATAATTACCTTCGTAGGGATCAGTCTCACTGACAGTCCATTCAGCATCTCCACCAAAATACCAATCGAACATACTGAAATTTGCTGTTTCAAAATCCTCAATAATCAGACCGATGGTCATACCGATTTCTTCTTCCAGCTCATATGCTCCTGCATTGACAGTAAA
Source organism: Candidatus Cloacimonadota bacterium (assembly GCA_049903315.1). Classification (GTDB taxonomy): domain Bacteria; phylum Cloacimonadota; class Cloacimonadia; order JGIOTU-2; family JGIOTU-2; genus Celaenobacter. The sequence continues at coordinate 288,488 of JBNGBT010000002.1, read as the reverse complement.
GTTAAAAGTGATCGCAGTACCTTCTTCAAGCATTGAGTCAGCGGTAACTGTGAAATTTGCGTTTATACTCTCTCCTGCTTCAAGTTGTCCGAGAGAAAGAGTTGTATTCTGGATAGTAATTAAATAATTTGAGCATGAAAGGATTGCCTGGACAGCAGGAGACGTTGCATGTCCGGTATTTAAAACTGGAATAGTCAATACAACTGTTTCACCCGGGTCGATAACACCATCATTGTCTCCGGAGCTGTCATCGATCTGGCAATTTCCTGTTTCTAAAACTGGAGCATTGAGTATGACAGAAAACTGTGTAAGCCAATTTTGTTTGCTATCTCCAGTGATATCCATAGTGATATTAGCCACATGCTGATCCGGAATATAATCATCAGTAAGAATTGGAAGAACATTCTGCTGAGATGCTGTGCTGCCTGCAAAAATTGTATCAAAGAAAGCTGAGGAATAGGAGCAGGTTATATATTCGTCATCTGAGCTGAGCGTTGCATTCACGTTTGCTGCATCTTGTGTTCCCACATTTTTCAGTACGAGATCAAAACTAACCTGTTCCGAAAATTCAGGAATATTATTATTATCATCCCTGGTCGCTACGCTATCAATGATGATATATGCACCGGCACTTGGAATTACCATTACATCATATGTAGATTTCATACAATTATAACCAGTCACAATAAGTTGTGCTGTACCAACATCAGTAAAAACCGGATCGATATTAATCGTAGCTGATCCAAAAGAATTAACCATTCCTGTACCATGAAACTCTCCATCTTTAAGAAGCGTACAAACAAGACCTTCCACAAAAGATGTAAGACTTGTAACTGTTATCTGCACCTGGTTCTGCCCGATACAAATACTGTCCGGATACATGACTTGCTTATCAATCGGTTCATCTGTCCAAATGGGCATGACTGGGTCTCCAATCACATTGCAACAATAAAAACACCATCGAAGTGCGCCTTCTTCATGCTGACCTGGAGCATTTACCCAGGGAGCAGTGTATATCTTTGAATTAAGATGGGCTTCACCAATCCGGTCTGTACGAAGTGTGTATAGCGCATTCACATATTCTCTATGCATATGTTCAGAAGGACCCTCAGTTTGACCTTCGTTAAACCATCCGTAGCGTGAATTCCCAATAAATGAAGCTGCGAAATTTTCTAAATTCACTATTTTCTCTGCGATACAATCGTTTGAATCAAACGCTCCTGACAGGCAGCCATGAGTATAAATATGAGTATAATTGTGTGTAATACCATTAAGGTTAGAAAAATTCGAATTCGTGATGTCGCTGTTAGACATTCTCATGCAATATGTTTCACTCGCATGACCAGAATGATGCACATAGGATTTTCCTTCATTGATCTTGCTAATCAAAGTAGAACTGCTCCAATACCCAATATCTCTATCATAAAGTTTTTCAATATTATTTGTGATGGGAATGCCTTCAGTAGTGTAGCCATTGTCCTCATGATAACCAATGAGCAGATCGAGGTAATCTCCACCCCATGTTTGTGGATTGTCGTAAAGATCTTCACCAGCAAGAATGGGCTTCGTCAGCTCTCCAAGAATAGGATCCTCTTGGTACATCATTGACTTATTGAGAATATTTGCAAGTTCAGCAGAATTACTGAATGACATCCTTCCCACAGAAACATCCGGCAAAAGGTCATCTTCCCCTATTTCACCCCAAAGATTATCTCCATCATCATTCCATGTACCGTCGAGTGCGGAATAGTAGAGATCAGCAGGGATATCGTCATCAGAATATAAAGAGGAAGATTGTACTTCGCAGAAGAAACCCCTATGCGGGATGTGCTCATCATCTCCACCGAGTATTACATATTGAATCCCGTTGTTTTGATATTCTTGAATAACATAATTTCTTATTTTTTGCTGGAGATCCACGCCAATCATAGTAGCTGCGATTGTTTGAGTAGTTGCGATCTGCGTTCTCAATCCCTGTGTTAAATACATTGCTGTAAGATCAGAAAAATCGCTTACAAAAGCTTCAGGAGTAACAATGAGTATCTCATAGTTGCTGTCACGCTGTGTTCTGTTGTAGGAAGAGAACATTTCATCGTTCTGTGCAAGCTGATGTAAAGTGCTGATTTGCTGGTCAGATACACTGGCAGGAATTGCAACAAAGAAGGAATTGTTCATCGATTGAGTGTGGATTCTAACCGTTAAACTCTTATAATAAGAAATGCTTCTTTCTCTTGGTATATATTCAACAGGAGTGATCGCAGCAAAGGCAAATCCATACCCATTCATAAAATGAGTACTGAGTTCCCCATGCAATAATTCCGGATAGATCTTTGCCTCATTATACAATTCTTGATTTTTCACGAACTCACCAGAAGCTCCCTTTGAATAGGGCTGCACATATTGCATTGGATAGAGCTGATATTCTCCCAAGACAACAGTTTTATTATCGGAAATTACTTCGATTTGATATGCTTCCTGTCCTGATGGAAGAAGTAATGAAATTGCAAAATAAGGCAAAGAGGGATTACCTTCACGGGCAGATTGAATAGTTGACTCAAACTCAATAAGCTGATATTGAGCATCTACTTCAGTGATATGAGGTGCATCAAAATAATAGGTCTTTTCAATAACATCTGCGAAAGCCGAAGCACATGTAAATAGAACGATAGTGAATATCAAAAACTTTTTCATTATAAAAACTCCAAAAAAATATTTACTTTTTATCTGCCACTAAGGCACTAAGACACAAAGGTAACTACAGTTGGAATCCTTAAAGAACGCTTTCTGCCTTACTGTCTCTGTAGCATTTTTAATTTTTCACGTATAAATTTAATTTATTTAACTTTTTACCACGAAGTCACAAGGACTCCAAGAAAACTGCAAAGGAACAATAAACGAATCGGCTGAAATCATCGTATACTTAATTTACAAATCTTCGGATGCCATCTTTAATCTTGGGCACATTGAAATTGATTAAGTAGCCAAGTCTATTACCAGTAAGTTTTAGATGACTTATGATTTGAGCTTCCCATATAGGATTTACTGCCTCAATTGCTTTTAACTCGCAAATAACGCTGTCTTCAACAAGAACATCAAGTCTCAATCCTTCGTTAAATTCGAGATCGTCATAAACAATTGGGACATTTACCTGCCTTTGATATTTAATACCACGTTTCGCCAATTCATGACAAAAACACACTTCATATATTTTCTCCAGCAAGCCGGATCCCAAATTGTAATGTACAGTATATGCCGAATCTACGATCAACCTACCAATCTGCTCTATCGATTCAGGTATAGATTCGAAGATATCTTTGTTTTTCTTTGTGTCTTCCTGTCTTTGTGGCATATCTTTAATTTATTTATCTTATGAGAATACACTTCTTACTTTCAATAGTTGAATTATCGAGCATCAGTCTGTAGAAATAGATACCGGAACTTACATCTCTTCTCTTGTCATCCAATCCATCCCATTTAGTTGAGTAGATACCTGGTGTCATGCTTTCATTTACTAATGTTGTAACACGTTCACCCTTGATATTGAAAATTTCCACACTCACATGAGCTGGTTTATGAACGTGATAATTTATCTCTGTTCCACCACTTGAAAATCCGGAAATATGAAAAGGATTAGGATAATTTTGCTCAATTTTACTTATCAGGGGAACAGGTTCATTTCCTACAGCTGTGAGGTATTGAAGTGTATATTCAAAACTTGTGGTTTCATCATCAATCGTAATCATCTCATCAATCGTTTCATATCCATCTTTTTCTGCTATGAGGTGATAATCTGTTTTAAACACATCCGTATAAGTTATGATGCCATTTGTATGAGTTGTATCTTCAAAGACTTGTGTATAAATTGTATCCAATCCCGTTAACGTGAAATGTATTCCACCCGGTTCCAGTCCGTTAGACAGTGTAAATTCAAATTGGACATCAATAAAACGGAATATTGGCACAGTTTCAGATTGAGTCATTTCACTTTGCGTGAATTCATACACTGCTTTCACACCGTACTTATACTCTCCATCTGATTGATTGAACAAATTATCCGTATACGTTGTGTCGGATAATCCTTCTTGTATGATTATCCAATTACCAGAATCAATTTGACGTGCAAGTGTGTAGGATTGGAAAAACTTCGTCTCAGTATATTGAGATACACTATTCCATAAAACTGTTGCGCGATAATCCTCAGAAAGCTCTACCCATACTTCATCGGGCGCTTCTGTGTATTCAAGGATCGGATTTACTGGGGTAGTTTGATCAAGCAGTACTTCAATATCTTCTACGTAACTGTCATATCCGGAGCAAGTTGCCTCAAATGTGTAGTTGCCTATAGGAACGAGTACTTCAAAATATCCTGATGCATTTGGATGAATAGATATACTCCCGATATTAATAGTAACTTCATCCATTGTTGCTGTTCCGCCAAGCAATGTTACATTTCCAAGGACAGTACCTTGATCGATGTTGCCAACCGTTAAATATACAGGTATTACAGTCTGGCTGAGATTGGGATCGTTTGTCGTGAGATAGAGATCACATTGATAGTTATGACCATATTCAAGATCATCAGTATCTACAAAAATATCAACGAGTTGAGTATCATTTGCGAAAACAATACCGCTTATAGGATCTACACTGAGCCAATCAATAACTCTGTAAAACTCAACGGCAAGATTATTCTGCAGATAGGTTTCATTATAAACCACTTGCAGACCTACTGAACCGGATGCATTTTGGATACCGACAGTGCAGGAGCTTAAAGTCCCACTGAGTGAGCGATACTGATATTTAATTGTATTCTCACTTGTGATTATTATTTGAAAATCATATGTGCCGTTTGTATTTCCGGGAAAATGTATTACATGGTCAAACCAAATTATCAAATTCTCAGCACCATCTGAATAATAATAAACGTCTCCTCCCTGCAGAGGATCAAGGTCATCCCAGAATCCGAAGATGGCTGGTCTTGGTGCATCGTTTCGGGGAATTGAATAGTTATGATAATCATCCCAATCGTCTCCAAATCCAATCCAACCGTTCGGACTGATGATGAATTCATTGTAGGTTTCTCCGTAAAAATCAAAATCAAAACCAATATTAATAGGACCGGAAGCAACATCATTATGAGAAAAATTTACTTCAGTTCCAATACCGCTTATATCTATCCAATCATAATTGGGTCCACCGGGTTCGTTTGAATCTGTCCACACATAGCCATAGCTATCCGGACCACCTCCATCACGATCATCGTTATACACTTTTTCAATAGAGTATATTAAATTGGACTCTCCAGTATTTGTAATATTAAGGACATCCGAACTAGTTTGCCCTACATCAAGGTCAAAATTGAATTCCAGAGGGGAAACACCTGCAATCGGAGGATCAAGAATTTGTGATCCGCGAGTTGTAAACAATATCGCAGATTCATTGCTCAAGGTCTTCGCAGCAGTAGGATACTGATTACAGAAGCTGTATTGCAGCCCAATTTTTCCAGTGTGGTCTTCCAAACCAATAGTTGCATATTCTCCATGGTTAATATAGCCGCCAGAATAATAGCCTGCATTCACATTATGGACTACCTTATATTGAACTAATATCTCAGAATCTCCTGTCGGAGTCGGATAGTAAGTAGGATCAAAAATAATAACCTCGAAAGTTTCCTCGGAATTGTCATAGTCATTTCTTGAATGTGACCATTCAACGACAAAATAATGTGAGCTGCTGTCATATTTATAACAAATATTACCACTCGTAGAAGTTTTCAGATCGTCCCAGAATGCTGCGATCATTGGCGATGGTCCAAGAGATTCTGGAATTGGTCTATTCATAAAAGCAAACTCTTCGCTTCCACCAGGTGCAAGCCATCCATTTGTGCATACTGTGAGATAATGATAAAAACGTCCATAGAAGGTCATGCCAAATGGAATTTCAATTGTTTCGATATCACCATCATCTCCGTTATCATACAGGTTCAAGATTGTACCATTACCCCCAAAATCCGGATCTATTTCGACCCATGAATAGAATGGTGCCACACTATAATCGGTATCACCATCGTCATAGCAGTAATAACCATATTGGTCAGGTCCTAAGGGATCACCGACATCAACGATACCAACCTCAAGCGTCACAACAACATTGTCATCGTATCCATCAGTATTCGATAAATGTAAGGGTAATTGAAATTGCGTTCCCGGAATGACCTGAGTATCTGCAGTAACTTGAAAAGTATTTGCATTATTGGTGGCTATATCATTCGCATATATCACGCCCCAATATCCAAGACTGTCATCAATTACTATGTTATCATCATTGCTATGAAGAATTCCATCGACAGCATATGCAGTAACTGTTCCGGAATTTCTGAGAGCAATAATGGCTTGTGCTGTTTCACCAGGACTTAATATACCATCATTACCATCAATAATCGTACACTCAACAAAATCAAGATTTGCTCCGTCAACTGGTATTGTAAACCATTCTGTCCACTCGTTTGACGCACTATCCGTAATAATAAGCTCAAATGTTATTTCAGTTCCTCCAAGGACATCAGCATCAACAGAAAAGTCAAAATCATCTGCACAGAGCACAGTCTGGTTAGATAGAATAGTTCCATAATCCTCAGTGCCATCTGTGATAGTAATTCCAGGAGTATTTGTAGAAAGTGTTGCTGTCACACTATGAAGATCATATGTTCCATAATTTTTCAGACTAATAATCAGTTCAATGTCTTCTCCCGGATTTACAAGTGCGTTATTATTACCGGAAGAAGCCCCTGTATTATCATCATCTACAACTATATGACAAACACTTGCAAAACTATTTGCCTGAGCAATACCAAACTCAGAAATATATGGAATGTGATCATGTTTCGTCACAGTTATTGTCACGTCATCTAAAATAGAAGTATTCATGGGTAACACTACTTTACCATAAGAGTCGGTATAACCGCTTTCAAAGATATTATCTCCTTCCTGGTAAATCGTGACCCAAGCGTCCTCAATTACAAAACCATATGTATTCTTAACGATGACTTCGATATTATTTGTGCCGACAGGTACGATAGAGGGATGGGTAACATTCAACTGGATAGGTACGCCGGTCCACAATTCCATTCCCGGATCACCCATAAGATTATTCCAATAAGAAAAGCAGTTGACCCAGTTATTTGGATTAGTTGGATAACTATTAAACAGACTAAGTTTACCGCGGACTAATGCACCTCCGGGATTAAATATTTTATCCCGGAAAACACCAGTAAAAACACCTGCGGAGACCGTATTATTAAAACATGTATGGGTACTGAGTGTTGCGGTTCCAATAGCAGCGATCGCACCTTTTGGAGCTGATGGAGATCCAACTTTCAGAAAATATTCCGAACGACCTGTAGTACCCTGGAAATCACCAGTTCCACAAGTAGGGAACACTGCAAATGGAAGAAGATACCCATTTGAAAGATTTGAAATGTCAGTATTATCCCACTGGCTCATCCCGTAATAACCACGATAGTGAAAATAGCTTACTCCATTATTGATAGAGTTCGCAATCCCGGATACAAATGGATTCGAATAGACTTCATCAAAAATATATCCATTTGAATATTCCTGCATTACCTCTTTCACGAATTTACATGTTGAGATGCACGAGGGACCTGAAGAAGACTGATCACCCACAAGCAACGCTTTCTTATACCAGTCTGTATTAGCCATATAGGGAGTCTTTTCATAATTGAGTATTTTTGAAATAATTGTCTGGAATTCAAGTATAGAATTAAAGGATAGTCTTCCGATAATAACATCAGCAAGAATATCATTTCCTTCTAGTAATGCATAATATTGATCTCCCTCTCCGCTTGAGTAATAACTTGTTGGAACATTATACGAGCCATCAGCATCACCTACGATACAAATGAATTCTGGTGGATATGCCCATGTATCATATGCATTTTGTATGAAAGTTTTTATTTGTCCACTGCTGGAACCACAATGCGACAGGTCGGTTGTTTCGACATGGAAACCTTTTTGATGTTTCCATTCAGTAATTAAGGAAAGATACGTTTGAACAGTATTGTCGGTTGGATAGATAAATAAATAGCAGGGTTCCTGGTACTCAACGTCTCTGAAAAGCTCATCATAATTCAAAACCATTGATTTGTAAATGGGTTCAAAAGCGCGTGAAATTTTCCTTTGTGATGACTTCTCGTTTGCTCCACCAGTGCCTGATGTTGTTACGCGTATATCAGCATTTTTTATTATTCTCAGTTCTTTTGTTTCGGGAAAATATTGAAATGGTTGAATAGTCACGCGGACAAGGCGAAGATCTCGCAAAATCTGAGGTTCTGAAACAGTAATAATTTCAGAAGGAAAGGGGGAATTCCCGCGGTATACTTTTTCATTCATCAGAAAATTATTAACAGTTCTATCTTCTCCCTGATATGGATAAATCTCAACATTTGATATCACTTCTTCATAAATATTCTCAATTTCATAAGTTACCGATCCCTGAGAAGGAATAGCAATTAGTCTGCTTATAACAGGAAGATCAGGATATCCTTCGAGTATTAATGCACCTTCGGATGGAAGAGAAATTTTTGTATATTGAACATTCTTTTCATAGACTGAGTTTTGATCATATTCTGGAAGCTCAAAACTGATCTCAGTAACGTTCAAATCTGAAAATTTGCATCTCATTACTTTCTCGTCCTGAGAGAGAGCTAAAGGATCTTCGGTTGAAGCATACACAGTTGAAAAACTTACAAAACACAAAATCAATACTAAAAGAGCTTTTTTCATTTTAATCCTTGTTCTTTTATTTATCATTAATTATTATCATACGATACACACCCTCGCGGGTTGCAACAAAAACTTCCCCATTATCCATATCCACATCATACGTGTAACCAATATCCGAATCATCCCAACGATCGGCAAACTCAGGATGAGCACGGTCTGAAATATCAAATAAGTACACTCCCCCTCCACCGGATGCAACGACAAGATAATCCCCTTCAACATCGATTCTCTGTGCGTGTCCTGATGTGTCACGAGTGTAAACCAACTCGGGTTGTGTAATATCTGAAATATCAATTACCGAGAATCCATACTCTTTATCTGCAACATATGCGAAATTTTCATACACTTTGACATCTATTGCAGTGCCCGGAGTATTCACTGTACTGATGATATTTCCGTCATTTCGATTTGTGATATATAACCCTCTTTGCTCGCCTGTGACAAAAAGCAGAGTATCTACAATATCAAATCCCCCTACTGCATTAGGAAAGTTATATGCATAGGATCCAAGCCAGATATTGTTATAATTGCCATATTGATAACTATTGGCGTGAGTCCATAAAACATCGACACTATTGCCAGATTTCAACTCACATTTCAGTGCTTCGATATCACTTGTCTGCCCGGTAATAGGTGGCATTTCCACCGGATTTGAAGGATCGGCAATGTCATATACCATGATCGCAGCCGGACTTCCATATTGGTCATAAACAAAAACCTGTTTTATCGCTTCAACTGTTTGAATAAGTCGAGCATTTTCAATAGTGCCATAATACTGGATTAACAGCGAATCATTTGTTTTATCATAAATAGAAAAACCAGCTTGATCCTCAGCAATACATATATATTCTTCAGAAACAAACACATCTCTTGCAAAGCCGATCGTAGGAATAATTGCTTCGATCACAAGCTCCCCATAATTGATTATTGGCTCGAGAAAATCGGCACAACTGACTAACAGTAAGACGGTTAGTAAAAGGAGTGGCACATATTTTTTAATCATTTTTATTATTAACTTTCATCATTGATTTTTTATTCAAAAAAATTTGAACAAAAAGGTAATCCAGTCATGAGGAGCGTCAAGTTTTTTTGGAGAAGACCAAGATTTTTATTTACTTTAATATAATCTATAATTTATTATATTTTAATATAAAGTATCAAAATCAGTCTTTATCAGTCTTTTATTCGTAAAGTGCGATACAGTTCTTTCCTTTATTCTTTCCGTCATAGAGAGCAACATCAGCTTTTTTTATGCAGTCATTTATAGGTTGCATTTCATCAAATATCACGATGCCGAAAGTGATTGTAATGGATATTTCATTTTCTTTATAATGTATTATTTTATCCTGGATAGCTTTTCTGACTTTTTCTGTGACTACTTTGGCTCCTTCTATTTTGGTATTAGGTAACATCAGGATGAATTCCTCTCCCCCCCATCTTCCTACAATATCCTGTTTACGAAGCATTGAGCGTATTTGATGAGCAAGTGAAAAAAGCACGAAATCACCCGCATCATGCCCCAAGTTATCATTGACATTCTTAAAATCATCGATATCTCCAATAACTATAGCAAAAGTCTGATTATTTCTCTCAAAACGACTGATCTCATATTCAATTTTTTCATAAATGTCACGACGATTTGATAATCCTGTTAATGGATCTGTTCTTGCCAATTTAATCAATCTTTTATTTGCTTCTTCAAGGTCATTTTGAGCTTTTTTTCTTCGTTCTTCTTCAAGTCTGAGCTGTTTTTCTAATTTTATAGAATTAGAAAGATCTTGTAATTCCTGGAAATACGAACTCTCTTCAACCGGTTTCAGAATAAATTTATCCACTCCGAGTGTGATTGCATCCATAAGGTAATTCTTTTTCCCGAACGCAGTCAAGATCACAAGCTTTGTATCGCTTTTTATCTTTTTTATTTCCCTGAGAAGTGTCAAACCATCCATTCCCGGCATTTTAATATCACTGATAACCACTTCAGGTTTATATTTCTTAAAAAGATCAAGCGCTTCTTTTGCGTTCATTGCAAGATAAAGATTGCGTACCTTATCCTCCAATAATTCCTTAACTGACTGTAGAATAATATGCTCGTCCTCTACATATAAGATTGATATTGGTAATTGTTTCATATAACACCTTCCACGAAATACATTTTCATGACACCTTTTCCTTTCACAACGATACCGTCCCGTTCAATACATCTAAAACTATCTTTTATGTATTGATAAGTATCTTCACTTATGTTGATTTTTAATGCATCAGAATATTGCTCCATTCTGGCTGCCAAATTAATTGTATCACCGAATACATCATAAATATATTTTTTTATGCCCACGACGCCGCCAATTACATCTCCAGTATGAACACCCATCCTGATCTGCCATTTAATATCAGATGATCCATTTCGTTTTTTTAGATATTCCAGATGCGCTAGTGCTGCGCGAACTATATTAATTGCAGGTGATGTATTACTTCTGTTCATCCCTCCCACTGCAAGATACGCATCACCAATAGTTTTAATTCGCTCACACTCATATTTCTCTATTATTTCATCAAAAGCAGTGAATATTTCATTGAGTTCATCAATAAGTTTTTTAGGGGTAAGACGAGCAGAAGCGACAGTAAAACCCACAATATCAGAGAAATAAACTGTGACGTCTTTAAAAAGTTCAGGTTCAGTCGCGCCGGTTTCTTTCAGATCATTTGCAATTCTGAGCGGGAAAATATTCATAAGTAAATTATCGGATTTTTCCTTTTCCTGGGCTATAATCAGGTTATCTCTTCTTTTTTGTCGATAGCTAACATACATGATTATTGCGATAATAATTACTAAAAAAATAAGCACAATAAGGAAATTTCTCAGATTTTGCTGTTTCTCAATTGTGAGCTCATTAATATTTCTTTCCTTCACTAAAAGTTCGATTTCTTGGTCCTTCTTCTCAGTCTCATATCTTGTTTGAAGCATCGCTATTTTATCTCGAACTTGTTCATTAAATATTTCCTGGTTGATATCGAACATTTTCTGATGATAATCAAGAGCTATAGCAGGTTTACCCTTTCTTTCATACAGCTTTGATAAATAGACATAACAGGCTTCAATGATATATTTCGCTTTTATATCTAAAGCAATCGAGAGTGCTTGGAATAAATTTTGTTCTGCTTTGTCTAATTCTTCCAATTGAAGATAAGAGTCACCCATATTATTCAGAGTGTTTGCTTCACCAAATTTATCACCTACAGCTTTTTCGATCTGAAGAGCTTCCTCAAAATAAGTAAGGGCTCTTTCAAATTTGTTTTGTTCGGAATATACTTTCCCAATATTATTGAGCGTTATCGCTAAACTATACTGGTTATTCAATTGTTTTTTTAGAATAACGGCCCGTTCATAATATTCAAGAGCTTTATCATACTCTTGTAAGTTATCATAAGCCCTTCCGATATTATGAAGAGTACTCGCAATACCGCTTTTATCATCCAATTTTTGTTTTATTTCTAAAGAGTGCATATATGAGAGCAATGCTTTATCGTAATTTTTCAGATCCCCATACACTGCGCCGATATTATTGAGTACAACTGCTATCTTTTTTTCATTATGAGAAGCTTCATAAAACTGCAAAGCGATCATATAATTATCCAGAGCTTTATCATAACTTCCAAGCTCCTGATAGATCATTCCTATATTGTTGGATATATTAGCAACTCCCTCATTATTATTAAGTTCTTCCCTTATAAGCAAAGATTGTTTGTAATTTTCCAGCGCATTGCTGTAATCACTGAGAAAATAATATGCACCACCAAGTTTGTGAAGTGCTTCTGCCTCTCCTCCCTTATTATCTCTGACTCGAGCAAGTTCAAGAGCTGTTTCAGCAAAATATACACTGGAATCCGGGTCGATATACCAGTACTTTGTCGCGAGAATGTTTAAGATTGTGATTCGTTCATCTATCGGCGCATCCAGCATCGCAATTTTGAGACTATCAACTTCTGATATTGCATGAAGTGTGCTCATCAAAAGCAATAATGTTATACTGAAGAATAGAATTTTTCTCATTATTGTTATTGTTTATGATATATGCATTTTATTTTTTTTACATCAACATTATCGACTTGCTCGGGTTTTGCTATTTTTTGTGCAAATGAAATATGTAATCCCGAATCAATAAGGATATCAACCACTGCTTTATCAAGCTTATTATCTTGCACCATGAACGCAATTATTTTCAGGGCTTCACTGACCTTCTTCCCATTTTTATAAGGACGCTCAGCAAGAAGAGCTTCAAAGACATCTGCAACGGCAATTATCCGAGCTTGCAATGGTATTTTACTCTCTGAAAGGTTATGAGGATATCCCCCCCCATCCAATCTTTCGTGATGGGCAGCTGCAAAAACTGGTACATTTTCATACTTTTTGGGAAATTGGAGTGTGGAAAGCATTTCCCATGTAACCTGTGCATGGTCCTTCATTATGGCAAATTCATCATCAGTAAGTGTACCTCTACTTATCATGAGATTCTTCTTCTCGTCATCAGAAAGGACTTTATACTCCTTCCCTTCAGATATATAGGAAAATGAATACATTCGATTGATTTCATTCTTGTTCTCATCAGATAAATTTTCCACACCATAGTTTAAATTTTCTATCAGAGAAATATCGTCATCTAATTGATTGGAAATTTGCGTAAGTTCTTGCTCTTTTTCCTTTGTAAGACTGCCGTTTAACTTCAGTTTATTTATATCTTTTTTTATGACCTGCTTTAACAATTCACATCGGATTTTTATAAGTTCGATTCTATCAATGATCTTCTGGAGCTTGGTTGATTTATCCATAATGCATTCCGGCGTGACGATTTTGCCAACGTCGTGCATCCATCCAGCCATTGAAAGTTCTTTTAACTGATCACTATTAAAATACACATCTTTGAAATAACCATCCTCATCCTCATTTATTCTTCGGGCTATTTCTTCTGTAAGCGTTGCCACACGCTTGACATGTCCTGCAGTATACTTTGATTTTCTGTCAATTGCAGAACCAATGGACTTAATAAATTGCAGAAGCAACTCTTCAAGGCTTTCAATCAACCTTGTATTAGAAAGTGAGATCGCTGCCTGAGAAGCGAGAGAATTGAGCATTTCAATATGGTCTTTTCCAAATGGGATAACATTCCCTTCTTCATCCATTGCATTGATCAGTTGGATCACTCCCATCACTTCGTCTTCATGATTTATAAGAGGAATAGCTGCCATAGATTGAGAGTGATATTTATTACGTGTATCAAATTTTTGAGTGCCTGTATTATCAAACAGATTCTGTTCATACACGTTTTCAAAGGTTTTGCTTTCCTTTGTATGATACACATAAGAAACCATATAACTCATATTTGCCAAACCACTTTTTAGATAAAGAGGTATACTCGGCCATGTCACTGGAGCATCCGCATTCCCCATTTTTAAATTAAGAGATTTATTATAGGTCAGCTTGAAATCAAGGAATTTTTTATCATTAGAGACGATGTAAATAGTTCCCCCATCTGCATTTGCATAATCCATAGCTTCGTTGAGGATCAGAGTAAAAATATTTACAAGACTATTTTTTGCAGAGAGGGATTCACCAATATGGATAAGTTGTTTAATATGTTTCCCTTGTTTCCCTATAAGCTCATTTAATTGTTGTAACGCTTTATTGAATTCTTTGTAATTATTGATATCAAACTTTTCCATAAGCATCCTTATTATTTTGTAAAGAAGTGTTTTCAAAATAGAAAAAAAAGATTATTTTCGTCAATAAGTTAATAATTTTTAATTTCTGAGTTTCTGTTCGCACAGTTTTTTTCTTTCTAAAAACATTTTATTTGTTGGATGATCCGCTATTACATCATTGCAAATTTTTAGAGCTTGAGCATAATCACCTTTTCGATAATATGCTTCTGCAAGTGTATCAATATAATTCAGTTGAGGGTCGAGTTCTACGCATCGTTTTGCATATTCCAGTCCGTTCTTAAGATCATATTGTTCCGAACCCTCCGGTGAAGTTATCATACCCCAGGCAACGCTGTTTAGAATGTGTGCAAGGTCTTTCCTGGCTTTGATGAAATCTTGATGTGAAGCGAGGAAAATTTCAAGAGGTTGTATTTTCTCATGTTGCTCAAGCTGTGCAATAGAATCCTGCAAAAATTTGTACTCATCCAAATTTTTCAGGTTCTCCTGGATATTGATATGGAATTTATTTTTCTCAAACCATTCATGCCATTTTTGCTGGTCGTATCGTTCTGATTCGGGCAGATTAAATCCCGAGTACATTGAAATAAAATTTGGGATATTATAATTATAATTTTCAAAAGCGTCGATTGAAGGGAATGAGAGTGATTTAATCAAAATTTCAATCCCTTCTATAAAGCCCAATTCCGCGAGACTTTTCCCTGCAGCACGTTGGAGATACACATCAAAGGACCGCGATGCTTTTCTCAGTAATGGCACTGCTCTTGCATCCTTGAGTTTACCAAAGACTTCTGCCGCTTCCACTCTGACAGATGGTGAAGAATCATGTTGAAGGATATAACTCAGTAAAGGAAAGGGATCAACTCCGTCGTTGACGACTCCCATGTAAACAGTTGCAATTCTTCGCACTTTTTCCGAAACATCTTTTTCGGATAATTTTCGCGCAGTAATAAGCCCTTTCATGGACTCTAATTTTAGTAATGATCTCAGCACTGCATATCGAACATCCGCTGAAGTATCCGATAGCGCAATATTTGATAGCGCATTTTCGCCTATATCCATTTTCCAAATTCCAATATCATCTGCTATGATGTAACGGACTTCCTCTTCAGGGGCTTCCAATAATGAAAGCAACTCTTTTTGCGATGATTCAGTGAGTTCTTCATTTATGAGAAAATAATGAAGTATTTCCAAGACATCGCGATTTACATTTCTGTTTTCTGAAATATGCAGAATTTCTGTGAGATATGGAATGATTTCTTGCGAATCCTGGATTAATCTTCCAATTGCCTGAAAACGAATAAACGCACTTGGCGAGAGCAAGTCTTTAATATTCTCAAAATATGGTGATTGTCTGATTTTATCACTTAATTTTGGAAACTTCTGATCTTTTAATTCATTCTTTATATCACCAATTATATCTCCATTGTGCCATTCTGTATCTACGAAAATCCCATGCCCAAAACTTGATCGCTCACAATTATTTTCATGAAAACGAACCTGGTAATCATCTTCACCAGCAAGATCCATGCAAATCGTAAAGGGCCAGTTATAGGGCTCTGATTCAGGCCATACACCGCCAAAACTATCCCAATTATTAAATGTGACGCCATTCTCTGGCTCATCACAAATGTACGTGTCTTCGCCTTGATAATCTATAAAAAGAGAGTAACTCATTGGCTTTACACCCGTTCCATATGATGAGGTCCGGGATTTATAAATATCATTTCCCGCATAGTCTATGAAAAATCCTGGAGATCGGTCTCCGCCGGAACCACCTGTACGAAAATCCCCTTCATAGATGTCATGCCCGTCTTTGTCGATGAGGATTGCATTGGTGATATGAATTCCGCTCCCCTGTCCTGTATTTGCAGTATAATGATCATTTCCTTTTGCATCAACCAAAGCACCGAGGGACATGATATAGCTTCCTCCTTGATCGCACCAACCTTTTGTCCAATAACGGTCATTACCTGACGCATCGAAAAGCAGTCCCGCACCTCCATAAGCAGTGAGTTTTTTAATCCACGGATAATTTCTGAAGGAAAGTGCTCCCCCTTGTCCGTAGCCTGGAAGGTTACCTAAATTGTCCTTTGATTCGTCAATTGCAAGATAATATTTATCGTCACCGTCCAGATCGGAGAGAATGCCCAGACCAAGCGTTGTTGCACCTCCCTGCCCGAGTGTTGCGCAACTGTAGAGATCTTCTCCATTATTATCAAGCAACATACCAAGTCCGAACATACCAGCTCCCTGGCAGAATGCATGCGCATCATATGTATCAAATCCTGATTCATCCCAGAGCACACCTACACCGCATACACCTGCTCCCTGAGCGAAGTGCTTTGCTGCATAGATATCATTTCCATTGAAGTCAGCAAGAAAACCGCATCCCAAAAATCCAAAACCTTGCACAAATATATCATTTGGAGAATCATATTTATCATTTCCATTGTGATCTATACACACTGCAATTTCTTCGTAACTCGATCTGCACCCGCCAGCATTATTTTGATACACATCATCTCCACCAATATCTATGAGAAGATCCGCATCCTTTGTATAAACATCATCTCCAGTTCCCCGAATGACAATTCTCAATGAATTTGTCACGTAAATGAATGGTTCTTCATGAGCAGAACTTTCAGTATAAATTTCAGAAATATTCAAATCCTTCGTTGCATCCCAATATTCATATATTGCAGCTGACATGATCTTTGCAGCAAAGAACATATACTGATACTTGAACTTTCTTGCATGTTCAATAAATTCAAAATGAGTTGAGACATCTCCGGTCAATGAGGGCATGTGTTCACCATCAGGAATGAGGAAATAACCCGGATTATCATTGAAAAATTGCAAGTCTTCAGGAGATAAATTCTCCTTTGCTTTGACGATCATAGATTTTGCTATGAGATAATTTTCCACTAAGTTCAATACTGCCATGCGATATTCTGGGGTAAATGAACGTGATCGAAGCATGTCTTTGAAATCCTTTAATAATTCGACATCTTCAGAAATACTCATGGGAGGAAATTCTTTGGTGTCTCGCAACAACTCAAGTGCATAATTCGTAACTTTTATTCCTTCTTCTGTTTGTATTTTGGTAAATTTTTCACTCACTTCTTCTGCCCATTGCTTCATATATAAAGGTTGGTTTGAAATATAATCTATAATCGGAAATCTACAGGCAAATCGATAGGAATTCTCATATGCTCGCGGTAATTCAAAATTACGTACATCCATGCCAATGCGCTTCCCTGCATAATCGAGAGGATTGCCAACAATCTCAGCTTTGATCGGTTCCGTATTCTGTTGGAAGTACAATTCATATGGATAAGATTCGATCTCTTTATTTGATTTCTTCTTCGCTTGAAGGAGTGAATGATTTACTAAAATTGTAACGAATAAGAGAAGCAAAATTAAATATTTCTTTCGCATTGAATATCCTGAGAATTCTTTATTGTGAATTTTTATGGGTAAAAATGAATGTCAATTTCCTTGAAAATATTCAATTTTTAAAATAGTATATAGCATTATTGAAATCTTGTTTTACTTCTCATTTTCTTTATTCACTATTTCATTATTTTTCGTGTATTTCGTGGTTACTCCGTAATCCCGCCTTAACTGCCCACATGCTGCATTGATATCCTGTCCTAATTCCCTGCGGATCGTGACATTTATTCCTTTTGATACAAGCATATCATAAAACTGCTGAGTGCATTTCTTGGGTGATGGTTGTAATTCCGATTCCTTTATCTGGTTCATTGGTATCAAATTCACATGGAAGAGCATTCCTTTGAGTAACTTTACCAGTTCTCGTGCATGTTCTTGCGAATTATTTAAATCCTTAATTAAGGCATATTCAAAGGTAATTCTGCGATGTGTTTTCTCGATGTAATATTTGCATGCATCAAGAATGGCTTTAATGGAATACTTCTGTGCAACAGGGATGATTTTCATTCTCAACTCATCATTCGATGCATGAAGTGAGATTGAAAGCGTGATCTGTAAACCTTCATCAGCAAGCTGCCTGATCTTATCAGGAATGCCAACTGTGGAAAGTGTGATGTGTCTGTATCCCATATTCTGCCCGTGCTCATTATGAATTATAGAGAAGAACTTCATGACATTCACATAATTTTCAAGCGGCTCTCCGCTACCCATGAGTACGACATTCGATAGTCTTACGCCGCTGTCCTTCTGCATCTGATACACCTGATCTGCGATTTCCCCTGCACTTAAATTACGGAAAAGCCCACCCTTGGTAGATGCACAGAATAAACACCCCATCCTGCATCCCACCTGAGTGGAAAGGCATGCGCTGTAGCCATGCTTGTATTTCATCAGCACACTCTCGATAAGATGATCATCACTCAATCGAAATAGATACTTTTTTGTTCCATCTATCCGGGAATCAAACCGTTTTTCCATTCTCAGTGAATCAATGAGATATTTATTGGAAAGTTCATTTCTCAAGGTTTTTGGAAGAATGGCCATGTCTTTAATTGTACCAATATTTTGCTGATGAATTGCATGGAAAAGTTGCACTGCCCGATATCTCTTTTCATCAAAATTAAGAATATGCTGCGTCAATTCTTCTCGTGTAAATGATTTCAAATCTTTCATATAGGAAGAGTCCAATTGCTGTAATTATTGTCAAAGTTATTGAATTTATTGACAGGATAAAATCAATAACCTTGTAAATGTCTATGGGAAAAAAAGATGGAAGAATTAGCATAAAGAGAAATTTCGCACGAAATTTCATACTCCATAAAAAGCTTCAACTATCTCTCGTATTATTAATTTTGTTTGGAATTAATTTACTTCATACTTCATTATTTGCCCAAAATCCTTCATTAGTACTGACCTTTCATTCGACACTCTATTCAACTTACGATAATAACATGTTCCTGAAAAAAGAAACCCCAGATTTCTCGTTAGGTTTCTATAGTCAATATAAGGTTTCGAAATCTCTATCCTTTAATGTCGGACCGATGTTGAATTTCGAACGATTTGCCGAATATGATTATTATGGTAAAAGTGATTCAGGCATTGATCAATCAGTCAACAAGTATTTGATGACTCACCTGCAGATGGCTGCGAAGATACGATATAAGTATTTGAATTGGTTTTATATCTGTGGAGGATTATACACAAACAAATATCTTTTCTCGATTAAAACCGAAACGAAAAATTACTACTATAAAAATTGTAAGGGGAATATAAAGAAAACCGATTTTCTTGATGACCCGGAATTTGGTGGAATAATTGGACTGGAACGCGGAGTGGGAAAATTTGATTTTGGATTATTATTATATCTACCATTCGATCGTACCAGCAAAGAACGAAATAAAAACGTCGATCAATTAAAAGTTCAGCTCAATTATAGATTATAGAGGTGATATATGAATAACATAAGTATCTTCAGGCATTTATTTGGAAGCACCCTAATATCACAAAAGAGATTGTATGGTTATGGTCTCACAATTTTCTTGTTTACTACCTTTCTTCTTCAGTCATCAGCGTATGCCAATAAAATTTCCTTTGGACTGACCTTGAACAGCACCGTATATGCTGCACCTACCGTGAGTCATTACTTCGACAAACAAGTTCCAGAATTATCATTTGGCACATTCTTTCAGTATCAGCTTTCAAATAAAATCTATATGAGAGCAGGATTATTAATGGATTTTGAACGTCTTATCGATAAAACTCCCTATGTTTCCGAAGATGAAATCAAGTATCTAATGACTCATCTGCAAGTACCGTTTTCTTTGATGTATAGTTATTATGACCTTTTCTATATCCACGCCGGTCTCTATCTTAAGAAGTATCTCTTTTCAATAAAATTAGATAAAGATAAGGGCTCTGATGAGCAAATCGACGACTTTCTCGATGATCCGGAAACGGGAGGTTTAATTGGACTTGAATTTGAACTTAATAAATTTGGAGTTGGACTAATGTATTTGATTCCCTTCGATAGAAATAGCACTGAACGTGGCAAGAACGTCGATCAATTAAAGATTCAACTTAACTATCATCTTTAGTCATCTTTCATCAAAGTGATTATCTTCTCCGCAACCTTCATCCCATCAACTGCAGAAGAGACAATACCACCTGCATATCCGGATCCTTCTCCAGCAGGATAAAGCCCTATAATATTTGATTGAAGATCATCTCCTCGCACAATACGAACTGGCGATGAACTTCGTGTTTCGACTGCTGTCAACACTGCTGATGGATAATTAAATCCCGGAAATTTCTTATCAAGAAGTGGGAACGCTTCCTTTAAACTCACATATACAAAATCTGGCAAACACTCCTTAATACTGCACGGAGTTCTGCTGGGTTTATATGAAGGGATGACACTTTTATAAGAAGTTGAAGGTCTATCTTCGAGAAAATCTCCCAAAAGTTGGACAGGAGCACTAAACCCATTTCCTCCGAGAATAAATGCCTTTTTTTCCCATATTTTCTGGAACTCAATACCTGCCAGCGGATCATTTGAAGGAAAATCTGTTGGAGTAACACCTACAAGAAGCGCTGCATTGGAATTTATATTATCCTGTGCAAATGTACTCATCCCATTTGTCACGACTCCGCCTGATTCAGTAGCTGCTGGTACGACCCAGCCACCCGGGCACATGCAGAAAGAGTAGACTCCTCTTCCATTTTTTAGATGAACAGCGAGTTTGTAGTGAGCTTGAGGTAAGGTCGGATTTTTATACTGCTCTCCGTATTGTAATTTGTTGATATACTCACGTGGATGCTCAATGCGAACACCCATAGAGAATGCCTTTGGTTCTATGTTTACATTATTATCGTGAAGCATTTTAAATGTACCCCGTGAAGCATTCCCTATCGCGCATACAACGCAGGAAGCATCTCTATTTTTTCCGTTTATTACTACTTTTTTAAGAGTACCATTTTCGATTATCAAATTCTGTAGTTCATTTCCAAATAAAAATTCTCCACCCTGCTGCTCAATTTTTTCACGAAGATTTTTCACCATTTTCTGTAAATTATCAGTGCCAATATGCGGTCGAGCACTATACGCAATTTCTGTGGGTGCACCTGCGGCGATCAGTTCGTCAAAAATAAACTTTGTTCTATGATCGTTGATGAGTGTGTAGAGCTTGCCATCAGAAAATGTTCCTGCTCCACCTTCTCCAAAATGAATATTCGAATGTGTGTTTAATTCACCTGTTTGCGTGAAAAGCTCAACATCTTTTATGCGTTCTTCGACCCTTTTCCCTTTCTCAATTACAAGTGGTGTAAGCCCTGCTTTGGCAAGTAGTAAACCTGCAAACAAACCAGCTGGTCCTGAGCCGACAATGACCGGTCTATGAAAACTTTTTATATGTATAATATGCGGAATATCGTAATGATATGGTTCAATTTTTTTAATACGGTGTCGCTTGTACAAGTTTGCGCATCTTGCTTTTTGTAAATTCTTTAGTAAATTTATCTCAACCTTTTTCTCAGAAAAAGTCACATCAACTGTATACACAAATTGGATGTTTGATTTGTGGCGTGCATCGACTGCCTTTTTTATTAATCTATAGTACTCGAACTTCTCTTCATCAATTTCAAGAATTTTGAGAATTTCCTTTTTTAATTTACTTCTGTTGGAACTTATTGGCAGTTTTATTTCTTCAATTCGGATCATAATTTATAGTTTTTCCTATAGAGTCTTGATGAGGTAAGAAATGAATATCCAATAACCAAGACGAAATGTCCAATTTCCAGGTTATTGGATGTCTCCTAAGTAAATGATTATTTAAATCAAATTTCTTTTGAATATCTCTCATTATTTTATACTTCATAATTGGATATTGATCATTGGACATTGGATATTCATCTTTTCTTCGCTGCATGCATCCCAGCAACATAACCCGACGCCCATGCCCACGCAAGATTATACCCGCCTGAATCACCGTGAATATCAAGTACCTCACCAGCAAAATAAAGTCCAGGGATAAGTTTTGATTCAAGAGTTTTATCATCTACTTCTGTTGTTGAGATTCCACCAGCAGTTACCTGTGCATCGCGCCATGAGAGCGTACCACTCACCAAAAATCTTCTATCCTTAAATTGATAAACGAGTTTATCCAGCTCTGCATTATTAAGTTCAGAACACAATTTGTCTCTCCCAATATCTGATAGTGTAAGTGCTGGTAGGATAAACTTCTTATTTACTAAACCGATCAAAGCATCTTCAATAGATTTAAAAGACATCTTTTGAAATCTATCACTCAGCATCTTTTTCATATCATGAAATTGTATTTCGGGGAATAAGTCAATATGCAATTTCATAATTGTATGCTTAATTTCAGGGTGATGCATATATCTGCTCAGCTGCAATATTGGAATTCCCGAAATCCCGTAATCAGCGAACAATACTTCACCTTCCTGCGTATCCACCAAGCTTTCATTTGCATACAAAGATATTCTCGCATCAAAGCGAATTCCTTTATAATGCTTCACAAACTCATCTTTGAGTTTTATCTGTACGAGCGTGGGAAAGGGTTCGACAATAGTATGTCCCAGCTTGTTTGCTAGTGCAAAACCCGAGCCATCCGATCCGAACTGCGGACTTGCTTTACCGCCTGTTGTGAGTATTATTTTCTTGGAATAGAGTTCTTCCCCATTACATGATGTTATGACAAAGCAATTCTCCAATTTCCTGATTCCCGCGACTTCCTTCGAACACAATTCCTGAACATGCAGTCTTTCACATTCATATCTCAACACATCAAGCAATGCGCCTGCCTGGTCGCATCTAGGGAAAATGCGCCCATTTTCTTCCTCTTTTGTCAGGATGCCGAGTTCTTCAAAGAATTCAAGTATCTGTGCACCGTTGAACTGTGAAAATACATATCCGATAAATGCGGGATCGGTTCCATGATACTTTTTCTTCTTCAAAGACGTATTAGAGAGGTTACAGCGTCCATTTCCAGTTATGAGTATCTTTTTCCCCACCCGGGGTAAACGCTCCACTATGGCTGTTTTTGCGCCGTTCCGTGCTGATGAGATCGCAGCAACCAGCCCGGAAGCTCCTCCACCAACAATAATGACATCATATTCTTTCATGATAAAACTCCTCGAATGCCTGAATATACTGCTAATACTCCCATGAGAATTATGATCACTAATGTCAACTTTCTAAAATGTACTTCTTTAATTTTATGTATAAGAATGTTGCCGCCGATCACACCGAGAATGACCGCAACACTGAAAATAAGCGCATAATCCACGACCACTTTTGTAATAAGTCCGTAGTAAATGTATACTGGGATTGTAAAAAGTGTCAGAAGCAGGAAGAATGATGCGAGATGAGCGCGGAAATGCATTTTTCCTTTTTGTTCGTTTGCAAGAAAGATGATAATCGGAGGTCCACTCATTGTAATACTGCCGTTCAGCAACCCGCTGAAAAATCCAACCACTACCCTGGTGATCTTCTCATTTTTCACTTTGAAACGTACATTGAAGAAGAACAGTATCCCAAACAGAAGGATGAATACCCCGATCACGATCTTAAGCACATAATCAGGAAGTATCAGCAACAGCTTTGCACCGATTGGCACGCCGATCATGCTGAAGAGGAAAATTTGCAAAATAAACTTAAAATTCAGAGATTTTCTACTATTATAGAGCACAGAAATATTTATGAGAACTGAAACAAGCAATATCATCGAAATCGCTGTCTTTGGAGAAATGAAAAGCGTCAGCAAAGGTATTGAAAAAAGCGAAAAACCAAATCCGGTTGTTCCCTGTAAAAGAGCAGCCAGAAAAATAATGATCGAGCCGAGAATGAGGATATTGGTTTCCATTTCTTATTTATTCACCCTGAAATAATGATAGGTGCAATTTTAATTAGGAGGATTATTTGTCAAAGAAATGGAAATAGCTGAGGAGGAAGAACCTAGTTTCAGCAGTAGGTGAACATTTGAATGCAGAGTTAAGGTAAAGATTTTTTTGGAGTGCATTGACTAAGTCAATGCGAAATCGACACAGTCGATTTACTCCATATTTTCTACAATTAAAAACATCATCTTATTTCTAATATCTCATCCCCTTATACGCATTCATCAATCCATTCGTTGATGAATCATGATTCGTGACCGGTTCGTCGTTTTCTAGTTCACGCAAAATGCTCTTTGCAAGCTGTTTACCTAGCTCCACACCCCACTGATCAAAACTAAAAATATTCCATATCACACCTTGCACAAATATCTTGTGCTCATACATCGCAATCAAACTGCCAAGTGTGTGAGTAGTAAGTTCTTTAAAAAGAATTGAGTTTGTGGGCTTGTTGCCTTTGAATATTTTGAATGGTAAGAGTTTATCAATTTCAGCTTTTGATTTCCCTGCTTTTTCAAGTTCTGTTCGAACTTCCTCTTCGGTCTTCCCCATCATGAGCGCTTCGGTCTGTGCAAAGAAATTTGAAAGTAATATCTTATGATGCTCCCCTATCGGATTATGACTTATCGCAGGCGCAAGGAAATCGCAGGGAATAAGCTTGGTGCCCTGATGAATAAGCTGGTAAAATGCATGTTGTCCGTTTGTACCCGGCTCTCCCCAGATGATCGGTCCTGTTTGATAGTCCACTTGATTTCCATTTCTATCTGTGGATTTGCCGTTACTTTCCATATCTCCCTGCTGGAAATACGCAGCAAACCGATGCATGTATTGATCATACGGCAGAATTGCCTGAGTTTGTGTATTGAAAAAATTATTATACCATATCCCAAGCAGAGCTAATACGACAGGTATATTTTTCTCAAAGGATGCAGTTCTGAAATGCTCATCCATGGCGTACGCACCTATCAGAAGTTGCTCAAAATTTTCATACCCGATCGTGCAAGCTATAGACAAGCCAATTGCTGACCATAAAGAATAGCGTCCGCCAACCCAATCCCAGAACCGGAACATATTTTTCGGATCGATGCCGAACTTTTTTACTCCCTGCTCATTAGTCGAGATCGCCACAAAATGCCTTTTAATATGATCTTCATTCTTTGCATTTTTCAAGAACCAGTTACGCGCAGTGTGTGCATTGGTCATTGTTTCCTGCGTTGTGAAGGTTTTGGAAGCGATCATGAAGAGTGTGGTTTCGGGATTGAGTTTTTTGAGCGTTTCTGCAATATGAGTACCATCTACATTTGAGACAAAATGCGGTGTTATCTGCTTCCAGTACGTTTTGAGCGCTTCTGTCACCATAACAGGACCCAAATCAGAACCGCCAATACCTATGTTCACAATATCTGTGATTGGTTTACCCGAATAACCTTTCCATTCACCATTGAGTAATTTTTCTGAGAATTCCTTCATGTGAAGAAGTACTACTTTCACTTCCGGTATGACATCTTTGCCATCCACGAAAACCGGGTTACCTGAAAAATTTCTCAATGCAGTATGCAGTACAGCTCGATCCTCTGTCTCATTTATTTTATCGCCAGTGAACATCTTTTCGATAGCATCTCCCAGCTCACATTCTTGAGCAAGCTGGATAAGCAGTTTCATTGTCTTTTCATTTATAATATTTTTCGAATAATCCAGAAGTATATCTTCAAATTGTATTGAGAATTTATTAAATCTCTCTGGATCTTGCACAAACATTTCTTTCATGGATATCTGTTGCATTGTACTATAGTGTTTCAGTAGTTTTTTCCAGACACCAGTTTTTGTCGGATTTATCTTTTTGAGCATTAAACCTCCGGAATTATGATAGGTGAAGTTTTAAATGGACTGATATTTTGTCAAAGAAAGTGGAAATAGAGAAAGGGAAAAGGGAGGAGGGAAAACGGAGAGTGAATTCTATTGATTTCATCTACAACTTGACAACTGAATCTGCTGAAAACTTAATTTATACAAAAGAATGCAAATAACATACAATTATATTTGTGTGTTGTCCGAATTTTATAATATAGGAATACACAGGAGGTATTGCAGTGAAAGCTAATGTAACAGAGCCAGTCCATGTAGGAGTAACAGACACTGAGATCTTGATTGGGATGTCCACGGTTTTATCCGGTCCTTCAGACTATTTGGGAATGAGCTTCAAAAATGGAGCAATGGCATATTTCAATCGCATCAACAAGTTAGGTGGTGTGAATGGCAGAAATATTACACTGATCGCCTATGATGATGGATATGAGCCGAGTCGCTGCATCGAGAATACATATAAATTGATCGATGAAGATAAAGTTTTTTGTTTATTCGGAAACGTGGGAACTCCTACCACCATGGCGATAAAACCAATTATCATTGAAAAACACATTCCACTCGTTGCACCATTTACAGGAGCTGAGCCGTTAAGGCATCCGCTGGTGAAAGAGATATTTCATTATCGTGCCAGCTACTACGACGAAGTAGAAAAATTTATTAAAGGAGTTGTGGACGAACTTGGCATGACCAAAATTTCCTGTTTCTATCAGGATGATCCTTTTGGCTATACTGTACTTGAAGGTCTGAATAATTCATTAACAAAAAGAGGATTAAAGATTCATTCCCGTGGAACGTATCAGAGAAATACTTCTGATATTCAAACTGGATTAGACAACATTCTACCTTCATATCCGGATGCAATTGTAATGGTCGGGACCTACGGAAGCTGCGCAAAATTCATTATCGAAGGAAAAAATCAGCATTTTAATCCTATTTATATGAACGTGTCTTTTGTCGGAGCGCACAAACTTCTGGATATTTTGAATGATGCAGGTCAGGGTGATGGAGAAATTATCACTCAGGTTGTTCCTCCTGAATTCAGTATGCTTCCCGGAGTAGAGGATGCAAGAAATGATTTGGAAGAATATGTTCCAAATGTAGAATTGAATCATGTAAGTCTGGAAGGATATCTCGCTGCCAAGGTTTTGGTAGAAGGATTGGCGAGATCCGCCAACGATCTTACAAGATCAAATTTTATTACTCAGATGGAATCAATAAAAAATTTAGATATTGGTATAGATCATCAGATTTCTTTTTCTAACACTGATCATCAAGGTTCACATAAAGTATATCCAGCGATAATCAATAATAAAGAATATAACTATTTCGAAAACTGGAAAGTAATAAGCAGTTATTTTAAATAGCAGATTTTGTTTGCCGATCAGAAGTGAAAGATGGAAAAGGGAGAAGGGAGGAAGGAATTTATAGAACAAGGGTTTGTCAGTGGACGGACAAGATCAAACTTATGTACTCCGAGAATTAATCTGTAACTCAACATTCCGATGTTGAGTACGCAAGATCGGAATCTTGCGCTACTTTTCCTGCTAATACCCTCAAATACATTGACTCAATAACCACCCGATTTTGATAAGGCTACTTTTTTGTGACCTGCTCCAAAAGAAATAATCATAAGTTGAAAAATAATGAAAAAAATTAAAAATATCGCTATTATTGCCCATGTTGATCATGGCAAAACCACACTGGTCGATGCTGCTCTCAAGCAGTCCGGCACATTCAGAGATAACGAGAACATTGCCGATCGCGTGATGGACAGCAACGATCTTGAAAGAGAGCGGGGCATTACTATCTTTTCCAAAAATGCGTCTCTCACCTATAAAGATTACAAAATAAATTTTGTCGATACACCCGGACATGCCGATTTCGGTGGAGAAGTTCAGCGCATCATGAAAATGGTAGATTCTGTTCTACTCCTGGTCGATGCCTTTGAAGGACCGATGCCTCAGACAAAGTATGTCCTGAAGAAATCCCTTGAACTAGGACTTGATCCAATCGTGATCATCAATAAAATAGACAGACCCAATGCGCGACCTGCAGAAGTTCTTGAAATGGTGTTCGACCTGTTTTGTGACCTGCATGCAAATGATTCACAGTTAGATTTCCCTGTTCTTTTTGCATCCGGTAAAGACGGCTATGCCAGGTATGAGCTGGAAGACGAAAATGACGACCTGATCCCCTTATTCGAAACGATCATACACAGAGTGAAAGATTCTGAAGGCGATGTATCCAAACCATTTCAAATGCTGGTCTCTGCCATCGAGTATGATAATTATCTCGGAAAGATCGGCACTGGGAAAATTACAAATGGAACTGTGAGTCAAGGCGAAGAGGTCGTATTACTCAAGCGTGATGGAGAAAGACTGCTTTATCGGATCACAAAGATTTACCATTATGACGGTCTGAAAAAGAAAGAAATAAAAAAAGCATTTGCCGGTGATATCGTTTCACTCGCAGGTATGGAGCGGGTCGACGTGGGAGAAACAGCAGCATGCAAAGATAATCCTAAACCCCTTCCAATCATCGAGATCGATGCTCCTACCCTTTCTATGACATTTCGTGTGAACGATTCTCCTTTTGCGGGAAAAGATGGCAAATATGTCACATCCAGAAATATCTGGGACAGGTTGCAGAAAGAACTTCAAACGAATGTCAGCATCAAGATCGAAGGCACGGAAAACGGAGATGAATTCATCGTAAAAGGACGCGGTGAACTTCAACTTTCAATCCTGATTGAAAATATGCGTCGCGAAGGTTTTGAATTCCAGGTTTCAACTCCCAAAGTGATTTATCGAGAACTCGAGGGCAAACGCACAGAACCTATTGAGCTTGTGACTGTCGATGTTGCTGATGAATTTGTCGGGACAGTGATCGAAATGCTTGGATACAGAAAAGGTGAGATGCTCGATATGGTTCCAGGCAACGACGGTTACACACGCCTTGAATATAAAGTGCCGGCTCGCGGATTGATCGGTTTCAGGAATGAATTTCTTACAACTACGCGCGGAACAGGTATCATTAATCATAGTTTTTATGAATATGAATTTTATAAAGGGGATTTAGACAAAAAAAGTCGCGGTGCGTTGATCGCAATGGAAAAAGGTATCGCAACCGGATATTCACTGTTCAACTTTCAGGCGCGTGGAATTTTATTCATTGGACCTGGTGTGGAAGTGTATGCAGGGATGATCATCGGTGAGCATTCGCGGGAAAATGATCTTGTTTTGAATATCGTGAAAGGTAAAAAACTCTCAAATGTTCGCGCAGCCGGTTCGGATGATGCGATTGTACTCGTCCCCCCACGGCAGTTCAGTTTGGAACAGGCACTTGAATACATTAATGATGATGAACTTCTTGAAGTAACTCCCAAAAATATCAGGATGCGTAAAAAAATGCTTGATGAAACAACACGAAAAAGAGAGATGAACAGGTTGAATAAGTTGAGTCAGGAATAAGAGATAATATGTTCTTTTGAGTTTTTACTGAGTTGACATTGTAAATATACTTAAAACCTGAATATCCAATACCCATTTCTCATAAGAGCCAGATTATTTTATCGAAGATGAAAATTACTATTCTCACCTTGTTTTCCCTTCCAACCACTCATCCACAACGTTTTCCAGCAAGTTCAGCGGAATAGCGCCATTTCGCAGAATCACATCATGAAATTCTTTGAGATCGAATTGATCTCCTAATGTATGTTTTGCTTTTTCACGCAGTTCGAGTATTTTCAATTCCCCTATCTTATACGCACATGCTTGTCCGGGCCAAACCGTGTATCGGTCAATCTCACCAAAACTTGCCCATCCGAGGTTTTTCTCCATATAATCTGCCGCCTGTTCACGGCTCCACTTTTTATAATGAATTCCAGTATCCACAACCAGTCGCGCAGCACGGAAAAGTTCTGAATTCAAGTAACCAAGTTCGCTGTAAATATCCTTATACCAACCCAGTTCATAAGCAAGTTTTTCCGCATAGAGTGCCCAGCCCTCAATATAAGCAGTGAAAAAAGTAAAATTGCGATACATGGGAATATTAGCAAGTTCCTGTGCATAAGCGATCTGCAGATGATGTCCCGGAATCGTTTCGTGATGCAGGAGGGTTTGCATGCCTGGTTTTTTGGGAAGCCAGCTTAGGTTCGTATAAAAGATCGCAGGTCTGCTTCTGTCGATCGGAGCCATGTCATAATACTGTCCAGCAAATTGTTCTTTATACGCAGGAACCGCACACACGGTCACAGGGATCGAGGGTATCTTTTCAAAGACATCGGGCAGGCGTTTTTTCGTTTCTTCAATTATCTGCAGATAATCATCCAATGCCTGCTTTCGACCGAATTCATTTTGTACGTAATTGAATTCGCTTCCCTGCAAAGAATGCCAGTATTGACCTTCAATTTCGCCAAAGTTCTCTCCTTCTGTAAAGCCCAGTTCATCAAATCGTTGAAGCATTTCTGTCTGGATCCTTTCAACTTCTTTCAATCCGATTTGATGGATCTCCTCCGCTGAAAGATTTGTAGTAGTATGTTGTTGCAGACAAAATTTGTAAAAATTATCGCCATCTGGTAATTTCCACACACCCGAAGTATATCCCGCCTTGTTCTTTAAATGTTCAATATGTTCTGATATTTTTTTGTAATTCGGTATAACGCGTTCATTTACTGCATTAAGAGCTCTATCCTCATAGATATTCTTTGTGGTCTCATCCAATTCTTCCATCTCATTTATACGATCAACAAAATGGGTATAATATATTATTTCTTCCGGGAGTTTACCCGAAAGGTCATCTGTAATGTTTTTCATCCGGTCCAAAATTGAAATAGGAGGTATGATTCCTTGCTTTTCTCTTTCCTCCAGCTCAAGAAAAAGATTGTCGAAATACGCAGTAAGCTGCTCCATTCGGGTAAGATAATCTTCCGCATCCTGTTTGGTATTTATCGAATGATTTTCGGTAAAAAGAGCAATAAGTTTATAATGGAATCCAAAAAAGTAATTAAGCACATAGTAATTGTAACGGAATATATCTGTATCAATAACACTTTGCAAATAGTGTTGAAAAACTGCACATTCTAATTCATCCTCAGGTGACAGATCACTGAATTCTTTTGAAAGCTTGAGATAATCCTTGATTAATTTTAGTTCATACTGGTAAGCTGCTTCTGAATTGTCAGTTAGTTTTGATTTATTATAGTGATAATTACCCTCAGGATCCAAACCGAGATGGCTGGCATTTCCAGGATTAATCTCAATTACTGTACGGAAATAATTATCCAGAAGCTGGTGAAATGTCTCTGGTTTTTCAATAGATATTTCGTTTGCCTGGCAGTAAAATGCCATGAAGAAAAACAGTATAATGATCAGTTTTTTCATTGTTACCCCTATTATAGACCTCTGCGAATTCAGTGCCTTTCGGCAACTGATCGTTTTTTATAGAATCATGTTTTTTGTGTAAAGATTATAATAATATCCCTCATTTTTCATAAGCACATCATGGCTGCCTTGCTCGACAATCTCACCATTATTCATCACATAGAGTAAATCTGCTTTTCGTACTGTAGAAAGCCGGTGTGCAATGATGATCGTAGTTCTGTTATGAGATAATTCTTCCATTGCTTTCTGGATGTATGCTTCGGATTCTGTGTCAAGAGATGATGTGGCTTCATCAAAAATAAGGATTGGCGGATTTTTCAGAAATACACGAGCAATGGAAATGCGCTGTTTTTGACCCCCGGATAACATCACGCCGCGCTCACCTGTTAGTGTATCAAAGCCATCGGCAAGTGATTCAACAAATTCGAGAATATTTGCTCTGCGTGCCGCATCGATCAACTGTTCTTCCGATGCTTCAGGATTTCCATATAAAATATTATCCCGAATTGTGGAGTCAAAGAGAAAGACATTCTGCTGCACCAAGCCAATGTTCTCACGTAACGATCCCTGCTTGACCTCCACGATATTATTCCCATCTATGCAGATACAGCCCTTTTGCACTTCATAAAACCTGGGGATCAAAGAAGCAAGGGTCGTCTTTCCTGCACCGGATTCCCCTACCAGCGCTACAGTTTTGCCTGCTGGTACCGTAAGAGAAATATCTTTGAGTATCCAATCTTCGGAAGTGTTGTATTTGAAGTATAAATTCTTAATTTCAATTTCCCCCTTCACGTCCGGCATATCACGAGCGTTCTTTATATCATTAATATCCGGTTCAATATCCATCACTTCGATAAACCGCTCAAAGGCAGCACTTCCCTGCTGGAACTGCTCGGTAAAATGAATAAGTCGATCTATGGGCTTCAGAATAAAATTGATATACAACGTGAATGCAAGCAGATCGATCACATCAATTTTTCCCATATAAATAAGATACACTCCGCCTGCGATCACGATAAGGTAATAAAAATCAGTCAATCCGGTCATACCTGCAAAATAGGTACTCATGATCTTATACATCTTTTCTTTTGCTGTCTTGAAGCTGAAATTAATGTACTCAAACTTCTCCATCTCGAGTTCTTCATTGGTAAAAGATTTCACTTCTCGTATACCTTGTACCGAATTTTCCACACTGCTGTTTATGTCTGCGATTCGCTTTCTGACGAGCCTGAATCCACCCTTCATTCTCCGCCCGTAAGTAAGCCCCCACACGAGCAGCAACGGGAGTGGGATGAGTGCGATAGCAGCAAGCGGTGCACTGTAATAGAACATGGCAACAAAAGAACCGATGATGATGAATACGGAAATAATAAAATCTTCCGGCGCATGATGAGCAACCTCGGCTATCATATTCAGATCATTGGAAATGCGCGACATAAGATGTCCGGTTTTCACATTATCAAAATAATTGAAAGAAAGCTTTTGCAGGTGTGTGAAGATGTCAGTCCTCATATCAGTTTCCATACGTACACCCATAATATGTCCCCAGCGAATACGGATGTAGGTGAAGATCGCTTTGAAGATCATGATCCCGCCTAAAAGCGAGAGCATGAGCACAATGCCGTGAATATCCTTATTTGGAATATAGGTTTTGAGCAGACTGCGCGTGATCATCGGGTAGAATACTGACAGGATCGCAGCCAGAAATGCGACGGACATATCAAGAATGAAAAGCCATTTGTGAGGTTTATAGAATTTAATAAAACGCTTGAGCATAAAATGGTACCTGAATTTTTTCCAATACCTGAATGGTGAGACATTTGTGTCGAGTTTTTGTAGAAAAATTAAACACCTCGAATGCTTAAATGTTGTTTTTATATTCATATCTTTTAAGCGTATCCTGATAAAATTGACAGCCTTGAAATTATTTTTTCTGCTGTCCCCAAAATCAATACTTAATTGGAGAATAAAACACATGTTAGACAAAAAAGCAGACTTAGCAGGACCCGGAATCAGCACGTATGAGAAGGTTGAACAAATCCTTCCTGATGATTACAAATCTTTGCTGACTCCAAAAGAAACAATGATTGCCTTATACGAAATGAAAAGGTATATCGAAGAAAATCTTTGCAAAGAACTGAATTTGATAATGGTTCAGGTTCCCCTTATCGTTGATGTGAAAAGTGGCGTGAACGACTATCTCGACAGAGATGGCTCACGATCTCCAGTGCAATTTCCTTGCGGACTTGGACTTAAAGAACCCATCCAGGCACAGGTTGTTCAAGCAGCCACAAAGTGGAAACGCCTTGCTCTCAAAGAATTTGATTGTAAACCTGGAGAAGGCATCAACACTGATATGCGAGCTGTGAGAAAGGACTATTTCCTCGATCACGATCACTCATCTTATGTTGATCAGTGGGATTGGGAAAGAGTAATTACTGCTGATGACAGAAACCTTGAATTCCTGAAAATGGTCGTAAAAAAGATCTGGAAAGTGCTTCTTGGTGCCGGAAAACTCGCTCAGGAGATGTTCCCTCAGCTTAAAGACAGCAGATACCCCGACTTTCCTGAAGAGCTCAAATTCATCCATGCAGAAGAAATCCTGGAAATGTATCCCGATCTTCCTCGTAAACAGCGTGAAACGGAGATCATCAAAAAATATCCTGGCGTGTTCATTATTGGTATCGGCTGGGTGCTTAAGGATGGATATCCACATGAGATGAGAGCCGCAGACTATGATGATTGGGTAACAGAAACAACAGGTCCCAACAGAATGCAGACTCATGGACTCAATGGTGACATCCTTGTATGGAATCCTGTGACCAAGCGTCGTCATGAACTCTCTTCAATGGGTATTCGTGTAACCAAAGATACCCTCAAACAACAACTCAAGATCTCCGGTCAGCTCGATTTCCTCGATCTTCCGTATCATCAAGCAATCCTTAATGACAAAATTCCTTTGAGCATTGGTGGCGGTATCGGACAGGCACGTACCTATATGTACTTCCTCAGAAAAGCCCACCTCGGCGAAGTCACTGTGACTGTATGGCCCGACAAACTAAAAGAAATCTGTGCAAAGAAGAATATCTTTGTGCTTGAATAAAAAATATTCATAATAAAGACAACGACCGGAAGCAATTTCGGTCGTTTTTTTGTATATGCTCATTGATTGGGGCTGATGACTCTGATTTAACCTGATCATAAAATAAAGAAAGTATAAATTTCATTTTTATCATCAAAGTAAGTATTTTCGGAACAATCATAAGTTTCTTTAAGTAACTCAACATTCCGATGTTGAGTCTTATAAATACGTAAGATCAGTCCTCTCCACCAAATAGTGGTTACGCATTGATAAATTGGAATCTTGCGTTACTTAACTCCACCCTTAATTTTATTTGTTCTTTTCGTGTATTTCGTGGTTAAATTCTTCTCTACGTACTCTTAAAACTTAACTTCCACTCTTACTGCATATTCTATATCGGGCAAAGTAATCAAATTTTCTTTATACGAAAAATACCGAGCATAGGTTATAAGATCAACATTCTGGAGAATATTGTAGTAGAACTGACCCATATATATAAAGGTTTGCGCATCCCCACCAACATCACTTCCAATCATATGTGCAGATACGTTCATAAGATCGTTTATGACATATTGAAAGGAAAGAAAAAGATTCTGTTTCCCCCACTCATTCTGGATATTGCTGTTTTTGTAATAATATTCACACCTGAAGAGATAAAGGTTGTGAATCGAATAATCGAGCCCAAGCATTCCTTCAAAATATTTATCCGAATAATCGTTCGCAAAGTGTTCCACAAGTTCACCATACACACCGAAGAAGGCGTCACCTTTAAAGGATAAACCTGCAATCAATTTCTCAGCTCTATGCTTATAAATTGTATTGAGTGCGAAATCAAATCCCATTGCGTTGAAATATCCTCGAATCGCCGTCGAATATTCATGATTTTTCCTGGGAAGTTCAGTCATGATGTCAAGACCCGAAAGATATGAGAGAGGAATTTTGATTGCAGCTACATCACTGCCATGCCGTTCAAAATTAATATTCGTTACATCTACTGTTGAGAATACATCGATCGGTGAAAAAACGACTCCCTTACCATAGTTTATGATCTGCCTCCCCAGTGTGATGTCTGCAAAGGGCAAATAAACAGAGAGATACAATTTTCTGATGTCCAGCATAACCGGAGTATTGCCATATACAAAAAGTGGATAATATGGCAATGAGAGTGAATCCGATGCATCGATCAAATCGTGAAATTGATCTGCAGTATAGCCCAAGGGAATGATCAAATCTAAATTGCCTACAATCTTTGCATAACGCTTATTTCTATTTTGGAAGTTTAATCGAAATGTATTCATTGCACCAATTTTGAGCGAATCGTTTTCATTATTCAGATAATGGTACCCGCTGAGATCGATAAAATTTGAGCCCCAGATCTTCAAACCGGATTGTGTATCAGCAATAAGTCCTGCTGTAATGAGCAATAATAAGAAAACTACTATCATTTTTTTTTTCATGGTTTCTTAATGTTGTAAATATCTTAAGCTGAACATATTGTCTGGCAGATCGACATCAAATGCAATATCTTCAAGTTCAAAAACTGTTTTACTGTTTTTTCTCAGCTTGTTCACCATCTCTGATTTGACAGGGAAGTAGCGATTCCCAAACTGCTTAACCTCAAGCACATTCATTTCTTTGAGTAAACGACCTGATTTAGCATACATCTCTTCCTTCCATGGAATAAAAAGATCCTGATCAACCCACATTTTTCTGGAGTAATACGGTACATCTTTCACTTTCGCATTGAGTGTCAGTACCCAGCACACATGCCCATTTAAAGTATCTTGTTCGGCAATTTGAACCTCATATTTTTCAGCTATCTTGCTTGCTTCCAGTGCATCTTCATAGGAAAAATCGCTGCCCATCATCCCCTCTTTGAGCATATGCCCTGAGATTTTTACAATCTCTTCTTCACTCGGAAAATATATCCAAAGCTCATCTTCCATCATCAGATACTTCGTGCCGTAATCTTCAGGATTTGTAAATTCAACCAGTGCTTTTTGACCTTCAGTCTTTGCTTGTGTGGTCATTCTCTTGGTTCTTATCTCGTCATCGATATGAATAGTCATCAATCCTGTATATTCTATAGTTTTATAAAATTCATTCTCATCTATCTTCTGAAGAATTCCAAGTCCTGTGAGAATTAAATTCTGTCCATAAAGAAAAGAGAAACATCCAAACAGGATTATGAATATGATTACTTTTTTCATGATTACTCCTATTTATACACTTTTCAGAGAATCTACGATCTTCATTTTTTCTGCTCTTCGGGATGGGAAGAACGAAACTATTGTTGAGACCAGAGTTCCCAGGAGGATCGCAATTAACAAACTGAGAACATTCAGTCTGAGATATATAATATTACTCATGGGGAATTCTATGCCCCCCATCATTTTAGAGAAATCAATACCGTGAAAATGAAGAAATGTCACAATACCGAGTCCAATAAGCGCACCGACAACACTTCCTATAAAGCCAAGCAGCATGCCTTCGCTTACGAACATTGAGAGTACCTGACCATTCGTGAAACCCATTGATTTAATGATGCCGATCTCCCTTCTGCGTTCCAGCACGACCATCATCATGATATTTGCAATAATAAAAGCACCAAGGAATGCAATCACAATATAGATCCAGTTGTAGATCTGGTTTGCCATATCCACCCACACTGCATATCCGCCGATTTCTTTCCAGGATGACACAACCACATCATATTTTGCTAACTTCGGCGCTAATTCACGGGCTACTTTTTCAGAATCATAATAGTTATCAAGCATGATCACAATCTGCTGTACCTGACCCGGCATCCGAAGTAATTCCTGCGCACTGGAAAGAGGTATCTGGAATATTCTCTCATCATACATTCTTAATCCTGTATCAAACATACCCACGATTCTGAATTTCTTAAGGTGAAGTGCATAATCACTTCCCTGTGTCATGACACTTATCTCATCGCCAAGCTTGTAACCAAGATCGTCTGCAAGAATCTTTCCTACGATTGCTTCGTTTCCAGCTTCGAGATATCTTCCTCCGGGAATTATTGATCGATTGAGCATTAACAAGCTCTTTTCTATCTCGGGATCACCCGCAAATGCAAGTGCCTGCCTATTGTTTCCCTTATTCGTGAGTAGAACCCCAAAGGTGATGCGCTGACTTATTGACTTAATTTTCCTGTTAATTGATTCATCATTTGTAATCTCAGCTATGATCTGCTGGGGATTTTTTATATTTTCGGTTACAGGAAAGAACTTTGCTTTCTCTTCAAATTTCTCTGTAGCAATTCTGATATGACCTGTTTCATTTTTTGTATAGTTGTGTACGAGGTTGTCGAGAAAGCCCCCGATCAAACCTTGGAGAAACACGATCAAGAGAATTGAAAGCGTAACCGATATCACTGCAAGCAATGAGCGGCGCTTATTTCTCCCGACATTTCTCATTGCAAATTTTTGGATAAATGACATCATATACTCCTTATACGAAACGCAATGCTTTGGTTACTTCCAACTTTGAAGCCATTCTCGAAGGAAGATAACTTGCAGCGAGTGCAACGAGCAGCCCGAAACAAAATGCGAAGATTATTGTGCCAATATTCCATTCTCCATACAAAGTACCCCAGTATGGAATTCCACTATTCTGAAAACCGACGAATTTATCCAGAGGAAAGCCCTTCATGACCAAATAGAGATTAATACCGCAGCCGAGGACAACTCCCATGACACTTCCTAAAAAGCCGATAAAAAAACCTTCCCAAATGAAAAGAGTCACAATTTCCTTTCTTTTGAATCCCTGGGCACGGAGCACACCGATTTCTCTTATTCGTTCATATACACTCATCAGCACAGAGTTAAAAATCCCTACAGCAGCGATGGCAAGTATGATCAACATGATGATTGAACCGAATGCCTTTTTTTGTTCTGTAATACCCAGGAATGCACTTGCCATTTCCTCGAAAGTATCGATTTGCAGATCAGGAAAATTTTGTTCTATTTGTTTTGCAATTTCGTTCACATCTTTAGTAAATTGATTGTAGTTAACTCTTCTTTCAACTGCGACATTGATCTCTGTAACCAGATTTTCGAGGTCGAGAAATTCATCCGCAGTCTGATAGCTGATCAAAGCAGTGTTCAAATTGATATTTGGATCAGTCGTGTTAAGGAGTCCGACAATATAAAATTCGTCGGCATTTCTGCTATCAAATTTGGTGAGTGCATAGAGTGTAATATATTCACCTACCCCCACTGCCATTTCTTCCGCCAGATCTTTTCCGAGCATTATCTCATTTTCTTCTGTACCTGTGAAATACTCACCGATAATGTAGTTATCAAGATTAAAAACAGAACGATCAGTTTCTATATCAATAACCTGCCCTATTATCGGCATTGTATCTTCCCAGTTGGAAAGTTGCCCGAGGAATTGTGTTCTTGGTGTTGCTCCTATCACATGTTTCTGATCTTGTATATAAGCAATTACTTCATCTGGTATGGAAATGCCGTATTTGAGGGGAAGCGATTCTTTCTCTTCACCATACTTCTCAGTTGTGATTTTAATCGAAGAGGTACTCAATTCAATGAGGTTATCGATATTCGCGCGATCCATACCTGTCATCACAGAATTCATCATGATATAGATGCTCAGTCCAACAGCGATCACGAGTGCAGAAAGAAAGGTGCGGCGTTTGTTCCTGCGCACATTGCGCCATGCGATTTTACTGAGTGTTCCCATGGTTCTTCCTTTCGTCCGATGCGATCATGCCGTCACGTAATATGATGACGCGCTTTGCATGCTTCTCAACCAGAGGATCATGGGTTGAGAAAATAAATGTGGTATGAATTTCCTCATTCATTTTCTGCATGACCGAAATAATATCTTCAGACATTTCTGAATCAAGGTTTGCAGTGGGTTCGTCAGCCAGCACAACCAGAGGATTTTTTACCAATGCCCTGGCAATCGCTACACGCTGCTCCTGCCCACCTGAAAGTTCTCGTGGAAAACGATCAGCCATGTCTTCCAGACCTACAATCTCGATGATCTTCGTGACCTTTTCATAAATTTCAGTTTTGTTGAATTTTTTTTCTATGATTAGAGGAAGCTCAACGTTCTCACGAACAGTGAGTACAGGAATGAGATTGAAGGATTGAAATATGAATGAGATATTCTCTTTACGGTAATAGGTTTTCTCTTTATCTGATAAAATTGTAAGATCATCTCCGTTATACAGCACCTTGCCTTCCGTGGGAGTATCGATGCATCCTATAATATTCAGCAATGTCGATTTTCCGCTTCCTGACGGACCAACAATTGATAAAAAATCTCCCTTTTCAATAATGAGATCCACACCCCGGAGTGCAGGTATGATCTGCTCACCTTTCATGTAGTTTTTGATAACGCCCTGTAATTCGAGTAATGGCATTTAATCCTCCTGATCAGTAAAAAATTTTCTGACTAATGTTTCATCCGCCAGCGAGAGTGTTTCTTTTTCAGCGCCGATCATCCTTTCGATCACCCTTTCAAGTCCTTTGAGATGAATCATATAAACCTCTATTTCCGCTCTTCCCTCTTGGATTTCAATAATTATCTTTGTAAAATATCTATTCATATATCCGGAAAGACCAAGTATATATGCTGCAACCTCATCAGGATACTCACAGTCTAAAGAGTGCTCCTGTATTCCTTCTTTGATTATTTGAGATAGTATGGGAGCAATATAATCAATAGATCGCGAGACCATCTTCTGATGTAATATGACATTTTCATCTCTATTCATCACTCGTAAAAGTTCGAGCATGAACTCTTTTCTTTCGAATTTCATCTGCCCGATTATCTTGAAGGTCATATTGAATTTATCAATTGCACTGAGTTCCTCATTTGTGAGTATTGGTTGGACAGCATCTTTCATCTGCATGATCAACCGTTCAACAACTGCATCCAGTAATTCATATTTGGATTTGAAATAATGGTAAATTGTACCTTTGGCAATACCAATCTGATCGATGATCTGGTTGATCGATGTTTGATCAAAGCCCTTCGAGTAGAACAATGTTTGGGCGGCATCAAGAATTTCATTTTTCCTGACGTCATGCTTCTTCACGATACGAGTCATATTATTTCCTTTCAATTCTTATTGACCGACCGTCGGTCTATTTTTTAGGAAAAGAAAATTATTTGTCAAATTTTTTTTGAATCTTTTGAATGCTTTGAATTGGTAACTTAACAGTCCGACCTATCTCGGCTTAGTGCAGTGAAGACGTATATTGTGTTACATTATACTCATAGTCTAGTAATTCCTGCACTTTGCATACTTTCCCAACTCCTGTTCATCTACTTTTACCAATTCTCCTATTTTACAAGTTCGTAAAATAATCAAAATTCTATCGAGCATCCTTTCCCGTTTTGGACTGCATTGACTATGTCAATGCTAAATCGACACAGTCGATTTACTCCATATACGTCTTCTTTGGACTGCATTGACTGAGTCAATGTTAAATCAATCCAGTCGATTTACTCCATAATTTCCATATTTAAAATTCATCATCTATTTTCATTCTATCAATTGGATATGTTTTAATTATTTGTTCCATCTCCCTCATATCTTCTTTATATCGGAAATAATAACTACCAAACTTCCATTTCTCAGGACTTTCTACGTAGCCATGCTTAACAGGATTATACCAAATATAATGAAGTCTACAAAAATATGACTTCTCATACGTTATGCACGTATCCCAATAATTATGAAAATATTTCTCTTGCACTTTTTTTATATTGTGTTTTGATAACCAGTTTGCAGTAAATCGATGAAAATTATTGAACAATTGAGATAATGTAGTAGAATCTTCTGGTGCATTTATCATTATATGAATATGATTATCTAAGATCACCCAATCTTCTAATTCCCAATTAAAAAGATCCAATGATTTTGTAAGATAATGAAGTGCAGCCCATTTAGCTTCTTCAGATTGCAAATAATGATATTTTCCTAACGTAGAGGATGTAACAAAATACTTTACGTTCGGGACATACACATGCGGTGGATTATGTTGATACTTTTTGTAGGTTTCTTCCATTTTAATACTCTTTTTGGAGTGCATTGACTGTGTCAATGCAAAAATCGACATAGTTGATTCACTCCATATTTTTATTCGTGGACTACATTGACTGCGTCAATGTTAAATCGACAAAGTCGATTTACTCCATAATATATCACCTCTCCTTTCTTAATTTATTTAATAGTATTTTAATATTTACAAATTCGTAAAATAATCCAATACCCTATCGAGCATCCTTTCTCGTTTCTCATTTGAAGCAGAAACAACTTGCGAGAACTCTATCCACTTCACCGGTTTTATACCGCATAATTTTAGTGTGCCGCTTATCACAGTGTGTTTTATTGGTGCTTTGCCTATGAAATTATAGAATATTTTAGGACTGTTCATTGTTGAGATAACTGTTGCGGATCTTCCTTTTAGTTTACCCTGCGGCCAGTTACCTTTAAAATCATAGGTATGTTTTTTTAATAATACTTTATCAAAGAATCCCTTAAGGATAGCAGGTGCATCACCCCACCAAATGGGAAAGATCAAAACAAGGTGTTCAGCATTTTTAATTTTTGCGAGATATTCCCCTACCTTCGGATCAAAATACTCACCCTCTGGATACTTCGCTAGCTCTTCGCAAGTGAGAACCGGGTTGAATCCCTCTGCATTGAGATCAATAAGTTCATACTCATGACCTGCATGTTTCAAGCCATCAATAGTATTATCCAAAATAGCTTTATTGAAACTTCCTTCATATGGATGAGCATATATAATGAGAACTTTCATCGTTGCTCCATATTTTTTATTGATTCAGATTATTTTATTCCCATTTGAGATTGTATGGCGTTTAATAGTGCATCAGGTTCATCAGTACCAATTCGGAAGACTTTTCCGTCTGATAATTTTAATTCTACCGCATCATATCCAGCGACATTGAACATAGTTCCCCCTGGTACAAGGCGTATCCCGAAACCATAATACCATTTATTCCAGACCTTTTCTGCTGAAATGATCTTGCTGACTGGAATTATTCTTTTGATCAAACCCGGACCAAAAGCAACATATATTTTTTCGGAGTTCACTCTTACTATCAAGGAATTAAATAGATATAATGCAACGACCATTAAAATAAAAACAATAGCACCAATCCAATTGAATCCGATTTTATACATGAGAAAAAGCATGAATAACAGCACAAAGATGATGATAAAAAGCATTATCTTGCTTCTCTGTGTGTGTTGATATACTTCCATAATTGTTCTCCGCGTTTATTTTCCTGAAATAGTTATTCCTTTCACCTGAATCCAGGGATAAATTGCACTACCATAATCAATTCTTTCTTGGGAAATATTTGCAATATTGCTTATCATTTCTGCAAGATTACCAGCGATCATTGTCTCATTAACAGGTTTGGAAATTTTTCCATTTTCTATAAGATAACTGTTTTTTGCAACACCGGAAAAATCTCCGTTATCACTTGGATTTCCACCGGAAAATCTGCAAAGCAGTAATCCTTTACCAATTGACGAAACCATGTCTTCAAATGAGGAAGTACCCGGTTCAACAATGTAGCATCCACCACTGTTCACTGCTTTTGGTTTGCCAGTTTTATTCGCTCCATATTGCGAAAGCAGGAAGGATTTGAGCACACCTTTTTCAATAATGGTCATATTTTGAGCTTCAAACCCATCTCGCGTGAAGAAGTAATTTTTTGCTATCTGAGGAGAGCGTGGATATGAATTTAATGTCAAGGAATCATTTGCGATCTTTTCATTCAGCTTATCCTTGTAGAT
The DNA here is from genome assembly GCA_049903315.1 of Candidatus Cloacimonadota bacterium. GTDB lineage: Bacteria > Cloacimonadota > Cloacimonadia > JGIOTU-2 > JGIOTU-2 > Celaenobacter. The sequence continues at coordinate 244,943 of JBNGBT010000002.1, read as the reverse complement.
CGAACTTCCAGAGATGAGAGAATAATCCGAAAGATAAGCTGTAATGTAGTATATAAATGATGAGAGACAGTCCGGTGTGATGATCACATCACCGACCATCTTTCCCGTAAAAGCCGAGGTGTGTATCTGCTGGCTAGATTGCCCCAGAAGCATATCAACAGAAGCGTATTCATGCAGAGGTTTATCGAGCTCTTTCATTGAACATCCTGAATAATTGAAGGATGATGCCTTTTCTCCTTCCTTAGAAGTAAACATCACAGAAAAGGAATACAAACCGCGATTGCCTTGAAAATCTACACCATTTGAATTCTGAATGAGTATGTTTGACTGTGTAAAATCTATAATTGATTGTTCTATCATTGTTTGTGGATAATGTTCCTTCTCATAAAGTACAAAATCATGGAGCCGATCATACATTACATCGAGATCAGCTTCTTCCCGACCCGCAGTAAATTCTTTGGGAGGTTGTTTTTCTGCAATATCATTCGCTTTATCCGGTAAAGATGACTGGGCAAGTTCGATCACTTGGTCTACAGCTTTATCAAGAGAATCTTCGTCCATTTTATTGATCTTCAAATCGCCTTTCTGGTCATTGATAATTGCCTTGAACAGGATGCTGGTATCAAAGGTTGTTCTCAGGAGTGTCATCTCGCCTGCATCAACATTAAGCTCATGCTTCTTATTGAATTTGAGATAACATTGTGCTTTATCAGCGCCTTTTTGGAGCATTCTGTCTATGCAGTATTTTACAAGTTCTCTATCAGTTTTCATTATTTACCTCCAATATTGACTTTGCATTTCACGGCAGGTCCGCCCATGCCAACAGGAATAAGTTGTTTTTTTCCGCACATCCCACCGCATGACCACGACATATCATCGGAGATCATATCTATTGTCTTCAACATCTCGAATGCAACGCCGGAAATAGTCGTATCTTTGATCCCTTTTCCAAGTTTTCCGTTTTTGATCTCATACCCTTTGACTATACCGAACATGAATTCACTTGTGGAATCTGCCTGTCCGTTTGATGCCTGCATGAGATAGTATCCGTCATCTATAGAAGCGATCATATCTTCGAGTTTGTCATTTCCCGGCACTATTGCAGTATTTCTCATACGAATTATCGGTTCATCAGAATAGGTATAAGCACGGGCATTGCCTGTGGGTTTGACTCCGAAATGTTGTGCACTCTCTTTATTATGCATGAAGGTTTTCAGGACGCCATTCTCAATAAGAACTGCATCTTCTGCTTTCGTGCCTTCATCATCGACAAATACAGGTATCGGGCATAGTTTACCCATCGCAGTATGAGCATAATCAATCATAGTCATGTTCGGATTTGCAACTACTTTGTTGAGATAATTAGCTGCGATCGAACCGCCAAGCACAATATCCGCTTCTACTGTATGACCAATTGCTTCATGGGATAGAATACCTGCGAGATCAGGTCCGAAAATACAGTCTGCCATACCTGCTTTTGCATACACGCCTTCGGATTTTTTCTTTAGATGTTCATACTGTGTGTCGATTTTCTCATAAAGGTTTTCCGGTTTGATGAAGAGGTCTTCAAATTGTCCAAATCCACCAAAAACTTCATAAAGCTCAAAAGGCTGACCGTCCTTGGTTAAACTTAAAGAAGTATAGATTATAGATCTCGGGATCATAGAATATGCCTGGGAACCTTCTGAAGTAAGGAGAGCTTTTTCCATCTCCAGGCAGCGATACACAGTTGTCCTTGCAGTGAGATCTGTGTATGTTTTTCCGATGTAGGAATCAATTTCTTTGAGAAAATCAATCATTTCTTTCTGCGTTTTCCTCTTCTTCTCAGTCATAAAATCTTTTTCTGCAGTACCTATTGAGACAGGAAGGGGGAGCTTGTTTCTGCGTTCCCTGTCATTTAGATAAAGGGCATTTTCTGTGGCTGCTTTAATGACAGTTTGGACTGTTTCATCAGAAATAGTCGGATTGGACGAAAAACCCCATACGCCTTTTTTATACACACGTGCGGATACTCCACTTTCCGAACTTCTGTTATTCCCCATTATATCGCCGTTCACTACTGAAATGGCGCAGTTTCGATTTTCCTGAATACGCAGTTCAGTATATTCTGAAAACATTTTTTTATATTTTGATATATCTTTTTCAATCATGAAAACTCCTTAAATTCTAAATAATATCTTTTCGCTTTTGAACATCTTGAGCATGAAATAGATGAGTATTCCAGCAAAAATAAGACTTGATGCAGCTGCTATAATAACACTTCCCCAAGTCGATGCCTTAATAAATATGGATTTTAGAGCAACAACTGTATTAATGATAGGAGCATAATTCATCCATGTGGGAACTGTTTCTCCCATCGAGCTTGTGCCGATACTCAAGATCAAAACGACCATGTAAAGAGGCATGACCAAACCGGCTGCTTCTTTTGAATTTCGAGCATATGTTGCGCAAATTAACACTAATGAGACGAGCAGTATTGCAACTGGAATAAGCAAAATTGCAAGCTGAAGAATTTGATTCGCTCCTAAAATAAAATCAGACATACTTGCAGAGGAACGGAACAGGTCTTTAAGAAAGAATCTTCCTGCGATCATCAGACCGACCACAGAACTTATCGCACTTGCAAAAGATGCACACACGACAGCCAGGAGTTTTCCGAGTATTATTGAAGCCCTGTCCACTTGATTAACAAGCAGGATAGCCAATGTTCCGCGTTCTTTCTCACCGGATACTGTATCAATACCCACCTGCATGGAACTCACAAACAGATACAGAATGATAATAAATGGAAGAAGCACGCCAAATGCCTTGCCAACCTCACTCCCCTTTTTTGCGAGATTGATTTCATCATAACTGATCGTTTCGTTTGCAGTAACAGGTGTAAGAATGTCAGTTGGTATATCAAGAGATTCCAATCTAAAAACTATCAATGTGTCAGCCAATGAATTGACCGCATTATGAGTCATCCTGTAAAAATAGGTTGAATAATCTGATGCCCCATTATAAAAGACATGTATATCAAATGGCTGTATCGCATCAAATGCAAGATCAATATTTTCGGGGAAAGTTATCAATAACTGAGCTTCCTTATCAGTAATCAGTTCCTTCGCAGTTGGAATGTATGCTTCAGGTATTTCATTAAGCGTGACATTCATTTGGCTATTAATAATTGAGATGAACTCTTTATAGATCGGGGATTCTTTCTGCATTTCAGGGGCAATAAAAACAGTTCCGTGATAGGACCGTATATCAGCTGATCTGGATTGACTTATCTTCCCCATCACCGTGTACATGAGCGGGAGCATAACAAGCGGAAGCACGACCATGAAGAAGACAGTTCGTTTATCTGTGAAAAGCCGTTTTAACTCTTTTTTCATTATGATATAGGCATCACTCAACATCTTGCACCTCCAGATATTTGAAGAATACATCTTCAAGATTGTCCGTGTTATTCCTTTTTACTATCTCGTCGAGAGTACCCAGTTCTTTTATAAGTCCTTCTATCAAAATTCCGATCTTGTCGCAGATCTGTTCTGCAACACCCATAATATGCGTGGATATGAGTACAGTTTTCCCCTCTTTCGCATATTTCTTCAGGAAATCGGTGACATTCTTTGCTGTGACAACATCCAGCCCGTTGGTTGGTTCATCAAAGATTATCACATCCGGATTATGAACAAGACTGATCGCAATGGATGTTTTCTGCTTCATACCGCTTGAAAGCTTATCGATTTTCTTATGGCGGAACTCCTCCATGTGCAGTTCTTTGATAAGTATTTCTTTCCGTTCCGCAACTGCATCCGGAGCCATTTTATTCAAGCGACCAAAGTAATCCATCATATAATCCGGTGTAAAGAAGCCATCCAGCTTCATATCACTGGTAAGAAAGCCAATTATCGAGCGCACTTGCCTGTCATTTTTCTGTGAATCAAAGCCATTGACTGTGATTTGACCAGATGTCGGCTTTATCAGGGTCGAGATACAGCGAAGTGTGGTTGTTTTTCCTGCACCATTAGGACCGAGCAGACCGAAAATCTCACCCGGTTTGCACATGAAGCTGATGCCCTTGAGTGCTTCCTTGTAGGATACTGTTCCCTTTTTTTTGTTTTCAAAGACCTTTTTCAGGTCAAGGATTTCTATCATCAGACCTCCTGATTAATTTCTCATATGAGAATTTGAATTATCTGTAAAGGAATTAATCTGTATTTTTGGCGTCAAGATAAATATCATTAGAAAATGATAATCTGTATAAAATAAAATTCATCACACTTTCCTAATATTGCAGACTGAGTCGTGTTTTCTATTTCATCAAAATGTTTTTGTATAAAGAATCATTTCCTAACTTCATGAGATAACAGACAATGGAATTAAGAGATGAAAATATAAATATTGACGTAAAATTTGATAAATTCCTAAATTCCGGAGAATTATCCAAATATAAATCCAGGAGCAAAAATGAAAAAAGAAAAGTACTTCACTCAGTTTTTACGATCATTTTGTGTTTTGATTAGTTTTCTAATCTTGAGTCTAAGCTTATGTGCTGAAGATGCAGAATATCAGTATAAAGAAACTGAACAATTAGTAGACCTCGTGAATGATGCCGCTGTATTGATCGAAGAAAAGGGCGAAGATGCATTTGCCGAATTTGCAGTTCAGGATTCCAAATGGCGTCATGGTGATAAGTATATTTTTATTATTGATCCGGACGCGATGGTATATGCTCATGCGAGTACTGCCTTGGTCGGTACTAATGTAATGGAACTCACAGACGTGAACGGAAAACCTTTTATCAAATGGTTCATCATTGAAGTGTCCAGCGAAGACAGCAGCGGTTGGTCTCATTATTTGTGGAATATTCCAGGCCAGGATGAATCCACATGGAAGACGACTTTTGTGCGATCTGCAATTGCTCCATCCGGAAAGAAATATATTGCAGGCTGCGGACTTTACAATATGAAAATGGAACAAGCTTTTATTGTGGATCAAGTGAACGAAGCTGCTGATATGATTGAAGAAGAAGGAATAACAGCTTTTGACGAATTAAGAGATCCCACATCCGAATTTATTTTCAACGACAATTATGTATTTGTACTCGATGAAGAAGGAACACTCCTCGTACATCCGGAAATTGAAGGAACAAATCTTTATGATACTCAAGATGAAGAAGGTAAATACTTTATACGAGAAATGCTTGAAGTTGGAAGAGAAAATGGCTGCGGTTGGGTAGATTATTTTTGGAATAAGCCCGGTGACGATAAACTTTCTGCAAAATCATCGTATATAAGGCAGATCGAGGTTGATGGTGATGTGCTTATTGTCGGCGTTGGAGTTTATTTAGAATAATTGGATATTCTATAATAAAAAAAGGGCTGAACATGTTCAGCCCCTACAACGAAAATGTATTCTCATTACCAAGCCCCAGCTTGGTAAAGAACAATCTTTTATCTCATTAACATGAGTTTCTACATTTCAAACATTCTCAACTAGATACTTTTTATCAAACCGATGTGTTTTTCAAACCTTTATTATAAAAGATAGACTGATAAATAATGATAAAATTCGTTTTTATCTACTCATCATATGAAGCTAAAGGAATACTCCTTTTTTGGTAATAGGAAAAGTGAACTTAAGGAATTTATTTATTTATACTACTCAGCAATCCATGATTCATGAGAATGTATAATCTTCCATCCGTCATGCTCTTTTTTCCAGATCATTGTAAAAACATGTTTGGATTTGAATTTTTCACCATTTTTCAATCGCATTTCCGTCTTTTCTTGACTCGTTAATAGAGCCACAGTTGGAGATAGCTCTGTAACTTGTACTTCGAGTGGTTCAACCTGCTGATGCTCTCTCAGTGCAAAATAATGTTTTATTGCCTCTATGAATTCACCTCGATTCGAGTAAAAATCTGTACTGACAAATGATGACACAAACTCATCTTTGCTATAAAATCCGGACCATGCATTTGAATCCAAATTGTTTAATGCAGAAATTAGTTGATTGAATTGCTCTTTGACTTCTGTTTTAATCATTTCATTCTCCTTTTCTATAGATTTTTGTCGGGGCTGTTGGCAACCGAAAATACAAATCACGAAGATAATAAATACATTCTGATAAAATGTTTTCATTTTTGATTTCTTACTTTTTTTCATTTTTCCTTTTTTCTCGATCTGTTTTTATTCTTTCACCATATAAAATAAATAGAAAATTAACACACTTTGAGCTTTAAATACACTAAAATAAACATTATATGGCTTTTAGCTATTTTTTGGAAACTCTTACCTCGATAAAACCCATATTGATACCGAGCTCATTATCAACGACGAAAATAATTGGAAGACATTTTGTGTTGATTCCAACTTCATTACGAACCGATTCAGCATGTCAATAAATTGATGCAATATTAAACTATAGTACGTTCTGACAGATAAATAGAAGGGCTGAACATGTTCAGCCCCTACACCGAAAATGTATCCTCATTACCAAACCCCAGCTTGGTAATGAACAATCCGTTATCTCATTAAAATGAGTTTCTTCGTTTCTGCTGTTGTCCCATTCACAATGAGGTTGTAGAAATAGACACCGGGTGTGAGTTCTTTCCTCATTACCAAGCCCCAGCTTGGTAATGAACAATCTGTTATCTCATTAAAATGAGTTTCTTTGTTTCTGCTGTTTTTCCATTCACAATGAGGTTGTAGAAATAGACACCAGGTGTGAGTTCTTTTCCATTACTGTTTTTGCCATTCCAGTATATATGAGCAGTTTCATCCGGCTGTGTCATTACTTGCGGGAGAGTTTGAACTAATTCACCAAGAATATTATAAATCGAGACCGAAACCATGCTTGATTTATCAAAGGTGAACTGGAATTGTGCATTACCGCTTATCGGATTTGGTATATTTTTGAAATCATACACTATTGGCGGCTCGATATTCTGGGGATTCACAGAAGGATCAGGAATCGTGATCTGAGCTACCCTGCTGTACACTTGTGAGATCCCGCTGTAGTCTATGCTTTCCAGCCAGTAATAATAGGTGTGTCCAATCTCAAGATCGGCTGTATCTTCAAAATTATAGTAACTTGGCTCTGTGATCGTGCCGTTACCGGGTATCATTTCATGAGTGATCTGTTCCGAGTTAGAGAATTCCTGCACAACATTTCTGTAAAGATTCCAACCAAGATTGTCTACCTCAGATTGGGTTTCCCAGTAAAGGGTTGAGGTATTATTGATGAATTCTGCGGTGAAGGCGGAAAGGGTGACAGGAAGTGTTGGATCAGTCCCTATTTTATATTCATAAGCGCCCATATCGATCGTTCCAGAACCACCAGTGCTCTTATTTAGTTTCCTTGGATATCCTTCTCCCCTTATATCATATTCTTCAGAATTATAGCTGTCATTTCCGGTATCACAACAAGGCGAAATACCGCCTATGCTGTAAGGATGGTCTGGATTATTTTCGACGCCCACGAAACAGGGATCGGAGGTGATGCAGTGCGAAACTACTGGTGTACCGTAAACATCACCCGTGTCATTTGCATAACAGGAGTAATTCAGCGTGATTGTTCCCTGATTATTATAAATTTCATCACCATCTGGAGCATCATTTCCCCAAACAATGCAATTATTAAGGGTCGGTGAAGAAGCAGCAAAATAATTAAATATCCCACCTCCGGACTCATCAGCCGAATTCGATGTGAAGGTGCAATTGGTAACTGTTGGAGAAGAAGAATTATTAAACATTCCACCGCCCCACCAAGAAACTGAATTCGAGGTGAAGGCGCAATTCGTAACATAAGGAGAAGAAGAATTATTATACAGTCCACCTCCGTATCTAGCTGAATTCGATGTGAAAGTACAATTGGTAATGGCCGGAGTGGACAATTGTTTATTAAGCATTCCACCGCCGTCATAAACAGCCGAATTCAATATGAAGGTGCAATTCGTAAGTGAAGGAGAATTTTGATTAAAATTATACAGTCCACCTCCGTATTTAGCTGAATTCGATGTGAAAGTACAATTGGTAAGAGTCGGAGAAGAACGATCATTATGCATTCCACCACCGCTTTTGTGCGGATCATTGCCATCATCCGCATTCCCATCTGTAATGGTAAAGCCGTCTAGAATGGCAGTAAGGTTAGTAGAGAAAGAAGGATGATAAATAACGTGGTAGCAGTTGTCGGTATTATCACCAATCGCCCCGATGTCCCCGCTCAGTATGGTTTCGTTTGCTTCACCAAAACCGTAATTTGTTCTCTCGCTCACAGCACTTTCTGTCCCCGTAAAGCCACCGTAGATTGCCACACCATTTATCATGCGGAAATGGTAATAACGTGAACCACCTCCCAAACCATAATCATAACTTGGATTGTATGTTCCTTTAGCTACCCAAATTTGATCGCCGGAAACGGCTCCATCAAGAGCTGACTGAAAAGAAGTGTAGGCATTAGTCCAGTTTGTGCCGTTGTTACTTCCGCTAGCAGAAGCATCAACATATAACGTTGTTTGTGCTGCCAGCTTCGTGCCAGTCATCAAAACTATTGTAAATAATAAGATAAACACTAAATTCATTTTTTTCATTCTTTTTCCTTTCACATTTTTTTAAATTAATCAGAAAGTTAACACGTTGAGCATTAAATACACTATATTAAACTTCTATATTTGAATCACGAGTCGGTCACGCAGGGAACGACTCGTGATAAATATTCTTTTCACCCCGACTCATTCTTGCAGACTGAGTCGTGTTTTTTTATCTCATTAAAATGAGTTTTTTCGTCTCTGCTGTTTTGCCATTTACCTGATTTTTCAGAGAGATATTTTAGATTTGTCTTGCTTGTAATGTAATATGGATCTTCCTCAGTCCCGGATCCTCCACTATAGTTTTGTGCGAACAGGTTTGTGCTTAATAGGAACAATATAACCATCATCATTCCCGATACTATTTTCAATTTCTTAAACATTTCTCTGGTCCTTTTCATTTCGTGATACAATACAGGCGGATTGTCAGACCGCACACATTCTTAATCAAACATGAGTTGAAGCAATAAGTACAACAACAAGTTCAAATATAGAGGAATAACTATATTAATTTTCTTTTGGTTATGGAAATAAAATTAACGTCAAGAAATATATTGTTTGGTTATTGAAATTTTTTTTAAGAAGAAGTAACATAAGATCCCAATGTAAATTATTTGAACTGGTCCCTGATTACAGAGTTCACATAACCAAGCCGGGGTTTGGTAACGAGAGATGTAGAGGCTGAACATGTTCAGCCGCTACGAATAGAATTTATTGAATCCCGAGTCGGTCACGCAGGGAATGACTTGGGATGAATTCATATACTTAAAATTCTCTTTGAGAAATTATTCTTGAAAAGAAAAAAGAGGAAAGCAATGAAGACTTTCCTCTTAATTCTTAATAAGTAATATTCTATCTTAGAATCACTAATTTCTTTGTCTGGACAATCTTGTCATCGAAAATTAGACTGTAGAAGTAAATACCGTTGGCAAGATCCTTACCCTTTCTGTTCTTTCCATCCCAGATCATCTCATTGGCTCGAGTATCAGATCCAGTGAGTTCATTGATCAGCTGTCCTCGAAGATTAAATATCCTAATCTTAGCAGATGTATGATTATCTGGTATCACAAAGGAAAAGGTAGTTGTATTCCTTAACGGATTAGGATAATTTTGATGTAACATGATTTCTTGTGACGGATGAACACCAGGATCATCGATACCGACAGTTTCTCCAAAATAATCTTGGAAAAGATGATCGATAAATGTTCTGGCATCATCGAGTTGTATATAATAGAAAGGAACCGGAATTGTAAATGATTGATAATCTACTCCAAAATACGCAGTACTCACCGGCATACCATTCATGACACCAAAGGGACTCGTATCTTCATATAAACTCTCGTAATTATAAACGGAAAATCCATCATCATTTGGGGTGACACTCTCTACTCTGAAGATATGATAATCTGCAGCCGCGAGTGTTTTGGTGGTATCTATATAAAAAGCTTCAAAACCTGAAAAAACAGGATCAGCATAGTAAAATCGAGCGAAATTATCCATGTCTGCTTCACCAAGCTTTAGATAATCATAACAGAATGTACCTTCCTCAAAATACCGGGGATACCCTAATTCTTCCGAGAATACATCTGTCAATTTAAATCCGGAAATAAGAATTTGTCCGCCAAAATCGAGATATTGCTCAATATCTGGAATTGACAATCCTGCCGATGAAGTACCTGATGCATCATCGATATACCAATAGACGGTAGAATACGGACCAAGCTGCGCGAGAGTTACCTGCTCTTCCTGATAGGTATCATATTGAGTAACAGTATATCCATCGAGTAATTCATCATAATAAGCATCACATTCAGCATCAGTTGGATTCATGAAAGTTCCAATTCCATCCTTTGTATTATCAACCAGAAGAATTCCCTGATCAAGGGTAACTGCTCTGCTTTTTAACGAATCTGTTGATAGACTGATATGTCCTTCATCATCAAGTGCGTGAACATAGTAATAGTAAAACTGACCACTGGATACATCTGTGTCGGTGTACAATGTATCTTCCAGAAGCGAAGTAGTAAGGAGTTCATAGGGTCCGGTCTGGAGTTCACTTCGATAGAGCTCATATCCATCTAGATCCATTTCTGGATTTGGTGACCAGGAGAGTTCAATTTTAAACCATTCAGGATTTGCAACAAAATTATCCGGCATTCGCGGTAATGCTTCAGGAGCTAGCGATTTTTCTACTATGAAGCTGCTTGTACTCGAGGTATTTACTGCAGATACTCCAACATAGTACAGCTGACCTTCTGTAAGATCTGTTAATGCAAAAGTTGTATCGTTTGTCGTATAAGTTGAGGTATATATGCCGGAAGTTGTTCCAACCCCAATCTGATAATGATCAATATCGGCAACAAGTGAACTATTCCATTGGAGATAGAGTTCTGAGCCACTTCCTCCATCCATGAGCTGGTAATGAGTAACTGCAGGGGGCATTGATTCCAGAGATATAAGTGTGGCAAGCTGCAGTTTAATGATCTCTGTACAGTATGGAATATCGCAGTTTATCATAAGATCCTGATTCGAATGGTAATAAGGAGAAAATTCATTTTCGAAGAAATATACTGGATCATATCCATTCACCCAGAAAGCATAGCTATCTGAACCACTGCTGTTAAGACCTGAAGATCCAAAACTAAGAGTTGTATATTGAGGTATGAGTTGGAGTGCCAGTTCATACAGATGCTCAGCTCCAGTATATCGAAATACATCAACAAGCCATTCTCCAGGATCGCGTGTATTATTTGCGATCATGTCTGCATTGATCATTGCACGTAGATCAAGTCCTAACTGAGAAACAGCTTGAGCAAGAAAATGGCTTCCCACAAGACCTATCTCTTCAGCACCAAAAGTACAGAAAACAAGATTGACATCTGGTTCATAATCCATTTCCATGAGCACACGTGCTATCTCTAGAACTCCTGCAGTAGAGCTTCCGTTATCATCAGCACCTGGTGCAAATACCATTGGATTGGGATTGGCTCCAAAATGGACTATCGAGTCGTGGTGCCCTCCAATAAAAATATATTCATCTGGACTCACATTCCCGGGAATAACTGCGACCACATCTTTGTGCCAAATACCATTATAATAAAAGGAATCCTGCTCGACAGATGTAATACCGAAGGACAAGAACTTATTAGCGATCCATTGAGCAACTTCGTCTCTAGTATCAGCATACGCATAACGAGTTTGGAAATCCTCCAAAGATTGAATATAACTTTCTACAGAGTCCTGCTCAATAAGCGCAATAAGATCATCTATAATTCCTCGATTTACCTGATAGGTGTCTTTAGGACAAATTTTTCGTTCGGTCGCTTCAAAGAAGTTTCTGCGTAATTCAACAAAGACATAATCATTATTAATTATCTCTTCCAAAGGCACTTCATCAGCTTTGATAAGTGCAAGTTCGTTTTCTGAAAAAAGCAATTTACCCCAATCCGATCTAATAATTACATCTTCTTTTTTAGGGCTGGAAATTAAAAAGTATTTCTGACTCCACGGTTCTGTATCGATAACAGTATAGTCCTTAAGATTACTTAAATTTTCTGATGAAGCTTCAGCGATAATAACATGATCTGTTATATGTAAAACTTGTGTATTTTCATAAACTTTCTGATTAATTTCTGTATCATATGGGATTGAAACAAGAACGGGATTGAGCGCAACCAGATATGAGGTTGTACTAAGTAACAAAATACTAATGATATAAAAAATCTTATATTTCATTTAAAGATCTCCTTTTGTTTTTGGGGGGTTACGGAAAAATGGGTAGTGTAATGCGTCAAGATATATAAAAGACTATAGGAGTGGTAGTTAATTAATATTCCCCAGATATTACCTTACTATGGTTTACATGCGAAAACTGGTTTCATATCATCTCATCAGAACTAACTTCCTTACAGATTTTTGTTTTTCTGTTTCCAAAATGTAGAAGTAAATACCGTTGGCTACATCTATATCATAATGATCCTTCCCATCCCATTTAACAGTGTGATATCCTGCTTGCTCCATTTGACTTACGAGCGAGACAACCTTTTGTCCTTTAATATTATAGATCGCTATGGAACAGTGCAGCTGAGTAGGTAAATAGTAACTTATTTTTGTTTGATTTGTAAACGGATTCGGGAAGTTCTTTACAAGAGAAGCTCCATCGTATTGTGGAATATCTGGATCAACAGAAAAAATTGGTGCACCGTATTCGTAACACCCCATATCCACGATGGCTTCTCCAATTCCCGAACCATCCCAAATACGTACATGTGTATCAAGATCGGTTTCCACCTGCACATAATTATTTCTCCCCACATCGATGCAAGGGGAAAGTTCATCAAAATGATAATCATATGTTGACACATTCACAAAAAGTGGATCAGCAGAAATATTTCCCTGCCCGTTCCATGGCTCTGTTACATCGGAATATGCGATATTTATTCTTGTAGAATCAACAGCCCAAATATCTGTCGGATAGTTGTTCCACAGTATCGAATTGTAGACTGACATTACATGAGTACCAAGATGACTGATACCACCTCCCTGAGAATTCATGTTATTATTGGCAATCGTAGAATTTATTACTGCAGTCACACAATCATTAATATAAAGTGCTCCCCCTTTGGAGTTCGTCGCAGTGCTTGAATTTTCATAAAACAATGAATTGTCGATTATGACCATTGATCCCTGTCCAATGTAACATCCTGCGCCGATAGTCGCTTCATTGAAACCGAATTCGCAATGTGTAATATCTACAGAAGAATTTTCCAATTTGATCGCACCACCACTTGCCGACTCATTATACATAAATGAGCATGAATCGAATAGGGCATCCTGGCAATCCTCAGTGTGTAAAGCTCCTCCATTAATAACAGACTCGCATTCGTTGAAATGAGAATTCTTTATCTGCATTGAGTACACATCTTTTGTAACGATTGCGCCACCCTCACCAGGAGTCAAAGCACTGCATTGATTAAAATCACAAGAGTTGATATCAAGGGTATTGATGACATTCAAGTAGAGTGCACCACCTGAATCATCATTACTCTGGCAATATAAAAACTCACTATTTCTAACCGTAACTTCTTCAAGGAGCTCGATGTAAGCTGCACCACCTTCATCTGCAGCACAGTTTTCAAAAAGGCAATCTTCAATCTCTAAGTAAGTTCCGCCAACAGCCCAGATCGCACCGCCATCATAATCTGAAGAACATTCTTGAAAAAGGCAATTCATAAATGTTGTGGAGCCATTCGTGCTTATTGCACCTCCATATCCATTATGATAACAGTGAGAGAATGTAATGCCTGAAAATGTAACTCCATCCTTAAATCCACACATAAAAGCAGTATAAAGATCACTTCCGTCTATAATACAATTTTCATAACCATTCTCAGAGCTGATCGTGATATTATCTTTCGGGATAGCCAGACCGGTATTCATTATCCCTTCATACACTCCGTCTGCGATGATGAGACTGTCCCCTGCATTCAGAACATCAAGCGCTTCTGAAATATTTGTGAAATCACCTGTGCCGTCAGGATTCACATATACTGTCTTCGTTGTATCAGGCAGGATATGAAGATAATCAGTTTTTTTTGTAAATGATGTAATTCCGAATTGGTCTGCTACCTGCAATGTGACTGTATATAATCCGTCTTCAATATAAGTGTGCTGGGGATCCATTTCGAGTGAAGTATTTCCATCTCCAAAATCCCAATCCCAGCTTGTGATCGGACCTGTTTCAGCATAACTGAGATCAGAAAACTGCACGCTGACCGGTTCTTCACCATAAAAGGTATCTGCAATAAAATCAACAGAAATTGGGCAATCATCCGTAAATACTACAACATCATCTATATAAACACCTTCAGCAACATCCTCATCATCGCTTACGAACTGGAATCGGATTTGTGATTCAGTTCCCGAAGGAATATCTGAAAGGTCATACGTATATTCCAGCCAGCCATTTTTTGTAGTGAGTATAGGAAGCGCTCCTCCGCTTCCGATAAAATCGAGGATGACCCATTCGGTGCCGTTATATATCTCTACATAAAAACCATCTACACCGTAGTTTGTGAATTCATACCAGCTCCAGAAAGTAAGTGCAGGATTTGTTCCAATAGTAAACGAAATCGATTCGAGTACTTCGTTTACATTATCAGGATAATATGTTGAATCTTCAATTCCACAGTACCAGCTATGATCGCCGGATACTGATTTTCGATCAGTAAGATGCCAGAGATCTTCAGTTCCCCAATGAGTCCATTTGTCATCTCCGGATTCCACATCATCAGAAAATCCTGTCTCACCAATTGTAAGTTTGAATGTATCGACACATGTAAATCCCAGACTATCTATAAACGCGAGTTCAATATCTGCGAATTCCGGTGGAATGCATGAGCTGTTTATCATCAAAGTGACTGTGCATTCTGTACACTGACCTGCAGGCACATCACCAATATCCCAGATGCAATAGGGTATATTCACACACGGGCTATCCGAGGAAAGAGAAAGTTGAGTATCGAATGATTGAGAAAGCCCTGTGTTTTTTACGATAAGCCTGATATCAATCTGCTCACCCGGTTCAGGAATGTTGTTTCCATTCCCGTTTGTCGAATCGAAAACCTGGTGATATATATATTCAAAAATAGGAGAGGCACCTGTTACTGAAATTGTTCCTTCCCACAAACCATCTGCATTATCTGTAATTGAGTATTGAATTGGAAGCACTTCCCCATTTTCAACTTCAGGGGAAACATAGAAGGAAAAAACATTTTCTTCAAAGATACCTGTTTTAGGATCAAGGTATGAAATATAATGAGTGCTGTCTATGAGCGTTATAAGGTCACTTGTATTTATGAGAAGAACATCAACATTCTGTGCTGGCATCTGTCCGAAATTATGGAATCCTGCATCCACGCTTACATTTGTTCCAGGTATCACATATCCGTGCACCGAATTATTCGTTGTATAAGAATCAATCATCACATATGGAATATCTCCGATAACCTTTATAGTGCTTTGATAGGGTAAATAGTCCTCTGCAGTTACTGTCAGAAGAATATCCTCAATTACATTGCATGTGGAAATCGAGAAATAAGCCATTCCCTGCATATCAGTATAAGCCACTTGATATATTTCATCACTTTGCATCATACATACTCGAGCATTTTTCAAAGGATTCGTTCCATCACTAACGGTGATCTGCACATCGCAATTTCCAATTGCAATACTATCAGGATGCGTTACGTATAAATTCTGCGGAAGATCAGTCCATATCTGCATCTCCGGTTCGCCGAGAAGGTTTATCTCATATTCGCACCAGCGGAAGACATTCTCATTTCTTGAATAAGGCACATACACAGATTTTGCAAATGCCATAGTCATACCAATATTATGTATTTCATCCTGAAAAAGTTGTTTAAAAAACTCCTGATCAAATGTGTCTGAATACCCATAAAGCGGATTGCCCGGACTTCCCCATCCATAGCGTGAATTTCCTATGAAAGCTACCCCTCCGCCATTAGCATTATTTATCCAATGTTCAGCAATGCAGTTATAATCAAAAGCTGCGGGCCAACATCCGATCGTGTACCATATCGAGAATGCAGGCGCATTCGTAAGATTATCCATATTACTATTATGAAGTGAACCGTTACCGAGTGACATCGATCCATACCATGCGTGACCACAATGATTTACAATGTGCTTTCCTGCATTAAGACTGTCCATTACAATATCAAGTGATGTATTTCCAAGTGATTGATATAACTTTGTTATTGGATCGAACTGAAATGGCACGTATGCTTCATCAATAAAATTTTTACTTACCCCGGAATCGGTGTACGGATCATTCCATAAAACCTGAGCAAGGAACATCATATCTGTTTGATAATCAGTAGGTGGATTCTTTTCATAAGTGAGAATTTTATCGACAAAGGCAGTAACTTCCTGGATGTTTTCTACAGATGCCCGACCAACGAACACATCAGGATACATATCTATATTGTCTTCAAGTTCGCCGTAAATCAGATTGCCGTTATCATTCCATGTGCCGTTAAGGTCGGAAAAATAAAGATCACAGGGAAGAAAATTATCCGAATACGAACTATATTCACAGTCAAAAGCAAATGCTACTCTGTATGGGACAAAATTCGTATCTCCACCAAGAAGAATCCACAATGTTCCATGGTTTTGATAGTAATCCTTTATGAAATTCCTTACTTTCTCCGCATTATCAACTCCACCATAATTATTGAAAATATCTGTGGTAGAAACAACCAGTGTGCGAATTCCTTTCTGCGTTTTCCACTCAGCAAGTGGCTGGAATTCTGCCTTAAAATTATTCGTTGTAATGATCACGTATTCATAAATATCGTCCTTAACTTCTTTAAGAACAGTATGAGGATCATGAATATCATTTTTATTATAAGCAACCTTTGCTATCTGCTCCGAGAGAAAGGTTTGAGTTGCTTGGCTTCTCTGCGAAATTTCGATGCCGGATGTTTTGCTCTCAGAATACACTATTTCTAATTTGAGTTCATCTATAAAAACCAGCTCGTTATTTAAAGAATCATATTGAAAAGGACTCACTAAAAAAGATCCGAGATGATATCCGGAAAGAAATCCCGATCTTGAGATTTGTAGGACATGCTCAGGGAATATTGATGATTTCCCGTAGATGGCAGGATCAGCAGTAATAAACTCCATTGGAGATTCATCTGATAATACTTTTGGCTTTTGCACTGGATAGAGCAAGAACTCACCCTTGAGTGCATGTACCTTTTTATGAATTATCTTCACTTCACTTATCTCTTTATCATAAGGGATCGAGAGTGTGATAATTTTCAAGGGAAGCTGCGGTTCGCCTAATCCCGTAGTAAATACAAAATTATTATTCTGCGGAGGATTAATCACATCATAATTATTTTGCTTTGTAAACGTAAAGTCTTCCTTCGTAAAATGAAGGGTCATGGATTCAGTTTCTGCGATAAGAACTACAGAAACACTTAATAAAATGAGAAGGCAGACTATTTTTTTCATTATTTCATATTCTCATATTTTTTGAAAAGCCCTATGACTTGTTCGGATTTTTTTGCTTTTATCAATTCATCTCTTAGTTCGCGTATTCTCATTAGAGAAGAGACCTGCATAAGAAATGACGAGTATAGTTGTTTTTTTGCTGAAGGTATTGCAAGCATAAAAATGATATTCACCGGTTTTCCATCAAGAGAGTCATATTCAATGCCTGTATGTGTAGCAAAGAAGAGGTGAAGTTTTTTGGCATTTTCTGAAATTGCATGAGGAATCGCAATATGATTTCCAATGCCTGTGGAAAGATCATTCTCTCTTTGTGAAATATCTCTGAAAAATGGTTTCTCGTCAACATCAGAATACACTTTCGACATGCGAGTGCATAAAAATTGTAGAAGCTGTATTTTATTCGGTTCAGTAATATTGAGGCTAATAGCTTCCGGGGAAAGCAGATCAGAAACGTATATCTCGCGTGAAAAGCTCATGGGATCAGGAAGCTGCTTTAATAAACTCCTCAACTTTTCTCATGATCATATCTTTGATCTCAGCAAGGCGCTGTTCTGTAGTGCTTTCAAACCTGAGTACCAGCACGGGTTGGGTGTTCGAGGCGCGCACTAAAGCCCATCCGTCCTCAAAAGTAATACGCATTCCGTCAATATCATTTATATTGCATTTCTTCTTTTCAAAATAACTTTTCACCTGTTCAACGACCTCGAATTTCTTTTCATCAGGACAGTCAATTCTGATCTCAGGAGTGTTGTAAACAGGAGGTACATCAGAGAGCAGTTCGCTGAGATGTTTGTCAGTTCGGGAGAGAATTTCAAGCAGTCTGCCACCAGCATAGATTGCATCATCATAACCGAAATACTTATCTGCAAAGAACATGTGTCCGCTCATTTCTCCACCGAGAAGCGCTTCTTCCTCTCTCATTTTTTCCTTAATAAGTGAGTGCCCGGTTTTCCACATAATTGGATTTCCACCTTGTTTTCGCACATCATCATAGAAATTTTTTGATGCTTTCACTTCAGAAATAATTGTTGCACCAGGGTGATCTTTGAGTAAAGCTCGTGAAAATATCATGAGAAGCTGATCGCCCCACACAATATTTCCATTCTCATCAACTGCGCCAATGCGATCGGAATCGCCATCAAAGCCAATTCCAAGATCAGCTTTTTCATCTATCACTTTTCTGATAAGCGTTTCAATATTTTTTTCGACAGTGGGATCAGGATGATGATTTGGAAAGGTGCCGTCCATTTCTTCAAAAAGGGAAATGACCTTGCATCCCAATCTGCGATAAATATCTGGCGCAACTGGTCCGGCAGTGCCATTTCCTGAGTCCACGATCACCTTGAGAGGTCTGTCCAATAGAAGATGTTCCACCACATAATCCTGGTAATCCTGAATGATTGAATCATATTTTTCATAAGAACCTTCTCCGGAAATGTATACGCCCTCATCAATGATCTCTCTAATCTTCTGAATTTCCTGCCCATAAATGGAAAAGGTGCCTACGCAGAGTTTAAAGCCGTTGAATTCCGGAGGATTGTGACTTCCGGTAACCATTATTCCACCATCTGTCTTCAATTTTTCTATTGCATAATACAATACAGGTGTGGGAACTGTGCCCACATCAATAACTTTGCAACCCGTTTCTTGAAGCGCATTGCTGAGTATTGCACGAAATTTATTCGAGCTGAGGCGGCAGTCCCCGCCGAGAGCAACGGTTTTTAAATTCAATTTATGTAAATAGGTGCCAAAGCTGAGCCCGATATTCTCGACAGCATGGTCTGTGAGATCCTTATCAACAATGCCACGTATATCATATTCTCTGAATATCTGCGGATTAATCATCTATCCTCCAACGAATAACATTTCTTTATATCGTCTATATATGACGGAGATGGATTATTCTTGTCAAAGTATTTGTCATTTTGGATGTTTTCTCAGTTTATTTTTTTAATTGAATAAATTTCATTGACTGTTTTTTTTCATTTCAAGTGAATCGTATGTAAATAAATCTATGGAGAATGTGGATGCTTAGTTTTGCAGAAGAATTAATTTTACTTTCTCTTGATGACAAGAAGGGAAATTTTCTACCTATGTCGCTTATGTCTTTCGAAAGCGCACTTGCAGGAGCTATTTTGATGGAACTTGCGTTAGAAAATAAAATAGATACTGATCTTGAGCACCTGATCCTCATTGATGATACTGAAACAGGTGATCCTGTCTATGATGATATTATTCAAATGATCAAGCAATATCCTGACAGCAAGAATGCTTTATATTGGGTAAAAGAGATAAGAAACAAATACAGCAATCTGAGAGAAGTGCTAACACAACGGCTTGTTAATAACGGTATTCTTGAAGAAAAGAAGAAGAAAATTCTCGGGCTTTTTCCTCAAAAGCGGTATCCTATTCTTAACAATACAGAAGAATTAACAGTCAAGAATCGTATTCGTAAGATCGTTCTCAGTGATGAAATTCCCGAACCCCGCGATATTGTAATTATATCTCTTATAAAATCCTGCGGGCTTGTTGAACAGATATTTTCTGCCCAGGAAATCAAAAAAGCATCCGAACGCATCTACCAAATATCCAAAATGGATCTCATCGGGCAGTCGGTATCCAAAGCCATCAATGAACTGCAAGCAATGATAAATTCTGCAGTCAGTTTCGGGGTGATCAGAGCCTAATAGAAGGGTAAACAGAATTATAATATAACCACAGAGTACACAGAGTACACAGAGAGAATTAGAAAAATTCAATTATAGGAAACAACATTTTTACAGCATTCTAACCATCTGTTTTCTTCTTCAATTCCTCCTTACCTTTCTCTATCAAATCCTCACCTGCGTCTTTCCCTTTTTCTAGCAGATCTTTTCCTGCTTCTTTTCCCTTATCAAGCAGGTCTTTACCGGCATCTTTTCCTTTTTCAATCAACTCCTTACCATGCTCGATCCAGCCCTCTTTATTCATGGGAATTTCCTTACCTGTGAAGAATAAATAACCTAAATATACCAGTGCGATCACAACCAGTACAATAAGTAATTTGAACATCTTTTTAATAATTGCAACAATTAATAAAACAGCTAAAATACCAAGAATTACCCACAAAATCGGATTTGCATTCAAATAAGTAATTGCATTTTCCATATCTAAAATCTCCTTTTATTTTTAAAATTTTAACATTTTCATTTATTATCAAATTTTATATTTTTTTGCCAGACAGCTCGATCCAATCTATAAATGTACAAGTCAACAGATTTTGTATAGGATTTCATGTGCTCCGGGAAATGATATGTCCCTTCTCTGATTCGTATGCCGCCTACTTTTTCCTGCATTTTCTGAGACGCAATATTCTCTTTGTTTGGAGATGCTTCTATCGAATTACAAGTTGTATGGGTAAAGAGATAATCAACCAATGCTTGTTTAATCTCTACACCAAATCCCTTTCCCCAGAATTCAGGTATTAATTTCACATCAGTATGTGCAACGCCTTCTTCGTTTGCTGAACCCAGCTTGCATTCTCCAACCGGTTTGTTGCTCTGTTTTTCTATCACTATCAAAGTACGGTCGTATTCAGATGGATAGATTCGGGCAAGTTGTGCAATGATATCTTCCCTACGCTTCATAAGTCCTTTTGGAAAACCGACATTCTTCATCACGCGCGGATCATTCCAGAGCTGGAAATAAAAATCCACATCTTCATCTTTTGTTGTAGGAATTCTGATGATCAAACGAGGTGTTTCAAAAACCATTATTCTCCGCAAATATTAAGGTCGCCCCATTCGGTCTTCTTGATCGTACCGATGATAACAAGTTTGTTTTCAAAAGTCCATGCAACGATCTGGAAACCTTCCCCACTCGGCCAGCACCATTCGTCAAATGGTAAATGAAAATCAACCGAAGGTGTGCCATACATTTCATTGGCATAGGTTTTTACATTAAAATCCGGCTTGAAAATAAAGATCATTTCATACAAGGGTTGAGATGAAATATTCGCATCAAAGTAATACACTATTGATTCAAGCCGGTCATCATTGATAACTTCTTCATACTGATGTCGAAATGAGATTCCCTTTTCAGCGATCATAGTATTCATATCTTTGATCTCTTCAAAATCTTCGAGAGGCATGCCAAGATAGAGATTTTTCACATATTCAGGAAGGAATTGAGTTTGCAGACGCTCTTTGGGAACATTCTTAAGCAAACTACAGCCGAATAATAACAAAGGAATAATCATAAGTAAAATTATTTTTTTCATTAAATCTCCTGATAGATCATATTATTTTAAACGTTTTTTTATTTCATTTTTTGCCAACCTGTCACATTCTTCGTTTTCAGGATGGCCTTCGTGCCCTTTGAGCCACTGCCAGTATATCGTGTGTTTCTTTGCGAATCTATCGAGCTGCTGCCATAATTCAAGATTCTTAATGAGTTTTTTTTGTGAATTTTTCCATTGCTTCTCTTTCCAGTTCTGTAACCATTCAGTCATGCCTTTCACGAGATATGTCGAGTCCGAGTAAACTACGACTGTGCATGGCTCTTTTAATGCTTCAAGCGCTTTGACCGCGCAGGTGAGTTCCATGATGTTGTTGGTCGTTTCTCTGGCAAAACCGGTGAGAATTTTTCTTTTTCTACGATAGACAAGTATTGATGCCCACCCACCAGGACCGGGATTTCCTTTGCATGAGCCGTCGCAATAGATGATAACTTCTTTGAGAATTTTGTTTTCATTTTTCATGTATTTGGAATAAGTTCTTTAGGGATGGAGCTGTCAAGTTTAAGGATTTTTTATAGATATAATCTAGAAAAATACCAGAAGAATAGAACACTGATGAACACAGATTATGCTGATTTACCCCGCGAAATCCTGCAAAGCAGGAATCCCGATGTATCGGGATTATTTCACAGGGTGAACACTGATTTAGAAAATAAAATGAAAAAAATAAATAAAATTCTTAATCTGCGAAAATCTGTTCAATCTGCGTGGATCAGCGTCCTATTAATTTATTTTATCACAACCAACTTCTTAATTTCTGACAATTCTCCAGCTTCAATCTTATAAAAATACACTCCAGATTTTAATTTTTCAGTATTATAAATTACTGAATGTTCTCCTTTGATTTGTTCTTCATTCACAATTATTGAAGTTAACTGTCCTTTAACGTTGTAAATGCTGATTTTTACATGAGAATTTTGTTTGAGAGAATAGTGTATTGTGGTTGAATTTTTGGTTGGATTTGGGAAATTCCAAATCATTGCAGTATGCGGAATGTCTGGAGGATCAATTGAATAAGATGGTGCTCCATATTCATACGCTCCCATGTCAATGATCGCTATTCCATCACCATTCCCATCCCATACTCGAATATTACCATCCATATCCCACGATGGAATGTCCAGTCCTGTCGTGTCTGGTATTCCTGCGTCTATACATTGAGAATTCTCAGTCAAACGATAATCTTCATTCAACGTGTCTGCAAACATGGGATCAATATCAATATTTCCCACACCTGTCCAATCTCCTTGTATATCAGAGTTCATTACTGATACATTATTACCAATAATTTCGGGTTGTGTGTCGTTCCACAAGATAGAATTATACATCTCAAGTTCAGAACTTGAATCACACTTGATGCCACCACAGCTTGTTTGAGCATAATTATCGGTTGTTGTGAGATTACAACAATACACATCTGTACTATTTCTTGCATCAATTGCACTCCCACCTTCATACGTTCCATTTTCAACAAAAAGACTATTGAAGATATTCAAATCAGAATTAAAACTGATTATTGCTCCCCCATCGCAAGCAGAATTGTTATACAAATAACTGCTGTAAATATCAAGCGTTGAATTTTCGACATTTATTCCACCACCTACACTTGAGATATTATTCAGTAAAGCCACACTATCCAATTTTACATAAGAACTATCCCAAATATACAAGGCACCCGCATAACTTAACGCATTTGAACTGTTAATAGTACAACTTTTCATAAATATATCTGAATCATCACATGAAATACATCCTGCATTACAATAGGAGATATTTTCATAAAAATGTGAATCATTTATTTCAACAATTGCATTTAATGCACAACGAATTGCACCTCCATGGGCTGCTGTATTTTGGTTAATTGTCGCGCAGAACAAACTTACTGATGAACGAGTAACAAAAAGACCTCCCCCCAAACCGTCATCATCTTCACAATAATTATTGTTTATGCGTACATGGTTAAATGTAGGGGATGAATTCCGGTATAAAGCTATACCTCCTCCACAAAGATATGCAATATTATTGGATATTTCTACATCAGTAAATGTGGGAGAAGAATACTCTTTACAATAAAAACCACCTCCAAAAAACTCAGACGAATTATTACTTATTAAAACATCAGAAATGCTAGGACTCGAATTATAACAACTAACACCGCCCCCATGATCTGCATGATTATCATAAATTTTAGAGGATTTTAAATAAACATTCGAACCATTCCAACAACTGATTCCCCCTCCCCAGCCTTTTGAATAATTTGAAAAAATCAGTAAATTACTCAGTTCAGGGCAAGAATTCTGCGAACAATTAATACCACCTCCATATTCATATGGAATGTCGGCATATCCATTGGTAATTGTAAATCCACTTAAAATCGCTGTCGAATCTTCTCCATTCTCGAAAATAACAACACTCCCGTTTTGATTGCCATCAATAATCGTCTGTGAAATATATGTAGTATCCTGCGTCGTCAGAAACAATGAAGCAACTGTAATATTTTTGCCATTGTAGTTAATATTCTCCACATAGGTTCCCGGTTGGACTAAGACGGTATCTCCAACTGATGAAGAGTCTATACCTGCTTGGATTGAATAATATTCAGACGGCACGTTGAGGATGGCAGCGTTAACTATTCCCGAACATAATAAAGATAAAACCAATAAAAATAACTTTTTTTCCATTTTACCTCTCTTTACAAAACTGAAATTATTTCAGTTTCATGATGATTGGATCATCTGCTCAGAAACTTGTCAAGACAAAAATGCATCATGAATTCTTAAAATAGGAATAGCACGCAGATTCGCCTTACGGCTTTCGCAGCTAATGCTGATGAACGCAGATAAAGAACATGAAACGGATTTCACCTAAGGTAAGATATGAAAGTAAAATTTCTTTATTTATATTTTTTTGTTTTACTTTTTTTCAAACACTATGTAAAATATAATATTTACGAATAATGAATATCGAACTACGATTTTAGATCTTAGAAGTATGCAGTATTTATTCTTCCCCAGGAATGATATATTTTGTGTTATTATTGTTAATCTCTGCTTGCCACGGCGTATCCGTCCCGACACATCGGGAAGAAGCCGGGCGTCCTTTGCGTCTTCTTTTCTTTGCGCTCTTTGCGTGGTATTTGTTTGGTGTTTTTTCGTGTTTTTCGCCTGCCGCGGCGTAGTTCCAGACATGTCGGAACGGAGTCGGGTGGTTAATATCCTTTGTTATTTTTTCCCAAAAATTGACAATTTTCTCACGTCTCAAAAACTGCACAGCTAAGGTCGTTCAATGAAAATATTATCAAAATACATTCTCCGTGAGCATGCAGGTCCCTTTGTACTATCCGTCGTAGTCATTACCTTCATTATGCTGCTGGACAGAGTGCTTGATTTACTGAATCTCATCATCACCAAGCACCTCGACCTCTGGACGACCACGCAGGTTTTTGTATTAAGTTTACCTTTCATGCTTGCACTCGCAATTCCTATGGCAGTACTCGTTGCGACCATTATGGCTTTTGGGCGGCTTTCATCCGACAACGAAATAACCGCCTTCAAAGCAAGCGGCATCAATATTTACAGAATGATGAAACCGGTCGTGATCGTTGCAATACTCATCTCTCTTTTTATGATATACTTCAACGACCACATTTTGCCGGAGAGCAATTTTGAACTGAAAAACCTCCTCATTAAAATAAGCACGCGAAGACCCACTTCAGAACTAAAGCCCGGACTTTTTACAGAACTGAAAGATTACAATTTCTATTATCACGACAAATCTGAAGATGGTGAAAAATACAACGACATTGTCATTTATGATAAGAGCAACGGCAAATATCCCAGAACAATAACCGCTGCGTACGGGAATATAGAATTATTCAATGGTGGGAACTCTCTTTATGCAACATTGTACAACGGACTTATCCATGAAATTTCAAAAGATGATCCGCAGGATTACACAACCATTGTATTCAAAGAGTACAGAATAAAAATCCCCGACCTCGGCATCGGCGTAAGTGAAGCACATCTTGCGCAACGCGGTGACAGGGAAATGAGTTCTTCAGACATGAAGCTACATATCGAAGACCTCGACCGTCAGCGCCAGGAGAAGATCAATGATAAGCAGAAGTATGAAGAGCAGCTTCTCGCAATGGAAGAAAATCCCGAACAGGGAACTCAGGAAGAAATAAATAAACTCAAACATCTTATAAATGTCCGTGACCAGCGCATTTACAGCTTGAGTAGAGAGATCAGCAAATACCAGGTTGAGATCGATAAAAAATATTCCATCGCTTTTGCCTGCCTTGTGTTTATTCTCATTGGGGCACCTATAGGCATGATGACCAGGACGAATTCCGTTGGCATGGGTTTCATTGTAAGTTCTCTCGTGTTTGTTGTTTATTATATCTCACTTTTTGCTGGCGAGGAGCTTGCGGACAAGATGATCATCTCACCCTTTATCGGCATGTGGATATCAAATATACTTTTCACTATGGTCGGAATCTATCTTGTGATCTATTCAATGCGCGAAAGAAAGGTAATTCATATAGAAAAATTCAAGAACTTCTTCAAGCGTAAGCAGAAAAAAGAATCATCCTATGAAAATAATTGATAAATATCTATTTAAAAGTTTTGCCCGTCTTTACCTTGTCATTCTTGCTTCTTTTGCTGCGATATTTATGGTGATAGAATTCTTTGAAAAATGGAGTAGGTTTTTCAGTGAAGAGCCGGCATTCTGGGATGTAGTGTCATATTTTATCTTACGAATTCCCTATATAGTTGTACTCTCCTCACCGGTAGCTATCCTTCTTGCAGGTCTTTTCCTGATGCAGTACATGGGTAAACATAACGAAACTGTCGCAATCCGCAGCGCTGGCATCAGCATAAAAAGAATGTCAGTCCCGCTTTTTGCATTTGGATTTCTCGTAACAATCCTGTTGTTTGTATTCGGAGACACTGTCATGCCATGGGCAGAAGATACGCGTGTTTATATCGAAAGAGTTAAGATAAAAAACCAAAAAAAATCCGATATCCGTGTCCGCTCCGATATTCAATATAAGGATGATAAAAACCGACTGTACTACATCGGCTTTCTCGATGGCTATAAAGATAAAATAAAGAATATCGACATCTCGATCTTTAATGATGATAATCATATTATAAAAAAGATACACGCAGAGCACGGACTCTGGGAAGCTGATTCAATAAGGAATGGTAAGGAGATGAAACTCACTTTTTATAACGGGTATATTCGTGAATTTGAAGACAACAAGCTCATATCCTTCACAAATTTTGAGGAACAGTTTTTTGATGATATTCATATACAGCCGCAGGATCTGGTGAAGAGTACTAAAAAACCAGATGAGATGACCGTTTTTGAGCTGCAGGATTATGTGGAGCGTTTGCGGAGGATCGGAGAAAAGCATCAGAAAGAACTTGTGGAAATGAATCTTAAATTAGCATATCCATTTGTGAATATGATAATGATACTGTTCTGCATACCCCTTGCAACGCTCTCAAAAAGAGGAAAATCGCGCGGGATCAGCTTCGTGATAGCGATTGCGATCTGTTTTTTTTACATCTCAATGGTGAGATTCGGACAGAGTCTCGGATATAACGAATTGCTCTCACCGGTCATGGCTGCATGGTTTGCGAATATTATATTTGGGACTATCGGCTTGATTGGGCTTTTCCGAACTGCGACGTAATTGTATGAAATTTATCGCAGATTTCCACATTCACTCGCATTTTTCAATTGCCACGAGCAAAGACCTGATCCCGGAAGAACTCGATAAATGGGCGCAGAAAAAAGGAATCACAGTTGTCGGAACCGGTGACTTCTCACACCCCGGATGGCTTAAGGAACTCAGAGAAAAACTCGAACCTGCTGAACAGGGACTTTTTACACTTAAAAATGAATTTCAAAAAGTACAAAGCAATAATCTCACCCGCTTTATTTTGACTGCGGAAATAAGTAATATCTATAAAAAAAATGGAAAAGTCCGAAAAGTGCATAATGTGCTTTTTGCGCCGGATTTTGTCACGGTCGAAAAAATACAAAACAAGCTTTCTCAAATCGGAAATATAACCTCTGATGGCAGACCGATACTTGGGCTTGACTCACGCGATCTGCTTGAAATTGTTCTCGAAACCTCGGATGATGCGTTTCTAGTTCCTGCACATATCTGGACACCGTGGTTTTCTGCACTCGGTTCAAAATCGGGCTTCGACACGATCGAGGAATGCTACGAAGACCTTGCAGAGCACATCTTTGCAGTTGAAACAGGACTTTCTTCCGATCCTCCTATGAATTGGGTGTGCTCTTTCCTGGATAAATATACACTTATCTCAAACTCCGATGCACACTCACCTTCAAAACTCGGCAGAGAAGCAAATCTATTCGACACTGAACTCAGTTATGAAGCCATTCACAAGGCAATGAAATCAGGAAATAAGGATCAGTTTTTAGGTACGGTCGAGTTCTTTCCACAGGAAGGAAAATATCATTATGACGGACATCGAAAATGCGGCATAAGCTGGGATCCTGTTCAAACCCTAATACATAAAGGAATTTGCCCTGTATGTGGAAAAAAAGTAACAGTCGGCGTGCTCAATCGCGTTGCACAGCTTGCAGACAGAGCTGATCCTGAAGCACGACCACACAGGCATACATTCCATTCTCTTATCACTTTGGATGAGATCCTTTCGGAAATTTTGGGTGTAGGAAAGAATTCCAAAAAAGTCACACAAGCATATGATGCTTTGCTGCAGAAATTTGACTCTGAATTTGATATTCTCCTCCACACTCCTCTTGATGAAGTACAGAAAAAAACCAATGAAATCCTTACAGAATCTATCAGAAGGATGCGCAATGGACAGGTGCATATCGAAGAAGGATTTGACGGTGAATACGGCAAAATCAGAACTTTCACAAGGGAAGAAATAAAGGATCTGCAAAACCAGGAAGCACTCTTTACCGATCTCAAAAAAGAAATTAAACCTCCATCTTCAAAACCGCTGATAAATTTTGACATCGCATCATTTCAGAAATTGCATACAAAAGAGGACGAACCCGAATTCTTCAAAAAAAAAGAAGAAAAAAGGGTAATTCAACAAACTCCTTCTGATTTTCTTGAGGAACTCAACGAAGATCAAAAACTCGCAGTACAATACTATCCGGGACCACTCCTCATCCTCGCAGGACCGGGAACAGGTAAAACAAGAACTCTGACTGCACGGATTGCCTACTTCATCAAACAGCTTGGTATTAAACCGGCGAATATTCTCGCAGTAACCTTCACGAACAAAGCTGCTGAAGAGATGAAAGAGCGCCTCGATAACATACTCGATAACACTTCAAAAGAGGAACTGCAGGTATCAACCTTCCACTCCTTTGGTTACTCGATCCTGAAAGAACATGCAGCATATTTCAAACGGGATTCCCAATTCGGCATCCTTGATGAACAAGATAAGCAGCGTTTCCTTATTGAAAAAGCAGGATGTGATAAAAAAGATGCAAAGCAGCTCTCAGAGGAAATTTCACGTATCAAGCAGAAAGCGATTCCTCAATCAAAAATAAGAAAAAATTCGACCAAAGAATATTTCATGCAATATGAGAAAGCGCTCCTTCAATTTAATCTTTTTGATATTGAAGATATGATCTACAAACCGGTCATGCTTTTAAAGAGTGAACAGAAAATTCGGCAACATTATCAGAAAAAATTGCAGTTCATTCTCATTGATGAATTTCAGGATATTAATGCAGCGCAGTATCAGCTTATAAAACTCATCAAACCGGAAAAACTGGCAAACATAACTGCGATAGGAGATCCAAACCAGGCGATTTACGGCTTTCGTGGTGCGGATGTCGGTTTTATCAAGAAATTCCAGAAGGATTATCCACAAGCCCATATCGTTTCACTTTTGCAAAGTTATCGCTGCTCCAACACAATTCTCAGCGCATCCAACCAGGTTATTGAAGCTCAGGAAATGCTCTCCGGACTGCATGAAGGTGTGAAGATCAATATTACTTCTCACGGCACAGATAAAAGCGAAGCTGAGTTCATTGCCCGTGAAATCGAACAATTGATTGGCGGCGTACGATTCTTCTCAATGGACAGCTCCATCACCGATGGAAGCGAAGGCTCAAGGGTAACAAGTTTGTCCGATGTGGCGATCCTTTGCCGTCTTAAAGCGCAGATGCCTGCATTGGAAAAAGCACTCAATGACCACTCCATTCCCTATCAAAAAGTAACAGAGAATTCCTTATTTTTTGAAGAACCGGTGAAATCCATCCTCGATGTGCTGCGTCTTGCACTCAATCCAAGAAATATGTTTCTCATAGATGAACTGATAAAGCGAAATATTCTGACCATCCCCGATCTCACTGAACTTAAAATCTGTCTTATTGAGAATGATGTGCAGCAGGCACTCGACATGATCATCAAGAAATTCTTCAAAGAGAAAATTCGATTGGATGAATCTATAAGAAAGCTCATGAACTATGCCGAGAATTTTGGAGATGGTTTCGATGCATTTCTGAAATTTACGGTACTTGGTTCCGGCGTGGACACGAGTGATTTCACACTTGAACGAGTGAACCTCCTCACCCTCCATTCTGCAAAAGGGCTTGAATTCGACTGCGTTTTTATTGCAGGATGCGAAAATGGGATACTTCCCTATTCATTATTTGAAGATAAGAAATGCGACATCGATGAAGAGCGAAGATTATTCTATGTCGGCATGACCCGTGCAAGAGATCAGCTTTATCTGACACATGCCCAAAACCGCTTTCTCTATGGAAAATCCTATGTACAAAAGCAATCTCCTTTCATAACAGCGATCGAGCAGGAACTCCTTGAAGAAAAGAAGATAGAGTACAAGAAAAAGAAAAAACCCGCAACTCCACACTCACAGCAAGAGCTTTTCTAATATGGCAGACCGTTCCCGCATCATTATTATCAGGTGCGACAAATGCAAGAGTAAAATATTCAAATATGAAAAAGTAGGACGAGGACATATTCTACGCTGCCATAAGAAGCGGATTATTGAAGACGACGCTATTTATAATAACAATAAAGTGCTCTGCCAATGTGGAAATGAGATAGGAGTTGACAAAGGAAGGTATATTAAGATGAATGTTGTTCAAAATGTATGATGAACTTTAAAGTAAGAATTCTTATATTTAAAAATGGGGGTATGAAGTAAAAAATGTTTAAAAAACTGATGGGTATTATCGTAGGTTTAATTGTGTTCTTAGTAGTATTTGTTGAAGCAAATCTTATCACAACAGTGACAGATTCAAATAATAACTTTGGAAATGCTTATATTATTGATCTTGAATATAACAAGCTGCTTACTAATAAATCAAGCAATAATCATTTGTATCTTTACTCATTGAACAATGAATCTGAAAATGTTCTAGATGATGAAAATAATATTACACATAATGAAAAACCTAGGTCTTTAGGAGAAAAAATTCGTTCCTCGAAAGGTTGCTATATTGCCAGTCTGTCACCCGGTTTGATTCCCGGAATATATCTTGGCTATGGTTGGATCACAAGCGACAGTTGCAGTTATATTAAAGAGAATATAATAGTTTTACACGCTAATGCACTTAGAGCTGTCGGTATTACTGGAATATCAATAGCTATAAACAATTTTAAAAACTTAGATAGAAAAGGCTATTATACTACGGTAAATCTCGGGTGTGATTATGTGGCTTCTTTAGCATATGTGGGTTTCTTACCAAATGTTACAGTTGGTGGAGGATACAGCTTTAAAATCAGTAAAAATTCTTTTTTTCGTATTTCGGCTGATTTTGGAATAAAAATGTTTATATGTAATATACAATTATCAATAGTTTTTTGAAAAATAAAAAAAAATAACTGTGCTAACAGAAATAACTCTGCTGGTTACAGCAACTTACTTTTTTATAAATATCGTTTTGAAAATTAAGAACAATGAGCATGTTGTAAGATTGGAGATTTATGATTTAAGATTATTGATTTCAGATTGATGATTTTTAAGTAATTTTCCTGAAAAATACTTCATCATTGAACATTCCTTGCTGGATATTGGATATTCAATGTAATGAGATAGGAGTTGACAAAGGAATGTTCATCAAGATGAATGTTGTTCATAATGTGTGATTAGTTATGAAAGGACATAATGAGTTTAATAACAGAGAATGTTAAACGTTTACTTTCCGAAATTCCTGAAGGCATCGAGTTGGTTGCTGCTGCCAAGACGAGAACTGCTGAGGAAATCCTTGAAGCAATAGAAGCAGGCATAAATAAAATTGGTGAAAATTATGTACAGGAAGCAGTTGCTGTTCATGAAATAATTGGTGATAAAGCACGGTGGCATTTCATCGGACATCTACAAAGTAACAAAGTTGTACAGGTTGTGCCAATTTTTGATATGATCGAGACAGTTGATACCCTCAAACTTGCACGAAAAATTGATAAATATGCTGAGCTCAATAATAAAATTATGTCTATCCTCATTGAGGTAAACAGCGGACGTGAACCGCAGAAGAATGGCGTGATGCCGGAAGATGTTGAACAACTTATAAGAGAAATTGCACTGCTTCCTCACGTAAAGATAATGGGACTCATGACTATGGGACCTTTTACCGGCGATCCTGAAGATGCGCGTTCCTATTTTGTGGAAACACGGAAGATTTTCGATCATATTGCAAAGCTGGACATTCCGAATATTGAAATGAAATTTCTTTCTATGGGTATGAGCAATTCCTATAAAATTGCCATCGAAGAAGGTGCGAATATCATACGGATTGGCACAAAATTATTTGGAGCAAGAGCGTGTAAATATGAAGCAAAAAGATAATAATATCCGTCCCTTGAAACGAGGAAAGGGTATCGCGAAGATCATGAGTTATGAAGAGGGCATAGAACTCGAACTTCCTATGTACAAATCGGAGATCACAGCCGGATTCCCTTCTCCAGCAAGCGACTATATCGAATCCACACTTGATTTGAACAAATTCCTTATCAAGCATCCTGCAGCAACTTTTTTTGTCCGGGTGGAAGGTGATTCTATGATCGATGCTGCAATACATTCCGGAGATTTACTCATTGTTGACAGATCAGTTCAAGCAGAAAAGCAAAAAATAGTGATCGCAGCAGTGAATGGCGAACTCACCGTGAAGAGGATCTGGCATCAAAACGATAAACTCTATCTGCAGTCCAGCAATATCAATTTCAAACCTCTCGAGATCACTGATGACATGGATTTCCACATCTGGGGCGTGGTTACTTATGTTATACACAAACCGATATAAGAATGGAACGCAGATGAACGCTGGTCAAACTGATGAACACTAAAAAAATAATAAATGATAAATAAAATTTATTATAAAATATTTATCTGTATACGCCATCAGGGGAATCTGCTTAATCTTCGTGGAACTGATTTCTATTAAAAAGAATGGGACACTGATGAACACTGATTATACTGATAAGCGCTGATAAAGAAAATAAAAAACATGCTAAGGATGAAATAGATGAAATATAAATTTTCTGATTTAACAGATGATATTATTCACTGTTTCTTCAAAGTGTATAATCTACTTGGATATGGCTTTTTAGAGAAAGTATATGAAAAATCACTCAAGTTTGAATTGGAATTAAAAGGTTTCTCTGTTGAATCACAGAAACCAATAAAAGTATATTATCGGGACAAGTTGGTTGGAGACTATTTTGCAGATCTGGTTGTAGAAGATAAAATTTTAATAGAATTAAAAGCTAACAAATTTCTTAGTCCAGAAGATGATACTCAAATAATTAACTATCTTAAGGCAACAAAATACGAAATTGGACTCATTCTTAACTTTGGGAAAAAACCTGAAGTAAGAAGAAAAATATTTTCAAATAAAATCAAGTAGAATCATACTACATAAAAAAAATGCTTAAAAAATATAAAAGAAAAATTTTTCAGCGAAAATCTGCTCGATCTGCGTGGATCTGCGTGCTATTCTGAATTGTTTTGTTATAATATGAAAAACATAGTCGCACTTGTTGATTGTAATAATTTCTATGCTTCCTGCGAGCGAGTCTTCAGACCAGACCTTGAGGGCAGACCAATTATTGTTCTCTCAAATAATGACGGGTGCGTCGTAGCTCGTTCTAACGAAGCAAAAGCGTTTGGAATGCCTTTTGGCAAACCTGTCTTCGAAGCCGAGTATCTTATTAAAAAACATAATATTTATGTTTTCTCTTCAAATTATGCTCTTTATGGCGACATGTCGCATCGTGTGATGCAAACACTTGAGCAATTCAGTCCAGACCTTGAGATTTACTCAATCGATGAAGCTTTTCTCGGATTGTCAGGTTTTGCTGATAGAGACCTCACTGAGTATGGATGGAAGATCAAAAATACTGTCACGAACTGGACCGGCATTCCCGTTACTATTGGTATTGCGGAAACAAAAACTCTGGCGAAAGTAGCGAACCGTTTTGCAAAGAAGAGCAAGAAGTATAAAGGAGTGCTCGATATAACCCCGTTCAGTGAACATGAAATTGATGAATTCCTGAGAAAGGTAGATGTGTCAGACATCTGGGGAGTGGGCTGGCAATACGAAAAGCTCTTGAAGCGCAATAACTTTCACACTGCATATGATCTAAAATATGCTCCAGATAAATGGGTGAAGAAAAATATGACTGTCATGGGGCTTGCAACTGTTTTTGAACTTCGAGGTATCCCTTCCATCGATTTAGAAGAGGTCGCTCCTCATAAAAAAGAGATTGTAAGTTCACGCTCATTTGGGCGTCCGGTCGAGACGCTTGAAGAAATGGAAGAAGCAGTGGCGACATATGTTACAACTGCCTTAGAAAAACTCAGAAGACAGAAATGCCTTGCATCCTTCATTCAGGTATTTGTGGCGACAAATAGATTCAAGCCAAAAGAACCGCAATATTCAAATGCTTATATGTATGAACTGCCGGAAGCGACAGACAGTACTGCGGATTTCATCAAACACGCACACGAAAATCTGAAAAGAATCTATCGGAAAGGATATCGTTACAAAAAAGCCGGAGTTATGTTAAGCGGCATTGTCGAGCAGGATAAATACCAATTGAATCTCTTTACCGAATCATACTTTCATAGCAGGAACAAACGGCTTACGGAGATAATCGACAATATAAACAAGAAATGGGGCAGCAGTACTCTGCATTACGCAGCAACTGGTATAAAAAAACCATGGATGATGAAGCGAGCACATAAATCACCGCATTTTACCACGCAGTGGGATCAAATCAGGGTGGTGAAAGCAGATGACAATAAGGAGTAACAATGTGCGGAAGATTTGCCAGAATTAACACAGCAAAAGAGATAAAGGAAATATTTAATCTCGATCAAATTGAGATCGAACTCGAACCAAGTAATAATATTGCTCCAACTCAAGATGTTGCTGTGATACTTGATGAAAATGGAGGTTCAAAACTTACTGCGATGAGATGGGGCTTAATTCCCTTCTGGGCGAAGGATATTGCAATTGGTTCCAAGCTTATCAATGCACGTTCTGAAACGATTGATGAAAAACCGAGTTTCAAACACTCATTCCAGAAAAGGCGTTGCCTTATAGTTGCGAACGGTTTTTATGAGTGGCAAAAGCGTGGCACGCAGAAATTCCCCTATTTCATCCATCTCAAGGATAACAAACCATTCTGCTTTGCAGGCATATATGATAATTGGAAATCCCCTGTTGGTGAGAAGGTCATTTCGTGCAGCATTATTACAACCGATGCTTCTCAAGTTATCAAATCGATACATCCGCGCATGCCTGTCATCCTATCTGAAAGTGACTTTTCAATGTGGTTCAATAATCGTAATGTAAAAGAATTGAAACAATTGCTTGTCCCCTATTCTCACAGTGATCTTGATTTTTATGAGGTCTCGCAAGAGGTTAACTCTCCGGCGAATAATTACCCTGAACTTATTGAGCATTCAAATGATTTTCTATAAATTAAGTATCACTTGATATCCTCAATTTTCATTCCATCCAGCGTCACACCATCTACATTTAACATCTCCTCAGGAAGCATGAGTACATCATATTTTTCTGTTTGAATTGCTCTTATGACATCCTGACCTGCAAGCAAACCCGCAACTGTTACATCTTTGCCGAGAAATTCGTTTTCAACCTGAATGACTTTCCAATTTTGATCATGCTTTGAGTTGAAAGTTATTACCAGATTTTCCAAGATTGGATAAAATGCAACTCCTGTCACAAAAAGGACTTTCTTATTCTTTTGTTGTTTAAGTAAATTTGAGGAATACTCATCCCAATTATCAATAAATTCTTTCACCATGCCGATGCCGTTCTCAATTTGCGGGTATCCTTCATAATAGTCCGATTCCGGTATGGACTCTCCAGCAAGTAGATAGAATTCATCAGCAAGGGAAACAATACCGGAATCATATTTTTCTTTAAAGTTCGTTCTCCATTTTTCAGACCGTACGATTACTTCCTTTGCCTGAGACGGACTCACCTTCGAAAGCTCGGGGAGATTATTTCGGAATTTGGTCAGTCCAACAGGTACGATGCCTATAGATTGCACAGCCGGATAAAGAGAAGCAAGGTCATAGACCGTTTTTCTTAACTCGTCTCTGTCATTCCAGCCGGGAACAAGCACGATCTGTGTATGCAAAGTAATGCCATTATTAGCGAAAAATGAGAGCTTATCCATTATTGATATCTCGTGTTTGTACCGCATGATCTTCTGGCGCAGCGCATCATTAGTCGAATGCACAGAAATATACAAAGGCGAAAGATGCTGCTCGATGATCCTTTGAAAATCTTTCTCAGTCATATTTGAAAGTGTAATAAAATTCCCATGAAAAAAGGAAAGCCGGAAATCATCGTCTTTTACTTTTAATGAAGCTCGTGCATCGGGATGTATCTGATCAACGAAGCAAAAGATGCAGTTGCAGCCGCACTTTCGAACCTTGAGCGGGTAGATTTCAAGCCCGATATCTTCATCAATCTTCTTCTCGAAAAAATGAGTGAACGTGTGCTCTCCGCGCTGTATTCTTAATGTGAGTTTCTCTTCAGCTTGATAAAAAATGTAATCGAGCACATCTTGTATTTCGTGACCATTTATCGAAATGAGAATATCTTCCGATTGTAATCCGATTTCTTCCGCAAGGGTATTAGGTTGTATTGATAGTATTTTTACAGACATATAAATAAGAAAGGCGGGAATGATCCCGCCTTATATTGTTATTCAATATTAGAATTTATATTCTTTTGCAAGTACTTCCTGAGCTGCAGCAAGTCCTGCACCCCAAGTAAATTTCCATCCAAGTTCGTTGAGCACGATTTCCAAGGCAGAAATAACTGAAACAATATCGAATATTTCAATATATCCCATGTGTGCGATGCGGAATATCTTGCCTTTGATGGGAGCTTGTCCACCTGCAATTGTAAAGCCATATTTATCACGGAGATTTTTCACAAGTGCGAGTCCATCTACTGACTCGGGTACTTTTACCGCTGTTGCGACATCGCAGGAAGGATTTGCATACAGTTCCAATCCAAGTGCTGCTACTGCTGCACGGACTGCTTTTGCAAGCACATGATACTGATAGAACATGTTCTCAAGTCCACGTTCTTTAATCATATCGATTGCAACGAGTAAACCATTGATGTGGATTACTGAACCAGTGTAGGGATCCGTGTTTTCCGCAAGTTTTTTGCGATACTTTTTCCAATTAAAATAATAATTCGGCTGAGTACATGTACCGATCATTTTCCATGCTTTCTCACTCACTGCCGCATATGCATGTCCGGGAGGAAGCATCAGACCCTTTTGAGAACCCGCAACGCAGATATCGACCTTCCAGTCATCCATATAGAATTCCTGTCCGCCAAGACCGGAAATCGCATCGATGACGAGTAATGTGTCTGTTTTACTCACAATTTCACCGAGTTCTTTTACCGGTTGAACACTACAAGTCGAGGTTTCTGTAAGCTGAGTGTACACACTCTTCACATCAGGATTTTCTTCGAGGAGTTTTTCTACAAGAGCGGGATCAACTGCAGTCCCCCACTCGATATCGATGTACAGTGGTTGTACACCGAATTTCTCAGCGATCTCACCCCAGCGTTCACCGAATTTCCCACCGCGAATGATAATTGCCTTATCTCCGGGATTGAGTACATTGGAAATCGCTCCTTCCATTGCGCCAGTGCCGCTTGCGGTAAAAATCAATACATCATTTTTGGTCTGGAAAATATATTTCAGACCCTCGATCGCTTTTCCTACTTTTGCTTTGAATGCAGGGGTTCTGTGATGAACCATTGGCTCTGAGATAACCTGCAGGATTTGTTCGGGAACCGGTGTAGGACCGGGTGCTAATAAATATTTTTTCATTCTGCTACTCCCTTCTTTGAGAAGTATTTATTTTTTACTATATTCTTTTATTATTTCAACAACCCATTGAGTTACTTTTTCCAGATCATCAATTTTAATATTTTCGTGTGTGGAATGCACATCGTTCATACCTGTGCCAATAATAGGGACAGTAAGCCCATGTTCAGCAAATACATTTGCATCACTCCCGCCACCACCAGTTTCTATTTTTGGCTCGACACCGATATTTCGCGCTGCTTTCTCCGCAATTTTCACGATCTCTTCGTCTTCACTGATCTGAAGAGCAACGAAATCCTTTAATACATGTCCATGCGAGGAAGCCTGAAATACATTCGAATCAAACTTCACCTTATACTTCGCAGCAACTTTTTCAAATGTCTTAATAATATTATTTGTGATTTTCTCTAGTTTTTCCTCATCATGGCTTCGGACTTCACCACTGACAAAACATGTTTTCGGGACAATATTATGCGCAAGTCCGCCTTTGATATTTCCAATATTTGCAGTGGTCTCAAAATCAATTCTTCCAAGTTTTAGCTTACCGATAGCTTCACCGGCAACCTGGATCGCATTGATGCCTTTTTCCGGAGACCCGCCAGCGTGTGCTTCCTTTCCATTCACAACGATCTCAAAAATATTCAATGAAGGAGCATGGGTAACAATGGAACATACTCCGTGCCAGTCAAGGGCAAAGCCGACCTTAGCATCGATAAGAGAATAATCAAGATTCTTTGCGCCAAGCAGACCGATCTCTTCAGAAATGGTAAACAGAACCTGTAACGGAGCATATTCATAACCTTCTTCATGAAGGCGTTTTATCGCCTCAACGATTTGAGCAATACCAGCTTTATCATCGCTGCCGAGGATTGTTGATCCATCAGTTGTTATATAGCCGTCTTTTATAATAGCTTTGACTCCTATGCCCGGTTTTACGGTATCTGTATGAGCGCATAGAAGTAAAGGGGATTTATCTATTTTTCCTTTGAAATTAGCAATGAGATTTCCCACATTTCCCTTTGTGGCATGATGTGCATGATCGAAAATAACTTCTGCCCCCATTTCAGTTAGATCATTTGCAATCTTCTCAGCTACTCTCTTTTCATCTCTAGATTCACTATCAATTTCCACTAACGAAATGAAATACTCTACTAATCTATCCACGATATCTCCTCACTAAGTGTAATTTTATGAAATACATTAAGCATTAATTAACACATGTTGTAATGCTCACATTAAATAATTATGATAGTTCGATAATAGGTTTAGAGTTGGATTATTTGTCAAATAATTCACTTCTTACACATTTTTTCTCAAAAAAATCCTATTCTACAGGAGACTAAAAATTGTTTTCCTTCTATGTGAACTCTATCCGACTTTTAATACCTTGAACCAAATTTCGTCATTCACAATCACTGCTTTATATTGGACATTATCAGCAATGTAGTAGGTTTCTCCATCAATAAACAGCAAGTCTCGCTCACCAGGTATAATCTCAACGAGTGAACCAACAGGCAGCTCAATGACAGCATATTCGTTTTTCTCAGTGAATTTCAAGACCTTGAACCAAATTTCATCGTTTACTATAACCGCTTTATATTGGATACCATCAGCAATGAAGTACGTTTCTCCTTCAACGATGAGCTTCTCGCTGTAATCCGGTATTGTTTCGACAAGCGCTCCAATCGGAGGACGAACAACCACATATTCTTCTTCATCTTCATAATATATATAATAGACATTGCAACAGTAATAATACTCGATGTCACGCCACCAGAAGGTATAATAGTATGGCGGGAGCCAGCTTATCCGCCATCCAAAACAAGGCCATGTTCTTCTATAGCAGCCATTCCAGGGCTCGTAATAATATCCGTAATACCATCGATATTCAATATTATTGTAGATTATGATCTGGACATCATTGTTGTGTTCAATCTCCTCAGGCTCGAGAATCTGCCTTGGAGAAATGTAATTCGAAGGGATCCCGTGTGATTTTTCTTTGATATAGTTCTCAATCATATCACTATCAGTACCAGTATTCTTATCGATTGAGGATTTTGAATGTATGATCAAATCATTCTTTGAAGAAACATCCTTATCAGCATTCTGATGATATTGTTGATTATCATAGATCTTATCTGAACTAGTTGTATTTTTCTTTTCATAAGAAGGTTCAACTTTAGTCTTCTCGATCTGAATATTCGGAGTTTTATCTTCGCTTTTTTTCTTATTGGGAACAGTTATGACTTCGACCTTCTTTTTTACGGCAGATTTCTCTTTTTCATCGTCAGTTGTCTTATTCTTCTGTTTGGTAGGCGTTGTTTCTACTTTCTCTTTCTTGTCAGTGACATTTTCTGCGACCTTCTTTTCGGTTGTGTTTTTTGCTTTTGCAGGTATTTTTGATCCCGGACCAGCTATAGCAAGAGAAGTGATGAAGAGAAATGCAATAAGAAATATGGTAAAAATACCGTAGTTTCTTGCCTTTCTTTTTTTCATTTTAACCACCTTAAAAATTTTTGCATTTGTTTAGAGTAATAATTTTTGAAAAAGTTTAATTTGCGATATTGGCAAAACATCTATGTTATTCTTCCTTATACCCATGTTTCACATAAAGAAGATCTCCGTCTTTTATCAAACCAATCCTGGGTGCATAGATCTTGTAATCTTTCGCTTCTGGCTCAAGCGGGGTCGTTTCTTCGACGACCAGACAATCTGTAAATTTTTCTGAAGAAGTGGTTAATATATCTGAGATCGAGAGAATTTCTGCCCTATCCATAGCTACTTCCGGAGCAATTTCCTGGTAATAACGCGCACCGAGTAGGAAAACGCCTGGCATCATCAAACCAAATAATGCACCATTTTCACCAGAAGCCCATGCTCCGTGATGGTTTACTATCTCTCCGTTCTTGTGTATATCAACTTCCTCACCAAAATAGAATACACTGCTCGTGTTCGTATCAAAGGCAAAATAATTTCTTGAAATTTCAATAATTTCACCATTTACTGATTCTCTTTCTTCGACAATGCGCGTCTCCAAACCATCGACTAGCTTTGTCTCATCAAGAACAGTAATGACAAGTCTCTCTCGCTCATCAACATCATTATTTTCCAATATAAGATAATAATGTGGTTCAAGGATGAAATAAGTATTGCTTCCCGTTGAAGAAAAATGATGCGATTCCACCATAAAATCTTTTGTCCATACACATTCTTCCTGTGCAAAACTAAAGGAGTATAAGCACGTACAAATAATGAGATATAGCCAAAACTTTTTATTCAATTCAATCCGCCTTGATCAATTACTTGTTTCTAAAATAATAAAGCGCATACATGTCAAGAATTACTACTAAGAATTTTATGAGAAAATATTTCTAAATTTATTCATAAAGTACTGAAATGAAATTATTATTTGAAAAGAAGTATTTAATGTAGATATATTTTAACAAATTTATATTATTTCTTCTCACAACATTTTTTTATGCTTTTCGCGGTTAATATTATCAATCCCCTACTCATACCCATGCGTTTCCAGCCATTGCACAACACCTTGCTTTTTCATCTCCTTTAATCGCTCAACAGCTTTTGCATGTCCTGAATATTCCTCAGCCCAATTGAGTAATATTTTGCATGGAAATTCATCACATTGCGCACAAAAGGATAACTCTTTTTTATATACACAACACGCCAGTATCCTGCAATTTGGTGACCAGTGATTCCCGTCCACTCTCGACCTGCATCCGTCACATTTTATCTTATCATGATCGACGTTCTGACTCTTCCAATAGGCGAGTTCTTCAGGTGTTCGCAGATGTATCCCGCATTTATCGCAGGAAAGTCCACATGGACTAAACCAGTAGCAATCAGTTTTTTTCATTTATGCTCCTCCTCTATTATTGCGCGGTAAAAAGCCGAAATGATAGAATATGTTTATCCCGAAGCAAGGCAATACCGGGAAATCTAAATCAAGGTTGAACCAACCGGAAGCTGCCTGTTCATCCTCTATTTCTTTGGATAATTCAAAACTGATTCCAAGGTCAGCTCCAACCCCAAATTTTTTTGAAATAAAGAACTCCCGTCCAATCCGAAAGTTTGAATATACATATGATGAAGTGTTATCTTCCTGCTTATCTCGAACATAGCTGATTCCAAACTTAGCATACCACGGTTTTCTTGTAGTAAGGGCTGAGTGTCCTGCAAAATGGAGGAAGATATCGCCGGTTAATGATGTACAGATCTCATTTTCAAGCGGCAGGAAACCATAACTCAAACCCACCTGCATTTGTGCTGCATTGTATCGCAGTCCAATATTGATAAATTTCGGAATGCCTGCACCAAAAGATACATCCATATTATTTTCTGCAAATAGAGCATTTGGTAATCCCCATAGAATTATAGTGAGGAAGGCAGCTATTACCAACCCTTTGATCTTCTTCATTTTATTAATAAACATTTCTCCACCGCTTCCGTTTTGTCATTTACATTCAATTTATAGAAATAAATTCCCGGTTTCATTTCTTTTCCCATATTATCTTTTCCATCCCATTTTACTTCGACAATGCGACTTGGCGAAGAGGTGAAAGGGCGAAGCTTGCGAACAAGTTGTCCTCTAATATTGTAAATATCAATTTGTGAAAATTCGTGTAAATTAGTGGTTCCAGAAAAAGAAATTGTTGTTGAATGTCTGAACGGATTCGGGAAATTATTGAGCTTGTATGAGTTAGTCTGTTGTACTTCAGGATCAGCACTCACAATTATATGTTGGTTTTCATAATAATTAAAAGTGCCTCCGTAATTCCCAAGTACTAGGTCAAGATCGCCGTCTCCATCCAAGTCAACAAGCGCGGGAGTTGTATTTTGATCTCCGGAAATTCCCGATACGAAATAAGGATTCTCTGTCCAGTTACCTTCGATATTTTCAAAAAATTGAACCTCTCCGCTTATATCACCGGTTACAATATCCAACCTGCTATTCATACTGAGATCGCCTACTGTCGGAGCACAATCAGTGCCGACATCGATGCTGCCGAAATAACCTGTTACCTGGACCCAATCCGGTGCAGATGGTGTGCCCTGGTTTTCAAAATAGAATAAATTTCCTCCTTCATTTCCTGCAACTATATCCAGGTCATTGTCATCATCCATGTCAACAAGACGAGGAGCTGACCATCCTCCCAAATTGACAAAAGAGAGTACATCGCTTTCAAAAACATAATTAAAACCTGTATTCCGATGGAAGTAGAAATGTCCGCTCACATCGCCTACAATTGCATCTGCAAGCCCGTTGTTATATACATCTCCAAGTGTGATCGAGGAATAAATTGAATGGTCGATGCTTGCGAAATAGGCATTGTCCTCTTCCCATGCAGAAGCAGATGCGGTTCCAACATTCTGAAAATATTTTATATCACCAAGCTGGCTTCCGCTTACCATATCAAAGTCACCGTCTCCATCAAAATCATAGAAGAATGGATTGCTCGCGCCCCCCACATCGATCACGCCGCCGAAAAGTGTCGTGTTCTCCAGCCACGAAGGTACTGCTGGTGTTCCGTTGTTTTGGTAATAATGCAGAGGACCTTGTGCAGTGCCGTAAATAAGGTCGATTGTTCCATCTCCGTTCAGATCAGTTAATCCGGGTGAATTCCAGTAGGAATCGCTTCCTATACCTGTGAAAACACTTGCATTCACTTCCCACAAACCACTCTGAGGAGTTCCATTGTTCTGATAATAGACAAATCCGTGAGTATCTCTGCCAACCACAATATCCTGATCATTATCCGCATCGAGATCGCAGAAATTCGGATATGCATATAAGCCCACATCTCCAATAGAGATAGTATTCACCTCTGAAAATTGAGCTGTTTCCGGAGTGCCTGTGTTCAAATATATCTTCACACTCCCATCCTCACTGAAACCGACTACCATATCCAGATCATTGTCATCATCCACATCTGCAAGATCAGGTACAGGATTCTGCCCGACACTCAAACCTGCAAAGAAATTATTCACTTTTTCGAAAACAGGCACGTATATTGTGCCGGTATTTTCGAAAAAATTCAAACCTGTATAACCGCCTGAGATAAAATCCAGATCTCCATCATTATCGAGGTCTGCACATACTCCCATTTCCGCATCAAGTGATGATGTTCCGGTAAAAATTTCAGAACCTGGTGTGAATACAGGAATAGTTGGTGAACCGATATTTTCAATATAGATTGGCGCATCATCAATATTTCCGAGGATCATATCCTGATCGCCATCAGCATCGAGGTCTGCAAATCGTGGTTGCGAAAATGATACACTTGGCACACCGCTGGAGTTGAATACTTCATCCTTCTGCAACCATGGTTGGGCTGATAATGAACATGTAAATATTATACATACCACAAAACATAGCACAATTTTCTTCATCGTTATTCTCCTAAAATTTTAAAATTTCAATCCGACCACGGAATGGTCCGTGACAACTCAGTAAAATTTCTCACGGTGCTTGATAATCCACAATGCCCTTACAG
The DNA here is from genome assembly GCA_049903315.1 of Candidatus Cloacimonadota bacterium. Classification (GTDB taxonomy): domain Bacteria; phylum Cloacimonadota; class Cloacimonadia; order JGIOTU-2; family JGIOTU-2; genus Celaenobacter. The sequence goes on along the minus strand of JBNGBT010000002.1, from coordinate 200,142 downwards.
AAATCATAAAGGTCCACACTCGTACTGTCGAAGTACGAAAGAGTATTTTTGACTGCGTAGATCTGCGGCTCGATCACTCCTTCATAATGCATTACATTGTAGAAAACGTAGAGAAATTCACGCCAGGAAGAGTCCGTGGGAAAATCAATGATCTCGTCTAAGTAGCTGTAGTAAAACATTTCAGGGGTGTATCCCTGGAAGGAAGCAGGCCAGTAGATTGAAATCCCTCCTGCAGATGCGTAATGCAAACCATTCTTTTTATAAATGACTGCATCATCGATCGCATCGACCACAATTTGTGCTTTTGTCTGCACAGAAGTAAATGGCACACTGTCCAGAATGGTCACTGCAAGGTCTGTAACCGCTTCTGTTACCGCAGGCACTTTATTGAATTGTACCGTTGAGAGTGTGATAGTGGTATCCGTACTATGGATATCATAATAAAAATCGCATATCTCTTTTCCGAGGTTTGCTGCACTGATCTCAGGATCATCGGTGATCGCCTGCAGTATCTGGGTAAATGCCCAGGTCGTGCCGAGATTTTCCGAACCTACCATAATATCAATTGGGGTATCTCTGAGTTCATACATCACTTCGATCATCTGCATAGAGCACGCATCGAGCGCCAGAAGGTCAAAATGGATTCCCGAATTATTCAGAGCTTCTACCAGTCCTCTGATCGTCATGAAGTTTCCATCGCTGGTCATATCCATAATAAGCCCCTGCCAGCCAAAACCATGATCTGCCGGCATCAGCGCATAATGTTCTGCGGGATAATTGGCAGCAGCCCATGTGATAAAGGACTGCAATGTTTCCTGGTCAGCCATATCCACTTCTCTGCCGCCCTGACCATCTCCCCAGTCAGCAATTGCATTCTCAGGAGTTGGTTCCATACCTGCCGTGTAATAAAAGCGTTCTGCAATTTCCCAACCGCCAAAATCATCCATGTGCGGGTACCTGTCGAACTGAATAATGATATTTATCTCGTCGGTGCTTCCTACACCTGAAGCGATGATATTATGGAATGCTGCAATAAAATCCTGCTGCATACTGACCTCATCCCCATCCAGATACCACATGAAAGTCCATGATTTCTTTTTGAGGTCGGGATTTGTGAGTTTACAGCATCCGAATAAAGTAAGTGACAGTAATAAAAAGAATATGATATATTTTTTCATATAATCTCCTGAGAATTAAGTTTCAATTTTCTAATGATTTCAAAGTTATACTTGTCAAGTTGTTTGGATTTTACCGACGAATGCAGTTTGTTAAATTTATTGACAGGGATCTGGTAGTTCTCTGTGTCCATGTATAGAAAATTTATAACCACTGGAGACTATAATGAACCATGGTATTGTTAAATTACTGATTTCTATCATCGGTTTTGCTCTTATCTGGTTCGGGTACAAAGGTATCACCAAAGGTAAGGTAAGAATCAAGGGCGACTTTAACATAGCAAAAGAAGAGAAGCCAACACTCTTCTGGATTAATGTAATCGTGTATTTTGTGGTAGGTATTGCTGCATTGCTCTACGGACTTGTGTCCTGGTAAAAAAGATATATCGTTGGCAACAGCTCTTCTCATGAATGGGACACATCCACTGGATAAGGCAATAACATTTATCACACTTAACGAATCGCACATCCCCTTTATGCAGAAGTGGCTGTCAACCGAAGAGGTCATGCGGTGGTATGGAAATGGATATACTTCGTCAGAAGAAGCGCTTCGTAAAAAATACTTATTTGAAAAACCCGAGGGAGGAACTCATTGCATGATAATCCTTCTGAATGATCAACCAATCGGCTATCTGCAATATTATCGCGTTATGGATTATCCAGATTGGTGCGATCTAATCTCAGGTAAAACCGGAGATTATGGACTCGATCTTTTTATTGGTCAACCAGACCTTTTCAATCATGGACTTGGCACAAGGATCGTTAAACAATCACTTAATGAACTGATATTCTCAAACGAGGATGCTGAACGATGTGTACTCGCTCCATCACCTGATAACAAACGTTCAATACGATGTTATGAAAAATGTGGTTTCCAACACATTAAAACTGTCACTTCAGTAAACGAAGATCAAGGATATATAATGGCTGTGGAGAGATCACATTCCGTGAAAAATTGATAATTTATTAAGCAATCCATTATTTATTTTTAACATATTTTTTTCAGTAAAAATAAAATGGAGTATCCTTTCATGACAGAGACAACAGGAACGCACAAACTGCTGAGCAAAGATTTCATTGCGCTGAACATCATGATCTTCATGGCGTATTTGAATCTTGCAGTATTTTTTACCTTTGCCCCCTATCTCGCATCAAAGGGTTTCAGTCCGGGCATTATAGGCATTATTATCAGCATATTCTCCTTGAGTGGTTTGGTACTCAGACCGCTGATCAGTCCCTTTCTTTTCCCCTCAAATGCCCGAAGATGGATCGCTATTAGTACAGTTGTTGATACAGCATCACTTCTGTTCTACCTCGTTGCCGGCACGATCTGGCCTTTGCTCATACTGCGGTTTGTGCATGGTGCTGCATATGTTTGTATGGCAGCGTCGAAGATGTCACTTATTGTAGCGTTCATCCCGCCTAAAAAAGCAAGTCTTGCGTTTAGTATTACCTCAGCAAGCATGCTCCTGCCCATGGCTGTTATACCGCCCTTGCTTGGACCCCTTACCACGCTTCTTGGCGGATTTGATAAGGTTATTGCAGCAACGGGATTGTTCATGCTCATTATATTTCCGCTTCTTCTTTTGATACGTCCCCGGGATGCTGAGGGCAATGAAATGAAAAAAAAATTTAAGCACATCTCTCACCGTGAGTTTTTCAAGGATCTCTCGACCCCCAAACTTATCATAGTGCTGGTCATAATATTGGTCCTCTTCATTTGTATTGCGTCATCTTTTGTGTATTGCGCACAATTTGGGGCTTCGATCGGTGTAGCAAATCCCGGGCTGTTTTTCACTATTGCCATTGTCACGATGATACTCGTACGCCTGGTTGGCGGCCCGTTCATGGATCAGTTCAAAGCTGAACGCCTTATCGGCTGGGCGTTGGCAGTATTGGTGATCGCTTATGCAGGTCTTGCTTTGACCAAAGGCTCGATCCTGTTCTATGCACTCGCGCCGGTCTGCGGATTATGCTGGGGAGTGGCTCATCCGATTTTACATGCGGTTCTTTTCCGCATTTCCACGCCGCGGCTTCAGGCATTGAACCAGAATTTCGGCACTGAAATGGTTGACGGTGGCTTTTTCCTTGGTCCTATGATTGGTGGTGCGATCATCGGCACTGGTGACTTCCGCCTATTCTTCCTGTTTTGTGCTTGTATCACGGCACTTTCTCTGATAGGATTTCTGCTTGTACTCCCTGCACTCCGAAAGCACGGACATCTACAAGTAGTCATTTCGGATAGTAAATAATAAAATAAGAAATTATTGACAATAAGCTGGCTTGTTCAGTCTACATAAATTTATGAAATTATATCAAAGCATTCTAAAAAACAATATCGTGAACATCCTACTTACCTTTTCTGATGAAGGATTGCACACTATTCAGTTCGACTGCAAGGATAAGGATGTGATCTTCGAGCTTTCAAAAGATAATAAGTATCTGAAACAGCTTGAAGAATATTTTTCTGGAAAGAGAAAAACCTTTGATCTGCCCCTCGTGCTTGTGGGTACTCCTTTTCAGATTAAAGTCTGGGAATATCTTCAGCAGATTCCCTATGGAAAAACACAAACCTATCACGATGTCGCGCTAGGAATAGGTCACCCAAGATCATCCAGAGCAGTCGGTAACGCTAATCATGTGAATCCCATTCCTATTGTGATTCCCTGCCATCGTGTGATACGCACGGATAAAGGGCTGGGAGGTTTTGGCGGTGGTATCGATGTGAAACAAAAATTATTGGACTTCGAGAAAAAGCATTTATGATCCCAAGGAAGAAAACCCGGCAGATCGCAGTTGGTAACGTAAAAATCGGTGGTGATGCTCCCATTTCCGTACAGTCCATGACCAATACGGACACCCGGGATGCTGAGAAAACACTCGAACAGATCAGGCAATGTGCAGCTCACGGATGTGATATAATACGTGTCGCAATACCGGACATGAAAGCTGTGGATGCACTGCCAAAAATTTTGGATGGATCCCCTATTCCTGTTATCGGAGATATTCATTTCAATCATGAGCTGGCAATTCATGCAATTGAAAAAGGTGTGCATGGCATACGCATAAATCCCGGAAATATCGGAAGTAATGATAAAGTAAAATATATTATCGAGGCTGCAAAGATTGCTCATATTCCAATTCGCATCGGGGTGAATGCAGGATCGCTTGAAAAGGATATAAAAAAGAAATACGGCGTCACTGCGGATGCGCTTGTGGAAAGTGCTATGCGTCATGTACGCTTTTTTGAATCTCAGAATTTTTACAACATAAAACTCTCGTTGAAAGCATCATCCGTTCCGCTTACGATCGAATCCTACAGGAAGATCAGCGAGAAATGTGACTTTCCTTTGCATTTAGGTGTCACAGAAGCCGGTACAGCGTTCTCAGGCACCATCCGGTCCTCGATTGGCATCGGAACACTCCTTGCAGAAGGAATCGGCGATACGCTGCGTGTATCGCTTGCAGATGATCCTGTCGAGGAAGTAAAAGTCGGTTTGGAGATACTTCGGGCACTCGACCTCAGGAAGGGTCCACACCTCATTGTATGCCCCACCTGTGGAAGAACAGAGATTGATATCATCGGTATTGCACGAAAAGTTGAGGATGAAGTTCAGAAATTGCAGATCGAGAAAAATATTTCCATCGCTGTCATGGGATGCATCGTGAATGGACCAGGAGAAGCTGAAGAAGCAGATATCGGCATTGCCGGAGGAAAAGGGCAGGCAGTTCTTTTCAAGAAAGGAAAGATCATCAGAAAAATCCCTGAAAAGCACATCATTGCTGAGCTTCTCAAGGAAATTCGATCGATTTTATAATGCTTGTATGAAAGCCATCTGCGCGGTCATTGATGTAGGCACGAATTCAATTTTACTACTTGTTGCTGAAAGATCAAACAACTCATGGCACGTTCTTCATCGCGATGCACAAACCTCTTCACTTGGCAAAGGCATGAAAAACGGACTATTGACTGAGGAAGGGATTGAAAGAGCAAAAACAATTCTCGATAAATATATCCAGGTTTCTCGTAAGTATTCAGCAGATAGGATAATTATTACCGGCACATCAGCATCGAGAGAGGCAAAAAATATTTCTGTAATTTCTCATTGGTTGAAAAAGCAGTACGGACTTCCCTATCATGTTCTTTCTGAGGAACAGGAATTGTATTATGACTACCTTGCAAACAAGTGTGAATTTGAAGAGTATAAAAATCTTATCATCTTTGATATCGGTGGTGGTAGCACTGAATTTATTATCGTTGAAGACAGCGAAATAACCTATTCAGTCAGCTTAAAAATGGGAGTCCGAAGACTGAATAATCTTTTCGAATCTGATGAAGATAAGTATTCTTTATGTAAGGATGTTTTATCTCATTCAAACATCAAGGAACATGTGCCATCTTCATATAAAGTTGTTGGCATAGGCGGCACTGTCACGAATCTCGTTGCAGTAAAACAGGGATTGAAAACATGGATTTCGGAAAAAGTGCACAAACAGGTTCTTACTTTGGATGATGTACATTATTTTAGGGATTTGTGGAAAAAATTATCTTATGAAGAAATAGAAATGCTCATTCCCTTTGATCCGCATCGCTCTGATGTATTATTATCGGGTACGATACTTCTCGAGAGCATTTTTTTATATCTTGGAATCAAGGACATCTTTGCGAGTGATTATGGATTACAATTTGGAATTTTACAGGAAACGGAGAAATTCTAATTTAAATGTTACACCACAGAGCGCACAGAGTTCACAGAGATATAAGAAATTGTATATTTCTGTTGTGAACTATTAAAATGTATTGAGTTAACTTCTCCGGTTATTGTGTTATACAAATCTCAAATCTTCAATCGTTAATCTTCATTCTTAAATCAATCAATGGGATGAACCTATCTCTTCACACTAAATATTTTCTCGCAAAGATCGCAAAGACGCAGAGAACGCAAAGATATAATCATTTATAAATTTTAATCTTCCTGCTATTAAAGAATATAGAGGTAACTTCTCCCACTTGAACGCGTTATACAAATCTTAAATCATCTATCTTTAATCTTCATTCTTAAATCAATCGACGGAATAAACAGTCGCTACACATATTTTTTTTGTAGGTTCAGGTTTATCCTGAACTATAATGAAGGTTGTGAATCGTAGAAATTCTAATTAGTAAAGAAATCGAAGATATTAATCAAAGAACTGGTGGGAGCTTTATAGATTTCAGTATATTTGCAGCGTGTGCAGGTGACTGTTGTGAATTTTTTGGATTGGACGTTGAACAGTTTTGTAAAAGTACCGCCGGTTGCCTGGAACTGGTCGGTTTCATATTGATTGTTTTTACATTTTGGGCATACCCATTTATCTTGCATAGTTACTCCTTATTAATTTATTAACTCAACTTAATTTTCAGTCAATAACAAACAGCCCAGGCAGAGGGGAGGCCACCTGGGCTGAGGAGGTCTTTAAAGCGATATAGCTACCGCTTTAGGGGGAAAACTTTATGTAAAATTAACTATTCAGATTTTTCTTTGTCAACTACTTCTTCAGATTTTTCTTCTTTTACCGGTTCGGCTTCCTTTTCAGTTTCAGACTCGACTTTCTCTTCTTCTTCAACTTTTTTTTCTACAACTTCTTCTTCAATTTCAACTGGAGCTTCTTCTGCAACTTCCTCATTCAAAGCTTCTTCCACTTCTTCTTTTGCTTCTTCGAGATCTTCTTGTTTTTCTTCAACCTCAGGTTCGATAGTTACGGGAGTTTCTTCAATTTCAGGTTCTGCTTCGATCTCTTCGACAACTTTTTTGACTTCTTCTTTTTTCTCAGTTTTTGGCTTTTCTGCTTTTTTCTTTTCTACAACAGGTTTCTTTGCGCCTTTTGATTTATCTGTTTTGGATTTCTTTTTCTTCTTATCAGTAATCTCCTCTTCTACAAATTCGACAATAGCTGTGGGAGCTGCGTCACCAATACGAAAACCTGTTTTAATGACACGAGTATAGCCGCCATTTCTATTTTTAAAGAGAGGTGCGATTTCATCAAAGAGTTTCTTTACCAGATCTCTGTCTTTTAAAACTTTATATGCTTGTCTGCGCGAATGAACCGTATCCTTTTTTCCATAAGTGATCAGTTTTTCTGCGAGACGGCCTGTTTCTTTTGCTCGACGATAGGTCGTTTCGATTCTGCTATTTTGCAAAAGTGATTTTACGAGATTATTCAAAAGTGCTTTTTTAGGTCCTAATAGTCTGCCAAATGATGAAGTACCTTTTCTGTGATGTCTCATTTTTGTTCCTCAATTTTTTTAAGAGTGTCAAGTTGGTCATCTATTTTTTCAATATCCATTCCAAGTTTCAATCCATAGCGATCTAGCACAGTTTTGACTTCATCGAGAGACTTCTTGCCGAAATTTCGTAAGCGAAGAAGCTGGTTCTCTGATTTTGCAACCAGTTCTTTTACAAATTCGATCTTGGAAGCTGCAAGACAGTTGCTGCATCGAACACTCAGTTCTAGTTCAGTAACCTTCATTTTCATAAGTTTCTGAAGATTTTTCAGTTCAGGATCGATCTTTTCTCTCTTGATATATTTTGGTTCTTCTTTAAATTGAATAATTGCCTGGAAACAATCTTTTAATATCTTTGCAGAAAGACTGAGTGCTTCTTCAGGCACAATACTTCCATCAGTCCACATCTCGAGATTGATCTTATCATAATCTATCTTCTCGTCAACTCTTTCTCTTCCGATAGTGAAATTCACTTTGCGAATAGGAGAATAAATTGAATCAATAGGAATAACCCCTATTTGTGTATCAGTGGTATCATGCTCATTTTCGCGGACATAGCCGATACCGTTATTAGCCCAGAGTTCCATATGAAATTCAACATCATCGACCAGTTCAAGGAGATACAGGTCTTTATTTATGATCTCAACATCCTTTGGAGTAGTGATCTGTCCTGCAGTGATCTTGCCGGGACCTTTCACAGAAAGTTCGAGCTTCTCTTCTATATTGCTGTTGATCTTAAGTACAAGATTTTTCAGGTTGAGAATAAGTTCGATATAGTCTTCGCGCGAACCAGGAATCGCAGCATATTGATGCTGAAGCCCATGTACCTTCACAAAACGGACTGCTCCACCCTGTATTGAAGACAAGAGCACACGACGGAAAGAATTCGCGATCGTTGTGCCGAACCCTTGCTCGAATGGACCGATAGTGAATTTGCCATACGTATCAGAATAGGTCTTATCGTCCTTCTTAATATATGTTGGCATTTGGATTGGTTCTAAATCAACCATGTGTACTCCTATTTTTTATTTAGAGTAGAATTCAATAATTAATCTATGATCAATATCCTGCGGAAGCTGGTCAGCTGTTGGCAGTGCTTTCACATAACCAGAAAATTCTTCAGGATGAACTTCAAGCCAGTTGAACTGGTCAAGTGACTTGTGAGCTTCCATTGCTTCGTGGATATTGGGTATTTGTCTGCTTTTACTTTTGATTTCGATCTTTTGTCCGGGTGCAACAAGGAATGATGGAATATCTACTTTTTTTCCATCAACTAGCACATGTCCGTGATTCACAAGCTGTCGAGCAGCATTTCGTGAGGTTGCATATCCCATTCTATAGATAGTATTATCTAATCGAATTTCGAGAAGTCTCAAAAGATTTTCGCCTGTAACACCCTTCATTTGGGATGCTTTCTTGAAATAGTTTTTAAACTGCTTTTCAAGAAGACCATAAGTGCGTTTTGCTTTTTGCTTTTCGCGAAGATGAACTGCATAGTCACTTAACTTTGCGCGATATCTTCTTTTGGTCTCTCCAGGGGGAGTATTTCTGCGTTCAATACTACACTTTTGAGTGTAACAACGTGCACCCTTTAAAAAGAGTTTTACGCCTTCTCTTCTACATAATTTACATTTTGAGCCTAAAAATCTAGCCATTCTGAATCCTCTTATATTCTTCTTCGTTTGGGTGGTCGACAACCATTATGAGGAATGGGAGTCGTATCAAGAATTGACAATACATTCAAACCTTCGCCCTGAAGTGAACGAACTGCAGAATCTCTTCCGGAACCAGGTCCACTCACCCTCACATGAATATTTCTTAAACCCATGTTCAATACTGTGGATGCGATATCTTTTGCAGTCTGTTGAGCTGCATATGAAGTGCTTTTCTTTGAATTCTTGAATCCATTTTTACCACAGCTTGACCAGGCGATCACATTACCTTTTTTATCAGTAATTGTGATTATAGTATTATTAAAAGTTGCCTGGATATGAGCGATACCGTCTGTCTCTTGAAGGCGGACTTTCTTTTTTCTTACTGTTTTTTTCTGTTTTGCTTTTACTGCCATCTTTTCTCCTGTTACTTTCTGCCGACTCGGCTACTTCGTGGTCCCTTTCTCGTACGGGCATTTGAGTGTGTGCTCTGTCCGTGAACAGGAAGACCGATACGATGACGCAAACCACGATAGCAACCAATCTCCATGAGACGTTTGACATTCATGGTTCTTTCTTTGCGCAGATCACCTTCGATTATATAACCGTCTCTGATGATATCACGCAATTTAATGATTTCCTGGTCAGTAAGATCTTTTACTTTTTTATTATTATCGACACCGGCTTTTTCCAGTATCACATTAGAGGTTGAGCGACCTATACCAAAAATATACGTCAAGCCAATCTCAATTCGCTTTTCATTCGGTAAATCAACACCTGCTATTCTTGCCAAAGTGCCTCCTAATTAGCCTTGTCTCTGTTTATGTTTTGGATTTGATGAACAAATTACATATATGCGCCCTTTGCGCTTGACAATCTTACAATCTTTACAAAGTTTCTTTACTGATGCTCGAACTTTCATGATAAAAATTCCTTTAATTTATTTATAACGATAAACGATACGACCCTTATTCAGGTCATAAGGAGAGAGTTCCATTTTGACCTTATCACCGACAAGAATACGAATATAATGCATTCTCATCTTACCTGAAATATGAGCATGAACTTTATGTCCGTTTTCCAGTTCCACGATAAATTTCGTGCCGGGAAGCGCTTCAACGACCGTGCCGTCAACTTCTATGAGGCCGTCTTTAGCCATTACGAACTCCTTGTTTTCGTTAAGATCTCTGGTTCATTTTCTGTAATAAGAACGGTGTTTTCGAAATGTGCAGATGGTGAACCATCCATCGTGTAATAGACCCATTCTTTTTCTACAGCTTTTGACGTTCCAATATTGAACATCGGCTCAATTGATATGGTCATACCAGGTCTCAGCATAGGTCCTGTTCCTTTTTTGCCGACGTTTGGTATTGTCGGATCTTCGTGCAAATCTCGTCCGATTCCATGTCCTGTAAGCCATTCTGCGACATATACTCCGTTATCCATAGCAGTTTTTTCTACTGCTGCAGAAATATCTCCGACTTTTTTGCCGGGTGTGCACTGTGCAATTCCATTTTCAAGGGCTTTTCTGGTACAATCGAGAAGTAATTGAACTTCTCTGGAAATCGTTCCAACTGCAAAAGTCCGAGCTCCGTCACCGCAGAAACCATTTAATTTAACACCCACATCTATACCGATTATATCACCATTCTGTAATATTTTATCTTTAGTCGAATACCCATGAACGATCTCACTGTTGATCGATGAGCAGATCGAATATTCATAGGGATCAAGGTCATCCATTTCATAGCCTTTGAAAGCCGAAACTGCTCCATGCTCTCGAATAATCTCTTCTGCTCGTTCATTCAGTTCATACGCATTCATGCCAGGTTTGATCATATCATGCAACTCATCAAGTATGAGGGCAACAAGAGCGTTGCTCTCCCTCATGAGTTTGATTTCCCGGGCATTCTTTATCGTGATCATACTTATTCGAGTATTTTAGCAATCTGACTGGAAGCTTCCTCAAGAGAGGTAGCGCCGTTCACTTTATGGAGAACATTCTTTCTGCTGAAATAATCAAGGAGTGGTCCTGCAGCATTATGAAAAACCTTCAAACGATTCTTAATAGTCTCGACCTTATCATCATCACGAATTTCAAGTTCTGTTCCACATTTATCGCAGAGGAAGGTATCTCCAGCTTTTTTCTTGGGCACTTTATGAATCAGATTATAAATGCTTTTACAACTTGGGCAATATCGTCTGTTGGATAAGCGCTTAATGACCTCGTCATCAGGAATATCTATGAGAATTGCACTGACTTTTGCATTTGAGGAAACGTATTCCATATTGAAGAACATTTCCGCCTGGTCAATATTCCTTGGGAATCCATCGAACAAAGCACCGGGAGCACAATCCTTTTGCTTTACGCGGTCTTTTAACATATCGAATACAAGATCATCAGGAACGAGATCGCCTTTGTGCATGAACTTATCTGCTTCGATACCAAGGGGTGTACCTTTATCAATGTTCTCGCGCAGTATTTCACCTGTTGAGATATGAGGAATATGAAATCTCTCTTTGATATATTCTGCCTGAGTGCCCTTCCCTGCTCCTGGAGGACCTAATAACACAACTATGCGTTTTTTCATGTCGATCACCTTGACCTACCCCGCAATTTACCTTTTTTCATAAATCCGTCATAATGACGCATAACGAGGTGAGATTCTATTTGCTTCAGAGTATCAAGCGCTACACCGACAATAATGATCAAGCCTGTACCTCCAAAATAGAATGGAAGCCTGGCATATTTGATGAGGAATGTTGGTATAACTGCGATGAATGCAAAGAATATTGCGCCTGGTAAGGTGATACGAACAATCACACTGTTTATATATTCGGCAGTTCTCTTTCCGGGCTTGCGTCCGGGAATAAAGCCGCCATATTTTTTCATATTTTCTGCAATCTCTGTGGGATTGAGTACAATAGCAGTATAGAAGTAGGCAAAGAACACGATCATGATTACGTAAAGTGTTGTATGCAGAAATGCACCAGGAGAAAGCCAGCTTGAGAGAGTGTGCATGAAATCACTATTCTTAAAAAACGTCGTGATCGTTTGGGGGAACATGAGTACGGATTGTGCAAAAATGATCGGGATAACACCAGCAGAGTTTACTTTAAGCGGTATATGAGTTGCTTGTCCGCCATAGATCTTCCTGCCTATGACGCGCTTTGCATATTGCACAGGGATCTTTCTGGTCGCTTCTGTGATAAGAATAACCGCAGCAGTGATCAGAACCATAAATACAATTACTCCGATAGCAAGGAGAATGGAAAGAGTGCCTGTCGTCACCATCTTGAACATGTTTATAAACCCGTTGGGATAGCGGGCAATAATACCAATGAAGATGATGAGCGAAATCCCGTTTCCGATACCTCTTTCTGTGATCTGTTCACCTAGCCACATGATGAGGATCGTACCGGTCACAAGCGTGAGTATGGTTACGAATTTGAACATCAATCCCGGGAAAGGAACTGCTGCTGCACCGGAAGGAGCCGTGATGCTCTCAAGGAACGTTGTTATCCAGAATGCATTGAAAATACCGATAACGAGGGTTCCGTAACGAGTATACTGAGTAATTTTTTTCTGCCCCTCGGGTCCTTCTTTTTTAAGCTTTTCAAAAAACGGAATTACTCCGCCAAGAAGCTGCATCACAATCGAAGCAGTAATGTACGGCATGATACCCAGGGCAAAGATTGTTGCCTTGCTCAGGTTTCCGCCCACAAAGAGGTCGATCATACCAAAAATGGTATTACCCTGAGTTGCAAAAAATTCTCCAAGCGCTGAAGTATTGATTCCCGGAGTGGGAATATGGCTACCCAATCGATAAACAATAAGAATTCCAAGAGTAAAGAGAACTTTCTTCTTGAGTTCAGGTACTTTAAAGACGTTAAATAGTGATTTTAGCACTATACGACCTCGGCTTTTCCGCCAACTTTCTGGATGATTTCAAGTGCAGATTTACTAAAACTGTTGGCTTTGATTACTTTCTTTTTATCAAATTTGTTTTCCTTGTTAGCTAAAACTTTCACCATTTGAACTTTATGATTCTGTGTATCTATCAAGCCATGTTTTTCCATGATTTCGATATCAATAATACTATCTTCAAGTTCTGCAAGTGCATTCAAGGAAATTATTCTATATTTCTTTGAAAATTTACTATTATTAAAGCCCTTCATAGGCAACCTGCGATGAATAGGCATTTGCCCGCCTTCAAACCAGTTAGGAATGCTGGCACCACTTCTGCATTTTTGTCCATTCATGCCGTGACCGCTTGTTTTGCCTTTTCCGGAGCCATCACCTTTGCCCAGACGGGTTTTCTTCTTACGAGAATTTCGAGGAGGTTTGAGTTCATTCAATTTCATTTGGAACCTCTTCCTTTGATTTCTTCCACTTCCACGAGATGTTGGACAGTTTTGATCATTCCCAAGATTGGAGGTGTATCTTTCTGAATAACAGAATGATGGAGCTTGCGAAGTCCTAATGCCTCAACAGTCTTTCTGGTATTGGGCTTCTGTCCGATCGGGCTTCTTACTAATGTTATTTTTAGTTTCATTTCTTGATCAACCTTTATTTATGATACCAGTTCTGCGACAGTTTTACCACGCAGTTTTGCGACTTCCTCATGAGATCGGAGTGCTTGAAGAGCACGAACAGTGGCTTTCACCATATTGTGCTTTGTGCTTGATCCCAATGATTTGGTCAGAACATTTTCCACACCTGCAGCTTCAAGAATTGCACGGATTGGTCCGCCAGCGATAACGCCTGTACCTGGTGCCGCTGGCTTGAGAAGAACTTTGCTACCTCTGAATTTACCAACGATCATGTGCGGTATCGTACCATTACGGATCGGAAAACCAAATAGAGATTTTCTTGCTTTATCCTTCGCTTTATTAATTGCGGGAATAACTTCATTGGCTTTTCCCATTCCGACACCGACTTTTCCGTTTTTATCACCAACAACAACAGTGGCATTAAAGCTGAAGTGTCTTCCACCTTTAATAACTTTGGAAACACGATTGGTATCAACGACTTGCTCGTATATTAATTCATTTTCGTCACGTTTTCTTTCACGTTCCATTTAAATACTCCTAGAATTCCAGACCGGCTTTGCGTGCACCTTCTGCAAGGGCTTTTACACGACCATGGTACTTGAAACCATTTCTGTCAAAACATACTTTTTTAATCTTTTTCTTAAGACATTTTTGGGCGAAGAGCTCGCCAACAAGACCCGCTTTTGCAACAGGTTTCATATCCTCTTTTGCCTTATCTTTATACTCAGGACTGAGACTGGAAATCGCACAAAGTGTCACTTGGTTATCATCATCAATTGCCTGAGCATAGATATGTTTCAAGCTTCTATACACGCTGAGACGAGGCATTCCTGCTGTTCCTGAAATTTTATTTCGGATAGCAACTTTTCGACGATTTCTTAACAATATATTTTTTTTAACTTTTTTCTTTAACATATCTGCTCCTTAGGCACCTGCTCCACCAGCAACTTTACCCGGTTTGATACGGATATGCTCGTCAGCATAACGAATACCTTTTCCTTTATAAGATTCCGGAGGTTTTATATCACGAATAGTTGCACAGACTGAGCCAAGCATCTCTTTATCATGGCTGCGAAAATCAATGATCGCCTGCAGACCAGGAATACTACTTGCTTCCGCACGCCCTATTTTTTCAATTTCAGTTTTCACTTCTTTCGGAATTTCAAAATAAACATCATGAGAGAAACCAAGACTGAGTACAAGCCATTTACCCTGAAGCTCTGCCTTATAACCTGTTCCAACGATCATAAGTTTTTTCAAATACCCATTTGATACACCTTCGACCATATTGGCAATAAGTGATCTGTTCAAGCCGTGGAGACCTCGCATCTCCTTCTCGTCATTTTTACGTGCAACAAGTATTTGATTATCTTTAATTTTTATAGAAATTCCATTATTGAGATCGCGTTCTAATGTTCCAAGGGGACCTGTAACTTTCACATGTCGTCCCTTCACATCGACAGTAACCTTCTCGGGAATAACAATTGGATCTTTACCTACTCTGGACATTGATTACCCCTTTACCAAATTTTACAGATATATTCGCCGCCAACATTGTATTTTCTGGCATCTCTATCAATGAGAACGCCTTTGTTGGTGGAAAGAATTGCGATTCCTATATGATTTAACACAACGGGAATGTTTTTTGAATCGACATACACGCGTTTGCTTGGCTTGCTGACTTTCTGCAATCCCTTGATAACAGATTCAAAATCATTCATATAGCGAAGATAGATCTTTATCTCTTCGAATTTACGATTATCTTTTTCAGAAGGCTCAAGGACAGAATATTTTGTGATGAAATTCTCCTCGTGAAGGATTCGTACTATATCTTTTTTTAAATTTGAAGAATCAACAATAACGAATTTCTTCTTTGCCTGTATTCCATTACGGATAACTGTGAGCATTTGTGCGATTGGATCAGAATTTGCCATATATCCTCCGACTACCAGCTAGCCTTTTTAACGCCTGGAATTTTGCCTTCCAGTGCAAGTTTCCTAAAACATAATCTGCAAATTCCAAAATCTCGTAAATATGCACGAGATCTTCCGCACAGTTCACATCTATTATAATCTTGAACTTTGAATTTTTTTTCTCTTTTACATTTAACAATTAACGCTTTACGTGCCATACAATTCCTTAATATTTTTATTTCTGAGCAAAGGGCATGCCAAGAGCTTTCAGAAGATTGAAACCCTCTTCATCAGTCTTTGCAGTTGTCACAAAAGTGATATTTAAACCACGAACTTTATCGACTTTATCATAATCAATTTCAGGAAACACAGTCTGCTCTTTGATACCCAATGTATAATTACCGCGACCGTCAAATCCATGAGGTGATACGCCATTAAAGTCACGGATACGTGGAAGCACAATACTGATCAGTTTATCGGCGAATTCATACATCATTTCACCGCGCAAGGTAGTCATCGAACCGATAGGCATACCTTTACGTAATTTAAAATTTGATATTGATTTCTTTGCTAGAGTAATCACTGCATGCTGTCCTGTGATGGTTTCAATTTCTTTACGCGCATTATCCAGCGATGCTCTATTTTCAGTTGCTTCACCCACACCGATATTAACGGTTATTTTTTTCAGTCTGGGGACGTCCATCACATTTGAATACTTATGTTTTTTCGTAAGATCAGGTATGATATCTTTTTTGAATTTATCTTGTAATCTACTCATTGTTCCTCGTTAGACCATGTCACCGCATTTAGTGCAGTATCGAATTCTACTTTTATCTTCTAAAATTCTCATTTTTACTTTTGAAGGTTTTCCGCATTTCGGGCATATGAATTGTACATTAGAAATATGGATAGGTGCCTCCATCTCAATGACGCCGCCGGAAGGATTCTGCTGAGTGGGACGCTGATGTTTCTTCATGAAGTTGACTTTTTCCACAATTATTTTGTTCGTTGTGGGAAATGATTTTAACACATGACCTTCTACACCTATATATTCGCCTGTAATAATTCTTACTTTATCATCTTTTTTAATTTTCATATAAAACTCCTACACGACCTCAGGGGCAAGAGAGAGTATTTTCATGAACTTTTTCTCTCTTAATTCACGGGCAACAGGACCGAAAATACGTGTTCCTTTTGGTTCCAAAATTTCATTGATGAGCACTACTGCGTTATCACCAAAACGAATATAAGAACCATCCGAACGGCGAACTGCTTTTTTTGTACGCACGATCACTCCCCTGTGCAAGCTGCCTTTTTTCACATCACTGTGAGGGATTGCAGATTTAACAGAAATCACGATTACATCACCAAGACCAGCATAGCGACGGCGTGAACCACCTAAAACCTTTATACATTTCACCACTTTAGCACCGGAATTATCTGCGACTTTAAGAACTGTTTCCTGCTGTATCATTAGAACTCCCTAGATTTCCTACTTACTTTTTTCAATGATCTCGATGAGTTTCCAGCTTTTAGTTTTACTGACTGGTTGGAATTCTTCGATTTTTACTTGATCGCCGATATGGGCTTCATTATTCTCATCGTGGACATGAAACTTTTTATGTTTTCTAATATATTTTCCATAGAGTGGGTGTTTATATTTGCGTTCGACACGAACCACTAATGTTTTGTCCATTTTATCACTTAAAACAATCCCGATTCTTGTGGGTTTATGACGGGCTGACATTTTTTCCTTATCCATTGAGACCTACTACTCTTCTTTATTATCCATTTGTTGCTTTTCACGAATAATTGTCTTTACCCGTGCAATATCTCTCCGAACTTCGTGAATCTTCCAAGGATTTTCCAATCTGTTCGTCACCTTTTGGAAACGAAGGTTGAAAAACTCTTCCTGAAGATCTTGTTCTTTCATTTTCAGTTCTACAAGATTCATTTCTCTGATTTCATTTGGTTTCAGCATATTAACCTCTCACCTCATCACGAGTTATGAATTTGGTTTTTACAGGGAGCTTATGTCCTCCGAGTTCCAACGCTCTTTTTGCAATATTTTCATCAACACCTTCAAGTTCAAAAAGTACGCGACCAGGCTTCACAACAGCGACCCAATATTCAGGAGCGCCTTTACCTTTACCCATACGAGTTTCTGCAGGTTTAAGAGTTATGGGTTTGTCCGGAAATATTCTTATCCAGACTTTTCCCACTCTTTTCATGAAGTGAGTTATTGCCACACGAGCAGCCTCGATCTGGCGTGCAGTGATCCAGCCGGTATCAAGAGTGACAAGACCATACTGCCCAAAATCAAGGTTAGAGCCTGCATATGCTTTTCCGCGTCTTTTTCCGCGCTGCTGTTTACGATGTTTAACTTTTCTTGGCTGTAACATATATCTATTACCTTATTTTATGATTGATGATGCTCTTTTTGCGTCAGTTCACCCTTACAGATCCAAACTTTAATTCCGATTATTCCATAGCGTGTATGAGCTTCGGATATTGCATAATCAATATTTGAACGAAGGGTATGAAGGGGTGTACGACCATCTTTATATTCTTCACTTCGAGCAATTTCAGCGCCGTGAAGGCGTCCGCTGGCTTTTATCTTGATGCCTTCTGCACCAGCAGCCATTGTGCGTTCAATAGATCTTTTCATTGCTCTACGGTAAGAAATTCTATTTTCGATCTGTCGTGCGATATCCATACCGACAAGACGAGCATCGAGTTCAGGCCTTTTTATTTCCTGTACATCAATAGCAAGTCTGGAATAGTCATTTTTGGTATTCATGTGTAAAAAAGTTATAAGCTCTTGCTTCACTTTTTCTATCTCGGCACCTTTTCTACCGATGACAATACCCGGACGTGCAGTATGGATCACAACTGTTAATTTATCACTTTTACGATAGATTTCTATTTTTGAGACCATTGCGTCTGATAATCTTTTACTTAGATAATTCTTGATACGCATATCTTCATAAAATGTTTCTACATACTCTTTACGAGTATTTGCGAACCAGATCGATTCCCAATCCTTATTAAAACCTATTCGAAAACCAACGGGATTAGTTTTTTGACCCAATGTGCCTCCTAATCTTCCATTTCATCTGTTACGGACAAAGCAATATGATGAGTTCTTTTGAAGATCATATCAGCTCGACCCATTGCACGAGAACGCCAACGTTTCATAGTGATGCCCTCATCCACGGTGATCTTATTTATATATAATTTATCGATTTCGACTTTACCTGATTTGGTTGCAGCATTTGCCACCGCAGAATCGAGTATTTTCAGGATACTGCGTGCAGCACGCTTTTTTGAGAAGTTCAGAATATCTCTCGCATCGTCAACCCGTTTTTTACGAATTAAATCTGCCACAAGACGCACTTTTCTTGCTGAACCTCTTTGATTTTTTATTCGCGCGATCGCTTCCATAATTAACCACGTTTCCTTGCAAGTTTTTCTTTCTTGTCCTTATGACCACGGAATGTCCTAGTAGGAGAGAATTCTCCAAGCTTATGCCCAACCATTGATTCTGTCACAAAGACGGGTACGAATTTTTTGCCATTATGAACTGCAAAGGTATGTCCGACAAATTCGGGCATAACAGTAGAACGACGTGACCAAGTCTTAATGACTTGTTTCTTATTCTGTTCATTTAACTTTTCTACTTTAAGCATGAGATGCTCATCGTAAAAGGGTCCTTTTTTGAGTGACCTTGCCATTAACAAATCCTCCGCTTATTTCCGTTTCTTCTTAATCACGTAGGGATCAGAATATTTCTTTTTCTTTCTGGTTTTGAATCCCTTTGCGGGTGTACCCCACGGAGAAACAGGATGACGACCACCAGATGATTTACCTTCACCACCACCCATTGGATGATCAACAGGATTCATGGCAACACCTCTGACATGAGGACGATGTCCAAGCCAACGTTTTCGGCCTGCTTTACCATAAGAAATCTTTGAATGGTCAATATTACTGACCTGTCCTATGGTTGCGTAACAGTCCCAGCGAAGAAGCTGAATAGTGCCGGAAGGCATTTTTACGTGAACATATCCGCCTTCTTTTGCGACAACCTCTGCACTGACGCCTGCGCTACGGGCTATCTGAGCGCCGCGACCGGGTTTAAACTCGATATTATGGATCATAGTTCCGATCGGGATCTTCTTTATTGGAAGTGAGTTTCCGGGTTTGATCTCTACATTTTCACCGATCATGACTACATCATTTACCTGCAGCTTATCAGGTGCAATAATATATCTTTTTTCACCATCAGCATAGTAAAGCAAAGCAATGCGTGCTGAACGGTTAGGATCGTACTCTATTGAGTGCACTCGTGCTTCGATCCCTTTCTTATCATGTCTTTTAAAATCTATAATTCTATAAAAACGTTTATGACCTCCACCGCGATGACGTATAGTGATCCTTCCTTGATTGTTTCTTCCGGCTGTTTTCTTTGCCGGCACGATCAAAGATTTCTCTGGTTTATCCTTTGTGATTTCATCAAAGGAGTAACCAGTATAATACCGTCTAGCGGGTGTTATAGGCTTATATTTCTTTAATGCCATGAACTACATCTCCATTTTAGGGAATAGGTGTTAAAAACCTAACAGTTAATATTTTATGTCAATTAAAATAAGAAGCACTAAACATTTTTTACTGCATCACTTCAAATTCGCTTATAGACTCACCTTTTGCGAGGTAAACAATGGCTTTTTTCCAGTCAGATCTTCTGCCCTGATAACGTCCAAGATTCTTTGGTTTACCTTTGCAATTAATGGTGTTAACTTTGCGAACGTGTACTTTAAAAATTTCCTGTACTGCGTTTCGAATTTCTATCTTATTAGAACCTAGCTGCACCTTGAATACATAGCCGCCAGCTTCTTCCTGAATATGAGTTCCTTTTTCAGTTATGAACGGATGAATAATAATTTGTCTTGGATCCTTGCTCATTTGAACACCTCTTGCATTTTCTCCAATGCCTTTTCAGTTATGATCATATCAGTCGCATGAATGATGTCATAGGCATTGAGATCTTCGGCACGTATACTGGAAACATTTTTAATATTTCTCAATGAACGAACCATGTTGGGTTCGTTGTCGGACATCACGAAAAGGCAGCGTGTATAAGCTATCTTTGTCGCATTAAGAATATCCTTAGCAGTCTTCACACTGGGATTTTCCATTACGATATCTTCGATGACTGCAATATGGTCTTTTCTGCTGCTGAGTGCTGATTTTAATGCAATTCTCTTTTTCTTTTTAGGAATAGATATATGCCAGTCCTTTGGGCGAGGTCCGAATGCAACTCCGCCACCGACTCTGATAGGACTTTTTTTACTGCCAGCTCTTGCTCTGCCTGTTCCTTTTTGGCGATATAATTTTCGTGTGGAACCTCTGATCTCAGAACGCCCTTTGACACATGCAGTTCCCAAACGTTGATTCTGCCTGAGAAATTTGATCACTTCATGAAGAACAGCCTGATTTATTTCTGTATCAAAGAGATGTTCCGGCAATGTAACTTTTCCTATTTCTTCACCTGTTTTTGAATACTTTATTGCTTCCATAACAAAACCTTTTACTTAGTTTTTTGAATCATTACAACACTGTTTCTATGACCTGGAATAGCACCTCGTACCATAAGGAGGTTTCTTTCTTCATCGATCTTATATACAGTGAGATTACGTACAGTTACCTGTCCATTACCATATTGACCGGGCATCTTTTTGCCACGTTGAATTTTGGAGGGTGATGCACACATACCCACAGAACCTGTTCCACGAAAACTCTCGTGAGTACCGTGTGTAGCACTTTTTCCATGGTAATTATGGCGTTTTATCACACCAGAAAATCCTTTTCCTTTTGAAATTCCAGTCACATGAATTTTATCTTTTGGTTTGAAAATATTCACTTTCATTTCTGCACCAGGAGAGTAATCATTCATCACATCTTCATTTACTCTAAACTCTTTCATGATCTTGAAAAGTGAGACATTGTTTTTCTTGAAATGTCCCACCAGAGGTTTAGTGAGTTTTTTCTCAGGAACTTCCTGAAATCCAAGTTGAAGTGCACAATAATTATCTTTCTCGTTGGTTTTATGACTGGTAACAGTACATGGACCCGCTTCAATTAGAGTCACGGCAACTGAGTCGCCATTTTCTGTGAATAAACGAGTCATTCCAATCTTTTTACCAATTAAGCCTAACATTTTTACTCCTAAAAATTTATATTTAAATATAGTTTAGGTTTTGATTTCTATATGAACACCAGCAGGTATGTTCAAATTCTTGATCGCGTCCGTTGTTTTTGGAGTTGGGTTTTCTATGTCAATAATTCTCTTATAAATCTTCATTTCGAATTGCTCGCGAGACTTCTTATCGACATGGGGTGAACGCAACACCGTGTATAATCTGCGTCTGGTTGGCAGCGGAATAGGACCGACTATTTTCGCTCCTGTTCCTTTTGTGTTTCTTATGATCTCCACAACGGACTTATCCAACAGAAAATGATCATACGCTTTTAATTTGATTCTTATCTTATTCATATCTCCTCAATTCTAATAACCGCGCATTTTGTTTATAATTTGATTTGAAATATTTTCAGGAACCATTTCATACTCTTTGAACTCCATTGAATAGGATGCTCTTCCTTGAGATGCTGAACGGAGAGTAGTCGTATATCCAAAAGTTTCACTTAATGGAACCAAGCCACTTAATATTTTTATTGAGTCTTTGTCTTTAACTTCTAAAATCTTGCCACGACGGCTGTTAAGGTCATTTATCACATTGCCCATATACTCTTCTGGCGTGATGATCGTGATGTTCATAATGGGTTCAAGCAATGCATATTTTGCATGTTGAATCGCTTTTGAAAATGCCATTGAAGCGGCAATCTTGAAAGCAATTTCTGACGAATCAATAGGACTGAATGAACCACCCGATATAAGAACTTTGATATTTTCCATCCTATTCCCGGTGAGAGGTCCACTCAATGCAGATTCCATAATGCCGTTTTCTACAGCCTGGATAAAACCTTTAGGAATCTCTTCTTCTGATGCATGATTTTCGATCAGTATTTTCTTTGTAATTTCTTCAGAATCATTGTGATAGGGCTCAAGATGCAATTTTACTTCTGCAAATTGACCGTGTGCACCGATGTTTCTATCGAGCGTTGCAATACCATCAGCTTCATCCACTATAGTTTCTTTATAATTAACCCTGGGCTTACCTACATTTACGTTTATCTTGAATTCACGTTTGAGTCTATCAACAAGGATATCCAGGTGCAATTCCCCCATGCCATAGATGAGGGTCTGTCCGGTATCTTTATCTTCAGTAATAATATACGTGGGATCTTCTTCGAGAAGACGAGGTAATGTATCTTTAAGATTCTCCTGATCGGCTTTTGTTTTCGGTTCTATTGCAACTGACATAACCGGATCAGCAAAATTGATGCGTTCAAGCAATACAGGATTTTGAATTGCTGTAATGCTGTCTCCGGATACTGTTTCGTTCAAACCAGCTACTGCTGAAATTTCCCCTGCAAAAATGCTGTCTACATTCACAGATTTATTCGCATGCATGTGCATGATGCGTGTAATTCTTTCCTTTTTTCCAGAGTTAACATTCAGGACATGATCACCTTTATTGATTTTCCCGGAGTATGCCCTAAGATACGTCAGTTTACCCACATAGGGATTCACTTGAATTTTGAAAGCGAGTGAAGAGAAGGGTAATGATTCATCAACTTTGATCTTTATTTCCTCACCTGTTACTGGATCAATAGCATTGATCTCAGGAACATCTTTTGGAGAAGGAAGATATTTTACAATTGCATCAATCAAAGGTTGAATTCCTCTATTTCTCAATGCAGCTCCACAGAGGATCGGTACGAATTCTGAGGACAATGTTACTTTCCGTAATGATACATCAATATCGTTTTCGGTTATGATTTCATCATCAATGTACTTTTGAAGAATAACTTCATCGAATTCAGCCAATTTTTCAATGAGCTTGATTCTGCTTTCCGCAATATTTTCAACCAATTCAGGAGAAATCCTTTCATCATCAAGGGGTACGGTCGAAAATTCCAAACCCTCATCATCTTTATCATAGATGTATGCATTCTGATTAACCAGACTGACAATGCCAATGAATTCATCATTATACATGATTGGAAGTTGTATAGGAACTGCATTAGGTTGTAGTTTTGTTCGGATGGTTTTCACTGCATAATCAAAATCAGCTCCGATCCTATCCAGCTTGTTGATGAAAGCAATTCTCGGAACATGATATCGATCTGCTTGATGCCAGACAGTTTCAGATTGAGGTTCCACACCTCCGACACCGCAGAAAATTACCACAGCACCATCAAGCACGCGGAGAGAACGCTCCACTTCAACAGTAAAATCAACATGCCCCGGAGTATCGATAATATTTATCCTATTATCTTTCCAGAAGCAAGTAGTTGCTGCGGAAGTAATTGTTATACCGCGTTCTTTTTCCTGAACCATCCAATCCATTGTTGCTGTACCTTCGTGTACTTCTCCCATTTGGTGCACTATGCCTGTATAGAATAAGATCCGCTCTGTAACGGTCGTTTTTCCCGCATCAATATGAGCGATAAGCCCGATATTGCGGATATTTTCCAGGTCATAGTGTTTTTGTTGCATCGTTAGATTCTAAAATGTGCAAATGCTTTGTTCGCTTCTGCCATTCTCCAGACTTCTTCACGTTTCTTGATTGATGAGCCCTCGTTCTTGTATGCAGCAATAAGCTCACCAGCAAGTTTTTCATCAATAGTCTTTTCATGGCGCTTTCGCGAAAAATTAACGATCCATCTGAAAGCAAGTGCTTGCTGTCTATCTCTTGCGACTTCCATTGGAACCTGGTAGTTTGCACCACCGATTCTACGAGTTTTCACTTCAACTTTTGGCTTCACGTTCTCAAGGGCTTGCTTGAAAACTTTGATCGGATCTTCCTGCGTCTTCTTCTGTATGATATCCAAAGCGTGATAAAATTTACGTTCAGCAAGACTTTTCTTCCCACGCACCATCATCTGGTTGATAAATTTCGCAACAATGATATCACCATATTTTGGATCAGGAAGTATCTGTCTTTTTTGAGCTTTCTTTCTTCTAGACATTTAAACCCACTATCCTAATTTCTTGGTTTTCTTCGTTCCGTACTTCGAACGGCTTTTCTTTCTACTATCCACTCCACTTGCATCGAGAGTTCCACGAATAACGTGGTAACGTACACCTGGCAAGTCCTTTACACGACCACCTCTTATCAAGACAATGGAGTGTTCCTGTAAATTGTGACCTTCACCTGGAATATAGCTTGTTACTTCAATCCCATTTGAAAGACGCACACGGGCAACTTTACGCAGAGCAGAGTTAGGTTTTTTGGGAGTCGTTGTATACACTCTTGTGCACACACCTCTTTTTTGAGGACAACCCTGCAAGGCTTTATTCTTTTTTGCCTTCTTCTGCTTCTGTCTGCCCTTTCTTATAAGTTGTGAAATTGTAGGCACTTACGCCTCCTGTTCTTGTATATTGTTTTTAAAATCTTTTTCCTGAATAGGAATCTTGTTTCTTGGAAGTAATTTATCAACTGTTTTCTTTAAACTCAATTCTTCATCAAGTGTATCTTTTACCATCTTACGCCAATATTTCGTGCCAGTTCCGGCAGGAATTCTGTGACCAATGATCACACTTTCCTTCAGCCCTTCCAAGGTATCCACTTTACCATATACTGCTGCTTCTGTCAGCACTTTTGTCGTATTCTGGAATGAAGCTGCAGATATAAAGCTTTCTGTGATCAGCGCAGATTTTGTAATACCCATGAGAAGCTGTTCAAATGTCGCGACCTTGCCGCCGTCCTGTTCAGCTTGGATATTCACTTTCTTCACATGAAGCTTATCAACGATCTCACCCTCAAGGAAAATTGTATCACCAGGATCGAGTATTTTTACTTTCTGCATCATCTGGCGAACGATCACACGAATGTGCTTGTCATTGATATCCACACCCTGCTTACGATATATTTCTAGAACTTCATTTGTGATAAATTCCTGAGTTGCGACCACACCTTTTGCAGTGAGAATATCATGCGGATCAAGAGGTCCATCTGATAATGGATCTCCATTTTCAACGACATCTCCCTCGTGGACAATGATTCTACGTCCATAAGGAATAGTGTAGTCTTGGTCAATACCTGATGCTTCAGAGGAGATTGTAACTTTTCTTCCAAGACGAGTCAGTTTTCCGATTTTTACCACACCATCGATTTCACTAATAACTGCCTTACTTGAAGGGGAGCGAGCTTCAAAAAGCTCTACCACACGTGGAAGACCACCTGTGATATCTCTCTGTTTCACTGTTACACGGGAGGTTTTACCTAGAATTTCGCCAGGAAATACTCGTGATCCTTCTTCGATTTCAAGATTAAGTCCAGCAGGTAATGGTACTTTAATTTTTTTCTTTTTATCGGTTTCAATGATGAGTGTTGCCTGTTTTCCGACATCTCTTGATTCAAGAATTGTCATCTCTGTTCGTCCCGTCAGTTCATTGAATTCTGTTTTATATGTTTCGTCAGTTATAAAATCATCATAGTGCACAGTTCCTTCAGCAGTTGATATCAATGGCGTATTATAGTTATCCCAGCTAAATAAGAGAGTGTCTTTCACAACTTTTTGATCTTCAGAAACAAAGATAGTAGCGCCATACTCAACATTGTAATGACTGAGCTCTTCTTTTGATTCCGGATCAATAACACGGATTTTTCCCTGATAACTTGAGGCTATCTTTTGATTATCCCTGTTTACGACATAATCTAATCTGTCATATTTAACGATACCATCTTTTTCAGCATTAACTTCTGCTTCTTCCACCATCGTGCTTGCTGCACCTCCAATATGGAAAGTACGTAGTGTAAGCTGTGTTCCCGGCTCACCAATACTCTGTGCTGCGATCACGCCAACAGGTTCACCGATCGTAGCCGGTTTTCCTGTAGAAAGATTTCTTCCATAGCATTTCGCACAAATACCCTTATCTGCTTCACAAGTCAGGACAGAACGAATTCGAACTACTCTGATACCATGCTTTTGAATAAGATTTGCTTTAGCGTCAGAGATGGTCTCGCCGGCTTCTACGATTATCTCTCCGCTTACTGGATCGACAACTTCTTCAACAGCAGTACGACCTTTAATTCGATCACTCAAGGGCTCAATAGTTTTATTACCTTCTTTGAGTGAAGTCATATCTACACCCTGCATGGTTCCGCAATCGATGGTCGAGATAACAACTGATTGTGCAACATCAACAAGACGACGAGTCAGATAACCGGCATCAGCTGTTTTCAACGCAGTATCAGCCAATCCTTTACGAGCACCGTGTGTGGAAATGAAGTATTCAAGAATACTCAACCCTTCTTTAAAGTTTGATTTGATCGGGTTTTCTATAATCTCGCCCATTTCACCAGTAAGTTTTCGTGATGGCTTCTCCATCAAACCTCTCATTGCGCCGAGTTGTTTGATCTGATCTCTTCCACCACGTGCACCGGATACAGCCATAATCCAGATAGGGTTGAATCCCTGCCTGTCCAACTTGAGTTCCTCCATCATCCTGTCAGTGATCTCTTCAGTTGCGATTTTCCACTGGTCGATCAGACGGTCATAGCGTTCACTTTCCGTAATAATACCGGTATCATACTCATCTTGAATTTCCAATACTCCGTCTTCGGAACGTCCGAGGATACTCACTTTTTCTTTGGGAACAATAACATCAACCATACCAAAGGTCGTCCCAGATTTTGTTGCATATTGAAAACCAATGTTTTTTAAGTCATCGAGATAATATGCAGTTCGCTCTGCGCCATACTTCTCATATACTTCATAGGTGAGTTGGTTAATCTTACCTTTATCAAAATTATAATTCTTGAAACTAATATCCTTGGGGATAATTTGGTTGAAGATAACTCTTCCGACAGTAGTAATTATACGCTTTCCTGAACCCGGACACTTATATTCGATCCACGAATGAATGTGCAAACCTGTATCTTCTTCTGACACTTCATATTTTTGATATGATTTATTGCCGTTAAGTTCATATGCAATAAGCACTTCTTCAGTAGAATTGAATTTAGGGAGTTTCTTAACATCTTCAGGTTCTTCTGTCGTTGCAGTTGTGAGGAAATATACTCCAAGCACAATGTCCTGACTCGCCATGAGCACCGGTTTTCCGTTCGCTGGAGAGAGAATATTATTCACAGGAGTCATGAGTGCACGAGCTTCCATTTGTGCTTCGCCAGAAAGTGGAATATGCACAGCCATCTGGTCACCATCAAAGTCAGCATTGAAGGGATAACATAGGAGTGGATGAAGTTGGATGGCTTTTTCTTCAATGAGTACTGGTATAAATGCCTGCATGCTCAATCTATGAAGAGTAGGAGCTCTGTTTAAAAGAACAGGATAATCCTTTATTACTTCTTCAAGTATCTTCCATACTTCGGGCTTTTTCTCTTCCATGAGACGTTTTGCCTGCTTGGTTGTGCTGACACCTTCGAATTTCTCTATTCTTTCAATGATGTAAGGTTTGAAGAGCTCGAGTGCCATTTTCTTGGGTAACCCGCACTGATTAAGCTGCAAGTCGGGACCAATAACAATAACTGATCGACCAGAATAATCAACACGTTTTCCAAGAAGATTCTGTCGAAATCGACCTTTTTTACCTTTGAGCTGATCGCTTAATGATTTAAGAGGTCTGTTTCCTCTCCCCTTCACAGGTCTGGATTTTCTACCGTTATCCAAAAGTGCATCAACTGCTTCTTGGAGAATTCTCTTTTCATTACGCAGGATAACCTCAGGAGCATGTCCTTCTATAAGTGCTTTAAGACGGTTATTTCGAGTAATGACCCTTCTATAAAGATCATTGAAATCAGCAGTTGCAAAACTTCCACCCTCAAGATATACAAGGGGTCTCAGGTCAGGGGGCATGACTGGGATTGTCTCAAGTATCATCCATTCCGGTCGGTTACCAGAATTTAAAAATGCATCGACAATTTTCAGTTTTTTTATAAGTTTGGCTTTTGCTTGTTTAGTTTCAAATTTTATTGAAGTTCGGAGTTTATCTACTTCATCATTCAGTTCAATTTCAGAGAGGAGTTTTCTGATCGGTTCCGCACCCATCTCAGCTTCAAAGGCGGTAGGATATTTCTCTTTTGCTTGCTGATAGGATTCTTCATCAATAACATCACCGACATTATATTCAGATGCACCAGGATTGAGAACAATATAAGATTCATAATAAAGAACACGATCTAATTCTTTCGATTTCAGATCAAGTAGAAGCTGAATTGGACTGGGTATTTGCTTCACAAACCATATGTGGGCTACCGGTACTGCAAGCTCGATATGTCCCATTCTCTGGCGACGAACTTTCGAGGAAGTAACTTCTACACCACAGCGGTCACAGATCAAGCCCTTGAAACGATATTTCTTATACTTGCCGCAAGAACATTCGTAGTCCTTTTCTGGTCCGAATATCCTTTCACAAAACAAACCATCTTTCTCTGGCTTGAGTGTTCTGTAATTTATCGTTTCAGGTCTGGTCACTTCTCCGTAAGACCAGTCACGGACCTTCTCGGGAGAAGCAATCTTTATGCTTACATAATCGTAATCTTTTACAATCTTATCTCTTTTTAATTCTCTAATCATGTATGACCCTCATGTTTGGGGTGTTACTTATTATTCACGGTTGAGCTTTCAGATTTGTCTGAAAGCAGATCGAAATCCAAACAAAGACTCTTTAGCTCGCTTGCAAGAACATTAAATGATTCAGGAATACCAGGAGCTGGTAATTCCTTACCTTTTGTGATCGCTTCATATGTTTGATTTCTACCATCAACATCATCAGATTTTACTGTGAGCATTTCCTGAAGAAGGCGAGATGCGCCATAAGCTTCTAAAGCCCAGACTTCCATTTCACCGAGTCGCTGTCCGCCATGTTGTGCTTTACCTCCGAGAGGCTGCTGAGTGACAAGTGAATAAGGTCCAGTTGAACGAGCATGCATTTTATCAACAACAAGGTGGTTCAATTTCATCATATATATCACACCAACTGTGACGCGTTCGTGCATTGCTTCACCAGTCTTTCCATCATAAAGTACAACTTTCCCATCTTCAGTTAAATCTGCTTTTTTGAGTTCATCTGTGATTTCCTGGATCGTTGCGCTGTCAAAAACCGGAGTTTCTACTTCGTATCCTAGAGCTCTGGCAGCCCAACCAAGGTGAGTTTCTAGAATTTGTCCAATATTCATACGAGAAGGCACACCGAGTGGATTAAGAATAATATCAACAGGAGTTCCGTCTTCGATAAAAGGCATATCTTGAATAGGAGCGATCTTTGCGATTACGCCTTTATTACCATGACGTCCTGCCATTTTGTCGCCGACTTCAACCTGTCGTTTTTTAGCGATGAAGATCTTCACCATTTTCAATACACCAGAAGGAAGTTCATCTCCATATTTAACACGGTCTTTGAGTTTCTTATAATTATTATCATTTTCATCAAGAGCATTTTTTACATCGACAATTATATCTTCGTAGATCTGCTCATTTTTTTTCTCATCTTCAGTAAGTTTATTTTCAAGATTCAATTTTCTAAATGAGATTTTTTTCAATTCTTCATCAGTAATTTTTTTATTGGGTGGGATAAAGAAACGTCCTGTTTTCTCTTCAGTGATTCTATATGCAGTTTCACCAAGCAATAAGTCTGTCAACTTAGTTTTGAGGAATTTAAATATTTTCTTATTTTCCGCATCAAATTTCGCTTTCAGCTTTGAAAGTTTTTCTTCTTTTTCTTGTTCTGAGAATTCGTCGCTTTCAGCTTTTGAGAAAACTTTTACATCAACAACCACACCTTCCATACCAGGTTTTGCCTTTAATGATGTATCAGAAAAATCACCCGCACGTTCTCCAAATAAAGCACGCATCAACTTTTCTTCAGGCGACAGATCCACATTTGATGATTTCGGAGTTATCTTTCCAACTAATATGTCGCCAGATTTAACATGAGAGCCAACGCGGACCACACCTGTAGCATCAAGATTTCTTAATGCGAATTTTGGCACATTGGGAATATCGTCAGTGAGTTCTTCATCACCTTCGCGGGTGCTGCGTACGAGCACCTCGAGCTCTTCAATATAAATCGAGGTCAGCTCATCTTCACGGGCAACTTTTTCACTGATGATGATCGCATCTTCATAGTTGTATCCGTACCATGGCATAAATGCAACAAGCATATTCGTACCAAGGGCAAGTTCGCCATCTTTGATAGCAGGACCATCAGTGATCAATTCACCTTTTTTGATTTTCTGTCCGACGATAACTTCAGGATGCTGATTAATACAGGTTTCCTGGTTAGTTCGCTGGAATTTTTTCAGTTTAAAAACTCTTTTATCTTCCAAAGCAGAAATCGATTCTTTCTCACCATCTTCAAATATTCTTTTCAGCACGATCTCATCTGAAGAAACCTTTTCAACTTCCCCATTGAATGGAGCTTTTATTGCAAGTTCAGAATCCTGAGCAACTAATTTCTCAATTCCGGTGGCGACAATTGGTGGTCTTGGTTTTATAAGAGGTACCGCTTGCCGCTGCATGTTGGATCCCATCAATGCTCTATTTGCATCATCGTGATCGAGGAAAGGTACAAGACCGGCAGAAACACTTACGATCTGCTGTCTGGAAGAGTCGATATAATCAACTTCTTCTTTTGGAACGAGAACAAAGTCACCACCAGAAAGGCAGAATACACGCTCTTTGATAATGTTTCCATTTTTATCAACTTCAATGCCTGCTTGTGCGATTTTCATATTCTCTTCCTGTGTAGGATCGAGATAATCGACTTGATGAGTAACTCTGCCGTTATCAACCTTGATATAAGGAGTCTCTAAAAAACCAAACTGATTCACTCGTGCATAAATAGCCGGTGAAGTTAAAAGACCAATATTCGGTCCTTCTGGAGTTTCGATTGGGCAGATCCTTCCATAATGTGAATAGTGCACATCTCGCACTTCAAAACCCGCTCGCTCTCTGGTTAATCCACCTGGACCTAAAGCACTCAAACGTCGCATGTGAGTGATAGCTGCAAGAGGATTTGTTTGTTCCATAAATTGAGATAGTTCGCCAGTAAGAAAGAAGGAATTCACCACTGCCATCAAGGCATTAGTATTTACTAAACCAAGTACTGATGCATCATCACTGGAACTGAGGGTCATTCTTTCACGTGCAATTCTTGCTACTCTTGAAAGCCCAATTGAAAATTGGTTGGCGACAAGTTCACCTACACCACTAACGCGTCTATTACTGAGGTGATCAATATCATCTGTCGTACTGATCCCTTTGTATAAACGGACCATTTCATTAATAATTGCAATGAAATCATCTTTCGTTAGTATTTGTGTTTCAATTGGAATTTCGAGATGAAGCCGTCTGTTTAGTTTATACCTTCCAACCTCGCCGAGACTATATCTCTTAGGGTTGAAGAATATTCTTTCGATAAGTTCCCGCGCAGTATCAATCGGAGGTTCTTCTCCGGGACGAATAATATTATAGATGAATTTGAGTGCTTCTTCTTCAGATGCTGTCGGGTCTTTTGCAAGCGTGCTTTCCACGATTCTTCTCTCATCGTCCTGGCTTTCGTGGATAACCTGTACTTTTTTGAACTTAACTTTTAATATCTTATCAACAAGACCTTCTGTAAGAAGTGCACCGCCTTCTGCAATTACTTCGCCACTCTTTTTATCGATAATATCTTCAAAAAGTACTCTTTCAATAAATTCATCTTTTGTAAGGTCGATTTCTTGAGGAGTGTAAAACGTTTTCCTTATCGAATTATTATCGGACAGCCCTTGACAGCGCAGAATTGTTGTCACAGGTACTTTGTGGCGTTTATCTATAAGAACATAGATGACATCTTGAGTGTCTGTAAGAAATTGGAACCATGAACCCTGAACAGGAATGACCTTTGCATTGTAGAGAACTTTGCCGCTTCCATGAGTTTCACTGGTAAAAGTGACACCCGGCGAGCGGTGGAGCTGACTAATTATCACACGCTCCTCACCATTGATGATGAAGGTTCCCCTATCGGTAATCATTGGAATCTCACCGAGAAAAAGGTCTTTTTCTTTTACGCTTTTAATTCTTTGCTGCTCACCTTCAACAGTTTTCTCAAAGGTTGTTAAACGGAATTTAACTTTCAATGGAGAACTATAGGTAAGATTTCGTTCAATACATTCGTCAGGAGTATATTTCTCCTTAAGAACAGTATATTGAACGAACTCTAGCAAGAATTGACCTTGCGTATCCTCTACAGGGAAGTGATTATTAAATACTTCCTGCAAGCCTTTATCTTCTCTCTTTTCAGGAAGAACGTCCTTTTGCAGAAATTTTGCATATGACCCTTTCTGCATTGTGAGCAGATTGGGGATCTCTACTTCAGGCAGTTCAAATCCATGAAGATGTTCAGCCATTTTGGAAAAGCTATTTCTTTCCTTCATGTGCTCCTTATTTAGCAAAAGACATCTTCATTCGTATGAATGAAGAGTCTATTAGTGTTTGAATGAAATGTGTTATTGAACACGTCATTATTTACTTAATCTCTACAGAGCCACCTTCAGCTTCGATCTTCTCTTTAATTGACTGCGCTTCATCTTTTGAAACACCTTCTGCTACTGGTTTTGGTGCTTCATCTACGAGGGCTTTGGATTCTTTCAATCCTAATTTTGTAATCTGACGGACAACCTTAATAACCTGGATCTTCTTTGCTCCGGAATTTGTTAAGATCACGTCAAACTCTGTTTGCTCTTCTTCTTCTTTTGCGGCTTCGCCTGCAACAGGACCAGCAACCGCGGCGACTGGTGCAGCAGCTGACACACCAAATTCTTCTTCTAACGCTTTTACTAATTCTGCTAATTCCATTACATTGAGTTCTTTTACAAGCTCAATGATCTTATCTTTTTTGCTGCCTTCTGCCATTATATCCTCCTATAATTAAGCATACTATCATTTATTTTATTATAATTATTTCAAAATGCAGTTAAATACGTTTATGATTGCTGTTTATTCTTGATCTCATTGAGTACAAGAACCAACTTCTGCAAAATACTGTTTAGTGTATATACTAATCCAAAGATAGGTGAATTGAGACTTCCGACCACTTTCGCAAGTAATTCCTGTTTAGAAGGTAGGTTCACTATTTTTTCAAGTGCCTGAACATTCATTAACTGGTTATCAATTATCCCGACTTTAAATTTGAAAAAATCTTTTTCGTCAGGAAGACTCTTCATAAAATCCGAAATTAATTTCGAAGGAATGATTTCATCTTCCTTTGATACTGCTACAGCAGTAGGACCAACAAGATATTCATCAAGACCTTCTATGGATAAGTCTTTTGCAGCTAATTTCAACAGTGTATTTTTTGCAACAAAGTAATCAACCTTATTATCTCTAAATTTGCATCTCAGATCTGTATCTTCCTGAACAGATATTCCTTTATAATCAACAAGCACTATGGCTTTTGCTTCATCCAAACGTTCTTTTAACTGATGAACATTTTCAATGTTTTTTGGATTTACAGCTTTCTGTTCCATATAATTTCCTATTTATTTCGCTTGAATTTCTTTGATGTAACCGACTGAATCTATTTTAATGCCGGGGCTCATAGTTGAGCACAGGGTAACGTTTCTTACATATCGACCCTTAGATGATGCAGGTCTATCACGAAGTATCGCACGCATTAATACGTTTGAATTCTCTGACAATTTTTCATTTTCAAATGAGACTTTTCCAATAGGAACATGAATATTTGCAAATTTGTCAATACGATACTCAACCTTCCCTGCTTTTGCTTCTTTGACTGCTTTTTCAAGATCAGTGGTAATTGTGCCGGTTTTTGGATTGGGCATCAATTTTCTGGGTCCAAGGATACGAGCCAGCTTACCAACCTTACCCATCATATTAGGAGTTGCGATTGCAACATCAAAATCAGTCCAACCTCCCTGTATCTTTTCTGCGAGATCATCCATACCGACATAGTCTGCGCCGGCATTCTTTGCTTCTTCAACTTTATCACCTTCTGCAAAGACAAGCACTTTTACATCTTTACCGGTTCCATGAGGAAGCACAACTGTACCACGAACCATCTGGTTTGCCTTTTTAGGATCTACACCTAAGCGAACGTGAACCTCAACGGTTTCATCGAAATCTTTATTCGCAATTTCTTTCAGTAGATTCAGAGATTCAGCAAGCCCGTAGGCTTTATCAGCTTCAATCTTCTCTAGACCCTGATTATATTTCTTACCTCTTTTCATGAAGTATGCTCCTCTATTTCACTTTATGCTGAATGGTGATACCCATGCTACGAGCAGTTCCAGCGACCATTTTTTTTGCAGCTTCGATGTCTGCAGCATTCAAATCTTCCATTTTGATCTTTGCGATCTTTTCGATCTGCTCTTCTGTGATTGAGCCGATCTTTTCTCTATTGGGTACACCAGAACCTTTTGCTAAACCAGCTTCTTTTTTTATCAAAACTGCTGCAGGAGGTGTTTTTGTAATAAAACTGAATGTTCTATCTGCCCAGACAGTGATCACTGCAGGAATGATCATTCCCGGTTGATCTTTTGTCTTATCATTGAACTGCTTGCAGAACTCACCAATATTCACACCATGCTGACCCAAAGCTGGACCAACCGGAGGAGCAGGAGTTGCCTGACCTGCAGCCAATTGTATCTTAATTTTTGCTAAAACTTTTTTTGCCATTATATTACTAACCTTTAATCGAGCTTTTCTACTTGACTGAAACCGACCTCGACCGGTGTGATACGACCAAAAACGGTCACATTCACAACAAGTTTTTCTTTGTCTTCGATAATTCTCTCTATTCCACCCTCAAAATCATCAAAGGGTCCGTCTATGATCTTTATACGGTCACCGACAATGTATTTCATTCCGCTGGACACAGAGTCTTTATCTCGCTTCACTCCAAGAATTCTGTTTACTTCTTTTTCAGATAATGGTTTAGGGGTTTTATTGCCACCCAAAAATTTTGTTGTGGCAGGAAGTCGAAGTACGAACTGATAGGTTTCAGGAGTCATGTTCATTTCCATCAGAATATAATTTGGAAAGATCTTCTTCTCTTTCACAACCTTTTTGCCATCTCTGATAACAAAGGTCTTATGAGAAGGTATGATGATCTCGCCAAAGTACTCTTTAAGATCACTATCTTCAAGAAACTTCTCGATCGCTTCTTTGACTTTTTTCTCTTTGCCCACATACGTGTGGAGCACATACCATTTTTTTTCCATTATCTAAACAACACCAGATTCACTACTTGCGTGAAAATATTATCAATGATCCAAATAAAGATACCCAGGAGTACAGAGAAAGCAATTACCACAGTAGTACCTTCTTTGAGGTCTGCTTTTGTTGGCCAAACAACGTTACGTAGTTCCTGGCGAACTTCTTTTAAGAACTTTGCTATTTTTTTAAACATAAATTTCTATCCAGAAAATAATGGCAGGGCTGGCAGGAATTGAACCCGCACTCTTCGGTTTTGGAGACCGCCGCTTTGCCAATTAAGCTACAGCCCTACACATTGAATTATTTAGTTTCTTTGTGAAGTGTATGCTTTCTACATTTCGGACAATACTTTTTTGACTCCAGCTTATTAGGATGAGTCTGTTTGTTCTTTGTGGTCGTATAATTGCGCGATTTACACTCAGAACAGGCAAGCTTAATATAGATTCTCATTTATTGTCCTTATTCGATTATCTCTGTGACAACTCCAGCACCGACTGTACGTCCACCTTCACGAATAGCGAAACGAAGACCTTTTTCCATAGCAATAGGTGTAAGAAGATCAATTTCCATGATCACTCTATCGCCTGGCATTACCATATCTGTTCCTTCAGGAAGTGATAATGTACCAGTCACGTCAGTAGTTCTGAAATAGAATTGAGGTCTGTAACCAGAGAAGAAAGGTTTGTGTCTTCCACCTTCATCTTTTGTAAGAATATAGGTTTCGCCTTTGAATTTCTTGTGAGGGGTAATACTACCTGGCTTGGCAAGGACCATGCCGCGTTCAACATCGTCTTTTGCAATACCACGGAGTAACACACCAACGTTATCACCAGCTTCTCCACGATCCAGAAGTTTTCTGAACATTTCGACACCGGTCACAACGATTTCACGGGTTTCTCTGATTCCTACACGTTCAACTTTGTCTCCAACTTTGACAACACCACGTTCGATTCTTCCTGTAGAAACTGTTCCACGTCCGGGAATACTGAAAATGTCTTCAATAGGCATCAAGAAAGGTTGATCTGTCTTTCTTTCTGGAAGAGGAATGTAATCATCGATCGCATCGATCAGTTCATGAATACATTTTGTTTTTTCAGCATCATCAGGGTTATTCAATGCTTCAAGAGCACTGCCCTGAACGATCGGGACTTCGTCTCCGGGGAAATCATAATCATTGAGAAGATCACGAACTTCAAGTTCTACTAATTCAATGAGTTCAGGATCATCAACCATATCTGTCTTGTTCAAGAATACCACAACGTAAGGAACATTCACTTGCTTTGCAAGAAGAATATGTTCTCTTGTCTGAGGCATAACACCATCAGCAGCACTCACGACCAAGATCGTGCCATCCATTTGGGCTGCACCGGTGATCATGTTCTTGATATAGTCAGCATGACCTGGACAGTCTACGTGTGCGTAGTGTCGATTTGCACTCTCATACTCAACATGAGCAGTTGCAATAGTGATACCACGTTCTTTTTCTTCCGGGGCATTATCGATTTGATCGAAAGAGACATAATTTGCCTGCCCCTTTTTTGAAAGAACAAGTGTCATTGCAGCGGTTAATGTGGTCTTACCATGGTCGATATGACCGATAGTACCAACATTAACATGCGGTTTTGTTCTCTTATAAGTTTCCTTTGCCATGTATCCTCCTGTTATTATACATTTCATTGGAGCTCATGACCGGGATTGAACCGGTGACCTCATCCTTACCAAGGATGTGCTCTACCGACTGAGCTACATGAGCATGGAGCGGGAAACGGGGTTCGAACCCGCGACCCTTAGCTTGGAAGGCTAATGCTCTAGCCAGCTGAGCTATTCCCGCAATATATGGTGGGGAGAGAAGGATTTGAACCTCCGAAGGCTTCGCCGGCAGATTTACAGTCTGCTCCCTTTGACCACTAGGGTATCTCCCCACTTAAAATAAATTCTGGAGCCACCAGAGGGATTTGAACCCCCGACCAGAGGTTTACAAAACCCCTGCTCTACCCCTGAGCTATGGTGGCTACTATATTTTTCACACTTTTATACCACTCTATACTTAGAAAATACAGATTGCCGAAATTGCAAAAATACTGTCAAATTTTTTATGCTTTTTTATATTATTTAAATATGAATTTATTACATATATGAAAATATCATGAATTTTGGATAATATAACAGAAAATCTATATTATGATTTGATACGCCAGAATGTACCCCCTGAGCTATCACGAACCTCTACCCCCATATCACTCAATTTGTCTCGGATTTCATCAGATTTTGCCCAATTTTTATTCTTTCTCGCATCCTCCCGTTCCTTTATGAGCTGTTCGACAAGCTGGACATCGACTTTTAGCTGAGCTTCATCCTCAAGAACTTGCTCTGCTTTATTCAAATTCAAGCCTAATATTCTATCAAATTCAAGTATAAGATCATACTTCTCTAAATAACCGATTTCCTCTGTGCGAAGCACCTGCCACAAAACTGCGAGTGCTTCCGGCATATTCAGATCATTATTAACTTTCTTACTGAAAAGTTGCTTCATCTTATTTACAAATTCAAGATTAGGTATGCTTTCCGCACGATTTTTCTTAATATCAATAAAAATATTTATCAAACGATTATACGCAGATTTTGCTGTTTCAATCGCTTCATCACTGAAAGTTAATGGCTGCCTGTAATGTGCACCAAGACAAAAATATCTATACACCATTGGAGAGTATCCCATTTCTTCAAGTTTGGATAAAGTGAGAAAACCACCTTTGGACTTACTCATCTTCTCTTCATTCATTATAAGAAATTCAGCATGAAGCCAATAGTTAACCCATTTTTTGCCTGTTGCAGCTTCACTTTGCGCAATCTCATTTGTATGATGAACGCGAATATGATCGATCCCGCCACAATGAATATCAAATGTTTCTCCGAGATAGCACATGGAAATGGCAGAACATTCGACATGCCAGCCGGGATATCCTCTTCCCCATGGGCTGTCCCATTTCATTTCTTGGTCATCAAATTTTGATTTAGTGAACCAAAGTACAAAATCGAAGGGATTTTTTTTTGCAGAATCGACCTCAATACGTGCCCCTGCCTTCAAACTCTCCATATTTATTCTTCCCAATTTTCCATATTCGGGAAATTTTGAAATATCAAAATACACATTCCCATCTGCAATATAGGTAAATCCCTTTTCTTCCAATCGTTTAATAAGATCGATCATCTGTTGAATATGCGCAGTGGCTTTGACATGATGATCCGGGGGAAGGATATTGAGCTGAGCAAGATCATTTTCAAAAGCAGTTGTATAATGTTCAGCGATTTCCCACACTGTCTTCCCTTCTTTTTTTGCTTCCTTGACCATCTTGTCTTCACCGGTATCAGCATCGGATGTGAGGTGCCCAATATCAGTAATGTTCATCACATGAGTGACTTTGTACCCATCATACAAAAGCACCCGCTTGAGAATATCCTCAAAAATATAGGTGCGCAGATTCCCAATATGTGCGTAATTATAAACAGTAAGTCCACACGTATAAAGCCCAACATCGTCTTTTCTGATGGATTTAAATTCTTCTTTTTTACGAGTTAATGTATTATACAGAGTAAGACTCATACTGTTCCTTTCTTTAATATTGTCACTTTTGTGTCGCCATAAATTTTTTCTTTTATAATAAACTTCTCGAATTCTAAAATATCTTCGCTCTTACCTGTTTCTGCAACAATGATTCCTTCATCAGAAAGTATATTGTTCTCATATATTGCTTTTATAATCTGGCATGCAAATTCTCTTTTATATGGAGGATCAAAGAGAATCAAGTCGTATATTTTAGTACAATGATTGAGATAGCTGAAAACAGAACAATTATGAATTTGGGAAACTTTTTCAAGAGTAAGAGCAGTGATATTTTTTTGTAGAATTTTAATAACCTGGTATGAGTTTTCCACAAAATCGCATCGTTCTGCGCCTTCGCTGAGTGCTTCTAATCCAAGACTGCCACTCCCTGCAAAAAGATCAAGGACTCTGGCGTATGCCACTTCACTTCGGATAATTGCAAATATCGCTTCCCGAACCTTATCCATAGTTGGGCGAACAGCACTCTTTGGAACAGATATGTTGTGCCCTTTATAAGTTCCTGATATAATATGCACGATACAAGCTTGAGATTATACTCTTCGGCGCTTATTCTCCGAATGCTTGTTTTTCCAATTCCTATAAGCGACAAGAACAGGGCTTGCAATGAAGATGGAAGAGTATGTACCAACAATAACACCTATCAGAAGTGTAGTCGAGAACGCCCGTATTCCCTCACCGCCAAAGAAGAACAGTATTACCACAACGATAAGTGTCGTGAAGGAAGTAATAACAGTTCGTGAGAGCACTTCATTGATGCTATGATTAATAATCGATTCGTAGTTTTCTTTACGGTATATCTTCAAATCTTCTCGAACCCGCACGAAAAGCACAATCGTATCATTAAGAGAATAACCCACAATTGCCAGCAATGCTGCAATAACACTGATGGTGATTTCGATATTGAAAATCGAGAGAAGTCCAACTGTGATCACCACATCATGTAAAAGTGCCAGAACGGCAGCAAAACCAAAAGTAAGCTCAAATCTCCACCATATATATATAATAATACCGAGCATAGCGATCAGAATAGCAATGAGAGCTTTTCCACGCAGCTCTTCTCCAATTTTAGAACCTACATGTTCACTTCTTCGAAGAAAATCAATTTCGGTCTTATTTGCTGCATAATTCGGAAAGTTTGTGCGTAGAATACTCATCAGAGCTTCTTCATCTTCTTTTGGATTTTCACTTGCCTTGATTTTTATCAAAATAATGTTTGGATTTCCAAATTCCTGAATGACCGCATCGCTAAAGCCCTCTGAACTCATTATATCACGAACAGCTTGGATCTCAACAGGAGGAGTTTCAATCGTATCTGGAGTAAAATCAAATTCAAAAAGTGTTCCGCCTGTGAAATCAATACCATATTGAGGTCCACCGTGAATGATCCAGGACGTAATACCTGCGACGATCAGAAGACCGGAAATAATAAATGCAATTTTACGTTTGCTTATAAAATCTATATGAGTATTTGATAAGAAATTCATGTTGATCTCCTCTTAAATGCTAAGACTTTTTCTAGGTTTGCGAGTGATCACGCCATCAAATATAGCTTTGGTCACCACAATTGCTGTGAACATAGAAGCAAGAATACCGATACTCAAAGTAACCGCAAAACCACGAATCGGACCTGTTCCGAATTGATAGAGCACGACAGCCGTAATAAGTGTCGTGATATTTGCATCAGCAATAGTAATTACAGCTCTTTTATAGCCGTTATCTATCGCTGTGCGCACTGTTTTACCGGCACGCAGCTCTTCACGAATTCTCTCAAAGATGAGCACATTCGCATCAACTGCCATACCGATTGTAAGAATAATACCTGCGATACCCGGCATGGTCAAACTTGCATTGAGCATCGTGAGTACTGCGAGAATAATGAGAACATTTCCGATAAGTGCAATATTCGCAATCACACCTGACAATTTATAATAAATTATCATAAAGACCATAACAATTATAAGACCAATAATAGCTGCTTTGAAGCCGGCTTTAATGGAATCCGATCCGAGTGTGGGACCGACAGTACGCTCT
Organism: Candidatus Cloacimonadota bacterium; assembly: GCA_049903315.1. GTDB lineage: Bacteria > Cloacimonadota > Cloacimonadia > JGIOTU-2 > JGIOTU-2 > Celaenobacter. The sequence continues at coordinate 158,560 of JBNGBT010000002.1, read as the reverse complement.
TCAATAATATTCACCGGCGCTGGAAGGTTACCTGCATTGAGAACAATAGCGAGATCTTTTGCTTCATCCATATCGCCAATACCTGTGATCATTGCATTTCCATCCCTGATCTTATCATTAATCACAGGTGCAGAATGAACAATGTTGTCCAAAACAATAGCGAGCTGTTCGTTAATATGGCTGCCAGTTACATTTGCAAAAATCCTCGAACCTTCATTATCAAACTGAAGACTTACGTACGGCTTGTTTGCTATTTTGGGATCCATTCCCTGCCCTATACGAACGTCTGCGTTCTTCAGATGAGTGCCTGTGAGTTCTACTGTATCATAAAGAAAATAAACGGGACGTGCTCCCTGAATATTATCTTTGTCGACCTTTCCGAGAAGGATTACCACGCCCTCGGGTATGATTTGCTGTATCTCAGGAAGATTTATGACTTTTCTGAAAAGTTCGAGATTTTCAGGACGTACTATCAAGCGCTGTCCATATACTGCAACGAGACTTGAGAAAAGATGATCATGAGATGTTTCTTCGACAGCAGCGGCAGTAGAATCTGCCAGGGAATCAGCAGTTTCACTCTCAAAAAGTGCGTCCTCAACTGCAGTTGACTTCTCATCTTCAATGGTTTTCAAATAGGCATATTTATCATAATTACTTTTAAGATATTCATCAATAGCTTCAACAGCATTTCTTATATCCTGAGTATTTGCAACAAGCTGAAATTCAAGAAGTGCAGTTTTGCCAATAAGTTCCTTTGCTCTGCCAGCATCACGAAGCCCGGGAAGTTGTACAAGAATTCTTTTCGTACCAATCTTCTGGATTGTGGGTTCCGCTACACCAAACTGGTCAATTCGGTTTGTGATGATCTGCTGTGCGCTTTTTATTGCATTTTCTGCGGTTTCTGTTGCAAGTCCTTCTGTATCCACCTCAAGCACAAGATGCATACCACCTTGCAGGTCAAGACCAAGTTTGAGCTGCTTATTACTGAACCAGGTGGGAAGCTCCACTCTCGTAGTTTTCTCCACAAGTTCAGCTTTTATAATCTGATCCTTAGTAAAATCAACATCACCCTCTACATTTCTCAACATATAGTCTGGTAATTTTCCTGTGACGGTAAGTGAATCATGCAGCTCTGTCATAGTTAACTGATCTTCAAATTCCTGCCCGAAAAGATTGCTCCCGACTTTATATTCATGCTCATTAATTTCATAGATCAGATTCGAGTCCTGATCATAGACCTCAATGTTCACGATCGCATATTCATTTTTCGCTATGAGTGGTAAAAGATAGTAGATCGTTACAAGGAAAACAACAATTATGATTGCTGTCCTAAACCAGTTTTTCTTCATGAGGAAACCCTTTCATATACGTAAATTATTTTTAAGAAAATTTTGTTGAATTTTTTGAGTGCATAATTATAAGTCAAGTATAACAATAAAAACCTGGGTTGGAGTGATAAAAATTACTATAGAAATCAAAGATGGATTGGGGGCTATCTCTCAATAACTCTCCTCAATCGTACAACAAAAACTGCCCCTTTAGGTTTATTATCTTCAACAAAAACCTCTCCATCGTATTCTTCGACAGTGCGTCGTACGATATATAAGCCAATACCTGTATGTCCTGCTTTGCCAAAATGGTAACCTTCGTCAAATATTTTATCTTTTATTCCGTCTGGTATGCCGATACCCCTATCCCCAAATCTTATTACGCAGGAGTCATTTTCATAGCTAATATTAATATCCAGAGTTTTGGTATTACCATGCTTTGCTGCATTGTTAATTATGTTCTCAAAAATGGAATATAATGCGTTATCTGCATAGACTTTACCTGAACCCGTAATATTGATTTTCATAGAAGGATAATTATTTATAAAATTATGAGCTACCTTTTCTAGATCATATTCATCCAGATCTGCATGAGCATGGAGAAACAATTCCTGATCGCGTTGTTTTTGTATCGTATCAATACTTTTCTCAACGCGTTTTTCGATCTCATCCAACATTGTTTCATCATTCTCATCACGGTAAATATCAAGTGCGCTTTTTATTACTACGAGATCATTCGTAATATCATGTCGTAAAATTGAGTGGGCAGTTTTTAACCGTTCTCGGCTTATTCTCAATTCTTCTTCTGCTTGTTTTTGTTGAATGGCAAGTGCTATTTCTTCTGAAATAAAAGTAAGAATTTCAATATCTTTTTCAGAATATAGATTTGGATCATCATAACTTTGAACTACAATCGCACCAATTACTTTGTTTTCAATTTTCAGTGGAACACCAAGCCAGATTTCAGAAGGAGCGCCAATTGTTTCAATTACACCATGTTTAGTTAAATCCTCTACTACATCATTCGTAGCAAAGAGAGATTTTCCGGTTTGAATCACATATTTAGTAAGTGTCTTACCCGCAGGAAAATTTTCATAATCATCTTTTTCATCAACATCAAAAGGAAGAGAGATCATATCTGTCTTTTCATCGTATAAAGCAACATAGAAATTGGTTACATCAAGCACCTCTCCAAGGTATTCTCTTATTTTAATAAAGAGTTCGTGCAAATTACCAACAAAATTTAGCGCATTGGAAATGTTGTATAATGTTTTTTGTATTTTCTCTGCCCGTTTCTGTTCGGTGATGTCATGAATATTCATGATAAAACCAGCAATAGCTGGATTTTTAAACTGGTTCTTGCCTAAGCCCTCAAGTATACGGTCGGAACCATCTTTATGCAGAACACGGAATGAATTGGGAATATTAACCTCTTTTGTAAGGATAGCTTTGCCGTAATCAATAATAGCACGGGGTATATCCACCTTGTTGATATACTTAAAGATATTCTTACCAATCAATTCATCGGGTAGGTATCCAAGAACATTCTCGACGGATGGACTTACATAAATGAAATCTCCAATTTTATCCACAATCAGGAGGATGTCCGAAATGTTTTCGGTAATCCCCCTATAAAATTCCTCACTCTTTTTCAGCTTATCCTCGGCGATTTTGCGCTCGGTTATGTCTTCTGTTAAAATAACGACTCTCTCAACGTTTCCTTTTTCATTTTTAATAGCGTAAAAATATTGTGATATCCATTCTGCCTTATTTTTTCCGGATTTGGTCAATTTGATGTCTTGAATAAAATACTGCTTTCCTTCTGTATATACTTTTCTAATTTCATCAAGATGATCTTGAAGATAAGAATCTGTTTTATCAAAAACAAGCTTCTTTCTTTTTTTATATAATTCTGAAATATCTTTTTCAGAGTGCCCCCAAAGGATTCTCCATGCTTCATTTGATAAAAGAAGGGTGCCGTTTTTATCTCGTACAGAAATACCGATTGGTGAATTTTCAATGATAGTTCTGTTTAATAACTCACTTTCCGCCAGTTCATTTTCAGCTTTTTTTCGTTCTTTTATATCACGAAATACTATCATGTCTGCTGGTTTGCCTTTATAGTCAATTTTTGCAGCGTTGATCTCAAACGGAATTTTTTTCCCATTTGCTGAGAGTATTTCAATTTCATATGGAGCTACCTTTACGCCCATCATTCGTTTAGCCAGATTCTTTATAAGAATGGCTTTGTACTTTGCTGAAATGATCTTGGATTTTATAAAATTCATACCAATAAAATCCTCGCGTTTCAAACCTGTTAATTCTTCTATTCTATCAGTGATTTCTAAAAATGTACCCTTACTATCAACAATGACAACAGGATCGATCATCAGATTAAATAGAGTTTTAAAGTGTTTCTCAGATTCCTGCAGTTCTTTTGTTCTCTTCTTAACCTCTTCATCCAGCACTTTTCTTTCTGCAAGCAATGCATCTTCAGCAATTTTGATCCTTAAAACCGCATTTATCTGAGCAATAAGCTCTCCTGCATTAACTGGTTTTGTTAAAAATACTTCAGCTCCTGCTTCCAGACATTGAATACGAGTTTCAGTGTCAGTTTTCGAGCCAGTATGTATAATTATTGGAATATGCTTCGTTGTTTCGTCTGCAAGTAATCTCTTACATACTTCGATGCCGTCCATTTCTGGCATAACAATATCCGAAATAATGACATCGGGCTGCTCTTTTTTTGCAATCTTTAAACCTTCTTTTCCTGATTCAGCAATCAATACAATAGTATCAGATATAAGCTCTTCGATCGTATCTTTGATCGCTTCTAAATTTTCACGTGTATCATCGATGAGTAAAATCTTTTTCATATTAATTCTTTCTCAAGTCCTTTGACTGATTTTGGGTATAGATAGTTTAAAACTAGTTCCATTTTTCCTGTCTAATGTGTATGTTCCGTTGAATTCAGATATGAGCTCTTCTATAGTCACTTTGATCACCATTAAATTATATTCGAACTTCTTTTCCACTATTTCTCCATTGGCGTGTAGAGAGATATATGACTCTCTCTGCAAAACCCACTATCTCAACAAAATTTGCTGTTTCTTCATTTCATCAAAATTAATTTCTTCGTTTCTGCTGTTTTACCATTTACGAGTAATCTATATAAATATACGCCATTATTCAATTCTGTGCCCTGTTCATCTTTCCCATCCCACATGACTGTATGTTTTGAAGTGTTGCCAGAATAGAGTTTCTTCACAATCTGTCCCTTAAGGTTATAGATTGTAAGATCAATTTTGGCTATTTCTGTGAGATTAAATGCTATTCGTGTGGAATTGATTACTGGATTTGGCTCATTTTGCAGAAGTCCAAAACGCTCTGGTTTGGGAATAAGATTATTCGTTGAACCATGATTATCTGGAATAGTAAGAATCGCTACGTTGTCATAATGATTGATGATTCCACCATAATCTATGCTCTCAAGCCAGTAATAATATGTATCACCAACTTCAGGATTCTCAATGTCGTCTTCATACAAATACGATTGTTGCTGTGTTGTCGTGCCGTGTCCCTCGATAAATTCTGATATAACTTCTGATGAAGTAAAATCATTCTCTTCACCACGATATACAAACCAGCCCATATTATCAGTCTCAGATTGAGTAGTCCAGTAAAGGGTTGGTGTATTTTCTATGAATTGGGCAGTGAAAGAAGAGAGGACAACAGGGAGGGTTGCATGATCGCTTGGATATTCCCAATCGAGATATGGATAGCCATTATTTCTGCTATTGCCGATATTCCAGATGTTATCAGTACCATTTGTGGATTCGCCTTTAAAATCCCAGCCTGCGGACAAATAGATATTGGTGGTATAATTATATACCAGGGCGTCAGTAGTCATCTCTGATGTGGTTTTTCCTAATGCACCTGAGGGATCGGTGGTCACACCTGCTGTTGTTTTATCAAAGAAATTATTGGATGAAGTACCAGCTGGAAATCTGCCACAAAAACCACCATAATATGAGCCAACCTGGGGTATACTTCCGGTTGAATATGACTTGGTAATTTCTCCGCCAGAATAGTATGTTCCTACAAAGCCACCGATACCATGTGTAGCTCCAAGATTAGTACCATCCGTACTCACATCACCCGTGCTATAGCAATTATCAATCTTTCCAGTACTGCTTTCATAATAAGCAATTCCTCCTACAAAACCACCGATCCTGCTTTCTGTTAAGCTTGTTCCATCCGTAGAACCTGTGGCGTAGCATTCTGAGATTATACCGGTATTCCAGCCTACAAAACCGCCTATATTTCTTGCGCTTCCAGTTACATTACCCGATGAAAATGAATTCGTAATGTGGGGTTTATTGATATCAGTATTGTTATTATTATAATTTCTTCCTGCAAAGCCCCCAACATCCGATGTTCCACTTGTAGTTACGTTTGCAGAGCAGTTATCTATTGTGGCTGCCTGATAAACATCACCAACAAAACCACCTGTATGCTCTTGACCGCTAACAGAGCCGGATACACTACAATCATTAATGTCAGAATTAATAAGAATCTGGCCTGCGAAGCCACCTGTAAAATCATTTCCGGTAATATCTACAGATACCAGGTTAATATTGTCAATTTGGGCACCTTCAAGACAGCCAAATAAACCTATGTAATCGGTTGCATCCCTGTCGATGAATAAATTAGTAATATTATAAGATTGTCCATTTAAGCTACCCGTAAACTTTGTTGTGCTGTTTCCAATGGGTGAAAAGCCATCATAAGTTGATCCGTTATAATTCCATGTGCTTGTTGCTGAGGCATCAATATTCGCTGATTGGGTATAAGTGGCATCAACATCGAGAACCACCATTTGTATTTCTTCAAGAGTGGAAACAGTTGCCGACCATTCCATTTGAAGATGCGGATAACCAGCCATTATCCAAACTCCATTATGACCTGCACTTACTCCATCAACATCAAAATCCCAACTGGTAAATGTAGAAACATTTTTCATCTCTGCTGTGGTTTTAGCAGTTGCTGTAGTTACTGTTGAATGATCCTCATTATCGTAAGTTTGATTGGAAGCTTCGCTATCGAAAAAGTTATTGTTAAATGTATATCCTGTGCCTATTCGTCCAATAAAACCTTTATCTGATGGATTACCACCAGATGAATAGATTACATCCCCTGTAGAATAACAGTTTTCAACCGTGGAATAATGAATAAACCCACAAAACCCTCCGAAGTCATTGTTAGTTCCACTGGAACGGGTTACATTACTATGGCTGTAAGAATTAGTTATTGAAGCATTTGTACGATGATATCCTACAAGTCCACCTACTTCATTAGTACCTTCTACCGATCCAGAGCTGTAACAATTGTTAATTATAGTGTTGTTGAAGTAGGAATGCCCAATCAATCCACCTACATCTATTCCTCCGCTAATATCACCGATGCAATAACTTTTACTTATTGTAGAATATTCATTATATCCAACCAGACCTCCGACATAATCATTGCCAGTAATATCTACATTTGTTAGACCAAGTCCTTGAATTTCTGTAGTGGATCCATGTCCATGAAAATAACCAAAAAGACCTTGATAATCGCTTAATGGGCGATTGATGAAGAGATTATCAATTATATGTCCATCACCATCATAGGAGCCTCTAAATGCTATTGTAATGTTGCCTATTGGAGAAAAGCCCAGTTGATCTTCTGTATCCCAATTAGCAGAGCCATCACCGTCCCAATCTACATTTTGTTCATTTGCGTCAAAAGCGATATTTTCAGTTTGCTTGAAATATGCACTCCAGTCGCCTGAAGTTGTGCTTAGTTCAATTAAATCATCTGTATTTGAAATTAGATATGCATGATCAGCATCTGCTCCTGTTCCACCGCTGTAAGTCCCAGCCATCAATCCTGTGCTCATTGCTAATAACATTATCAGCGTAAATCCGAGAACTAATTTTGTTTTTTTCAACATTTTCTTTTCCTTTCTTGCCGCGCCGTCATGTAATGAAGGCGGGCTTCCGCGCCGTCCCGACAAATCGGGATGAAGGCCGTCTGTTTTTTTATTATTTTTTTTCATTTTTTTCCGCAAGGGCTGAACATGTTCAGCCGCTACATTTTTCTATTTCATCAAAATTAATTTCTTCGTTTCTGCGGTTTTGCCATTTATTATCAGGTTGTAGAAATAGACACCGGGTGTGAGTTCTTTGCCGCTACTGTCTTTGCCGTTCCAGTAAATGTGCGAGTTTTCATCTGGTTGTGTCATTACTGCGGGGAGAGTCTGTACTACCTCACCTAAAATATTGTAAATCGAGATCGTTACCAAACTTGTTTTATCCAGAGTGAACTGGAATTTTGTACTGCCGTTTACAGGATTCGGCACATTCTTGAAATCATATACAATTGGCGGCTCGATGTTTGGGGGATTTATTGAAGGATCGGGAATTGTAATTTGTGCTACTCTGCTGTACACTTGGGAGATACCACAGTAATCAATGCTCTCCAGCCAGTAATAATAGGTTTGACCTATTCCCAGGCTTTCTCCATCTTCATAATTATAATAACTCGGCTCTGTAGTTGTACCGTGTCCGGGAATAATTTCATCGGTAAGTAGTGTTGCTGTTGGGAAATCTTCTTCATCATTACGATACACCAGCCAACCCATATTATCTGTCTCGGATTGAGTAGTCCAGTAAAGAGTTGGAGTGTTCTCTATTAATTGGGCAGTGAAAGCTGAGAGGATAACCGGGAGAGTATATTCTGAGCTCCCATCTGGAGAGGAGCAATAACTCCAGGCACCACCTGTCATGAGATCATAATCAGAACCTGTATTATTATTTGTTATTCTAAGAGCCAAATACTTACCTATTGTTACAGAAAAAGCGCTTGCATCAGTAGCAAAGGTATATATTCGAGAACTTCCATCTGCAGTAACAGTAGCATCAGGTCCACCAGCGGTAAAGTCACTCCCATTAGTTGAATAACCCATTTCAACAGTGAATGTATGTCCATTTGTAGGGGCTACGCTGAAAACCAGCTGCCCTGTCCAGGTATCACTTCCCGGAAAATTCATTTGTGCTGTTGCTGAAAGATTAGCGATCCAAATATTGTTATCTTCACCATTGATCGTTAGTTCACTTCCTAATTGAGTAACATCATTCCCATGCATCGTATTATCACCACTCAACCACCAGGCTTGAAGAGAATAATTATCACAGGTTTTTATTAATTGGTAATCATCATTATTATCATTGGCAATCGTATACGTTCCACCTAATCCATAGCTGCCTGAATGATTCCCATCGTCGTAGTAATTACCAAGATAATCTTTATTATACGTACCGTTATCGTAATCATAATACATCTTTGCAGGAGCATGCCAGGTAGTGGTTGTCATTTCTGAAAAAATATTCCCATCTGAATTATTAACAAAATTGTTCAGATAAATTTGATTATAATTTCCTGCCGGACCCTGTGGGGGACCTACCAAAGGAAGCCAGACACCATTATAAACATTATTACTTATAGAATTTCTCATAACAATATTATATGATGAATTTTCGTAAAATTCAATTCCATCTTCAGTATGCCCATAGACCGTGTTGTGCGCTACTGAATTGTAATTTGAAACTTCCTCCAATACAATACCTTTACTGCCATTTATCACCGTGTTATTTACAATGACGTTATTGGAAGAATAGTAATTTATTCTCATTGATGCTCCGGGATCAGGATCTCCACTCGTATCAAGCGTATTTCCCTTTATAGTATTGTTCGACGAGTTATAAAACTCAATACCATCACCAGGATTGTCATTAAACGTGTTGTTGAGAATGAGACAATCCGAAGATTCAGTGAGCATGATTCCATCTCCATCAACACGTCCGTCATTGTCATTCATTGTATTAGATGTAAACGTATTATTTGAAGATCCCGTTACAAATATACCAAATTGATTATGAGTTCCAGCATTGGAAGTCAAAGTATTTCCTGTACTGTTTTCTATAATTATTCCGTTTCCCCCATTGCTATCGACAGTGTTAGTTGTAAGCGTGTTATTGTTTGAGGAAGTTACGATGTATATACCATTCCCAGAAGAATTATTACTGCATGTATTACCAGTAAAAGTATTAGTTGATGATGCAACAATAAGCATACCATGCTGACCATTATTATTCGCAGTATTATCTTCAAAGGTGTTGCTACTACATGATGGCACGACATGAAAACCATCTGCACCATTATTACTAGCTGTGTTGCTATCTAAAGTATTACTCGAAGAGGATGCCAATGAAATACCATCACCAGTGTTGTACGTTGCGGTATTATCAGTGAGTTCATTACTATCACAGGATGAATTAAGATGTATTCCTTCACCACTGTTGTAACTTGCAGTATTATTATATAGAGTACACTCATCTGAATTAACTAAATAGATTCCCTTCATGTTTTGATGGCTTCCATCCCAACCGCATCGGTTGTTTTGTATAGTACAATTTGTTACATTTTCAAGGTATATTCCCGCTTTTTCCCATTCGGTAGCACCATAGATCGAGAATCCATTTATTGTTGCGTAGCTGCTTGTAACTTCGAAAACGTGTGAGTTTGAGTCTGATGCCTGGATCGTTGTCGTACTATTTCCATTTTCAGACTGAATAGTTACCTCTTTATTTACTGTAATATTCTCTGTATAGGTTCCTGAACCATGCCCAACACCGCTGCTGCCAACGGTAACATCATCATTATCACTTGCAGCGTCAATTGCTGTTTGAATACTGGTTGCAGCTTTCGTCCAAGTATCATATGGTGATGTATTTGTACCATTTGAAGCAACATAAAATGTAGCACCAATAACTGTGGATGGAAGGATAACTACTATAAACAAACCCACCATAAAACCATTCCAATTTAAGAAGTGATGCTTTCTATTCATTTTTTTCTCCATTGTATTACGCCATCATAAAAAAGGCGGATTATTTTATTTCATTAAAATTAATTTCTTCAGTTCTTGAGTTTTGTTACTCTGAAGCTCAAACGTAGCAAGAATTTGTGCCATAGTCTTCTTATGAATGCAACACACTTCTCACTGCCTGTTCAAGGTTATCCATGATCACTGGTTTTTCGAAAAATGTATTGACTTTCAGCCTTTTTGCTTGTTCTCGAATGGTGTCTGTTATTGTAGCACTCGTAATTATTACAGGTGTATCATGTAAGGTATCTCGGACACGTTGAAGGAAATCCATCCCATTTCCATCGGGGAGTTTCAGATCGAGAATGAACAAATCTATCGCAGAGATATTGCTGTCATAGAGATTCTTGGCTTTACGGATCGTTCCAGCATAAATTATCTTTCTATCTGCTTTTTTGAGAGTTTCAATGATCTGATCTCTTTGATATGCTGAATCTTCTAGAAGGAATATCATATGTTTATTTTTAATCATATAATATTTAAGGCACTTTTTGTGCCAAAACCACCCAAATCCCGAAAATATTTACTGAATCGATTTGAATTGTTGTGTAACCTCCCTCATAGTTGCCAATTAGGTCGTAAATAAAAATAGTGTTTTTTCTGCGTTTATAGTGATGATGGATAGGATGAATGAGGTTTTGCTGAATTAATTCCGCACTTTGTATTATTAATTACGCAATATGTAAACTATAATTCTATTCCGAGATCCTTAATTTTTGTATAGAGTGTATTTCTATCAATCTCTAAAACTTCTGCTGCTTTTGATTTATTATAATGCACTTCTTCCAGAACATTTTTTATGATTTCTTTTTCGATATCTTTATTGAGTTTTGTAGTTATATCTTTTAGCGAATAATCCTGCTCCAATATCTTTTTTGTATAATGCTTGATGGATTCTTTTTTTGAGCTTTTGGATTTTCTCATATCCTCAAATTCGAGTGTTTCAGCAGATATCTGTTTTCCATCTTCCAGAAGTACTGCCCGTTTTGTCACATTCTTGAGTTCGCGCACATTCCCGGGCCAGGAATAATTCATGAGCATTTTTATTGCTGATGTAGAGAAACCTTCAATGTTCTTATTGAGTTCTTCGTTTGCTTCTTTGAGAAAAATATTCGCTAAGATCGGGATATCGTTCTCTCGTTCTTTGAGCAGGGGGAGTTTGATCTTGAACTCGTTAAGTCTATGATAGAGATCCTCCCTGAACATTCGTTGACCTACTGCTTCCGGCAAGTCAGTATTTGAAGCTGTAATAATTCTTACATCAATCTTTATTGGTTTTTTGCCGCCGAGGTGATGAATTTCCCTCTCTTCTAATGCTCTGAGAAATTTTGCTTGAGCAGCTTCCGGAAGATTCGTTATTTCATCCAGAAAGAGAGTTCCTTTATCAGCGAGTTCAAACTTCCCTTTTTTAGCAATATCGGCACCTGTGAACGCGCCTTTTTCATACCCAAAAAGCTCGCTCTCAATAAGATTCTCAGGAATCGCACCGCAATCAATTGGAACAAAAGGTTTATCTTTTCTCAGACTTTTTCGGTGGATCAGATTTGCAATGACTTCTTTACCTGTGCCTGTTTTCCCTTGTATGATCACACTCATATTTGTGGGAGCGATTACCTCAACTTTTTTTAATATCTGCTGTATTTGAACTGATGTTCCCATTTCTGTTTCAGCAGCTATTTTGTCTTTAAGTTTTTCCCTCAGGATTTTTACTTCTTTGGAAAGTTTTTGGGATTTCAATGCTTTCTGGATTGTGAGTAGCAACTCGTCATTGTCAAATGGTTTTGTAATGTAGTCGAAAGCGCCCAGTTTCATGGATGTGATCGCGCTTTGAATATCTCCAAAAGCAGTAAGAATGATGATGGGACAATCAAATTCTGGAATTATATTTTTTAATTTTTCTAAAATCTTCATCCCATTCATATCAGGAAGTCTCATATCCAGAAGAACAACATTCGGCAGCTTTTCTTGAATTTCTGTTATCGCTTTTTTCCCGGTTTCCGCAGAAAAAATTTCATATCCTTCGCTCTCTAAAATAACTGAGAGAGTTTGTTGAAGGTCTTTATCATCATCGACTATTAAAATTCTATCCATTTATGATTCTCCTCATTTCTCTTTATGAACGATCGGGAGTTTGATAGTAAATTTTGTCCCTTTGTTATAAATGCTTTCAACTTCAATCTTACCTCTATGGGATTGTATGATTCGATGAGTTACAGAAAGCCCCAAACCTACCCCATCTTGCTTGAGAGTGAAGAATGGATTGAATATCTTGTCGATATCTTTCTGGGCTATTCCTTTACCTGTATCGGATATTTTTATGACAATGAAATCCTCGTTCTGAAGAGCAGTAACAGTAAGACGTCCGCCTTTAGGCATCGCATCTAATGAGTTCATAATTATGTTGATCAGCGCTTGCTCGAGTAATTTTTCATCAACCATGATCTTAGGTAAATTTGCCGAACATCTCTTGTTACATTCCACTTGATGATTCAAGCGTTTTGCTTCAGTAAGGTCACAAACTTTATTTATTACATCCGCTATACATACATATTCAAATTCTAGAGTATGAGGTTTGGCAAAATCGAGAAGTTCTTTGATTATATTATTTGCTCTTTGAGAACTTTTCATGATCGCTTCGAGATTTTTTATCATTTTCTTTTCGAGATCAAATTTCTTCATACTGTATTGGGCTAAAGCTGATATATTCGCAAGTGGATTTCTTATCTCGTGAGCAATACCTGCTGCAAATTCTCCAAGATTTGCCAATGTTTTACTCTGGATCAATTCCTGCTGTGTTTCTTCAAGCAGCACATACGCTTTACGTAATTCTTCTTCACTTTCTATAAGCCTCCTTTCCATTTTAAATTTATGGAAAGCAATTTCAAGCGTAATTTTCAGTTCTTCAATTTTAAATGGTTTGGTTATAAATCCATATGGTTCACTTAGCTTTGCGTCACTTACCGTTTTTTCATCCGAATAAGAAGTGAGAAATATTACCGGTAACCTGTACTCCGATTTTACTTGTTTTGCTAACTCGATGCCGTTAATTTCTCCTTCTAAAACAATATCTGCTAAAACCAAATCAGGATGTTTTTCTTCAATAATCTTTATTGCTTTCGACCCGGATGCTGCAATGTAATTGTCTTTGTAACCGAGATGGCGTAGTATATTTTTTATGCTCGCAGCGATTACTTTTTCATCCTCTACTATTAAAATTGATTTCATGGCAAAACCCCAATTCTTTTGAGCTTTTTTCTTAATATAAATTTATCTCTGTAGCATTTCAACTATTATCAATTTTTTTTATTATTCTGGATCTAAGTTTGTCAAGATTGTTGAATTAATTCCGCAATTTGTTTATTTTATTCGGCAGTCTTAATAATTACGATAAATCAGAATATTTAAATGTAATAAACCTTGAATTTTTTTGAGATTGTGTACTCATCACCTGCTTAAGATAAGATGATCCTGCATCTGAATAAGAGGTTTTTGGAGCTTATAAAAATTTTCATAAACATACTCGGTAATCTCTTTTTTTTGATTATAGGAATAATCGTGCACATTCGGATAGAGAAGTATCATCCAGATCACGGCCATGTATTTTTCAAAATCATCAATATAGAATTTCACCCTGTGTGTCATCTGTTGTATCTCTGCTTTAGTGAAATTCTTAATTCCATGAAGCCCTTTTCCAAAAGCTTTGAGATCCTGGTCATTGCGGCATCCAAAGAACTTCCCTGCAAAGTGATTGTAGAGCCATGTCGTGGAATCCTTTTCTTCGCAGCTCGAAGACATCATAACCGCATGGATAGCACCTTTTCTCGCAAGAATGATATTGTAGAGACTGTTAAACAATTCAGTCCAGTCAGATTGGCTGGAGTAATAGAGTGAATGATGAAGAACAACAAGATCAAGCGTGCTCCCTCCGAGTACTTCATTGAGGAATCGCTGTGCATCGGCATGATGTACAAGTGTTTTATTGTAGTCAGCGAGAACAGTGGTTACGTGGTCAATCCAGTGGCTCTTTACACGCTCCTTTATGACTGCCAGGGGAACACTTTCTATATCAAGAAGATAGAGCTCTCCTCTGAATGCTGACTCAAGTATTTGAAACTGCGGCTCAGAGCCCGATCCGATTGAAAGAGCTCTCAGTTTTCGATCAAGGGAAACTGTTCTGAATAACTCTCTTACGACACGCATCAATTCTTGAGCGATATCAACCTTGTCGCTGCTGTTCTGGACCCAGATAGCGTTTTCATGATACATGTCTATTTCACCGGCATGAATGCCTTTTTCTATCAATGTGCTCCTGGGTGTCTTGCTTTCCATAATTTTGCTTTTTACTTACTCAACAATATGAGCTTTTTCGTCTCAGTTATTTTTCCATCAACGAATAATTTATACAAATATACACCCGCAGTAAGCTCATTTTCGCTTTCATCCTTGCCGTTCCAATCTAAATTTTTCGATGATGCAAATCCTGAAAAAAGAGATCTTACAAGTTGTCCTTTGAGATTATAAATATTCAGTTTTACAGAAGCTGCATGATGTAGATTGAAAGTTATTTGGGTATTGTGCACAAACGGATTTGGATGATTTTGTTTGAGAGCACATTCATGCGGAGTGATATTTTCATTAACCGGATAATTGGGACTAATATTCCAAAGATCGAGACTATCCAGAACCATATGTGAGCCAACAGTCTGGTAGTAGGTAACCTCATCCTCAGTTATTCCCGGATTATAATTTATACCAATACAACTATCCTGAAAAACTGTAGAAAAAACAGTACACGCCATAAGATACGAACCCCTGAGTGAAGGGTGATTCCAGTCGCTCATATGCAGATAATGAAGAGGATAATTCTGCTCGTAAAGTACCGTGTTCCATGACCATCCTACAGGTGCGATTTCAAATCCGATTTCATTGGAATATTTCAGAGTATTCACATAAATATGATACTGCATATCTGCATACGTGTCCGTCCATCCCGGCACCCACGTCATCCCATCTTCAAAAGCCCACGGCATGCAGAAAACCATTTTGGTTGAAGCACAATTTATGTGTATTTTATTACGTAGTATAATAAGGGCTGAATAGACTGGATAAGCAGTATAATAATCAGGATAAGCTGTCACGCTTCCGCAGCCCTGCAAAATTACATAATCCCAATCCTTCTCATTAATTTTTGCTTGAGTGATATTATTGTAGGCATGGTCGTAAAGATACAACCCGTTTACAGCATAAATATCAAAGTTGACATCTATCCCTGCACTGTCAGCAAGATTTTGTACTAATCCCCTGAGATTATGATAGTTAAAATAGCTCGAACCGATAAAGAGCATTTCCTGTGTGTCTTTCGTTAATGGATCTGCTGTAAGAAATGTACAACTTATAATTGTAGAAATCAGTAAAATCAACACCACTGCTTTTTTTTTGTACAACATAGACAAGACCTCCGTTCATTACTATCTATATTATATTTGAGATTTTCTCGGGTTCAATGAACCGCTGTGGTATAAAATTAATTTCTTTATATTATGTCAAATATTAAACCAAGTAACGAATAATTACAGACCATCATAAAATCTAACTACTTAAATTCAATGATCTCCGGAGGTTTTACACCGAAGCCCGGAAGATTCAAATCCGGTTTCCCTGAAAGTGCGAGAGAAATTTTCTTTCTTCCATCAAGATCAGGATAATAGGTTAACTTCAGCTGCACTGTCTTGAACACAAGATCATCATTTCTCATACGCACACCTGCACCAATTGCAGTATATGTTTTATCATGCAATATCTTACTGTGTGCATCGCCGATAAAACCGATGTCGAAGAATCCAAATAATGCAAAACGAAATCCAATAAGATCCCACGGCGTATATGTCACACTCTCAAAATTTATTACCAACCGCTGCTGTCCACGAGCTTTGGTGTCATTAAATCCTCTCACATTTTCCATATTATGAAAATCGAGATATAAATAATCGGGTTGATTCAATCCCTTCATATAATCGAATTCAACAAAATTTCTTACCCCATAATTTCCAATTTTATAATGCCTTGTGAAAAAATGAGCACTCAGAGATAATACTCCTTCATCAAAGTCCTGAAGAAAGAGTTTATTAAAATAACTTCCAAGCCCTGCTTCTAAATAATAGTAGAGTGCTCTCTTAAAAATAAAATTACCCTGAGAAAACCGAATTCCCGCATAATATCTTTTATCATACATTTCGGGATATTCTACACCGCCAAGTATCTCGAGCAAATGTCCATAAGGAATATATTCGATCTCACCAAAATCATAGATCAGATTACTTTTATAAAACTTACTCCTGAGATGATCGAGAGAAAATAAAACCACAGATCTGTCGTCGAACATCGATCCTAACAAAGGATACTTGTAGTAATCATAATGAGTAATTCGAATGAGTTCAACGAGATATTCTGCTTTTGAGGGACTGAATACCTTAAGCGGCTCTGCCACCCCGATACAGAAATCACCTTTTACGTATTCAAGTGGATATTCCATCAAAGTGCTGTCGTCGGGACTATGGTAATAATAGGTGTTGACTCTCTTCAAACCTACTCCTCCCGCAATATTTATTTCAGGAGGAATATAATTTCTATTAAACACAAAACCGTATCGCTCTTCATGCTCGGGATGTGAATAAAATAATTCTCCCGAAATGAATGTATTCCCTATATGATATATCTTATATAGCGCATCCTGAAGATACACCTTTGCGTTCCTTTCTCCATCATAGGCAATAGTTGTACTTGCTTTATGCCCCAGTCCAACGATATTCAGGTCATAGATCTCAAGATCAAAAGAATGAAAGGAAGAAATGCCCGGATTACCTCCGACAGGAAACTTATCTTTCGTCAAAACAACAACATCGACATATTCCGGTTTATTATAGCAATTGTATACTTGAAAATAAACCTCATTTATAAATGGAAGATCATACAAAATTTTTTCATTCTCTGCAAGTACTGCAGGATTGAGATTATCTCCTTCCTTGAATAAGAGAATATTTCTGATAACCCTTTTTTTCGTATCGACATGCATCTTATCAGCAGTTCTCTGTGCCCATTGCACGATCTTAATATTGGTAGGAGACTGCTGAAAAATAGGTATGTTTTCTATGTAGATATTTCGGATTATTTTATCTTTATACCGAAGAAATTGAAACTCGCTTTTTTCAAGTTGGTAGAGCTTGTTTATGTCTCCTTTGCTTTTTTTAAAAGCAAGGTTAAAAATCTGCTTTGTAAAATCTGATTTATCAGCTTCATCCCTCATTGTCGTATAAAAATCATCTGTCCATGCTTCATCTTTTTCAACATAAAAAGGTATGGAGTCTGAAATCACAAATGTCGTATCATGAGGTACAATCCAGCACGAATCCCCGACATGAAGAATATCACCGGATTGAAGTTCAAGAATAAAATCATTGTGATCTACAGCTGAAAGAATGCCAAATATACTGAGAAATGCAAAACAGCATAGAAAAATAGTGAGAGGTGATTTATTCAATATTTACTCCAGAGATTAATAAACTAAAAGCTTATCGTAAGCAAAAGATTTATTGCAGAGCGTGTGACCGTAATATCATCCAGCCCGAGTTTAAAATCTCCAAACTGAAGTATATCACCAAAATCTAAACCAAGTTTGTTATTGAACCAGAGCCACTCAAGTCGGATCCCGACATCTAATGATTTGGGAAATGATCCGTAATTTTTGAAAGGGACAAATTCTATGCCATATCCGAAATGCCATGTATTTGGAATGAGATTATACAATTTATGCCAGGTAGGTCTTCGAGCCCAGGGTGTATCAGGATGCTCAATTTTTTCACCGTCACCTGTGATGTTTTCAACCCGATAAAAACTGATTCCATAACCAGCTTTGAGATAAAATTGGAAATCACTGGCAGTAAGATTGTATCTCAGGCTGCCGACGTACTCCCAAAAATTCAGATCAGCACGTATCTTATAGGGTTCGGGACGATTTGTCAAAGATATATCAACGGCAATTTCACTTCGTGAATGACGAATGGTATTTTCCGTCACAAAGTGTTTTCCAAGGTAAAAATTCACCCCGATACGAGGAGCAATTGCAGGCTTCACATCAATAGTAGTCGTGGTGGAAACAGAATCAAGTGCAGGATCGATCTCGATCACATCGCTGTATATATCAAAATATTGATCGGGATGAAACATAAGCGCGAAATATTCTTCCGGTAAAAATTGATATGAAACACCACCTGTAAATCCAATAAATCTAAAAGGAATTTTTTCCTTGGTATAAAAAGTAGGTATTGATTTTTTCAAAGTAGCTCTGAAAGGAGCTGCAGCAACCCTCCACAGAAAATCAAAAGGCGGCACATTGGAGAGCATCGGGAATGTGAGATTAAGATAGCCAAGATCATTCATATAGCTGTCTTCCAGACTCACGGGAAAATAGGAACTCATTTTATGAGGGTAGTAAAGATGATATCTGGAATTATTGCCTGCCTGATTCCATCCAACTGTATAAGTGGGAGTGAATGGAGACATATTCCCTGTATCAGCATTTTTAACCACTCCGGCAAATGGTGATTTTGATGCAGGGTATCCCCAATGGATCGGGAATAAAAGCCATCCCCAATCTCTACGTACATTAGGTGTTGTTTTCAGAAGCGGATACACTGTTTCCCAATCAGGAACTATGCATATCCTTTCGGGCTTGTTCATGGGAACCACACTTCCCCTTTTCAGCATCCCTTTTGAAGTGACCACTTCTAAAGAGTCGAGTGAATTTTGATATTCCGAATAATTAAATGTTCGGGATATAAGCTCTGTTGCTCCTGCTGGCCCAACCTCTTTATATAGACCGGTAAATGGATAAGAACCATGAGAATCTCTGTTCTTCCCACCCGGCTTTGCGAGAAGCTGGTCATTTCCTTTATCATCACCACCTATATATATAACCGGATGTGTATTGATCTCTTTTTCTTCTTTACTCACATACGCACGTTCACGTATCTTTTTATCGATCCAGTCTTCTCCCATTCTATCATACTCGAGTTTCTTCACCTGCCTTTCCCAACTCTCAAATGATTTATATGCATTTGGATCCGCATAATTCATCATCATCACATTATAATGAAAGAAGTATTCCACACGTTTGATGACGAGTTGTTTATTCCATACGTCACTCGCCACCTTATCTCTATTAATCGGTCGGTCGTGCAAACCGATGCCCTTCAAAATATTTCTTACATCCTGCTCATCGAGCATCTGCTCGACCTTGTTCATCGGAGAGATCGCAATATTGATGCGTTCCCAATCTCCTTCGTGATCATTCCCTCCATCATTATACGGATAGAAAAACCAAAACTGTAATATGAACTCATAACCAAGAAGAGTATTATCCATCTTTGAACGGACCTGCCTGATGAAGGGATGCACAAACGCAGTCACATAAGAGAGATATCTTTTTTTAAGACTCTGCGTGAATGAATTGCTGAATTCTTCCTTCCAGGTTTCTTCATCTTCACCCGGGAAATCAAAAAAGAAAACTTTGTACTTAAGAAAGTCCGGTCTACGAGAATCATTTATCAGCATAGAACTCGGATTACATGGATCGAATTCATTAAGAAGGTTAAGATATTTACAATCATCATTCTCAAGTGGAGGAGTGATCTTGCCGCTCTCGCTTTCTTCACCCGCAAGTTCGTATAGCGGACACCTCTTCCCCATTTCGCTAAAATTTACAGTCTGCATATCGATGATCTTGCTTTTATCAAGGGAGATATCCCATGTATCTACATACAGTGGATGGTGAGGTTCGAGGATGAATTTCCTCAAATCCATGGGTACGAGAATGGTGTTGAGAATCATGTATGGAGCGAATTTGACGCCTAATCTATGCAAAAGTTTTAGCCGACTGTCATCAATCCCATCTACTGGATTTACATCTTTATAATCAGGGCTTTCTTTATCGCCATATATTGCAAAGTATCTGCTTGCAGGTGTTTGTTGTATGATCCTCGGATATGATAGTTCGAGATATTTAATGTATTCGGCACGTGGAATTGTAGCTGCTCCAAGTATGCTGAATGCTGAAAAAATGAATAAAAAAATCGCACTAACTATTATTGATTTATTCATAGTCTTCCTTTGTTGAGTTTTTGTAAAATTTAATTATTTATAGTTGCCTGCTGAAAACCAATATTCTGTTTCGAACCTTGCTCCGGCAACTTGACTTCACCGAATTGTTCTTCATATTTTTTAATATTTCTATCCAACAGTTGCATGAATCGTTTTGCATGCTGTGGAGATAGTATTACTCTGGAATATACTGTTGCTTCCGGCACGCCTGGCAAAATTCTTCCAAAATCTACTACAAATTCTGACTGGTTGAAATTCATAAATGCAACATTTGAGTAGATTCCCTCAGAATGTTCCTTGGGAATATTGATCTTGATCTGCTGTTGT
This sequence comes from Candidatus Cloacimonadota bacterium, assembly GCA_049903315.1. Lineage (GTDB taxonomy): Bacteria > Cloacimonadota > Cloacimonadia > JGIOTU-2 > JGIOTU-2 > Celaenobacter. Next base: position 137,761 of record JBNGBT010000002.1, on the reverse strand, counting down.
TTTTGATCAGCCATTTTTCTCCTTTTCGATAAAATTAAAGTGGGACATTTTATTTATGCCCCACTTTGTATTACTTTAATATTTCTTTCAAGAATTTTATTTCATAAGATAATTCTTAGTCAATATCAAACTCGACACCTTGTGCAAGAGGCATTGTTTTACCCCAGTTTACAGTGTTTGTTTGACGCCTCATATATGCTTTCCATGCATCACTTCCTGCTTCACGACCGCCACCGGTTTCTTTTTCGCCGCCAAATGCACCACCGATCTCAGCACCACTTGTTCCGATGTTGACATTCGCAATACCGCAATCACTGCCCCTATCGCTGAGGAACTGCTCTGCATACTGAAGATTATTGGTGAATATCGCAGAAGAAAGTCCCTGTGGCACATCATTATGAATCTCAATTGCCTGGTCGATATTCTTGATCTTTATGAGATAGAGTATTGGTGCAAAGGTCTCATCCTGTACGATCTGCATATCATTTCTTGCGACTGCAATTGTGGGAAGCACATAGCAGCTTCCGGGTACATCTTCGGTAAGAACTTCACCGCCATATATTATTTCACCACCCTGTTCCTCGATTTTTTCTAGAGCATTCTTATACGCTTTGACTGCAGACTGGTCTACAAGTGGTCCCATAAGTACACCTTCATCCAGAGGATTTCCGATGGGAACAGAACCGTATGCTTTCTCGAGTTTACTCACAAAATCATCAAAGACTTCTTCATGAAGAAGCACTCTGCGTGTGGATGTACAACGCTGACCCGCAGTGCCGACTGCGCCGAAAAGTACAGCTTTGAGCGCTAGTTCGATATTTGCATCTTCCATGACAATAATTGCGTTATTTCCACCAAGTTCGAGGATGACTTTTCCATATCTTTTTGCTGCTGCCTGATACACTCGCTTGCCCATCTGGCAGCTTCCAGTTGCGCTTACAAGAGGAATATTTTTGTCATTGATAAGCTTTTCACCGATCTCGCTTCCGCGTCCGATCACAAGATTAAATATCGCTTTGGGCACATCTTGTGTTTCCAAAACCTTATGAACAATATTCATTACAGCAATTGCAGTCAGCGGAGTAGATGTTGAAGGTTTCCAGATCATTGTATCGCCACAAATTCCCGCTACAAATGCGTTCCAAGCCCACACTGCGACAGGAAAGTTGAATGCAGAAATAATACCGATCACACCGAGTGGATGGTACTGTTCGAACATTCTATGCTCAGGACGTTCGGACTGAATTGTCGCCCCGTAAAGCTGGCGTGACATCCCAACTGCCAGATCAGCCATGTCGATCATTTCCTGCACTTCACCAAGACCTTCAGTGTAGATCTTTCCCATTTCCATGGTAACGAGTCTACCCAGTTCGTCCTTATATTTTCTCAGCTCGAGACCTAACAAACGTACGATCTCTCCGCGTTTTGGAGCAGGAAAATTTCTCCAAATTTTGAAAGCTTCCTGTGCTTTTTTTGCAACAATATCATAATCTGCTGCAGTTGCAGTTTTCACTTTAGCCAGAACAGAATCATCGATTGGTGAATAGACAGTGACTTCTTCACCGGAAGTATGGAGCCATTCTCCGCAATATGCACCGTGATTCACTTCTTTGATGCCGAGTTTTTCCAATATTTCTTTCATATATCTCCTAAATATTTTTTTAACCATACGGCTTCATTACATTACGCCGCTACAAGCGAAAAGCACATTAAGCAATCAAAGAAAATAGATATAATTTTAATTTACTTTCCTCTAATTTATTGCGCCTGCCACGGCGAAGCGGAGCGAAGACGGGTGGTTAATATCTTATTCATTTATTCTTCTTCAAGGAAGGGATAGCGATAATCTGTCGGCGGGTTGAACGTCTCTTTGATCGTTCTGGGGGATACCCAGCGAAGGAGATTGATCATATCGCCTGCTTTATCGTTTGTTCCTGATGCACGAGCACCGCCAAAGGGCTGCTGCCCGACCACTGCACCGGTTGGTTTGTCATTTACATAGAAATTACCCGCAGCATTTCTCAGTATATCTTTTGCAAGAAGAATTGCTTCTCTATCATTCGCAAAAATGGCACCTGTCAATGCATACGGCGAGGTTTCATCACAGAGATGAAGGACCTCTTCAAATTTGTCATCATCATAAATATATATTGTGATAACAGGTCCGAATATCTCTTCCTGAATTGTCTTGAATTTGGGATTGGTAGTAAGAATGACAGTTGGTTCGATGAAGTAACCTTTTGAGTCATCGAACTTGCCACCGACGAGGATTTCTGCATCATTCGCAGCTTTCGCATATTTGATATATTCTGTAATAGAATCAAACGCAGCCCTATCGATAACAGCATTCACAAAGTTTCTGAAGTCCATGACATCTCCCATTTTGAGAGATTTTATTTCCTCAATGAGCGGATCTTTGAGTTGCGCCCACACACCTTTTGGTATATACGCACGTGATGCTGCAGAGCATTTCTGCCCCTGATACTCAAATGCACCTCTTATGATTGCAACTTTAAGAGCATCGACATCCGCTGAAGGATGAGCAACAATGAAGTCCTTTCCGCCTGTTTCTCCAACGATGCGTGGATATGTTTTGTAGTGCTCGATATTCCTGCCGATGGTTTTCCACATACTCTGGAAAGTGACAGTGCTTCCTGTAAAGTGTATGCCGGCAAGATCGGGACTCTGCAGAACTGGATTTCCAACCTGTGCGCCTGAACCGGGAATGAAGTTTATCACGCCGTCCGGCACGCCTGCTTCTTTGAATAATTTCATAAGATAATACGCACTAAAAACAGCAGATGATGCTGGCTTCCAAAGTGATACATTACCCATTATCGCCGGTGCAGAAGGCAGATTTCCAGCTATTGAAGTAAAATTAAAAGGCGTCACCGCAAAGACAAATCCTTCCAGAGCGCGGTGTTCGAGAGTATTCCACATTCCGGGTGCTGAATTCGGCTGACGCTCATAGATCTTCATCGCATAATAGGTATTGAATCGGAAAAAATCAATGAGCTCGCATGCAGAATCAATCTCTGCCTGGAACGCATTTTTGCTTTGTGTGAGCATTGTTGCGGCATTAATAATGTGTCGATACTTCGTGGCAAGGAGTTGAGCTGCTCTCTGGAAGATCGCAACACGGTCTTCCCACGGCATGGCTGCCCATTTCTCGCGGGCTTCCAAAGCGGCTTCGATAGCCATCTCAACTTCTTTGGGTCCTGCCTTGTGATATTTCCCGATAATATGCTTGTGATCATGCGGAATTCTGCATTCGCCAAAATTTCCGGTTTTGATCTCTTTCCCGCCAATAATAAGCGGAATCTCGATCTCTGTGCTCATCATCTCTGTGAGCGTTTCTTTAAGAAGTTTCTTCTCAGGTGACCCAGCCCGATAACCGAGGATCGGTTCATTGATCGGAGTTGGCACCTGCAATTTTGCATTAGGCATGAAAATACCTCCTATTCCTTTATAAATTTATTTAATTCTTTAATAATTGTGTCGATTTCCTCATCGGAAAAATCCTTGTCCTGCATGAGTTCCTCCAGAGAACCCCACACCGGTTCGCCGCACATCACACACACGATATTTTTCTTTGAAAGGAATTCCTGTGCTGCGGGATATTTCTCCAGAATTTCTTCAACCCACATCTCTTTCGTAATACGCTTCTCTGACATCGTGTTCACCACTGATATTATTTTGAATAGCTTCTAACCGGACATAAAATTTCATGTCAAGTTCTTGCCCGATTTGTACACAAATTTGAGAAAACCACGAAAAATACGAAAAAAGATTTCACGCAGAGCACGCAAAGGATAAAACCGCAGAGAGCGCTGAGATTAAATAACAATTTTAAATGTGTATATCCTCACATTTCCCCGCCTATTAAGAAAATGCGTTTAGAAATTTTGTGAGTAAAGCGTCAAAAAGAATGACTGTTTGATCGAAGCGAGTTGTTATTCTTTTAGCTTTATAAACAAAATTTTAGTGTTTTCTTAATCAGCGGGTGATTCTTTTGCTTCGTTTTCTCATCAAGGAGAAAATGAAGAATGATATTTCACATTTCACCCGCAAGGAAGTGGTAAAGAAAGAAAAGCATAAAAGATTTCACGAAGAGTACGTTCGTCTACGTTTCACTCCGCCGCAACAAGCAAAAAAAGAAGACGCAGAGGACGCTGAGATATAATAAAAACAAGAAAAAAGTATTTCATTCCTGCGGAAGCAGGAATCCATCAAATAACAGAGGTTTCATGGACCATTCCGTGACACTCCTGCAAGTCAGGGAGTGGTCCCTGACTACTCAAAGAAAATTTTCTCATGTAAAACTTGACTATAAACTTTGTATGCCAAATGTGCTTTCAGTAAGAAGGATCTTTATGAAAAAAATAATAATATTTGTTCTTATATACATAGTTGTTTGTACTCCGATTCTCTGTTCCGCCGGTGAGTGGAAAATTAGTCCATATATAAGTCCCGGAATTAGGTTCGGCTGGGATTTCGAGAAAAAATTCACCTTTAGCACAAAGATCAGTCTTGGTATTATGTTCGAAGGTGGTTTTGTAAACATCACATACGGATGCAAATATCCTGTACTTCAAGATGCTTATGTAACCGATCCCAATTTTGAAAAATATGATTATCTAGACGTACAGTTTGGGGCTGCATTAAAGTTAAAATCAAAAAAGGATTTACTCACTCTTTACACCGGAGGAGGAGCTGGTATAATATTCTATAAAGAAAATGGAATACATAAAACAGCACCGAGAATGACTGTTTTTTCCGGCTGTATTATCTTCCCAACCTTAGACATTATTTTCTTGCCAGGTCATACACGCTGGGATACGGGACTTCAAATCGTTGCTCCTTTACCTCTTGGTTTAAAGTTAGGTGATTTAAATATAACTGGTTAATTAGTTAAGTCAGGGAGTTGTTCCTGACTACTCATTGATCATCGACTATAATTATAATTTTCAAGAATAAAATTCACATACTTTAACCACATCTCTCTAAATTGGATATAATTATTATGAAATGGAAATACTAAATCAAATATGAAATTTCTTAAAAAATTTACCACTCAAGATTTGCTTTATATTGCGATCTTCAGCGCACTGGGGCTGGCAATCAAACCGCTCATCACTCCTGTTGCACAGATGCTTTCCCGCATGCTGATGATCACAGGCGGTTCTATGTTTGGCGGCTTGTATATGATGTGGATCGTGCTGGCAATTGCAACCGTCCGAAAACCTTGGACAGGATTTTTGGTTGGTTTCATCCAGGGAATTGTCATGCTTGCACTTGGCTACATCGGTACGCACGGAGCGCTTTCATTAATTACGTTTACTTTGCCCGGTCTTACTGCGGATATCACCGCATTTTTCATAAAAGATTTCTCCAAACCTCTTTCGCATATTATTCTGTGTATAACTGCAAACCTCGCAGGAACTCTTATCGTTTCTATCCTCATCTGGCAGCTTCCCTTCATTCCACTTTTAATTTCATTGGGCTTGAGTTTCCTTTCTGGAATAGTTGGAGGGCTACTTTCTATTGTGATATTTAAACGTCTCCAATTTTTCGGATTTGCTCAGAAATAATATGGCTTTTCTTCACGCACAAAATCTCTTTCTCAAATACAACCAAACAGATGATTGGCTTATTAAAGATCTGAACTTTTCAGCAGATAAAAATGAACTTGTGTTACTAAAAGGACAGAACGGGTGCGGAAAAACGACTCTGCTTTCAATGCTCTGCAGCATAATTCCCAAAGTGATAAAAGCCGCTATCGGAGGACAAATTCTCATCGATGATATTGATATCAACGCACTAACTTTGCCGGAACTCTCACCCCTCATCAGCATGGTTTTCCAGGAACCGGAAATGCAGCTGAGTTTTCCACAAGTCGAGCATGAACTTTCATTTGGTCCCGAAAACCTGAAAATACCGGTGAAGGAAATCCGAAAGAGAATTGAGAATGTTTCTGAATTTTTGGGATTAACTCATTTGCTGAAATCAGAAATTGCGACTCTTTCGTACGGGCAAAAAAAGCTCGTGACCATTGCTTCTGTTTTTACGCTTTCACCTGACATTATTCTGCTCGATGAACCCGAAGACGGTTTGTCGTCGGATTCTATCAGTAATGTGAAAAAATGTATTCAGCATTTTAAGCAGGATAAACTCATCATTATTTCCGCTACAACCCATACATTTGACGACATCGCAGACAAGGTCATTCTCCTCTCATGAAACCGCTATTTTCTTTAAACAATCTCAGCTTCTCATATGAAATGAAACTCATCTTTGATACAATCGATCTTGAAATTTTTCGTAATGAAGTAACCGTTATTTCTGGCGAGAATGGAAGCGGAAAATCTACTTTATGTAAAATTTTGTATAAATTACTGCCCTCATATTCGGGAAATATTTTCTTTGAAGAAAAGAATTTCCAAGCGATAGATCAGTCGTATATCACTTCAAAAGTTGTGTATGTACAGGAACAAACTCAGAATAATTTGCTTGGTGCAACTCCCGCTGAAGACCTCTCACTCTGGCAGCATAAATTTCAAAGAAATGATAATGAAAAATTCAAGGAAGAAAGAGTGCATATCTTTGAGAGGTTCGGGCTGAAAGACCTTATTGACGAACCTCTTTGGGAGCTCAGCACAGGGCAGCAAAAAAGGGTGGTTCTCGCCGGACTTCTTTTAAATAAACACAAATTCTGGATACTCGACGATCCGCTTTTCGGGCTTGATAATGAAGGAGTAAATATCCTCCTGTCCATACTTGCTCAACAAAAACTGGCAGGAATAGGTGCGCTTATCGCCACGCAAAAACCCAATGCATTTACGCTTGTTGCAGACAGCGTATATGAGATCGCTGATACACACATTACGCACATCATAGGAAACAAATGAACACGCGCACATATCTTATAATTTCTGTCATTATTTCATCTCTCTCCCTCATCTTGCATAATATAGTGCACCTTGTGCTTTTGTGTGCGATCTGCCTTGTCCTTGTATTTGCTTTAAATCCTACAAAAAAAAGATTTGCTCTCCTCTGGAAAAGACTGCGTTTTCTGCTCATTTTGATCATTTTTCTTTTTATTATGCAAATGCTTTTCCGGCATGACGGCACTGTGCTTTTTCACTGGAAATTCATCACACTCTATTCTGAAGGAATGCTGATCGCATGTATTGTGAGTATCCGTTTGCTTATTCTTTTGCTCATCGTATCGCTTTTGTTTGATATTCCTTATTATAACTTTATCCTTGCATTAAGGGCATGGAAATTCCCCTATGAAATCTGTTTGATGATAGCCAGCACTTTTTATTTCGTCCGTATGTTCGAAGAACAGCTAAAGATCACAAAAGAGCAGCTTCGTTTTCGAGAGATCAGTTTTAGAAAAATACACCTTTTTAGAAAATTACCTTCATTCTCCGCGATCATTTTTCCTGTACTTGCACAAGCAATGCACACGGTGAAATTCCGCGCGATAGCATTGGATTTAAAAGGATTCAGACTGCACCCAGGGCGAACGTATTACATATCTCAAAAACTCAAATGGTTTGACTACATTATTCAAATTATAGCTTTTTTGCTCTTCTTGTTAGTTATGTATTTTCTTATATCAAATAAATAAAGGTACACAAAAGCACGGTGATGAACGCTGAATACTTTTCTAATAATTCCTGTTATCTGTATCTGCGAAAATCTGTATAATCAGTGTTAACGTGTCCGCCAGCTGGCGGATCTGTGTTCTATTAAAATATGAAGATTAAAGATATAGATTTGGTTATTTTCGATATGGACGGCACCTTGCTGAAGTCCGACACGTATGCGGTCACAGCGATACGGGATGCATTGTGTGATCTGTACGAACATCATAATATTAAAAAAGAATTACCTCCTGCCGAACTCATCCTGGGAAAGATCGGACAGCCCTCTGTACAGTTTTATCTCGATTTATTAGATGAACAGCACAAGCATCTCATCGATGAACTCCACGAAGGTATTCAGGACCATGAAGAATTAGCGCTGAAATCAGGTAAAGGAATGCTCTTCCCGGGCACAAAAGAAATGCTGAAATACTTGAAACAGCAAGGTTACCGGATCGGGCTTGAAAGCAATTGTTCGATGCGATATTTTGGTAATGTGAAAAACGTATTCAATCTGGATAAATATATCGATATATCTCAATGTATTGGGGAAAGAGTAGGATTGGATAAAATCTCTATTATTTCAGATTTTATAAAAAAATTGAAAAGCAAGAAAGCAGTTGTAGTGGGCGATCGGTATTATGATGTAGAATCCGGGAAAGCAAATAATTGTATTACGATCGGCTGTCTGTACGGATATGGGAAACAGGAAGAGTTAGAGGAAGCTGATTATGTGATTGAGGATATAAGAGAGTTGCAGAATTTATTATAACACAATCCTATATACTTTTATTCACTCTTTACCAAGCCCCAGCTTGGTGAAGCATAATGCGAAGTTCCGTTTATACCTCTCGTTCTTAACTCCGCTGTCATTTCATTCCCGTGAAGTCAAGTCCGAGAAATACTATTTTATTAGAATCAGCTTCTTCGTCTCTGCGATTTTACCATTTACGAGTAATTTATATAAATACACGCCCGGCTGAAGTTCATTTCCATTCTCATCTTTACCGTTCCAATAAATACTCGAAGTTTCATCTTCCGGAGCTAAAACCGATGGTAAAGTTCTTACTAATTCTCCTTTGAGGTTATAAATTGAAACAGATACAAGACTTGCTTTATCAAGTGTGAACCGGAACTTAGAACTCGTATTCACAGGATTTGGCACATTCTTAAGATCATATACAATAGGTGGCTCGATGATTGGAGGATTCACTAAAGGATCTGATATAGTGAGGTGAGCTACTCTATTATAATGATGTACCACTCCACTGAAATCAACCGATTCCAACCAATAGTAATAGGTGTCTCCAACATTTAGATTATCTATATTATCTTCATAGATATAGAATTTCTGTTGAGTGGTTGTTCCGTATCCTTCAATCAGTTCGGATATTACTTCTGCATTCGTAAAATTTTCTTCTTCATTCCTATACACAAACCAGCCAATGTTGTCCATTTCTGATTGAGTAATCCAGTAAAGTGTTGGCATGTTTTCAAGGAACTGAGCGGTAAAAGTGGAAAGGGTGACCGGAAGTGTAGGATCCGGATTATCTTTAAGTCGTGGATAATTATCACCTATTCTTTCCCATACTGTACCACTCCAGCCCCATTCCGTAATTGTATTTCCTGGTGTAATTCCTTTCATTGCATCTGTGTCTTTTGCTGTAGCGCCTGCTCCACCACTTTGTTGTGTGGCTTCTGAATCAAAAAAGTTGTCAGAACAACCGGTTGAATTATAATTTCCGATAAATCCTTTGTCAGTTGGATTATCTGCATTTTGATAAATGACCGCACCAGTAGCATAGCAATTTTCAATCACAGTAGTATTCTCATTTTTTCCGATAAAACTACCGAAAGAACCATCACTACCTTGGCCGCGTGTTACTGGACCACGACTGTAACAATTTCTTATAGTGGAACCATTGTTATTCCCAACCAAACCACCGGCAACATTACTGTTTGCTCCAACACTTGCGGTGCTGTATGATTCTGAAATTTCTGAAGAATTAGTATTTTTACCAACTAAACCACCAACGTAATAATTGTTTCCGACCGAACCAATAGAATAACAGCGTAACACGCTTGATGCATCATTAGTTCCTATTAGGCCACCAGCGTAAAAACCGTTGTACCCAGACACAGTGATATCGGCGTAACAATCTTCTATCTGAGCGTTATTTTCATTATAACCAATCAAACCGCCCAAATTTTCTCTTGCAGAAGTAAGAGCATAATATGTAACTATTCCTTCAAAAGAGCAGTTGGAAATTGTTCCAGCGTTATTTCTTCCGACCAAACCACCAATATACTTAAAACCTTTTACAGTACCGCTGACAAAACAATTATTTATAATACTTGAATTACTGTTTCCGATCATAGCCCCGATATTGTAACTAGAACCTTCTGTACTAGTTCCAGTAATACTGACAGTAACATCGGTTAAATTCATATTTTTAATGTTAGCATTTCTTACAATGCCAAATAGACCTTGATTACCTGCATTTCTTTCAATCGTAATACCGCTGATTGTGTAATTACCACCATCGTATGTCCCGAAAAAAGCATTATCCCAGCCGGTTCCAATAGGTGACCAACCAGCCCCGCTGTTCCACGTTGAAGTGCTTGAAGCATCGATATCTGCGGTTTGCAAAAAGCATTCATCCCAATAAGATGAACCGTCAGACAGCGTACTAAGATCAGTTAGATTTGCAATCTGCCAGGGTGCATCCGCTGATCCGTAACCTCCTGAAAAATCGAGTGGACTCCAGTCTGGAGCGTACTCTGGGTAGGTGCCAAAAGTAGCATCGTATTCATTGCTAGTGGCATCGTCTATGTTTGTTCCTGAGGATTGATTCATTTTGTAATATGCCACAAGACCGCTTTCGCCTCCGGTTAAGCTTTCTCCCATATTTTGCTGTATGTCAGTTTGGCTGCGCACCACATTCCAGATCCGCACTTCATCCAGCTTGCCATTTATGTATTCACTGCTACCAGCATAGCAACCCAGATAACCACCACTATTTACATCTGGCAATCCTGCTGCTGTTGTGGTTCTTTGATTTTGAAATATGCCATCAACATAGGTTTTCATCCCATCAGCAGTATTTGCCTTCCATGTACAGGCGATATGATGCCAGTTACCATCTTGCAACGCAGAAGGTGTTGCGATGACAACATGACCATCGTTACTAACGGAAAATGCGATATTTCCGCTATAACTCCAACCGGCAATTATATAAGGGCTATTTCCGTTTTGTAAACGCACTGCCGAATTAATCGTTGTTCCCCTGAACCAAAATTCAATCGTGATCTCTGTGCCATCGGTGAATGAGTCACAAAGACCAGAACCTAATGTTGCGTAATCATTACCATCAAAATTAAGGCAATAATTCTGGGCTAATAGATTTGTATTCAAAACTAAAACCGCTATTAATAAACAAGTAAGAATGAATAATATTTTCAAACGAACTTTCATTATCTTTTTCTCCTTTTGTATGAAATATCCAATTTGCGAACTAAGTTCATCAACTTCTTAATCTGAAGTTATTAACAACGATGAAAATATTTAGAAGCTATAATTTATTGAGTGCAATTTCATCATTGTGCCATTATGGTATGTCAATAATTTATTTATACATATAGAAGATTTTCATGCTTTAAGATATTAAGATATAATGATTGTTTATTTCGTTCGTTCGATATATTGAATTAGCCCTTATGCTTCTCCAACCAACCAAATTTTGGGTCGGATATTCTATCAAACTCCCCAACATATGGCTTGATATCTATTACTGGTGTCTCGTCCAGCATATCAACATTTGTAAAGACAATTTTGTTATCACGAACTTCCCTCACTTTTATCAAAGTCATACCAATATGATTGGGGCGATGCGGACTGCGGATTGCAAATACACCATGTTCCGTATCTTCCCAAGATGGATGTCCCCTCATATGAGTTTTCATACTTTTGTGAAAATAGAAAAGCACTATCAAGTGTGAAAACCCCTCAACATCCTTCATTCCCGATCTGTATTTTTCATCAATTTCAATGATTGCTTCAATATTTTCTCTCTTATATCCCTGGCCGGGAATATCCTCTATATTTTTATATGAACTATGAATTATTCCGATCGGTTCAATTTTTATTGACCGCATTTAAACATCCTTTCTGTTTTGACATACTTTTTGGAAAATTCTGAATTATTACAAGTTTTCTAAAATAATCAAAAATAGAACTTACAGTGTTCGTTAAAAAACTTGACTGTAATTTTCTAATATAAAGTTGTTTACTCATTAAACGCTGGAGGTTTTATTGTCAGTAAAGATAAGACTTAGAAGAATGGGTGCTCGAAATCAGCCTTCCTACAGAGTGGTTGTTGTTGACTCCCGCAAGAAAAGAGATGGTGCATTCATCGAAAAAATTGGATTTTATGATCCTAAACCGGAAGAATTTGAATATAAAATTGATCATGAACGAGCTCTGTATTGGCTTGAGCAAGGTGCAATCCCTTCAGATACAGTGAAAAGCCTTTTCAAAAAAGAGGGCATCTTAAAAAAGTTTCATGAAGCAAAATATGGCAAAGCAATATCTGAGGTTGTATCAGAAAAATCTGACGTAGCCAATGATGAAATAGATATGAAAGCTGAAGACTCAGCAAAATAAGATCACCGCAGGAGGCGACCAATGAAAGAGTTAGTGGAATTCATTGCGAAAGCATTAGTTGATAACCCAGATGAAGTTGTAGTTAAAGAAGTATCCGGCGAACGTGTGACTCTTTATGAATTGAGAGTTGGCGCTGGTGAGGTTGGCAAAGTAATCGGCAAAGGCGGAAGAACTGCTAATTCGATACGTACAATTCTTAATTCTGTCTCAACCAAACATGGTAAAAGAGCAGAATTAGAAATCATTGAATAACAATTTATGAATGGAAATTAGTGATTTAATTTCCATCGGGGTTATTAAGAAAGTCGTCGGGAATGGCGGAATTATTTCTGCTCTTCCCGATACTTCTTTTCCAGAGCATTATCTTACTATTCCTGAATTTTTTATCGTCTTCTCTGATGAAACTGTACGCTTCGAAACAATTGACACAATTGAACTGAAGAATAAAAAATATCTTATCAAATTTAAGAATATTAATTCAAAACAAGAAGCTCAACAAATGATCAACGCTCATATTATGATCGCTGAAGACATGCTTCCTCCGCTGGAAGAAGACGAGTTTTATCCGATTCATTTTCTAGATTATGAAGTGCATACAAAAGCAGGTGAATTTATCGGTATCGTTTCTGATATTCTATCCACCGCAGGCCAGGAAATCCTGATCATCCCAAAAGAGGATAAAGAAATAATGATACCTTTTTGTGATGCCTTTATAGAGCAAGTGGATAATGAGAATAAAAAAATCATAATAAATCCGATTAAAGGTTTGCTCAATGCATATTGATATTCTCACACTTTTCCCCGAGATGTTTGAAAGCCCTCTCGCACACAGCATAGTTAAAAGGGCGATCGAAAGAAAAAAACTTACAATTGATTTTATTGATTTTCGGGAATTCTCCCAGGATAAACATAAACAAGTTGATGATTACCCCTTCGGAGGAGCTCCTGGTATGGTCATCAAACCGGAACCTCTTTTTGAAGCAGTTGATTTCCTGAAAGAACAAAGAAAAGATCTGCTTGGAAGTGAGGATTTTCCACTTATATATTTAACTCCACAGGGAGAAACATACACTCAAAAAATCGCTGAAGAACTTTGTGAAAAAAAATATCTTGCAATTTTATGCGGACATTACAAAGATGTTGACTATCGTGTTCGAGAGCATCTTGTCACTCGGGAGATCTCAATAGGAAATTATGTGTTGTCCGGTGGAGAACTTCCTGCAATGATAATCATTGATTCTCTTGCTCGTCTGCAGGAAGGTGTGCTTACCAATATTGAATCCGCTTATAGTGATTCATTTCAGGGCAACACATTGGATGGTCCTTATTATACTCGACCACGCGAATATAGAGGTTATAAGGTGCCGGATGTATTGCTTTCCGGTAATCATAAAATGATTGAAGAATGGCAAAAAAGTAAACGGAAAAAACTTTCAGAAAAGGTGAAAGGAGCTTCTGATGTATGATAATCTATTTCTTGGACTGGTTCATCACCCGGTTTATAACAAAAATAAAGAGATTGTTACGACTTCTCTCACCAACCTTGATATACATGATATTGCGCGAACCTGTAAAACGTATGGTATAAGAAATTATTTTATAATTAATCCCGAAAATGCACAAAGAGATATTTTCAATCGATTAAAAGATTTCTGGCGAACAGGACCGGGTAAACAATACAATATAAACCGTTTTGATGCTTTCAAACTCATCGAGTTTGTGCCTGATATTGCAAGTGCAAAAAAATGGATCAAGGATAGATACTCCCAGGATCCTATTCTTATTACTACTTCTGCCAGGTTAGTGCCGGGAAGTGTTTCCTATAAAGAAATGAGAAAAATAATAAACAGATCATTTCCAAAACTCATTCTTTTTGGAACTGGATACGGCATGTCTGAAGAGCTTATCAACACGAGTAATTTCCATGTTTTAAGAATAGAAGGAACCTGTCCATACAATCATCTTTCTGTGCGTAGTGCAATTGCTATAACACTTGACAGGTTAATCGGCGATTACGAATAAAGGCACTAATCTAAATAAAACCAGAATCAATAAATAAATAAGTAATAATGAGGTTTTTATGGATATTTTATATAGAGTTGGTCAAGATCAGATGAACGTGGAATTACCGGATTTTAATACCGGTGACACCATAAAAGTACACTACACGATCCGAGAGTTTGAAAAACCTCGTATTCAAGTATTTCAGGGTATAGTGATCCAGAAAAAGGGTTCTGGAGTCAATAAAACATTTACCGTTCGAAAAATAAGCCATGGTGTTGCAGTAGAGCGTATTTTCCCTCTTTTCTCACCATTGATCCAACAAATCGAAGTAGTACGCTATGGACGCGTCCGTCGTTCAAAGCTTTTCTATCTGAGAAAACTCCGAAGTAAAAGTACAAAGGTCAAGCGAGGGAATAAACCGGCACCAAAGAATAAAGTTGAAAACACTACAAGCGAATAAAAAGAGGTACAGCAATATAAGCGCACAGTATCATTTCTATTTTTCTTAATATTTATTCACTTCGAATTCAAAAGATTCATGTTCTTTTCATAGCTCAAAGCTTTCTGAAAAATTATGCTTAAACGATTAGATTTCAGGAAAGAATATTGGCGATTCTTTGAACTGCTGATGTTCCCTATTGCTATTGCGATTAGCTTCTTTGTAGTCTATCAGCAATTTTACACGAACTATATTTCTCTTTTCAACGAATTCACAAAATTATTTCTTTTCTACTTTGCCTGTCTTAATATATTTAAAATTTACTACAATCGCGGCAGTATTACGTACATAAAAAAGATCATCTTCGATCTTTGTGCAGTAATCATCTCTTTCATTTTTTATAATGATCTTATTGTTTTCCAGGTGTATATAGTCCTGCGTCAGATCATTATCCTCATTGACATGCTTGCATCAACAAAATCTGCTGTGAACCTGTTTTCACGTTTTAGAAATCATCCTTCAAAGGTAATTTTACTGAGTTTTGGACTGATAATCCTGCTGGGCACAACCTTCCTGAGTTTACCTCTTGCTTCATCTAATGGGGAAAGCATAGGACCCATCAATGCAGGATTTACTGCAACTTCAGCAACTTGTGTGACCGGATTGATAGTACTCGATACGGGCACTGATTTTTCACCTTTCGGACATACAATAATACTGATATTGATGCAGATCGGCGGACTTGGTATCATGACTTTTTCCACAGCACTCATAATGCTTTTCGGGAAACAGATAAGTCTGCAGGGGCAGTCACTGTTGCAGGGAGTTCTCGGAGAAGCATCAAAAGACAGTATGGTTAAGCTGCTTCGTGCGATCATAGTTACGACTTTTATGTTTGAATTGATCGGAGCGATGGTCCTTTTCCTGAAATTCCGGCCTCTTGCTTATTTTGCCCAACTTTCAAACTTTAGTCTGCTCGGGCATTGTATGTTCCACTCTGTCTCCGCTTTTTGTAATGCTGGATTCTGCTTGTATTCAGATAGCTTTATGCGATTTCAGGGAAGCTGGAGTGTAAATCTTGTTATCATGTCTCTTATTATTGTTGGAGGAATCGGTTTCACGGTTATGCTCGACGTGTATAACAATGTGATCAAACGAAGACACATCCGATTTTTATCTTTACACTCGAAAATTGTCATTGTTACGACTATTGCCTTGATCGTGATTGGAAGTATTTTGATCTTCGCATTTGAGTACAATAATCAATTGAACCAACTCCCGATGAAGAATAGTATTCTGGCATCAACATTCCAATCTGTGACGACGCGAACAGCAGGATTTAACACACTTGATATTTCAAAAATGGGCTTTGCTTCAGTAATTTTAATGATCGTATTTATGTTTATTGGCGCTTCACCGGGTTCTACTGGTGGTGGCATAAAAACCACGAGCTTTGCTATTCTCGTTCTCTCAGTGTGGTCAATCATCCGTCGTAGGCAAGATGTGGAAGTGTTCCACTGCTCAGTATCTTCAGAAAATACCCGAAAAGTAATGTCTCTTATCACTATTTCAGGTACTATCCTGGTCACACTCATTCTTGTTTTATGCGTTTCTGAAGCAAGTCGTGGATTCAACTTCGAACAGATAATTTTTGAAGCATTCTCTGCGTTTGGCACAGTCGGTCTCTCCATGGGTATCACTCCACACTTGACATCCATTGGTAAACTTGCAATTATTGCTTTAATGTATTTGGGACGTGTTGGTCCTTTGACCATAGCGTTCGCATTAAGTGAGAAAAAAATAAGTGTCCATTATCATTATCCAGATGAAAATATAGCTATCGGTTAAGGATAAATTTTCGGAGGAACAATGGCTCAATTTGCTGTAATCGGTTTAGGAAGATTTGGTGTTACTATCGCAGAAACCCTTGTGAAAAAGGGTGCTGAAGTTATCGCTATAGATAATGATGAAAAAAAGGTAGAAGAAGCACGTACATTTGTAACAAATTCGGTATGCCTGGATTCAACTGATGAACAAGCACTCCGCGCCATCGATATCGGTAATGTCGATGCAGTAGTTATCGCAATCGGAGAAAATATTGAAGTGAGTGTGCTGACGGCAGCCATTCTCAGAAAGATCGGCGTAGGTAAGATCATGGCAAAGGTCGACAGTGAACTCCATGCACGAATTCTCTCAATTATGGGAGTTCAACGCACAATTTTCCCTGAACAATATGTTGGACGCGAGATTGCAAACCTGTTGATCTCCCAACACATTTTTACGTATACTGAAATTTCCAAAGAACATAGTGTCGTCGAAATTGCTGTTCCTTCTTTCTTTGTGGGAAAAAGTCTCAAAACCCTTGATGTTCGAAATAAATACAATATCAGCATTATTGCGATAAAAAGCACGAAACCAACTGTCGACGAACAAGGAAATAATATCCTTCTCGAAGAAACAAATGTGCTTCCCTCAGCTGATGATGTACTTCATAAATCTGATAAAATAATTATCATCGGCAAAAATAATGATGTTGATGCCTTGATTAAAATTGCTGAAAAGCAAAAGATGAAAGATTAATTTTTGGGAGTTTCCATGCATTTAACATTTCAGAGCAAACTTCGTATCATTGTTATTATTCTTCTAATTTTTATTATCGCCAACGCTGCTTTTGTTCTTTACAAATTGAATAATACACTCATTCACGAAGTGATCAAAGATCGGATAATGACTATTCAATATATTTTCCTGTTTATTGAAGTTATCCTCGGTATCGTGCTTCTTTTCTATGTTCCTATGTTACTTCAGGATTCACTCAAACCTATCGAATCTGTTTTTGAAGAGCTTAAAAGAGGTAAATTCGATATTACTGTCCCGGAAGAATATCACCATGGACCGGTTGCTGCACTTATAAGCGCGACGAATATGATGATAACAAATCTGAAACAGTTTGATAAAGAGAAAAAAAGTAAAATCCAGGAGTATGCTCACCGCCTTAATGTGATACTCGAAAACACTGATGACGGCATCCTCATTACAAATGATAAAGATGAGATCGTGATGATAGACAGACATGCTCAAAAATTACTCGGACTGGCTTCTGTAGATAATAATCCCCCACTTCTTGATTTTCATTATGAAGGTGAAGTTCTCAAATTTTTCCAAGAAGCTGTTTCTCAGAAAATCCTTATCGCAGAACGAAAAATTTACATTCCAAAAATAAAAAAGCATGTAACATTTCATGTGGGTATTATCCACAATGAAGACGGAATTGTGACAGGAATGGTCTTTGTCATCACAGGCATTGACCTAAAAAAATTATATGAATCTCCCAGTACTGAAGATGGAAAATCAAGAACAGAAGGATAGATGTGAACGAGAATTGACATTTGCGGTACGCACAGATGACATCATCAGGATTGATAAATATTTAGCAAACCTGAATATCAATGAACTCTACTCCCGGTCTTTTATTGATCGTTTATTAAAAAAAGGATTTGTGACTCTTGATGGAAAAATCGTAAAGAAAAGCGAACACGTTCACAAAGATCAGTTGATACACGTCAAAATACCCCCACCCACAAAAAAGGACATTTTACCGGAAAATATTGAGCTTTCCTTTGTCTATGAGGATGAGCACCTTGCAATTATTGATAAGCCTGCAGGCATGGTCGTGCATCCTGCACCCGGGCATTACCATGGTACGCTTGTGAATGCGATAATGTACCACCTAAAGCACCTCTCATCACCTGACGATCCTCTACGACCGGGCATCGTCCATCGGCTTGATAAGGACACATCCGGCTTGATAATCGTTGCAAAGAATGATCTCGTTCATGCAAAATTAAAAGATCTCTTTGCGAACCACGAGATCCAAAAAATATATATTGCGTTCACAATGGGAAATCTTACTTCTCCTGAAGGAACGATCCGCACTATGTTTGGAAGAAATCCTGAAAATAGCAGAAAAATGGCTGTCCTCGAAGAAGGAAAACTCGCAGTCACTCATTATGAAGTAATTGAAACATACCCCGGTCTCGATATTACGAAGATTATTTTAGAAACAGGAAGAACTCACCAGATCCGGGTCCATTTTTCTTATCTCACACATCCTGTTTTGGGTGACACATTATATTCGACACAAAAACAGATGGTCAATCTTGTACCGGAAAGAACAAAAAAGATAGTTAGACATTTGATCATGAATACATTGAGAAGACAGGCACTTCATGCGCACCAACTCGAGTTCATTCACCCGATCACGAAAAAAACGATTTTTGTCACCAGTCCCATCCCCCAGGATATGGATAATGTGTTGAGGATTATGAGAAAAAGCTTTTACGGTTCTGTTATTTAGCTGATTTGATGGATCTCACATCACAACAGTTAGCATTTCATAGAGATTAGAAAATCAATAATCTCGATCAATAGAAAATAAAAATATTGCCAATCTCAATGCCAATGCAAACTTTTGTGAAAAAATATTCAGGAAGGATACATGGATAAACAATTCTTCACATCGAATAGAAAAGAACTCTTTGGACTTTTACCTGATAAGAGTATTGCAGTTTTCTCTGCAACTGTTTCCGACTCGGGAAATCTGCCAGTTGATTTCGAACAAAATGCAAACTTCTTTTATATGACCGGACTCAAAGTAGCAAATGCTCAGCTCATTATGGCAAAGCATGGAAAGGCCAACCAATCAATTATCTTTATTGAACGCAACATTCCGGAAATGGAAGTCTGGATTGGAAAGAAAATATCAAAGGAACAAGTAAAAGAAATTTCTGGTGTTGAGAAAGTATTTTACATTGATGAATTCTCAAGTGTGTTCCATAACATTGTACTCACTAGTGAAGTATGTTTTTATGACCATGACGCAAACAAGATCGGAGCAAATCTTACTGATTCACTCTATCAAATTAAAGAAATTACTTCTCATTATCCTGCGTTAAAGATACTTCACCCAGGACGATTCTTAACACAACTCAGATCGATCAAAAAAAATGATGAGATCAAAGAGATGCAAGAAGCGATTCGTATCACTCATCATGCGATTATCAATCTGATGAAAAATACAAAACCGGGAATGATGGAATATGAACTTGAAGCATATTTCCGATTTGGTTGTGTTAAGAATAATGCCAAGCAAATGGCATTCTTCCCTATTATCGCAAGTGGTAAAAACGCTACGATACTGCATTACGAAAAGAATAACAGTAAAGTCGGAAAAAATGATCTTGTGCTTGTTGATGTGGGGGCTAAGTGGAACGAATATTGTGCTGATATTACACGAACATTCCCTGCAAATGGCACGTTCTCCACTCGTCAAAAAGAGGTTTATGAAGAAGTACTGAAAATAAACAAAGCGATCATTAAAAAAGTGAAACCCGGACTTTCCTTGAAGGATCTTCAGGATGAGACCATCAAACTCATGAAAGTTGCACTCAAGAAATTAAATCTTATCAAAAAGGATGAGGAATTTAAGAAATATTATATGCATGGTGTCAGTCATATGTTGGGACTTGCAGCACATGATCCTGTCGATCGATCGAAGACGTTGGCAGAAGGAACTGTTATCACTGTTGAACCCGGCATTTATATTCCAGAAGAGGGTATTGGAGTAAGGATCGAAGATGATATTCTTATCACGAAAGACGGGCATGAGAACCTTTCAAAAGATATACCCAAAGAAATATCCGACATAGAAAATATCATGAAAAAGTAAGGAAAAACATGAAAGAAATAGCAATTTATCCCGGTACTTTTGATCCGATTACCAACGGGCACATTGATATTATAGAACGTGCTGCTAAAATATTTAATAAAGTGATAATTGGCGTCGCAGAAGAAACATATAAAGAATGCCTATTTACTTTGAGCGAAAGAGTCGAGCTCGTTAAGGAAGGAACAAAGCATATTCCTAACGTGCATGTAGAATCCTTTTCAGGTCTCGCAGTTAATTATGTACTGAAGAAGGACAGTTCGGTAATGATCCGAGGTCTTCGGGCTGTATCGGATTTTGAGTATGAGCTGCAAATTGCTCTTGCAAATAGAACACTTGCCGCAGATGTGGAAACAATTTTCCTTATTCCTCAGAGTAAATATCTCTATCTCAGCTCAAGCTTGGTAAAACAAATAATCAGCACCGGCGGATGCATAAAGGAATATGTTCCCAAATCAATAAGCGATAAAATGGCGGAAAAATACACAGAAAAGAAATAAAATGAGTTATAAAAAAACGATTTTGGATAATGGTATAACTGTGCTTTCGGAACATATCGAGCATGTGCGCTCAATTTCTATCGGTGTATGGATCAATGCCGGGTCACGTGATGAAGTGGCACATAATCGAGGTATTGCTCATTTTCTTGAGCATATGCTGTTTAAGGGTACAGAATCCCGCTCGAAAACTGAGATTGCTAATTATCTGGAATCTCTCGGCGGATCAATAAATGCATTTACAAGCAAAGAATATACATGTATCTATGCACGATGCCTGGAAGAATATCTTGAGCAAAGTATTGACCTCATTTCGGACCTGCTTCTCCACTCCACTTTTCCTGATAATGAATTGCAAAAAGAAAAGGAAGTCGTTATAGATGAGATTAATGATATTCAAGATACACCCGGAGATCTGATCTTCGATTATTTTTATGAGAATATGTTCCCGGAAAACTCACTTGGTTACCCGATCGTAGGTTACAAAGATGAAGTAACTAATTTTGAAAAATCTACCTGCACTTCTTTCATGTCCAAAAATTATAAATCAGAGCGAATTATTATTTCAGTATCAGGGTATATTGACCATCAAAAGCTGGTGCGTTTTGCGGAAAAATATTTTAACTTTGATAAGCCATCCACTGCATCGAAACGAATCTTGAGCCCCCTAGAATCAATAAAGAAATATAAAAATATTTATACAAAAAATGCAAATCATCAGTCACATGCATGTATTGGCACACGCACTTTCCCTTATACAGACAAGGATCGATATATACTTCTCACGCTTAATGCAATCCTCTCAGGCGGAATGAGTTCGCGCCTCTTTCAAAATATCCGGGAAAAGCATGGAATTTCTTATGATATTGGTTCATTTGCAGACTTTTTTCATGATACTGGATGTATAGGCGTGTATGCTGCCACCAATCCTAAAAACAGCAAGAAAAGTATTGAATTGATCAATAAAGAAATACAAACTTTTCGTGAGAAACCCGTCGAAGACTTAGAGCTCGAACGCACAAAAGCATTGCTTAAATCAAGCATTTTGATCGGACTTGAGAGCACCTCTGCGCGTATGAATCGTCTTGCAAAGCAGTACATATATAATAAAAAGATCAATACAATAGATCAGGTGATTGCGCAGATAGAGAAAATTACTCCCGAAGACATTCAACGGGTTGCTCATAGAATATTTGATAAAGAGAATTTTGTTACAACTATATTGAAATCAACCAAGAAAGAATAGGTTATTAATTTTTTATCAAAGTAATTAATCAATTCAACGCTTAATAACTAAACAACTTCTCCCTTTTTAAATAATACTTCGTATACTTTTCTTTCAATTCCCGATTTCTCACATCATCAAGAGTGTAATCATTCTGGATAATTTCGAAAGCCAGCTTTCTCGCTTCTTCAAGAACTGATCTGTCACGAACTATATTTGCAATGCGAAATACAGGCAAACCTGACTGCTTTGTACCGAAAAATTCACCCGGTCCACGCAATTCAAGATCTACCTCTGAAATTCGGAATCCATCATTCGTTTCTTTCATTGTGTTGAGACGTGTCAATGCTTCTTCGCTGATCGGTTCGTATGCCACAAGCACACAATATGATTTATGAGCACCCCTCCCTACGCGCCCTCGAAGCTGATGAAGTTGCGACAGCCCGAAACGCTCAGCATGCTCGATCATCATAATAGTCGCATTCGGCACATCAATACCGACTTCGATAACAGTGGTAGAGACCAGAACGTCTATTTTATGTTCTTTGAAATCATGCATGATCTCGTCTTTTTCCTGGTTGGACATCCTGCCGTGAAGAAGCCCAACATTGTACTTTTTAAAGACAGTACTTTGCAGTTCTTTGTAGGTATTAGTCGCATCCCTGAGATCTGATTTCTCAGATTCTTCTACAAGCGGGCACACAATATACACCTGACGTCCCATATTGAGTTGTTTTGTGATAAAATCATACACTTGTGCTTTTTTGTTTGAAGAAATCCAATTTGTATAGATTTCCTTTTTAAAAGGTGGAAGTTCATCGATCACACTCACATCTAGATCTCCATATACTGTAAGTGCAAGAGAGCGGGGAATCGGTGTTGCACTCATGATCAATTTATCAGGTGTTTGTCCTTTCTGAGTAAGTGAAAGGCGCTGCATGACTCCGAATCGATGCTGTTCATCAATCACGATCATCCCAAGTTTTTGGAAATTCACATCCTTCTGAATAAGCGAGTGTGTGCCGATGACAATGTTGACCTCGCCGCTTTCTATTGCAGCTTTGATGTCCTGCTTTCCCGCATATACTCCTCCGAGTAAAAGTTCGACTCGTAAACCGAAATTCTCAAGAAATCCCTTTAATGAGAAATAATGCTGAGTAGCAAGTATTTCTGTAGGCGCCATGATCGCTGCCTGGAAACCGTTCTCAATTGCAAGCAGCATTGCAAAAATGGAAATAATTGTTTTACCGGAACCCACGTCTCCCTGCAGGAGTCTGTTCATCTGGTGAGGTGATTTCATGTCTTCCACGATCTCATTGAGCACACGCTTTTGAGCATCCGTGAGCGTAAACGGAAGTGCCTTTCTCAGCTTAGTGGTGTATGTTTTTTTCAACTCCATGGAACAGCCCGGAGCTTTATGCCAGTTCACTTTCTTTCGCGCAAGCATCAGCTCCAGAAAAAATAATTCCTCAAATACAAATCGTTTTCGGGAAACTGCAATATCTTCATCAGAATCCGGAATGTGAATTTTATGAAGGGCATCGTTCAAGGGTATAAGCTGCTTCTCTTGTCGGATATATTCGGGTAGGGTTTCGTCTAGGAAAAGGTTCTCGGATACTACATTTCTAACGATTTTCCGTATTACTTTATTCGAGATCCCTTCAGTGAGAGTGTACAAAGGGAGAATATCCTGCTCGACCCAGAAGCTTTTCTTTTCTTTTTCCTGAATGATCTCAAAGTCAGGGTGGATCACACATAACTTGTTGTAATAGTACTGAATTCTCCCAAGAACTATAATTTCTTTTCCAACTTCAAATTGTTTGATAAGCCAGGGAGTAGGTCTGAACCACATCAGGGTAATATAACCTGTGCCGTCAGAAATAAATACCCGGAATTGTTGCTTTTGAAATCGGTTCCCTCTTGTGTCAAAGCCGGTTATACGCCCTTTTACACTTGCCATATCGTTTATCTTGAGGTCGGCGATACGCTTGTCAGAAATTTTACTGAGATAATCTCTCGGAAAGTAAAAGAGCAGATCCCTCACAGTTTTGATGCCTAATTTATTAAAAAGTTTTGCTCTTTTTGGTCCAACTCCCGGAACAAACTGTATATTATCGAACAACTGGAAAGCCACTTTTACTCCAATTGCACGTTAACGGATTATTGCAAATTTTCCGTTTAAATAGGTTTTTCCAGATTTTGATGAGAGCACGTAGAAATATATTCCGCTAGCAACTTCTTTCCCATTGTTCTTCCCATCCCAGAAAAATCTGAAATGATCTGATTCCTCAATTTCTACAACAAGTTCACCTGCGAGATTGTACACGTAGAGCATATTTTCGCCGGTCGGGAGTTTTGTGTATGGGCTGGATTCAAAATAAATATATGAATGCTCGTTCGGCTTGAAGGGATTTGGATAAATAACCACATCTTTGATGCTACCAGTTCCTTGTCCGTTATTGATTTGAGCGCCAATGTTAAATACACACATCCCCTCAGCAGTACCAACGTAGAGTTCACCAGTATAGATATCATGAGCAAATGAGAGTACCACATCACTTGGAAGTGATGAATTTTCGGTGGTAAAGTTTGTAAATGTGTAATTTTCTTCATCGAGCATCGAGATCCCTCCACCATTAGTCGCAATCCATTTGCGCCCGTGTTGATCCACATATACCTGATTGATCTGACTCGATTTCCCTGCACCCATTCGTGACTCAGGATTGCCCTCTTCATCATACCAGTAATAGTCGTAATTTTCCCACTCGATGCCATTCCAGCGATACATTTTTACATCTTCGACAAGCCCGTTCGTGTAGCGGAACCACTGCTGCCAGTAAAAATCATACATATACAATCCATCGACACCGCAAGCCCAGAGGTAACGCCCTTCATCAGAGTCCTGATATGCTATACTGAGAATAGGACCGGAGAAAGAAGGATTACCTTCAGGGAAAAAAATATCTTGAGTTTCAGGAAAAACAGTACC
Source organism: Candidatus Cloacimonadota bacterium (assembly GCA_049903315.1). Lineage (GTDB taxonomy): Bacteria > Cloacimonadota > Cloacimonadia > JGIOTU-2 > JGIOTU-2 > Celaenobacter. The sequence continues at coordinate 112,567 of JBNGBT010000002.1, read as the reverse complement.
ATTCCAGTATCGCATTCCACTGAAGTATGCACCAAACCATACTTGATTATACGGAAGGAACAGGATTGAGATCGGATCTTGCTTGTGGCTGGGGTGTGAAGAAGGAATAAATGCTTCAAAGCTATAGACGCTGTCATCATTCACAACAATTTTAATACTTCTATTATAGTCCCCAATCCACATATTACCATACTCGTCCCTCTGCAAGAATGAAGTAGTATTCTCCTCGATTATGCCGGGCACATCACATGTTGGGCTGTTTGTGATGGTTTGCCAAAGCTCAGTTTCTTCTCCATAATCAGAGATACGTGTAATGCCCTTATTCCAGTCACCAATCCAAATTCTATTCTCGAGATCCTGTGTAATCCGAAATGATTTATTGCCAACGAGTTTGCTGTTATCAATATCGTATGTTGTCCATACATTTTCAGAGAATACAGAAATTCCTTTCACTCCCTGACGCGCACCAAATCCTATAATACCACTCGCTACCCATAACCTTTGTTCGTAATCAATGAAAGCATAGGAAGCAAAATTGAAACCAAGGCAATTGCGTTTGACATTCTGCCATTCATTGTCCTGAAGCACTTTTCTGTAGAGATCATTTCCCCAAGTTGAAACCCATATGGTTTGTTCCTCGTCAAGCGTAATATCAGATACTTGATCGACAAAATCACTGTCTTCATCCCAGTGCTGTGCTGTCCATTGAGTTCCACTATATGAATATTGACTAACTCCAGCAGCGTTGAGGATCGCCTGTTCATCATCATCAAACCGGCCAAAAGCCACAAGAAATAAGGAATCTGATACAGGCTGAATATCCTGAATGTAAGAGCTTGGAAGGCTCACATTGAATGCCTTATATTCAAATGTATCTGCATAGATATCTTTAATGTAAGCAAAGCCATTCTCTGTTCCAAAATATATCCTGGAATTTTGATAAGCTATCGTTGTTATCTTATCACCGGAAAGTGGATAGCCGGGTGTAGATGTTGAGATATGATGCCAATTCTCACTCAATATCATCTCATCATATACTATATCAGTATAATCAATTCCTGCATCTGTTGCAATCCAGATCCGATCGTTATCATCAATCGCAATGCTATTCACTTTGTTGTTGGAAATCCATCGCGGTGCAATGAAAGTTTTTTTAAATATTGGCTTGCCGCCTAAAAGGATCTCAAACATAGAAAGCCCGTTTTCAGATGCAACAAAAATATACTCATCATTATCATCAATATCATATATAAAATAGCCGTCTATTCCTTGATTTGCCTGATATGGTTTGAGCAGCTCTCCATCCTGCATACGCATTATCCCCTGCGTAAATGTGCCAAACCAGTATTCATTGATCGCGGGAATGTAATGTACAGACCACAACTCATTTTTTGCAAGCCCATCACCTTTTGTGATTGGCGTAAATGTGCCGTGCTGTGTGTCATAAATGCTTACTCCTCCCCATGAAGCCGAAACCACTGAATCTCCATTGCAGATCAGCTGATGTATATATGTGGTATTAGTAAAAACTTTCCAGTTGGCAAGTGAGATGTCCTCCGCTTCGTAAGCAAGGGCGAAGGAAGAAACCAAGCATAACAAACCGATGATTAAGGTTGTTTTTTTCATTTTTTTATAAACTCGCTTTTTATTATATTATAAAAAATTATGAATATTAAAATACCCATACCAAGCAACAGACTGAGGAGGATTTTCCTGTCAACTAATAGGAAACCAAGAGAGATAAGCCCGAACAGGAGTGTAATAAAATATCCAATTAACACAACAGTTTTATAACTCAATCCTATCTCAAGAAGCTTATGATGAAGATGGTTTTTATCCGCCCGGAAAATATGCTTGGTCGATTTGATCCGCCTTAATATTGTAAACACCGTATCAAGGAGTGGAACAGAAAGTACAATTATCGGAACAAGCATTGTGAGAGCTGTCGCTCCTTTGTATTGAGCATTCCCCGCAATTGACAGGGCTGCTATGCAAAAGCCCAAAAATAGAGCGCCCGCATCACCGAGAAATATCTTTGCAGGATGAAAATTGAATCTTAAAAATCCAATGCAACTCCCTAAAATGGAAAAATTGAAAAGAGTAATAAAATAATTTCCTGTACTCCAGCTTGCAATACCTAAAATGAGAGACACGATCCCAATAATTCCAGCAGCAAGCCCATCAAGACCATCAATTAAGTTTATTGCATTTATGACAAGAAGAAACCAGCAAATTGTTAAAGGATAGGAAAAAGCACCTGTCTGGATTGGGTTGCCAAAAGGATTGGTAAGCAGGTCAATCTTAAAGTTGAAAGATATCATAAGAAGAGCTATGCCTATCTCCACCAGTACTTTTAACCACGCAGGAAGATTGTAAATATCATCAAGAAGACCAAGAACAACAATGAGAAAGCCGCCTAACAGCAAACCGTATAGCAGGTTATTTGCTTCCTGGTACCGGAGTACTATCAAAATAACTTGGGTGATAACGATAGCGAGAAATAAAGCTATCCCTCCGCTGTTGGGAGTGGGCATTTCATGGATACTTCTATCCCTTGGATGATCAACATTTCCGCATTTCTTAGACAGCCAGATGTTCGCTGGCACCAGAAGACACACAAGCAGCATTGATCCAAGCGCAATATATATATTAATCATAACTTTTTTTTAATTAATTTTTGATATAGTTCTTTATAGGATCCCACGAACCTATCAATCGTATAATTTTCTAAAAATATCTTATAACCCGCTTCTCCGAATTTTTTTTGCTTCAGCGAGTCTTTTGATAAGGAGAGAATTTTTTTTGTCAAATCTTTATGGTCATCTATTTTTACTAGATACCCATTTTCCCCATCAATTATCAATTCATTATTCCCTTTTATATCTGATGCAATAACAGGTTTCTTCATGCTCATCGCTTCGAGAATCGTCAAGGAAAGTCCTTCCCATTTTGAGTAGAGGACAACTATATCGAAGAGTTCATACCAATCCGGGACATTTGATTTCCAGCCTACTAATAGGATATTACGTTCTGCTCCAGCTGATTTCACAAGCTGCAATGCATGGTTGAAATATTCTCCATCTCCGATGAAGATACATGTGATATTCTGCTCGACTTTAACAATATTGATCGCGACTTTTATCAGATTTATAATATTTTTTTGTTCGGAAAACCTGCTTACTGAGCCTACAATTATCATGTTCTTATCGACTCCTAATTCCTTTCGCCGAATTGGATTTTGTGATACTAAATCTTGAATTCCATTGTAGATCGAAACTATTTTTCTTTTATTAATAAGATGTTTTTGGATTGCGAGTTCCCTTTCAAATGAATTTACAGACACTGCTTTATCGCAGAAAAAACCAGCGATCCTTTCCAGGTTTTGATAAAAATTTCTTATAATTTCTGATTGGTACGGATGAAAAGGAAATCCATGTATTGTATGGATAACGATTTTGACACCTGCTAGCTTTGCAGCAATACGTCCCATAAAACCGGTTTTTGATGAGTGGGTGTGCACTATATCAAATCGCTCTCTTCTGAAAAATTTATAGAATTGAATGAATATAAGCATGTCATAAAAATTTATTTTCTGAATTAGTTTCGGAAAAGCAACATGCCTGATGCCCATCTCTTGCAAACTAGTAATCATTGGTCCATCCGGGGCAGAAACGACAGTAATATCATATTTATTTCTATCAAGATGGTCCAGTAGACTGATCATCATATTCTGAACGCCTGACAGTAGTGGTAACAATTGAACGTGACAGATCTTTTTTTTTCTCATACTAATTTGTGCAGACCGTTTACAAGCTTTTTCGTCAAATTCCTGCGCTCGTAAGGCGAATAATTATTTTTTTTTATTGGAAAAACTTCATTTGTGATCCCAAGCTGTTTGTATTTTATCATTTCAAGTATATATTCTTTGATTTTGTGAATATCATCAGGTTCACATATCAAACCTGCGGAGAATTTCTCGATTATTTGTCCGGCTTCGCCATGTTTCGGAATCATCGCCAGGATTGGTTTGCGAGCTGCAAGATATTCAAAAAGCTTCGCAGGAATTACTATTTCACCATCTCGTTTTGCAATAAACAGCATCAGAAAATCACTCTGTATAAGGCATTTTACTGATTCTATGTGCGAAACCTGTTGCTTAAGTATTACATACTTCAAAATGCCTGATCTATGAAACAATCTGCGGATTTGCTCAGGAATATTACCTACAAATTGAAATTTTACATTTTCTGGAAGTTGCCGTGAATCCTTCAATTCTACTATTGCTTGCAAAAAATATTTTGGTGTCCGCTCTCCATAAAATCCCCCTGTGTATGTGAAGATTATTTCGGAAGAGTCGATTCTATGATTAATTTTAAAATCTTCCTCGTCATATCCGTTATAGATAACTGAGAATTTCTGCTTAACGATTTGAGGAAATATGTGCTGTATTTTTTCTTGAGCACGATGAGTGTTGATAATGACAGCACTCGCTCTTTCGAGCACTTTTTTCTCCCATTTGTATGCATATCTTTCATGGAAGGAGGAAAAGTAGCTTTCATCGGGCTTTCCTCTAAAAAGGTCTCTATAATCTACAATAAGGGGAATGTTGAATATCTTTGATAATTTATAACCGACCATTGCTGAAGAAAATGGTCCGACAGAAGAATAAATCGCATCAATCTTCTGAGTTCTGCATATTTTCCTACCCTCATGAACCGCAAAAGGGATCCATCCTATTTTCGAATCAATTGGAAATATATCACGAAAAAATTGCTTTCTCTGGTTTGGCGTTTTAGTGTAGAGCGCTTGATCAACACTCGAGGATTTTGCTTTCTCAATTTTATAGAGTAATCGCATAATATCTGCTGAACCAGTACGATGCACTTCTAATGCTGAAACATCAAATTCAAGAGTTTTGTCATACGCAATGTAAGCAATATCTTTCACAGTCAACACAATCGGATTCCACCTAAATTCGGGAAGGTATTTGCAGAATTTTACCGAGCGTTGCACCCCGGGACCGCCCAGCGGAGGGAAGAAATATGAGATGAAAAGCAAGTTTTTCATTATTCAGATTCCGACTGATGAAGGAGTTGGGACAATTTTCCGGTTCGTTTGAAATGTGAATAAGCAAAGATACTCATAATACATAATAAAGCTATCTTAACAAAAGTTTGGTATAATTCATATTGAACATAATAAGGAACCGCTGCGACCAGTACAAGAATGATGATAGGAATCAGTACAAAGAAAAAATTATATCCGACTGGATACGTTTTTTCTGCGATAATGAAATTGAAAACCACAATGAGCCCGAAAGCAAGAATTGAAGCAATACCTGCCCCATAAATTCCATATTTGGGAATCAATATAAAATTCAATACGATATTAAGAATCGCTCCCAGACCAACTGCAAGCGCAATATTACCAGCTCGTTTTTTCACATAAAAACTCAGATTGATTATATTAAAAATTCCATATAAATAATTAGAGATTACTCCGAAAAATACGATCTTAACCGCTTCATGATATGATTTATTGATGAAAATCTTAAATATTTCCGGGGAGAAAAGTATCACAAAAAATCCCAGTATTCCTCCAAATATTACGTATGCATTGAATACTTTTTTAAAGGATTTCTTTGCATGTGATACATCAGCAACTCTCATTGCATAAGGGAAATATACCAGACTCACAATTGAATTTAAAAACGTAATGATCATTCCGACACGATACCCAATTGCATAGATTCCTACATCGTATAATGATCGTGCAGAAAGATAGGTCAGCATATATCGATCGGATACTTTCAGAATAAGCATTGCAAATGTTCCAGGTATCATGACAAGTCCGAACGCGAGCATTTTTTTTACGACTGAGATCGAAAATATTTTCTTCCGCTCAATGTGCTGAGCAAACTTCTGCATAATTGAACCCATCACAGCAACCGCAACAAGTGCAGCCAGTCCGGATGAGATAGTCATCAAGATAAATATTGTTTCCAAAGAAAACTTAGATACAATTGCTGCGCCAACCAATAAAATAAAAAGCAGAATATGTTTAAAATTTCCGACAAGAATATATTGTTTTGACAGCTCCATCATATTAAGAACGCTGAGCACCATCCCATAAATAACCTCAAAGAATAATATAACACTTACCCATACCATGATGTGTGCAAATTCTGTTGTGCGAAGAATGATTTGTGAAAGTTCAACTCGGAATCCGATGATGATAAGTGATAGCACAATACCAAAAGCGATGATGACTATAAAAATTGAACTGATCAAGGTAAAATGGTATTCAGGAGTTTTCTCTTGATAAAAATATGAAAAGAGTGTCTGCTGAAACCCGAGAAAATAGAGCAAGCTGGCAAAAGAAATGAATACTACCAGATTTGTGTACACCGCATATTCCTGGGGGACAAGAAAGTGCGTAAATACCGGCAGAAGCACCAAAAGTATTACTTTCTGCAATAGATTTCCTGCAGTATAATGCAGTATTTTTTCTACATATTCTTTCATTGAGTAAGAACTTTTTTATACATTTTTAGCGTCTTTTGTGCAATCTTATCCCAGAGAAAATTTTCTAAAATATGATCTTTCAGAGCAGAATTTTTCATTTTTTCCAGGGATTTCTCCGTTACTTTTATGATCGAATGTATGGAAGATGGCTCGGTATATTCTGCATATTGCTCGAAATATTCCCGTGTTCCACCATAAGGTGTGATCACCACATTTGCACCTGCAAGTCCTGCTTCCAGTGCAGCTCGTCCGGGTGTTTCATAGCGGGTGGGCAAAATGAAAGTATGGCATGCAGCATATGCAGACGCGAAAAGCGGATCATCATGTTTGATCCAGTTAATATGAGTAATATTCTTCGATTTTTCGATTTCCTCTCTGCACGCTGCACCTTCTTTATTGTTGAGAATATCTGCAATTATTACGGACGGATGATCTATTTTCTGGAGTGCCCGAATAATATTCAACCCATTTTTGCGAACCGGTCCAAGATGGCCTACATACAAAATGAAATCTTTCATCCCGTATTTTTTCTCAAAAAGAGAAGGATCGGCATGAGCAAACCGCTCTTCAACACCATTGTGTATGACTTCGATCTTTTCTCTTTTTACGCCCAGAGCACCGCACAGGAGATTGCCCTCATCAAGAGTATTCGGTAAAACCTTTTCTGCATTATCACAGACATATTTCGTGAAAAAATAATCAGAATAAGATCTTTTAAATACCTTTCTGAAAGGAGCTTCAAGCATCCTGTAGAGATGTATTTTCTGTGCAGAATGGTTGCTGTAGAAAATCGGATTTACAACGTATCGTGCTCCATAGAGTTCAAGATTATATGCTAAAGGGTAGGTGTGAAAATTAGCATTGAAAATATGCACAAGGTCTTCATCTGTAAACTTCATATCATAATCCCACATATCGAACAAATTAACATCAACACCTAATTTTTCAAGATCATCTTTCAAACACAATATCTTATAGGTGGGACCTCCCCGATTGATCATCAAGGTTTGATAGCTTGCTAAATATATTTTCATTTTCCTGCCTTTGCTTTACTGGTTTCATAATTATATAATGTATCCCGCCAATGCCATTTTCGTGTCCTGCTAATATCAGCAGGAACGGACATACTACTTTTTTCTTTCCATTGTATATCACTTAATTTTATAGATTGATTTGATTTTATGATAGAGAAATATCTTATATTTTGAGTAGTTCGAAATGCAAGATTAGGATTATTATTCTTCACTTTCAGAATGTCATCTTCAAACTGTGCTTCTATTGAGCTCTCATTACGCTCCCGGCACCATTCGCAATACTCAGACATAGTGGGTTTCCAGAAATTAAATTGAGCAATGAACTTAAATATTTCATCAATTACTTCAAATCTTTGATGATGAGGATGATGATAAAGAATTATTGGTTGAGATGTAATTCTCTTCTTGAGGATCACTTTCTTGAAATAATTGACCATTTCTTCATCTGAAAAATGTGACCTGCGGAGTCTGCCGATGCTTATTGGATGAATAGGAATTTGAAGAACGTGAGACTCGTCAGGGAAAAGGGGATAATCATCAAAATCATACACAAATTCGGAAGAATAATTCAATGTTAATTCATTAAGAGTTTTGTTCAGAGCAGGATTCCACTCCCCAAAAGGAGCAGCAAACCCTTTAACAGTAATCCCAGCTTTCTGCAATTTTGATAGTCCACTCTCAATGTTTGTTAAATTCTGCTTGTAATCTTTAAAAACCAGGTGCCTGTCACAATGAAGAGCAATTTCCTGCTCTTTCATCTGTGCATAGACATTATTCAACATTTCTTTGGATTCCGTATCAACGAACCATGTGCCCCGTATCGCATTATTTTCACATATTGAAAGCAACGAGGATGCATCATCTGCATTGCAGAAATCTGTATCAACCCGAAAAGAAAACAGACCTTCATAATCATCAGGATAATACCATGCATGAACAAATGGCACATCCCTTGCATGAAAGAGGTACTCAATAGTAGAATAGATGATTTGGCTTATTTTTCCTTTCGAAACGCGAGATACTCTTTCAGAAGGCAGTTCATTTCTTTCAGCGTGGAATTTTTTTCTCATTGACTGATAACTGTTTAACAGCTTCTCAACATCAAAGGGAAAATTAATAACAAAACCTGCCCCGTATTTTCTCTGAGAAATATGTAATGCACTATCAAGCGTAATGAGTTCTTTATCCTGAGGAAAGTTGAATATATCGTAAAAATCAATCAGCCCAATATCCTTGTATATTGAATCTCCAGCAATGACAGATGAAATTTGCTTCTTTTTTGTTTTGCATGGAAATAATATTTTATAAACTGTAGTATTTACTAATGCAGTCCCTCCAGTAGAAATGTAATGTAAAATCGTTTTTTTTGAATATGCTTCGAGCGAATTGACAATGATCACAGGATAGGAATTCAAATCCTGGATTTCAGTCATATTTGGGATCGAATAAGGAATTCCATGTTGTCGTAAGATTTGCTCGAAACTGTGCTGATTCCCGAGAATGCCAACTTGAATTTTCATGAATTCGCAATAATTTCCTGTAATTTTGTTATAGCCGTAAACACATTCTGAACAGAAATAGTTTCCATACATTTATACCCGATTTTACATGAGAGGGGGTTTTCCGATCTATAGCAAGGGCTGCACTCAATATGTGCTCTAACTGGTTCATGTTGTATGCCATATGGAGATGAAAGTGCAGGATCAGTTGGGCCGTAAATCCCTACAGAAGGAGTAGAAACCGCAGCAGCAATATGCATCAATGCAGAATCATTGGAAATGATAAAAGCGCATTCTGCGAGTACGCATGATACTTGGTCCAGGTTAAGGCCGTTCACTATTACACATTCTGAACTAAAAGCTTCAATGTGAGGTATCAGAGTGGTCTCATCCGGTCCCACAAGAAGTAATACAGTATATCCTATTTCTTCGAGCAACAATGCCAATTCATCAAATTTTGCCAAAGACCATCTTCTACCAATACCCCCTATCGAAGCTCCCACATGAAATGCGACTATTTTTTTACTGAAAATATTCTTCTTTTTGAAAAACATCTCTAGGAAATCTGTCGAATCATTGGTCTTAAAATAATACTTTGGTATTTGGTCTTCCACATCCACACGAATATCAAGAAGTTTAAGAAGAGCAATATTTTTAGTCACTATGTGTTCATTTATTCGTGGAAGATGATGCGTAAAGAACAATGATGAGTAACCAAATAATGTCGGATATTCATAACCGATCCGAATAGGTGCTGATGATAATAATCCAAACACCGATGTTCGGAAAGAATTACTTGGAAACGCACACATAAATACATCACAATCTAATCTGGAAAAGAGAGAAATATTTTGTAACATACTTCGAGAAATATAGAAGCATTTATCCCAGTACGGATTATATTTGATAATTTGTAATGATGATTTTTCGCCGATGACTGTTATTTCAGAATCAGGATACTTATTTTTTATTGCTTTGAGCATCGGAGAAACCATAAGAACATTACCAATACCAAAGTTTATAAGGAGTGCAATCTTAAAGCTTGGTGCAATTTGGACTCTTCGATTGCCACTCGCAGATAGCATGTTCCCTGATATTGCAATGAATCCTTCAACAAGTTTTAATGTGAGACGAAGAGTTTTCTTTAATAATTTATACATGAAGCTTTCACCAGGGCATACTTCCATTATAATCACAAAATTTACATATTTCAACAGATTCTCTCACACCTTTGATTAATTTTTTTCTGAAATCTGATATTTTTTTATCTCTCCAGATATCGGCAATCCGCCTTTCGCTCGCAGATCCAAAAATATATTTTGCATAATAATCCATGCAGCAAAGAACAACCTGCCCTTTCCAATTTATAACCAACTGACCAAATAACGAGAGACATGGTTTTTTCACAGAGCTTCCCCTTTCAAATAGCATGCCTGCACGATCAATTTTATAAAAATCAGTGTAATGACGGACAGAAATATAAGCAGGATATTTATCTACAAGCTCTTGAATCGTAGAGCTTAATTTTTCAGAATAATTCGTGATATAGAATCTGTTAACACCGGCAGAAATGAGTTTTAGAAATGTTGAATTATCAAGTATGTCACCATTTGAGACGATCAGGATATAACTATTCGGACATTTTTCTCTTGCATAAGAAATCAAATCGGGCAACCGTTTATCCAGCAGTGGTTCACCAAAAAAATGTGGCGATATCCGCCCATAATAATGGAGTGCTGACAACTCATCAATGATCTTTTTCCATAATGCCGATGGCATCACACCTTTTTCTCTCTGCTCAAATCTTGGATTATTAAAACAAAATTCACAGGAACGATTGCAGTACCCGTAGGTTTCGATATCTGCGGAAACAAAAAGTGTATTCTTAAAAAAGGAATAAAGGCGAAGTTTGATGAATAATGAATATTTTATTCTAATATATATTCTAAAAAAAAGGATTCGTAGATTGTATTTATAATATGAAAAGAAACTATGCTTGAGTTTACGCCTTGTTCGTTCATACTGAGAAATAAATCCAAAGATAGACATAAATTTTATATCAGTCTTGTGATCTTTTCAGCTACTGATTCCGGGTCAAGATGAAAATATGCATACACTTCTTCACTGTTTCCCGAAATACCGTAATGAGTGACACCAAATCGATGTACACATGCGTCTAAATGGAACTGGTTCATTTTTGCTACGATGATCGAGCCCATGCCTGTATTGACATTATGATCTTCATAGGTGAAAATATTTTTATGCTGTGCAATTTTCTCGAGATCATCTTCCTGGATTTCTGTTATGGAAGAAATATTCCAGACATCAAGAGAAATTCCCTGTTTCTTTAAAATTTCATAGATCTTCAATGCTTTCTCAACCATGACTCCTGTTGTGATCAACGCAGTATCTTTTCCTGCTCGAAGATGGTCTGCTGAACCATATCTGAATATGTAATTCTTTCCATAAAATTCATTCCCCTGCTCGTCAGTAATGATCGCCGTAGCCGATCTGCCTATCGGCACATAGAAATTGCCTGACATTGATGAAATATATCGAATTATCTTATCTGCTTGATTTCCATCAGCAGGAATGAGTATTCTGAATCCGTACAAATTGCTCATCAGAGAGATGTAGTCGATACATTGATGAGTTTTACCATCCTCTCCGACATTGAGACCGACATGTGTGGTGACAAGTTTTAGATTTGTTTTATTGATATCATTCAGACGCTGCTGATTATAGGTTTCATCAACTCCGAATACACCAAAATCAGAAAAAAATGTTATGATATTCTCTTTGGACATGACGCCTGCAACGACTGCGGCATTATGTTCCTGAATGCCTCCTTGATAAAATTTCGAAGGATTCTCCTTTGCAAATTGAGCAGTTTTTACAGATCCTGCAAGATCACAATCAAAGACTGCAAACTGAACATTCTTATTGATCTGCGCAAGGTCAGCCAGAGCTTTTCCATATGCATTTCTGCATGCTACGGGTTTCTCTTTCGAATAAAAAACACCTTCTCCCTCATCAATCTCAGGATAAATCGGATGATATTTCTCTGGTCGGGGGAGCACAAACTCTTCTCTCATCTTTATATATCTATCAAGATCATTCACCAAACCGAGTTCTGCCAGCGCTTTACTGCATTCATAGTATGTGAGAGCTTTCCCATGAAATTCCTCATCATTTTCCATGAATGATACTCCGTGACCCATAATAGTGTGAGCAATGATTACAGTCGGATTGTTACTTGTATTTGCTTCATCCAGTGCCCTAAATATTTCTTTAAAATCATGCCCGTTGATATCAATCACATTCCATCCATCCGATTCATAATTTGCACGTATATTCTGGGGCATCACATCGTGAATATTGCCACTGATTTGCAATTGATTAAAGTCAATAAGCGCAGTTATGTTTGAGAGATTGTATTTTTTCGCAAATCTCCGAGCTTCGGTTAACTGCCCTTTTTGCTGCTCGCCATCTCCCATGCATACATAAACATTATAATCCAAGCCCTTTTGTTTTCCAGCCAATGCAAAGCCAGCTCCAGCCGATAATCCCTGCCCGAGATTGCCTGTTGCCCATTCAATGCCCGGCACTTCTGGTTCAATATGACCTTCAAAGATACTTCCCGCTTTCCTGAAATAGGCAATCGCATCATTAATATCAAAAAAGCCGAAATGCCCGAGAACAGAATATATGCCAGGTGCGGTATGCCCGTGACTAATTACAATCCTATCCCGATTATCCTTCAAGCGATTTTCAGGAGTAATATTTGCATATGAATACAATGCGAGATACAAATCAAGAGACGACATTGAACCACCAGGGTGTCCGCTTTTCGCGATAGTCGTCATCTTGAGTATATCACCCTTGCACATTCTGCTTAATTCGTTGAGTTGCTCAATTGAAAATCTCAAATCCTTCATGCTGTCAGCCCTTTTAGTATTAATTCTTTCTGATATTCGACAATCTCTTTGATGCCTTTTTCTGCATACTTCAGCATTTTTTGAAGTTGTTCAGAAGTAAATGGTGTTTCCTCGCTCGTGCCCTGCACTTCAATGTATTTGCCATTTTCATCCATCACGATATTCATATCAACCTGTGCTGCTAGATCCTCATCATACGCAAGATCTAGCAGAACTGTATCCTGAACAACACCAACACTGATAGCACCAATGAAATTTTTGATTGGGAACTCCCCTATCCATTTTCTTTCTCTCATGAATGAACAGGCATCATATAATGCCATGAAGCTTCCGTTGATTGCCGCAGTCCGTGTGCCACCATCTGCCTGGATGACATCGCAATCCAGTATTATTTGTTTGTCGGGTATTTGTGTTAAATCGAAAATTGCTCGTAGAGAACGCCCAATCAAGCGCTGTATTTCCTGGCTTCTCCCTTTGATCTTACCCTGATATCTATCTCGCAGTATCCGTTTGTTCGAACTTCTGGGAAGCATATCGTATTCGGCAGTCAGCCACCCGTGTTTCGCTCCGCTTTCTCTAATGAATTGAGGTACCTTATGATCAATAGTCGCAGTACAGATCACTTTGGTGTTTCCCAGTTCGATAAGAACAGATCCTTCAGGGTCATGAAGATAATTTCTTGTGATCTTTATATCTCGTAGTTGGTTTGCTTTCCTGTTATCACTTCTCTTGTAGCTCATCTGTTTCCTTTTCTTGTTCAGGTTTTTCTTCGTCCTCTTTCTTGGAAGGATTTACGATGTCTTTTATTAACTTTATAAACGTTTTATTATCAATTTCATTTTTTGATCTTTGGATTTCTTTGATCTCTTTTGCAAGTTTACCCGGAATTTTCTTTTCCAGACATAACGTCAGTGCAATTGTACTATCTTCTTTCTTCTCTGCTTTTGTTGCACTCTTTCTTCCCGACAAAAACGCGACAATTTCCATTCCAAAGAGAATAGTAAGCCAGGTAAAATAAAGCCAAATCATAAATATCGGAAAAGCTCCAAGTGTTCCGTACACTGAACGGACATTAGTAAACGTGGCAATATACCAGTCAAAACCACTTTTCCCGATTGACCAGATAAAGCTTGTTATCACAGCACCAATAAGTGCATGGATCACTTTGGGATGCACAGGAGACACAACTTCATAAAGAGCAAAAATAAGCAGGATCATTCCCAGATATGGCAGCAGCTTGATGAAGATTCCTATCTGAATTATCTGACTGATTACGGGCATGGAAGCCGCAACAATGAGGGCTGCGAGAACAATAAATCCTCCTACAATAGCAGCAATGAAACGTTCAAAGTCACGAAAGACAGACCTTTTTTTCGGTTTCTGTGCCTGTAAGATTTTATCAAAAGTATGCGAAATTGATTTGAATAGATAAAATGAAGTTATAACAAGCAATATGATACCGATTACATCGAGACCGGTTCTTCGTGCAAGCATCTCATTAAAGATCTCTTTGAGCACATCGGCAGATTGAGGAATAAATGTGGTGAAAATAAAATTGAGGAAAACGTCTTTTATCTTTATTACAGTAATATTTGGTGTAAAAAGAAATATAACCATAATAAACGGCATGAATGCCAAAAATGTTATGTATGAAAGACCGGTAGCCCTTAAATATGCTTGATCCGTACTAAAATTCGAATAGATTATCTTCACATTTTGCCAGAATTTCAGGAAATTATTTTTCATATGCTACTCGTATCGTAAGATTTTTATTGGATCTGATCTACTCGCCTGCATAGCAGGAAAGAAACCTGCAATAAAGCCAACTCCGACTGATAAGATCAGTGCTATAATGATCATTTTAGGATTTGCTGCTGTGGGCGAAGAAAGAAATTTCTCGAGAGCTTGTAGAAGCGATAATCCCATTAAAACTCCGAATATTCCTCCGATCAAACTCATAAAAGTAGTTTGTATAAGGAATTGGACGAGTATATCCTTTCTTTTAGCTCCAACCGCCATACGTACGCCGATTTCACGCAAACGCTCTTTTACCGAGGCAAGGCTAATATTTGTGATAACTATACCACCAACTATCAAAGAAATACCACCAACGATCATGAGGATAAGTTGTGTGTCATTTGAATTTTTTTGAATATTCTCCAATCTGTCGCTATTTGCACGGACTTCGAAGATCTCCTCACCACGGCGCATAGCTTTAAGAAATTGATTCAATCTTTCCTGGGTTGGTTTTACCATCTCTGATGAAGCGACCTGAAAATTTATCTCATCAATTGGTTCATCAGGGAAGAGTTTTTTCAGCATGGTAGTAAGCGGTATGAAAGACTGGCGATTAAGCCAATCCATTGGATTGTGCCCACTCCAACCAGAGATTTCCATCTTCTTCTCTTCCATTATGCCAATGACTTTGAACTGGTTATTGTTGATTGTAATGTTTTTTCCAAGAGCATTTTCTTTCCCAAAGAGTGCATCTTTGACCCTTACTCCAATTGCGATAACACGAGATGCTTGATCAATATCAAATTCAGAAATAAACCTTCCCTCTCCAATACTAAAATTTTCTGCTTCCTGATATGATGGAAAAACACCATTCACACGAGTAGAAAAGTTTTTATTCTTATATTTCATCTGAAGCCACTTTGATGATTCGGGACTAAAATTCAAAAGATCAGGAAAATAATTTCTTATGAGTCTCATATCTTTTAACATCAATCGCTGATCGCGAATCTGTGAGCGTTCATCAAGATCAAATGTCCACTTAGTATCAATTGAAAGTTTGAGGACGCCACCCCGTTCTTCAAGCCAACGGAGCGACTGCTCCCGTCCCCCCTCTACGAGCGCGAGAACAGCAATAATAGACATTGTACCAAGGATTACTCCAAGCATTGTTATTAAAGTACGCCCAACATTGTGAATCATATCAACAACTCCGAGTCGTATGTTATAAAATATGCTCATAAGCTCACAACTTTTCCATCGCTTAGTGTGATCACACGCTGTGTCATTTTCGCAATCGTACTGTCGTGTGTTACAACGATGATCGTGTGTCCCTGCTCATGCAGATCAGAGAATATTTTCATGATACTGCTTCCGGAAGTGCTGTCGAGGTTTCCTGTCGGCTCATCAGCAAGAATAATTGCAGGATTATTCGCCAATGCCCGTGCAATGGCTGTACGTTGTCTCTCGCCACCAGATAATTCCTGTGGTTTATGTTTCAGACGGTGTCCAAGTCCCACTTGTTCAAGAACTTCTGACGCGCGCTGTTTCCTCTTTTTCTTATGTACTCCAGCATACATAAGAGGTAGCTCAACGTTTTCCAAAATATTCATATTCGGCAAAAGGTTAAAAACCTGAAATACGAAACCGATCTTATTATTGCGAATCTCAGCAAGTTTATTATAACTTAAATCACTCACCTTTTCATGATCAAGATAATACACGCCATCGGTTGGTGTGTCAAGGCATCCCAAAATATGAAGCAATGTTGATTTACCCGAACCGGAAGGTCCCATAATTGAAGTGTAGGTATGTGGCTCTATTGAAAGGTCAATGCCGGCAAGTGCAGGAACTTTTACCTTTCCCATCTGATATATCTTTGTAATATTTTCAATCTGTATAACGGCGTTATTATTCATTTTCTCCTTCGTATGCTCATTGTTCCTGAATCATATATTTTCAAGTGATAGATGCCATTCAAATCAATTATACTATCAAATTGTTGCATTAAGTAAATATTTTTCAACTGTTTTTTATATACTTTTAGCTCTGATTCGAATATAAACCATATGTTTGCAATGCATTTTGCGGCTTCTGAGAGAAATTTTTCAGTTCTAGATATTGCTTTTTCCCACCTGTCTACCTTAACTTTGCTTGGGGTGAGAAAATAATAATTAATTAATTTATCATAAGATTTATTGATCCTATAAATTGCAGCATAAAGATATTCTTCAAGATTAGGAATTCTGTAGCGTCTGTTACCAACATCGATCCTTAATTCACCAAAATGTTTACGCACATCTGCCTCATATATCCGATGTGGAACTTCTTCATATTCAAATCTGTATTTCCCATCAGTGTGGAAGGGTTGGTGCAAATCTGCAACATAATGAGAGATAACACCAAGCTCAAACACGAGAGTTTTTATCGGATTATCAAGGATATGCGCAATATAATCATCACAATTGTGATGATATATCAGCGTGTTATAATTATGTATCATTTCTTTGATCAAATTTACTTCTTTTATGATCTTTTTCACTACACTGCCATAATGATAACCTGACGGACTTGGAGTACAGTTATAGTAGTGATTTGTTGTATCACAAAATAATTTATCCGGAGCAATGATACCAAGTTCGAAGTATTGAGGATAAATGTTGATCAGTTCATTAAAAAAGGGAGACATTTTTAATAATGCCAATTTGCAGAGCTGTATATGGGTTGCAGGATTCCAGATCCAATTCATAGTTTTTATCTTTGCCTTGTTCGATCCATCTCGCGTTCAGCATCTCTTGCTTTTATCTTATCGCGCTTTTCATATGTGTGTTTCCCCTTGGCGAGACCGATAATTATTTTTGCTAATCCATTATCATTTATAAACAGAGAAAGCGGGATAAGAGTGTAACCTTTTTCAGCAATTTTAGTATCTAACCTGTTAATTTCGTATTTATGCATGAGCAGTTTTCGGGCTCGCTTAGGATTATAATCATAGTTAAAACCTTTATCATAAGGACTTATATGAAGGTTTTCGAGCCAGAGCTCACCTTCTTTCACACGGGCATAACTGTCAGTAAAGTTCACTCTTCCTTCACGTATGGATTTGATTTCGTTACCAGTAAGCACAATGCCCGTTTCAAAGGTTTTCTCAATATAATAATCCTTTGCAGCCTTCTTATTTTTGTACTCCATGCTTATTTTTTATAGTATTCAATGATTTCCTGCAAGATTCTTGTAAGAGATACTTTCGCTTTATAATTGATATCCCTGCCTGCTTTTGAGATGTCAGGAATTCTTCTTTTCATATCCTCGAAACCTTCTTCGTATGCTTCATCATAAGGAACAAGTTTTATCTGTGATGAACTTTTAGTGAGTTCTTTTACTTTTTCAGCTAGATTGTAAATAGAAATTTCTTCGTTTGTCCCGATATTGTATATTTGACCGATGCACTTATCGTTATCCATGAGTTTTACAATAGCTTCGACAATGTCCCCCACATAACCAAAACAGCGTGTTTGTTTCCCATCTCCGTAAACAGTAAGTGGGTGATCAAGCAACGCTTGCTGGACAAAGCGTGGAACGACCATACCATACTGCCCAGTCTGCCGTGGACCAACTGTGTTGAATAATCGAGCAATGACAACCGGTAATTTTTTTTCATGAAGGTATGCTAATGCAAGGAATTCATCAATAGCTTTTGACTCGGCATATGACCATCTGCGGATAGTTGTGGGACCATAGATTCTCATCGCATCTTCCTTAAAAGGAAGCTCGTCGGATTTACCATATACCTCGGAAGTTGAAGCGATGAATATTTTTTTCTTATATTTATTTGCTGCTTTTAGAAGTATTTCCGAGCCACCTACATTTGTTTCGATAGTTTGGACAGGATTATCTACTATAAATCGAACCCCGACAGCTGCTGCGAGATGATATACCTGATCACAATTTTTCACTAATTCATCGACGAGTTCACGGTTGAAAATCGTATCAATATGGACTTCGAGATTCTTGTGACGATAAATATTTTTGATATTTGCCAATCGTCCAGTGGAAAGGTTATCCAAAATTACGACAGAATCGCCATTCTTTAGAAGGTGCTCAGCAAGATATGATCCTATAAATCCCGAACCTCCAGTAATTAAAATATTCATCAATTCTCCTTGTTATTAAGTAAAAAATTTATTGTCTTATATAATCCATCCCTAAATGGGACTTCAACTTTGTATTGTAATAATTCTTCAGCTTTTTTTATGGACGCTAACGAATGTTTTACATCACCACTTCTCTTATCAGAAAATAAAGGTTCAATATTTTTATGCAGTTTTTCATTGATCATTTTAACAAGTTCAATAAGTGTGGTGCTCTCTTGACAAGCTATATTTATTACCTGTCCTGCGGTATCGGGAGCGGTACAAGCTAATAGATTAGCTTCCACAACATTTTGAACGAATGTAAAATCTCTGGATTGAGAGCCATCACCAAATATTGTAGGTGGTATCTCAGCCGAAATTAATTTAATAAACTTTGGGATAACAGCACTATATTGAGAAAATGGATCCTGATTTGGTCCGAAGACATTAAAGTAGCGAAGACAAACTGTTTCAAGACCATATATGAGTGTATGAATCTGGCAATATCTTTCTGCAGTATATTTAGAAAGGGCATAGGGAGAAAGGGGTTGAATAAACATATCTTCTTTTTTGGGCAACTCTTTACTATCTCCGTATATAGAGGATGAAGAAGCATATATGATTCTTTTCACATCGAATTCACGAGCAGCTTCCAAAATATTTAATGTTCCTAATATATTCACATCATTCGTAGTAATGGGATCTTGTATTGATCTGGGAACTGATGGCAGAGCGCCTTGATGGAGAATATAATCCATGCCCCGAACTGCGTTGCGCACTGTATGAAAACTCCGTAAGTCGCCCTCAAGGAGTTCAAAATTTTCATTATCTTTAAAGCAAAATATATTCTCTCGTTTCCCTGTAGCAAAATTATCGAGAACGCGAACATACTCTCCTCTATTAAGAAGTTCCTGAACAATATTTGAGCCAATAAATCCAGCTCCACCAGTTACTAAATATTTCATACAATTCTCCTTATGAATAGTACTTCAAAGACCTGTATGCGGTTTTTTAGGCAAGTTTTTTTCTTGTTTAGTAAGCAATATGTGCTAAATTTATACTTACGCGATATAATGATATGATTATTATAAGAGGATTACTAATTTACTATAGGCTTGTTACTTCTTTAAGATACCAATCTGTAGTTCTTTTAATTTCGGATTCAATTGTGTTTTTTTGGATATAACCAAGTTCCCTGATTTTTTCCGAATGATATTCTGTAGATGTTGCAAGCTTCATCAGCCTATCACTGTTTATAGGTAAATCTTTTTTCACAATTTTTCCAATAATATCAAAGAATTTTCCTATAATTACTGCAAGCTTGAGAGGGATTGCGATCAAAGGCATACTAAATCCCTTGTTATCTGCAATGATCTCCATCAAACGATGAAGAGAAATATATGGTTTATCAATACAATTAAATATCTGAAGTCCATCCCTCAATTGTGGAATTATAAAAACTGTCATATCAACCAGATTTGCTAATGATACTATTGATTTGATGTGACTTCCATTCCCTACCATAAAGAGTGGCTTCTTGTGTTGCATATCGATCAGATTGTACATGTTTGCATAATTGAACGGACCATAAATGATTGTAGGACGCAAAAAAATACCTTCTCTTGTTTCATCCTCACTCAACCATTTCTCAATAACTTTTTCGCCAGCCAGTTTACTCTCCCCATATTCATTATCCGGATGAATTTCTCCACTTTCATCACATGGAACCGATGCATGACCATACACAGAAACAGTGCTATAATAAATAACTTTGTTGATTTTTCTTTCACTCGCATATTGCATCAAAATTTCCGTTCCATACTCGTTGTTACTAAAATAGCTTTCTTTAGAAATTCCCCAATCATGCTTATCCGCAGCACAATGAATTATGAGGTCAATATCATTCCGATCAAAGATGCGCAAATCATGAATATTACGAATATCACCTTTCTTTGTTTGATGATGTTTCTCCACCAAGCATTCATCGCGCTTATCTATTCCACAGACTTTATGTCCAAGGTTTTCAAGATGCCACATTAACCTCGAACCCACAAATCCATTGGAACCAGTAATAAAAATGTTCATTAAACCTCTTCTCCATTTTTTTCAAAATTAGTGTACAAAATTATTTTTTCAATTTCCTGTGCAAGTATTTTCCTATTATAAAAACGTTCGACAAATTTCCTTCCCATTCTCCCCATCGCTCTGAGTTCAAGATTCTCTTTGAGTGTTAAAATTTTCTCAGCTAAATCATGGGAATCTTCAGGTTCAAAGAATAATCCTGCTTGACTTTCATCTAATATTGTTCTTGCCTCGCCATCAACCCCGAGTAAAACTGGAAGCTCACATGCCAAATAATCAAAAAGTTTTGATGGAATCGTCCCCTTAAAAACACTGGATTTGATAAGTGGTACCACACCACAATCTGCTATTGATATATACTTCGCAATATCTTCTCTTGATTGTTCTTTAATGAAGGAAGTATTTGCTAGTTTCTTCTCTTTATGTATTTTATACAGTTTATCTCGCTCCGGTCCATCCCCGATAATCAGAAACAAAATATCATTAATATCCCTAAGCTTATCTGCTGCATGTAATATCGTTTCCACTCCTTGTGCAAGACCCAGATTCCCTGCATAAATCACAACGAATTTATGATGAGGATTGTATTTGTTGCTGATATTCTCTACACCTTCTACTCTACTCCAGTTCAGTATATCAGTTCCATTTCTCACTACCCGTATTTTTTCACCCTTAATACCATTTTTTATTATTTCATCTTTGAAATAATTTGTAACAGAGATGATTTTATTTGATAACTCATAGCATGAATTTGCGAGTTTTGTGCTGAGTTTAATGAACTTAGGATTGCTAAGCTCACCCATCTCGATCGCAACATCAGGCCAGAGATCTCTCACTTCGAATATAAATTTTATCCTTGGAAATAGTCTTTTGAGTACTAGTCCAATGCCACCAACAAAAAGTGGCGGCGATGAGATAAATATTATATCATAATTACGCCATGTCAGTAATGCTGTGAGTATACCGCTGATCATAAATGTTGAATAAAACAGTATTCTTGTAACAAAATTCTTCTTAGGTGATGTATAAACCCAGGTTCTTAAAACATCAAATCCATCCATTTTTTCATGAACAAATACTTTGTTTTTATATGAATCAAAGATTATTCCTCTAGGATGATTTGGCATTTCTGTGAGTATGGCTACTTGATGGCCTGCATCGGAGAGATGTTTCACAGTCGAATACGCTCTGTTTGATGGCGCGCAGGTTTCCGGCAGGAAATACTGGGTTACGTATAGGATTCTCATTGGAGGTAAATTCTGGTTTCTAACATCTTTGTGTCTACAAAAGTACCTGAAATTACTATCGTATTTTTCTCTTTCCTTTGATACATTTCAGGAAAAAACAAAGTTTTCTCTACTGTAATTCTTTCATCCGGCACAAGAATCACTATTTGATCATCGATTATTATTTTCCTCTCTGTCCTGTGAACAGAACATTCAGGGGAGAAATGATAGTACATTTTAAATGAATGTGTCCCCTTCCCTATAATGGTATCACAAATTAAAAATTCATCATCTTGTTTTTTAACTTTGCGTTGATGGCTTATGTCATGAAAATGATACTCACAGCTAATACTTATATCTGCAATTTCCTTTTCTGAAATTATACTGCGATCTCCTACCCGAAATGCCTTCCACATTTCTGCCTGGTCTTTTGAATTGATCTCAATAGTATTATGAGCCCTTGTAGACCTTGAATAAGATCTCTCAGCCGATTCCTTATATGTGAAATTACCCGTATCAATAACTATTGGCTTTCCTCTGAACCAAAGTAATATAGATAATATATCTGCATGAGAATGTGAAGGATTGTACGATGGATTGAATGGAGCGCAAAACACCATGAGCTTTAGGTTTTTATTCTCCAAAACAGGATAACAAGATGAAACTAATTTCTGTACTGGTTGTATTTCCAATTCTTCAGCTATTCTGATCAACTCATTAGGTCGTGAAACATCCTGATAATTCACATCATTAATTGGTAAATATGATCCACTATAACTAAAATATTGTAGCCAAAATAGAGATTTACTAATTGCCAGTTCTAATTTGGATACCATTCGTTTCTTAAATGGAGTATCATTATTCACAATTAGATTATAAATATCTAGAAGATCTTTTACAAAAATAGCATGATAGGTCGGCGAAAATTCAAAATGATATCCCTCATTTGTCAATTGCTCTTCAAGCTGTTTCTCAAAATTTCTGAAAGCCCATTGGTACCATTTTTTATTCTCAAAAATATAACCAAGATATAAAAGAGCTACAATATTTTTGAAAAAATGGTTTGAGAGGAGATGATATTCTCTTTGGTAATACAACCAGATACCTTGCAGTAGCAAAGAATCGATAACTACTTGATTTATCAAATGATAACGAGATATAAATTTTATCCAATTCACCACTCTTAAAGAGATTGTATATGGATCCCATGCGATGGAATTCGATGGAGGATTTTTCTCAATCCAATCAAGAATTACTCTTAATCCGCTTTTTTCTTCAAGGTTTGATAGAAAATCATGATAATGAAGATGATATTGAAAGAGTGCGTCTTCACAACGCATTTTCCAGTCAATTTGAGATAGATCGATTTTTTCATTGAATATTGAATAATTTTGGATATTTTCTAAAATGCTGGTGTGCTTATACAATACTGGAATCTTAAAATTCTTAACTGATCTATATTTCAACGCAAAGTGATTTAAATATTTTCTACTTAGTTTTAGCCAAACCTTGTAGTAGATCTGGATTGGTTTCATATATTTAAAGGTATTGAGATACAATTTACATTTCGAAATTATCACTGTTTAATCCTCAAGTCTATTTTTTAAGTTCCAAGATTGAGTATATACTGAAAACATACTGAAAATTCATAAATGGTGGATAATTTGAGATACTATTTACACCATTGTATTTTGAGAAGCAAAACTCTTTATTCCGCTTACTCAAGAAGATCAGCAATAAATTCTATCTGTTCTTCAGAAATTTCGGGCCAGAAAGGTAAACTTAATTGCTCCAAAGCACACTTTTCGGAAACAGGAAAGTCACCCTTTGTATATCCTTTATATTTATAAGCAGGTTGAAGGTGCAATGGTATCGGATAATGAATTCCAGTAGAAATCCCTTTCATTTTAAGAAAATCCTTTAATTCGTCTCTGTGATTACTTCGAACTGCAAATATATGCCACACAGGTGAAGCTCCATCTCTTATCCTTGGAAGGATCAACTGTTTATCTACCAACTTCTTGAGGTAAATACTAGCTTTCTCTCTCCTTAGTTCATTCCAAGAATTAAGCTTCGTAAGTTTGATTCGTAATATTGCAGCCTGAATAGTATCAATCCTTTTATTGAAGCCCTCAACTGAATGAGTATATTTTTCTTTCCACCTGCCGTGATTTACAATCATTTTAATGTATTTATAATATTCTTCATTGTTCGTCGTAATAGCTCCTGCGTCACCAAAAGCACCTAAATTTTTCCCGGGATAAAAAGAATAAGTTGCTATATCTCCCCATTTGCCAGGCATATTATTTCTCAGCTTTGAGCCATGAGCTTGAGAAGAATCTTCAATAACTTTCACCCCATACTTTTTAGCGATTTCGCTAATCAAGGGCATATTTGACATTTGACCATAGAGATGAACCGCAATAATCGCAGAAATTTTTTTTCCCGAACTCTTTAATTTTTCTTCTATCTTTAGTGGATCGATAGTATAATATTCCTCCTCAACATCGACGAATTCAACATTTGCTCCTACAGCAGTAACCGCTTCTGAAGTTGCTATAAAAGTATTAACGGGAACAAGAACCGTCTCGCTTGGCTTCACATTTAAAGCTTTTAGTGCTAATATCAAGGCATCGGTGCCATTTGAACAACCCACAGAATACTTTGTTTGACAAAACTCGGCAAATTCTTTTTCAAAATTCTCTACTTCTTCGCCACCAATAAATTTTGTATTATCAATTAAGTACTCTAATTTTTTAACAATTTCTTCTTTAATTTCATTGAGGCTATCATTTAAATTCATAAAAGGGATATTCATTCTCTCTCCTTTGGTAAATCATATTCTTTTATGTGCTCAATATTAGAAATAATCTTCGCCGGATTTCCAACCACAACTTTTTTTCCGGGAACATTCTTGGTAACAATGCTTCCAGCACCTACTAAAGCGTTACTCCCTATAACAATATCAGGAAGTATTGTGACATTAGCTCCAATTTTGGCACCCTCTTGGATGATAGCTCCACGAAGGTTGTTCTTCACATCAATGCTGCGAGGGTATTTAGCATTAGTTATTACAACATTGGGACCGATCCAACAATCTTTCTTTAACGCTGTATATTCTGGAATGAAAGCCTGAGAATGAATTCGAACATTATCCTCTATTATCACATGATGCTCCACACAAGATAACGTGCCAATGCTCACATTATCACCTATTTCATTATCTTCTCTAATAACTACATGATGCCCAGTATTAAAGTTCTTCCCTATTTTATTTCCCGCATATATGACAGTATGACTTCTAATAACTGCATTGTCCCCGATTATAGTATTGGAAAATGAATTCTCTTGTTTATTTTTAACGGAGGGTTTTCCAATGATACAAAAGCTTTCAATTTCCACATTCTTACCCAGAGTTACATTTGGATAAATTTTTATTCTATTTTGATCCATTTTTAAAACCCAATTTTGACTTCCGGGGTGTAAATTTCATAAAAATTTCTTTCCCTGTTTCAGCTGACTCATAAATTGCATTAATCAATTCAAGAGATTTCCTGCCCTCGAGACCATCTACCAACGCACTTTTATCGTTAATAATACAATCAATAACATTTTCAAGATATCTTATATGCCCAAATCCGTATACATCTGGTGGATTTTCTCTATAATTAGCTAGAATTTTTTGTTGTTCATCTGGAGTTTCATTTGAAAAATTCCATGTCTGCATTTCATTGACTGCAAAACCTGAAATTACAACAGTTCCATTTTCTCCTAGTACTGAAATCGAACCTTCTAGATCTGTTGGTCGGGTTGCAGTAGTTGCTTCAATTATACCTAATGCACCATTTTTAAATTTTAAAATCGCAAGAGCAGTATCATCAACCTCTATGTCTGAAAGGAAAGTATCGGTTTTGGCAAACACAGAAACCGGTTCTCCTAACATCCATTCAAGTAAATCAACATGATGAGATGCCTGATTCGATATAACTCCTCCGTCGAATTCCCATGTACCTCTCCAAGGATCTCGATCATAGTATTGTTGGTTACGAGACCACCTCACTCTCACTGTACCCATGACAATTTTACCAAACTTTCCGGAATCTATTGCTTCTCTTAGTTTAATAACTGGTATATTAAATCGATTCTGCTTCACAACAAACAATCTCACTCTGTTTTCATCACATACACGAATCATTTCATCCGCATCTTCAAGTTTTAATGCCATCGGTTTTTCACAGACAATGTGCTTTTTGTATTTTTTAACTATATCAATTGTATGTTTGGGATGGAGACCACTTGGAGTGAGAATACTCACAACATCGATAGTCTCATTTTCTAACATACTATTATAATTATCATAGGAGTTTACTAATGGAAATTGTTTCGAAACCAATTCAGCTTTTTTGTAATCAATATCACAAACTGCGATTAGCTCAGCGTTTTTCAATTCGTTAATTGACTCGATGTGTTTTCTGGAAATTCTTCCGCAACCAACTAAGGCAAATTTAATTTTCTTCAAGAAACCTCCAAGATAAGATTTTCTTTTCTAAATTATTATATAAGATTTTCATGACATTAAAAGTTTGTAAAGTTTAAATAACTTCTTCTCTTCATTCTTCCAATTATATTCTTCGAGAACAGCCCGTCGTCCGTTTTGACCCATCTTCATACAAACCTCGGGATTTTCCAATAAGTAAGTTATTGCACCTCGAATAGATCCAATATCCATAGGATCGACACATATTCCACAATTATGTTTATTAATAATAGATTCAATTTTGGGAAATTTTGACGCGACAATTGGCAAACCGGCAATCATGTATTCGAACATCTTAACTGGAAGAATTTCCATATAACATTTATCTGGTCTTAAAATAACCATTCCAATCTTCGATCTTGACAACAACATATTAATCTGTTCTCTATTAATAAATCCCCAATATTTTGTTTTCTTCCAACCTTGTGACTGCTCAAGTTCTTTTTTGAAACTATCGGGGAATATTTTCCCGGCTAGATTGAAAGTTATATTGAGATCAGAGACTGCCTGAAGTATTTCTAGGGCACCCCTAAATTTTATTACCAAACCAATATATACAATTTCGTTCTTTTTCTCTTCCCAGTTATTATGAAAACTTAACTCATTTAAAAGTGGATAATTTCTGATAATTTCAATATTCTGTATACGAAACCTATTATATATTTCTATCGTAGTTACAATAAGAGCATCCATAATATAAGAAGTAAGGAATTCAAAGATTTCGAAGATTTTTGAAACGAATTTAATAATTTTCTTATTTATATAAGGTTTTGTTAAAATCTGTCTTGGTACATCTTCATGGACATCATATACTATTTTCGCCTTGCGTAATAGTTTTAAAACAATTGCTATTGGAATCAATTCAGGATCATGGAAATGAAATACAAAATTGCGTTTTTTTAGAGCCCTTTTTAATATTATTTTTCTATTTAATTTTCTGTCTTTGATAATTTTCCATTCGGGTAAACCATATATTTTAAGATTATCTATCTTTTTGTATTTAAATTCTGCTGGAGCATGAAGTTCGACAGAATATTTTTTTGCTAAAGATCTTACCTCTTTTAGAAATACTCGGGGATCATTCCATGGATGCGCGGATGATGCTATAAAAATTTCTTTCAATTATTCTCCAATAATCCACTATAATTTTTTATCCATAAAGATGCTGATTTTCTTTTCATTGAAGATATGTACACTAACAAAAAGATCATAAGAATCAATCCTCTAGAAATAAATAACGTAGTAAAATTTGAACTTAAAAAGTTTATTGTAAAGATAGTCGTTATACTTGATATGAAAACAACGTAAATGAAATTTTTATGATAATTTGAAGTTACTAAAATTTGCCTATAAAACAGATGTACTAAGAATCCAACTAAAAAAATAGATATTATCACACCTATCCATCCAAAATCTGCCCAAAAATTACCAATAAAATTTACATTTGCAAATCCTGTTGTATGGGGTTTTTTCCACCATACTCTTCCCACATAATTAGCTAAAGGAAATTGTCCTTCATTATAGAGCCATGAAAATAGTTGTGTGCCTTTGCCAAGTATAAATTCATGAACATCGGGAAATATTCTGAAATACTGATACAGTGTTTCTGTTGGAACAAGAAAAATTCGATTTAAAAATGAACCAAGAACAACGGTAAGCATGTCTTCCCTTCCAAAATTTAAATAATAAACAACGATCGCCGGAAAAGCCATAGTAGAAAGAAACGCCACAATAATGAATCTTACGCTGAACTGTTTTTTCTTTAAATATAGTAAAGACATAATCGAGAGAAAAATACCGGCTGTAAGTGATTTTTCCAATGTTAGACTGTTCATCACTAATCCAGAGAAAAAAAACAGCATAAATAATATATAGTATTTATATTTCCTGTAACTTGCTGCGAGATATAGACTTCCTACAATTCCAAAAGGAAAAAATAATGATCGTAACCAATGAAAAAGATATCGTTCGACGAAACTTATATCTAGTAATTTAAAAGCTTCTTCCCTCATAAATTTCAGTTTCAAATATTCTCCAGGATTTCTAATTAACTCAAAAAGAGGAAAAACTTTGGTTCTTGAAATATACAAGGCAAATATTAGTAAACAAAAAATGAATAAGAATATTAGGAGTTGGTAAAATTTTTCATCAAATTCACTAGTAATAAAACCTTCGTTTTTGAGTTTTGAAACTTTACTAATTTCGATCTTCTTATATGAATCACCGAAAAGTAATCCTGCAGGATAAAGAATATAGAAAAGCAATATTGATGCGAAATATGAATAGCGTATAGGTGACGTTTTAATACTTGCAATATACACCCCGGGAATTGCGATGAAAAGTGTAAATGATAAAAGAATCAAAGAAGGTAGTGAAATGAACCTTAAACCAGTAAATCCATATATTTCTCTTTTTCGAAAAATAATGATTTCATAAACTATCAGCATTACTATTAAACTAAGGGCAAACTGGGTAATTTGTGTAGTTGGTAGTAATAGAAATACAATAGCGCTTATCGCTAAAATATGCAGGAGAACCTTATCAGCGTCTACACTTTTTTGCATATTAAACTACACCGTTTTGGTTTAATATTCTGAGTCTTGATTTAATTTCAGTCAACCATTCATATTTGAGAAATTTGTATATAATGATTGATGTTATGATCATAACTAGCGAAATAAATAATTTTATTGAGAATAAAAGTATCAATGAATCAAATATTAAATACTTATTAATCAGAAAGAGAATTAATGCAGAGAAAAGAAACCATAAAGAAGCAATGAAATTCTTAGTAGAAGCAATTGTTAAATTTTGTATTTTTTTTAGAAAACCTATTGAAAAAATACCAAGTGCACTTAAACCAAAGCAAAAAGCACCTGTAAGCCCCATCATATCATACGAAAAGAGAATTGTCAGTACCGAGATAATAACAATACATAAGAAACTAATTAGAGTTATAATATTTACGTATGGATAGTTAGATATACCGTCCAAAATCCCCCTAATTATGACATAGCTAAGGAAAAATACTAAAAATGGTCCGGTGATTTGCATATACAAAATTACAACTTGATATTTAGATCCTACCCATAGCAAAATCATCTCTCTAGATAAGAATGATACTAACAATCCCAGAATCAATGGTAAAGTAAATATATAATTTATTACCAGTTGTGAATATTTTTTGATCGCGACACTATCCCCTTTAGATTGGAATAAAGAGAATTTAGGTAAAAACAATAAATTAAAGGGAAGTCCAAGTAATTGAATCATTCTTACTATTGAAATAATAATACCCATATAGGCAGCCACTTTTAATGAAATAGAGCTTGACGCAGCAAAAACCGGCACAAAAAATATTCCGGCAATGAGGAATCCCGATGGTAATCTCTTTACGCCATAATGAAGAAAACTGGATCTCAGAAACTTCTTTAAATGTATTTTTGACATTTGTAAAAAGTGTATTTTGAATTCAATATTTTTTTTTCGAGCCAAGATGATTAGGCAATTTACAAGTATAGAAATACATGAGTAGAACATAAAAAAATAAATGAGTTTATGTATAAAATCAATTTGAAAAAATTGAATTATTATCAAGACAATAACAGCTTCAATCCAAAAAAGAATATTAACTATATTCATGGCAAAAAAATCATGTAATCCTCTAAAAAGACCAACACATAAAAACTGAAAAGAACTAGCAAAAAGGAAAATGATAGTTGGCAAGACTAGAGAATCAAATCTGATGTCTCCAAAGATTAAACGTGAAAAAAGATCCTTATAAAAAGGTAATAGAATAATCCATAATATAAAAAAACTTAAACATAATACTACCGAAGTAAAAAAATAAATCCCCGCTTTTGTTTGATTAAAACTTATAAATCGTGCAAGACTCATACTTAGATTTAGAGTTATGAGTGGAAATGTGAGAGCAACAAATCGCCTTATAACTAAGTATGTTCCTAATCCCTCTTCAGGAAGAATTGAAGAGAGTAGCTTTAATAATACTATTCCAGTGATTGTTACAGTAATCTGAATAATGAACGTAACTGAAAGATCTTTTAAAAAACTTCTTGCGTGCACCATACTACAAACCGTCAGAAAACGAAGAATTACTGAGATCGTGGATAATTTTTCTTTCCTCTAAAATAAGCGATATATAGACTAATAATAAATGCAACTATAGAAATCTTTATGACAAATAAAGCCCTTCTTGGTTTATCTCTTTTATCAGGTCTGGCTGCTTTATCGAGGACTTGAATAGTCGGTACATCTTTCGCTTCCTCAATTCGGGCTTGTTCATATTGGGGTCCTAAATACTCAAGAAGTTTTATATAATATTCTGCTTGCCTTTTCAAGCGTAATAATTCTCTTTCAATCTTTGGAATCTCATTAAAATTTATAAATAATTGATCATTTGCACTATCTATAAAGAAATTTGAATAGTTATTCCTCAATAAAGTAATTTCTTGAAGAAGCAATAAAATTTCAGGCTTTTCAACATCGAGATAAGTTTTTTTAAGCTCTAGCTCTATCTCTTTACTCATGATTTTAGCTTTAAGGTCTGCTGCATTCTCTACTGAAGCTGTCATCTGGTCTGATATACTGATTATTCCATGAGTTTTCATGAATTTTTCAATATTCTTTTCAAGAATTAAAAGACTATCTTGAACTAATAAGATTCTTTTCTCAACGAATTCTCTACTATTCATAGCTTGATTTGTAGCTAAACTAATATTGATACTATCAAGGCAATAAATTGCATAATTAGTCATATTGGCAACCTCATCCTGATCTTTACTACTAAAAGAAAAAATTATTTGCTCTTCATCACCGATATGTATTGCAATGTTACTCCGAAGTTTTTTGAAGGTATCATCCAGAATTTTTAATTTATATCTTTCCTGAAAATTGTATTTATCATTCATAGCTTCAAGTAATGATCTACTACGAAGGATTGCAACAAGTCTGAATTGATCTTCGTTTCCACCAAAAATACTTCCTAGTCCGAATGCTCCTAAGCTTGCACTTAGTCCAGAGAAGGAAGGACCTTCAGATGTTGGAGGTAATAAAACAACAGTGGCCTTATACCATTTTGGCAATATAAAGGATATAAGTGCTGCTAAAATTATAACAATAACCATAGCTAAAATAATAAATTTCTTCTGAGTTAATATAATTTTTATATAATCAATGATTTGAAGCTCTTTATCGTTCATTATTGAATTCCTTTTTATTTCGATACATTCTGTATCACTATGATCACTGTCGCGAGCTGGGCGGCAATGCTCATTATATCTTTTGTTAATACCCAATAATCTATATCAGGTTTTTCAGGAATAAAAATCATATCACCCACATCTATAGGAGTATCCTCTTTGGGCTTGAGCCACTCTCCTGTATTTGCTTTTATAAGACGCATCTTGCCTTTACGGGCACGCCAGGCGAAACCGCCGGCTTTTTCAATGTAGTAGAGATAATTTTTGCCTTCTACAAATGTTACAAGACCTGGATTTTTTACTTGTCCGGAAACTGTTACTGTCACGGTTTTGTCTGGAATATAAATGAAATCACCCGTTTTAAGTAAAAAATTATACTCCGGATCATTCTCAAACCAGAGTTTCTGAAAATTAGTGGCGAATTTCCCTCGCATTTCCCTTGATTTAGTCTTAAAATATTCATATTCAAGTGGAGTCATATCTTCAACTAACATAATTTTAAGCCGCTCAAATTCTGTATCCACTACATCTTCTCTACTTTGTCTTTTAAGATAAGCATTTTGAAGATCTGCTTTTTGGGTTGGTCCACCACTCTCAATTAAAATATCGTATAACGTAGTTTTTCCATCCTCAATTGCGTAACCACCAGGAAATTCCACCTCACCAGAAATCAGGACACCTTCTTTTCTATGATATTCTGGAATGGATCTTACATATATCCTATCATCATTTTTTAAAACAATGTTTTGTTCACTATTTGGATTATCTAAAATATCATTAAAATTAACAAATATCATTTCGGTATTGGATGAATTATTTACAAAACGAACAACTTCAATCGAGTCTAAATATGCGTTATCAGAAAATCCCATTGAAAGCATGACTATATCCAAAATGTGGTCATTTTTTATAAGCTCTAACTCGCCAGGATTATTTATAGCGCCAGTTATAACAACATTTTCTTCTATTGATGGCACTATGATAATGTCCCCATCCTGAATATATGGATTATGTTTTTCATCACCCAAGCGAAGAAATCTTTCAATGTCTATAATGGAAATTCCATTTTTATTTTTTAAGGTGATATTTCGAGTAGAAGAATTTTCAGGTGGACTAAAACGTGGATTTCCATTTTCGTCAATATAAGTGTTGGCACGTTTTATTGCATCGAATACACGCTGATCTGCTTGTAACATATAAGTGCCCGGATAACGTACATTTCCCACAACCGAAATATTGTATTGTATCATTTGATAAGACGATTGGGATAAATCCATTTTAGATTGACCCAGAAGACCAAATGGGAGAATAGTGATTAAGATTATGATAAAAATATGTTTTTTCATAGTTGATAATCCATTTAATTTTTTATTATTTTACCTTTTTTGATGACCTTTTGTACTGTATTACTTCCAAGATGATAAGGTAAATATTGATATGTCGGCATGTCCAGTATTATGATATCTGCCTGTTTGCCAACCTCTAGCGAACCGATAAATTTTCCGCGTTCTATAGAGTGTGCTGCATTGATAGTTACTGCATTAATAGCTTCTGCGGGAAGCATTTTCATTTGCAAACATGCTAAACTGGTAACGAACTGCTGGGAATCACAATTACACGAACCGGGATTGAAATCTGTTGAAAGCGCTACAGGTAAACCTGCTTCGATCATTTTTCTTGCTGGGGCATAGTGCTCAAGCCCTAGACTGAATGTAGTTGCCGGGAGAAGAATTGGTATCACTCCTGCTTCTTTTAATCTAATGATTCCCTTATCCGATATTGCAACGAGATGATCCGCGGATACAGCATTTACTTCAGCAGCTAATTCAGCCCCACCGATAGGTTCAAGTTCATCTGCATGAAATCTGATTCTAAAACCAAGTTCCTTTGCAGCATTTAGTATCCTTCGTGATTCACTTACAGTAAAAACATGTTCTTCACAGAAAATATCACAATATTCAGCAAGATTTTGCTCTTTAACTGCTGGCATCATCTCATTTATCAAGATATCAATATATTTTTCATGATCACTTTTATATTCTTCAGGATACTCATGAGCTCCCAGAAAAGTAGGAATGATCTCCATGTCCGAAATTTCATTGATCATTTGTATTGCTTTGAGCATTTTGATCTCGGATTCTGTAGTAAGCCCGTACCCGCTTTTTGCTTCAATTGTGGTTGTGCCCATTTCAAACATTTTGTTAATACGTTTGAGTCCCAGCTCAAAAAGTTCTTCTAAAGATGCATTCCTCACATCTTGAATGCTGGCACGGATTCCCCCACCTGTTTGTGAGATTTCTTTATAAGATTTCCCTTGCAACCTCTTCTCAAATTCACACTCACGCGTTTTTACAAAGATTGGATGAGTATGTGGATCGACAAAACCGGGCATCACAACTTTCTTTGAAGCATCTATAATTGTATCAGCAGTGAAAGTTTTAAGAATTTCTTCTGTATTCCCCACATATGATATCATTCCATCAGTAATGCCAAGTGCACCATCTTCAATTATTCCCAGAGCCTGTAAGTCTTTTCCAATCTTTGGAATATCTGAAGCTGCTGTCACAAGCTGACTTGCATTTTTTATTATTGTATCTACGTGCTTATTCTTTATCATATATTAGATTCTTCAACTAAACATACAGCGAAAACCTTTATGCCTTCGCCATTTCCGACAAATCCCATCCCCTCTTCTCGAGTAGCTTTTATCGAGATTTGGTTGCTTTCTATGTCAAGTTTGTCAGCAATAGTTTCCTTCATATCAGCAATATAGACAGAAAGCTTTGGTTTTTCCAAAACAACTGTTGCATCAATATTCACAACAACATATTCTGCTTCATCCAAAAGTGCTTTTGTTTTCTCGAGAAGTAGTACACTGGATATATCTTCGTATTCCTTATCAGTATCTGGAAAATGTGTGCCTATATCTCCAAGATTCGCAGCACCAAGAAGACTATCAATGATAGCATGAATAAGTGCATCTGCATCAGAATGACCGAGTAATCCTTTTTTAAATGGAATGTGCACACCTCCAAGTATTAGAGATCTGCCCTCAATTAATTTATGTACATCATAACCAAAGCCGATTTTCATCATATCTCCTTAATCAGCAACTTTGCTAGAATCAGATCAAACGGATCTGTGATCTTAATGTTCAGGGATGTACCCTTCAGCACATGAACGGGAAGCCCGATCAACTCAATAAGTTCAGCATCGTCTCTCACAGGAATGTTCTCTTTTTCCGCTTTTCTGTGAGCTTCCAATATTTGATCAAAGATAAAGGTCTGAGGAGTATAAACCTCCCACAATTGTTCCCTATCGAATGTTTCAATTACTTGCCCATCCTTCACTTTTTTTATCGTATTTTTTACAGGATGCGCAAGTGTAACAGCACCATATTGTTTCGCCATTTCTATACTCTGAAGAATTTCAGATACTTTCACAAATGGACGCACACTATCATGGATCGCTACGATTTCCGTCTTATTATTAAGAGTTTTTAGGGCATTGTAAACCGAATCCTGCCGTCTGCTCCCACCTTCAATAATTATAATGAGATTGGGATCATAATCATAAAACTGAAAGAGTAACTCATTCAAAAAATCAATATCTGATGCGGGACATGTAATGATAATTTTCTGAAAAACCTGGGCTTCAACAAACGTATCAAGAGTATGTATAAGGATCGGTTTGTCCCCGATCTCGATAAACTGTTTCTTCATTGCGGAGTTCATACGGCGTCCGCTGCCTGCTGCAGTGATAATAGCGCAATTACTCATTTTTTCATCTCTCAATAATACTTCGCGCATTAATTTCATCTTTCCTGATTTGCTCAACAAGAGCATTCATGGATTCAAATTCAATCTCATCGCGGAGTTTCTGAATAAAAAACAGCTCAAATTTCTGTTCGTAGATACGCTCATTAAAATCTAAAATGTGTGTTTCCACATTTTTCTGTCGATTATTTTTATCAACGGTCGGTCTTGTGCCGACATTTGTAAGACCCCAGAACATTTTTTGAGCATATTTTATTTTGGTAAGATACACACCGATTGCAGGAAACAGCTTTCTTGTCTCGGCAGGTTTGAGATTAATAGTCGGGTAACCGAAGCCAGTACCGATATGATCCCCTTTTTCCACAGTTCCAATAATTGAGTATTCACGTCCGAGCATTCTGTATGCCTTTTGGATATTTCCCATACTCAGATATTTCCTGATAGCTGAGCTTGAAACGATCTCATTATCGATAAGCACCTCATCAACCATTTCCACATGATAGCAAGACTTTGGTTCAAGCTTCTTAAGCCAATGATAATCTCCCTCACGATCTTTTCCAAAATGCCAGTCATATCCCACGATGATCTCTTTGGCTCCAATCCCTTTGCAAAGATGATCGCGGATAAATTCAGCAGGACTCAGGTGCGCAAGATTCATATCAAAATCAAGCCACAGCACATAATTGACCCCAACCTCTTTCAGAAACTGCTCCTTCTTCACTTTTTCCGTAAGAAGGAACGGATATACTTTTTTCTTCAAAATCTCAATGGGATGAGGATGATATGTGATAACAACAGAAACCCCATGCAGTGCTTTTGCTCGTTCCATGACTCTTTCAAGAAGTGCTTTATGACCAATGTGCACTCCGTCAAAAGTACCAATGGTGACAACAGGATTTATCAGATGTTTTTTAATTTTATGCAGATTTTTCATTGCAGTATTTCTGAACTGTTGCTATAGCTTCCTCAACTCGTAGAAGCGAATTTTCAATAATTTCTTTATTAATATTTTCTAATTTTAAAGCATTGATAACTGAGAATGGACCAATAGAATCCCTTCGCAATTTTGTAAGATGACCAACAGTACCGAGTTTTGCAGCAATATCCTCACCTAAAGATCGAATATATGTTCCTTTTGAAACAGTTGCCCGGAATTCAAGATACGGTTTTTGATAATTCATAAATGATAATGAATTGATATACACTTTTCTTGGCTCAACTTCGACCTGAATGCCCTTTCGTGCTGTTTTATATAAGCGGACTCCATTTTTTTTAATTGCTGAAAATTGAGGGGGCACCTGATCTATCTCTCCTAAAAAGGAAGTGAATACACCTTCAACATTCTTTTCAATATTATCCGGCACTTGCCTCACTTCTGTTACATTACCTTCAATATCAGCAGTATCTGTCTTTTCACCAAGTTTTAGAGTTGCTGTATATGTCTTGTCCAATCGGGCAAATTCATCAATAAATTTGGTTGCCTGCCTGCTTATACAGATAATTAACAAGCCTGTTGCAAAAGGATCTAATGTGCCTGCGTGCCCTATTTTGCGAATTTGAGTTATTCTCCGCAGACTCGCGATCACATCAAAGGATGTCATTCCTGCTTGTTTATCTACAAAAATTACACCATGCATGTGAATTTCTTATTTTAACAGAGTTAATAATTTTAACTTCAAGTCAGTCAATTTCATTTTTGCCCGAAATCCCGAAGCCAGAATATGTCCCCCACCATCAAAATGTTCAGCAATCTTTTGGACATCTTTATGATCAGAGCGAAGGGAAACACGATAAGTATCTTTGGCAGTTTCGCGTATATAAATTACAACTTCTCTTCCATTTGTCGGCTTGACATCTTTAGAGAAACCCTCTGTAGACTCTATCGGAAGCCCACACTCGGCAAGCATTTGCAGAGTAGTGAAATACATGACGACTTTCCCATCATAGAATTCCTCAATGCTGCTAAGCGTAAGTCCGAGAAGCTGTAATTCCCTTGTTTGTCTGTTTTCAAAAAGCTTCTTGTAAGCGAGATGATTATCAGCGCCATAAGCTTTGAGTTGAGCACATACTTCAAATGTTTGTGGAGATACATTTTTATTTGCAAAATTGTTTGTATCGAAGATAATTCCGCTGTAAAGAGAAAGAGCTATCTTATGTTGCACTTCTTGAGGAAATTGAGGAAGTTCATCTTTGATAAGAGTGAACACAATTTCGCATGTGGAAGAAGCGGTATCATCAATATAAGAAATGCAATTCAATATTGTTTCAGGTTTTTTATGATGATCTATCCTTACAATCTGGTTGCCCGATGTAAGTGAGGGAATTAACTTTTTTCCAACCCTATCTATCTCATTGAAGTCAAGCATAAAGACAATTGCGTTTTTGTCGAGAGTCTCAATCTGGGTGTGAACTTTATTTCCAATGTGCAGAAACTCGCATTCAGGTGAAGGTTTATCGTTATTTATCATTCGCACGTTCTTTCCGAACATTTCAAGATAGAGATAAACAGCATATTCCGCACCAACTCCATCAGCATCAGAATTTTCATGAGTAGTAAGTATGAAAGTATCGTGGCTTCCGATCAGCTTGGATAGCGTTTCTTTGAACTCATTCAGATTCATTTCGTTCTCTTTCTTTCTCAATTATTTCCTCGATACGCTGCGCCTTAGGTTCCTGTGTATCAAATTTGAAGTGTAATTTCGGTGTGTAACGGAGATTTAATGAATCAGCCAGCTTCTTCCTTATCACTTTGCTTGCATTGTTCAAACCCTCGAGTGCGACGATTTTTTTTTCTTCATCCAAAACAGTAACAAAAACTGTCGCGTCCCGCATATCAGAAGAGACAATTACGTACTCTACATTAACTCCTTCCAAGCGACTATCAAGAAGTTCAAAACCAATAATACTTGAGAGGGTTTGGTGTAGAAGTTTATTCAATCGTTCGATTCTATGCTGCTGCATTATTCGTAATCCTGAACACTCATTACCTG
Organism: Candidatus Cloacimonadota bacterium; assembly: GCA_049903315.1. Taxonomy (GTDB): domain Bacteria; phylum Cloacimonadota; class Cloacimonadia; order JGIOTU-2; family JGIOTU-2; genus Celaenobacter. The sequence goes on along the minus strand of JBNGBT010000002.1, from coordinate 73,875 downwards.
AATATCTGTATAATTAGTTTCGATAAAACTTATAATGTCCGAATGGGTCTTATCAATAATAATTGGGTCGTTTGAGATAACAGAGATGCCGATGCCTGCATGCTGCCATTTATCCAATCCGCTGAGCTCTGCAACAGATGCATTATAGCGGTTTTTTAGTTTTTTTATAATACTCTGTATGATACTTCTTTTATTCTTAAGTGAACGAGATGTAGGAAGATACAAATTTACAAGCACACTTTTTACAGGCATTGATTATAATTCTAATTTTTTCTTTTCCTCGATCTTAATATATGCATCAATAACATCGCCGACCTTGATATCATTGAAACCAACAATCGAAATTCCACATTCCTGACCCTCGGTTGCTTCTTTAACTTCGTTTTTGAAACGTTTCAGACTTTCAACAGTTCCTTCATAGACTTTAATATCATCGTGGAAAAGTCTCATAAGTGCATTACTCGTGATCTTTCCTTTTGTGACCATACATCCGGCAATAGTGCCTATTTTAGAAATTTTAAAGATTTCTCTTACTTCTGCTGTACCAAGATGTTCTTCTCTGATCGTTGGTGCAAGCAATCCTTCCAGAGATTTCTTCACTTCGTCGATAGCTTCATAAATAATATCATACAAACGTATATCCACATGGTTCACTTCTGCTGCTGCGCGAGCTTCAGCATTGGGTCTTACATGGAATCCAATAATAATAGCTTTTGATGCAGTTGCGAGGTCAATATCAGCTTCGACAATGCCGCCCACACCTCGATGAACCACATTCACGCCTACTTCTTCATTGCGAATTTTCTGGAGTGCATCACACAATGCTTCGACCGAGCCATCAGTGTCACCCTTCACGATAAGATTGAGAGAAGTGATCTCGCTTTCCTGGATTTTATCAAAGATATTATCGAGCGTAACTCCCTTTCCAGTAGCGATCTGCCTTTGTCGTATCACTTGTTGCCTTTTTGAACAGATATCTTTTGCTTTGCGCTCATCATCAACAACATTGAGGGTATCACCTGCCTGAGGTACACCATTCAAACCAAGAACTTGTGCAACGCCTGAAGGACGACATTCCGCAAGTTCATTCTGCCGTTCATCGAGCATAAGTCGGACACGACCGTATTGAGCTCCGCATATGATAATATCACCAGGTTTAAGGACTCCATTTAATATGAGTACAGTTGCAAGCGGACCTTTGCCCTTATCAAGCTTGGTTTCAATAACTGTACCTTCAGCTTTCTGATCATATTTTGCAGTAAGTTCTTCGACTTCGGATACCAGCAATATTGTATCCAGCAGTTCTCCGAGACCTTCACCGGTCTTCGCAGAACATGCAACAGATTCTATATCACCACCCCATCCTTGGAGAAGGATATTTTTCTGTGAGAGCTGTACTTTCACCTTTTCGATATCAGCAGCAGGTTTATCAATTTTGTTAATGGCAAATATAAGGGGAATTCCTGCAGCTTTTGCATGATCAATGGCTTCCATAGTCTGTGGCATGACTCCATCATCAGCAGCAACAACGATAACTGCAACGTCTGTGATGTCAGCACCTCGTGCACGCATGGCTGTAAAAGCTTCATGACCCGGCGTATCAATAAACGTTATTTTTTTGCCATTATGTTCAACCTGATATGCACCAATATGCTGTGTTATGCCTCCTGCTTCTCCAGCAATAACATTCTCTTCACGGATATAGTCTAAAATTGAGGTCTTACCATGGTCAACATGACCCATGACAACGACTATTGGAGGTCGTTCTACATCTTCATATTTCTCACTATCTTCTTCATCAATTTCAAGAATTTCTTTCCCGTATTGATCTTCGAACTCAACATCAAAATTGAATTCATCACAAATCATAATAAGAGATTCATTATCCAGTCGTTGGTTGATAGTAACCATTTTCCCTATTTCCATGAACTTCGCAACTATCGCAGTGGGATTTTTATCCATGATCTTTGCGAGTTCGGAAACTGAGGTAAATTCACTGATAATGATCTTGGTCACTTCTTCTTCAACTTCTGTTTTTTCTTTTTTATATTTTTTGCGTTTGGGGTCTTTTGTGAGCGTTGCTTTTATATTGCCCTTGATCTTTTGCTGATCAAAGAACTTCTTCTGTTTTTCCTCAAGAATTTTCTGTTTCTTATCTTTATATGCTTTTTCTCTTTGCTTCTCTTTTTCTTTTGCAGAAAGAATTTTGGGTGTTTCAACCGTTGTTTTTTCTTTTTCTTTTGGCTTCTCTTTTTCTTTTTCTGTTGAGACTGATTTTTTGGAAGGATATTTTGGTTTTTCGTACCGTTTTTCAGATTTCTTCTTTGGTTCTTCCTTTTCTTCTTTCTTTCTTTCCTTTGGCTCTTCTTTTATTTGAGTTTGTTTCTTTTCTTCTTTTTTGACTTTTTCAAGGCGTTTCTGCCGCTGCTCTTGCTGGTAATTCTTTCTCTGCTTCTGTCGTGCTTTCGCGGCATCTAACTGGTCTTGGAACATCTGTTTCACCTGAGTAACAGTATCATCTTCCAGGTAGCTCATGTGGCTTTTCACTTTCACCTTGAGACTCTTCAGAATTGAGATAAGCGCTTGAGGTGAGATCTTCAGTTCGCGAGCCAGTTCATACACTCTAATTTGATCCATATATATCCTTTAATTTTCTAAAATCTCATTTATGCCCTTTGTGAAGTTCTTGTCAACTACTGCTACAAGGGTCAGTTTTTGCCGTCCGAATATAGTGCTTAATTCACTATCATCAAAGAGATGAGATATCTTTATCCCTTTAGATGCACAATCCTGTGCTCGTTTTCTCATGAAATTATTCTCTTTCTTACCTGCAAAAATAAGCTTAGTTTCATTTTTCTTGATGCTTCTCTCAACAGCGAGTCTGCCGATAGAAACAGCTTTTGCTTTTCTTGCAATCCGTAGCATATTTGCTACTTTTTCTTTACTTTCTTCAACCATGAGTCTAACGAAATTCTACACTTTTCCTTATCACAGAAATAATATCCTCTACCTTCGAGATTTTTTTTCTCATCAAAGAGGATAGCGCCTTTCTGTATCACAAATCTATGCATCGAGCGCTTCGAACCTTTTTCTTTGCATATCACACATGTTCGAACAGGTATATGACCGTTATTCGAAGCTTTATTGGGCATTAAAAATATTTCGCAGATTCTTTGATCTTTTCAGCAGTTTTTACGCCTACGCCTTCAATCTGAGTCAACTCTTCCACAGTGGCAAGATGAATATCCTGTACAGAAGTATAACCTGCTTCATGAAGGATCTTACCCACTTTTTCATGGACACCGTCGAGATCGAAGATTTGACTCGTAATACGGCGTTCATTTGCAGCGATCTCTTCATACTCTTCTTCAAGAAGAACATCCAATTTATAGTTGGTCAGTTTTGCAGCAAGCTTGATATTCTTGCCGCCTTTGCCTATCGCAATATTTTTATTATCTTCATCCACAATTATCTGAGCAAATCGTCCCTTATCAGCCAGGTAGACTCGCTTTACCAATTCGGGACCAACTGCATTTCGTATAAAATCTTCAGGGTTATCGCTCCAGAGAGCAATATCGACTTGTTCACCATTAAGCTCTTTACGGATCTCCCCAATCCTGATTCCTTTAGAACCGATGCAGCTGCCGTAAGGATCGACATTCTCGTTATTGCTTGCAACAGCAACTTTGGTTCTAAATCCCGGTTCACGGACGATTTTTTTGATCACGACAATGCCGTCAGCAATTTCCGGTATTTCATTTTCGAACAGTTTTATGATAAATTCGGGACGCTTTCTGGAAAGGATTACGCGCACTCCGCTTTTTGACTGACGAATACTTGCAACATATGCTTTCAGAAAATCATTGGCTTTATAAAATTCGGTTTCCACCTGTTCTTCTGTTGGCAGAAGCGCATCGGTAAATCCAATATCAATGATGTAGCCGTTATATTCTACTTTCTTCACCGCACCGGAAATGATCTCACCCTTTTGCTTTTCATAGTCGACTTTGACCTTTTCTGTCTCGGATTCTCTAAACCTATTTATAATTGCCTGCCGTGCAGACTGTATTGTCTTGCGCCCGAAATCAGACACCGGCATTTCAAGAGGTATGATATCTCCGAGCTCTGCTTCGGGATTGATCTTACGAGCTTCTTCAAGGACTATTTCATCGAGGAAACCTGTAGGTTCTTCAACAACGACAGCATCGAATTTTGCGACAACTTCGCTTTCATCAAAATTAATTTCAACGGCAAGTTCAGTCTCTTCAGACAACTTTTTTTGAAGAGTGGATTCCAGACTTTCTTTAATGATTTCAGCAATCTTTTCTCTATCGATCTGCTTCAGTCGGGAAAATTCTTCAATAATAGAAATCAAATTAAATGCCATAATAACCTCTATTCCTTTTTAGTTTTTGATGATGTACGGGGCCACACAAATATAGTTTTTGCCTTTTGGACATCGGATATATTGATCAATCTCACTTCTCCATTTTCGCTTGCGAGAGTGATCATCTGCTCATCTACACCAGAGATATTTCCGTGTATCGTTTCATGATTGCGTTCAGCATTGAGAAAAGTAATTTTCACAAACTCACCAACTGCACTTTGAAAATGTTCAATTGTAAAAAGCGGACGCGACAAACCCGGAGAAGAAACTTCAAGATAATATCTGGTTTCGATGACATCGTTCATGTCCAGGTCATCACCAAGCATTCTGCTATAAACCTCGCAATCATCAAGGGTTACGCCCACTGGCTTTGTAATATATATAACCAGATTATGAGCGCTCCCTCTCCGTTTCAGTTTCCAGTCATAAAGCTGAAAACCTGTTTCGTCGCAGATGCGATCGATACTTTTCTTTAGTGCATTTTTATCTATCATACTCTCATTTCTAAATACAAAAAATGCTGGTTGGGAGAACCAGCGAAGAACTGCATGAAATTTGTTAAAAAGTCGTAGTACCGTGTTTTCTTGTCAAATATTATACAAATTACATAATATAAATAAGTTATTATAATTAATAAGAATAAAAAAGCCCTCAAAAATAATAATTTGAGGGCATATAATAAAAAGCTAATTCAGTTACTTTATATACATCATTTTATGCACGTCACTATCCACTCCCCGGAATTTGTACAAATATATACCATTAGACACTTTATTTCCGAAATGATCTGAACCATCCCAGACAATAGTGCCGTCCTGTTGCAATGAAGAAAATTCTTTAATTTTTCTCCCTTTGATATCAAATATTTCGAGAGAAATATTATTTTGATGGGGAGGGATTGAGTAAGAAATCAAGGTAGAAGCTGAGAATGGATTGGGATAATTTTGCAGAATAATGTCATTTGATGGTGAATTTGGCGGATCGACACTTACAGGGGGAATTTTCATGAAGGAATAATAACGGCTCAGGAGTGCAGCTTTATTGTTGTTACCTGTTCCATCGATTATTGAACCGAACAGGATCGAGCTCATCATTGCTCTATAAGTGCCATCAGGACCGTCCCAATAAGTAACTCTGCCAATCATATCCTGGGATTGGACACATATTCCTGCAGATGCTGCGCCAAGCTCATCCACACCATAATCTGATTCTGAAAAGTACTGATAATCAACCATAATAGGATCAGCAAACGAGCCCGGAACACCCGCAAGATCTTGCACATTCATATTGCCACCCTCTCCGTCAAATGAGTTTCCAAAGTAGTCAAAAAGTGACGTTCCCTGCAAACCCGAAGCAACATCTGTGCCTTCTATATATACCGATTTACCGGATTCAATAAAATCGATGATCATCTGCTGTTCGATTGAGCCAACCTGGCCCGGAGGAGTGCTTCCTCAACCAAAGCACCAGTGACCGAGTGTAATGAACAACATGTCATAATCACTCAGATTTGTGGGCAGATAACTTAAGGTCGTGTAGGATAAAGTCATGTTATTGAATGCTTTTTCAAGTGCATATTCACATCCGACATATCCAGCACCTTCCGGATCTTCAATTGTGGAGTAGTTATCATTATCCCAGAGTAAAATATCCGCAGAAAGTGATACAGCAGATACTGCGATTAGCGTTGCTGCCAATGCAACAACTCTCTTTATATATTTTTTACTATTCATTGTACCTCCGAATATGAAAATAGATTAGGTTTTTAGGTGAGGTTGTCAAGCAATCACTTAGTTTTCTCGTTACAGCGGGAAGTAACTTAACATTCCGACCTGTCTCGGTGTAATGAAATGAAAATGGATGTCGAATACGCAAGATATGTCTCCTTCCTGTAAACCGGAATACGCCTTGATAAATCGGAATCTTGCGCTACATGGCAGAATCCTTGAATATTTTGAAATCGATCGCGAGATTCATCATACATTTGGGAATTTCCTTTATTGATTTCAATTCGTGTTAATCAGTGGTTAAATTACACCACTTTAATAATCGGCTTTCCCTCAATTACCTTTCCTATAATCTGCGCATGGGTGATGCCTGCATCATGCAGTTCTCGCACAATTTCATGTGCAACTTTTTCCCCCACTGCTGCGAGTAATCCGCCAGAAGTCTGCGCATCACAAAGAACAATTTTCTGTACCTTTGATAATTTCGAGCTCCACTCAACACTTGGTTCGACATACTTCATATTCGAGAGCGTCCCACCCGGTATGACATTTCCTGCTGTCAGTTCGAATACGCCATCAAGAACCGGCACATTCTCTGCATTAAGCTCAACTGCCACATTGCTCCCCTGTACCATTTCCATGAGATGCCCGAGTAGACCGAAACCAGTTACATCTGTACAGGCATGAACAGCATAATTGTGGAGAATCTCCGCAGCTTTTTTATTCAACTCAGCCATTGTCGAGATCAGCATATCCTTCTGTGCATCATCGAGCAAACCTCTTTTTAATGCAGTCGAAAGAATGCCCGTGCCGATTGGTTTAGTAAAGATCAGTACATCATCCTTTTGCATACCGATATTTTTCCATATTTTTTCGGGATGCACACTACCGATGACGACCATGCCGTATTTCGGTTCAGTATCCTCTATCGTGTGACCGCCTATCACAAAAATACCTGCTTCCTGTGCTTTACTCTGCGCTCCCTGTAGAATTTTTTCCAGCACTGACATCGGCAGTCTGTTCGAGGGAAATCCAACGATATTCAAGCCAAACAAAGGAGTTGCTCCCATCGCATAAATGTCACTCAACGCATTAGATGCGGCGATTGCGCCGAAATCATATGGATCGTCTGCAATGGGTGTGAAGAAATCGAGTGTGACTACAAGTGCGGTTTCCTCATTTATTTTATACACCGCAGCATCATCTGCAGTTTGTGTGCCTACTAAAATTTTTGGATCGTCAGGAATCGGCAGGTTCTTCAATATATCTTCCAGCAAAGCCGGCTCGATCTTACAGGCACATCCCATGCCATGTGTGTAGTGAGTAAGTTTGATTTCAGCTCCTGCTTTGGAGACTGTTTCTTCACCTTTTCCCTGGAAATTCATTATCACTTTTATGACTTCTTCCGCTGCCTTCTCGATATCATCCTTGGTGGTGAACCTTCCGGTTGAAAAGCGTATTGTTCCCATTGCATATTCGAGCGGTATATCCATTGCTTCCAGCACCGCAGATACATCGATCTGGTCGGAATGGCACGCTGCACCTGCAGAAGCTGCAACGTTTGTAAGTTCTGAAAGGACCGTATTTGCTTCAACATTTCGGAAGGAGAGACTGAGTGTATTCGGCAACCGTTTTTCTGGATGTCCGTTCAAAATAAAATCAAGTCCGGAGTCCTCTATTTTCTGATGTAGTAAGTCCCTCATCTCTTTCATATGTTGCATATTTTTCTGCAAGTTTTGACCAGCTATTTCGCACGCTTTTCCCAGTCCGACATCGCAAAGAATATTCTCCGTACCAGCTCGTAGATTCTGCTCATGATCTGCGCCGTGGATGATCTTTTCGAGTTTAACACCACGCCGTATGTACAGTGCTCCAATTCCTTTTGGTCCGTAAAGTTTATGCCCTGCAATGGAAAGCAGATCTATGCCAAGTTCATCCATATCAACCGGAATTTTCCCAGTTGACTGCGCTGCATCCGTGTGCATAATAATCTCATGTTTATGCGCGATCTCAGCAATTTCTTGTATCGGTTGGATCGTACCTACTTCGTTGTTGGCGTGCATGATGGAAATAAGAATTGTCTGCGGAGTTATTGCTCTTTCCACATCATCGGGATTCACCACGCCGTACTCATCAACAGGAATATAAGTTATTTCAAAGCCCTGTGATTTGAGATACTCACACACTTCAACAACTGCCGGATGCTCTATCGATGAAGTAATAATATGATTGCCAACAGACTTCTTTGCATATGCGATACCCTTGATCGCAAAGTTATTTGACTCCGAACCACCACTTGTAAAGATGATCTCATCCGAATTGGCATGAATGAGTGCTGCAACCTGTGCGCGTGCTTTTTCCACTGCTTTACGCGTCTGCACACCATACCAGTGCGAGCTTGACGGATTGCCGAAATACTCCTCCAAAAAGGGATTCATTGCTTCCGCCACCTCAGGTGCAAGTGGCGTAGTTGCATTATAGTCGAGATATATGGGTTTCATAATATTTGACAAAAAGATTCTTGAAAATTGTGTCAATAAATGCAAATTTTACAGTGAGAATTTTAAAGAATAATAATGTTATCCAAAGGATACTTTACTGGATAATACTATGAGAAATGTAGAAAAACATCTTAACTTCATATTGTATAAAATTTTAATTTTTTAATGCATGCGAAGAGGATTGAGCAAATAAGTGATTATGAAAAAAATTAGCCGACTTTTAATATTATTAGTTATTACTTTTTTATTTTATCAGTGCACAGAACAAATTAACTCTCCCGCTTATGAATCAGATATTTCATTTAATATACATGATAAATTGCTTAGAATTCAAGATTCAACAACAATTGAAATTAGTGTGCCAATAGGAACTGATTCATGTCGCGCTGCTAAATGGACAACAAATATCGGATATATAAAAATGAAAGGTTCTAAAATAGTATATTATGCACCAGACTTCACAGGTACAGCAGTAGTTAAGGTAGAAATAAAAGATTCAAATAATAATATTCATACTAATTCCACAGAAATTTTAATATTTAAACAATTAATATTTTTAAAGGCTGATGATGTTCGTTTTAATTCGATAAATATTATCTCAGAACAATGGCAATCATTTATTAATTATATTAAATCAAAAAATATTAAAGCGAGTCTTGGTTTAATTGGAGATTCTCTTGAAAAAGGAAATAATGCATATTATTCTTATTTAAAGGATCTTGCTGAGAATGACAATTTTGAAATCTGGAATCATGGTTATAATCACATACTAAATGGTGTAAATGAAGATGGTGAGACTTATAATGAATTTTGGAACACGTCCCTTGAATACCAAAAGGAACATCTCCTCATGACCCAGAATTTAGCACAAGAGAAATTAGGTATTACTTTGCATACTTTTGGTGCACCAGGAAATGCCTTTGAAGATACGACACTCATAGCAATTGAATATGTAGATGATATTAAAGTATGGTATTTTGGATCTGAAGATTTCTCAAGATTAAATTTACCGCGGCTTGCAGAAATCGAGTTTCCCACGCATAATCCTGATTACCTACAATTTCGAAATAATTATAATTCACAAGAGTTCTATCTTGCTTTACAGATACATCCAAATTCATGGGATGGAAATAGGTTTTCAGAATTTAAGAATATTATTGATTTTTTAATTCAAAATGATGTAACATTTATTAATCCATTTGAGTATTTTGAACTAATAAACTAAGATGAGAAATTTAGATTTTTTAGGTCTGTGTGGTTGCATTATAATCGAGATATATGGGTTTCATAATTATTTGACAAAAGAATCTCTAAAATTGTATGAATATAGTTCATTTTCTAAGCATAAAAACTCAAGGTAAATAAAATGAATTCAATCATATTTGACGGCAAAGCAATGTATCCTTCTAAGATCGTATGCATAGGGAGAAATTATGTAGAGCATATTGAAGAACTTCATAATGAAGTACCAGAGCAACCGGTCATATTTATTAAGCCAAATTCATCTATATCACATGATATCTGTTCCAGCAAAGATGATCTTATCCATTATGAGGGTGAAATTTCCTTTCTCATACATTCTCATAAACTGAAAGGTGTGGGGTTTGGATTGGACCTTACAAAGAGAGAGGTTCAATCTCATTTGAAATCAAAGGGTCTGCCGTGGGAACGTGCTAAGTCTTTTGATAAATCTGCGGTATTTAGTGAGTTTGTCACTTATGGAGGTGCTATGAGTGATCTGAGAATGGAACTCTATATAAATGACTATTTGGTACAGAAGGGCGGCTCTAATTTAATGCTGAATAAGCCGGACGAAATATTACATGAAGCTCTCAGTTTTCTTTCATTTGATGATGGTGATGTAATAATGACCGGAACGCCAAAAGGAGTTGGACATATTCATTCCGGTGATAAATTTAACGGAAAAATATTTGAAAAAAGTAAATTATTAGTAGAAGGTTTTTGGGTAGTTAAGTAAATGTATTACGTATATGTATGTACAGGTTTCGTATTTTTTGACAAAAAAGATTGAATAAAATTTATACCAACAATAGCTAAAAATATAATGAGGATTTAAAGGATGATAATGTCGAAAAGAGGTAAATAATCAATTGGGAAATCATGAAGAACGTAATGTTTTTGCTATTTAATATGATATCAAAATTTTCAGCAAATAAACAAAAATGCCAACTGTAATACTTGATGATATAGAACTATATTTTGAAATGCAAGGTCAAGGAGAGCCTTTGATGCTTATAGCTGGTTTGGGAAGTGATAGTCAAAGTTGGCTGCCAATCCTACCGGAACTTGCCCGTCATTTTTGCGTTATTACTCCCGATAACAGAGGTTGTGGCAGAACTAAACCAATGAACGTCAAACTCTGCATTAAGCAAATTGCTGATGACTGTAAACAGCTTGCCGATCATCTTGGCATTACTTCATTCAATGTTTTGGGGCACTCGATGGGTGGATTGATATCACTGGATTTGGCAATCCGTTATCCCAAAGCCGTCGATAAATTAGTATTAGCTGGAACTGCAGCCAAAATATCAAAACGCAATGAATTCCTGCTTTTCAACTTGGCTGAAAGCCTTTCTTCAGGCATAGATATGAATATTTGGTTCAAGAACTTGTTTACATGGTTATTCACAGATGCATTTTTTGAAAACGAACAGCAGGTAAAAGAAGCCGTTTTGTATGCTTTAAATTATCCATTCCCTCAAACTGCTACTGCTTTCAAGAACCAGGTAGAAGCTATAATTGATTTCGATTGTTCCAATAAGCTTATAAAGATTTCAGCATACACTATAATAATCAACGGCAGAGAAGACCTTTTGTTCTCACCTGAATTCTCCCAACGCTCCCTGAATAAAATTCTAAATACTAAATTCCTGACAATTGACAATGCAGCTCATTCCATCCACATGGAACAACCCAAAGTATTTGCAGAAATTGTTACGAACTTTTTTCAAAAAAAATACTGACCCTCTTAGGGACTGGGATCTTGTTCCTTTTTGATTTCATTCTGAAAATTTTTTAGGAGTATCCAAAAATGGTTTTTATAATAATTTGACAAAAAAGATTGAACTTAATTTATACCAACATAAGCTAATTACAAAATGAGAATTTAGAAAGATGATAATGAATAAGAGAGGAAGATGTACTTATGATCTTGTTAAAGTATATCTCATATACTGCTTAAATCCGCGGTATATGAAATTTTAAGCAGTATAATATATGTTGGCCTCCAGAAATATGAATCTCGAATTATTATCAGCTACAGCAAAAGATCTGTCGGTCGTTAAGAACCTGGTTCGTTATTACATCTATGACATGTCTGAATACATGGGGTGGGACTGCAATAATCAAGGGCAATGGGACGGCTGTGATGATCTTACTGAATATTGGGATAAATCTGATCATCACCCATTCGTGGTAAGGATCGATAACAGCATTGCTGGATTCGCTATGGTTCGCATTTATCCTGAAGAAACTGATAGACACGAGATTGGGGAGTTCTTCATTGCAAGAAAATTCAAAGGGCGTGGTGCTGGAAAAATATGCTCATTTCGTCTATTTGATAAATTCCCCGGCAAGTGGATAGTGCGCGTTCTTGATTCCAACACTGGAGCCCGTCTCTTTTGGGACAAAGTCATCAATAAATATACGAATTGCACAGCCATACTCTCCGCTGAGGAATATGTATGCCCTCATTCTGGAATTTGGCCAATGCAGTACTACCGTTTCGAAAGCAAAGGCCAACCAAACGGTGCACCGGACGCCGACAAGCGGCGCCGGTGACCTAAGCGTTAGATGATAAAGTAAGAATTAATAAAAGTGGTGAGAATATAAAAGATGAATTAATAAAAATAATAGAATCAATTAAAGCAAATAGTAGCGTTAGATTATATGATGAATTCTTAATTATGAAAGAGCACATTTCTAAAGGGCTCAGGATTACCCTCCTGATCTATGCCATTGTTTCAGTGCTTTCAGGATTATTCCACATCATCAACCCACAAACATCGGCTGCAGAGGGTCAAGCTGTCGAACGGGTCATGGGAGGGGCGATGCTCGCGTTTGCACTCGGAGCATGGTTAGCGTATAGAGAAAGTGACTGGGATAAAGTCAAATTCGTTGTGTCTATGTTGATCGCCTGGATGGTTCTTTATACAGCTACGATGGCGTGGGGTGTCCTGACCGGAGGACTGAGAATTGAAGCACTTCCTACTATTATTGTTGGACCTGCTCTCGCTATTTTATTAATATTCCTGTATATTCGTGAAAATAAACTCTAAATATAAAAAATCAAAAATCCGCATACACAAACTAGTGTTTGGGAACGAGAGAATCAATCCAATCCGTCGCGTAGTGGTTAATGGCGGCTCATTATAATAATGTTGCAAACCAAAATTTTCAATAAAAATTTTTTCATTATCCTCTGTGTTCTCTTTTCTCTCTGTGTTCTCTGCTTGCCGCGCCGAAGTTTAGCGTAGGTGGATGGTTGTTCATTTTTTGCAATGAATTCCCAATCCCGAATAATTTGACAAAAATCCTCCCCCATTTCTCCTCACATTAAAATCATTATAACATTTAGGTGAGCTATGAAAAAAACCAACTGGACAGGATATATCGTTGAGTTAATTGTCGTATTTATCGGCATTACCGGCGCATTCCTCCTCAACAACTGGCGCGAGAATGTGAAAGATATTCAACTGGAAATGAAGTACCTGAATACTCTTTCCAGCGAAGTAACCCAGGATTCCGCAAATCTCGAAGCCGGGATCGAGGATAAGGAATGGAAGCTCGAAAAGATCAGAAATTACATCATGCACATTAAATCCGGTTCCGCGACCATAGATTCCGCAGCAGTTCTCATGAGTGCCATACTCAGCATTAATGCTTACAGTATTAATTCCAGCACGTATGAGTCTATGAAATATAACGGCACATTAAATTTGATCAGAAATTTCGAATTACGGCAGAAAATAGTTAATTACTATGAATCTTTTGAAGGTTATGCGGAACAGCGGCAGATATCTACAGATTTTATTTATGATTATGTGGCAAAATTTGCGATTGAAAATATGGATTTCACAAAAAATAACACTATCGAAAATCCTGATGTGAAGCTGTATTATCTCAATAACATAATACTTTCTTATTATTCATTTTTAAGCAGCAATTTGCAAAGGCAACAAATTATTTACGATCAAAATATAGAATTAAAAGCAATGCTCGAGGAGTATCTGAAGATTTAGTTTCTTTCTCAAAATGAGATGAGCATGATGAAACATCAATACCCGGTGTTGCATTTATAGAAAGAAGTAATTTATGAATCCCTACTTAAAGCCATTAGTAAAATCATTTAAAGAAAATGCTAACCCTGCCAACGCCGAACCAATGGCAAAATATATGAAGAACCTTTTCCCCTATTTGGGAATAAAAACACCAACGCGAAAAGAATTGCTTATAGATTTCTTTAAAGAATACGGTTTGCCGGAGATGTCGAGATTGAAGCAGATCACATTGGATCTGTGGGACCTTCCTGAACGGGAATTTCAATACGTTGCAATTGGTTTGCTCAGAAAATTCACAAAAAAATGGGGTGAAGATTTCATTGATCTTTTCGAACAGCTTATTATCACAAAATCGTGGTGGGACAGTGTGGATGGATTAGCCAGCTGGATGGTAGGAGAGCATTTTATTAGATTTCCTGATATTCGTGATAAATATATTAATAGGTGGATGAAAAGCGGGAATATGTGGCTGCAGCGAACATGTCTTTTATTTCAATTGGGCTATAAAGAAAAAACAGATGCAATGCTAATGAAAAGTATCATTATTGCATTAAATGGAAGTGATGAATTTTTCATAAACAAAGCGATTGGGTGGATCTTGCGCGAATATTCCAAAACAGATGCCCAAACAGTTATGGACTTTGTAGAAAATAATGAGCTTTCTCCTTTAAGTAATAGAGAAGCACTCAAATGGTTGAAGAATCAAGGAAGAATGTAACATTGAGGATTATATAATACTCCTCGTATTTCTGGTTTAGTCTTACTCTTGGTTTATTGTAAACTACAAAAGAAAATTCTGTTAAAATCTACTTCTGGTTCGGGTCGCACTCTTTTACATACTTTCCAAGTTCCTGAGCAAAATCTGAAACTAACACTATTTTTGAATAATCAATTGGCACATTATTGAGATATTGCAGCAAGAGATATTGTTTATCATCATCTGGTAAAACACCTGAGAAGAAGAATCCGAGCATTTCCAGCTGAGGAACGCATTTCACGAGATTATTATTGCACATATCCAAACGCAGGTCGATTACCTCGATCTTTTTCAGGCATAGGTCACGAAGCCGGTACTTTATCTCTTCCTGAAAATTTTCCCCAACAGAATTAACAATGAAGCTGGCAATCCTCGCTGACTCTACAACATCCACTTCCACATCGGATTGAGCCATTTTGTTCGTGTCTTCATCAACATTTCTGAGCGTATGCACTTCTGCCTTGATCCCGATATTTTTGTATATTTTCTCAATAATGCCCTTATGATGCACTGGCACTAATACTTCGACGTCCTGAGTAATTAACATTTTATACATAAGCACCAATGTCTCGCGCTGTGTACATTGATTCTCCATACTTTTAAAGTTTCTCGGCGGATCTAATCCTATACGTATACCAGCAGACTTGTAACCACAACTGAGAAGTGCTTTTTGAGAGTAGGGATGAACTGTCACTGCATCAGCATAGATACCTTTTACACCTTTCTCAAGAGCTTGCTGGTCAAGAAATTCACTCAGGTGTGTCATGCAGCCCTGTCTGCGAAATTTTGGTTTTGTGAATGCCATACCCAACTCAGGAATCTTTTTCTTTCTACCAAAAAACTCGAGTGCGACATGCCCCAACACCTCATTATTTTCATCGGATGCTGCAACAGCAGATATGAGTTCACCGGTTTTGTTCATTTCAATAAGACGTTCAGGATAATAGATATTCTCCATTAAATATGTGTAGCCATATGCCCTATATGCACATTGTGATATCTCGACTGCCTGGTTGGGTTGCAGGAGCATAGGGTGGAATGGTATCTTTACCAGTTCTTTTTTCTCGACAAATTCAGGTTGATCGAAAGCTTCCATTTGAGATGCTTTAAGATATTCATCGATATGCTTCTGATCAATAAATTTTATAAGTTGGACTTCTTTACCTCCAAAACCCAAATTATGGAATGAAAGTTTATCAACACTTCCTTTCATTAACCTGAATCCAAGCCCTGCCTGATCATTGCCATCAAGAGATTGCTCGGCTGAAAAATCCTCTACTCGATTTGGATCAAAGGGTAATCCTTTATCCCGAATAATAACCTTAAACTCTATAGGAGTCAACTCACATATAACATCAAAATGCTCTTCCTGGTCTGGCAGAAATGCGTGTTTGACAACATTTGTGACTGCTTCCTCGACTGCTACGCTGAAGAAAGTAATATCCTTTTGAGAAAACTCGGCTAGACGCGCAAGCTCGTTTATAAATGCCTGTATTGCTGCAAGATATACCAGGTCAGCAGGCACATGTAAGATCGATAATTTTCTTACTTCCATTGAACCTCCAAATGAAAAAAAGCAACAATGTCAAAATTAAATGTCAAGGATGTAGATGTGCACTCGAAAAATTTTTTACTATTTTTGGTTCGGATCGCACTCTTTTACATACGCACCAAGTTCTTGTGCAAAATCAGAGACAAAAACAATTTTCTTATAATCAATTGGTACATTATTCAAATACTGCAGAACAATGTACTGCTTTTTATCATTTGGAAATACACCTGCAAAGAAGAATCCCAGCGATTCTAAATCCTCAATATAGTTAATTGAATTCCCGTCACACATATCGATATAGAGATCTATCGTTTCGATCTTCTTTTGGCAGAGTTCTCTCACACGCTGCCTGATTTCCAGTTTAATATTTTCGTCGCAGTCATTGATGTAGATATTTGCAAACTGCAATGAATCTTTCATTTCCACTTCCACATCGGATTGCACCATCTTTTTAGATTTCAACTCTTTTTTATCATGTATTTTTACAGTTGCATCTATTTGTACGTTCTTATATATTTTTTCGATCATGCATTTGTGTTTCTCTGTCGAGAACACGTTCAGTTTCTGGTCGATCAGCTTCATATAAGTCAAAACAAGGGTTTCTCGCTGTGCCCCCTGCTCCTTCATTCCTTCAAATGTTTTCGGGGGTGACAAACCGATAAGGATCGCACAATCTTTAAAACCACCACTCAGCAATGCTTTTTGCGAATATGGATGAGTGGTCACACCTTTTGCATACATACCTTTTATTCCCTTTTTAATTGCTTCTTCGGATAAAAATGCAGTAAGGCGTGTCATACAGCCTTGTCCACGGAACTTTGGTTTAGTGAACGCCATTCCCATTTCAGGCACATCCCATTTTTTACCGAAGCGTTCGAGAGCACAGTGCCCCATCACTTCACCATTTTCTTCACACACTGCAACGGCTGAAATGAGCTCACCTGATCTGGTCATTTCTATGAGACGTTCTGGATAATAGATATTCTCCATAATGTAGGTGTATCCGTAGGTTCGATACGCACACTGGGATATTTCTATCGCTTGTTTCTGCTGGAGAACTTCCACATGCAAAGGTATGGCAACTCTCTCCTGCTTCGATTTATATGTTGGCTGTTCGAAGGCTTGCATCTCTGATTTATGGAAATATTTTTCAACATGCTTCTGATCAACGAACTTAACAAGATGAACTTCCTTGCCACCATAACCCATATTATGAAATGACAACTGGTCCACGCTGCCCTTCATGAGACGAAATCCGAGTCCGACCTGCTCATCTCCGTCCAGGGATCTTTCTGCAGAGAAATCAGCAACCTGGCTTGGATCAAAAGGTAATCCTCTATCTTTTATAATAACCTTGAACTCAACTGGAGTGAGTTCGCAGATCACATCGAATGTCGCATCTTCGTCCGGAAGGAATGCATGTTTCACCACATTTGTGATTGCTTCCTCAACAGCAATATTAAAAAATGTAATATCCTTTTGTGAAAATTTTGCAAGCCGCGCAAGTTCATTTATAAACGCCTGTGCAGCAGAAAGATATGCAAGATCAACTGGTAAATGCAATGTCGATATTTTCTTTATTTCCATGGAACCTCCGTATAAATAAAAAAAAGAATTTTTTAAACTCTTTTAATGTCAAGGTCTGTAATTTATTTTTTATTTATAATTTTAATGTGAGCTGATGAGGGAGATTTATCTTGTCGTTTTCAAGATTAGAAATGCTGATACCAAGCAACCTTACACTACACTTTTTGACAAGAGTTTCCTCTAAAAGCGAGTAAACTGTAGTAATGATAACTTCTTTTTCTTGTGTTGAATTTTGTAAAGTTTTGCTTCTTGTCGCCTGATAAAAATCGGGATACTTAATCTTAAGTGTGATCGTACGTCCGGCGACATTATGTTTTTTTAATCTTTCTTCTATTTTTGCCGCACATTTTGAGAGATATTCCTTCATTTCTTGCATGTCATCAATATCTGTTGCAAAGGTATTCTCGTTGCCAATCGACTTTATATCACGCTCAGTTGTGACCTCCCTTTTATCAATCCCCCTTACTATGTAGTAATAATATCTTCCAGCTTTCCCAAAATGACGAATGAGTTCTTCGAGCGTTTGCTCCTTTAAGTCCTTACCGGTGAGGATGCCAAGCATCTGCATTTTCTTTTCTGTCACTTTGCCGATCCCATAGAATTTACCTATAGGAAGCTCCTCCAGAACTTGCTTTGCCTTATCAGGAGGAATAACAACAAGCCCATCCGGTTTATCCATATCCGATGCTATTTTTGCGAGGAACATGTTGTACGACACTCCCGCTGAGGCAGTTAGTCCGGTTTTCTTGAATATTCTTTGTTTAATATCTTTTGCAATGAGTGTGGCTGATTTCATTCCCTTTTTATTATATGTCACATCGAGATATGCTTCATCAATGGAGACAGGTTCGACAAGATGAGAATATTCATCAAAAATGCTTCTAATCTGTTTTGATATCTGGCTATACACTTCATACCTGCCGTGCACAAATATTGCATGGGGACAGAGTCTGTAGGCAACAGCACTTGCCATTGCGGAATGTATGCCATATTTCCGCGCTTCGTAAGAGCATGTGGCGACAACTCCCCTGCTGTTCGGATCGCCGCCAACGATAAGTGGTTTACCTCTGTATTGCGGATTATCACGCACTTCTACCGCTGCAAAGAAAGCATCCATATCAATATGGATGATCTTACGAATCTGCTGTTCTGCTTTCATGTTAATTCTTGAATTAAATATTCAAAGGTTTTATAATTGTTGGACTATCAAAATCTTCATTATCTATCACAACATCGGTTATTTGTTCAGGATGTGAACCCGTTACATATAACTCTTGCCCCGGGAAATATCTTTTTTCATATTTCTCCCTTAAACTATTCTCGTCATCGAAGTATTCTTTATCTCTTATCAATGCTCTCCTAAGCGCTGTTTTAAATGAAATTTTTAAAAATATCTTGAAATCCCAATAGTTAACGAGTTCGCTACGCATAAGAAAGATGCCATCAAAAATAAGTATTGCATCATCTTCAGCAAGAAACCGATCTTTCACAATTTTACTATTGGATTTAAAGTCGAAAATATGGGTGTGAATTCTTCTATTACCGTCTGGCATCATAGGTTCGAGTAGGAATTGTTTGAGAGCTTTGTAATTAAATGAATCATAATAATATCCTTCTGGGGAGTATTCTCCCTTCTGTAAACGAACTTCCCTTGGATTATGAAATCCGTCGATCGATGCACGAATTACTTGCCGGATTGATTGTTTCTTAAGGTAGTCTGCAAAGCGATCAGCAAATATTGTTTTACCTGAAGCATCGATCCCATCAATTGCAATCTTCTGAGGAGAAGTACAATGTTTTGTATCAATCTTATCTTTCAGTATGGAAAATATGTGGTTCGCACTCATTGCTCACCGATTTCCTTCTCCATATGAATACCAACTTCTTCGAAACCGCACTTTTTATAATAATGAATCGCTTTTTTGTTTGTGATTTCAGTACTTACTTCAATCTCGCAATACCCTTTATCCTCGGCATATTCAAAATACTTACGCAAGAGCGCACCTCCAATTCCTGTTCCTCGAAAATCTTGATGTATGATGAGTTCCTCGATTAGGGCAGAACGATGTGTATGTAGTAATGATTGATGAGTGGTAGCATAGAGTATGCCCACTATCCGCTTATTTTTAACTGCTACCATGATCGAATTCTCATCATTTTCGAGTGCATCCTTAAGATTCTTCTTTATCACACTATTATCAAGTCCATGTTTAATGAGAACACTCTCAGATAATTGGATAAGCAGTTCATGAAGTGAATTAACATCTTTCTGATTTGCAAACCGCACTTCTATATCTCTTTGCATACTACATCCTTTTGATCGTCAGCATAACAATTTCCGTCAGTGTAATAACTCCTTACCTTTTTCGGACAATATCCGATAATCACCTTTGCGAACAGTCCATCCCTTATCATCGAAATAAGAGAGTAACAACAGGCATATCTTCCTATTTGC
Source organism: Candidatus Cloacimonadota bacterium (assembly GCA_049903315.1). Lineage (GTDB taxonomy): Bacteria > Cloacimonadota > Cloacimonadia > JGIOTU-2 > JGIOTU-2 > Celaenobacter. The sequence goes on along the minus strand of JBNGBT010000002.1, from coordinate 53,609 downwards.
CTGCAAGTTATCACGAAAATCAGCAAGCATGAGCGTCTCATTCTTTTCGAAATGTGCGATTAACACATTCTTCGCTTTTTCAATGATCGCTGCGTGAATAAACGAACCTTCGATCGTAACGATTTCTTTATTTTCAATAAGAAAATTGATAATATCATGCAGTTCTTTCTGAGACATTCCCTGTGTCTGGCCAAATTCCTTTATCTCGTTCATTAAAGGAACTTTCATACCAAAACTCAATATGAATTGTCCGATTTTCTTTATCTTTTTTATTTCTTGATCGGAAGGCGAATTATCCTTTTCTTTAAGAGCATACGTTCCTTCAATCTTACGCAGAACTTTATTATTACTCATTTCTTCCAACAGCATACTCAAGAATGAAACGTCATATTCTGTGCCCAGATTCAGTAGACTGGATAATTCTTCGAAGGTTTTTCCCCTTTGTATAAGCGGATTCTCCGTGTGATGCTTCGTGAGTATTTTGGTAATTTTTCCTTTAATCAGTCCAATTCTTGAGAGAGCTACTAATAATATTTTTTGATTGACTTCTCTTATCTCGATATCATCGGGAATGGAAGCTAATACTATTTCTTTCAATTCTTGTTCAGGAATGTTAGAAATTTCTGCAAGAAATGGTAGAGGAACTGCATGAGGTCGCTTTCTCACCTCAGCTGCGATGAATGCCGGCAAACCCCCATCCGCAATTGTCTGTATATGTTCCATGATTTGCGGAGTTCGCTTTTTATGATGAAGGGGATATGCATCCAGCACCTTACCTCCCCCAAGTGTAATATCTCCGGACGTGCTCCTGATAATGAATGAATCTCCAAAAATTGGAAAGCATTCTTTTTCAAGATGTATCTGCACCAATCCTTTTTCACCACCTTGTAAAGTATCTTTATCGAGTAAATGTATCCTTACTTGATCTTCAAAAGTACCCATGAGAAAAAGGGCATGATTCCATATTCCGAAAGTTCTGTCATGATCAAATAAAGTGAGTTCCGCATCGATCATTTTTGTAGGTTTTATGATTCTTTCTGATACCATCATTCCACGCTGGAAATTCTGTATATCCAGTCCCACCACATTCAAAGAAGCTCGCTGACCGGATACCACTTCATTCACCTCTTTCCCGTGATGTTCCATCTTGCGAATCCTCAATTCTTTACTCCCGGGGAGTAAATACAAAACTGTATTCTTTGTTGCGCTTCCTTGCAAAACCGACCCGTTTATAACCGTACCAAAACCTTGAACGCTGAAAATCCTGTCGATGTACATTCTGAAAAATAATCCGGATGATCGCTGCTCAATTTTCTCTGTGATTTTACTGATCTCACTCATTAATTCACTCATTCCCATATTATCTTTTGTAGATGTTCTAATGATCGGAGCGTGCTCAAGAAATGTACCTGCAACGAACTCGTCAATTTCAAGCTCAACGAGTTCCAATATTTCTTCATCAACTGTATCGCATTTTGTTAGTGCAATAATGCCGTTTTTGATACCCAGAAGCTCCATAATATGCAGATGCTCGCTCGTTTGCGGCATGATACTGCTGTCTGCAGCGACAGTAAAAAGCACAAAATCAATTGTGCTGGCTCCAGATATCATCGTGTTGATGAAATCTTTATGCCCGGGCACATCAATTATACCGATGCTGTTCCCATTCGGTAGATCGAGATGTGTGAAACCAAGATGAATAGTGATCCCTCGTTTTTTCTCATCCTTGTGCGTGTCGCAATCAAAATTTGTCAGTGCCTTGATGAGCGCAGTTTTGCCGTGGTCAACATGACCTGCTGTACCCATTATCAAATGCTTCATGACGTTTTTGTTTGATACTCTTTATAATTCGTTTGCATATAATTTTAATTGGGATGTTAAAGTAAAACAAATAGACTGAATGTCCAATATCCAATACAGGATAACCAATATCCATAGAAATTCAGTCTCGCTCGAATCTTCAAAAGCAATTCTCAAATTATTCATATTGTGTTTAAAATATTCTTTCCCATTATTATATTTATCATCTGTAAGGTACTTGGAAATTCCTTGTTGGATATTGGATATTGTTTTCAATGTACCACTCAATTAAAAGCAACTATTTGCTTTGCTATGTATTCAAACTGGTCTTCAGTTAAAGTGAACACATCAAAGAGTATCGTACCCTCGCGAAGAATACCGAGAATAGGTTTCTCTAATTGAAGCAATTGATGGTAAAGCTGTTCTGGAGTAATCCTTGTTTTTAAGAGATCAAGCCGCACTGCAAAACTGGGAATTTCAACTTGTGGAAGAGTCCCTCCGCCGCAATGAGCCGTATTTTCAATAATTATATTAGGAATTTTTTCTTTTAAAAGGAGTTTTGAAAACTGTAGTGCTTTCTCTTGCAGTTCGTCTTTTTTCTGATCCAGCAAGTGGAAAACTGGCACATTTTCAAGGAGTGTTTCATCTTTGAGATAGCATCGGATCACTGCAGAGAGTGCTGCAAGCGTCATTTTTCCTACCCGAAGTACACGCATAAGTGGTGATTTCTTCAATTTCTGAATATACTTCTTTTTGCCGACAATAATGCCTGCTTGAGGACCACCCAGAAGTTTATCACCACTGAACATCACGAGATCGGCACCGGACGCAATTGCACTATGAACATCCGGTTCAGTTTCTAATAAGAGCCCCGTTGGTTTTCTCAGTAATCCCGATCCCAAATCAAAAACACACATGAGTTCCTTATCATGCGCGAGCTGCGCAAGAGCTTCTATCTCTACTTCCTCGGAAAATCCTTCTATATAATAATTTGATTTGTGTGCCTTGAACAGTACCGCAGTTTTGTCAGTAATTGCTGCTTCATAATCTGATAGGCGTGTACGATTTGTTGTACCCACTTCGATCATTTTCGCACCGCTTTGTTTCATGATATCAGGTATGCGGAATGAGCCACCTATCTCTATCAGTTCACCGCGAGATATGATTGCTTCTTTACCTTTTGAAAATGTTCTGAGAGACAGGTACACACCTGCTGCATTATTATTTACGACAACTGCATCTTCTGCGCCTGTAATAAAAGTAATAAGATCAGTGATATGGTTTCCCCTGTGACCCCGCTTTCCTTTTTCACAATCGAACTCAAGATTGGAGTATCCGTGAATTACTCTGGATACTTCCTCTGTGAGTACTTCACCCAGTGGGGCTCGCCCAAGATTTGTATGCAGCACGATACCCGTCGCATTGATCATTGGTTTTAATGATTGGGAACCAATATTATTTATTCTCTGCCCGATCATAGCAAGCATCTTATCTTCGGATGGAATTCTCTTCCCTTGTAGAACAGATTCTCTTACCTTATCCAATACCTGGCGGATTGAGAAAACTGTGAGTTCTTCTCCAAATTCAGAAATGAGTTCTTTAATCTTTGAGGTCTTTTTCAAGGTATCCACTCCGGGAATTTTTCTGAGTTCGTTTTTATCCATTTCAATTCCTATTTTTTAAATAAAAAAATGGCCGAGAGGGCAGGAATCGAACCTGCCATAAACGGTGTTATCCGCTCACTACTGATTTTGAAGACCAGCTGGAACACCAGTTCCTTCCTCTCAACCGAAAGCTATGTATATGAGTAAAATGCTACTTCATGAAGACCATTGACCTGGTCTGAGAAATGGAATCTCCTTGCAGTTTATAAAAATAAACTCCGCTTGCAACAGCATTATTATTCTGATCCATACCATTCCATATGATATCACCTTCTGTGTTTTCAAGAGTAAATTCCTTCACAACATCACCTTTGACATTATAGATCGTGATGACAGCATTTTCGGAATTCTTTGGCAATGAATAGGATATTGAAGTAGAACCTTTGAAAGGATTCGGTGCATTCTGTCTGACATAGATCATGTTGCTGTGTGGATCGTCAACCGAGACTACCTGATGATAGTACAAAGCACCCATATCTGCAATCGTGCCGTCAGGGTCAGGAGGTGAGGAAGGATCTCCCGCATCAATACACGGAGAAGTTTCTTGCAGATTCCAGTTTGCAGCTAAACCATCATAGGCAATGCCGTCCCCTGCAGAGGGAGTCACAAATTCCGGATCATCGCTGATATTTCCTGTTCCGGAATATCCGCCTGAGATACAGGAATAGTTTACTATTGGATTACTGCTGAATGTCGTGAATATCAAACCATCATGAATGATGATCGTATTGAGTACATTCGGATAAGAGGATATAAGATAAATACAGGCATAGCTCCCGACATTGTTTGCAATCGTATTATTGATAAGTGATGCATCAGATCCATTTTTCATTCCAATTGCACCGGCAAAAGTAGCTTCGTTATTCACAATGATATTATGGGAAATCTCAACCGAGGCATTATCGAGCACAATACCACCTGAAAGGACAGAACTATAGTTATTTGCAATTGAATTACCCATTATAAGGACATCACTGGCATCTAATACATTTATAGCAGGACCTTTTTGATTCGTATTGGTATTTTCATAAAACGTGCTGTTGAGAACATCTACTGTAGAATTATCAATATCAACTGCACTTTCTGTACAACCTGTGAAATAGCATAAATCGATCACATTGTCTTCTTGACTATCGATTATCTTTACACCTTTCCATGTAGTGCCGGTTGAGAAGTGTATCAATCCACGTTCTGAACCCTGTGCTTCAATTCTGCCTTTCACTTCAATCTTGCTGCCATTATTTACAACGATATTCGTGCTTGGCTCGATCGACAGAACCGTACCGACAGGAACGGTAACATTCCCAGTAATCGTGTACGTTCCATAAGTGGGTGACCAATTTCCAGCACATTCACCGGATACATTCGATGGATCGAGAACAGTAATAAAGTCCTCTTGAATGAGTTCATCGCTATCAGCTCCTTCATAAACTGTAAGAGAAACATCATAAGAACCAACTCCGGTGTAGGTCCACACAGGATTTTCTTCGTGACTATCAATGGTACCGTCATTGTTGAAATCCCAGTCCCATGCATCCGGAGCACCTGACGATGTGCTGGTAAACTGCACAGTGAGTTCTGGAGGTCCCTGAGTTATATTTGCATCAAAATTTGCATATAAACCCAAGGATGCAATGGCAGCATCCAGCGCAGCTGGTACACTACCCACACTATTGTCTCCGTAATACAATTTGTATTCACCACCAATGACAGCAAAAAATGGAATAAACCCGTTTCCATATTGAGAGTAATAAGGATCGATATCATAAGAATTAAAATATGTTGCTCCATAAGAAGTCCAGTCGGTTTCGGAAAGAATGTAACAATGACCGGTTCCTTGGTAATTTTGCCAGATAGTTTCTAATTGCGGCGCCGCCGAAACACAGCCACCTCAACCAGTACCTCCCCAGAAAAATACGATCGCTTTTTCCGCGTCGATGAGGTCATAAATATTATGCGTTGTGCTTGTGTTATCAGTCCAGCTGAAATTTGAAACTACATCGCCGACCTGATACGCTGCAAAAACTGTTGATGAGAGGATCATAAGAAATATGAGAACAGCTAATTTTTTCATCTGCTCCTCCTGAAATTAATTTATTTCATTGGGAAATACCCTAATTTTTTGTCAAATTTTTCTGGAATTAATTGAGTTCTAAATTTCGTCCTTTCTTATGGGATAAATATGTATAATTGCTCTCTATTTAACCGCAAAATTGCCAGATGAAATTACTAATTCATATAATAAAAAAGAGCAGGACTGTGACATCCTGCTCTATATATTTTCTAAATTGAGTATCAGCTATCTCATCAAGATCAATTTTTGTGTTCTTTCCAGATCTCCTGCTTTGAATTTGTAGAAGTAAATTCCGTTGGAAACTGTATTACCATTTTGATTTGTGCCATCCCATGTTACATGCCCTTCATTATGAGTATCTGTAATTGAATCTAATGATTTTACAAGCTGACCTCGCAGATTATAAATATTTATTTTTGCATTCTCAATTCCACAAGAAGCAGAAAGCTGTATAAGTGTATTTGATTTGAAGGGATTGGGAACATTGAAAAGAGTAAGCGAAGATTCAGCTCCTGGATATGAAGGATCAACTGACAGTGGTACATAATAATAAAATTTGAAAGAACAATAAACCATTTGACCACCCGTACTATTTCCTAAACCGCTGATTGAACTCCCATAATCATTATCATCAAGAAAGTACATATCGATCTGTCCCCAACCATCTCCGAGATCCTTTATAATTGGATTTACATACGGATAGACCGTTATCATATCTGCGAAGCCAGGATATGCAGTACTGAAAATATCTGATAGCTCTATTGGATCATACCACCATTCACCATTACAATTTGATATCGCGATATAAATGATTGGATGATGATAATAAAACAAAGGGACAGGGCCAAATTCAGCTTCGAGCATTTTCGTACCACTTACCCACACATGTGCCATCCAATCTTGTTCAAGGCATACTGCCTGATATTGGAGATTTACATAACCGCTTGGTGAATAATCATTAGTTGCTATATCACACCATGGGTATATCAATGTATCTCCACTTACAGGATCGATTTCCCAGGGAACACTGCGACCTGTCCATGCATCCGTTCCTGACATATTTGCAACATGTCGAATGTCCCATGTGCCGTCGGATTTATATACAACTTCTGCTTGGAACAAGAAAGCGTATTCGGGCCAATATGTTACAGAACCGATCTCCTCATCAACATAGCTGATCCAGAAAAGTTCCGGTAAGTGAAGATTACCCTCCCTGTCAAAAACAGCAGTTCGATTAGTTGAACAGTAATTACCGGGGAAACCAACCCACACATGAAGCGAATCAAAGGGAATGCCTTCATCATCAGTAAAACCAGGAATATTCTCAACCGCATATAATACATATTCATTCAGCATGCCTACATCGGTTTCATACGAATGAAAATTATCATATGACCATGTTTCTCCCCCATCATAGGAATCCCATACATAGAATCCCTGTGGAACAATTTCATTTCCTGTAAGTCCGTTTACATAACATGCATAACCAAATATTGCAACGTGACCGGGCGTGAATGGATCTACCGCAAAGGAAGGATATGGACGGCAGGAAATACCTGCATCGGGATCTGACCAGTCGCGTGCAATGTTAACTGGAGGGTGCCAATTGGTCTTATCAAGCATTATATCAAGATCACCGTACACATAAGAATCTTCCGGAACGTCGATCCAACGAAGTATGGGATGTTCAATCTCACCGTCAGGACCTTGTTCACTTATCTGATATAGACGATAATTACCAGTAGTCACATAATCCGGAGCTTTTCCAATAAACACGTAAGGCCATAAATACTCTTCAACATAAGGAACAGGTTGATCAAAGGCTACTGGAGTTTTCCAGAAACCGGGAATGTAGAGTAATCCATAGTCATCAAACGTCGCACGAGTATTTGTATCTTCTGGAGTGGATGGTCCCAAAATATCATGCCATGAAACAATAGGATCACCGGAAGCAGGATGTATTGTCAAACTTGGATAACCCTCGTATGTGTCTGAAGTTGTGATTGTCGCATATTCTATTGCACCATTTGGATGAACATATGCCCAATAAACTCTTCTATTATCTATAATATTTGGACGTCCGTGAAAGGTAAAATATACTCCGCCATAACAATCAGGTTGACGCATAATAGGATGACCACAGAGACTTCCGGGCATGTAGTCATAGTAGTTTGTAAAACCCGTGAGTGTTGTGGGTTCCTGAATGAACTCCCAATCTGGGACACCATAGTCTTTACCATCCTGAGCTAATGTAGTACCAACCATAAAAAGACAAAGTATAAAACACATAATACACTTTTTCATTATTCCTCCATTATGAAGTTAAAATAAATTGTTTACAGTCTTTTTTCCATTTTTTCATGATATTTTCCGTCCAGTAAGCATATAAAACCAGCATCAACTTTACTTAAGTAAATTCGAAATTTATTTTTCTTTGTTGTCAAATTTATTTTTCTTGCACATACAAATATTCGGATATCCGCTAACTGGATTATAATTGGAAGTTTTTTCCATACAAAAAAGAGCAGGACTACGACATCCTGCTCTATGTATCTTCTAAATTGAGTATCAGCTATCTCATTAAGATCAATTTCTGTGTTCTTTCAATATCTTCTGCTTTGAATTTGTAGAAATATATTCCGTTTGAAACACTCTTTCCTGCATCATCTCTACCATCCCATACAGTGCTGAATCCTGAATCAGATGCTTCTAAAGCTAAGGTTGTAACCATCTCACCTTTTATATTGTAGATGGTAATATGATCCAAGCCCTGTAGATTCGCAGTTGAATTAAAAGAAATAGTCGTTTTATTGGCAAAAGGATTAGGGAAGTTGTGTACGGAAACCGGTATTACCTCCGGGTCATCTACAGACACATATTGATGGTAATACAGAGCACCCATATCAGCACGAGTGCCGTCAGGATCGGGTGGTGAAGTAGGATTTCCTGCATCGATACATGGGGAGGATTGCTGTAAGCCCCAATCAGCTGCAAGCCCGTCATAAGTAGGTCCGTCACCGGCAGTTGGATTAACAAACAGGGGATTTTCATCGATATTGCCTGTCCCTGTGAATCCACCTGAAACATCAGAATATGTGACTAAAGGTGTGCTGGAGAAGTTAATGAACACATTACTCGTGTTCCTGATAATAGAATTCTCGATTATAGGATTAGAGCTTGAAAACAAATAAAATACATAACTCGCAAGGTTGTTCGCTATAGTATTATTGAGAAGTTCCGGACATGATGCATTCTTCATGCTAAATGCACCGGAATAGACCGCTTCATTATTCACAATGATGTTACGAACAATAAGCGGAGAGGAATTATCCAAACTTATCGCACCACACAAACTCGAGCTTGTATTATTGGATATCAGATTCCATTCAATAAGCACTTCGTCAGCATTCGTTGCATTGATCGCAGGTCCTTTCTGAGAGCTTGTGGAGTTTCCAAAAATAGTATTATAACCTATTACTACTCGGGAGTTATAAATATCGATTGCGCAGTTATTAGAACCGGTTATATTTGCGTGACTCAGTGCATTTTCATAAGGTGAATTGAAGAAGTATAAACCGCTCCAGGTATCATCAGTCATAAAAATGATGTTACCTCGTTCATCACCTACTGCGCGGAAGTATCCTTCAATCGTGATTTTGCTTCCGTTGTTCGTATGGATTACCACATTCGGTCCGATCTCCAGGTGATTTTCATCCGCAAGATGCACATCGTCGGTGATAATATATGGACTATATGTTTCTGTCCATATACCGGATAATTCTCCGGAAATATCTGAGCTGTTCGTTACAGTGATATAATCATCTGCTGTTGTAGTTGCTGTTTCGACTCCATCAGAGATGCGGAGTGATACATTATAACTACCAATCGTGTCATAAAGATGATATGGATTTTCTTCTGTACTGTCCCATGTTCCATCTCCGTCAAAGTCCCATTCATATGATACAATGCCTGTATCAGGATATGATTCATTATAGAATTGTACACCCAATTGCGGTGGTCCGGATTGAATATTGCTGCTGAAGATTGAGAAAATGCCGCTCACACCACAAGTGGCTGCCTGATGTATTTTGTAATTGCTTGAAAAGGGCTGAACAATAGCAACTGCCTTCAAATCGGGTAATACCCAGTCTGGGTCATACGCGAATGAATAGGAAAAGCTTCCGGTCTGACCTACTGTGGTAAGATTAAAGTTCTCATCATGATATGCAACGACCGCACAAGTATAATCATCAGTGTATTTGTATGTAAGCAGAAGAATGATCTTGTTGTTAGTAGTAGTAATATTTCCAGTCAATTCAACATCAGCTTGAACATCAATGGTAGATTTAGAGGTAACATCCATCGTAATGTCAATAGCACATGGACTATCCAGGGCATTAAGTGTATTGTAATGAGGAAGATAATAATTGTACATATTACCGCCAGCAATTCCACCAACTTCAGAGATGTATCCTCCAAATCGAGCATGTGGAATACCGCTGACACCGTACATACCCCCACGGGTGCTGTAATTGGGACTTGGCATCCCCACGTAGCCGCTGGTGCTTTGCCAGAAAAGCGGTATAAAGTTATCAAAATTAGCTTGAAGATCTCTCAACCCGGCCCGGGCTGAAGGACAGTATCCTCAAGACGTGGATGTAAATACTTCCCCGACCACGTTCATTTGTGTTGCAGAAAGAATTGCGGGAAGCATAATTAAAGCCGCGATTAGTATAAGTAATTTTTTCATGAGATATCCTTTTTGTTTTATTGTATTATTGTACATCGTTTGATTTGCTTTACATTTCCATTAACAGACAGCTTGTAAAGATACACTCCTGTGGAAACGGATTTACCGAATTCATCAGTACCATTCCATAGTGCATTATGATCCCCAGCTGCCAATTGATTGTTCATTATGTTTTTTACTTTCTGACCTTTTATATTATAGATTGTAATTTCTATATCAGCAGGAGTACTCAGAGAGAAATCGATCTGCGTTGATGCATGTGAAGATAATGAAAGAGGATTGGGATAGTTCTGATAGAGTTGTACAAGCACGTGCTCGTCCGGTTCAGGATCAGTACTCACAATAATGTCGTCAAGATCGATCTTATATGCAGAACAGCCGTATGTGCCGATGACCATAAATCGATCAGGATTATAAATTTTCATATCAGTAACAGGAACATTGGGGATTCCCTGGGAAAGACTGTGCCAGCTAAAGCCTCCATCTTCAGAGAAAAATACACCCGAGTCCGTTCCAACAAATATTTTATTCTGGATATTCGGATCAAGGGCAATGCAGTTCACGGGCATTTCAGGAAGATTTCCGCTAATATTTACCCAGTCCAATCCAAGATTAGTAGATTTAAAAACATGGGGGGCTTCTTCATCCCAGCGAAAACCGGAAATCGTTGCATAGATGGTAGTTGCATTATGAGGATCAAATGCCACTCTCGTAATCCAGCGATCAGGCAGACCTACAGAAATATTTGTCCATGAAGTCCCACTATTATCGGAAATATGAACTCGTCCGTCATCACTGCCTGTAAGAATAAGACCAGGGTCAAGTGTGGAGATAGCCATTGTTGAGATTGTATGATAACCACTTATATCATCACCCTGAGTAAGATCTCCGCTTACTGCTGACCAGTTTGATCCTCCATTCGTTGTTTTCCATACTCTATACGTGCCAAAGTAGAGAATATCAGGATTTGTTGGATGCATCACATAGGGAGAAGACCAGTTTGTTCGGTCGCCACTCATTGCATTTGCAATATAGCTGAAATATGAACCTCCGTTGGTTGACCGGTATAGGTTGCCCCATTGGTATTCTGCAAAGATTCTATTAGGATTTGTGTAATCTACCAAGCAGTAGAATCCATCTCCGCCCAAAATTGCTTCCCAATCATTAAGTGCACCTGTCATAGTCCGGATCGTATTATTATCCTGAGTACCGCCGTAGATTCTGTAAGGATAGGTTTGATCGATCTCGATTGCATAGAATTGCGTCATGGGTAGGTTATTTATTTTTGACCAAGAAGAGCCCGAATTTGAGCTGGTATAAAGACCGCCGTCATTTCCTTCGATAATAAATCCTGTATCTTCATCAATATACATTGCATGATGGTCAACATGCACACTATATGCGATTTCACTCCAGCTTGAACCTCCATTTGTTGTACGGTACAGGTACACTCCCATAACATATACTCGATCCTGGTCATTTGGATCGACCCGGATCTGGCCGAAATACCAGCCGAAATTGCTGTTTATTCCCTGCAGTGCTCCATCATTGGTTGCAGTCCAGCTTGCTCCGCCATTGCTTGTTTTGTAGACATCAACCTGGTTTGTTCTATCATAAAATGCATAAAGCCTATCAGGATTAGATTTTGCAATTGCGAGTCCGATTCGTCCTACATCACTGCCCGTTGGCAAACCATTTGTAAGCTCAGTCCAGGTATCTCCGCCATTTTCTGATTTCCAGATACCGGAACTCGGACCAAAGGATCGTCTGTACGTCAAACCGCGCATACGCTCCCACATTGCGGCATAGAGAATATTCGGATTGGTTGGATGTTGAACAATATCGACTGCTGCAGTGGAATCATTAATGAAGAGTTTTCGCTGCCAGGTCTCCCCACCATCATCACTGCGATATACTCCTCTTTCGGAATTTGGTGAGAAGAGATTTCCGCACGCTGCCACGAACACTCTCTGAGAATTCATATAATCTACCACGATCCTGCCAATATAGCCGGATTGTTCTAAACCAATATTGTCCCATGACAGACCGCCATTTGTGGACTTATATATGCCGTTCCCAAGAAAACTGTAACTCGATGCATTCGCTTCACCTGTCCCGACATAAAGAGTAGTTACATTGTTTGGATCAAGTGCAATAGCACCCACAGAAATAACAGGTACATCGGTAAAAATATTTTCCCAGCTCGCACCGCCATTTATGGTTTTATACACTCCGCCGGATGCAGCTCCCACGTAGTAAGTATTCAGATCATTAGGATTTACCGCAAGATCAGTGATGCGCCCACCAATATTGGTAGGTCCTACTAACTCCCAGGAATATTTATAATGAGCGGACTCCTTGTGAAGTTTCTGGGCATCTTCCATGCTTTTAAGATAGTTCTCGAGCTTGATCTTATCATAGGGATAAACGCGCTGGTAAGCCATCCATTCATTGGGCAGCACATCGGGCTCTTTTTTAACTTTTTGACCGTGTGGTTTTTCTACCCAGCGTTCTGCAGGTTTGCCTTTACTAGCTGGTTTTGGGATGGAAATAAGTACAACTGCAATAATTGCAGCGCATAAGAATATAGGAATGACTATCTTACTTTTTTTGATTTTCATGATAATTATTTTAGTATTATGAATTTATTGGAATATGATATTCCCTGATGATTTATTTTATAAAAATATACACCACAATTCAAAGAGCTCACATCCATACTCGCGATGCCGTCATGCCCTTGGATCGTAGTGATAAATTCACCTCTAATATTATAGATTGTGATAGGCAGGCCATCCTGCTGATTATTTAGTGAGTAGTGCATGTTCAGCGTTGATGTGACAGGATTTGGAAAATGCTCTATAAAGGGCTTCGTATGAGGATTTTGATCAACACCTACTTCAGGACATCCTTCACCACATACATCAAGATAGAACATATAAAATGGGATCTGGTTGATTCTGACATAATCATCATAAGTTTGTACACTCGTCGGGCAGAAAATGAGATCGTATGCAGTGCACGAACCGCAAGAAACAGCATATTCAAGAGTATTTCTGCCGGGTTCATCTGAACCATGTAATGTTACGGTGAATCCGTCCGGCGCATTAATCGTGCCGCGGAGTGTATCTCCACCAACATTTTCAATATAAAATTGTTGAGTTAATTCGTCTCCAATCTGAACATCTCCAAAGTCAAGACTATCCGGGTAGAAGTTCATGATCGGACTCGGGGAAGGAACCTGATTTATTGCTGCAAGTGCATCGACTCTTCCTGAACCAAATGTATTGCTCTTTGATGTTGAGAGCACATATGCAGTTTCTTCTAAAATTTGATCGATTTGAGCTGGAAGTATGTTTGGATTTTTTGAAAGCATCAAAGCCATCACACCAGCAGCGCAAGGTGTTGCCATTGAGGTTCCATTCCAACCGTTTTCATACCCGTAATTGCTATAATGAGCAAGTGATTTGATGTTGACTCCGGGAGCAACAATATCGGGACGTATTAAGCCGATTTCAGGAGAATAAGGATAGTCATTGAAACCGGATATATATTCCCATGTACAAGGTCCTCGACCTGAAAAACCTGCAATCCCATCTCCGGAATTGGTCGCACCAATACAAATGACCGAGCTTATTCCACCTATGAGTGTCTGATCAGGATGAAGCCAGGGAGGAGGGCAATCGCCGGGAGTTCGAACATTATCAGGAATCGGATATGAATACTGTTGATCTCCTTCATTACCTGCAGCAACTGAAGCTGGGATGCCTGCTGCCAGGAGAGTGTTCATAGTATTGCGCCATGTTACCCTATTTGGTGACCATGCATGCAGCCAACCAAGGGACATACTAACAACATCTGCACCATTTGTAATAGCGAATTGAATTGCATTCCATACGTTGGATTCCGAGCCACCGCCATCACTATCAAGAACTTTAAGGCACATGATCTGAGCATCTGGTGCCATTCCTGTCTGAGAACCGGCAGTTCCATCTCCGGCAACTGTACCGGAGCAGTGTGTGCCGTGCCCATGATCGTCCATAGGATTATTATCATTATAGCGGAAATCCCAGCCATGATTTGGATATGCGGGATCAGTCCACAAATGATCAGCAAGGTCAACATGATTATAATTCACGCCTGTATCGATAACTGCGACCACGACACCGCTTCCTGTATATCCAAGATTCCACACATCATCAGCATTGACCTTGGTCACATTCCACGTGATCTCACGAGAGGTTGGATTATATGTATTTCCTTTTTCAAACATGAGCATATTTCGTATCTCATCATGATCAATAAATTCAATGTCATCCCGCTCCATTAGATCATATAAAACTTCTGATGTAGCTTTGCAGGCAATAACATTCGAAACCCACAAGGATTGAATATCCTGCACGACATTGTTGTAAGACAGGTTCTGCAGATCATAAAGAAGCTCTTGCTGATGCATATCAGAAAAGGATTGCAGCTCTTGGATGACGTAATTTCTTCTTTCTGAAATAGGAAGAAACATACTCTGCTGTAACAGATATTGAGGATCATACTGTTCTTTCATAATTATATTGACGGGTATTAATTCATCTCGAGTGCTCTCCTGCAGCTTTTGCTGAAGTTGAGGTGTGAGAATATTCTGGTTTCCATACAATTCCGACAATCCGGTCGTGATCAACAACACTGAAATCAGTATTCCGAGTTTAAAACGCATTAGTTCTCCTTATTTGAGTAATAATAATTTTTCTGTTTTCATGATCTCATCATCCATAGTGACAGTGTATAAGTACACTCCACTGGGAAGCGCTGCACCTTTTTCGTCAGTGCCGTTCCAAGTGATTGAATTCATTTCAGGGCTGACAGAATAGCTTTTGATGAGTTTTCCCTGAAGGTTATATATTGCGATCTTTGCATCTCTGTGTGCAGAATTTTTTATATTAAAAGAAATTTCAGTTGATTCATTAAAGGGATTCGGTGAATTCTTCAGAAGTACCTTTTCGTTATATTGCGGATCGTCAACTGCAACGCCTGTTGTATAAGAAAAATCAACAACGGTTGGAAATGCTAAGCTTGGTGCGGTAAAGGAATAAAAGAAAGGCATCGCACCGGCTGAAGTGACAAAGATAGAAAAATCTAATTTTAATGTATCTCCGCTTCCAAACTCAAAAGTCCATGGATAAGGCACCACATGACATGCACCGCTGCCTTGATATTCGTGACACCAACCCAGTGACCATCCTGATGGAATCTCCAAGTAATCTACAATAACAGTAAAGTCATCTGTAACTCCTTCATTTATCACATCGAAATATTCAGACACATAAGTATAATTTGTATCATTATACGCAGGTCCCATAACATCAGGATCAAAAGGAATGTTTACTGTCAGATCAGCATGCAAGCCGATGACACCTAATAAAATTAAACTCATAAATATTAGTACATTTTTTTTCATATATGCTCCTTCCCACTAAAAAGTGGTAACTAATTCTAAACGTAATCCTTCAAACTGGTTGCGATATTTGCAAATGCCGTTGCGGCAAACCTTTCCGCCTTTTTCCTTGCCGATAAAAAGACGCATTGTCGAGCTCTGAAATATCTCTTTGCTTATCTCTGCACCAAGCCATGGCGGATTTTTCCCAATATCTTTTATATTTTCATACGAATATTCCGCAATGATTGAAAAATCAAAATCAAAGATATTCGTATCGATTTGCACAAGCGGTTCCCAATGATGTGATTTTTCCTGCTGGTAATGTTTATCAAAATACTGATACTCCGCTTTTATGGAAAAAGGAGTCTCCCCGATCATAAAATCATACATAAGAGTAGGAGTAACTTCTTTTTCCCAGTGGTTCACCTCTTCATCCTTTCTTTCAAGATGAGAAAAGCTTGTGACCAGTGTCGAAGTGTCAAAATAATGAATTGCTTCAACCCACAGATCACTCTGCCGGATCGTCCATGCATTGTTCCATTCTTCTGCATAATTAACAATAATCTCATTAAAGTCATTGGGCATGAACGTTACTTCACCCATGACACCTTGCTGATCTTTTCCGATAGGTGAATCGTATAAGGGTTCGTTGCTGTGATTGAGAATTGGAAGATCATTTAAACGTGAATCAAAATTTAAATAATTATTATATGCGACAGAGAAAGAAATTATATCAAAATATGTATTAAGATTTCCGTAAAAAGCATGTCCTACCTTCGAAATGCCTTCGGATTGATCGAGATAGCCATATTCAGCACTTAAATCGAATAAGCTGACATCCAGATCGGCTCGAACGCCAAATATCTTCCTATCCAGATAGTTATCACCTGCCTGCCACTTGCGCACATTCACAAAAGATGCACCAACCTTGAGCGGATCAAATATATCTTTTTGCATATCAAGTCCTGCGACAAGGTCATTCTTTGTATCATTATCCTTATTAGGCAGTGCTCCATACAGGGCTTTCATTTGAAAGAATTTTGGAAATATTTCTGTCGAAAATCCATTCAGACGGGTATCAATATCGAAATCTCTATCCTGATAGACTCTAAGAGCAATACCTGAACCAAAGACCTGCTCAAAGTTTCCCGCACGTATAGAGAAATCATCCACTTTATATTCAAGGAACCGCTCATCCCATGTATACGAAATCGATTGAGAAGTAAGATCCTGCATTGCAGCGTATTCATCATACCTGGGAAGATCCGCAATGAACTTCATTCCAAATGTAAAATTTTTGTAAGACAATCTGAAACTGAATTCATCCGAGAAATAATTCTTCAGGGAATCTTCTGCATTTTTATAAACGTACGTTGCCTCATTTAAACCGATTATGCGAAAATCGTTCACTGCAAAAAGGGACGAAGCAAAGGATATGATGACGAGCAATAGTATGATTTTTTTCATGATCACCTCTCATATTTTTCTATTCTGAATCGAATTGGATAGAGGACACGGGTTTTAACGGACACGCTGTCAATAGTAATAGGTTCGAATACCCATTGCCCGGCTGCTTCTATCGCAGCATTCTCAAATCCATGAGTTGGGTCTTCACAGGCACTGACAACACACACATCCCCCACTGTACCATCCTCCAGAATTTCAAGATCAAGGATAATGTCTGTCTGGATTCCGTCATTATGAGCTTTTTCCGGATACACAGGTAGTACATATGTTGTAGGCTCCGGTAGTTCTTCCTGGGGATATATTTTATTAAGCTCTTTCATAGTTATATTTTTAAAAATAATTTTCCTGAGTTCAGCTTCCAGTTCAACTTCATCCCCCTGCGTATAACCTTCATGAGTATACACGATCTCGCCGGCTTCATTAACAATAAAAGTCTTTGGGATCGAGATGATATTCAGCATATCTGATACACTTTGATTCGGGTCAAAAAGTGTAATGAATTCATAGTCCTTGGATTTCACGAAAGATTTAACCTTGCCTTTGTCACGCGCTTTATCAATGGTAATACATACTACATTTACCAAATCATCATATTTTGACTGAATATCACTAAGATGTGGGAGGGCTTTCTTGCATGGAGTACACCACTTCGCCCAGAAATCAATGATCACAGCTTTTTTATTTAATAGTTCTTCGAAATTTACCTGGTCACCATTAATATCCTCAAGTGTGAAATCCGGCATCGTGTCCAATGCGAATGTTAGGGAAGCGAAGAATATGAAACTTACTATCAGAACAGTTTTTATTTTTCTCATTAATTGCTCCCTTTCACAATTACAATATCTTCTTCAATGACATTATATATTTTACATGTATCCGCATTATACGGATCTGCAAGAGTTTGCAACCATATGTAAAGCACAATATCATCCGGAACTGTTTGGGGCATTTCGAGCTTAAATGAAACCGGGTTTTCGAGATCTTCATTGCTTATATCTTTCATTCCTTTTGCGATAACGACCTGTTCGCAGGGTCTTCCATTATATCCATTGACTGATGAAACCTTCTCAACAAGCGTATATTTAAGATATAAATCAACTAGTGGAAGTGTGTCATCCTTGTCTATCGTAACTTGTCCTGATAGAGTATCAGAAACAGTATAAGAGAAATCAAAGATCTGTGCGAGAGCATCCTCACTTGCCAAGGTTGTGAATGTGTTAAGGTATTGATCATAAGTTTCTGTCCCCCCGCCGGTAACATTTACCTGTCCCTGGAACATAGATTGAGGAGCTGAATAGTTCATCCCATAATACTGTATAAGTTCTATCGCTCCGATGTCCAGAACGTCATTCCAGTGATAATCCATATAATAAAGGGAATCGCCATATTCCAGTTTTAGCTGCTGAAGTGCTTCCTCGGCATAGTGACAGTTCGGGCACCATGTACCTGTGATGACTTCCACCAATACTTTTTGTGGAACCGGTGGTGCGATCTGATCTCCTATAAAAAGAAAGCTGTCACGCAGCGCTTGCGCATAGTCAATAATAGTGGTATCAACTCCTGCAGTCACAATACGGTATGATACCTTATATTCAGCTTCTGTGAGAATATCTATCTCAATTGCAACGCTGTCCGGTGATGCATCAGCGAGGGAAGTATAAAGATTCTCCATACCTGATTTTTCCACGCCGTTGTTCAGATAGGTATCCGAATAGTAGGACATGATAGATGCCACATCATCAAATAAGATGCCATCTTCCACATGAGTTGCAAATCGTTCCAAATAATGCTCGAATGGAGTAAAGAACGGATCAAAATGATGATTAAATCTATCACAGGAAAATATCGTTAGCACGAGTACAATTCCAAGGAAGTATACTGCAAATTTTTTCATATTTTAAACCTCTTGAATATTATTTGGGTATAAGCACGACATAGGAAGGAAGTCCGAGCACATCGTAGTAATCGAGTATCTCTTTTGTTGGGGATTTCTTTAAATCCTCAGCTTGATAACGGACAAGAACAAAATCCTTTAAAACCTCTTCGACTTCATCGTCTCGGAAAGTTGTTGCTTCCATTGCAAGGCAGTTTTTACACCACGTAGCCCAGAAATCAATGAGAACCGGTTTGCGCTCTTCTTTTGCTCTTTCAAGACCATCCATTAGCGAGGTAGTCCAATACAAGCCAGATTCGTTTTCTTCTGCTGTATATTCCACTACATGATCTGTGTTCTGTGCTTGTGATGAGAAAATATGCAAAGCGGTATAACCATAATAAAGTGCAATCACGAGAATGATCACACCAAAAATGATCTTGACCCACTTCATCCATTTCCCGGGTTTTGGAAGGATCGAAAGTCCTGCACCGACAAAAGGCCATGGCAATGCCATGCCTAAGCCAAGGAGGAAGGGGAGAAGCAAGCCTGCCGGATTCCCTGAAGTATATAATGTGACTGAATACAAAATGACTGAAATGAGCACTGGCGCAACGCAAGCACCTGCAAGCACAGCTGCTATCACACCCAGCACAAATACTGTAATATATTTGCTCCTACCTGATTTCTTACCTGCCATTGTGCCCGACTGAAATTTTGTGAAGTCAATTGGGAACACATCAAACATTGCAAGAGCGAGTAAAATGAAAATGACAGCAATTATTATGTTAAATAGAGGAGAGGAATTTATTGCACCAAACCTCGACCCTGTAAGCACCACGATCAAACCAAGCGCGCCGTATGCCAGCATCATACCAATTCCGTACAAACCTCCGATCAAAAAACCTTTCCCTTTGGATTCCGCCTGAGTGCCTGCGCCGAGTACAGCAATGGTTATTGGCATCATTGGAAGTACGCAGGGAGTAAGGTTAAGGGCAATACCTCCGACAACTATAAGAAGGAGAATAAGCCAGATACTCATTCCTGCAAATCTATTTGCAGATGAGCCATCTGCTGTTTTTGCATTTTCTGCAAATGCGATGAAATCCTTACTTTTTAGATAACCGGCAGCAATGTCCGTCATGACAAACGCATCAAGTTTACTTTTAATCTCTGCAAAATCGGTTCCAGATGTCTTTGCTACTTCAGTCTTAGTATCAGTTGAGGTAATCTTTTGTGTAGGACTGACAGGTTGCTCACCACTGATAACAAAAGAGAGTACAAGCTCATCTTCCTCAGGAAAATGACACATTCCCGCATCATCACAGAACTGGTATCCTGCATATACTTTTACATCCCGCTCCCCTATCTTTGCACCATCAGCTACGATGAATTCCATAGTAAGGATCACAGAATCATAATAATCTATAAGCCCCTCATGTTCAGTGCCTTCAGGATAGTGAACGGGCAAAAATTCAATGCTATCAACTTCGTCAGTTACGATATAAAAATAATCTTCCTGTAATGTCTGATGCATTCCTTCAGGAATAGTAAAGGTTACTGATATCAATCCTGTAGCGCCGGGGGGTATTTCTGAGGGTTTAATAACACCTTTGGCTACACTATCTTGAGCAAGTAAAGCTTGAACGGAGAACAACCCAATAATGAGAATGAAAAAGAAAATTACTTTTTTCATACGGGCTCCCTGCGTATGTATTTTTGAATTATATATTAATCAAATTTTCTTGAATGTAAATGTTTGTCAAATTTGCTGAGAGTAATTTAAGTATTAATTTCAGGAGATTTTTTCTCGTTCTTAGGTATGTTTTTTGATAAATTCAAACGAGCCCTCCTTAAGAATTTTCACCGCACTTTCAACAACTTCAGGATCATAGAGAATGCCCTTATTGTCCTCGATTTCCTCAAGAGCTATCTCCAATCCAAGACTCTGGCGATAGGGTCTGTCATTTGCCATTGCTTCAATGACGTCCGCTACTGCAAGAATGCGTGCTTCTTGTAAGATTTCATCATTTTTCAGCCCGTTTGGATACCCGGTCCCATTAAATCGCTCATGATGCTGCTGTACCATTTTTGCTACCTGCCATGGAAAATCCAGATCTTTTAACAATTCAAAACCTACAACTGGATGATTTTTGATCTGCTCCCACTCATTATCCGTGAGCATTTCCGATTTATTCAATATCCTGATCGGCACCTTAATCTTACCAATATCATGCATAGTGCCGCCTATGCGAATTCCCTCGATCATATCTTCAGTACAACCGATCTCTTCAGCAATGGCAACACCAAGTTGAGCCACATTATGCTGATGTCCAGCTGTGTAGGGATCTCGCAATTCAACGACGTTTGCGAGAACATTTACCGTATCCTGTATAAGTTTTTGCAGTCTCTGATAACTTTCTTTCAACTCATTCTCTGACTGTTTTCTTTCCGTAATGTCTCGATAGATTCCATAGACAGCAACCTGTTTTCCGTCGATGATGATTGGTCTCCCCAAAATGGAAACATCCAGCAATTTGCCATTTTTCATTATTCGCTTCGCTTCTAATTCGATATCTTTGCCTTCAGCAACCTGATTGGTAAGTTCCTGAGCTTCACTCAGTAATTCATCAGATGATATAAGATCATCAAGAAAGACTCCTATGGCTTCTTCTTTCGTAAAACCAAACATTTTCGAGAATGTGCTGTTGATCTGTAAAATTTTCCCATCATTTTGAGCAATAACAACTGCTTCGGGTGAGCTCTCAAAAAGCCGTTCGAAATATACCTTCTGTTCTTCAAGGGCTTCCTCTGCTTTTTTCCTGACCGTGATATCACGTCCCATACCCTGGATATATGCTACTTTACCATTCTCATATATTGGACGCATCTTGAGCCAGAATATTCGCTTCGAACCATCCTTACGAATTACAGCTGTTTCAAATTCGACTGACTCACCATTTATAGAACGCTGATAATACTTTATTGATTGTGCTCTATCTTCTTTATTTATAGTAAAAATCGACTGTTTTCCATCAAGTTCCTCTTTTGAATATCCAAGCAGATCCTCAAACAGTCTGTTCACCAAGACATATTTTCCCTCAAGATCAGATATCCATATTACATCATTTGCATTTTCAAATAGATCACGGAATTGTTCTTCACTTTTTTTAAGTGCTTCTTCTGATTGCTTTCTGCTTGTAATATCCCGCACAATACCCCAGTAACCAACCATCTCATTATTTTCATCTCTTTGGAGATAAGTACGGCATTCAATTGGGATAATTCTTCCATCACGATGTATATATTCCTTTTCATAAAGTTCGGAATATCCTCTGGCTTTAACCTGGTTTTCGATAATATCTGTTTCGATGCTATGCCATTCTTTTGGTGTAATGTCATGGGTAGTTTTACCGGTGAGTTCCTCCTGAGAATAACCCAAAATCTTTTGAAATGCAATATTAGTATTCTGTATTTTACCTTTCAGATCCGTTCGCAGAGAACCGTCGCGCATATTTTCATGAAGTTCAGTATATTGCTTCTCCAGAGTAAGACGAGCGCTTTCGGCTGTTTTTCTTTCTTCTTCCTTTGTTATAATTTCCTGTTGAAGTAAAATACCGTTGCTCAGCTCCATGATCACTTCCATAAGCTGATTCACATCGACCGGTTTGAGTATAAAACCATGCACAGAAAGCTCTATAGCGCGGATAAAGTAGTTCGTTTCTCCATACGCAGATACAACGATGAATTTTGTTGTTGGATCGATTTCCTTGATCTTCTCGATCATCTCCAAGCCATCCATGATGGGCATTTTTATATCTGTTACAACGATTTGAGGTCTATGCTTCTTGAATATTTCCAGTCCGGCTTCTCCATTTTGAGCGATGTATACATCCTTGATCTTACGCTCCATCATTGTCGTGATCGAACGTAGAATGAGTACTTCATCTTCCACATACATGACTGATAAGGGCAGGACATATTTGGGAGTTTCTTTAGTAAGTTTTTCTTTCACCAGTAAAAGTTTCTCCTTCACGAGTATTCTGTACGTCTAATAATCCAGCAGACATTCTGGATAATCATTTTTAACATATCTAGGTCCTAATCCTGTTTCGACTAAACTTTGTTTTGCAGAAAGATAATACCAATATTTTGTCAATCAATTCATTCTCATTTTTCATTTTTACATATAATAATATAAATACAAGAAAAACTAATAGCGTGATATAATTATTATCTTTCATATTACATTTTTATAATGCACTTTTTGTGCCAAAAATACAATGATTGTTAAAATTAATTACAATAAGCGACAATCTCTTTTCACAACGTATTCGATAGATGGGAGTTATAAAAAAATAAAGAATTTTCATATTTACTTTGCAAAATCTTGAAGCAAGCATATAAAAGGATGAAATGCTGAATTAATTCCGCAGTTTGTATAATTTATTAAGCAACTTTATGGAACGACTTATGATAAGAATGTCCATTGGAACAATAATAAGACATTCAGCTCGTACTACACTTCAATAATAAATGAGACTCCATCTTTCAAATTATTGATTGAAATTTTTCCCCCCATATTTTGCTCAATAATGGTTTTTGCCATATAAAGACCGAGCCCGGTTCCCTTTCTCTGTTGTTTTGTCGTAAAGTAGGGATCAAAAATATTCTCTAGAATTTCTTCAGGAATGGATCCTGCATTATTAGTGATCTTTAAGATTGTTTTTTCATTCTTTTTTTCCAGAAGGATCTCAACAAACGCATTTTTCGTTTTCGTCTCTACTATTGCATCTTTGGCATTGTTAAGAATATTCAGTATGACCTGTGAATATTCATTCGCAAAACCGGATATCTTGCATTCCTGCTTCAGGTCTATCTTCAGTTCTATTTGATTGTGCTCAAAACTTTTACGGATAAATTCCACTGTTTTCATGACCACTATATTCGCAGAAAAATCTTCCTTCGTTTTATTGGGCTTGAAGAAATTTCGGAAATCGTCGATCGTATGGGACATATATTTTAGTTGTTCCATTGTTTTCTTGATAGATTCTTTTAAGTATTCAGAAGTCAATTCGTCATAATTGTATGCTTCTTCAATATCTTGCACCAGGACTGCGATCGCAGTGAGAGGTTGACGCCACTG
This sequence comes from Candidatus Cloacimonadota bacterium, assembly GCA_049903315.1. Classification (GTDB taxonomy): domain Bacteria; phylum Cloacimonadota; class Cloacimonadia; order JGIOTU-2; family JGIOTU-2; genus Celaenobacter. The sequence continues at coordinate 29,404 of JBNGBT010000002.1, read as the reverse complement.
GTGTGCAATATTACCGATCATCTCTCCCATTGAGGCATGGCGTGACTGTTTTATAAGGAGGTGGTCTTTATCTCTGATCTCTTTTATTGTATCCTTCACTTTGATTTCCAAATTTTCTTTCAGTTGCCTTAATTCAATATTTGTTTTTTTCAGTTGTTCTTCCGCTTGTTTTCTTTCTGTGATATCTTCCACAAGACCATCATAATATTTGGGATTACCATTTTCATCTCTTATGAGCATTACCGTAACCTTTGCCCAGAAGGTTTTCTTATCCTTTCTTTGCAAGAGCATTTCCCGATTTGTAACAAATCCTTTCTCCATCAATTCACGATTGAAATCTTCTTTGTCTTTTGTATTTGCATAAAGCTGAACAGCTTTGAGTTGCAGCATTTCTTCTCTGCTGTCGTAACCAAACATTTTTACAAAAGCCGGATTTACCTCGATAAATGTACCATTCAATTCCACTGAATTTCTATATAATCCTGTATTGATATTATTAATTAGGGTTCGATACTTCTCTTCGTTTTCTTGTAGTGCTTTTTCAGCTATTTTTCGGAAGGTAATATCCCTTGCAATAATGAGATCAGCTTTGGAATTCTTCCATGTGATAATACCAGCATTGATTTCTATAAATATCTCTGCTCCGTTCTTATGAAGTATTATGATTTCATACACAGATTCAACATTCTCATTATTCATTCGTTTTTCATAATGATCAACTACTTTGGGGATCTCTGATTCTTTAAGTATTTTTGTAATAGAAGCTCCGATCAATTCTCTTGTAGAATAACCGGATATCTCGCAAAAGCGTGGATTCACATATCTTATCTTACCATCAGATATAATACTGATAGCATCATTCGCTCTTTCAGTCACATTCCTATATTGCTCCTCACTCTCGATAAGGTCCTTTTCAATTACTCTTTGCCTAGTAATAAAGACTATTACAATGAATCCCCCAATAAGACAACAAATAAGAAACGCAAAACGCACGAATAATTGATGAGGATATACATTGAGAATGAGCGAATCAAAAAAATTGCCGGGTTTTTCTACAATCATCATACGCAGATGGGTTGAGAATTCGAAATAATGAATAATAGAATCAATGATCCAGAATACGAGACCAAAAAGAATTGCAATAATAATTATTTTAATGGAGCTCCATAAGTTTTTTTTCATACTGTTACTCGATCTTTTCATATATTTTATCAGCAATTTTCAGGATTGTTTCAGGAATTTCATATTTGATTCTTCTTGCTGCTTCTGTATTTACAAGAATATGGTTTTCTTCTTTAAAAATTTGAGAGAGTTCGCGGGGTTTTGCTCCATTGAGAATCTTTGCAATGTTCTCCGCGTACCATCGCCCGATTTCATCAAAGTTCTGATGGGTAATGCTGAGCAACACACCTTTTTCTACGGCTGGTTCGCCAAGTACGCACCATGTGGGAACATTAAATTCATACATTGGTTTGAGCAACTCAGGTAAAAATTCTACTGCCTCACCTTGATGGAGCCCAACCCACATAGCATCAACAATTGGTGCGAGTATCTGATAGCTTCTTTTTGCTCTCTCAAATGATTCCAGCTCTGTTTTACCCTCATCGGTATAGCAGATAATTAGTTTGAAATTTCTCTTTTTGGATACTTTGTCCAAGTCTGCATAATTCGCATATATCCTCCCATCTTCAGAATCCTCGAATATAACTCCAAGACGCTCAAATCCTATAATATCATGAAAAAGCTCAATCTGTTTTCTATAACGATTTGGGTCATATTCTACAAGGATATGATCATAACCGGAATCATCAGTAGATTTAATAATACCTGCACGTAGCGGATCGCTGGAAGTAATCACCATCGTAGCAGTTGAATGCTCGTTGTTCACCAGATCCTGCCCAGCCCATGTTCCAGCTGCAATCACAAGGTCAATTGAATTATTGTTGAGATATTCTATTGCATTTTTTCGGTTACTTGTACGAACTGAATCTTCCCAGCCTGCTGTCCAGAATGCGTCTCTGGAAAAAGCAATGTAGTTGCTTTTTACGTTTTGAGCAAGAAATTCCCAGATGGGGTGTGCGTCGTCTTTGTCTAGAAATTCCGGGATAGTGATAGGATCAATCCATCCAAGATCACTTAATCCTTTTACTAATCCCCGAAGACTGAGAGTATAATCAATAAATGATCCCCCTTCATAATATCCGATCTTCCACGGGTGGTCTCCATTGCTATGCGGAATAACAGAATGCACTTTGGGTGAAAATTGAATCAATGCTACAATACCAAGGATAATCACAAGTACTATTATAACTAGCAGTAATAGAGTATTCTTATATTTCATAGCTTCAAGCATCCTAACTTGTGCTTTAAATTTTTATTTTGATATAATCGGTTTGTACTACCCGATCTTATTACTGTTATTGCACCATCAGTTTAACTTCTGCATTTGGCTGAGATATAAAGACCGCTACTTTTGTAAAATATTCATTGGCTACTCTTTGTATGTCTTCTGCAGTGACTTTGTCGAAATAGGACTTCATCTTTTCGAGATAATTATAGCCAAGTCCGATAGCTTCATATTGTGTCATATAGTAGGGCAATTGATTATCATCAATACTCGTAATGATCATTTTGGAATAATCATCAACTGAAGATTGGATCTCTTCAAGTGTGACTGTTTCATTCTTCAGTTTATCAATTTGATCCTGCAGAACTGCGACCAATTCATCCTTTTTATCACCAGAAGTCTGGCTGGTAAGGCGGAAGAAACCATAATCCTCTCCACTATTATATTGCGCATATCCATAATAAGCAAGATCATTTGTGCCGCGCACTGCTTTATGGATCCTACCACGTGAGCCATTCAATATCGCCATGACCACTTTCATTGTCCAATAGTCGATATTATCATTATCCCGTGGCGGAGCAATACAGTTGAGATCAATATTGACCGGTTCAAAATCATACTCTTGTATAAATGTTTCTTGTATGTCCGGAACAATAAGATGATATTCTTTCCCGGAAATCTTTCCTTTGGGAAGGTTATCGTAAAATCCCTTTGCATATGCTTCGGCTTCATTAAGAGTAAGATCGCCAAAGAAGGTAATAATTGCATTTGATGCCATGAAATATTTGTTATGAATATTTTTTATGTCTTGCTGATCGAGCGATTGAATGATCTCAAGCTTTTTTAAATCTGAAACACCTGCAGGTTGCCCAGAATAGAGTTTTTCACTACGGAATTCATTATGAATAGAAGAAGCATTACTCAAAGATCTCTGGTATCGGGCATTTGCTCTTTCTTTTGCAAGCATGATCTCATTTTCGGGAAAAGTCGGATTATTACACGCATCAATAATAATCTCCTGAAGTTTGGGAAAATCATCTTTCAGACATTTAAAATCAATATATGTTCCATCATTATTAATTGAAATATCCAGATCAATTGCATGATCTTCCTTCCACTCGGTAAGATCAAGCGAATCGAATTTCTTTGAACCCTTGAACATGAGGTTTGCCATAAAAGAAATAGTGCCAACTGTTTCAACTGTTTCATAATCATCACTTATAGGAAGATACACCACTCCACTAATTATCGGTTTTTCCGTAGTCTTCTTATAAATAAGAGTGAGTTTGTCAGAAATTTGCACTTTTTGTGGTTGAATTGTTTCTGCGAGGAGTTCATCTTTCTGCTGGAGTAGCTGCTTGGAACCTTCGGGCAAAGCATAGAAAATAACACGATTTTTGGGAACGAGGTATTCCTTGATGCTGTTCATCACATCCTTCGCAGTGATCTGTTCAAATGCATTAATAAATAACTCATCAGATTCAGGCACTCCAAACATCATAAGATTCCAGCCAATGCTATTACAATCCCGATCTACCCCAGGAGTACTCAAAAGCAGATTTGCTTTATATCTTGTGATAAGATTTTTAATATCTTCATCTTCAATTCCAACCATGCTGTACCATTCGATTTCCTCATCAATGATAGAGACGATTTCTTTGACCCTTGAAGGATCTTTTGCTTCAAACCCAATGGAAATCGTTCCCTCAGGCATCTGCATTGAAACATTCACGCGCGCATAAATATAGTTCACTAATTGAAGTTCTTCGACTAATTTATATTTTATTGGAGACTGCCTTTTGCCAAAAAGGATATCTAACGCAGCAATTAATTTGGGATATTGCTCAAAATCTGCAGCAGGAAGTATTTTTGTAATCATCACTGTGGGCTGCTGAATCTGGAATTCTTCCATGTATTCAATTGTACCACTTCGCGGATTCTGAGGTGGAAGATAGACCGGATCAAGTTGTCCTCTCACAAGACCGTTGAATCTTTCTTCAACTTTCTTGAGCATCACTTCAGCATCAAAATCACCAGTGACAACAAAAATCATATTATTAGGTACATATCGTTTATGATAATAATCTGCGAGTTCTTCTCTAGTAATGGTTTTATATAATTCCGTATAACCAATGACCGGGTACTTTCTATTTGAAGTTGGAAAAACAAGCTCATTATTTCTCTGATACACTTTTGATCGCGGAGGTGTTGAGCGCATTACGATCTCTTTGAGGATGACCTGCTTTTCACGAGCAACTTCTGTAGAATCAAATGCACATGCATGCATTTGCTGAAATAATATTTCCAATGCCTGATCCGCATATTCCTTATCGACTGTTATATGAAAAGCGGTTGCATCGCTCGTGGTATAAGCATTTACTATCGCTCCCATCTCCTGTGCCATTGCTTCATATTCAGCTTCTGAGTGGAAGGTGGTTGATCCCCCTGCTACTACATGCTCCAGATAATGAGAGATTCCCGCTCCCAGATATTCTCCTTCATTTACAGAACCGGTCTTTACAAAACAATAAAAACCAATCGAATTATTATTATGATTCTCCTTCACTGCAATCTGCATCCCATTTGTGAGAGCCTTACATAAAATGTTGTTCCCATATACAAACGAGAAAATACTTATAAAAAACACTAATGCAATAGTGAATATCACTTGCTTCTTCATTATTATTTTATCTCCCTTAAAAAAATTAATTTATTAAATATAATTTCTTACACTAAGAATACTTGTAAAGTTTTATCATCAAAGTAACAGAAAAACTCATCGTAACTTCTTTATTCAAGTCGATCTTGCGTAATCATATTTTAATAAAATATATAATTATTGCAAATATTGACATTTTTTATTATATTTTATTTTATTCCATCAAGTGGAGGTACTCATGAAAAAGTACTATGTAATCGGATTTTTTATTTTTGTTTTAGTGATTGCATTAGCAGGATGCAACTTATTCAATTCCAGCAAGGACGATTCTAAAAATATGGATGACCTTGTTGCTGATCCTGAATTTCAATTTAATACGACCCGTTCTGTAGAACTGAACATTACATCCATAGATCAATATGGATTCCTCATGCCTTATGGGCACTTTGAAATCTGGAAAGATAATCCAGATGACGGAGGAACTTTACGAGTCCTTTCTATCAGAACTGACGAAAATGCAACCTTCAATAGCACAATAGTTCTCCCAACCTATTATGAATCAATATTCCTCAAATCCGGAGGAATCCTTCAAAAATTATGGCTCAATATTGAGAATGAGAAAACAGCTTCTATTCTTGATACTTTTGTCTGTATACCACCAGTCTATGAAGTGAAAGGAGACCCAAAGTGTGACTATGTTCTTCAAAGTGATGAGGGGTTTGGATTTTATTTTTATGAGTTAGAAGATAATTGCAATGGTACTACCACAGTGAAATTTAAGGTGAGAAACTATAATAAATGGGCATTAAGCCATGTTGCGATAAGTTTGCCTGCTGGTGTCGTACCCTCTCAACCTGTTAATGGTGACACATATTGGTCCAATGGTTACAAATATACGATTGAAAGTCCCACAAATAATCCCTATTACAGTATTAAATTTGAGGCTGTTGGAGAAGGTCCGAAGAAGGGTGCTTACAGCTATTTCATTTATATCATTCCTACTGCTGATGCTGCTGCAATGACTGAAATTACAATATTAGCAAAAGGTGGTCAAAAAATTGGACAGGTCACCTTTGATGTCGATTATACTCCCACATGCAATGACAGTGATGGTGACGGTGTTACAGATGACTGGGATGACTACCCATATGATCCAGATAGAGCTTTTAATCAATATACACCAGCCGAAGGGCAATATGGAACCTTTATGTGGGAAGACCTCTGGCCTGAAAAAGGTGATTATGACATGAATGACCTGGTCATGGATTATAATGTCAATGAAGTAACGAATGCCAGTCATGAAATCGTTGACGTCATCAATAACTTCAATCTTCGTGCAGCAGGAGCTGGTTTCCTCACTAATGGATTTGCAATTCAATATCCAAACTACTGGGAAGTAAATGGTACTATTGATGACGAACTTGATATGGCATATGTTGATACAGACAACCGCACAGTGATCTTTTTTGAAAATCATAAAGCTGTATTTAATGTGAGCGGTTCTTCTGAATGGATAAACACCTGGCCTGAGTACACCTATGTTACACCTGTATCATGGACTGTTACCATTCCTATGAAAGAATCAGATAAATCAAAAGTCGTGGTTCCCTGGAATCTTGCACCGTTCAATCCGTTCCTTCTTCAGAATGGAGTTCGCAGTCACGAGATTCACCTTCCCGATTATCCCTATACTTATGAAATGAATACTGCGCTTTTTAACACAGGTGACGATGCAACAGATCCTGGCATGGGCATTTACTTCCGAACTGAGGATTATCTGCCATGGGCTATTTTAATTGCAGAAGGTTGTAACTACCCTATCGAGATGATACAAATCTCAGATGCATTCAACTATTTTGTCCAATGGGTTCAAAGTGATGGAACTCAAAAAGAGGATTGGTACCTCGACCTTCCAGGATATCAGAATGAAGATATGATATTCCAGGTTCCATCAAAATAATAAACTCATTTATTGATATTAAAAAAAGCCACGTGATCACGTGGCTTTTTTAGTATAAGTAAGTATTATTATTACTTCATGTATATCATCTTGCTAGTTACATTATAATCTCCACTCTGAACTTTGTAGAAATAAATACCGGAACTTACTGCTTTGCCATGAAAATCAGTTCCATCCCAGATGTAGGAATTCTGCGTTTGGTCTAGCTGAGTTTCTGTAACGAGCTGTCCAATTACATTATAAATCTTAATTGAAGTATTGGCAACATACCCTTCGGGTTTTGAGAACTTAATCAAAGTATCTGTTGAGAATGGATTTGGGAAATTTTGAGTAAGAATTGAATTTGTCAAATTGGGTTCTTCATCAACAGAGACCAACGCATTCAAGCCACCTGAATAACATGAAAGAGTTCCTTCGCGTCCACCAACAACCATTTCCATACTCCCGTCTCCGTCAATATCAGGTATTGCATTTAAACCATCAACAGCCTGTCCAAAGTTAAAGGAGTGAAGAATATCGCCATTCACTCCATTCATAAAATAGCAGTAATTGTTTGAAAAGAGAGTGCCTATTATAACATCATTGATGCCATCACCACTGATATCATCGATACGGGCAATATTCCATGCTTTATCTGCTAACGAAACATTCCAGATCGAACTTGCACTATATCCATTAAGCATTCTTGCATTTGTTGTGCTATTCTCAAGCATTGCATCTCTATAGTTATCGCCATTGACATCATCCATGATCTCAACATCGAGAAGGAGACATGAACCCATAGAACCGTTATGTATTACACTGCCATCTGTAGGATCTATATAATAGTATGCACCATAAAAATCACCTACAATTATGTCTTTGATGTTATCATCATTAATATCATCAAGTTGCCCAAGTGCCCACACTGACGAGCCGGAAACTGTATAACTCCATAACTGCGAACCATTAGCACCATTGATCCCGTACACATAACCTGTGAGTTCATTTTGAGATGATGCACCTGCTACTGCATCAGGTATATTATCATCATTGACATCATTTACGCCCATCACAGAGAATTTTGGACCTGGAGTATAGAACTCCCAAAGTGACATTCCATTCGTGCCATTCAGACAGTATGCTCTTTGAGGACCGGTATGAGTATCGCCATCATCACCTGTTGCTGCAAGTACGTCAGGGATACCATCGGCATTATAATCGAAATCTGCATCTACCTGGTATACCCAGCCACCGTCACCGTATTCATGGGTATCATGTGTCCAGATGATTGCACCGGTTTTTCCGGATACAGCACGTATGGATCTGTCACCCCATGGAGTACCAATAATAAAATCACGATATCCGTCACCATTTAGATCTTTGGTTACAGTCAATTCTTTTTGGTAGCTGAGTGAACCACTTGGTATTTCAACCTCCCACAGTACATCTGCAAGTCCGGAAGAGTTACCATTGAAGCAACGGAAATAATCATCTTCGGAGGATACAATTACATCATCAATACCGTCTCCATTTATATCTGTAATAGGGGCGATAGCTTTGACACTGTTATCCCAACTTGTTGAAATTGAGTAGTACCAGAGCAGGCTTCCTATAGGATAGTCAATATTATTACCTTCTCCTGCAACCGCAACTTGTGTACATGGATGCGACGGGTCGTTGCTGTCAATGCTGATTATTTCAGAATAATAGGTTCCTGATGCAGGTGTAAACCATACACCAATCTCAGTTGTTTCAAGAGGATAAAGATTAATAGGATATGTTACTGATTCATCAATAATAAAATGAGTTGGACTACTTGAAGAGGCATTTGTAATTGAGAGAATCTCATCACCAATATTTTCAATCTCAATATACCAACGATTATATGAATTCGCTCTTACCGTACCATAATCATGTGTGTCGTTCATAACAGAAATACTCGGTCCTGGGTTGACCGCATCTCCGGTGAGTGTAATATCAACTTCTGATGAGAGTGGGTCGCTTGAAAAGACTGTTGCAATACAATTCAATGAACCTGCTTCAGCAGGTAAATATGTAAATGGGATAACAATATTATTACCGGGAAGGATAGTTTGTGGAAGATCCAGAGTATAATGGACATCGGATGCATTCAAACCTGCAAGAGTAATGTCTGTGACAACAAGATCGCCTGTGCCCACACTATAAACATAGCAATTCCACGAAGCAGAATCTCCAACTGTGACAGTCCCAAATGGGTAATTTGTATTAGGGATATTTATGACTGGAGTTCCTGCACCACCAAGTTCGACTTTATAAAGCCAATCATGATCGTAATCTGCACCGTTATCACAATACCAGAGATATTGCCCATCATACACTATGCCAGCCGGGTCAGTATGCTCTGAAGCGTGTGTTTCTAATAGCGTTCCTGTATTAGGATCAATTGCATAGAGCGCATCTCCCCAGTAATCTGCCATCCAGAGATTGCCGTGCTCCATACAAAGGTCCCATGGCTGGTTATCCGGCGCGGCAAAACTTGTGAGAATAGTACCGGATTCTGTGATCTTATATATCCACCCATCAGGATTATAATAGGTTGAGCACCAGTAATTTCCACTGTCGTAAGCTATGCCGGACATATAGTGGTCAGGAAGATCAAACTGTCCAATGTATGTCCCTGAAGTTGTGTACTTCAGAGCAATAGCTGGATCAGCAGTAGCAGTTTGATGATCGACTATCACAAGATGAGATCCATTGTAGGTCATACCATATGCATCGCCTTGCGTTCCTGTAAATTGTAACTGATACGAACCATTCGTCGGATCAATACGATAGACATTTCCCCCATTTGAGCCGTAGATACCGCTATAAAGATAGGTGCCGTCCCAGGCAAGCCCGGAAGAACTTTCTGGAATAGGATATTGAGCAAGAATTGTCCATTCCCTATCAGCGAGAAGAGCAAGTGGAATCATAAGAAAAATCAAACAAACAAAAAACAATTTTTTCATTTTTTGCACTCCTTTTGTTTTTTTCAAGTATTTTTTATATACTTTTATTTTGTCAAATTGTACTTTACATCTTGTATTTATAAAAAAAAAGCACCCATGCCGAAACATGGATGCTTGTAAGAATATATTGGATAGTCAGAATTAATACATTCCGCCCATACCACCCATACCACCACCCGGGGGCATAGCTGGTACAGCACCTTCTTTTTCAGGAAGATCAGCAACGATACATTCTGTTGTTAAGAATAATCCCGCAATGCTGCATGCATTCTGAACTGCTGAGCGTGTCACCTTAGCAGGATCGATCACGCCGTCAGCCATAAGATCAGAATAGACACACGTTGCCGCATTGAAGCCAATCTTAGGATCTTTTTCATTATGAAGTTTTTCAACAACCACATCGCCGGCGAATCCGGCATTCTTTGCAATCTGGTACACAGGTTTTTCTAGTGCTTTCTTAAGAATTTCTGCACCGATCTTTTCTTCAGCTTCAACTTTAAGTTTATCAATAGCTTTAGCTGAACGGAGCAGTGCACATCCGCCACCGATAACGATACCTTCTTCTACTGCAGCACGAGTCGCCTGAAGCGCATCATCAACACGATGTTTCTTTTCTTTCATCTCGGTTTCTGTGGCAGCGCCGATATTCAGCACAGCAACTCCACCGGAAAGTTTTGCTAAACGCTCCTGAAGCTTCTCTTTATCGTAATCAGAAGTTGTTGCTTCAATCTGCTGTTTGATCTGTTTGATGCGACCTTGAAGATCTTTTTCTACACCTTTTCCCTCACGGATTGTTGTGTTTTCCTTATCAATAATAATCTTCTTGGCAATACCAAGATCGTGAAGTTTCGTATTCTCAAGTTTTAGACCGACTTCTTCAGAGATCACAGTGCCTCCAGTAAGGATAGCGATATCCTGAAGCATCTCTTTTCTGCGATCACCAAAGCCGGGAGCTTTGACTGCACAGACATTAAGTGTGCCGCGAAGCTTGTTCACAACTAATGTTGCAAGCGCTTCACCTTCGATATCTTCAGCTATGATCAAGAGAGGTTTACCGGTCTGTGATACTTCTTGAAGAATAGGAAGAAGGTCTTTCATTACAGACACTTTTTTATCAAGAAGAAGGAGATATACACTTTCAAGTTCTGCAACCATTTTATCGGTATCGGTCACGAAATATGGGGATAAATATCCTCTATCAAACTGCATACCCTCTACCTTCTCAAGGTAGGTTTTCATTGTTTTGGATTCTTCAACGTTAATAACGCCTTCATTTCCAACCATTTCCATTGCTTCCGCAATAAGCTTTCCAATTTCTTCATCATTATTTGCAGAAATTGTAGCAATTTGCTCGATTTCGCTTGAAGTATTAATTGGTTTGCTCAACTTGGCAATTTCTTCTACGACTAATGCAGAAGCTTTTGCAAGTCCTCGCTTCATGAACATAGGATTCACACCTGCTGTTACATGTTTGAAGCCTTCATGAATAATTGCTTGAGCTAACAGTGTTGCTGTGGTCGTTCCATCACCGGCTACATCATGAGTTTTCGTAGCCACTTCTTTGACCATTTGTGCACCCATGTTTTCATACTTATCCTCAAGTTCGATCTCTTTTGCGATAGTCACGCCATCATTAGTGATGGTAGGTGAACCAAAGCTTTTATCAAGAACAACATTTCTCCCACGTGGTCCAAGAGTTGTCTTTACTGCATTTGCAAGTAAATCCACACCACGTTTCAAGTTTTCTCTGGCTTGATGTCCAAATTCCAATTGTTTAGCCATTTTGCCTCCTGTCTTTATTTTTTTTATACATTAATTTATTTTCGCTTTATGGCAATTTCGCTATCTTTCATGTCAACAAAAAGCTTTTTATGCTTTTCGGAGGTTGTACCCTCGTCAATATTATAATCTTTGAGGAGCTCTAAGGCAACTTTATTTTCAATTTCTTTTTGAATAACTCGTTTAAGCGGTCGTGCACCATATTGAGGATCATAACCATGCTGTAAAATGAAATCTTTTGCTTTTTCAGAAAAGTCAATTTCAAATCCTCTTGAAGCCATTCGCTTCTTCAGATCGGCAAGTTGTATTTCCATGATCTCCTTCATGTCTTCATGAGAAAGTTTGTGGAATATGATAATCTCATCCAATCTGTTAAGAAATTCCGGTTTGAAATGCGCCTGTAATGCTTTCATTATAACAGATTGAGAAATATCTTCTTTTGAGTTCGCAGCAAAGATTTCCTGCGAAGCAATATTTGATGTCATAATGATCACGGTATTTGTAAAATCAACTGTGCGTCCCTGCCCATCGGTCAGACGTCCATCTTCCATGATCTGTAAAAGTATGTTAAATACATCTGGATGTGCTTTTTCAATCTCATCAAAAAGAATGACACAGTAGGGTCGTCTTCGAACTGCTTCTGTAAGCTGTCCCCCTTCTTCATAACCAACGTATCCAGGAGGAGCTCCTACAAGTTTAGACACGGTGTGTCGCTCCATATATTCGGACATATCAAGCCGTATCATTGCTTTTTCTGTATCAAACAAGATTTGAGAGAGCGTTTTTGCAAGCTCAGTTTTTCCCACACCTGTTGGTCCAAGAAACATGAAGGTTCCGATTGGTCGTCCTTCCGGACTGATACCTGCACGATTTCGGCGGATTGCATTTGATACTGCAACAATTGCTTCATCCTGACCGACAACACGTTTATGAAGTTCCTTTTCCATATCCACAAGACGAGCAGCTTCGCTTTCAAGCATCTTTGAAATCGGGATGTGAGTCCATTTTGATACTATCTCGGCAATATCATTTTCATCTATCTCTTCTTTGAGGATCTTCTGATTTTTCTGAAGGTCTTCCAATTCCTTGTTCTTTTTTTGGAGTTCTTCATTGAGCTTGCTAAGAGTTCCGTATTTTAATTCTGATGCTTTTGTCAGATCGGCATTTCTCTCTGCTCTTTCCATTTCAGTTTTTGTCTGATCGATTTTCTCTTTGATCTCACGGATCGCACCGATGAGTTCCTTCTCGCGAGTCCAGTGTACGCGAATATGGTTTCCCTTTTCCTGTAAATCTTTCAAACGGGTTTCGATTTCTTCTTTTCGCGCAACTGATTTCTCATCCTTTTCTTTTCTGAGAGAATGATTTTCAATTTCGAGCTGACGTATTTTCCGCTCAATCTCATCAAGTTCTGTTGGAAGACTGTCAATTTGCATACGTATATGCGCACATGCCTCATCAATGAGATCAATTGCCTTATCAGGCAAGAATCTATCGGTAATATATCTTTCGGAAAGTGTGGCAGCAGCAATAATGGCAGAATCTTTTATTTTTACACCATGATGTATTTCATATTTTTCTTTGATACCTCGAAGAATGGATATGGTATCATTTGTATCGGGTTCATACACCATGACTGGCTGGAAACGGCGTTCCAGCGCGGCATCTTTTTCGATATATTTTCTATACTCATTAAGTGTTGTTGCACCAATACAATGCAGCTCACCACGCGCTAAGGCTGGCTTGAGCATATTTGACGCATCAATTGCACCTTCTGCAGCACCTGCACCTACAACGGTATGGAGTTCATCAATAAAGAGTATGACCTGTCCCTGGGCTGACTCAACTTCTTTAAGAACAGCTTTAAGCCTATCCTCAAACTCGCCACGAAATTTTGCTCCTGCAAGTAAAGCTCCCATATCGAGTTCAACGACATCTTTTCCTTTCAGATTTTCCGGGACATCATTTTCAACTATTCGTTTTGCAAGACCTTCCACAATAGCGGTTTTGCCCACACCTGCTTCACCGATGAGTACAGGATTATTTTTCCTCCGTCTGGAAAGTATCTGCATAACTGAGCGTATCTCATCATCGCGGCCGATTACGGGATCGAGCTTACCTTTGCGTGCCAGGTCTGTAATATTTCGGGCATAGCGCTCCAGGGCTTGATATTTTGCTTCAGGATCCTGATCTGTTATACGTTGGTTTCCACGAATTTCTTTGAGTATCTGCATGACATCTTTCTCTGTGATGCCGAATTGTTTGAACAGATCACTCAGCTCGTTCTTATCTCTCAGCATTGCAAGGAAAATATGCTCTGTGCTGAGATAATCATCATTGAGTCTATCAGCTTCTTTCTGGGCTGTCGTGAATATTTTATTCAATTCTGCTGATAAATATGGCTGCTGAGCACTCCCTGAAACCGATGGTTTGTTCTGCAATATTTTTTCTAAAGCATTGTAGAACTGGTCTTTGTTGACCTCCAATTTGTTCAGGATCGAAGGAATAATTCCTTCCGGCTGCTTTATTAGCACAGCCATAACATGAGCCGGAGTGATCTCCTGATGACCGAACTGCTCAGCGAGCTGCAGCGCTGATTGAATTGCCTCTTGTGCTTTTAAGGTAAATTTATTTAAATTCATATTATTACTAAATTCTCCGATTTTACTAAAAAATATATATGAACCTCATATATTGTCAAATAATTTTGGCACTTAAATTAGCAGAGTGCTAAAATCTAAAAAACTTGTAATAATTTTGATGATAAAAGTAATATTGTTATAAATTTTTAGGATAATCATGGAAAAAATTTCGCTCATCGGAATGGGCAGTTGGGGTACGACCCTTGCAATACTTTTAGCAGAGAAAGGCTATCCTGTTATTGGATGGGAATGGATCAAAGAACGGGCTGACGATATGCAAAAAACCCGGGAAAATGCTTTTTTTCTTAAAGGATGCATGTTTCCTGACAATATCGAAATCACAAATGATCTTTCATATGCAGCAACACATTCAGAAATAATTGTGCTTGCGGTTCCTTCTCATGTGGTCAGATACATTGTTGGACAAGTCAAGAATGAACTTCGTGAGAAAAATATAGTGAACGTGGCAAAGGGAATTGAAAATGAAACCACGCTGCGCATGTCTGAAGTGATCAATGATGAAGCTGGTATTGCATTTGAAAGAATTGCTACATTATCTGGACCGACACATTCCGAAGAAGTGAGTAAGAAACTCCCTGCCACCATTGTTGCGGCTTCTACGAGCGAAGAGTATGCAAAATCAATTCAACAAATTTTCATGACTGATTATTTTCGAGTGTATACAAGCACAGATATTATCGGAGTTGAGCTTGGCGGATCGTTAAAAAACGTGATCGCAATCGGTGCCGGTATCTCAGATGGAATGGGCATGGGTGACAATACAAAAGCTGCTCTCATTACTCGTGGTTTACGAGAGATTACACGTCTGGGAGTTGCATGTGGGGCAAATCCTCATACCTTTTCTGGTATTTCTGGGATTGGAGATCTCATAGTGACATGTGACAGTTTACACAGCAGAAACCGCTATGTAGGAAACCAACTGGCAAAAGGATATTCGTTGAAAGAAATACTCTCTTCTATGGAAATGGTAGCTGAAGGAATAAACACGACCAAATCTGCATTCCAACTTTCTCATAAAATGGATGTGGATATGCCTATCACAGATAAGATACATGAGGTTTTATTTGAAGAACTCTCACCAAAAGAGGGCGTTATCACTCTTATGACACGTTCACCAAAAAGCGAGGACGAATTCTAATTTTTCATGAATATCCCCTATTTTGGTGAAATTCTCTCTCTTATTTGTGCGATCGTATGGGCATCAGCAATCATGTTTTTTCGCAAAAGCGGGGAAACCACCAAACCGTTTGCTCTCAATTTCTTCAAGAATACTGTTTCTTCCATCCTTTTTATTTTGACGTCACTTGTTCTTGGAAAAGAAATTTTAAGAGCTGCCCCTTTAAATGACTATCTCATACTTATTGTAAGTGGTGTCGTAGGTATCGCCTTTGCAGATACAATCTATTTTTCAAGTTTGAACATACTTGGTGCGGGTATATCTACAGTAGTCAATACTCTGTTCAATCCGTTTGTAATCGGGCTCTCTTTTATTTTCCTTGGTGAGAAACTCAGCATTGTGCAATTTATTGGAGCAGCATTGATCATATTTGCTATTGGTATTACTACAATACGAATCTCCTCATTTGAGATCACAAAGAAGAAACTTGCGCTTGGCATCTTTCTTGGAGTGTTATCTGTTCTTGCAATGGCTGTGAGTGTGATCATTGCCAAACCCATTCTTGATAATTCTCCCATTATCTGGTGCACTGAAGTACGACTCATATCCGGCACAATCGTGATGGCTATCATCGCAATATTCCATCCCCAGAAAAAAATAATATTTGGAACTCTTAAACCATCCAAAGAATGGATGCATATGATTCCTGGAACAGTACTTGGTGCATATCTCGCAATGGTTATATGGCTCGCTGGCCTAAAATTTGCGTACGCTAGTGTAGCTACTGCTATTAATCAGACAAGCGTGATCTTTGTCTTTATATTTGCTGCAATTTTTTTAAAAGAACGTTTTACTTTACGAAAATTTATCGGACTCGTACTTTCTTTTACAGGAATCATACTTGTAACGATTGGTTAATACATTTTTTTCAAGCACATTCCTAAGTAATACATAATATACAGGCATTAATCCCTCACGCATAATACGATTTTGTGTTGTTTTATATACTCTATGATCTCTGTATTCTCTGTGGTTTAATCCTAAAAAAAAGACCCTCGAACCGAAGCTCGAAGGTCTTTATTTAATTTACAATTAGATTTATAATCCGATTTCAACACCAAGATTGATGGTACGTCTAGATCCAAAGAAGACTTCTGCGGCACTGGATGTGTGAGGATATTTAGGTGTTCCACCACAACCATAGGAGCCCCAGCAATCATAAGCGCTATTATCAGTAGCATCTTGGATATAAATCCCATTCAAGAGATTAAACACATGAGCAAAAACACTCATTCTGAGACCTTTCACAACTGTAGGAATTTGATACATTAGATGAAGATCCACTGTAGAGTAGTCAGGAACTTTCCAACTTTGAGTTCTGTCAGTCGGGTCATCTCTGTCGAGAGTATTCCAATTACTCCAAAAGTCCATATAGTGTTTTCCAACAATCCTGACAGCCATTCCATCAAAAGGATACACACTCGCGGTAAGAGCGATCTGTGTTTGCGGTTGACCACCGACTTTCAGGTCTTTAACGTAAACATTAATAGTATCATTGGGTCCGGTAGTATGTTTGATCACTGCACTGACGTCATCGGTATATTTCCAGAATCCTTTTGAAGCATTGAGCTGGAAGTTCAGGAAGTCTGCAGCCTGGAAATTTGCTTCAAATTCGGCACCCATGTGGCGGGAGTCAAGCCCGCTGATGAAAACAGCTTCTTCGTCTGTGGATGCTGTATCAAGTACAACCCACTCTCTGTAAACCTGATCCATCCATTTTGTGTAGTAACCACCAACTTTGATATTTAGGAGTCCATCCAAACCAACCCAACTGAAGCCAGCTTCACCACTCATGAATTTTTCATTTTGAGGATCGTCTGCTTTCTTTCCATCACTGTCATCAATGACTTCGTCAAAGATAGGGGCTTTGGACACATAACCGGCATTACCAAATACGCCGAGATCCGGCATCACGAGATAACTAAGCCCACCCTTAATCTGATAACCTGGGATATACTTGGTTTCAGTTGTGATTTCCTTACCGGCAGTATTTTTGTGGAAGTGGTCAGTAAAGGTGTATTTTACTGCTGAAAGTCCTGCAGAACCAAAGGCAGTGAGGGGACCTTGTTTAAATTCACCTTGTGCAAATCCACCCATCCAATCAACGGTGTTCGTGCTGTTATAGTCGATCTTATCACCAAGGACTTTTTCATAGTAGGTTGTATCAGGATCAAATTCATTACCTGTCCAGTAATAATAATCACCGCCAAGGAGGTCTCTGACCTCTCTGAAGTGATCGATCTCTGCAGTACGCCAGTCAACACCAATAAGGGTACTTATCTCAGGACTTACTTCGTATTCAGCTTTTACGATAGCACCGATAGTCCATTGTTTGTTGACACTATTTCTAAGAATACCTTTTGAACCGTTATCATTAGCAATATTATTTGCAATAGTAGCATCCCAGTCGATAACACGTGAAGGGAAGGAATAATCCCATTTCATGCTGCCGAACGTGCCACCACCACCACCGATTCCACCAGAGTAATATAAAGTAGAATAGAGATTTAATTTCTCAGTGAGTTGACTGAACCAGTTCAGGTTAAGTTGTGGTTTGTGATAATAGTTTGTGCTCTCGTTGAGGAAAGAATAATCATAACGCTGATGATAATCTCCGTCCCACCATTGCTGCCCATGATACGCTGAATTTAGAGTATTGAAATTCTCATTATAATTAAAGCCCATTTCACGGAATTGATTAAGATAATCAGTCATATTATTAGGACCAGTTGCTGGAATTGTGGTCGCTAATTCTTTGGCTTCCTTATGGCTGAAAGCTGCAATATTCTGAGCATATCTTCTTTGGCCATGTTGCTGAGGAGCACCGACAGCATAGAATTCCAATCTGTTTTTATCATTCAGATTGTAGGAAGTAGCAAGATAATATGCATAGGCATCAGTCCATGTCCCATCTGCAACACCATCACCTTGTTTGCGAACCAAGGCAAAACTGAGAGCATATTTGTCATTAATAAGACCAGTATTTCCAATAAGGGTCATTTTCCTAAAGTTGCCTGAACCATATTCCTGTTTGAAACGCGCACCAGAAGTCATTTGTGTGGGATCAGTAATGATGTTCATTGTACCACCGATTGAGGGTACTGCGAGGTTGATTGCGCTGAGACCCC
This sequence comes from Candidatus Cloacimonadota bacterium, assembly GCA_049903315.1. Lineage (GTDB taxonomy): Bacteria > Cloacimonadota > Cloacimonadia > JGIOTU-2 > JGIOTU-2 > Celaenobacter. Next base: position 10,722 of record JBNGBT010000002.1, on the reverse strand, counting down.
TCTGTACCTGGATCGAGGATGTTGCATCACCGACTCCATCCCAGTTTGACCAATATACCCAGCCATTTTCCATATCATTGACCGGAACACCATTGATCATTATAGCGACATTTCTTTGGTTAAAACCACGAATGTACAAACCTGCATCACCTGCACCGCCACCCTGATCTGTAGAATACACACTTGGTGTACTCTTGAGAACCAGTGGAAGGTCGCGAGAACCGAGATCCATTGCGATCTCTTCATGACTCACGTCAGTATAAGCAACAGGGGTTGTTTCTTCTGCCCTGTCTGCAAATACTGTCATACCAGGAATTCCGATGTCTTTGATAGTAAGGGTGAAGTTCAAGGTTGAAGTTAAGCCGTCTTTGATATCGACTGGCTTCTTTGTTAACTCATAACCGAGATAGCTCACCGCAACAGTATAGTTTCCTTCTGGGACATTTTTTAGAAGAAATGTGCCATTATTGCGAGTCAGCATACCAAACTCGGTTCCTTCGACATAGACATTTGCATCAGCGATTGGATCGCCTGTTTTTTCGTTCGTTACTTTGCCTGCCAAATTGCCAGCGCCTGCTGCAAAGGCAAATGATGCGAACATGAACAACGAAACTAAGAGAATAATAAGTACTTTTTTCATAGGTGTACTTTCCTCCCTGTATTATTTTGTATTAACAAAATCCACTCATCCGAAAAGTATTAGATGAATACCTATCAATGATATTAACATGCCTATTTTCGTTTTTATTGCGTAAGACTGTGCGAGTATATAATGAATATGTAGATGGAAATAGTGTTCTTAGCAGTCTCTTGCGTTTTTTTAACTTCTTTCTTCTTAAGAAATTTTTCAAAGCTTTACTACCTTTTTTTAGTTTGAGTGAAACTTTATCGACCTTAGCAATTTAATTAAATGGCTGTCAAATTTTTTTTTATAAATCTGTAACATACAAAATAATAGTGAGTTAACTACCGCCTGACGAAATTTGCTCCACGTTCTCTTTCTCCCATTTTTCCTCTAACCTTCTTCTGTATCGCTGTTTGCGCATGTAAGCAATTAAAAGTAATATTGGAATTATTATCCAAAATAATCCAAAACCAGAGTATAATATTGCCAAGATAGAATGGGAAGAAATTGATTTTTTGGCACCATCAAGAAAGGAGTGAACAGACATGCCAAATGCTTTTATAAAGGCAGTTTCAAAGTTATCGGCAGTATGAATATAATCAATAAATTGATAAAATTTCTGGATAGTAAATCTTTTTAGGAGGTAGCGAAATGTGTAATAACTCTGCAGATAAAATATCTCAACTTTCTTCTTTACCTGAGGATAATGATAAGAATAAAGCTGCAGATCGAGCACATTTCCCTTGAGTGCATCAGTAACAAATTGTACTTCTTTATTTATGTTCCATTCTTTTGCATAATACTGAACAAATCCCTCTTCGAACCATAATGGAAGAAAAGTATTCGGCGCGATTGAGCGAAGCACAACATGGAGATATTCATGGGTAAGTACTTTATAAAATTCTGTATGCGGAGGAAGATTTTTAGGATTTCTGATAATTATTTTTGAGAGTGCCGGGATAGCCATCGCAATACTGCTTTCCGGCAATTTTCCACGTGAAATGTATTCATCAAATTCTTTCTCGGAGTGAGTAAGAATAAGCTGTATGATCGGCACCTCATAAAAACCCACTTCTCTATTTACCTGGGTCACAATACCAGAAAATTTATCTAATACATTTTCAGCAACCTTGTGGTCCTGAGTTTGAAAGGAAATGATGACATAGTCATTTTGTAATATATCGGATGATGCAGAACCGCACCATAGAAAAAAAATAGATAATAAAATAATTACTGTTTTTATACACATTTGCTTTTTCATGAACAATAAAAATCTATTCACCATATTATTCTTTGTCCATTATTTCATAATTTAATTGACATATAAATTGATACATCTAATACTATTTGAAGGAGAAAAAATGAAAATAATATTAATTTTGATCGGCATCTGTATACTTCCTTTATCCCTTTTTGCAGAGGAGCAGTTAAGGGTCGTCCCTTCTGTAGATTTAGATAGATATCTTGGCACATGGTATGAAATTGCTCGCTATCCTAACGGATTCCAAAAAAAATGCGAACGTTCATGGGTCGAGTATTCGCTTAGGGATGATGGCAAGATACAGGTTATTAATAAGTGCATAAAATTTGATAGCAAGATCAGTCAGATCAAAGGTAAGGCGTGGGTCTATGATAAAGAGTCGAACGCAAAGCTGAAGGTACAATTTTTCTGGCCTTTCAGTGCAAATTATTGGATCATAGATTTAGGAAAAAATTACGAGTATGCAGTTGTAAGTGAACCAAAAAGGAAATTTCTCTGGATCCTCAGCAGAAACAAATTCGTTCCTGAGGAGCAATATCAACAGATCCTTCAAAGACTTACTGAGAAGGGATTCGATATTTCAAAATTGTTTGTGGATCCCTGGGAGAAATACGAGTAACTAATTATGCTATTACAAGAAAAATTTCTTCTTACTGCAACAGAATCAAAGAAAAAAATAGCTGTTATTGATAAAACATTAAATAAAGAATATACTTATGATGAACTACTCATCGCTTCCCTTCTTTTTAAGAATATAATCAAGAAATATCCCGAGAAACATATCGGAATTATGATTCCGACTTCAGCCGCAGCATTTATCTCTGTAATTGCGACGTTGATGGCTGATAAGATACCTGTCATGATAAACTATGCAACTCTTGCATCGCAGAACTGCCTTTATGCACAGGATAAAATTGGTTTCAGTTCGATCCTCACAAGCAGAAAACTTCTTGAAAAACTCGACCAGAAACCTGTCGAAGGTATGATCTTTCTTGAAGACATAAAATCCCGCATCACCCTTCCGATGAAATTGAAAGCACTGTTTGCATCCAAACTTTCATCTTCTTCAATACAGAAAAAAATCTGTCATGGGAACGACGATGAAACCTCGGTCATAATCTTTACAAGTGGTAGTGAAAAAGAGCCAAAAGCGGTCCAACTTTCTCACGCGAATATTATGCACCAGCTCATGACATTTCCGAAAATATTTGATCTCTCACCACAGGATGTATTCCTCGGGAATTTACCTGTTTTTCATATATTTGGATTTACTCTTTTTTGGTTGGCACTTTCTGCTGGTGCTTCCATTGTAACACATGCTAATCCTCTTGAATATCGTAAAATCGTTGAAACGATCAGCAAGCACCAGGTTACATTTGTGTTTGGTACGCCAACTTTTCTCTACGGTTATTTGAAACAATCTTCACCAGAAATGTTTTCATCGATCCGCTACTTGATCGCAGGCGCAGATAAAGTAAAAGAGCACCTTCGTGAAGGGTTTCGAAAGCTTCATAATATAACAGTGCTGGAAGGTTATGGCACAACAGAGACAAGTCCTGTTATCTCATCCAATACCCTTGAGAATAACAAACCAGGGAGTGTCGGAAAAGTGATTAATGACTTGCAAGTGAAAATCGTGAACTGCGAAACTGGAGAAGATCTTCAACACGGCGAACTTGGGGAAATACTTGTGAAGGGACCCTCTGTGATGAAGGGATATTATGGAGAACTTGAAGAAACAACATTTCGCATAAAGAACGGATGGTATGAAACAGGAGATATGGGTTTGATAGATGAAGACGGCTTCCTTTGGCATAAGGGCAGATTGAAACGCTTTGTGAAAATTGGCGGAGAAATGATATCTCTGGTTAGAGTCGAGGAAATATTAGAAAAATATATTCCGGATGATGTCCTTTTTTGCGTAGTCGATGTACCTGACGAAATAAAAGGCTCAGAAATTGTAGCAGCTCTTACTACAAAAGAGATTGATTTCAAAAAAGTAAAAAAGGAGATGCAATCAGAACTACCGGCCATTGCTATTCCAAAAGAGTTTTATGTAATAGAAAATATCCCGACTATGGGAAGCGGAAAAGTAGATTTCAGACGCGTTGAAAGAATCTGTCGGGAACTTCGAAGGAAGAAAAGAACATGAAAAAAATAATTATAATTATGTTTCTACTTGCGTGGATGCTGCTCGCATGTAAAGAGGACAATATGGAACCATTACAAACTGTAAATTACGTTGACCTTGATTGCTTTGCTGGAGACTGGTATGTAATTGCCATCATCCCGAATTTCATCGAAAAAGATGCGGTCAATGGAATAGAATCCTATACTCTGCTTGAAGACAATAGGGTGAAAATTGATTATATATTCAGAATCAAAGATCCAAATGGAAAACAGAAACACCTTAAACCAAAAGCGTGGATATATGATACCCAGACAAATGCAGAGTGGCGGGTACAATTTCTCTGGCCCCTCAAAGTTCCCTACCTGATCATCGATTTGGCTGAAGATTATTCTTACACGGTAATTGGAGAACCAAGCAGAAAATTCGTGTGGATTATGGCTCGTGAACCATCAATCGAAGATGAAATTTATCAGAACATATTACAAAAACTCAACCAGGTTGGATATGATGTTTCTAAAATAAAAAGGATGCCGCAAATATGGGAATGATAAAGAAGCTGCATCTGGTCATTCTATTCCTTATTATTCCCACAATCATACTCGCGGGAGATTCATTTAAAGCAAAGGTATTTCAGCAGGATACAGAACCACCATTATTACTATACTTTCAATATAATAATGATAGAAATCAAGATGACTTAGAAATATTATCACATTATTACCTGTTACCTGATAGCTCTGAGGCTGTTGTTGAAGAAGCAGTCCTAAAAGATGGTTCATTATTGAAATACAATGCCGAATTTTATGTCACCAATGAATCAAGCAGCATTTTATTGCAAGACAGACAAATCTCAATAACCTATACAAAAAATAATAAGACAAAATCCAAAACCTTTGCTTTTGATGACACTCTCCTGGTTGGACCACTCTTTGTTGAATTTCTCGTAAGCAAATGGGACAAGATCATGGATGGAAACACAGTTAAATTTAAACTGCCCGCTGCCGATATGCTTACTACAGCAGGCTTTTATTTAAAAAAAATCAATAATTCAAAATACGAGAAACCAGGTACCGTTGTTATAAAAATGGGAGTATCGAGTATATTTCTGAAACTGCTCATAAAATCAAGCTTCTTCGTCATGGATACAGAAACACGGCAGGTAAAAGAGATACACGGACTCTCAATCCTTCCACATCAAGAAAACGGTGCATGGGAAAAAACAACAAATGTAGATATATATTATGAATATGAATAAGGAGTTTTAATGAGCTTGTTTGTATTAATACCTGCTATTATTATACTTTATATGACGTTGATGTTTGTTTTAGCATTGATATTAAAAGACAATTCGATCGCTGATATAGCCTGGGGATTGGGCTTTATTATTTCTGCAATTGTGGCTTTTATATATACACCTTTTTACACAACCAGACAGATTATTGTAACTCTACTTATCCTTATCTGGGGCTTCCGATTAGCCATTCATATATATTTAAGGAATAAAGGAAGATCGGAAGATTTTCGTTATGCAAATTGGCGAAAGAAATGGGGGAAGAATTGGATAATAAGAAGTTATATTGAGGTCTTTTTACAACAAGGAATTTTACTATTCTTTATCGTCTATCCAGTAATAATTCTTAATACCTCTTTTCAGGCGGGACTTAAAATATTTGATTATATCGGAATCGTAATCTGGCTCATCGGATTTATCTTCGAGACTGTTGGAGATTCGCAGTTGAAGAAGTTTAAATCTTTTCCTGAAAATAAAGGCAAAATTATGGATATAGGATTATGGAAGTATACCCGTCATCCAAACTATTTCGGTGAATCTGCAATGTGGTGGGGTATTTTCTTCTTGTGTGTTTCAGCAGAAAATGGATTGTGGTGCATTTTTAGTCCTATCATCATTACTTTTCTCTTAACAAAAGTATCGGGTATTCCTTTACTTGAGAAAAAATATGCCGGAAATCCAGAATTTGAAGCATACAAAAAACGCACCAGTGCATTTATTCCAATGCTTCCTAAAAAACTTCATTCATGAGAAAGTTTACAAAACCCACGATTTTTATCAGCAGGTGCATTGAGATTGATTCCTGTCGATATAGTGGAGATATGATAAGCAGCCCAGTTGTCAGAGCAATGCTGGAACACGTCAACATTATACATCACTGCCCTGAGCAAGAGATCGGTTTGGGAACACCACGAAGTGCGCTTCGACTGATAATCATTGATGGAAAACATCATTTAATACAATCCAATACCGAAATTGATGTTACAGAAAAGATGAATAAATATGCAAAGGATATCCTCACATCTTTACCTGAAGTTCATGGATTTATTCTCAAAAGCCGCTCACCATCATGTGGTATCAAGGACGTAAAAGCATATCCTCGTCTCGGGAAAGTGGCAATGTCACATAAAAAAGCAACGGGAATTTTCGCTGAAGAAGTTATTCAAAAATTTCCAAACTTTCCCATTGAAGATGAGGGTCGGCTTACCAACCTCCGGCTGCGAGAGCATTTTTTCAGACGAATATTTACTTTTGCTGAATATAGTACTGTAAAGCAAAAAAACAAGATCAGTTCTCTTACTGATTTCCATTCAAAGAATAAATATCTTTTCATGGCATACAATCAAAAAGAGCTTAAAATCGCAGGAACAATAGCTGCGAATCATGACAAGCTTCCATTAAATGAAGTGCATCAACGATACGAAGAATCATTACAGAGAATTTTTTGCCGCCTTCCAAGAATTGCAACTAATATAAATGTTGCACAGCATATCTTCGGGTATTTCTCGAAATCCCTCTCATCGAATGAGAAACAGTATTTTCTTTCTGAACTCGAGAAATACAGAACAGGTAAAATACCGTTAAGTGCCATTATGAGCATTCTAAAAATGTGGGTTGTGCGGTTTGAGAATCCCTATCTTAAAATGCAAACATATTTCGAGGCATTCCCTGAAGAACTTCTCACGATTGATAACTCTGGGAAGGGACGGTTGCAAGTATGAAATATTTTGTTATAGCGTTACTAATTTTATTACCCATCAGGGTTATATCTGCAGATTCATCAGAAGGAGATCAAACCATGAGTATTCTTAAACAATTGAACACACCAATTTTCTGGGCAGAAGGTCATCCCGGAACATTAAATAGAGAAGATTGGAAAATCGAAGTAACAGGCTTGTGTGACAGTCCGAGAATTTTTACATGGAATGATCTGCAGAACATGCCGAAGACCGTTGCCGATGCTCGTCTGACAAGTGTAACCCGTTGGAGTGTCCGTGGTAATTGGGGTGGTGTGAAGCTTGCTGATATACTCGAAAGAGTACATGCAGATTCAACTGTTCAGTTTATCAGATTCTGGTCAGTAGGATATGATTATGACACATCAATTCCGATCGATATTGCAATAAAAGAGAGAACTCTCCTCGCATACGAAATCGATGGAGTCTATCTTGAAGAAGATTATGGCGGACCTGTCCGGATTTTCTGCCCATATTTATGGGGATATAAATCAGCAAAAAGTCTTGTAAAAATAGAGCTCATGGATCATTATGAACCTGGCTTCTGGGAAGTGAGAGGTTATTCGGATTCCGGTGAGATAAAAGCGGGAAAAGTTCTCGATGTGAATGACAACCGTAGGGTAAAAAAAATATCCGATGGAGAAGTGATCGAATTTCTTAAATGACCAATTCCCCATCGGGAATATAATATATTTAAATTCTTGCTTAGGGTTCAGTATAAATATTTTCCCAGCTTATATAACCGGATTTATTTTTATACCAATCAGTATAAGACGTTCCACCACTTTCAGCCCACTGTGCAAAATGGCTGAAGCCATCAATAATTGGAATAGTTTCTTTCATATACACAGTACTCTCGCCAACATTTACAGCCCAGGGAAGTCCGTTTGAAGTTCTGAAATAAATACCTGCGGCAGGATTCGAAGCATCATCTCCAGTATCAAAAAGCGCAGTATTCATTGAGTCAGTAGGAGGGTAATTAGCAAGATGGATCTCATGACTTCTATCGTCATTTACATAGATGAAAGGATTATAAGGTGGATTATAAATGGGATTGTTTTGATCACTCACCCATGCAGCCCATGCGGGATCAAATCCGTTTACATACTGAATTGGAATATGTACAGTGAATTCAACAGGAGTGTAATATGGATAAGGTTCATACGTATTGGTCCATTCACCTGATGGTGAGCCAAGTGCTTCATGCACATCAAAGATGAAAACGATCGTATTGTTTGCCTGCTCTACCGAAAGTCCCTGTGGCAATGTTGTTGTCACCGCTCCATCAATATAACAAAGATCTGGTAATTGTACGGCAAAAGAAATTTTATAACTTGCTCCAGTTGCTCGAATCTTGAATTTTGCTTCAATTTCGAATATCTTTTTAAAGAAGTAGAAAGGGGGAACATAGATATACTGATTATTATAATACTTTTCAATCCAGTTCGCATCAATGACAAGATCATTCAGATCGTAATCCCCCGTATTGGGCCAAAGATCTTCGAACATCACTGTGCCATATGTATACTTACTCGGATAATAAATATAAGTATAACAGCATTTTGAAGGAGTGCTTCCCAAGGATTCTTTGGGTAGTGAGAACGAGTCTATTACCTCCCCCTCAGTTGTTGTTGTTTTATTAATTGTAAGTTTCTTGATGTATTCACCTGACTGAAGATATACATGACTCCTATAAGAAGGTAATGTAATTATGTCTTCAAATACTCCTGTCGAATCTGTCATGGTCGCAACGACCATTTTATCCAGAAGCAAGGTGTCCTTCGGGGCTTTGCCTTCCCCATCATATTCAAGGAACAGGTTGAAGTCAGTTTCAATTGGTCCTGTAATTTCAACTGTAACCATACGTGTCGTATTAAAAGTGAAAGCGGGGTCGATGTTAAGATCATGCATGCTCTTGTGTTCATCTTTCTTCCACCATGAACAAGACACAAGAACAGCCATAATTATTATGGCTATGAAAAAATTCTTTTTCATCTCAGCCTTCTTTCAAAATTTGATAATTTGTTCAATAAAGTAGGAATATTTTTTGTCAACAAATTTGACACATTTCTTGACGAAATTTTCATTGAGTTGAGTGTAATATATGAAATTTAGATTAAATTGTAACATGAGGTTTAATAAATATGAATAAAAAAAGGTACATTTTAATTGCAATTATTTTGCTTCTCTCAGCAGTAATTTTTTCAAGTTGTGCAAGAAAAAAGCCCGACCGCGTTAAAGACCTAATTGCTGATCTTGATTATGTGGATAAATTCATACAAATTGAAGCAGCCGAAGAGCTGGCAGAGAGTAAAGACCCACGCGCAGTAGATCCTCTGATCAGTATTTTATCAGACCCAAGTGAAGAAGTGCGTACGGCAGGCGTTATTGCCCTTGGTAAAATAAAAGACCCTCGTGCTATAATTCCACTCATACAGATGTTCCGCGATGAAAGTCTTGGAGTCCGCCAGAATGCGGCTGTTGCTCTTCAGAATATGGGTTATGAAACGGTAAATCCTCTCATCGCTTCTTTAGATGACCCTGACTGGCGTGTACGTGCAAACGCTGCCCAAGCTCTTGGAAAAAAAGAAGAACCGAAAGCGGTTGTCCCTCTTATCAATTTACTCGCTGATAAAGACATGGAAGTTCGCCAAGAGGCAGTATCTGCTCTTGGTATGATCGGCGACCAACGTGCTATCGAACCCCTTGAGCAATTATTAGTCGTAGAAGTAAAATTACAGAATTGGGATATTGTCGAAGATATTCAAGATGCCCTCCAAGGATTGGGTCACGCAGAAATTTATTTCAAAGAAAAGGAATAATAACGATTTTAAAAAAATAAAAAAGCTTACAATAAATTAATCTCTAAATCCTAATTTATAAATACAAATTATTTGTCAACTGGTGAATAAATGTCAAAGCAATTTTCACTTAATATAAATTTTGGAACTGATATTTTATCAATTTCGTTTATTTCGTGGTTCACAATACGATACTCCTTCTAAAAATACCGTATGATCATTACAATTTTTCATTTCTTCACTCTAAATCGAAGAATTTTTTGACATTTGTCATTTTAAAATTTAACTAGAAATTAGAGATTTGATATTAGTTATTAAATTTTTATTAATTTGGAAATGGGATAATCACCTAGTTATACCCTATGAAAAATTAGAGATACTTAATCAATCCCAGTCAAAACCTTCCTTTTTTAAGAATGCCTGTGCTTGGATATCACCCAAACGGGCAGCTTTTTTGTAATATTCAAGCTTCTTCTCTTTATTATTTACCTGCTCATACGCATCACCAAGAACAACTAATGCATTCACCATGGTCGAATCCATCGTAACAGCTTTTATAAGGTATTCAATTGATTTGTTATAATTTCCCTGCTGAAAATATACAAATCCCACGTTATCAAATGCTTTGGGAAAATTCTTATTAATGTCTATAGATCGCAAGAGATAATCTAATGTGTAAGAAAACTTAGCGTTGTTTACAGAAATTGGGAGAAGAGTATGTTGTTGCAGAAAGGAGTACATGCCATGGTAATGCATAAGCGTACACGTTTAGCTCCCTTACAACGCGAGGAAGTATATCTTCGTTATAAAGAGGCCAATGTTCGTGTTATTGATTTATCCCGAGAGTATCATGTAAGTAGACCGACGATCTACAAGA
>JBNGBT010000029.1:0-5569 GCA_049903315.1 Candidatus Cloacimonadota bacterium | reverse complement strand
GACGTTGATGCGGTGTATCAACGTTGAACGCAGAAATGATATCCTGATTGATATTCCCAAACAGCACCTGTACAGCGTCCTTTTTAATCAACAATTGGCGCATTGTCCACAAAGACCGCAATGAAATCTGATGATCTTCCAGATTGTGATTATCCAAAGCATAGTGCCACTGCTTATTGAATGAAATCATATCCTGAGCCTCTTCATCCGTGAGATCGAATATCTGCTGCAGAATACATGCACCAATAACTGTATAAAGCTCATTGGTGGGTCGTCCAAAATCTTCTGAGTACTCTGAACTGATCAAATCAACTGGCAGGTTGGGCAGAAAATATTTCCTGAAAGTACCTGCCCAGGATTGTTCCAGTTTTCGAACCTGTTTGGCAGTGAGGATGCCATACCACTCAAACGTGGCATCAAATGTAAGCTGTTTACGGTCTTTCACATTAATCATAAACTCAACATATCCTGTATAATATCAATAGGATAAGTTAACATTATTATTAGCAGATATGCTAGAAGAATGTCGTGTATATCGTTAATATTATTACGATTATATCACTTTCAAACTTTTTGCGAGAGCATCAAAGTTCCATACCTGTACGGAAGGTATGTTTGTGGATGTGGCAGGCAAAAGCGTAAAGGCAGATGCGCATTATCCGGGGAGATCTCACAACTTGCCAAAGGCTTCGGTCATCAAGAGGTGGCCGGATGAGTTGTGAGAAGTCAGCCAATGGCATAGTAGCTCCGATTGACTGGGGTGAAAGCCCATTCTTGAACATGAGAAAACAACCAAACCTGGTGCATTTAAGCGTACAGCAGAAGCCGGTTTTTACAGGATCTTCTCGGAAGGTAGGGAACGGAATTCCTGAGTATTTGAGAAAGATGTTGAGCTTAAATCATGAGGGTTCGATAACTGGATTCCAACTTGTACTTACTTGCTGATACCATCATGTTAAAGAACCGCCGTAGTACGTGAACCGTATGCCCGGCGGTCTGAGAGGCAGCGGGGGTGACCCCGCCGCCTACTCGATTCTGGATTCTAAAATACTCGGAGTGCCAGAGTGAAACACGGTGGAGGGTTTATTTTACACCAACATTTAAGACTTGACTATGCCCGGGGGAATCTATTAACTTATTTAAATTCATTCGATGATTTCTATGCTCTATGTGGGATTTTTAGGTGTTATAGTATTCGGAAAAACCAATTCACTTTTTTTGGCTATTAATAATTATCCTATTGATATTTGAATTTGTTACTAAATACTATATTATCTGCTGGTGTATAGCATTCAAGAATGTCTATCACAAATGGATAATTTCAATTTCATACTTTATTGTCAATGGTCATGTATAATATTAGCTTAAAGGGATTTTTCGTCTTTTTCATGTGCCTTCTTCTCTCACAACCGCCTGGTAATACTCTTGGTGATGTTAATTCTGATGATGTCATAAATGTGCAAGATATTATAAGGTTAATAAATATTATTATGGAAAATTACCCCCCTCCTTCGGAATACGAGGAATGGGCTTCCGACGTAAATGCGGATAACGCAATCAATATTCAAGATATTATTGTTCTAGTTTCAGTTATACTAAATACACATTGTAATGAGATTAATGAGTACCCCTGCCCATACAACCTATCGATTTGTTGCTTTGACACAACGAGCCATAGCTTTAGTTGGGATATCCAATACTTCGGGGCTGCTGTCGGAAATATCAACATATTGAATGATATTCACATTTTGTCTGATGACGATATTTGGGTTGTGGGTGAACTATTAGAATTCGAAGATGATACAATTAACAACTATATACATTGGGACGGAGTGGACTGGACGGCTAGTACTATACTTCAAGAGAATGGTCAATCACAATCACCTTCTCCACTACTTAGCATCTTTGGGTTTCAGAGTTACGATTTGTGGGCGGCGAATTCACTCCCTTACCAGTTTATTGGTGATGAATGGTACATGTATTTGCCAGATATGGATGGATTCCCTTCTGGTTTAGGTGGTATCTATCATATCTATGGGTCTTCTTCTGAAGATATGTTCTTTGGTGAGTATTCCGGAGATGTTGTCCATTGGGATGGTATTGAATTTGCAATAATGGAGACGACTACAGGTAGTGGTAGCCAGTATAACCCACCATACCAAATACTTGATCTATTTGGGCTAAGTGCAAATCAGATTTGGACAATTGCGGGACATCCTGGCCTCCTAAATGACCAGAATCCGCTAAAACTATCATTTTATAATGGTGAGCAATGGATAGATAATTATATAGTAACAGGACTATCATTTGACGACCAATTACTTAGCGGCAGACTATATAATGCGTGGGCATTTGATGATTCATTGTATATCGCTACTTCATACCATGGAATCTGGAAAGAATCGATTTCAACAGGAAGTGGAGCATACATCACACTAGATAGCCTAAATGCAATAAATCTGGGACTTGCAAGTGGTGTAGGTCTATGTGGCAATAATTACAATGATATTGTAACAGTATCCCAGTCAGCAAGGTATGCCCATTATAATGGATTAACATGGTATTTTGGAAATGAATTACTCGATTTGTTATCTGAATCAGGTGATTTTTATACGTGTGGAAATATCGCAATTAAAGACGATGTAATAATAATAACTGGCGATGTAAATATGGGCCAACAAGTTTGGGTTGCAACTGGAATTCGAACTGATTAATAATCACATTTAATTGATTGTGATTGAATAAAACTACAATTTCATTTTTTGCATTATATTTCATTTATAATCAAATATCTAGGATATCATAACCTGGGTATAATTGTCAAATAAGTAGAAAAATGTAATAAAAGGAGGCCACATGAATATGTTTCGCTTTCTAACCTTAACGATGTTGATATCCATCACGATCAACTTTAGTTTTGCTACCCCACAAATAGCTGTTCAATATTGGGATGACGCATCAAGCACTGTAATTGAAGGTACTTGGGAGTTATTCCTAGCAGATGGCACACCAGTGAGTGGCCCACATTCCACAGGTGCTACACTAGTCGATTTGACCCTAAATGAATCCTACAAAATAAAAGCAAATGTGTCAGCGGGTGTAAATTCAAAATCATTCATTTATTGGGGGTATGGCAATCCAACCCATCATTCATTATGGTATGAATTTACACCACTTGCCGATCAGGTATTTGTCAAACATGCTTACTATCTCGAAAAAAATAATAGCACGTTCACAAGTACTGATGATGTGGAAATATGGATTCATGATCCTTGGATTACAGATGAGAACGATGAACCATATGGACAAGATCACTTTATTCCATTGAGCGATCTTTCAACCAATGGAGATTACTCTGTCTTTTGGGGTAGGGGTTATAATATTAATAACTTACAATATCCATACTACAAGGTAAGGGTAAAAAGATTGACATCATCCTCGTCCAGCATTCTTGTGTTTAATTCGATATCAAATATTAATATTCAGGTTGAAGTATTTGACCCGCAAAATGATTGGGATGAGGAGTATTTTGCAGAGCTTGGAGTGATTTTTAATAATGAAGAGATCCTCGATTTACACGTTAACTATGATGCAGAGAATTTACAATCTAACAACCCAATTACAATCAATATTGGGGAATCATTAGTCATTCCTGCAGGTGCTGACATCTATTTCTCTATGAATGTGACAATTAGCTGCTATGGGAATCTTGTTGTTGGTGATGAGAATGGTCTGATGACTTATTTAGGATCTCCTGCATTCAGGTGGCATGGAATAAATGTAGAACCTTCAGGTTCATTAATCATGGAAAATACCACAATTTCTGAAACAATAGGAATCGATGCCTTTATCCAAGGCGCAATTATTATAAATTCTACAGATGTTCAGAATTGTCAAGCTCATATATCTGGATCTACTTTTCTGAATAATATTGGTAAAGACATTTTTGTACGAGGAGGGATTCACGATTGTACAGATCCAGAACCCATTGTAATTGAGAATTGCTCATTCAACTCATTAGATATAGCTCGTTCATATGTAGTTGCTATCATTGGGTCCGATAGGAATGTAAGAATTGATAATTGCACCTTTACTCACTCGAGAAAGGCAATATATGATGGTGGTTGTGACCTGGTTGGACGTGGGTTGAGAGGATTGTTAGAAGTTTATAACTCCACTTTTATCCATCAATACTCTGAATTTGATCCGGGGCATAATCTTGAAATTTCAGCCCCGGCTATTACGCTCGGAGGAGTTCCATCTGCAATTATTCAGAATAATGAGTTTATTAATGCACTAGACGATGATGTAAATCCCCATTTCCCAATATCTGAAAATACAAATTTTGTAGTTGATATTTGGTACTATGACCATTACTTTGGTGAAAATATTATAATTCCACAGGACTATTTTGACCAGGCTAACACACCTTCAAATATTCCTCCAGAATATTGGGATTTCCCAAATGAAACCAGAATCCCTGCACCTGATTGCGTTGAAAATCCTAATGGTGTTATTAAGGTTGAGAACAATACCGCAGTTCAATATTACGCCTTAACAAATGTCTTAGTTTTTGAACCAGATGAAACACACAATGACTTGTTATCGATCCGGAACAATATACTCTATTCTCCAGAAGGACAAATCTACACTACGGACCAAGCACCAAATATGGTTTTAGGGGCTAACATCCTTCATGATTCCTATCTGGACAATTTCATTCTAGATTACAATGACTATCTAACGGATTTCTTCGAAACAGGTATGTTTATAGATGGATATTGGACTCAAGAAGGATTTGTTTCGACATACCTTTGGACAGCTAGTGGTGATAATGATATTACCGATGATCCCTTGCTTGTGAATCCAATCGATTTTGTCTTAAACCAATGGCCTTTTGGGTACGATAATTCACTTCTTTTTGAATCTCCTTGTATAAATACAGGGGATCCAAATCTTGAAGATGATACAGACGGTTCAGTTGCAGATATGGGATTTCTGGAAAATCCGGCGACTCTCGGACACCATTCCGGTGATTAGCCGGACAGCAATCCGGTAAACACCCGGACATTGATCCGGCGATTTGTCGGACAGCGTTCCGGTAAATGCCCGGACAGCATTCCGGCGTTTATTCGGACAAAAACGTGATTTTCACCGGAATCGAATCAAAAAACACCCTGGCGAAAATATCTGCCCTGAAAAGTCTCCTGTTTCATAGGTTACTTCGTTCTTAATACGGAGGAACACAATTGAAACGAAAAAGCAGAAAACAAAGGAGACTGCCCATGAGAAAAATCAAACAAATTATATTGCTCAAGGAAAAAACAGGATTATCCATAAGGGATATATCCAAAGCCGTAAACGTTCCCCCTTCCACTGTAGATGACTATCTCAAGAGGTTTAAGCGAAGTGAACTTTCCCTGAAAGATATGGAGACAAATTCCTTTACTGAGATATACAATCAACTGTTCGAAGAAAAGAGCAGGTCACCCAGACGGAAGAAACACCTTCCGGACTTTGTTCAGATACATCAGGAACTCAAACAAAAACATGTCACCCGACAGCTTCT
>JBNGBT010000028.1:0-5612 GCA_049903315.1 Candidatus Cloacimonadota bacterium | reverse complement strand
AAATGAACATGAAACCCACAACCGTTTAAACGGTTTTCAAATATACAAAAACAATTTGACAGGAAAGATAATATTTGTGAAAAAGAGTCTGTGAACTTGAGAGGTGTTTGGATGTACATCTGAACTTGAGCAGAATTAGATACGGAAAAAATCGGAATTAATTTTAGCGTGCCTGCGAAAAAAATAAATAAAGAAGTAAATGAATAATTTCGATAATCAAAAACAGTTGGGCTTATTCCCTGACTTAAAACCGTTAATTAAATTCTAAATGGGAGGAAAAGATGTTACATGCTATAATCAACCTTGTTCTGTCAGGAAAAATAAGAAAAATTTTATTATTTGTTTTACTTTTGATGGTTAACCTAGCCTTATTTGCCCAAACACCTGAATGGGAATGGGTAATCTCAGCTGGCGGTAGTGGTGAAGATTTAGGAGAAAGTATCGCAATAGATAGTGCTGGTAATCACTATATTACAGGAAGATTTGAAGGCACTGCAAACTTTGGTTCCTTTTCTCTTACCAGCAGTGGTGAAAGCGATATTTTTATAGCCAAGTTGGATTTAGAAGGTAACTGGGAATGGGCTGCAAGTGCTGGTGGAACTGGTGAAGATAGAGGATGTGGAATCTCAACTGATGATGCCGGAAATTGTTATATAATTGGATACTATCAAGAAACAGCATACTTCGGTTCATATTCTTTTACCAGCAGTGGTGAAAGCGATATTTTTATAGCCAAATTGGATTTAGAAGGAAACTGGGAATGGGCTGCAAGCGCTGGTGGAAATGGTAATGATAGGGGATATGATATCTCAATTAATGATGTAGGTAACTGTTATGTGACAGGATCTTTTAGAGATACAGCAACCTTTGGTTCTCATACAATAACCAGTTTTAGTTATTCAGATATTTTTGTTGCCAGGATAGATGCAAATGGAAACTGGCAGTGGGCAGCAAGTGCAGGTGGAGCTCCTGGAACTGTATTTGGAGCTGATTGTGGGTTTGGAATCGAAGTAGATAACGCACATAACTGTTACATAACTGGAACTTTTGGTAATTTTGCTAACTTTGGTTCTCACACTATTTATGGGATAGGGTATAATGATGTTTTTGTTGCAAAGATAGATGCATATGGAAACTGGCAATGGGCAAATTGGGCTGCTTCAGGTACTTCTGATTTTGGAAATGAAATTATAATTGATAATGCAGGAAATAGTTATATAATAGGAAGGTTTGGACAAACAATATTTTTTGGTTCCTATTCTCTTGCTCTTACTACCAGTGGTAATGCTGATATTTTTGTAGCCAAGATAGATGCAGATGGAAACTGGTTATGGGCGAGAAGAGCTGGAGGAACTTTATTAGACTATGGTAGTGGAATCACAATAGATGATGCCGGATTCTGTTATGTGACAGGTAACTATAAAGAAACAGCAACCTTTGGTACATATTCTCTTACCAGCAATGGAGAGGGAGACATTTTCTTAGCAAAGATAGATGGTGATGGAAATTGGTTAATGGCAAAAAAGGCGGGTGGAATTAATAATGATACTGGAAACGACATCATAATAGATGAAGTTGGGAACTGTTATATAACAGGTTACTTTGGTGAAACAGCAAATTTTGGCACCCACTCTGTTTCCAGCAATGGGGATACGGATATTTTTGTAGCAAAATTTAATTATTATTATGATATAACCTTCAATTCATTAGAAGATATGATTACAGCAAGAGCGGGTTTTGCGTATGCAAATGATGGAGATTATCTATATGCTATTTCCGGTGCAAATTACGATCTTCCTAATAATAGAATTAATAACATTGAAAAATACAATCCTGCTACTAATTGCTGGTCTGTATTTGCAGATGGATTAATACCCAGGATATGGGGTAGAGCAGAATATATTCAAAGCACAAATAATATTTATATTTTTGGCGGATTAACAGGCAATAGTTCTACACATACAGATACTATGGAGGTAGTAGATGTTAATACTGGAAATTTAACCTATTTAACCGCGGATCACATTCTAAGTTCGCAATCTGGTTCTGCTGTATGGAGCAATAAGATATATATTTTTGGCGGGAATTTGGATAGTGGATATTCCAATGAATTATATGAATTTGATCCTTCCGGCAATAATTGGACACAACTTGCAGATATACCGGAAGCTAAAGAAACTGAAGGTGAAATTGTTGATGGGATATTGTATGTTTTCGGAGGATACAACGGTTCCGTTTCCAATAGAATAGATGCGTATAATATACAGAACGACCAATGGTCATTTATCGGCTATATGCCAACCGGTGTTTCTGCACATCACACCACAGCATCAGGGCAGTATATCTGGTTATTTGGCAGTTATAGTGATCCTAATTTTGTTGCCGAATTCAACACAGCAACACATGAATTTACCGAATTGAGCAATAATATGATTGGCCGCAGGCATTGTGGCACTGAAGTAATTGGAGATAATTTGTATGTTTATGGAGGTAATGCTGCTGGTACTGATTTATCAAGTTTACAATATGCAGATATTTCAAATTTAGCTATTGATGATGATCCAAATATAATTCCTTCGCCAATTACTCTCTTTCAAAATTACCCCAATCCGTTCTATCCCAAAACCACAATTTCCTTTTCTATAAAGCAAAACAGCGAAATTGAACTCGAAATATTTAATATTGAAGGACAGAAAATTAGAACTCTTATAAACGATTATATACAAATAGGCGATCATTCGACCATCTGGAATGGTAATGATGAGTATGGTAAACATGTATGTTCAGGATTGTATTTCTACAAGCTAAGTGCCAATGGGAAAACCGAGGTAATAAAAAAATGTTTGCTATTAAAATAAAAGAATTGCTGCTAACAAACAGCTCCACGACTGAAACGTGGCAGCTGCAAAACATTAGAAGCGATAAAGACTTTTCATGAATAGGATATCTTAATGAAGCGAATACTGTTTATAAGCGGGTCCATGGGGCTTGGCCATGTTATTAGAGATATCGCTATTGCCGATAAGATAGCATGTGTAATCGAAAACGTGGAAATCATCTGGCTCGCAAATGGTCCGGCTGCAAAAGAAATAAAGCGGGTTGGCGGAGTATTACACAAAAGATGGGAAGAGTTTGCAGATCTTAACACGGAAGCCGAAAGCGTTGTGAAAGGTTTTTCTCTGCGATTATCGGATTACGGTAGAGTTTCACGACCAAGATGGGAAAGTAACTATCGATTATTTTGTAACATTTTGAGTTATGAAGAATATGACGTTGCCGTGGGGGATGAAACATATGGAATATGGTTTCATCTCGATAATCTTCATGATAAGATAAACACTCCTTTTGTTATGATTTACGATTTCGTGGGATTTAGTTACTTAACTTTCATGCAAAGACTGAGGAATTTATTACATGGCAAAAGGTCTACAAACGAACAACAGTCTCAAGACCATAAGCGAATAAAAGCTGGAAAGAATAGTGTTCTATTCATCGGAGAAGATGAAGATATATCTGATAACAGATTCGGGTTTCTGTTGCCAAACCGTAGACGCTATGCACAAAAGCATTATTTCTTAATTGGATATGTTTTGAATTTCAGTCCGAGAGCAATACCAGATCGGAAAAGATTAAAGAAGGTTTTAGGGTATGGTGACAATCCGCTGATTATCTGTGCGATTGGCGGAACAAGTGTTGGTAGACAAATCCTGGATCTGTGTTCTAGAGCCTACGTCTATGTGAAAGATGAAATTCCAGATCTGCAAATGGTGCTGGTTTGTGGTCCACGTCTTGACCCAGCTTCTGTTAAAGTATCTGAAGGTATTGAGGTTAAAGGTTATGTTCCGAAACTCTATGAGCATTTTGCAGCGAGTGATTTGGTGATAACCCAAGCAGGGGGGACCGCAACACTCGAGTTGACAGCGCTTAAAGTACCATTTATTTATTTCCCAATAGAAGGACACGAAGAGCAAGAGACACATGTATCTAAGAGGTTGGAGAGACATCAAGCCGGTGTTAAAATGTTATTCACAGATACTGATCCGTTAAAATTAGCTCAAAAAGTCCTGCAGAACATAAACAAACCCGTGTTATCTGTGAGCATTCCTATTGAAGGTGCCCAAAAAGCCGCTGAAATAATATGTTCCTTTCTCTAGTGTCATTATTTCCTTGAGAGGTTGGCAGAGGGCACATGATATGCTTTCTTCGGCATTACTGCTTCCTAACTACGGCTTGACAACTACGCACCCTCCGATATCTTCATCTAAATGCTCGCTGATGCTGACACTTCGTCAAGCACCACTCCGTTAAGAAAGATTATAATTAACATTTAAATGAAAAATAAGACAAAAAAAACATGAAAAAATACGTGAAGTTTATTTTTTTTTAATTATAATGATTTTAAATTGTAGGTGGGTGTGACGTGATAATCTGATAGAAACTTTTCACAGAAACCATTGAAATGGTTCTATCGTACCTTCTCGCTCAATACCTATAATTGAAATTATGGGCTGCTTGTTCTGGCATAAAAACTGCAGAGATATTGTACACAATTTTAAAAGATTCTCACCAGAAACCCACAAATTTATTTGTGGGGAAAAATGACAAATTAGCTATAACCGTTTTAACGGTTTTGATTACATATAAAAAAACAATTTGACAGGAAAAGATGAATATCAGAATTGTAAAATACAATAATTTATGGCACGGCACGTCTGAATTGTGGACAAAGAAGGAACAGTATGAAAAATAAAGATATGCAGCAAAAATCAGAAATAATAATTTACCAATCTTCAGAAAATGAAACTCGCATTCAAACCCGCTTACAAGATGAAACAGTCTGGTTGAACCGTCATCAAATGGCGGAGCTCTACAATAGGGATATTAAAACAATTGGTAAACATATTAATAACATATTTAGCGAAGAAGAATTAAAGAAGGATTCAGTTGTCGCAAAATTTGCGACAACTGCAGAAGATGGTAAAACATATCAGGTTGAATATTACAATTTAGATGTGATCATATCTGTGGGTTACAGGGTAAAATCAAAACAGGGAACACGGTTTCGTCAGTGGGCTACAAAGCGGATCCACGAATACATTGTAAAGGGTTTTACAATGGATGACGACCGTTTGAAGCAGGAAGGAACAAGATCGAGGTATTTTGAAGAACTTCTGCAACGAATCCGTGATATTAGAAGTAGCGAGAGAAATTTTTACCAAAAAGTGACTGATATTTACGCAACGAGTATTGATTACAAAAAAGATGATTCTTTAACAAATGAGTTTTTTGCAACAGTCCAAAACAAGATGCACTTTGCTATTCATGGCAAAACAGCCGCAGAACGGAACCTGAATTAAAACAATTGAATTTAATCGTGTCATTGTATCTTGATTTTGCGGAACTACAGGCAACAAACTGGCAAACGAAATCTATTTTTGTGAACTGGTGCAAAAAGAACATACAATAATAAAATAAGTTCTCCTTCTTAAATAAAAGAGCTGTGTGCTACACAAGCGGTGAATGGCAGAGATGTTGTTCGCCGTTTTTTTTATTACCTACTCGTTCCTAAGCCCAAGCTTGGGCACGCAATTATGGTATCCGAGCCGTCATGG
>JBNGBT010000027.1:0-6017 GCA_049903315.1 Candidatus Cloacimonadota bacterium | reverse complement strand
ATTCTACAAATGGCGTTTCTGACAAAGTCTGAAGACACAGGGCCAGACGCGTTTTCAGATCAAAATCAATCCGGTCAGACAACTGCTCGTATGTCCGTCCCTTGTGATTCAGAAGTATCAGTGCACTAACCATCGCATTGACAGGTGCATTTGGACGACTTTTTTTATCAGAGTAAAGAACTGAAAAATTGTCCTCATCAATATTGCAGAATATGATCTTTTAAAAAGCATACTCGCTGCTGTCCCGCAGTTTTTCAGCTTCTTTTCCGGTATCAGTAGAGCGGCGCTGAAAAGATCTTTTTATATATGGTCTGTATTTTTCCTAAACATACTGCTTCTTCCAACGGAATATACCATTAACACATTGAAATACAACGATATATTAATATGTATAACAATTTTAAACAAGAATAATATAGCCTTATATCTATAATTATTAACTACTTGGAGCTCTCAGGGTATCGTTTACTCTTATCATGCGCACAAGCACCTTTTCGGAGTGGACTCATATATATTTTTCTATTTTCTTTTATACAAACTGACTAGACCTTACCTTGCAAGTCCCGCAAAAATATTTTAAAACATTGCATAAACGAATGGTGATAACTCATCATCTTCATCGATACAGACAAAATTGTTTGACAAATCTTTGATTTTTTTTATAAGAATTTCGATCTGTGAAGGATCGTACCCGCACTTTGACCAATTTTTTTTCAGTTCATTAAAAATTTTGCTGTAGTCTAATACTCTAATGTAAACTCTGTTATTATTTTCAATAAATGAAGATTCTTGTGAGTTGTTACCAAAAAATCTATTTTGCACTTCTTTCAAATTAATTGAATCTACCATTTGTTTTAAAATGACATCAAACATGTAATCTAATTGCTTATTAAGCTTCTTGTCAGTTTTTTGACTAACAATTGAGCTTGAAGCATCATTTTCCAACAGTTTCTTTAGCGAATCATAATCCACTTCATTCAATTTACTTTTTATTATTTTGTAATCATTTAAATAGAGTACGTCCATCTCAGTATTTATAAAACAATTATAAGCTTCTTTAGGTGTGCAAACTATTGGTTCACCTCTTACATTAAAAGATGTATTTACAATAACTCCGTATCCTGTTAAATCTTTGAATTTTTTAATTATGTCATAATAAGTTGGATTATCATTATAGTTCACGGTTTGAATTCGTGCACTATAGTCTACATGAGTTACAGCAGGAATGTCACTGCGTACATTTCGAACAATATCTAAAAGATCTATTTCACCTGACTTCTCTTCTGGTAAAGAAAAAGAAAAACAGCGTTCAGGTTTTGTCTCTGCTACAAATAACATATATGGACTTTCAGAATCCAAATTAAAATATTCAGAGCAATTATCAACAAGTACAGATGGTGCAAAAGGACGGAACGATTCTCGATATTTTATCTTTAGATTCATTGTAACTTGGGTTTCAACGTTTCTAGGATCTCCAAGTATACTGCGAGCCCCCAGAGCTCTTGGACCATATTCCATTCTACCACTAAATAATCCAACTACTTTTCCATCCACGATATCTTGTGCAATTGAGCTTATTTTGTCATCATATTGCGTCATAAGTTCATAATTAACACCTTTATTGGTTAAGAATACCTCTACCTCATTATTGGTGAATTGAGGGCCAAGTAAAGCACCATTCATCATATCTCTGCCATTCTTGGCCCAACTGGTTGCAATGCCTAGCTCCTTAAATAATAGGAAAGCAGCACCTAGCGCACCCCCGGCATCACCTGCTGCAGGTTGCACCCATATGTTTTTAAATATTTCACTTTTTAACAGCTTACCATTTGCTACGCAATTGAGTGCAACACCTCCAGCCATTACCAAGTTATCAGTATTAGTGATATCAGCTAGATGCCTTGCTAGGTTTTCTAATACTTCTTCAATTACTAACTGAATTGATGCTGCTATGTTCAGATCTTTCCATGATATTCTATCATTTGGATTTCTTGCAGGACCACCGAATAATTTCTGAAAAGATTCCCCAATCATGTGGTTCTCATTTAAATAAGAAAAATATTCCATATTAAGGGTAAAAGATCCATCACTTTTGATATCAATAATGTTATCTTTTATTTTACTATAATAACTTGGTTTACCATATGGCGCTAATCCCATCATTTTATATTCACCTGAGTTTACCTTAAATCCAGTATAATAAGTAAATGCGCTGTATAATAATCCTAAAGAGTGTGGGAACTCTATACTTTTTATTATATTAATATCATCTCCAGAACCGTATCCAAGACTGGTTGTATCCCATTCTCCTACACCATCAACAGTCAATATTGCTGCCTCGGAATATGGTGAAGGATAAAAAGCTGATGCAGCATGAGATGCATGATGTCTAGCAAAGTAAATGGGCACATCAATGTTTAACCTATCTTTTATCAACTCTGCTATTTTAAATTTATTTTTCGCAAAAGAAGCTACAGCCTGTCTCCAAAAAATCCTTGAATTAGGATATGTTGATTGTGCGGAATTAAAAATTCTATCAAAGGAAAGGACGGGATCATCATAATAAGCAATCGCAGACAATTCCTCAACATCTATAAATGCTTCTTCTAAACAGTAGTTGATTGCATTTAAAGGAAAGCTAGGATCGAATTTCTTTCGAGTAAATCTTTCCTCTTGTGCTGCAGCAATTATACCATTTTCGTCAATGAGCGCTGCTGCTGAATCATGGTAAAACGAAGATATCCCAAGTATGTATTTCATTAAAAGATTTTCCTTATCATTATTTTCTCAAGAAAATTTGCAATAAATTGGTGTTGAATTTTTGTTGGATGGGGGTCATTTGTAAAGCGAAACAATTTTCTTTTGCTAAATGGTAGTTTTAACATTTCATGTAGTGGGTCTAATATATCTACATTGATTTCATTTTGAAGTTCATTAAATCGAGTTTGATAATTGACTGGAGAATCGTAACCTAAGTAATTATTATGGCTAGGTAAAAGTAATATTCCAACAGGTTTATTTATACCTATAATCCATTTTGATAATATGGTTTTCATCAATAGCCATGCAGAATTTGTAGGTCTATCATACTGAGGATAATGATGATAATTTAGTAATTTTTGCATTTTTTCGATGTTACTTTTTCCAATTGATTGTTTCAAGACATTATATATATGCCCTTTATTGCCTAACCCATGGATTCTCCCCTTATCTGCTGCAGGTATGTCCTCAATGTTAACTGTACCTCTTCTAACAGGTACATTATTTAGAACAAGTGTTCCATTCGATATTTCAAAATACGGTTTTTGCATAATTTTAGATGTACCATGCATAGCAGAAGTATACTTCTTGTATCTTGCAGTAATTCGAGTGATATTTTCTATAAATATACATATTACAAGGTAATCAAAATCTATAGTTTCTGCAAACTCTTGAAAAATTAGATAATGTTGATCTGTTCCACTTCCAGGCAAGCCATAATTGTAACAAATAATTTTTTTATGATCTCTCCCTAGTATATCTGTAAATCTTTTTCCATTACTCACATAGTCTCCTGCTAAAAATGAGTCTCCAAAAAATAATATTTTTTTGTTATCACTCTCACGACCATTTTTAAATTCAATATCTGACCTAAAACCACTATTATTGGTTTTTAATAAATATGGAGAAACTGGGTTATCTACTCTTAATTTAAGATTTGGAATATATGTATAGCCAATTACAGGGTGGTATTGGAATAAGGGTCTTTTCATTTATGATAGTGTCCATTTACTAATTTATACATATGTCTTTTTACTTTATATAAAATCCATAATGGAAATCTTGCAGGATACGGGATAATCTTTGATACCTTTAAATGAGAGTATGCTTTATATTGTGTTTCTTTATTCTCACATTTCCCTTTATAATTTTCAGCGCTGAAAAGTTTCTGACGTATGTTGGTTTTTGCATTTTCATGTATCCTAAAGCATGCAATATATTTTTTTATATGCACTACATTTCTTTTATATAATAACCTAGACCAAAATTCAGAATCCATAGCGTAGACATAATCTTGGTTAAATCCTTCAATTCCTTCCATAATTTCTGTCTTCCAGAATATTGCATTTGATGACACCATTTTTCCAAATCCCAACAGTGTACCTGCCATATAATCAAATGGTAAATATTCCGTTTTTCCTATTATATTATCATAGGGATCTATAATATAGATATCTCCAAAAATTGCGTCAATATTTGAATCTTTCATAAAGATATTTGCGATGGATTTAAAAACATCGGCACAGTATTGATCATCAGAATTTATCCATCCAATAACGTCACCAGTTACATGCTTAAGAGCTGCATTCAATGCTGCTGATTGTCCTTTATTCGGCTGCTCAATTAGGATCAACTCAATTGATTTATTTGTTTGAAAAGATTTAATAACTTCAACTGAATTATCTGTTGAACCATCATCGACTATAACGTATTCAATATTATCATAGTTTTGATTTATAATACTTTTAATGGTTTTGTTGATATAGTTTCCATAATTATAATTCGGAGTAATTATACTAATCTTCATTTTCTCACATTTACCAATTCTTTATATGTTAATAACAACTTCTGTATAATTTCCTTTTTGTCATGCCTTTTTAGGCTTCTTTCTCTTGCATAGGAGCCTAATGTGGAAGCGATATTTTTATGATTTACAAGATGATTTATTGATGCAGCAATGGCATATTCATCAAAATTAGGAACTAAAATTCCGTCATAGTCATTTTTGATTATACTTGATGTTCCTCCTGTGTTGAACGCAATGACTGGCATACCAATCATCATTGCTTCACAGATTGAATTAGAACTATTTTCTATATGAGATGGGTGAATATAAATATATGAATTCCTCATAATCCTAATGATTTCGAATGCAGATAGGTTATTTTGAAACCTAATTTCAACATTTGTATTCTTTATCTTGCCTATCATTTGTAAGGCTACTTTATGTAAATAACTATTTATTTTGACTCCTATTATATCGAGAGTTACATGTTCGCTAGTGAAACAAGTGTAAACTCTTATTGACTTAATTAATGAAACCAATCCCTTGTATGGCACATCACTAATTACAGAGACAAAATGATGTTTTTTTGCTTTATCAATATCCCATTTGCTATAATAAAACTCATTGCGCAGTACTTCATTTATATGATAATACTTTAGCTTGTTATTTACTAATTTCGCGAATCGTTCATCCCATGCTGTTCTTCCAATAACATGTTTAAAATTTTGTAGAATGTATTTTTCTTTTTGCGCAATCAAAGTATTTATCATAGCTAATTTGTTTAATTGCCAATTTTTAAATATTGCTAACTTATTGAATGATAAAATGTTAAATAAATCATACAAGGCCAATCTTTCAATTCTATCAATTTGAGACATAATACCTTGGATTGATAAAACTGTGGGAATTCCAAAATTTAAAATATCTTTACCCAAAAGATTTTCTAGGCCATGCACATGTATCAAATCAGGTTCAAAATCATTTACAACATCTAATACATCATTCCTATAGTCTGCAAAGATATAATGTTTATGTTGAAAAAAATAATTTTTAATTTTTAACGCATATTTTTTTTTAATGGTGTAAATAATTCTCTCTTTAGTTTCAATCTTCGTAGTCTTACTTGAACGACATAGAACTCCTAGTGAAATCTCCTCATTAGTATCATAAATACAATCAATTAGTGCGTTAACCCATGTACCTGATCCTCTTATTTCATTCGAGGTCACACTTTTCAAATCATTTATTATCCATAGAACTCTCATTTTACACTCATAAAAAATATTTTTAACAGTTAACTAGCCTGATTAATTTACCAGCCGCGATTCTTGACTGAACACGCTACAAAATTCGACGCGATTTTTGATTGATATCGCAAAGCAGAATTTAATTCGCTATAAACCGCTTCTGGTTACTTGATTTTTGCTTGACCAATATAGTTTACGTTGTGCTCTTTGCTTTGTCAAGCATT
>JBNGBT010000026.1:0-6235 GCA_049903315.1 Candidatus Cloacimonadota bacterium | reverse complement strand
GATCTGGTCCGGCTACATCTGCGCCGGTTATTGGCGGCGATCGTTAGAGTTGACACAAAAAGGATTATGAAATATCACGGTATCCGTGCTAATATTACTCCATGATACGCTCATTCGCAGACAAAGGTACAGAAGACATTTTTAATGGAGTTGTTTCAAAACTTGCCAGAAAGAAGTGTCCTGCAAATTTGATTTCTGTAGCTATACGAAAACTGGATCAACTAGATTCTGCAATTCAATTACATGAGCTTCGAATACCTCCTGGTAACCGATTTGAGTTACTGAAGGGTGACCGAGAAAGTCATTATAGCATCCGGATAAATGAGCAGTATCGAATTTGTTTTAGTTGGACAGAAATTGGTCCAATTGATGTTGAGATTGTGGATTACCACTAAAGGAGAATATTATGGTTAGAATCCCAACCAATCGTACACCAACGCATCCTAGAGAAATGTTACTTGAGGAATTCTTGAAACCAATGGGGATAACACAAAAACAACTCTCTGTTGCTATTCGTGTACCGTTTCAGAGGGTCAATGAACTCATTAACGGTAAAAGAGGGGTAACTCCTAGCACAGCACTTAGACTTTCTGCATACTTTGGGAATACTCCTGATTTCTGGATGAACTTACAGCAAAGATGGGATCTGTATTGGGCAATGTCTAAAGAATCGAGTGAACTCAAGAGAATTGAAAGTATAGCGTAATGGGGTGAAGCAACTCTATCAAATCACTTAAGCCGACCGCAACGCATGTCACGCCCTTTGCAGGAAGGCAAAGGCCGCGCCACGCTCCGGCGGCTTAGTTCCGGCGTTAGCATCGCAATACTCAAATGACTGAACAAGAATCACAAACCAATATCCTTCAGATGGTGACCGAGTTTTATCTGGACTCAGGTGATTTTAATGGCCTTCCTGTCTACAGGACACTAGAGTCTTCACAACTGTCGCGAGATAAATGCAAACAGTTGTTGTTCAATCTGATCGGTGAGAGAAAAATAGATCTCATTTTTGGTTCCATGCAGACAAATCCACATATTCGAGCCTTTGATGCACTGGAACCAAATGAACAGATTCAGCATATAAGCGACAATGATGAATTAGAGAATACATGTATTTATCCAACCGCAAAACATCTTAGTCAAGTTGTTCCATCGAATGCATATATAGATCGACCTTTTACTCGAGATCTTGCTCTTGGGAGACCTCAACTAGCTTTTGATGCTTTTGACATCAATGTGCTTGAGATCTACCGCAATGACCCTAGATATTGGTACAGAACCCATGACCGAGGAGGTTCGATCAGTGTATTGGATGGTTGCTCTTCAGATGATCATATGCATGAAGGGGATAAAGTACTGCTTCAATCCTTTGGTTTTGGTTTCAATGAAGATTTGGAGCGAGCCGTTGTTGTATTCATCCGTTATTTGTCCTCGCTATCTTCAGAACATCAAGCAATTTGGAAAGCCCGGCGCTTAAATGGCGAATATAAGATGCATCCAGATTATTATCGTCCAAGCTTTCTTGGGCAATTTCCAGAAAAGCTCTCATTGTTCGAAGCATTTCTCTTGGAAATCTGTGAAATCAATACTATTTGTGATTTAATCGGTAGCCCTCCTTTGTTTCGGGAAACCTGGAAAGACAATCGTCCTCGTGGTTTTGGCTGGATCGTGCGACCGACAACGAATGAGTTTGAAAACTTCATCCTTCTTCTAGATAAAATGCTATCGGATAATATAAACAAACAGTTCTTTGTCGGAGACCTTGAAATAGAAAGTGAAACAACCCGAAAAGATGGCAAGATAGAAGTACGCCCCAAGGGAACCCTGCAATTATGGAAAGAATGGCTTGACAAGAACTTCGTCACAGATGATCGTGACGCGATAGACACAATGTTAAGAACTCTCAAAGATATCCGCAAAATGAGACAAAAACCTGCGCATGCCGTAGAACCTGATTGTTTTGACAAGGGGATTTTTGAGAAGCAACGAAAACTCATGATGCGTGCATACTCAGCAATACGAATCATCCGTCTTATTCTCCAAAATCATCCGTATGCTCAAGGGCATAAAATACGGGCTGATCTTGAAATGGGCAAAGTATGCAATTTCTAATCAATAGAGTGAAAGACGTGTTAAAAATAGACTTGACAAGTTATAGAAACTGAAAATGCTAACATCGGGATGCAGAGATACGCTTCGTTCCTCAGCGATCCTGATCCCGGGCGTTAAGTTTTAATAAAAAATCGTTTGAGGGTAGATGAAAGAAACACCAACATTGCAGTATTTTTTTCGTAAACCTCGATTTCCTGTACTTGTCAGCATCGAAGGCGACCTGATATGCGGTAAATCTCCCAATACTCTATCACGCAGACTATTAAAATCAGAATATGTGAGAGAAAAATCCTATAATGCTATTGATATTAAGGGTGAAGGATGGGGATTCTATCCTGAACACTGGCTAATCACTCCACTCTCATTGAAAAAACGGTGGACCAAGCTGGAGATAATAAAACTTTACAATTCTCGTAAAAATAAAAAAAATGAAGATATAATATATTCTGAAAAATCGTTATCGACGAAACGATTAGACAGGATCATAGCAGACATCGTTGAAATATTAAACAAAACTTAACATGCTGCTTCACGAAAGACCGCTCGTACCTCGCGGCTTGTGAGCAGCGGTGTTAGGCCCATACAGAAGCAGAGATGACTATGCATAAGGATGATGATCAGGCCAAATATGAGGAGCGACTTCAGAGGCGCCTAAAAATCCTCAAAGAGCAGATTGACGCTGGCAAGATTCACATAGCCCCAGGGCTAAGGGTAATCGACAGCCTCAAAGCCGTTAGATACGCCAGTGACGGATCAATCGATTTGGACACCGTTGATGGATTAGTACGGTCAATGGCCTTGATGGCAGAGTCTGAGCATGATCGAGAGGAATTAAAGGGTCAATTTCCACTTAAGGATATTCAACAAAATTACTTCACTTTTTTACAAAATAACTTCGGTGAGTGGTACAAACTCATGATCGAGCATCAGCAGTCACCACATTCAGTGGCTCTTGCACTTTCTAGAGATAAGGATGTTGTTGCTCAAACCAATCGCGATTTGCAGGAGTTCCTCTCAACCATTAAGGAGTATTGGGAGTCAGTTGGAGATGTGGCCCAGTGGCATATTGAGGATTTGTACTCTGGATTAACAGCTGTGTTCGGTGGGGACCTATTTCCAACTCATGATTCGAATCTTGCATCATCTTGTGGGGTATATACTGACACGATCGTTCTACCTGATCCCTATTTGAGGTCCCTTCATCTATTCGAACAATGGGAACCTTCAGGAAGAACATATTACTTAATAAAACATGCTTTAAACCTGCTGCAGTATAGGGAGCTGGCATGTGCAGATATCAGCCCACCAATGCTTGCTGTTGTCCCTGACTACACATTGCTGGAAGATGAGGAACGCGAATTCGTGCAGAAATTGGGGATAGAAGATGCTCTCATCCATGCTGGGTTAATCTTTGGGCGTGAGTTCTCTAGTATCGACGAGCTTTTTGAATTTGTAAGTCCACTCGATACTGTAGATAAGATCGTACCTGAAATTGTGGATCCATCTCGAGTGCTATTCGATACAGGCTGGGGGAGTGATCTCGTTGCGAATCTTGAACAAGCCACGAAAGATCAACATGCTCAGCTATTAGGCACGAATAATCCCGGGTTAATCATTGCGCAGCAATCAGTCGGAAGGATGAGTAACTGTAACGAGCTTCTCATCAAGTCACGTCGGTTTCGAGGTGTGCCAGTGATTCAAGCGCCAACTTCTTGGCAGTATCTTGTGTGGAAACTTGAATACGATGCGATGAGGAAAGAGTCGGCCACAAACCTCACTGATTTACATACGTTGCAAAGCTTACAACAACTCTCTCAAGATGAAATGGAATGGCTTGGTGCCGTACCTCTCCCCGCCCTCCTGGAATTAAGAAAGGACGGCTCATTAGAAGAGATACGAACGATAATGAGTGAGGGTATCGATGAGCTTACGCTAGCTGAACCTGCAGGTTTCAGCTCAACTTCAGACCAAGTATTCCAGAATCTTTCAAACGCATTTGCGAAACATCAACAGAGCATAGAGGCACTGAAAACGAAGAAGTGGAAGTTCGCTAAGGATGAAATCGGTTCTTGGCTTGTAGTTGGATCGCTAGCAATCACCGCAGCTGCAACAGGAATGCCTATTTGGGGGCTCGCAGCGCTCGCAGCAGATCAGTTGCTTGAAGCGCCAAAGCTGAAGGACATTCCCTCCTCAATCAAATCCTTAGCCGAGGAGAATCAGAAACTAGAACGCTCGCCTGTGGGCATTCTGTTTAACTCAAGTGGTAGGGCCTAACACGCGGCAGCAGCTAGACAGGGCGCGAAGCAATTGGAATTGAGCGGGGGTTAGAAATCTTTAATCACAATGAAACCAGTCACGAACGACTCAGCAGCCCTGCAGCTGAGCCGCAGAACCGTTATAATGCGCGCGAGTATATCGCTGCATTGAAGTGATTATAATTTTTTGGTGACCGGCTGAAGCTGCTGCTCATCTGGTTGGTTTTTGAGGGTGCGAACAGCACGAACTGGCGACTGAGTTGAGGTCCCCGGATTGATAGTATATCTGATTGTACTCATCCAGACGTATGTGATCGAATTGAGATTGTTTTTTGTTAAAGCGTTGATCAAAGCCGGTAGTTCGCAGGGTGATTATCGGGCTGTTTTGCACGAATCGTCTTCACTTGCGAGCAGGGTGAATGATTGATCGCAGCGGTTAATCGTCCGGATGATTGTGGTCAGTGAGAGATCGCGCTTTTTAAAAGAAGCACGCTTGTATTGGACCACTGTGCTAA
The DNA here is from genome assembly GCA_049903315.1 of Candidatus Cloacimonadota bacterium. GTDB lineage: Bacteria > Cloacimonadota > Cloacimonadia > JGIOTU-2 > JGIOTU-2 > Celaenobacter. Next base: position 1,353 of record JBNGBT010000026.1, on the reverse strand, counting down.
TCATATTGGTTTTTGCGCGAAGTTATAACAAGCCAATGAACGCGTACGCAGAGGATCAGGTTAGGATTGAATGTATACTGAAAACGCAGACATGGATCTGCCAATAACCGATCTGGTCCAAATACTCTGCGCCGGTTATTGGCGGCGTTAGCTGGATATTACACGGGAGTGCAAATTGGAAGAATTATTATATACCCAAATTAAAGTTGATACTTGGGAGACAGCCCGTAAACTTCATCTCCACATGAGCAAACTCACTAATTGGGGGTTCAGGGGACAAAGTGATTCAAATTGGTCTCTCAAAACGGTATTTCAGAGAAAGCTTGAAGATTCACCTTTTATGAGGGTACATCATCCAATAGTTCTTTATAGAAGAGAAAAATACATACTACAGAGATTTAAGCAACATTCTCAGTTATATAGAGGCGCATTTCCAACCGATGATGACCTTGTTAATTGGCTGGGTATGATCCAACATTATGGGGGGCCAACAAGATTACTTGATTTTACTTTGTCATTCTATATCGCTGCTTTCTTCTCGATGGAGTGTGCGACTGGAAACTCAGCCATTTGGGCGATTAATTTGGATCTGTTGTCTGAAGTAATAGAAAATTTCGGTAAGGGTTTCGACGATATTAACTTTTATGATGATGAAGAATATTTTGAGCACACGAGATTCACGAACTACGCAATATCAAATCAATTGAACAAAGATTTAATATCATTCGCAACTCCGGAAAACGTCCACGAAAGAATAGCAATTCAACAGGGATTATTCATCGTACCTCTGAATATAGGAACTTCCTTTGAGAAAAATCTAATTGCAACAATTGATGAGGTTGGTGAAAAGAATAAACCACTAGATATAAGTATTACTCTCTCAGATAAAATCGATTTTTCAATTTTTCAATCATGGCCGCTAATCAAAATCATCCTCGACAGAGATGTACATGACTCAGCGATGCATGATTTGCACAGCATGAATGTTACATCAACTACTTTATTTCCGGGATTAGATGGTTTCTCAAGATCCTTTTCAATATTCTTCAGAAGCACCGTTGATGGCGAATTTGATAGGACCGTAAAATCGGGTTGGTAGAATTGAAAAGCCTAAGGATGGGGTATAAGATTAATAAATTCATTAGAATCCAGCTAACAAAATAAGAGTTCGAAGCTGACCGACATCAGAAAACATCCACGGTCAGTCTTCAAGTCGGGGTTGCCTGCCTGTCCTTCTTTTAAAGTATTTGGCAGACAGGGACTTGGCCCCGACATGGTGCTGATTATGCTCGGGGCAGGTCTCACTCAGGTTCTATATGGAGATTGAATAAAGCTGGGGTTAATGTATGGCAG
>JBNGBT010000025.1:0-6863 GCA_049903315.1 Candidatus Cloacimonadota bacterium | reverse complement strand
AGGTACTGCGCAGTAAAACCCGCACACGTCACAAGGCAGAATTTGTTATAGAGAAATGCGAGAACTGTCAATTCCGGTTAGATTGTCCCACCCAGGTTCAAACCAGGAAACCCTGCAGAGTATATTATTTTACACATTCCGATTACCTGTCAAGTAAAAGACACCATAGTCTTGAGGACCTTCCGGAAGAGAGGCAAAAGCTAAGAGCAAATGTTGAAGCGACTGTAAATGAGTTTTGTGTCAGGAAGAATCGTAACGGAAAATTGAGAGTAAGAGGAAGATTTAAGACAGAAGTGTTTGCATTCACAATGGCAATCGGAATCAACTTTGGCAGAATTTATCGTAATATGTTTGAAAGTCCATCGCCGATACCGGAAATGCTTCAAAATGCGGGATATTCATTCTCTAATTTGTGGGATTGTGGCCGTAAATTTTACCTTTTGGCTGTGATTTGTTTGAATCTGAAATTTTCAACAAAATGCGCATAAAAATGAATACACGGTTTCCGGAGGGGACTCATAGATTCAACAATATAAATAAAGAACTAATTGGACTTGTTGAACATTTGAATAAAAAATACATGATTTCAAAGGAGGAAGAAAAAGAACTTCAGTTAACACAGCAGCGCAACATAATGAACGAATATTTCGTTGAGAGAACAGATGATGGTCCAATTTACCCCTATCATATTTTCAGAGATTTAAGAGAAGAGGCGTTTAAGCAATCAGGTGCATTGGAATCTTTCTCTACTGATCTTGCAGGTAACATTGAAATTGCTACTCAGAATGCCTTCTCAAACGGAATTGTGCCCCTGTTAGAGGAAATTAAACATGGAATAGACCAATTTAATCAAAATCAAAAACAATCAACAAATGAGTTCTTCAATGAATTTATAGATAGCATAAATAACTCATTCCAAGAACTTGTTGATAACTTTCATCGGAGTTTATCTGGCTCAACCATGTCTCAGTTGGAAACCATGGCAGAGATAGTTGGAGAGACTGGATCTACGCTATCAAGTTTACCAGGTAAGCTTGACACAATGTTTATAAATTTTGAAAAAACATTAAAATCGTTGGACAACTCCATTTCTGAATCATCCACAAAAGCTTCAGAAGAAGCTGCTGCCTCGACTGAACTCATGCGAGAACATGTTGATAATGTTCTCACAAAGTTTAATGAAGGTATGCAAGATACAAATAGAAATACATTTGAAATTATCAATCAACAGAATGAAATAGTCCAAAATATCGTACATGAATTAATTGATCTTCAGGATAGCCAAAAGAAAAACAGTATTTTAATTGATGAACAGATAAAACAAACCATTTCAGTTTTAGAAGAAGGAAAAACATTAACAAATAAAAATAATCAAGTACTAAATACGATGCGAAATATGCTAGTTGAAGTTAACCAAACTACAAACCAACTAGCTGATACATCTGAATCTCTTGCTGAATCTGGGAAAGGACTGGGAGAGGTGACAAACCAACTTTCAATAGCGAGTGATAACTATTTATCTGAGAATGCAAAGATTCTTGATAAAATCAATGAGTTGTTTGATACAGCCGGGGATACTGTAACAAATTATTCAGAAAAATTTGGAATTATTGAAAGTGGTCTTGTAGGAATATTTGAAAAAATTCAAGATGGGCTTTTTTCATATCAAGACACGACCCGTACTAGTATCAACGATTATTTAAGTGAATTTAACACACAGCTTGCCAATGCTACTCATTCCATCAAGGGAAGTGTTGAAGGACTTGAGGAGACTTTTGAAGAGTTGAATGACAGCCTTAACAATCTACTTCAATAAACTATATGAAGAACCTTGAGAAAGTTCAACAAACTGAAAACTCCTTTTCACTTTCTATTGGTGACTTGATGGCAGCACTTCTTCTGATTTTCATACTTTTACTATCCGCAACATTATTGAAACTGGAAGAACAGCATGCAAGCAGAAATGAAATTGTGGAAGTATACCACAAATTACAGGAGGAACTTTATAAAGATCTCCAAAATGAGTTTTCAGACGATTTGATAAAATGGTCTGCAATATTGGATCGAAATACATTGTCAATCAGATTCAAAGAGCCAGATGTACTTTTCGATGGCTTAGATGATACAGTTAAGGAGAAGTTTAAGGCAATATTGGACGATTTCTTCCCAAGGTATATAAATCTAATTTCTAATGTAAAATATAAGAGTAGTATAGAAGAAATACGGATTGAGGGTCATACATCTAGTGAATGGTATGGAGAAGTTGATCCTGTAACAGCTTATTTCAATAATATGGAGTTATCACAGAACCGCACTCGCAGTGTATTAGAACATTGTGTATCTACAATAGATAATGAAATTTTACAGAAATGGACTTTTTCCAAAATTACTGCAAATGGACTTTCATCAAGCAAAACCCTAAACCTAGATGGTGAAATAATTGAAGGAGACGGAGAAAATGAAAGTAAAATACTATCAAGAAGAGTTGAATTCCGAATAAGAACAAATGCAGAGGAAAGAATGAATGAGTTACTTAAAGAAATACAATAAGATCTGAATGGATTCGGCTGATCAATTACTTCATTTCTCATTTAGAAATATGAAATATTTTGTGGATTCATCTAAGGATATCATTTCACGTCAGTCTAAATCGACTTTGAAGGATTCTTTAGAAGTTTTGTCTTCTATTGGAGAAGGAAATTATGATCAAATAGGGATTGATGATTCTTCAATAACACTGATATTTAGTAAAATTGTAGAGAGCATTAAGACTGGTAAACCTTTGTCACAATACTTTAGTAAAAAATCCCAAATAAAAAAAATTACCTTCCTTATTGACCATGGAAAAAATCCAGAGAACTCAATTCTAAATTATGATGAAATGTTATTCAGTGTGATGGAACTGATAACTAGCAATTGGAGCAATACATACTTCTATGGTTTGTTTATAACTCTTTTGCGAAATTGGGAGCATCATAATGCCACCATAATTCGTGAATCATTTGTTGAGAAACTTATTGAATACAATGGAAATAGAAGAGATATTAATCAGTTAAAAACAAATGTCAAATACTTTGCGACGAAGGATGGACCAGTTCTGATTGCATCAAAAATGTTAAGTAACAATATGCCATTAAATGCAATGAATGAGTTATTAGATATTCCTGTTAGTTTGTATTACTCCCAATATTTCCATAATGTTATTAGGTATTATACATCTACTCTTAAAAGGCATGAAGATTTTGAAAAAATATGTCCACAGTTAATTGATTTCATTTGTCAGTTTGGCAATCTTACAGTGAAGAAGAAAAATCTTTCGGAGTTAGTTTTAAAGACTGAAAATAATATCAGCACAAATCTTATTGAGGAAATACGAAAAGCTGCTTATCAACATATTGGAGATCCTGCAAATCCTGCAAAATGGACTCCATGGAAAGGAGCAGATGAGTATGAGAAAAATATACTTTCAAGGGCTAGGATTATACTAAATGTTTTAATTAACAATGAATTTATCTCATTGTTTTTTGATAAGATCGCAATGGATGTTGATAGGAAAAACTTTTGGTTGAGTTATACTAATGTAATTACAAATTTTAAAATTTATGGTACAGAAAGTACAAAAAGACAATTAATTAGAGATGAACGATTGAAACCTTATCTTGAAGCCAGGTTTGGTGGTATAAATAGTTCTGACATTAAAAACACTGCTATTCTGTTTAAAATGGGGAATTACACGATGGTAGAATTTGGGCAAAAAGGTGGGGCATTTTATGCATACCTAAATAGCAATCCAATTGTACCGGATATTCAGAATAATTATCAAAGGGTATATGACCTGAAAAATGCCAAAGTAATGCCATATTTAATGTATAGTGGATCACTTACCAGCCAAGTTGAAGGTAGATATCATCATACTTTAGGATGGGAACCAAATTTACATTATTGGATAAAGAATTATGTCTTACAGCCATAGTATTGTAAAACATGCATTTGATTCTAATAATTTAGTTTTAACACTAGATTGTAATGAAATTGATATTGCATATCTTGAAAAACTCAAGTTTGAGAATATATCACTCTATCTTCTATTAAATGAATTAATCAACAATGGACAGGCGGTTATTGAGGGGGAAAATGTAAAAATCCCAAATCTTACAGCTGTTTCTCTGCCAAGTGAAGATCAGAGGATACTTAGACTCCCAGAACAATTTCCTTATGATCTCAAACTCTCTCATGAAGGATTGCTACAGAATGCAGACTTTATGTTTAAAATAGAATTTTACGAATATAAATATGGAAATCGTCTCAATGTTAATCTTACTGGAATTAAATTAGATTTATCTGATACTTCAGAGTACCTACTGTCAAAATCTCAATACGATTTAGTTATAGCTGTTAATGAGTTTAATAGTTTACCAAAAGATAGCAAGTCATTGAGAGAAAATTTAATTCGATTCTCAAAAATCAAAGTGCTATCAAATGAGTCAAGAGTTCTTATTGATAAGTATTTAGACAATGAAAATGCAAATGAAGTTGAGAATATAAAGCTTGACCTTGAACTTGATTCTGACGAATCAATAAAACTCTCACCGTTAATAGATGCTGCGAACTCAAAAGAATTCTTAAATCAATTTGAAAAATTCAGCAATGTTAAAAATATATATAATCTTAAGGGAGAGGGTCAGAAAAGAAATCGTATTGTACTCAATGATGATCAAAAAAATGAGCTTAAGAAAATCAAAAAACTTGGGAAAGTAACTGGTGATAAAAGAAATAAAATACTTCACAATCCGCAGGAGGTTTTTGATTCAGATGTTATCGATTTTGACACAAATGGCTATTACAGCAAAAGAGTGATCGAACTAGGTTTTTATAAACCTAAATTTTATCCATTTGTATCTCCTTATAAATCAAAATGGATTCCAGGCTGTGTAATTGATAGCGATAATGGTGAATCCAAGAAGATAACTATTCCAACTAAACAGGATTTGGAAGAGTTGGAGTCAAAAATAGTTATTGCTGAAGCCGAATGTAAATCTGAAGTAATTTGGGACAATGAACCACTTCAAATTGAAAGAGCAAACAAATTATATGAATTCGCAAAGCTGCAATTAAATAATCCTAATAAAAAAATATCAAAAAATGTAGATGGTAAAAAAGTTTTAATAATACATGAAAACATTGAAGGTAACTTATACACAGACGGCATTACCAGCAACCAGGTATTTGAAAACCCAAAAAAGTATGATTATGTTCCTCCTCTTTATCTTTCAAGTGAAATCGAGTTAAAAGACTTTCAAAGGGAAGGTGTTGCTTGGTTACAACATACATACAAAAAACAATATCCAGGTGTTTTGCTTGCAGATGACATGGGACTTGGAAAAACCTTACAAATTCTTTCCTTTATCGTTTGGAACTGTACAGTCAATCAAAACAACTCCCTTCCTTTTTTGGTAGTTGCTACAGTTTCGTTGTTAGAGAATTGGCAAGCTGAGTATGAAAAGTTTTTTCGTGATTATAATCTTGAAATTTTAGTTATTCATGGATTATCAGGGAAGCAGCTACTGACTAGTAATCAAAGCGAAGTATTCAAGAATATTCAAAAAAGACAAATAGTTCTTACAACATATGAAACTTTGAGAAGGCATCAAGAAGTTTTATGTGCAGTTAATTGGGAATGTGTTATTCTTGATGAAGCTCAGAGAATTAAAACACCAGGGACGTTAGTTACAAATGCAGCGAAGGCTCTAAAGTCTCGTTTCAAAATAGCACTCACTGGTACCCCAGTTGAGAATACTCTAGTAGATCTTTGGTGCATTGTAGACTTCATCGCTCCAGGTTTACTTGGATCTGCAAAGGATTTTGCCAAAAAATATCAAAATCCACAAAAAAGGCAAGATGTAGATTTTCACAAACTAGGGCAAGAGTTAAGAGGGGAACTGGGTATCTATCTTACAAGAAGACTAAAAATTGATGTACTCAATGAATTGCCCGAAAAAGAAGTAATCTCACTTAGTTGTCAAATGCCAGAGGTTCAGTTAGATAGATATACTGCGGAAATGAACTTTGTTAATGAAGACATTTCAGATCACAACATAATACTTAGAACGCTATTTAGACTTAAAGATATTTCTGATCACCCATTTATCCTTGATCAGAGAATTGAAAGCTACTCAATTTCAGAACTTATAAATTCATCTGCAAAACTATTAAAAACAACACAGCTACTTCATGAAATAAAAACTCTAGATGAGAAAGTGATAATATTTGCTGAGCGTAGACCTATCCAACACATTTTAGCTAGAGTTGTAGAGGAAACATTTTATATTAAAGTCGTAATTATAAATGGCGATACTCCCTCAAGATCTGATGAAAGACGTATGAAGCGTAGCAGACAAAGCCTAATTACCAGTTTCCAACAAAAGCCTGGCTTCAATGTCATAATTATGTCTCCTACCGCAGCAGGAGTTGGTCTCAATGTAGCTAAGGCAAATAATGTGATTCATTATTCCAGGCACTGGAATCCAGCAAAAGAAGCACAAGCAACAGATAGGGTGTATAGAATAGGGCAACAAAAAAATGTTAAGGTGTTCATCCCATTGGCTGTAACTGATACTTTTGAAACCTTCGATGTAGTTCTTGACAATCTTTTATCAAGAAAAATTGAGTTATCTACAGCATCAATGTTTCCTACAGAAAGAATGGAAGTGAAACCAATTGATGTATTTAATAAATCTGTAAGAAAACAATCTAATGTCAATAAGGTTATTCCATTAACAATCGAGATGGTAATTCCGGTTTATTCGGACACCCATTCCGGCAACCTTTCGGACAGTGTTCCGGTTTTTTTCCGGACATCAATC
>JBNGBT010000024.1:0-6873 GCA_049903315.1 Candidatus Cloacimonadota bacterium | reverse complement strand
GCGATTGATAAACGCCTGATAATCATCATTTAAGATCTCTGTCAGATTACTTACCGTGCTGCGGGATAAAAATGTTTTTCCATCCTCATCAATAAACGTATCCTCAATATCTCGTGTCGACATTCCTCTGACATACATCTCAACCGCCAGGTTTTCGACCTTCTGTTCCAGCGAATGAATATGCTGCAACACTGAACTCTTAAAAGCTTCCTCTGTATCTCGAACCCTGGGGACTTTTACATTGATGGGGCCTTCACTGCTTCTGATCCTGCGGTCATAATAGCCGTTACGATAGCCTTTTGATTCATTGTTCGGCTGATGCCAGTCTCTGTTGAGAAAGTCTCTGACCTCCTCTTCCAATGTATTTTGCAGAACCATTTCGGATGATTTCCGAAAAAAATCTTTCAGCAGATTTTCAGACTTTAACTGGATTATAGATTCAATCTCTTTTTTCATCTGCTGTGATGGTCTTAATTTACTTGCCATGGGTGTCGCTCCTTGTTTTTTTTGCTTTTGTTCGAGAAAACAAAATTAAAACAACTTGCTGCACCCTGTTTACTTTTTACACAATTTACAAGACATCACCATTAGAGATACTACTTATTGGATTTCATAATTATTATATCAAAATAATATTAACAACTAAAACAATATCCAGAATATTAACATTGTCATCTTCATTAATATCGGCATTACAATATTGGACTTCTATGAAAATTATTCTATCTAATATAAAATCAACAGTTAATATAATATCTAGTATATTTGTTGTTCCATCAATATTTACATCTCCATTTGACATGCATATAGAATCTTCCGGTATTACTAGCATTGCAACTGGAATCTCAACAGTTTCGAATCTGTTAGAAAAAAAGGTTAAAAGGGCATCATACGAACCCTCTTCCAATCTCTCAGTGTTAATATTAATTAATATTGTGTCTGACTCGTTGTGATCAAGATATCCCGAAATGATATTTGGTTTCAATGGACTGCATAGCCAACTAAATAGTTGTTCTCCATACAACCTATTATCCCCATTCAAATAATGACTATCTCCCAGAGGAAAAACACTAGAAGCAAAGATGGTTCCATTCCCATATTTTACTTCAGCTGATATAATTGAATGATCAACGTTACCGAAAACCATATTAGCCTCAGCATTAATAGATATATGAGATCTAGTTCCTAAGTAATAATCTGAATCTGTATAATGAACCTCATCAACATTCAGAGTAATTGGATGAACATAAATAGTTTCAATGCCTGATAATACATTTATTTTAGAGTACTCTATACCACTACCAGACAAAATTGAATTGAAGGATGTTAAATCAAGGACATCTCCCTCAACAATAAAAGCACCTCCTGCTTCTATCCAATTTTTTACTGCTTGTATTTCATTTTCAGTAAAAGGTATGTCCCAAATTCTTGAATACAATACTTCATAAGATTCAATTGACAGAGGAGTAATTGGGTCGTCATTTTCAGAAATCGTTGCTCCAGCACTAACCAAGTCACTAATTAGCTCATTATAAAAGATCGAAATGGTCGGAGCACCATGTGATTGATCCCATAAGATATCGATACCACTTAAGTTAATTCCAGGATTTAACCCAGCAATTTCCCAATTGAGTGAATTAGGACCAGGGTTAGTTACAACTAGTGGGATGATAGCACTATCACCATTTAATACAGATACATATAGAGATTGTGATGAAAACTGTATTTCTGGGGAAAGAGCCGATTCGATTGTAAGCTCAATCGGATAATCATATTGAGTTAAGTTTGGATCATTGAATCTGAAAGTGAGTGTATCATAATAAGTCCCGGGCTCTATTTCTGGATCACTGAAGTGTAGACTTAGAGTATCAGATTCACCCGAGCTTAAGAATCCCTCAGTTTTTCCAACCATGTAACTTTTGGAAGTCTGACGACATAACCACCAATTTAATGATCCTATACCGGAGTTATGAATAGTTATTATATCTATGTAGGTTGAGTATTGGTTCAAGTTAAAGATCAATCCCGGTGGAGATATGTTTACGGTTGGTGGTTGAATACTGGAAAAGACATTAAGTCTACCTCCCGATATGTGATTGATCTCCGGTTTCATGAGTGGATCAACGGTAGTGATTAGTCTATGCTTTATCTCCAAATTTGTCAGATCGGATTCTTCAGACCAAAGCAATCCAACTGCCCCAGTAACAAATGCTGCTGAAAAAGATGTTCCAGTGATTGGATATATATAGTCGTTCTGCGGGGCGGATGATATAATCCCATATCCTGGAGCTGCTAAATCAACTGATATGGAACCATAGTTACTTGGATTTACAATACCATAATTATGACTATCATATCTATCAGTATAAGAAGTACTTATAATATTTTCAAGATCAAAACTAGATGGATAATAGGGAGTCTCATCTATGTTTATTCCGTCATTACCAGCACCTGTAATGAATAGTTGATCGTTACCAGCAACTATGGCATTATATAAACTTAGACTAGTATCTGGTTCGTAAAAACCCCAACTGTTGTTAGTGAGTTTCGCTCCCTTTTCTATTGAATATTCTAGAGCTAGAATGATATCTGAAATTTCTGCTACAAAACTATCGGGTGTCACTTCATAAAAAACTTTTAAAGGCATGAGTTGAGCGGACCAGCAGAGACCTGTGATGCCAATACTATTATTACCTTCAGCTCCTATTATACCACTTATCCACGTGCCGTGTCCATGATCATCCGATGGATCGCTGTCATTATCCCCCCAATCCCACCCGAGTAAATCATCATTATAGCCGTTTTCATCATCATCATATGCTGCCAAGTTTACATCTTCTAGATCATCATCTTCCGTTCCATATTCCCCATCAACTCCTACTAACCATATACCATTGTTATTATAGTCTGCCATCATGACGTCTTCATCCAATGTATCTATTCCAGTTTCGTCAATTAGTCCGTCCCCATCGTTGTCGATGTGATCAGTTGTATTCTCTTCAGCCGTGGTTAAAGCATCCTCATCGTCGTCTATGCCACAGACACCTGGGCACCCATCGTCAAAGCCAATGAAATCACCAACTCCTTCATTGGGATTACTCCAGATATTTCCATCCAAATCTTCATGGTTGTAATCTATCCCAGTATCAATTACACCAATTAGAATATCACAGTCTGTTTGTATTGTCCAGGCCTCAGGTGCGTCAATATCTGAATCTGGAATTCCATAGTAATAACCTTCATTGTGTAATCCCCATTGTTGGTAAAAGTATGGGTCGTTAGGAATAACTTGTTCTCTGTCGTAGTTATTTTGTGATTCAGCTAAAATTACATTTCTATCGTCTGCAATTGCTGCGGCCATTGGCAGATGCACTAAATAGTCAGGTTCAATATATTCAATTCTTGCATCGGATCTGTATTGCCGTATTACCATTTTGGTGGTAGTGGACTCGATCTGCAGTAACTCAGCACCAGTAAGTTTGAAGTGTCGAATTTTCTTTGCATTCAACTCCTTCCTAAAAGAGATCTTCTCGCTTGGTTTAACGTGGGGAGTATATTTTACTATTACTCTATTTGGGTGGTGGTTTTGATGTAATGGTTGGGGGGAAATTATACAAAAAAATAAAAGAATATATAATACAAATATGTTCAGTGATTTTGATTTAATAGCCATCGATCACATTAACATGGTTTGTACCCAAAACCCTTGATTGTAAAGGTCATTATTCAATTGAACCACTCCTATTATAATTATAAAAGAATGTACAGCGATTATGACTTCTGTGCCAAGTAATTTCCAAATTAGAGTATAGTAATCCTATTTATAGTTTGTCTACGCCGTGCATGAAGAAGAGACCGTTCAATTCGAATATATCCAAACCAATCAAGTTGCGACTTGCTTGTCGGGTGTATTCTGATAGAAGAATCTGAGCAAATGTTGGAAAGGAGGTATATCTTAAAAGATCTTGACCTTGCCTGGAGTTTTTCGAAGAAAAGAAAAAACTTAAACAGGATGTCAAAAATTAAAACTGTGAGTTAGAAGACAGGGCTCACTCTAAACAAACGAAACACGGTGAAGGATCTATTTTACACCAACATTTAAGACTTGACTAGTTTGGTTTGAGTACCAATTTGTAGCAACTGTCTCAGCATCTTGCTGAGTTATAGGTACCCCAAATACGATATTGCTCATAACAATCAGTGTAAATAGTAAAAACATAAACTTTCCTTTTTTTAATTATCTGTATCCTCGAATTATTAATCCTTTTTCATATAACCATTGGTGCCCGACGATCACAACAGATCCATTTTTTTGGGACACTGCATTTAGTCTTGTTGGTCTTTGATGGTACAACCAATCTTCCAATTGCCATGTTGATCCATTATAATGCATAAATCGTCCGACTCCTTGAACCATAAAAATGTCATCTGATTCATTTATTGCCATTTCAAGAACACCATTCTGGTATTCGTCACAACATTCAACGAGGGCAGTTAAATTCGAAAACCCAGTATTCCAGTTATATTTCAAAAGTCCTACATCAACTTTTATAATAGCAGTATCCCCAACTACACTAACCGCTCTACAACTCCCATATTCACCTGGACTATACATATTTGAATAATATAATTCATCAACCTCAAAGTTATTTATGCGTAAAATCGTATTTCCTAATGGTTCTTCCAATACATCATACCCTACAACAAAAATATAGTCTCCATTTTCATTTCCGGATATGTCTTTTAAATCAACATTCGAGTTAGACTCAATCTGTTGAAATTCATCTCCATTGAAATGTACAATCCCTCCTTCATCACCACAAAAATACATATTACTTGAAGATGTGCCCCAGATTCCTCGACCTGCACTAACATCCAAACCCAAATTATATAGATGGTATTGAGTCCAAGATTCACCATCCCAATGCTTTGGATAAGCTTCAGACGTAACCCATATATCCTCTTCATTAAAATAAAAAATACTGAATAGCTCGATATGTGGATTGATCGCATCAATAAACTGCCAATCACCATTGGTCCATTTTGCAACATTATGAGCAACTGTATCGATGTAGAATAATCCAACGATATAGAATTCATCTTCATTAATCAATACTACATCATTTATTCTACTTCCATAACCGCCAAGTGAGTCTAGAGTCCAGTTCTCGAAATGACTGACATAATACTGACAACATTCTGAAAAATCATACTCACAAGGCATGAGCAAATCTGATGGGCATAGTGTTCCAAGGATATAACTGACAGTGATTACAATATCTTGAATATCGGTGATAAGATCAACATTTACATCTGAAGCCAAGGCTTCTTCAAGTGATGGATTGTATTGTCCCATAATGATGTTAACCTGCATAAGGATGTCCAAAACATCCACACTGCCGTCATCGTTTATATCACCTAGGGTAGACCTATTTTGGGGAATTGCGAATGATAGAAATAAGCACACTAATAGTAATAACAATTTTATTGTCTTCATGATTCACATCTTAATAATTAGTTAAATTCACTCATTTCTTAATTACTTGCTGCAAAGGTATTTTTCAACTTCTCCACCTATTTACTTAAACCTAATACTACTTGATATTGACTAATGATTATTTGTCATTACCATGCAATTTTGTTTGATGATTTAACAATTTGATGTAACTTTGCGACGCGATTTTTGATTGATGTCGCAAAGCAGAATTTAATTCGCTATAAACCGCTTCTAGTTACTTGATTTTTGCTTGACCAATATTATTTACGTTGTGCTCTTTGCTTTGTCAAGCATTTCTTTCTATACTTCAAAATTTCTTCAGCTCTTACATCATGCTTATCAATTGGATGAAGGTAATCTATTCCTGAATGAAAATGCTCATTGTTATACCAGCCAAAATACTGCTCAAAGTATTCCTGAACATCCTTGATTGAACTGCTGGGAAAGCAACCCGGATATGCCGGAGCTGTTTTTACAGTTGAGAATAATGACTCAATGAACGGATTGTCATTAGGTGTACGTGGACGAGAAAATGTCTGAGTTAACCCAAGATCCATCATCATTCGTTTTACCGGCTTAGCTTTCATCTGAGATCCATTGTCATTGACAACCACAGGTAACAGCTCTCTGGGAACATCCAGCAATCCTTCGGAAAGGTATGCATCATCAATCAGTTGTTTAGAAACTTCATGGGTGATACAGGGGCTTGTAATCCAGGCCACAACTTTCCTGGACCATTCATCAATCATGACATAGAGGTACCAGAAAACCCGCAGAATATCTGTCCGGATAAAACTGATATCCCAACCATAGCATTGATTGGGTCCGGTAAGCTCATCAGGTCTATTGGGTTTTCTCCCTGCGCCAGTTCGTCTGACTGGAGTTCTCCTGTCAGAAAGAATATTTGCTTCAAATAATATCTCGCGTATCTTGCTGGCAGAAACATAAAATAAGTCCAGTTCTGCTCCCTTGCAGGCCAGAACACGGAGTGAATAATCTACAGTTTCTTCTCGGCTGACGTAGTCAAGAACAGCCTGTTTCTCATGTGGCATTATGGCATTCACAGGTTTCTTTGGGCCCGGTTTACGATTATCCATGTTCCCATTATCCTGTTTCCGTGCAACCCAACGTTCAACTCTGCGGACGTTGATCTGCAGGACTGTGCAAATCTTGAACTTGGGAATGCCTTTGGATTTAGCATAGAATATGACACGGACGATTTCTTCCTTTATCTCTACTGGCAACGGCCGAGATGGAAATGGACCCTCTACTCCAAGTTCACTTTTTTTTTCAGAGAAGTGGTAATTCCGGTTTATTCGGACACCCATTCCGGCAACCTTTCGGACAGTGTTCCGGTTTTTTTCCGGACATCAATC
>JBNGBT010000023.1:0-6922 GCA_049903315.1 Candidatus Cloacimonadota bacterium | reverse complement strand
ATTGACCTGGAAGATCTGGAGTTTATCCAAAAGGATGAACCTTATGTTGTGACGAGTACCGATTCACTAGTCCAACCATTGTCGAAGCCGCTTGATTTGCTGAACGATATCCTGATGGGTCTCAATGAATTTATTACCGGAGTAACACACGGAAATCCGATAGTTGTTGGACAACAACCAGCTAAAAAAACCTTCTCCCAGCCTCAAATCACTCCAATAAAAATACACCAGTCTGTGATTCCTGTCGGTGACCTGGATGAGATCATTCTGCAGCTAAAACATCGAACTGGACTTCCCGAGTGGCTCCGCACGATTTGTAACCAGGAGGTGCAGGATACTCTGTTCAGAAAGATCGCCGAGTCCTATGTGCATTACCGAAACCTGAACGGGCCGTCCGTTAGTTTGCCAGAGTTTCTGAAAAAGTATGAGGAGTATCTGAAACAGGAAGGGAAATTGTACTCTTATTGCACATACAAAGGTAGGCCGGTGGATGTGGATGGTAAAGGATGGTGTGAGGAGGCTTACTGCTCCAAGAAACCATTTCAAAAATCATGTGAGCATGCCGGACTAAAGTTCGGACAGAAATAGAAAGGGATTAATATGAATCAACTTGTGATCAATACCCCGGACCGGATTGAGAACGATATTGAAGATTTTCGACTGGACCGGTTGGATGAAAAAGATAATTACACAGTGGCCCAGGTGAAACTTTGCCGCAAAGCTGAAGATGGTACACCACTGCTGTTCTACTCCCAGGATCTGTCCCGCAATTTTCGTGAGCAAGGTGATCTTCTGGGTTCAAAGAGAATCCTGAAAGTGTTCACGCCTTCAAATCACGAGGCAGTTGTGGATGAATCGTTAACCCACAAGTTTCAGGATACACTGCTGGCTTTCAAAGACCGGATCCATGATTACTCACCTTTGAGTGATGTCCACTCCAATAACATGAAGCTTTTTATGGATGAAAATACAGCCCAGTTTGTATCAGACATCGGTGTCCAGGTGGATGGATTGGATGCAGATTTTTCGGAGATAGAGTCTGTGCCTGCATCCCCATTTATGGAAGATGTCAGCAGATCTGCCAGTTCATTGAAAACGGAGCTTACGGTGCTTCGTGGAAGACTTGCTTCCATCAAAACTTTAATGGCGGATAAATTTGAGATAGATATGGATCCAGAGCAGATGAGTGATACTGAGTTTGAAGAACATCTAGCAACGGAAATCATTCCGGATCGGCTGGTGCAGCAGTATCTGTCGGTAAAGGAAGATATCAATGAGTTGAGAAACAAACTGGGTGAAGTCAATCGTGAGGTGTTCTCGGAAACATCGACTCACATCAAGCTCCCGGCAAGAATTAAGGAGGTGACATATGATCTTTTCCAGTGAGTTCCTATCGGGAATGTGGTTTGAGATATACAAACAGGCGGTTCGTCAGAACAATCAACTGGATGAATCCAAGATCAGTGAGGAGCAGCTGGTAGCAGTGACTACAACAATTTTTATTCAGGCTGGCCAGAAGGGTTATCTGAAACCGGCACCGGTGAACAACTTTCAGCAGGAACTGGCAAAGGTAGTAGCTCCTGTTAAGGACCGTGCTCTGCAGAAATCTATTTATCAATCTGTAAAGGTCATGGTAAATGGCCTTGAAGGGAAGGGAGTAACATGAATCAGGTATCTGATCAGGAACTGACACTTGAATATCAGAAACGGTTTCGAGTGCCGAATGGTGAGATCATCACCAGTTCGGAGAAAGCCGCCAAACATGTGACGGCATTCCTGGGTGAAGGCATCAGTGAAAGAGAGAAGTTTCTGCTTTTGCTTTTGAATGGCAGGAATCAGCTTCTGGAAACAAGAGTTCTGTTTGAAGGATGCTTAACCGCTTCAGCAGTGTATCCAGGGCAGGTGGCCAAGGCGGCATTGAAGGAGAACGCTGCAGCACTCATTGTAGCACACAACCACCCCAGCGGAAATCTGAATCCCTCAGTTGAGGATCGAAATCTGACGGAACGGTTGAAGGCAGCATTGAAAACAGTAGAAGTCAATCTTCACGATCATGTCATAGTGGTTCCGGGAGGTGACTACTACTCGTTTGCTGATTCAGGAATCTTGTAAGAAAGGAGAGTAAAATGCCTGTATTTACTTTTGTCTGTTCCAAGTGTGGATTGGAAAAAACCGCTGTTACCTATTCCTGGGAGTCACCGTATGAGTGTCCATACTGTCATCTTGAAATGGAAAAAAGGATAAGTTCATGTAATTTCCATTTGAAAGGCAGTGGTTTTCATCAGACAGATTACACCAGGACTGGTCCAAAAACACGGAGGCCTCATGCGAATCGGGTTTGATGTCACAGGTGATGAAGAGCAGGAAATAGAAGTTGGGCAGGCCGACAGTTATCCTAAAGACAACTGGATGGAAAAACTGCCGGAACAGTTTTTTGATACCTTTATCAGTTTCTGGATTGTCTACGGTATGTTTGCTTCGATCAGGGATCTTCTGTTGAGTTTATTCTGAACCGGGGAAAGGCTGGCTGTGCTGGTCTTTTCTTTAAATAAATTTCATAGAACGTTACAATCTTGGTAAATTGGGTACAAATTATATGATTCTATATATTTAGCCTGTGGACTCTACATATAGAAATACAAATTCTGCTCAATCTAATGGACAAGCTGTTTTCAATTTTAGATCACCAGATGGATTATCGAGAAAATATTCAAATGGCCGTGATGGTTACTACGATTATCCAGTATAATCATTCTTATCTTAACTAAATGCCGAAGGAGACTTATGCTTAATCTTATAGAGCATGGAGATATACTTGAATCACAATATTACACCGAAGTTGTTACATCTATTAGTACTTATGAAACATTTTGGCGGCAATATGTTGGTAATGATGGAAACGCGCAAATAGTTGAATCGGGGAACAGTAACGTGGATCGAACGCGTAGAGACCTTGCTCAACATAGCTACACTATATTGGAAAGTCTGGTCTCGATTTATCGCATCAAGATGCAAAACTTACCAATTATTTCCCTCGAGGACTATTTAAATGAGAATGATCGATTTATTTTGTTTCAGACTCAATGTGGTAGGATCTATGACTGTGTTCATAAAATCGGAAATATTTTACACCTTCCCACTCTTGAAGAACATTTAGTCAGTTTCTATAAGACTCGAAATCAAGTACTGCATGGTAAAAAACTACCTTTTACAATCATCGAAGGAATGTTCACTCTACCACGCATTATGAAAGATGAATCTGAAAATGAGAAATGGCATGACAAGTTGTTGTGGAATGAACTAAATCAAGGAGCACTCGAGTTTGTATTCGATGTATATAATGAATTATACAATGAGATGGTGAAACAGCTTAATGCAGTTTACACAAAAATAATCAGTTCACTGTCTGGTGACAAAAAATTTCAAAAAGTTAGCCTTATTCTTAATAACTATGAAAGAAAGCCAAACGAATATATTGTTGCTTCAGGGATATCTGAAAATCATGTGATGGCCAGTATAATTGTAGGTGAAGCAAGTGGATCCGCCAATGGTATGTAATACTAATTAACCTGCAATGCAAACGCCTGGATTCCAGAAGGAATTATTAATCTATTGGGTAATAAGAGTCACGGTTATGCATTTTATGAAGATGTCTATATAGCCTTTTTCAAATTACCCAAAAAATATTTTTAAGGCCGGTTTTGCCAGTGAAAACTAAATGAACCTTTTGCGCGAGACCTGGTTGATTACCCAGGATTCGACCCCGGGGGTGGTTGACCAAAATCCCTAAAGATTGGTTTAAAGATATACTGGACAATATACATTGTTATTTGCACAAATTAGATAGCTACATTTTTATAAATTCACAGATCCTCTAAGAATTATATAATTACTATTGATACTCGATCATAGTACTTGCTATCATTATATGAGTAATCTGCTTCATATTCCCTTGGAAGCATCTAGCTTTGTTAGTAAAGTACTTGCACTAGTACTATGCATAGTACTAATTTTGATATGCAATAGAAAAGGGAAGAATGATGATAAAAATTGAAATAGATCAAGAAGTATTTGATTTTTTACAGAAAGAGGCAATACCGTTGGTTGACTCACCTAACACTGTTTTAAGGAGATTATTATTGAAAGATCGAAGGGAAATGAATAAGTTAGAAAATAGGGGTAGACAAAAAGGTAAACCTGAATATGGAGACTCAAAAACAACTTTCATCAAGAGTATTCTAACTGAACATTTCGATGATGACTTTGCAACCGTGAGCCCATACTCAATGCTATTCAAATCATCAGATGTAGTAATATATTTCCAAAACTTCAATAAAAAGAGTAATAATCTATGGTATCGGTTGAAAAGAAATCCGCTTGATAAACTAAAAACTTTTAACAAGAAAGCATATGTTTGCCTCACTTGTCCACCAGAAAATCTCGCTTACTTAATCCCATTAGAAAACATAACTCAAAAGCTTAAAGAAGTTAATTATATAAAGGATGACCTTGAGGTAAATATTGATTTCAAAATACATAGATGGCGTGAGCTAGAATGGAATCTGTCCCCATTTATTATTAAGTAGGGATTTTTATCCATAAAAGGTTTCATTAACAGACACTTTATCTCAGCTTTATCTTCTGTAATTTCTCATGCTCCGGAAACATTGGTGGCCTTGGAATACCCAGGATGTCCATGATATTACGAACCTTGGGTTTTAGGATTCTGGGTTCAGTATCTTTTTTCTTCATTTTCTTTAGACTTTTAAATAGTTTTTGATCGACTTCCATATATTACTCCTCCATTCTTTTGTTTTTGGTGAAAAACCGGCCCTAAAGTACTTCATCCTACCATAGGACCGATTTAATAAATGTGTTTATCTTTGCTGATTCTGGAATTCTTTTACAACATCCACTAGAATATCCTGTTCATCTCGATCAAACAAACCGAAATATTCTGTACTGTATCCCCAAAATAATTCATCATCATTTAGGGATTCTATCGGCAATGTTTGCCATACAAATCCACCGGATCCCCTACGAATAAAGTTCATCAACGGGTGCATATATATATTTGGCAAAAGGATACAGATCGAATCTAGCATGTCTTTACTGTAAAACATTCCGATGTTTGCACCCGTCCAATTCTGAACCGAGTAGATAGACTCTATCGTTGTCCAATATGCTGGCTCAACAATTGCTTTTTGCAGCCAGATTGCTACACTCTCTGCTCGATCTGGGGTGACTCCGCCTTTTTCAGTAAGAAGGTCGGCATCAATCATAGCGTCCTGATCAAAGTGGTACCACAGATTGGCACTGGTGGTCAGGCTGTGAGGTTGGGAGACAATCTCCGGATTGTCCTCGAAGAGGACGATTTTATGATCTTTGTAGTTTGGCAGAAAGTCTGCCATATTTTTAACATCTAGTATTTTCATGAAAAAATTCTCCATTGATTAATAGCTAGTCTGAAGTCTTTAGGGGACCCCAGGCTGCTTTCGTCTCGTTACATATAGTCAGCATCACGTTCACTTTCATATTCATTCGCGAATGTTTCCATCAATTCACGCAGTTTATTCGGATGATCCCAAATATAGAGGCCAAGACGCTGCGCGCAATAAAACGGGAAGTCATCTAAATCCCATGACAAATATCCAATTTGATCAATAGGAATTGATTGCCATACATAACCATTTTGACCATTTAATAACTCACCTCCCATCCTATACCTAAAATGATACGGCATCAAGACAGTGATATCCTCAGGGCGTGATGGGCGGACAAACAACGTCACCCGCCCATCCATAAATGGAGCGCTGGAGATATATTTTACCTTTATCCCTTTTGATTCAGATTGCAGATCGGCCTTCAGTTTTTCTGCAGCAGACTCTGCTCCTTTTGAGGACAGTGCACCTACTTCAATCAACTGCTGTGCTGTGATCTGATCTGCTTTTTTGGGATCAAAATGGAACCAGAGTTTTGCATCTGTTACTGCATTGAAGCCCGGACAGGAGATCTTAGGGTTTCTGTTGAACAGAACTATTTTGTGTCCTGGGTAGTCAGGAAGTATTTCCTGCATATTTTGGATTTTTAGGATATTGAACATTTTCATTTTTGGCTATTCTCCATGGTTAGTGTAGTGTAGTGCGCTTTGCACAACATGTTAACACTAATAGCATTTTTCACAGGTAGCGCTGCTACCAACAGGCAGTGTGCAGGAGCACAAAAGCGCACAACCAGCACACCACTCATTCAGCGCGGTAACAGATGGAACAGTAACAGATGGAAAACTCACTATATAATTAATTAATTGTAAGCTTTGCATTATATAAAACACTATTAACTTATTAATAATCTGTTCTTCTGTTACTATGAGATATATCATGTTGTAATTATGACACTTGCGCGGTAACAGATTTTGCATTTTTCTGTTACTACCTGTTACCATCCTGTTACTCAAAAATGCTTTTTGATTGCTCCCATTCGATTTCCCAGCCGCGCAGCTTCTGACCTCGATCTGAGTACAGCGTGCTCTCCCCTAGATACCCGGCAGCAAGCTTCCCGAATGCAATAGTGGAAAGTCGTTTATTGCCCAGTGCATTGTAGAGTGCACAAAGCTCACTAACGCGCACTTTCACCTTTCCATTGAATCTGCTGAGGATGGATGATGAACAGTATTTTGCTTCGTCATCTTCAGGCAGATGTTCGCGCAGCCAGGTCACATCCCCATCCTTTACTGCAGCAAAAAACTGATCAGCATTGGACTGGCTCATGACCTGGAGCAAACGCTTTGGCTCATTGTCCACCACCTTACCTATCTTAGTGACTTCTACCTCATGTTGTTTCAGATACCAGATTAACTCCTGGAGTTCTGAATTCACCAGCCTTACCAACTGATCATATCCTGGCCACCAGCTTGTGTCAT
>JBNGBT010000022.1:0-7320 GCA_049903315.1 Candidatus Cloacimonadota bacterium | reverse complement strand
CATGGAACTTACTTACATCCAGTGACATCTTATATTTAATATATTTATTGGGGAGAGTATCTTCGGACGAAATTATAATTTTAAATCCAATTCTCTCAAACGTTGAGATGATAATTTCTAAATCTAAGTAATCTATTCCACTTTTCCCAAAATCGTGGAATGCATTCCATGCTATCTTGCGTATTACAATAATTTTTTTGGACGTTTGCTCCTTTGCAAATAGAATCATACTTGAGTCAGAATTATACCGATTTGGATGTAAATAGATCATCTCATGATTTGCACGATATCTAATATGTTTCCTACCTAATCTTCTAGTATATGCATTTGGAGTTAAAACATACGTTGCAATAGGTATTGTAATAATATCTAATAACCTTCTGTGTTCAGTATCAACTATTCCAATATAGGGAATTCGTCTGAGAAATGAAACTACTGCACTATGTAATGGCAAACTCCCAATTATTAAGTTTGGCCTGTAAACTAAAGTTAACTTGAGATAACGTCTAATCTCAGAAATTGAATGTAGAATTTTACTAAAAAGATTAGGCTGTGATTTTGATAATACAAAATGCTGGATATCAAAATTCTTAATAAGTTCAAGTGTTACATCTTTATCTTTAACAATTGCTATGCAGACCCAATTACATTTATTAAGTTCAAAAATTATTTTTTTATAAATATGAACATTTGCAGGATGACAAACATCTACAAAAACTCTCTTAATTATTAGCTCCTCTTTTATTTCTTGGTTTTAAGAATCATTCTTTTTATCTGATTTTTACTATTTTGTGCGATCACTTCCATTACCCACTGGAAATTATTTACTGCCCATCTTTGCGGATGGAAAGTTATCATTGCACTATCAGGGAATTTATCATCATTTATGGATTTAATGATATCTTGTGTACTATTGAAATTGAAATACTTCGAGAGCGGTTTTCTTTTTGTTTCTCCGTAACCTTGATACACTTTGTCTCTAATAGAAACGGAATCTCCATTCCATTTCCTACCAGTATCTGTAATGTATAATATTTCTGAGAAATCAATATCAATATATGGTTCAATAATTATTCCAAGTTCCTTATAGTTATTGTATTCCCATAGCAGCTTATTATCATATTTAGATAGAGGACTTCCATGCATACAAATAGTATTAACAGGATAATATTTTCTAAGTGTTTTAAGATTAGATAAAAAAAGTTTCATAGCATAATTAAGGTTACCTTTAGCTAAATCTATATCTTCATAATGATATCCAATTTCATGCCCAAGGGATGCTATTTTCAATATAATATCTTCATTAAAACTACATCGTAATATTCTAAAGTAATAAGTACCTATAATGCCCATTGAGTTCTGTATTTCAGCAAATAATAAGGAATTTTTAGGTAAACGATCAACATCATGTCTTAGGAATACATTTCTCTCATGAGCTAAACGCTTATCATATTCATTGACAGTTAAAAACTTTCGATTTGATTGCTTTAATACTTTTAGTAACTCTATATATTTTTTTATTGTGAAATCCATTATTACAGTACCGCAACCATCATCTGTTAAAAAAATAATGCAATATATAAATTATTTGCATTATAAAAGGTTTTATATCTTTTAAATTAAAAACGGCTTGGACACAATTATTCAAATCTTTTGTATGCTCTTTATTTAGATACTTTAGTCTGATAAAAGTATCTGTTATTACATCTTGCCATGAAGTATCTTTATAGCTTTTATCAGGAATAAAAGTTTGCTTATGAAAATAGTTGTATATGTTTTGAAGCAGTGGAACTCCAGCCTTATCTGCTAAAATGTGCCACTTCCAAGTCCTTGGATTAACTTCCATAAACTTGTATACTTTGTCTGATGAATCATATTTGAACTCTACCTCACAAATCCCGAAATAGTCAATTTCTGATAAGATTCTGTCAGTATAATCTACAAGTAAATCATTTTTTACAGTTTCTGCAAATGTAGTTGCATTCCCAAAATCTGGAGGGTGCTGTCTTTTTCGACGCGCTACAACAGTGTTAATCCGTTTTTTATTGAAATAAAATACACCTACTGAATACTGATTAAATGAATTCCCATATATGATTTCTTGAACAAGCATTTGATCACTTGGAATATAATAATTTGCAATACGTAAGTTGTCTTTAAGTTCTGAAATGCTATTACAAACAAAAACTTTTTTCTTAAAATTCCTATAAAAATCTAGCATAACAACTGGTTTCAATATGCATGGAAAAGTAATATCAGCAGATTCTATTTGACTTTCAAGATTTCCAGTTGCAATCAATGTTTTTGGAATTGGTACCCCAATCGATTTTACAATTTCGTATGCATTCCATTTATTATAAACTTTATTAATAATATCCCAAGATGGTACTGTATTAAAATAATAATCATCAATCCTATCTTTATGTATGCTCAAAGTTTTAACATAGTAATCATCTGTTGGAAATAATAACCAATTATGATATTTATTTTCTTTCTTAAATTTTATTAACAAATCAATTACTTCATCATAACTACAAACATGGCTTCTGATGCAATACTTTGAGTGTTTTGCAAGATTTTTCTTATTCCTCTCAATTACTACAGATGGAACCCCAATTTCACCAAACACTTTCACAATACCGTAGCCTTGTACATGGCCACCAAGAATAATTACTCCCAGTTCTTTATTCCTAGACATTATATTTTTTTAAAATTTGGTTTTGTATTTGTGGATTGTCTTTCAGCTTCCAATAATGAAAAAATAATTTTAACATATAGTCTCTTTTTACCAGCTCCCCACGAGGAGGAAGCTGTGAAATTTGGTAAATGTTATACAACGGAATAATTTTCATTATCTTCCTATTTAAATGTTTCAAAATATCTAGTTTCCAATTGTCGTCTTCTGAATTCAAAAATTGTAATGCATGATAAATCGAACTACACAATGGAATGTACTCCCCAGAATCAAACTCATCTAATAACATAAATTGTTCTGTATTAGATAGGATAACCTTTTTCCAATTTAAGTTTACAGTACCGCTTCGTGATCTATCAATATTGAACAAAGTAGGGAAAGTATTTGATACTGCTGACGAAAAATATTTTTTTGACGAGCGAATTTTCCGTTGTACACTTGAAACATATTCAACTATGTTTTTTGACAATAATGGAAACGATGTAGGACAATATCTAGAATAAAATTTTTCTCGCCAAGTCATTAAAGACGTACACAATCTATTTGTAAAATAGAAGTAGAATAAACTATCCTGATTATTTATTTCTAGTGGTATTGATTGATTTAAAATATCATATTCAATTTGAAGGCTTTCATCATCACTATCTAATAACTGATTGTTTAATTTTAGTAATTCTTTTGAAATAGACCGAACTGAGGAATATCTAAAGTAAGCTGGAATAAATTGCCTTCTTGTAAGAAAATTACTACGTACAGCAAATATCTCTTCTCCAGGTAAAAAAACAGAATTCTTGGAGAATTCATATTGCATTTGTAAAAGTGCGCCAATTTCTTCACAAATATTACTGATCCCATCACCCAAAATCACATTTAGGGTAAAGTATTTTTCTAAATCTGAATGGATTAGCTCAGCGTTCAAGGCATCGTGGCTAACTCCTAATAAATTCGCTTGCCGCTTGGCAATTGTGCAATCTTCTCTGCCTTGCCTACCATTGTAATAATAAGAAAAACAATGGATATTGCTTTTTTCGAAATATTTATTAGCAAATCCTAAAATGGCTGAAGAATCATATCCACCACTTAATGGTATATATACATCTGAATAATACCTCAGAGCGCGTTTAATGTTCTTATCTATTAGTTCTTTAATATTGTATGAATACTCTGATATCTTAATATTCTTAGTTTCTATAGATATTTGCCAATATTGATTAATAGAAATTTCATTTCGATTTGAATGTTTTAGAATTGTTCCATTTTCACAAACATTGATACCTTTAACAAGACATTTATTATTTGCAATACTCCCATTCCATAAAAACATCTGTATTGCATTATGATTTAAATAATCTGAAGGTTTAGGGATTAGCCAGACTGAATTGGAGTAATAGAATACATCATTGTTTCTACTCTGAAACAGTTTTTTTGAATTTAAAGGATCGGTGATAAAGAGAACATTAGAATTGTGTTTATCTATTATTACTATTAAAAAATTACCATCAAGACTATTCGCAAAGTTAATATTATGGTTTTCATATTTTTGCTGTATATCATAATTGCTTAATTTTGTATCTCCTAGAAAAACCGATCCAACAATAAAAACATCAGTATTTTCTGATTCATAAATTGATTTATTAGAAAAAAAATCAATTTTAATATTTGAGAATTTATACAATTTAGAATAATTGAAAATGTTTTTTATATATGGGGGTTCAACTTCTAGAGTTTGGCTTAATCGCAAACCAAAAATACTAGATTTATAAGAACTATTCCTCATATTTTCAAATATTGATATCTCTATTTATAACTTTACCCACTGTTTTTACACAATTATTAGGAAAATCCTCTAATATAAAGATTAGCAACTTTGTTAAGTCAATTGTATGATTAAAATATTTTTGTTTTTTATTCAAGAAATACGAAATATTGTCTTTACATAATATTTCTTCTGCTTTAGATAATGCTTGTTTAACAGAACTTGAGTCTTCAGAATATGTGCGTACCAGATCAAACTCCTTCCCTAAAAAATCAGTATAACTCCTACCAACATTATCAATATATATCGAAGGTATACCAAGGAGAGCACATTCTGCGGCCATCGTAGCGCTTTCTCCGATAAATAGCTTAACCTTTGCCATATATGAGTGGATAAGTGATGGTTTTATTGTAGACTTATACTGATTAAGCTCTTGGGGCAATTTTCCTTCAGATGATATCACAACTTCTCCATATTTATTTAACGTTTTAACTACAATTATTTTTTCTTCTTGTGATAATCCTTGATGTCCGTAGTCATGTGTTGCACCCCAAGAGACGAACCTTATATAAATTACATTACGCAATGAATCTGATTGAAACTCACTTATGTAGTTTGGATGTAGGTAAGCGTTTTCTAATATACCATTAAATTGTATATGCTTCTTTGGAGGAACTTTTACATTAAAATATTTGGAAGTCAATATAAATTTACTAAAGTTTAGTGATATAAGATTGTTTAGTCCAGCATTATCCGTATCATGCAATGAGATGTCTGAAGTATTTGTTAATTTACAAGCAATTGCAAGATACACAGACCCTTGACTGATGCAAACATCTGGTTTGTATTTTGTAATAGTAATTATTATTTTTACAGTATAAACCAGCAAATTTAACAACTTCCCAAATACAGATGTTCTATGACGACCAACAACCTTGAACGGGAGTTTATATTCATTTAGTAAATCAACTGTCAGATCTTTACTCATGCATGTGATTTGAACTTCATATTGATCCTGATTTAGAAAATGTTTGGCGAGATTTTTAAAAATATGAACATTTTTAGGGTGGTTAATGTCTATTAATATTCTCATGAGTTTTTAAGTATTTCCTTAAAAGCATTTTTTAAATTATTCTCGTAAATATTGAATGTGTAACAAGCTAAATATTTTTCCCTTGCATTCCTTCCCAATTCTACTCTGTATTTAGGATTATCAATGAGACTAATTAAATTTGTGGAAATCTCCTTAGGCGATTTAATATTGACAAGTAAACCATTTTTACCATCATCAATAATTTCAGGTACAGCACTAAAACGAGTAGAGATTATTGCAAGTGAATATTGCATTGCTTCTATATTTACACTTCCAAATGTTTCAACTGGGAAATATGTTGGAAAAACAAATATATCTGATTTCTTCAAAATCTCTTTTTTCTTCTCTCCATATAATGGCCCCTTATAGGATACTAATCCAGTTAAGCCAAGTTCTTCTATTTTCTGTGTTAGCTCAACCTTGTTTATATCAGCTTCTGCTCCTACAATAATTCCCTCAAATTTACGTCCTGATTTTTTTAAATACTCTAGTGAGTAAATATAATCAAAAACACCTTTCGATTCAATAAGGTTAGAAAGGAATAGTATTTTAGGAGTTTTATTTTTTGGTTTATCTCCATTAAAGGTATTATCTATAGGGATGCCATTGTTTATAATATGCACTCGACAATTAAAATAACATAAGTCTTCTGCTGCTGCCTCACTTAAACAAATTACATCTATTCTGTTAATTACCATTTTATAATACAATCTAAGTACAATACCAGAAGACCTATATTTTGACTTAACTCCGTAAGCACGCAAATGTAATACAACAGTTTTTCTGAATAGTCTTGCAAACAATGTAAAAATACTATCGCGGAAAAAAGAAATCCCTGATGGTGATAAATGAATATATACTATATCAGGTGAAAAAGAGACAAGTTTATGAAGATATGATTTAAAATAAATTACAACTTTTTTTGCCTTGGAGAGGTTATTCTTACCAAGTTGAGTGATAGTAGTTGAATATGAAACCCTAATACCCTTAATATCAAAATGCTTATTTAGCAAATTACTATTTATAACTCTTTCATTCATCATAGGTGCACCAGTATACGGAGGAGGAATTTTTAAGATATATAGTATTTTTGGTTTACTATTATTCATGAATTCTTTTGATTATTAAACCGACTCTCATTAATTGTGCACATTATCTAGCATAGGCGATTTTGGGATGTTTGAAATAACTCATGACTCGCTTTGGTTTTTTCTGCAGCATTCTCATGTGTGACATAATACCTTTACTCAAACTTTCTACATCTCGAAACAAAGAATTTGAATGGATTCCCTGCTTGATATCATTTGTTCAAATATTCATCTGGATTGAGTTCAGGGGAATAGGATGGCAGGTAAAATATCTCAATTTTATCTTTCATTTCCCTCAACCACTCCCTCACAAGTTTCGCATGATGAACACGCAGATTATCCAATATAAGAAAAATTTTTCTACCGCAGGTCTTTATCAGTCGTTTTAAGAATTTTATCAAGGTTTTGGCATTCATGCTGTTTTTATAAATCATGAAACGTACATTACCCTGATTGGTGATACTGGATATCATATTGGCACTGACATGTTTTGCTGATATCTGAACAACAGGTGTCTTCCCTCGAGGAGAATAGTCCCTTCCGTAATGATGATCATTGCAGAAACCCGTTTCATCTCCCCAATGAATCTCAGCATTTTCCAGCTTGGCCTTCTTTTGTATCTTGGGATACTCTTCGTCAAGCCAATGCTGTACTGCTTCCGGCTGCTGCTCATAAACCTGCTTAACAG
>JBNGBT010000021.1:0-15436 GCA_049903315.1 Candidatus Cloacimonadota bacterium | reverse complement strand
GACGAGTTAACACCAATGGAGAAATTAATAGCATATTTCTTCCCTAAAAGTGTAAACAACGCGTGAAAATCTTACATCTAATGCTTTATCATTTTCTTTTTGAAAGGCATACACCGTACCAAGACTATACATAGCCATTGAGTTTTGCGGATCCATGTCCAGCACCGATGTATATGATTCTGCTGATTTCTCATAATTTCCATTCATGAATTGAGTATAACCTTCCTTAAAGAGAGCGGCAATTGCCTCTCTTTTATTAGTAAATTCTACGCTATTATCATCTTTTAATTTATCCTTTAAAAGAAAGTTAAATTGGTTCGAATCACCTTCCTTCCCGGTCAGATAGAGTCCGTCTGAACTAATATCAGTTGGCTTGACCTCATCGGGAATATTCTGTACATCACCGGCACTCTGATCTGTTTTTCCAAGCAGCTGTTCAAATTTCTGATAAAGGTCCGTTGTGTTAACGGTCTCTCTTTTATCAACAATTGGCTCTTGAACAGGATCTTCTGTGATAACTTCGATCTCTCCCGGAGCTTTAATTTTGACGCTTTCCTGAACTGGTGTGTTCTCATCCATTGTGTACACAATGGTCGATTGCACTCCATCATCTGAAATTTGCGTATCCGAGCCGATCACCGCAAAATCATCAGATTTCATTTTTTTATCCGAATCCTCAGAAAACACAAGATCTTCCTGGTATTCATATCCAAGACTGTTTGCATAATTGATATGCTGAATGCCTTTGTTCATATCACCCTTCAACCCAAGAGTTACACCAAGTTTATAATGAGCTTCAGCATAGTTAGGTTTTAGTTTAATCGCTTTTTCAAACCATGTGATCGCTTTATCAAAATCTCGTTTCTTGGCATACATATTGCCCATTCCAAAACAAGCATATGCATTATTTGGATCAAGTTGGATCAATTTATTGAGAGTCGATTCTGCTTTTTCAAACTCTCTCATTTCTGTATAAACACGTGCAAGATTGTAATAACTATCCGTATAATTAGCCTGCACACTAATAGCCATTTCATAGTCTTTTATAGCTTCGTGTAACTGTCCAAGACTTTCATGTGCGTTGCCAAGATTATTATAAA
The DNA here is from genome assembly GCA_049903315.1 of Candidatus Cloacimonadota bacterium. Classification (GTDB taxonomy): domain Bacteria; phylum Cloacimonadota; class Cloacimonadia; order JGIOTU-2; family JGIOTU-2; genus Celaenobacter. Next base: position 14,336 of record JBNGBT010000021.1, on the reverse strand, counting down.
CCTGAGGAAGTGTGGGATTAATAATTTTCGCTTCATTAAAGTGCTGTATCGCTGCCTCATAAGCGCCCAGGATACTCAAAATAATGCCCATATTATTATGAGCTTCCGCATTGTTCGGATTATACTCCAGCGACTTTTCATACCACGCTAACGCTTCTTTATAACGCTTAAGCGACTGAGCTTCTAACGCAAGTTGGAAATTATAATATGCAGATCCGGTCAGAGGTTTATCCACCACAACGTCTTTCTTCGTAAGTTGTGTTTGAGTTTGGTGTGCCGTGAGCTCTTCTGCCGGTTTTTCAATTTGTGGTTGAGGTATTTGCTGAGTTGTTTCCCCAGAGAATATCTCGCGCAATCTGTTCATGATTGTGTCTTCATTGGCTTCAAATTCTGCATTGATATAATACACATTGTCTTCTCTGGTCTCTTCAATGATCTCATTCAATGAAACAAGGGGCTTAAGCATCTCGACATTATTGGTAGATAGAGTATCATTTTTATCAATTGTATTCCAAAGAGTCGTAAATTTTGCATAGGAAAATAATTCATTTATCAACTGTGATTTCATATCCCCCACTGCTTTGATTTGCGCCTGCTCGCCGGTCATGCTGGCAGGAGCGTAAAATGAATTCTGCCGCAGATAGGTTTTTGCACATACAATATTCGTGAGAAGGCAAAAAAAACTAATCAGGAGCACTAGTTTTTTCATAGGAACTATCTCCTTACTGTGATCTTTATAAATGATTTTTTTATGAAATCTCAAAACCCTGTCAATGAAAAAATGTCTAATCTTAAGAATGTTTACAAAATCCTTTTTGAGATATACTTTGAATTCATCAAACGTGCAACTGCCATATAATTTGGCACAAACTTAAGTCTATCACCAACCTTGTATTTATCATTTGATGAATTCTTTACTTTATTTAAGCCCAGATCAAAAACCGTCATATCTGAAGTGGTGCCGAAAAATGAAATATTTTTATCTTTGGGTTTGATATTTTTTATATCCACATCCAACACACCAAAATCAACTATTGCGCGATAAGACTTATATACTTCAGCAGGATATTCTATCGAACCTATGTGTCCTACATTTCCTTCTGAAATTGAACCACTTGGAGTGGTTTCTTTTTTCTCAACTTCAATAATATTCGCACTAAGTTCAAATATATCGGTCGACAGACAATCGAACTTTTCATTATCATAAGGTGAGGTGCCAAGAAAGACCGCTTGCCCTATTCGTAAGTGATTTATAGCAGCAGGTATTTTTCGTTTCTTGATAAGCGGTAATGTAATCGAGCTACCACCAGAAATATATGGTATTTTTCTATTAAAACGTGCTTCCAAAAGTTGTTTATATAATGATAATTGGATCATCTTATCATACGTTGGTTCAACACCATACATACAACCAAGATTTGTCCCAAGCCCTATAATTTCAATATTTGACAACTTAAAAACCTTATCATAAAATCCTAAAATATTCTCCCTAATAACTCCTTCTCTAAGCTCCCCCATTTCGATCATAATTACAATCTTATGTACCTTTTTCTTCTTTCGTGCTTCTTCATTAAGAGCTTCAATCGTCTTGAATGAACTATTTAATGAAATATCAGCATATTCAACGATTGAAGGAATATATTTGATAGCTGGCGGTTTAATATACATCGTGATAATATCCGGATTAATTTCCTTAATACGTCTCAAACCGGTTAATCGCGAATCACCTAATGAGTTAATTCTTTTAATGATAGGATTTTGAATAATCTCTCTGAGTATCTTTTTATGTCCACTTAGTATTTTCACAATGAGCGTCCATTCTATTGAATGAGACTCCATCAGATTCGATACTTTTTCGATATTTTCTATAATTTTTTTTGTTTTTATCAAAAGTTCAGCCATCAGTCGTCCTTACTGTATCTCATTTCAACATATTTCGAATCAAATCCAACACGTTCATACAATCTTTTGGCAGGATTATTTTTCTCTACATGCAATGCAACATCCCCCTTGCATTCTTCAATCGTCCTGCGAAGCAATGAACTCCCAATTCCCTTACCTCTGAAATCTTTGTGTACAGCGATATACACAAGAACATTTTCAGGAATATATGCAGACATCCCGGTTTGGTTAACAACAGTGGCTCCAATCAGGTTATCTTCATTTAATACAATAATTACGAATCCTCCTTTTCCATCACTTTTTGAAAAAGCGTAGTGAATAGATTTTTCAATTGCATTTTTAGGATCACCATATTGACCGAGATGTTCATAAAGAAAATTTTCAAACTTATCTAATGCAACTTCAGATTTCATTTGAGAATAATCATGGATGGTTATATATTTCATGAAATTCCTTTCTACAGGAGAGGAAAAGCCTATCAACAGGCATGTCAAGAAATATTTTTAACCTACTAATACCTCAAGAGGAAGGTCAAAAACGAGAAAATCTTTATTCCTTTCCCAGCTTGTGAATCCGCTTTCTTCAACCCAGGTTAATAATTCCTTATCATCAGGAATGATAATTTGTATCTCACTCTTATTACGATCTTGCGCAGTTTTTTTTCCAAATTTGAGGAGTGAATCTCGAATAAGACTATTCTCCGCTTCGAGAAAACTTATCCAGAAAGTATCAGTATAATAAATATCAGAAAACAGAATAAGTCCTTTTATGATACCATTCTCAACCAATGCTCCGAACTGCTTCTTCGTATAGAATCCTGCAAGCAACTGCTCTGTTGTATCATACAGCACCCATCCTTTTGATAAAAGATTCTTGCATTTTTTCAGATAGGATGAGGTAATGATATAGTCTTGGAAATCTTTATAAGAAATGTCATTTGTAATATTTTGATGAACCTCAATCTTCTCTTTTTTATCAATTACACGATTCTTCAGAGAGCAAGTCAGCACTCTTTCAAATCCTGCTCTCTCAGCTGGAATGATTGATCCGTAATTTTCAAAGTAAGTGGCAAAGCGCACGGACGTAAGGTCCTTACGTTGTGAGAGAATTTTCAAATAATATTCAGTGAAATATTTCGCAATTCCTTTTACCTCTGAGTTTTGGTCTTTTCTCAGTCCCTCCAGCCAGACATCTGTGGGAGTAAGATAGGTCATTTTACCAAATGCTATAAGTGTATCTTCATCAAAAAGCCCGGCAAATTTCCCATATGGATCAGCAACCCATTCATCAAATATTTGCGGGATATAGTCATCACCTTCCCAAATATCTTTGGAAATCTGAAGCGCTCTCTCTTTATGTTCGGGTGTTATTTTTTTTATTTCCATGGAGTTAAAAGCATTTTTTCTTTACTGACTGTCAACGAAATTATTGACGTGATTTCATTAATAATTCCCTTCAAAGAAAAGACATAGGAGCGCACATGAACGCAATCACATCAAACAATGCCCCAAAGGCAATAGGACCCTACTCACAGGCAATTATGCACAACGGAATGCTTTTTATTTCCGGGCAACTCGGCGTGAATCCGAAAACGGGCATATGGGGTGAAACCTTTGCAGAACAGGCAAAGCTGGTTTTTGAAAATCTGAAAGCAATCCTCATCGATGCAGGCATGGATTTTGGGAATGTGGTAAAAGTAAGCTGCTTCCTGAAAGATCTCGGACATTTCGAACTGCTCAATGACCTGTATAAAAAATATTTCGTCCAGCCCTATCCTGCGCGAGAAGCATACCAGGTAGCAAAACTTCCCAAGGATGCTGAAGTAGAGATCTCACTTATTGCGATAAAATAATTATTGACACAATCTTCGAATTTATGCTTTTTCATAATTAATATTATTCTTATATTTTGCTTCAAAGTAATACAGTATGTCAACTCAATGTTAAACATGGTGCAATCTGCCAACAAATACATAGAATATTGAGCAAACAATAATTTTGAAAGGACATCATGGATTCTACTCATAAATCGATCCTCGTTGTAGAGGATCAGCATATTATCCTCTCATATATTAAACGTGTTCTTAAAAATAAGTTTGATACTATTTATACTGCTTTGAACGGCGCAGAGGGACTCGAACTTTATAAAACTCATAAACCTGATATCGTGGTAACGGATCTTCAAATGCCCGTGATGGATGGTCTTGAGATGATACAGCATATACGGACTCTCGATCCGGATGCAAAAATTCTTATCACTTCTGCGTACAGCAATACAAATTACATGCTCAAAGCGATCGACCTGGGTGTGAACGGCTTCCTTATCAAACCAGTAGACACTGACCGCTTGCTCGAACAGATCGATATACTTGTTAAACAACTTACTCTTGAAGAAAAAGCTGTTGAGGAAGAGGAGAAATTCCGCGTTCTCAGCTCTGCTGCGCGCGATGCAATCGTGATGATGGACATCAATGGAATGATTACTTTTTGGAACAATGGAGCGGAGAGGATATTTGGATTCACCCGGGAAGAGGTTATGGGAAAGGAATTACATAAATTTCTTGCACCGGATTATTACTATGAAGATCATAAAAAAGCAATGCCTTTTTTCAGGAACAGTGGAGACGGAAAATTTATCGGGAAAACTATTGAACTCAAAGCCCTGACAAAAGACAAAACTATCATCACTGTAGAACTCTCTCTGACAAGCGTGAAACTTCATAACGAGTGGAACGCCATTGGCATTATGCGAGATATCTCTGATCGGATAAAAGCAAAAGAGGAAATCATCAGAGCATATAAAAAGATGGATGTTCTCGCACATACGGACCATCTCACCCAGCTTTCAAACCGGCTCGATATGATGGAAAAACTCAATTATGAATGCTCACGTTTTGAAAGATCAGCAGTACAATTTTCCATTGCAATTGGAGACGTGGATGGCTTCAAAGAAATAAATGATACATATGGACATCAAGCCGGAGATATGGTGCTTACAAATATCGCTCAACTTCTGAAAGAGAGCACACGAAAACAGGATATTGTCGGCAGATGGGGTGGTGAAGAATTCATTCTCATGTACCCGAAAACAACATTAGAGGGTGCGTTGATCGTGACAGAAAAGATAAGAAAATCCATCGAGGAAGCAGATTTTGAATATGATGGAAAAAAAATCCATTCGACCATTACATTCGGTGTGGCAACATATGATGAGAAAATGGATATTGATGTCTGCATAAAAATCGCAGACGAAGCACTTTATCAAGGTAAAAAACAAGGGAAAAATTGCGTTGTCGGTCTTTCAAAAAAGAAAAGCGTAAATAAATAAAAAAGAAGATAAATGAAGAACATAGCGATAACATTTGTTTGGTTTTCTCTTCTTTTCGAACATTCTTCTTGTAGGATCGCAATAAACCTCTACATCTAATGGGCTCATATCAATTTATCATGATATTTCTCGTCGTAGCGATAATTGCTATAGGAATTGCCGGAGCAGTTGCTGTTATTCATCAGCAAGGTATTGAGCATGAAAAAAAAATACTCGACGATCTCCTGTTCCAGGTTGGCACTCTTATATATGAGCATTACCTTCTGCCAATTTCTCATGGAGGTTACGGAAAAAGTGTTACCCGTATGAATGATAACGAGGATAAGATCATCGCTCTCCTTCCGGATTTTAATGGCAATATGCAGGAAATACTTTCAACAGAAGACGATTTCACCAATAAAGGATTCAAGATAAAAATGTGGCCTGATTACTGGCGAAAATTCGCAATTGGTGTGCGATCGAAAACCTATAACCTTCAAAGATGGCTACTCATACATTGTACATCAGGTCAAATGGAAATAAAAAGTGAAGCACCGGTATCTGCCGATTTTGTTACTCAATAATTTTGGAGAATCATGAAAAATAATGTGAAGAAAAAAGCGCCCTGGTTCATCTCCTCACTTCTTATCACAATACTCGGCGCAATGTCTATACTCTTATTGTTCCTCATGCAATATTACGAAACAAGAGGGATCTTCTTCTGGGCAGTGATAACTTCCTGGATCATCATTCTTATCCTGATAACTATAATTTTTTGTCTTCAGGAAAATAATAAGCGTAAAAATGAAAAAAGACTTAATGAAATTATCCAAGAACTTCAGCAGAAAATTGAAGATTTGAAAGAGGATAAAGGTTCAGAATGAGCGGGATTATATTTTTTAAAACCCGGAAACTCAAAGATATTAAATCGTTTTATATTGAAGAATTAGGATGCACGATATGGATGGACCAGGGAGATTGCTTAATTCTTCAGCATGACAATCTTTTACTTGGATTCTGCCAGCGGGAAACTATAGATATTCAGGGAATGATCACGTTCTTTTATGATGATAAAACTCAAGTCGATAAAATGTATGAAAAATTCAAAGCCATTTCTGATGAACCTCCTCGAGATAATCCCAAATATCCAATATATCACTTTTTCTGTAAGGATCCTGAGGATCGAATTTTGGAATTTCAGTATTTTTATAATTTACACACTCTGAGTTCGTAAAATACTCAACATGCAAAAAACCCCTTCCCCTACCTCAGCCCAACAACTTGTTATAATAATATTAGTAATCATTGCACTGAGTACCATCGCAGCTATGGTATTTATGAGCGAACCGATCTCCGTCGAAGAAGAAGAAACTCCCCTTGATCTGTCTCAAGAACCATTACAAGAAGATATTTTAGAAGTACGAAGTCTTACTCTGAGCAAAGGCAGTCTGCAGCTCCTTATATTTCCCCTCGCAAAATACGAAATAACTGCACAAGTTGTAAGCAAGAAGCGCTATTATGACGGCTGGGCATCGAAGATCGCTCCCTACGATTTTGCGCTTGCGTGGGGCAGACTTATAGAAACTGAAATAAGCAAATTTATTATATATTCACAGATCAGGAGATTCTATTTCTTTACGTGCAAATGGAACTGTCCTGTTACACAAGATTACATTGCCGATCACTCATCAAATAATCATCTTATCCCTGCAAACAGGAATATATTCTATGCATTAAAGAAGATTAAAGAAGGCAATATAATACAGTTGTGGGGCTTCTTGGTAAATGTCAAAGGGATGTGCCGGGAAAGAGATGTGAATTGGACTTCAAGCACCACGCGTGAAGATACCGGCAATGGTGCATGCGAGATCATGTATGTAGAAAAAGTTCGCTTGAAAGATAAAATTTACAGGTGAAAATTATGAAAAAAATAGTGTTAATTAGTTTATTATCAATCACCTTTGTTGTAATGCTTCATGCAGCAGGTGAACGGGATACTCTCTATATCGTAAATACTACCGATATTCATGGCACGATACTTCCCTATGACTATATCATGGATGAACCTGGTGATCTTGGAATGGTGAAAGTGTATTCCAGAATGAAGGAATTCAAAAAGAGATATGATAATGTGGTTTTTGTTGATTGCGGAGATCTCATGCAGGGTACTCCCTATGCATATTATTTTAATCGGATAGATACCGTTGGAGTTCACCCCATCATTCAAACAATGAATCATATCGGTTACGATGCATTTGCAGTCGGCAATCACGATATAGAAGTGGGTTATGATGGATATGTGGAAGCACGTTCACAATCAGCCTTTCCGTGGCTTTCTGCCAATGCGGAATGTAAGGATGGGACATGCTTTTTTGAGCCCTATACAATTGTAGAACGAGATGATATTAAAATTGGTATCCTCGGCCTAACGACTCCCGGAATTCCAACAATGCTCGACACGACATATTACCCGGGAATCTCCTGGAAAGGTATGGTTGAGACAGCACAAAAATATACTCCTGAAATTATAGAAAAATCGGATGTACTTATCGGTATATTCCATGCGGGATATGATGCTGAGGAGGATAAATACAAAGAAGAACTCTTTGGTTTACCTGTAGCAAATGCGTCAAAACTTGTAGCAGAAAGAGTGCCCGGATTCGACGTTGTTTTTGGAGGACATTCTCATCGCGTGAATCCGCTTGATTCTGTTGTAACCATTAAAGATGACACCACACTGCAAATGATATCCGGTGCGCGTTCATGGGGTTTGGGAATTGCTAAAATTGTACTCGAAAAAGATAATGGCAAATGGAAAGTGGTTGAAAAATCCGGCTGGGTTGAACGTGCAAAAGATTTTCCTGTATCTCAGGAACTTCTTGAATTGAACGAACCCTATCATGAAAAAGTAGTTTCATACTTCCGAACTCCGATTGCAAAGAGTGATAAGAGTGTCTCGACAAAAAATGCCCGTTTTGAGGACTCACCCATTCCTGAACTTATCAATACAGTCCAACGTTATTATACCGGTGCTGACATTTCTATCTCCCCTGTATTCTCAACAAGTTTGTTCATCCCTGCTGACTCTATAAGAATTAAGGATGTCTATGCAATATATCCTTATGAGAATACACTCAAAATGATTGAAATGACAGGACAGAACATACTCAATTATCTTGAATATTGCGCTCAATATTATGTGTATGAAAATGACTCTCTCTCAACAAATCCAGATATGGCAGGATATAATTATGATATGGCTGACGGCATATCTTATACAATTGATATTCGTGAAGCTGCCGGGAATAGGATTAAGGATGTGATCTTTCTGAAAAACTCAGAACCTCTCGATCCGAATGCAATCTACACAGTAGCATTGAACAGCTACAGGGCAAATGGCGGTGGAGGTCATATCAGGGCAATCGGCATCAATGAACCGACAGTACTCTATGCATCCGAAACAGACCTCAGAAATCTGATAATCCAATATTTGAAAGAAAAGAAATCATTCGATGCATCTTGCGATAATAACTGGTATATTTTGAAGTAGAATTGTCATGAAAAGATGAAATATGAATAGAGGTTTCCTTCCAATCGCATCCGATTTCATTACTCAAACAGAAATTGATGAGATCATAAGATTAAATTCCGAGTTCCTAAAAAAACTGAATTGCACTAAGATTTCTTCCTCAGCCATTCAGAATGTTGAGCAGCTTTACTATTTCGTTATAACTGGCGGTACAGAACGACAAATCCTTGATCTACATGCAAAGCGGAATGCAGCATTTCATGATGAAGATATTGTTTTGCTGACCCATGCAAGCCACAATTCCCTTCCCGCAGCATTGGAAGTTCTGGCACGGTTTCAGCAGGAGGGCAAAAAAGGCAGCATCGTCTATCTTCCGGAAATTACTGAAAACCTAAAAAGCACTCTGAAACCTGCAATTCGGAAATTTGATGACAGACAAACATTAGCTGGTAAAAGAATTGGTTTGATCGGTAAGCCATCGGATTGGCTTGTAGCAAGCAGTCCACAAACAAAAATCGTGGAATCTGCCTTTGGAGTGAAAGTTGTCCCCTTAGAACTGGAAGAAGTTAAGCAAAATTTCAAGGAAGTTGAACCAGAGCAGATCAGAAGAATTGCATTAGAATTAACAAAAAATGCTACAGGAGTAAAAGAGCTATCTCAAAAAGAGATAGAAGATAATGTCAGTATCTATCTGGCAATAAAAAAGTTGATCATAAAATACAAACTCGATGCCCTTACGATTCGCTGTTTTGACCTTGTTCTCGACATGAAAACAACTGGTTGTTTTGCACTTTCTCGTTTGAATGATGAGGGAATCATCACTGGCTGTGAAGGTGATCTGGTAAGTACGATCGGAATGATGTGGGGATTAGAAAAATATAACTCACTTCCCTGGATGGCAAATCCATCTCGGATCAACCTGAAAGAAAAATCACTCATTCTTGCCCATTGCACAGTTCCGCGTAGTTTGGTGAAAAGCTACAATTTGCGTTCTCACTTTGAATCAGGAATAGGCGTGGGAATACAAGGGGAGTTTCCGCTGCAGGATGTAATACTATTTCGATTAGGCGGAAAAGAGCTCGATCTTATCTGGAAGGCAGAAGGTACAATTATACAAACCGGACATGCAGAAAACCTGTGCCGGACACAAATAGAAGTACAGCTGGATGATGAATATTCAGTGCAGGATCTTCTAACACAACCTTTGGGAAATCATCTTATAATTTTGTTGAAATAACAAAAACAGTTAATGATTTGCATACCATAAAGCAGATTTCTTGACACAACCATATATGAAATTCAATGAAATTCATATAAATAATCCCAGGAGGATTACATGAAAAAAACAGCAATAATACTATGTTTAGTTATTTCTTTATTCATAGTGGTTTCTTGTGCTTGTCCAAGACCGGAACCAATGACGAATATGCCGCCTGAACCAGAACTACCAAAAGCACCAAAAACAGTGAGTCCCCTACCTGAAATCGTCTCAATGAAAGATCTTACCCTTATCGGATTTGAAAAGAATTTCGATGCCAACAATATGACGGAGATCCCATCAATGTGGATGAAGCTCATGCAGGTAGAGAGCCAGATAAAAAACAGGGCAAATAACACTGAAGCATGGGGAGCATCATATAATATGGATTCTGGTGGCGACTCATTCTCTTTCACCTATTTTGCCGGTTATGAAGTCACAGATACCAAGATAGTCCCTGAGGGCATGGTCGTACATGTAGCGCCTGCATCAAAATATGCTAAATTCTCGCATTTTGGTCCGCTTGAGAATCTGAGTCAAACGTATACCTACATCTATTCGCATTGGCTTCCAACAAGTGGCTACAAGACGGGAAATGGAAATGAGTTGGAAATGTATAATCAAAAATTCAATCCCAATGGAGAAGGTTCGGAAATGTTCATTTTCGTTCCAATACAATAACCGAAAGGAACACACATGGTCGCAGTAGAAAAAAATCTTAATCCCCCCAAAGGTATAGCACTCGTTATCATTGCATTTCTTGGGTTTGCTATTATGTCGGCATTCATCAAAGTATGCTCAAATATAGGACTGGAAATTCATGAGGTCATGTTTTTTCAGAACCTTATAGCACTGATAGTAGTATTGCCATGGGTTTTACATGGTAAGAAGGTTAATCTTAAACCGCAGTACCCTTTACTGGTATTCGGCAGAGTAATCACAGGGCTACTCTCGATGTATTTTTATTTTGTTGCCATCAAATTCATTCCGCTTGTGAATGCAACGTTGTTGCAAAATACTACGCCGATATTCATTCCCATAATAGCATTCTTTGTCTTCAGAAAAAAGATCACATTGAAGATGTGGGCTGTGATGATAGTTGGTTTTATCGGTGTAACAATGGTTCTCCATCCGGGAAAAGGTGCGGTAAATCCCGGCGATCTGATAGCCCTGTTTTCAGGTTTTCTGTCCGGTCTCTCAACTGTGGTAATAAAGATTCTGGATGATAAAGATGAATCTGTAAAAGTTGTGGTGTTCTGGTTCCTTGCTTTCACCACAATAAGCATGGGAATCTGGGCTCTCACGAAATGGACGACTCCTTCGGGCATTGCATGGCTTTACCTCGCTGGCGCTGGTATCTTTATGGCAGTCTTTCAACTTCTGCTCATTTTTGCAGTGAAATATGCATCCACGACAACAATCTCACCATTTATTTATCTTTCGGTTGTTTTCTCCGGTCTAATTGATTTGTTTGTATGGAAAGAAATGCCAAGTATTCTAACACTATGCGGCGCAGCAATCGTGATCTCTGCAGCTATAATCTCTGCGTTACATCATACAAAACACAACATTCCTGTTCATCATAAATAAAACTTATTTTCAAAAAGAAACCGACCTGGAATGAACCGGGTCGGTTTTTATTTATACGATATCATTACTACTTCAACAGTCCATCTCTTTTAAGCATTGCATCAGGATCGGGCTCGCGACCACGGAATTTCATATAGAGTTCCATTGGGTGGGCAGTGTTGCCTTTTGAGAGAATATTTTTTCTGAATGAATCAGCAATCTCCTGATTGAAAATGCCTTTTTCTTTGAATAATTCAAAGGAATCTGCCTCCAGCACTTCTGCCCATTTATAAGAATAATATCCCGAAGAATATCCGCCGGCAAATATATGTCCAAAACTGCATGACATGTTCGTACCATCAACTTTCGGCAAGAGTCGCGTTTTCTTAAACACCTTATCTTCAAACGCAACGACATCTTTAATTTTCCGGGGATCCTTCGCATGCCATGCCATGTCGATGAAACCAAAAGAGAGTTGACGAATATTGGCCATACCCTTATTAAAATTCTGTGCTTTCTTCACTTTTTGAATAAGAGTATCCGGCATTTTTTCCCCGGTTTTATAATTCACTGCAAACATATCCAGTGCTTCTTTCTCGAGTGTCCAATTCTCCATTATCTGTGAAGGAAGCTCCACGAAATCCCAATAGACATTCGGGCTTGCAAGTGTTTGATACGTACAGTCCGAGAGCAGTCCGTGCAGCGCATGTCCAAACTCATGGAATAATGTTTGAACTTCGGAGAGTTCGAGCAAAGAGGGCTTTTTATCGGTCGATGGAGTAAGATTGGCAACAATACCCACGTGTGGTCTGCGGATTTCTCCATGAGATAACCCCTGAGTTTTGTAGTTGGTCATCCACGCTCCATTCCTTTTGGTCTCTCTCGGGAAAAGATCCATGTATAACAAACCAAGATGTGATCGATCCTTATCCGTAACTTCAAACACCTTAACTTCCTGATGATAAACAGGAATATCCTTGAGTTCTTTGAATGTAATACCATACAATTTTTCAGCTACCTTAAAAAGACCGTCTATGACATTCTCAACTTTAAAATACGGACGGAGTTCTTCTTCATCATAATTATATTTGATCTTCTTCAGTTTTTCAGAATAGTAAGCACTGTCCCATGTTTGGAAATCTTCGAGAGCATCGGTTTCTAATGCTAATTTTTTGATTTCTTCAATCTCCTTCTTTGCAGCAGGAAATGCAACAGAATAGACTCTCTCAAGAAATCCTTGAACCGTTTCCGGGGTTTCTGCCATACGCTCTTCGAGGACATACTGAGCGTGAGTTTTATACCCAAGAAGCTCTGCGCGTTCCTGCCGGAGTTGCGCAATCTTCTTCAAAATCTCTCTGTTATCAAAATCGTCATTATACGCACGCGCACCATACGCCCTGCTGATCTTCTCCCTGAGTTCACGGTTTTTTGCGTATTTATTGATAGGTAAGACACTTGGAATCTGGAGATTGAACAGCCAGCCACCTTTTTTTCCCTTCTTCTTAGCTGCAAAAGCTGCTGCTTCTTTTGCTCCTTCCGGTAATCCTTCAAGATCCTTTTCATCAGTAATATAAAGTTCGAAGGCATTAGTGGATTTGAGAAGATTTTGAGAAAATTTGGGACTCAGGGTAGAAAGTTCTTTATCGATCTCTTCCAACTTCTTCTTATTGTTCGGGGTAAGATTCGCTCCATTACGCACAAATTGCTTATAATAGTGTTCAACCAAGCGCTTCTGCTCATCATTGAGCCCCTGCTGGTTATTATAAACGTGTTCTACTTTTTTAAACAATTCTGAATCTGTGAGAACCTGATTTTGAAATTGTGCCAGCATTGGAGAGATCTTCTGTGCAAGGGCTTTTAATTCATCATTGGACTCAGCGCTGTAAAGATTAAAGTACACGGTCGTTACTTCATCAAGTAACTCACCACTTATCTGAAGGGCAAGGATCGTATTATCAAAATTCGGGACTTCAGGATTATCCTTTATTGCCTGAATATTCTTACGAGCTTCTTTCAATCCTTCTTCTACGGCAGGCATAAAGTGTTCAAGTTTTATTGTATCAAAGGGAATAGTATCAAAAGGGGTATTATAACTCTGGAAAAAGGGATTTATGTCCGATTTTTTCATTATGACTCCTGATTTCTTTTTTCTTGAGTGATTTGTTGCCGAAGGATTTTTATGTCAAATGTTTTTGGTTACAAGCTCGTGTAATCGGAAATTAAACCACAGAGAACACAGAGAGCACGGAGAATTATTTATGTTTATTTAAATTTGATTTATTGTAGTCTTCGACTAAATTTATAAAACTCTCTTCGTTGAAATAGTGGGGTGAATATCCGATTCCATTCTCATGATTCCATTTAACAAATTTCAATAACTCCTTTTTATTTATATGTCTTAAAACCCACGTTTTAAGTGGATTTGGTTTTCCATATTGCTCGATTTTAGAACAAACCTTTAAGAGCTGTTTATTTGATTTCAACTTTGCAACACCTGAAAGAACTAAACCAGGTATATTATGATAACCATGTATTTTCCCATCCAACATATCAACATACCTTTTTGCCACTTGTTTAATCTGTTCAGTATATTCAGTATTTCGTCTTTTAAGAAAAAAAGCAATGATCGTTAAAAACAAAACACCAATTCCGCTAAATATCCACTGTAAATTATTACCTATCCATTCTAACATACTTAATTGTAAGATTTTCACGCGTTGTTTACACTTTTAGGGAAGAAATATGCTATTAATTTCTCCATTGGTGTTAACT
>JBNGBT010000020.1:0-15710 GCA_049903315.1 Candidatus Cloacimonadota bacterium | reverse complement strand
GGAAATTCACTTCTGGTTGGAGAGGTGAAGTGGGAAGAACAAGTTGATGTTCAACGTGAGATTAAAAAACTGCAGGAAAAGGCTGAATCACTGCCATTCCCGAATACAAACCGGCAGCTTGTTCTCTGGACTAAACATGGAATCCCAGAACTGCCCGAAATTTATAAAGGAGTTCAACTTGTTTCAGCCAAGGACCTTGTTTCTGTCGAGGACTAAAAGATGATGACAAAGGGGAAACTATGTTTCAGTTAAAGATGAAAAATTAAAGATTAGTGTTTTGAAGACAGTCGCATTGATGAATAGATGTTTAAATAGAACTTCTGATTGTTGTAAGAATCTTACCGAGAATATTTGTAACAGAGATGCATTCTGATAGAAGACATTTTGCTTTTGGGTAATTTTTTAGTTTTTCAGAATCAATCAAGAGATTTAACCAGAAAACAGTTTCACGACTCTCTTTCAAGGCAATGTTGATCTTTTGCGCAAAATCCTTTCTTGATGATGCAGCTTGAGCCTCAAACAGGTTAAAAATTAAAAGTTAAAGATGAAAGGTTGAGAAGGGAAGCTGATTATTTACTGTCGCATTAGTTTCTGCTTCTGGTTGTTTTAAGAATCTTACCGAGAATATTTGTAATAGATATGCATTCTGATAAAAGACTTTTGGCATTTGGGTAATTTTCCAATTTGTCAGAATCAATCAAGAGATTTAACCAGAAAACAGTTTCACGACTCTCTTTCAAGGCAATGTTGATCTTTTGTGCAAAATCCTTTCTTGAAGATGCAGCTTGAGCTTCCTGTACATTTGCCCCAATGCTGGTTCCAGAGCGCAATAATTGGTTGGCAATTTCAAACTCTCGATTCTCTTTAAGGAAATCCACCATTTTCAGTAGTTCTAATGCAAAACAGTAAGTTCTCTTTTGTATCTTCACTTAGACTATTATCCATTCACTATTTTTTAACCATTATAAATATACTATGCAATTACTCACTCATTCCGGACACATCCTTTTTATAAAAATGATTTCAAAATTGAATAACTTTTAACCTTTAAATTTTCACCTTTCACTATTCACTTTTAACTATACTTTGAAGTTTTATTTTGACTGATACACCCAAACGTAAAACCGTGCTGATTACCGGTACTGCTGGCTTCATCGGCTTTCACCTGGCTCGTCGTATGCTCATGGAAGGCTACAACGTCGTCGGTCTGGACAACATCAACGGCTACTACGACGTTAACTTAAAGTATGCCCGTCTAGCAGAAACCGGCATTCAGCGCGATGATATTGAATACGGTAAGTACACTACAAGCATTATCTTTAACGGTGAGTATACACTTGAAACAATACCCGAAGAACTTAGAACTGATTCATTCAACGAAGATTTGGAAAAAGTTAAAAGTGGAAAGTTCCCGCCTGGCCCTGACCAGCAGGGAGGGCAGCCAGGAAAAGTTAAAAGTGCTGAAAGCAGGTCTGCAGATGTTCATACTTTAGAAGAAAATAAAACTGATTCCAACCTTTCACCTTTAACTTTTAACCTTACACCGGATGCCCAGTCTTCAAGTTCTAGTGCAAGCTCAGATCCTGATCCCAACCTTTCACCTTTAACCTTTAACTTTGAACTTCCCACTTATAATTTTATAAAGATGGACCTCGCCGACAAAGACGGCATGGCTCAAGTCTTTTCGGATAACCACTTCGACATCGTCATTCATCTTGCCGCCCAAGCAGGCGTTCGTTACAGTCTTGAAAATCCCCACGCTTATATCGAAAGCAATGTAACAGGCTTTTTGAATGTGTTAGAGGGCTGTCGGCATAATGATATTAACTGGTTGTATTATGCATCATCCAGCTCAGTCTATGGTGCCAATACAAAACTACCATTTTCCGAAGAGGACCGCTGTGACAAGCCAATTTCGCTCTATGCGGCTACAAAGAAGAACAATGAGGAAATGGCGTATACTTATTCTCATCTGTTTGGTATAAATACAATTGGTCTGAGGTTTTTTACGGTTTATGGACCTTGGGGAAGGCCGGATATGGCGTATTGGAAGTTTACGGAAAAGATTCTAAATTGTGAAGAAATTGAAGTCTTCAATAATGGTGAGTTATCTCGAGATATGACCTTCATTGATGATGGTGTAACTTCTATCAATGAATTAATAGAAACTGAGCCAAAGGATCATGCGAATACGGTGAGTGAAATTTATAATATCGGCGGTGGAAATAAGGTTGCGTTGACTAAATTTATTAATGTTATTGAAGACAATTTAGCTAGACAATCCAAGAAAAAGTATTTGCCTATGCAATCCGGAGATGTATATAGCACAATATCTGATATCAGAAAATTAGAAAAACAAACTAATACTGCTGATTACAATACATTCAGTGACGGATACAAACAGTTTCTTTTGTGGTATCAGCAGTATCAAAGTATTTAAAAAAGGACGGCTTATGCAGTTTATAGATTTGAAAAAACAATATTCGATTTTAAAGCCTACAATTGATCAAAACATTCAAAATGTACTTAAACATGGCAAGTTTATTATGGGACCAGAAGTAAAAGTTTTGGAGCAGAAACTTGCTGAATATACCGGTTCAAAGTATTGTGCAACATGTTCATCTGGTACAGATGCTTTGTTAATGCCATTAATGGCATGGAATGTTGGACCTGGTGATGCTGTGTTTACTACTCCATTTACATTTGTGTCAACAGCAGAAGTAATTCAGTTATTGGGTGCAACACCCGTTTTTGTTGATATTGATCCTAAGACCTATAATATTTGCCCTTACAAACTCGAGGAAGCAATTGAAAATACTGTTTCAACAACTGATCTAAATCCTAAATGTGTTATACCTGTAGATCTTTTCGGATTGCCTGCAAATCTACCAAAGATTTGTGAAATTGCTAAAAATTATAAACTTCTGGTTTTAGGTGACGCTGCTCAAGGATTTGGCGGTAAGATTGGAGAAAAATTTTTAGGCAGTTTTGGAGACGCAACTGCAACTTCATTTTTTCCTGCAAAACCGCTAGGCTGTTATGGAGATGGGGGTGCAGTTTTTACGGATGATGAAGATCTGTTTACAAAATTAATCTCAATCAGAGTACACGGCAAAGGAATGGATAAATATGATAATGTCAGGATAGGCCTGAATGGACGCTTGGATACGATTCAGGCAGCAATCCTATTGGCAAAAATGGAATTTTTTGAAAATGAAATACTAAAAAGAAATCAAGTCGCCAAAAACTACTCCAATAAATTAGATGGAAAGGTTGTTACACCAACGGTACCAAATGGTTACAGGAGTGCCTGGGCTCAGTATTCGGTTTTAGCTGAGAATGATGAGAAAAGAAGTAGGGTTCAGGCTATGCTCAAAGAAAATGGTATACCAACAGCAATCTATTATATTAAACCATTACATCTCCAGACCGCATTTAAATCATTAGATTACCGTATTGGAGACTTCCCGGTATCAGAAGAGATGTCAAAAAGGATATTCAGTTTACCAATGCATCCATATCTAGAGGACAAAGATATCAATTTAATTAGTTCTTTTTTTAATCGGAAGTAGGAGATTATATGAATAAGTCTATTTGTGTTGTGGGTGCAGGGAAATGGGGTAAAAACCATATTAAAACCTTGGCATCTATCAAATCTTTAGGTGGAATTGTTGAAAACGATCCGAAGGTAAGAGCTTATTTTAAAGAACAATATCCGGAGGTGGAAGTTTTTCCAAACATTCCGATGGCATTAAAAAAAGGATACGATGGTTGGATTCTGGCAACCCCAGCTGAGACACATTTTGAAAAGGGGAAATTGTTAATAGAGAATAAGCAGCACGTACTAATTGAAAAGCCACTGACGTTGAATTCTGGAAATGCAGATGAGTTGGTTCGTTTGGCGAAATTATACGACGTTAGTTTGATGGTTGGACATGTTCTTCTATTTCATCCAGCAATTCAAAAATTGAAACTCCTCATCGACAAAGGGAAAATAGGGAAACTACAATATATTTATTCCAATCGGCTTAACCTAGGTACAGTACGGACTGAAGAAAATGTTTTTTGGTCATTTGCGCCCCATGATATTTCTATTTTTGAATATTTAATAGGATCTACTCCAAAGAAAATTCACTCAGCAGGCGGAGCATTCCTCCAAGACAACATACATGATACAACCCTAACCACACTTAAGTATGATGGAAATGTAAAAGCACACATATTTGTTAGTTGGCTTCATCCTTTCAAGGAACATAGGATGGTTGTGATCGGGTCAGAAGGTATGCTCTCTTTCGAAGACTCATCAAAAGAAAAAGATATTCTATTTTACGAAAAGACTATTGATTGGATTGACGGAAAACCTGTTAAGAAAGATGGACCTACTGAAATCATTCATTATGATCGCTCCATGCCTTTGACAAATGAAGACCAATATTTTGTAGAGCATCTTGAAGAGCGTCCAGATTTATCGGACGGCGTGAATGGTTATAATGTCGTTCGAGTACTGGAAGAAGCTACAAAAAGTTTGTTTAGCTAATTGATTTGGTAAGCATTATGTCAGACACTAAAAATAAAAACTATTTTGTACATGAGTCGTCTTATGTGGATGAAGGGACAGAAATTGGTGATGGAACAAAGATTTGGCACTTTTCGCATGTACAATCAGGTGCAAAAATTGGTAATAACTGCAGTCTTGGTCAAAATGTAAATATAGCCAATAATGTTATCGTTGGTAATGGGTGCAAAATACAAAATAATGTTTCTGTCTATGAAGGTGTAGAGCTGGAGGATTTTGTTTTTTGCGGACCTTCGATGGTGTTTACAAATATCAAACTACCTAGATCTGAGTTCCCTCAGCGTGGGAGTGAGTATTATCTTAAAACACTTGTAAAGAAATCTGCCTCAATAGGCGCGAATGCCACAATTGTTTGTGGAGTGACAATAGGTGAATATGCAATGATTGGATCAGGGGCAGTTGTAACAAAGGATGTTCCTGCGTATGCATTGGTAGTTGGAAATCCAGGGAAGATTATTGG
Source organism: Candidatus Cloacimonadota bacterium (assembly GCA_049903315.1). Lineage (GTDB taxonomy): Bacteria > Cloacimonadota > Cloacimonadia > JGIOTU-2 > JGIOTU-2 > Celaenobacter. Next base: position 10,674 of record JBNGBT010000020.1, on the reverse strand, counting down.
GAAAGTAGATAAGAAAGGGAAACGTGTATTTTGATCTATAACAATTTCATTGCGAATTTTGGGAATAAAAATGTTTAAAGGAAAAACGCTCTTAATAACTGGAGGCACTGGATCTTTTGGTAAGGCAGTTTTAAAGAGAATTGTTTGTAACGAATTTGGAGAGATTCGGATACTAAGCAGAGATGAGAAAAAACAAGACGATCTACGAAAAAAGATTAATAATTCCAAAGTAAAATTTTATATTGGAGATGTTAGAGATTATCGAAAAGTTCTGTCAGTTATGCAGGGAGTAGACTATGTTTTTCATGCTGCAGCATTAAAACAGGTTCCTACCTGTGAGTTTTTTCCATTAGAGGCTGTTAAAACCAATATTCTTGGTGCGGAAAATGTTCTTGAAGCAGCAACACTAAATGGTGTGAAGAGAGTTATAATTCTAAGTACTGATAAAGCGGTATACCCAATTAATGCGATGGGCATGTCAAAGGCCATGATGGAAAAAGTAATGGTTGCACGATCTAGAAATATTTCTGATAACGTTACTATTTTAAGTGGTACTCGTTATGGAAATGTAATGGCATCACGTGGCTCGGTTATTCCTTTGTTTGTTGATCAAATTAAAAGCGGAACTGATGTTACTATTACAGATCCTGAAATGACACGCTTTATGATGACTTTAGATGACGCAGTAGATCTTGTGCTATACGCTTTTACTCATGGAAACCAAGGTGATATATTTGTGCAGAAATCTCCAGCTTCTACAATTCACACACTTGCATTGGCTTTAAAAGAGCTTTATCAGACAGATACTAAAATTAAAATTATTGGTACTCGCCATGGAGAAAAACTATTTGAGACATTGGTGAATCGTGAAGAAATGGTTAAAGCGGAAGATTTGGGAGCGTATTTCCGGATTCGGGTAGATACCAGAGATTTAAATTACAATTTATATTTCACAAATGGAGAATCAGAGATAACCCAAGTTAATGATTATACATCACATAATACAGAAAGACTTGATGTAGAAAGTACAAAAAAGCTTTTACTTAAACTGGATTTTATTAGAAAGGATATGGAAAATTTCTCATGAAATCTATTGGTATCACCGGGCAAGCAGGTTTTATAGGTACACATTTATTTAACTACTTGTCTTTATGCAATTATAACCTTATACCGTTTAAAGACAGTTATTTTGACGATGATTTAAAGCTTGATCAGTTTTGTGGAGAATGTGATGTCATCGTCCATCTTGCAGGAGTAAATCGCCATTTCAGTGACGATTATATTTTTTCCAAAAACATAGAGTTAACCGACAAACTGATTAATGCGTGTGAAAGAACTGGTAAAACGGAGCATATCTTATTTTCTAGTTCAACTCAAGAGTCAAATGATAGTGTTTATGGGAGTGCAAAAAAGGAATGTCGTGATAAATGGATAAATTGGTCAAAACGAACAAACAAGAAATTTACTGGAATGGTAATCCCTAACGTTTTTGGTCCGTACGGAAATCCATTTTATAACTCTGTTGTTGCCACATTTTCACACCAAATTCTTCATGGTGAGGTTCCTGAAATTATTGTAGACTCTCAAATTGATTTGATTTATGTTAATAAATTAGTTGAACGAATAAATCTATTGATTTTAAATCATGATAACACTCATGAGCTATTAATAGATAAACAGTATACTGTTTCTGTAAGTGATCTTCTTTCTAAGCTTAATAGATTCTATAAAAGTTATATCCAAAAAAACTCAGTTCCCGATATATCTAACCAGTTTAGTCTGGACCTATTCAATACATTTCGAGGATACGTTGATTTAAAGACATTTTTCCCAGTGGAATTGAAAATCAATGCTGATGAGCGTGGTCAATTTACTCAGCTAATCAAAACAGGTAGTGGTGGACAGTTCTCATTTTCTACAACTATGCCGGGAATTACCAGAGGTAATCACTATCATACTCGAAAAGTTGAACGATTTATGGTGCTCTCAGGTGAAGCCGAAATTAAACTCAGAAAAGTAAATAGCGATATTGTATATACATATAAATTATCGAGTGAGTGTCCAGCATTTGTTGATATGCCGATTTGGTATACCCATAATATAACAAATGTTGGAAGAAATGAATTGATCACAGCATTTTGGATAAATGAACAGTATAACGTAAATAATCCAGATACTTATTGGCAAGAAGTTTAATAATCAAATACTATGAAAAAGCTCAAAGTTTGTACAGTCATCGGAACTCGTCCTGAGATTATAAGACTATCCGCAACAATAAAAAAACTAGATCAATTTCTTGATCACACGCTAATACACACAGGCCAAAATTATGATTATGAGTTAAATGAGGTGTTTTTTGAAGACCTCAATCTTAGAAAACCTGACATTTTTCTTAATTGTGATACAACTAGTATAGGTCGCGTATATGGGGATATATTAATCAAATCTGAGGAAGCTTTTAACGATGTTAAGCCTGAAGCATTGTTAATCCTTGGGGACACTAATAGCAGTATTGCGGCAATTATTGCTAAACGGATGAAAATCCCCATTTTTCATATGGAAGCTGGAAATAGAAGTTTTGACATGAATGTGCCAGAAGAGATAAATAGGAAAATCTTAGATCATATAGCAGATTTTAATTTGGTATATACTGAGCACGCAAGAAGACATTTGATTTCTGAAGGTTTACCACATCGCAGGATATACTTAACTGGTTCTCCAATGATGGAAGTTCTTAATGAGCAAAAGGACAAAATCTCTTTGTCAAACATTCTTGAAGAACTAAATCTTAACCCCAGGAATTATTTCGTTGTATCTATGCATCGCGAAGAAAATGTGGATAATCCAAAACATCTTAAGCAAATTCTTGAAACACTTAAACTTCTTGAAAAAGAATGGCAACTCCCAATAGTAGTATCTACTCACCCACGTACACATAAGAAAATGGATGAAATTGGATATGTTTCCTCTTCAAGTAAAATACGTTTTATGAAACCATTTAGGTTTTCTGACTATATTTGCTTGCAAAAATACGCCCGATGTACTATTTCTGATTCTGGTACAATTAGTGAAGAGTCAGCTATACTTGGTTTTCCGGCAGTTTCCTTAAGAAATTCCATGGAAAGACCTGAGTGTCAGGATGCCGGAAAAATTATACTTGCTGGTCTTCAAGGCGAAAATCTTCTTACTTCAGTTTATATAATGATTACTTCCAGCTGTGAAAATACTGTTTGCTATCCGAAAGAATATTTTATAGACGATTTTTCAAACCGAGTTTTATGTCTAGTTAGTGGTAATACTAAATTAAGTAATAAATGGTGGGGAATCACAAGTAAGTAGTTAGTATGAGAATAGTAAAAAACTGTATAAAAAATGTTCAGATAAATTTCAATAAGCTAAAGTATTGTAATTTTTTACCAAATAATCCCCAGTCATCAGATATATTTATCTCTTCGTTTCCAAAATCTGGCAACACTTGGATTAGGTTTTTAATAGCTAATTCTATAAGAGAAAAATATAATATAATTAAGGAAGTTAATTTTTTCACAATACAAGATATTATTCCACCGATTACAAAATACAATGATTCTTTAAATGGCCCATTTGGTATTCGAGAAATTCCTAGAATATTTACAACTCATTCAAGAAGAAATCCTTTCATGAAGCGAATTATCTATATTTCAAGAAATCCGAATGATGTAATGATATCTTATTATCGATATATAAAAAAGTATAATAGAATTAACTCAGATTTAACTATAGAGGAGTTTATAGAGAGCAGAAAATATGGGATTGATAATTGGATATCGCATACTGAGTCATATATTAAAGATCCAAAAAGACTATTTGGTGACGAAAGAATGATCCACGTTAGGTATGAGGACTTTATTTTGAATCCAAGGTTATCACTCTATAATTTAATGTGCACTTTTGGATTATACTTAAATGATAGTGAGATAACAAATATCTTGACATTATCTTCAAGGGAGCGTATGTCTGAAACAGAGAAACTGCACCTCGTTCATAGAAAGAAAGCACTAGATTTGAATTTTGTAAGAACTCAAAAGAAAGATGGTACTCAGTATTTAAAGGATAAGATAAAAAGCACAATTGAGAAGAAATGTGGAAGTGAATTGTTATCATATATAACTAAGGATTAATTACTTTTGGCTGTTTCGCTTGAAGAAAAAGCAGTCAAAGGATTTGTGTGGAATGGTATTGAAGCTTTCGCCGGGCGAGGATTAGGTTTCTTCATTTCAATAATTCTTGCACGAATTATAGATCCATCTGATTTTGGGTTACTAGGAATTTCAAATATTATTATATCTTTATCACAGATATTTGTAGTCGGAGGATTTGCTACTGCTTTAATTCAGGCCTCAAATCTCACAATTTTAGATAAATCTACAGCGTTTTTATTCAATATATCAGTTAGTATTATTATATATATAATCATATTTTTAATTGCTCCTCATCTTTCTACTTACTTTGAAGAAGAAAAATTAACACGTGTCATTAGAATTATAGGAATCTCTATAATTATAAATGGAATGGTTGTTGTTCCGACAGCAATCTTGTCTAGAGAACTTTGTTTTAAGAAATTATCAATGATTAATATTTCTTCTACCATAATTACCGGTTGTGTTTGCATATTTGCAGCATATAATGGAGCGGGTGTGTATGCACTTGTATTACAGATACTTATGACTGCACTGATAAGATCATTGTTGTTGTGGATTCATTGTGGTTGGATACCCAATATCATATTCTCTGTAAGATCTTTTAATAAAATTTTCCAGTTTGGCTATAAGGTTTTTCTAATGTCTTTATTAAAAGCAGTTTCCGATAATATTCTAAGTATTTTGATTGGAAGGTATTATTCTACAACTCAATTAGGTTATTTTACCAAATCTCGCCAAATACAACGATTTCCCTCTGATATAATGACAAATATTCTAAATAAAACCACATTTCCATATTTTTCTAAAATCCAGAGTGATAGTATGAAATTGGCTTCTACGTTTGTTAGTATTTTAAATATCTCAGCGATATTAATTACCCCTGTTTTATTGTTTTTAAATCTCCATGCAGATATCCTGTTTGAAGTTGTTTTAACTGAGAAGTGGCTTCCTGCAGTGCCATATTTCCGAATTCTTTGTTTAATTGGAATATTTATACCAATTAATGCTATTTTTCTAAATAGCATTAATTCAAAAGGATTGCCAGGTATTGCTCTTTTGCTTGATGTAGCTGAAAAAATTATATTGCTAACTCTCTTAATTGTCTTTTGTAGATATTCCATCAAGGCTATGTTATGGAGTTATCTTTTTTCAGTGGTTGTTGGTTTTTGTATCAAACTAATTGTTATTTCAAAAGTATTGGAATTAGAAAGAAAAATGCTCTTAATTGGGATTTTTGAGATTTTAGGGATAAACTTTGGACTATTTTACATTTTTAAGTATTTTAATAATATCATTTTAAGTAGTACTATTCTTGGATTGGTTTTATTTATGATTATCCATGTTTCACTTTATCTATTTTTAGTCAATAGATTCCAACTCATTGATATTGTAGCATTAAAAAAATATTATATGGTCACGTCTCGTAAGTTGGGGTGAAAGAAAGTAAAGAAAAATATATAGGCTTCCTGAATAATTCACAACATATTTATTAACAATGATATATGTGCATATTATTGTAGATTATGTGCAAGATATATAGCATATTCTGTTCAATTCCCTTGCAGAAATACATATAGGTCAGCATTATCATGATTCGTGACAATTACAGTAAACAGACCGTGCTGGACTTCTTTCTTCCCTTTGATGGTAAACTTGATCCGGAAAACCGCTGGGTCAAGCTTTCCGAAACAATACCCTGGGAAGAAATCGGACTGGTTTACAACCGCAGCATGAAGTCCAAAATGGGTCCCCCAGCACTTCCATCACGCGTGGTAGTTGGTGTACTGATCATCAAGCATCTGAAAAAACTGCCTGATGAGGAAGTCATCGAAGATATCCGGGAAAACCCCTATTATCAATTCTTCCTTGGTTTTAAAAACTTCGAACCCCGGACCGTATTTGATCCATCCTTGTTTGTCGAGATACGCAATCGGCTTGTCATGGAAAGAAAAAAAGAAATCAACGATCTGATTTTGTCCAATATCAATCAACCAGATCATGATGATCAAGACCCCCCTTCAGCTTCTTCCGATAAAGATCAAAATACAGAAAACCCATCATCTCCTGAACCGGAGAACAAGGGGATGCTGATAATCGATGCCACAGTAGCTCCCGGTGACATACGTTATCCCACCGATGTCGGCTTGTTGAACCAGGCCCGGGAGATTGCTGAAGATCTGATAGATCAGCTTTGGTATCCGGGACTTCTGCCGAAAAAACCGAGAACATATCGTCGTCAGGCCCGCAAGCGTTACCTGGCCTTCACCCGCCAGCGGAATGCCGGTTATACCAAAACCCGTAAGGCGGTTCGTCACCAGCTGGGATATGTCCGTCGTGATCTTGCCCATATTGACACACTGCTGGACATCTACCAGTCGGAGAACATGCCCATTCCGTTTGACAAGAAATCCTGGCGTCATCTGTGGATAATCCGGGAAGTTTATCGTCTGCAGCAGGAGATGTATGACCGCCGGGAAAATCGCATTGATGATCGGATCGTGAGCATTTCACAACCACATATCCGGCCAATCATCCGGGGAAAGGCTGGGAAAAGAACAGAATTTGGAGCGAAGATATCTGCAGTAGTGATCGACGGGAATGTCTATCTTGATAACCTGAGTTGGAATGCCTACAACGAAGGCAGCGATCTGATCCGTGCCTGTGAAGAGTACCGGACCAAATTTGGGTGTTATCCGGCATCGGTGAATGGTGATAAAATTTACTGGAATCGTGAGAACCGCAAATGGGTGAAGAAACATAATATTGAGATGTATGGAGGAGCTCCGCTGGGGCGTCCAAAGCAGAAGAAAAATATCTCGTCGGATGAACGAAAACGAAATAAAATAGAATCAGCAAAGCGGAATCAAGTGGAGGGGAAGTTCGGAAACGGAAAACGACGATTCAGCCTGGGACTGGTAATGGCTAAGACAAGGGCGACAAGTGAGAGTTGCCTGTCCGCTGCATGCATATGGCATTCAGAGCAGGCGGGGATCGCGATGGTAATCTTTGTCATGAATCTGGCGAAACATTGGTCAGGTTCATTTTTATCTCATTTTTTGGAGCAGGTCATCGCAAAATTATCTTCAATCAGCAATGCTCTGCGTCGAATAATTCAAAAAGCTGTTTTATCGCCTGAATTTGGGCGTTTTAGCGTTTCTCCCAATAGTGATTAACTTGACTTATTCAGGAAGCCCTATATAAAAGATGGTTGAGCCAACTGTAAAAACCTTTACATAAAAATTAGGATGGTATTATGACTCAACCACGTGAAAAGTTAGACACATAAATTGATATAGAACTGCTTTTTGAAGATATTTCCAGATTTTTTTACTCCAACATTTAAGACTTGACAACTGTAGTGTCCGGTTAAAATAAAAAGTTAGGTCTGAAATTTCTCAAAAATGGGATAAAATATCCCGGTCAAAAAGTAATTAATAGAGGAGAATCAGACCATGCGGAAAATTACACCGGTACTGGAAGAACTTCTGAATCTTTTTCAGAGATATGAATTTGAGAAACTTGAAAAACAATACAATGCGAACCGTTATACGAAGTATTTCACTGGCTGGCAGCAGTTCATCGTTTTGTTGGTTGTCCAGATCAATGTAAGGACAGTTTGAGAGAGATCGAGACATCTCTTCAAGTTCACCATAGCAAATGGTATCATCTGGGATTTACAGGCGTCAAACGCAGTACCCTGTCTGATGCTATAAATCAGCGTCCATGGCAGATCTATGAAGGGCTGTTTTACAAACTACTGGACCGCTGTTGCTCCATGACACCAAAGCATCGATTTCGTTTCAAGAATCCACTGATCAGTATGGACTCTACCACCATTGAGATGTGTCTGTCCGTTTTTCCCGGGCAAAGTTCAGGAAACGAAAAGGAGCCATCAAACTGCATTATCTGCTGAATCATTTGGGAATGATGCCAAGTTTTATGATCGTGACCAATGGCAAGCGCCATGATATCACAGTTGCTAAAAGCCAGGAGAAGCTGGATTTTGCCCTCTTACCGGACAGCATCCTGGCTGTTGATATGGCCTACATTGATTATAAGTGGTTGTATTCCCTCGATCAAAGAGATGTGTTTTTTGTAACATGTGCCAAGAGCAACATGGCATATGAAGTTACCGGACAGCACAAACCGTTGAAGAACAAACATATCGTTCAAGATGATGTTATCCGGTTAACTGGACTTTTGAACAAAGATAAATATCCCCAGGAAATATGTCTGGTGGGTTATTTATCACCGGATACGGGTGAGTATTACGAGCACATTACCAATAACCTGAATCTGGCCGCTATTACCATTGCAGGTATCTATAAAGATCGCTGGCAGATAGAACTGTTTTTCAAATGGGTCAAGCAAAACCTGAAGATCAAATCCTTCCTGGGATCCAGTTGCAATGCAGTATTGAGCCAGATCTGGGTGGCGATGTGCTATTATCTGCTATTGAGTTACATCAGTTTCCAGACGAAGCTGTCAAAAACGATTACCGAGTTGAGCATTATGATCCGGGAAGTGATGATGGAAAGAGTCAATTTGATAGATATCTTGTCGTTATCTCCTATGACTATTCGAAAAGCCAGAGAGCCAATTAAACAAATGACATTATTTTACCCGGACAGTAGTGACTTGACAAATTACATAATAATATTTTGTAATATATGAAACAAATTGTCAAAAATAGTTATAAGAGTGACAGAACATTTAGTTTTGTAACAATATCTTATTTTATATACTTGTTATATAATAATTATATTTATCTATTTGACTCTATTACAGGTATAAGTATTTATATAGAATCTTTTAGAGGTTTTCGATATGATATTTTTATTCCACAGTTTCTACTTATGATTACTTATTTATGTCTTGCATTGAAAAGAATGTATATTTATAAATATAAACCATATAGAGAATTAGTAACTATAATATTTTTATTTTTTGTCTACATGGTACTTCAATCCGTTATTCTCGGTGATTATCAGGGATTGATTGGTGTTAATAGATATTTGTTGTATTTCTCATTTTTATTATTAATAGTGATATACGGTAACCAAAATAATGTAATTCTTATATTTCGACTTGCATCTATACTATTTGTTTTAATGATAATCCTATATTTGCTACAATTCATAAGAACCGGTTTACCTTTAGGTTTTCGAATCACCCGTCCGCAAGTTTTATTTGGTAATGCAAATGAGGACGGAGGTGTGCTTTCAGTTGTATTTCCTCTTTTTATCTATCATTTCCGAAAACAGCGCAACATAATATTTTTTTTCACAATCATAATACTACCAATTGTTGTATTTCTGAACGGAACACGAGCATCCATTTTTTCTATTATGTTAACAATAATAGTATTAATCTTAATTTTTGTTAGAATTAATATACTAAGGATGTTTCTACTATTTGTGTTACCATTTCTAGTTTATTACTTGTCTGTAAAGATTTTAACTCCAGAAGATATTCATACCATTAAGAATATGCGAGATTTACAATCCTTAGGTATAAATCAGTTGAGGGGAAATCTTGCATCCAGAATTGGGGGCATATGGATTTTGGCATTTGAATATATTGTTAAAACTTCCCCGCTAATTGGTTTTGGCAATTCAAGTTGGGATAATATTGTTGAAAATGCCAACATTTATTATATGAGTGCTGGTAGGAGAATTTATGAAAGATCTCCACACAATTTCTTTATTGTATGGTTAGGTAACTTTGGTTTTATAGGAATGGTTTTTTTGTTTGTATTTTTTAAGCAATATTTTTTCACAAAAATCAGAATAACAATTAACAATAGAAGCGACGAGTTTATGTTTATAACATTTGGAATGGTTTGTCCATTAATCTCATTCTTTATATGGGGTATGTTCGCAAACGCGTATTCAATTGATGGTTGGATAATACTTACAATGTTAATGGGGATAAGTGGAATTTATAAATATAAAAATAATCATGAGAGATAGCTAGCCAGAATGATTCACTAGCAAAAAAGTAAAGGGTGGCATAGTATAGAGATGGACCCCGTGGGTTGGACAATAAACCATCAAGTTAAGGTGTAAAACCACCAGGTAGAGTTAAGCAACTCTTTGAGAGTCAGGTTCTTTGAAATAGCATTCATCCGGCGTTTTTCTTCCAAGAGAATCATGTCGCCTTGATGAGTTGTAGTAGTCAATCCAGACAGGGATGCCTGCTCTTGCTTCCGGGATTGTCTCGTAGCAATGGATGTAAACATCCTCGTACTTCAAGCTGCGCCAGAACCGTTCGATGAAAACATTGTCGATCCAGCGACCTTTCCCGTCCATACTGATTTGGATACCTTTCGAGCTGAGAAAATCAGTGAAATCTTCACTGGTGAACTGAGCCCCCTGATCGGTATTGACAATCTCTGGACAGCCATACAGATCGATTGCCTCGGCAAGTGCTTCGATACAAAAAGCTGTATCCATACTGTTTGACAGGTGGTAACTTAAAATCTTGCGGCTAT
>JBNGBT010000001.1:0-485651 GCA_049903315.1 Candidatus Cloacimonadota bacterium | reverse complement strand
GACGAGTTAACACCAATGGAGAAATTAATAGCATATTTCTTCCCTAAAAGTGTAAACAACGCGTGAAAATCTTACAATTAATGATTTAAAAAAAATCTTCAATAAACTGAAGCTGTTTCAAATATCTCCTTATATCTACCTAAGTGTTTTCTTTCAGCAATTCCAAAACTAACCTATATGCTGCAGCGACTGCCGGAAAACAGACAGTCTGGGGAATATCAGAACTCATAAGTTGCTCGACTTCATTCTTGGTCAGGTCCAATCCTGTAAGATCACGGCACGTGAATTCTCCCATTTCATCCTCAAAACGACGTCGAAATTCCTGTATAACTGAAAAAGTTTTGAAACCTTCTTCCATCGAACCAGCCCTTCCCAGCTTTAGACTGATAGCCATTGCTGCACCAGCAACAGCCCCGCACACAGCACCTGTGTTGCCTATCCCACCAGCAAAACCGAAGGCAATGAGCGGAATAGCTTCGTTCTCTAACTCCATCCCAAATTCCTGGCACACGGCCAGGAGAACAGATTCTGCTCAAACGTACATTTTTTGCATTAACTCAGTCGCTCGATTTTGTTCCATGGTCTTCTCCTTCTTCTTTATTAATGCTTATGTTAAACACCCAAAAGACCTGATCTCTGTCAATTTTAAAAAATATTTAGTTGGTAAATTTTACAATCCAGGTATAAAAAATTTGTGATGTAAAATATCACATAATTGTCCAAATTAATTGACTAATTTATCATAAAATCAATACAAAATGTTATGTTTTTTAAGAAAATCTTTTTCTCTTCGTTCCCAGGTTGCATTTGGGGGCGCAAAAATATGAGTTACTAAGTTCAACTTAGTACCGGACGGTAAATTTCTAAGCAAGGTAATTAATACATGAAAATCACGATAAGAAAACTCCTAGAAGAAGATTGTGCTATGATCTCTGACGCATTCAAATCTCAGGGATGGGATAAGTCCACTGAACAATACCTGCGCTATCTCCGGGAACAGCAAGAAGAGAAAAGAACTGTTTTACTTGCCTTCGCAAATGGAAAATTCGTAGGATATGTTACTATTATGTGGGATTCCTATTACCCCTATTTTAAAAAGAGGTCGATTCCTGAAATCATGGATCTAAATGTCCTGCAAAAATTTCAGAGAAAGGGCATCGGGACAAAACTCATGGACTCTGCCGAAGCACTTATTTCAAAGAAATCCGTCATTGCAGGGATCGGTGTTGGGCTTACCCGGGATTATGGAAGCGCACAAAAATTATATGTAAAAAGAGGATATATCCCGGATGGTCACGGCATCAGTCACAATGAAGAATTTGTCAACCGTGGAGATACAATCACCATGGATGATGATCTCATACTATGCTTTACAAAGGATTTGGAAAAATGATAGAAACAGAAAGATTGTTTTTAAGAAAATTCAGGAAAGATGATTGGCAAAACCTGTTTGAATATCTTTCTTTGCAGGAAATTTATACATTCGAACCCGGCGAACCGGTCACGAAAGAGGAAGCACAGAAAATCACCTCTGAACGAGCGCAAGGCAACGAATTTTTTGCAGTTGTCCTGAAAAACGGATGCAAATTAATCGGGCATATATATTTCGCTCAGGAAGAACCGAAAGAATTCCTCACATGGGAGATGGGATTTATCTTTAATCCCGCATACCAGAATAAGGGCTATTGCACAGAATCTGCAAAAAGAATTATTGAATATGCGCGCAAAGCATTGGGGGTGCACAGGGTCGTTGCGTATTGCAATCCCATTAATATTCCCTCATGGAAAGTGCTTGAAAAGATAGGCATGAAACGTGAAGGATATTTTAAGAAAAAAGGATTTTTCAGAAAAGACGAATTCGGGAATCCCCTATGGTTTGACTGCTATGCCTATGGAATCGTGTTAGATGATCAAAAGGAATCCTAGGACACGAGGACACCTTACTGAACATAAGTGAGGAAGAAATGAATATTCGTAAGGCAGAAATTAAAGATGCTCAGCAGTTGGCACACCTCCATATCGCAAGCTGGAAATGTGCGTACCGAGGTATTGTTTCTAATTCTATTCTAAATAATTTGGATGAGACAAGAAGGGCTGCAGCTTTTGAGAAATCGTTTGAAATAAAATTAGGGAAAACATATCTTATTGAAGAAAATGAGAGTGTTATAGGATTTACCACATTCGGGAATTGCCGGGATGACGACAGGGATGAAAATACCGGTGAGATCTGGGGTGTGTACATTTCTCCGGATCATTGGAGAATGGGTTATGGGAGCAAAATAACTGCTTTTGCCGAAAATATTTTACGCTCAATGAACAAGAAGGAGATAGTTTTATGGGTTCTGAAAGATAATGACGATGCGCGAAATTTTTATGAAAAGATCGGATATGTGGTTGAGGGTAGAACAAAGATATTGGAACGCCTTCATAACCTGAGAGCTGTTCGATACATAAAACGAATTTAAGAAGATGAGAGACATCCAGTACTTTTATCACCAGTTCACTCGTTCCCAAGTTGCACTTTCATTCTTCACTCGTTCCCAAGTTGCACTTGGGGACGCAATTGATAAAGGTTACTAAGTCCAACTTAGTAACCAGAAATTCCCCAATGTGCTATCTTCAAACACTACTCCTATTTTTTTTCTTGACGGTAATATTTAACGCAACAAAGTTTTCATAAATTACTACAGGATTGGATTGATTATGTATATTGAGATGGGTGAAAGAAATAAAATTAAACACGATAATGTAAAAATTAACAACCACGCAAATGCCAACGGTTTGGTTCCGCAGTTTTTTTGCCTGTTCCGCAACCATCAAAAGACGGAGTAAACGCTGGCGAATTCAGGATTTGGTCTGTTTGTTTACCTCATCCCAACCTTCTCCTATCAGGAGAAGGAGTTTCCTCTCCTTTTAGGAGAGGATTTAGGTGAGGTTTTGTATAATATAAATCAATCGGAGCTGACTATGTTTAATGAACTACTTGAAATCAATAAACGCCCCAAACCATTTGAGCATTATACTGCTTCTGAAATGTGGAACGATGAACACATATCAAAAAAGATGCTTGAGTATCATTTGAATGAAACAATCAATGTATCTTCCAGAAATATCACATTCATAGACAAATCAGTTGAGTGGATAATCCGCCATTTCAATCTTAATAAAGACTCAGCCCTCATTGATTTTGGTTGTGGTCCGGGACTTTATACGACGCGTTTCGCAAAAAATAACATTAAGGTAACAGGCATAGATTTTTCTCAAAGATCTATTGAATACGCCAAACAAACAGCCAAAGATGAAAATGTAAAAATTAATTATCTTAATATAAATTATCTCAAATACGGATCATCACATAAATTTGATCTTGTTACTTTGATCATGTGTGATTATTGTGCGTTAAGTCCGAAGCAGAGAAAACTCATGCTTGGGAAATTCAAAAAGATATTAGAACCAGGCAGCTCAATATTACTCGATGTATACTCATTAAATTCTTATAACAACCGGGAAGAGAAAGCAACATATGAATGTAATCCGTTATCCAAGTTTTGGTCAGCCGAGGATCATTTTGCTTTTCAAAATACGTTTAAATATGACAAAGAAAAAGTCATACTTGATAAATTTACAATAATTGAAAATTCAGGAAAGCGTGTTGTTTATAATTGGCTGCAATATTTTAGTGTGGATGCATTAAAAAGTGAATTTGAAGAAAATGGGATTAACATTGTAGAAGTGTACTCTGATGTTGCTGGCTCAGATTATAACAATGATTCTTTAGAATTTGCAGTTGTAGGAAAAATTCAATGAATGGCTTAAAAGCTCCACATCCCTTTTTGACATATAACAAGCGCGTCGTGGCAGATGGTAATTTAAAATTAGGATCGTTCCAATTCTCGCCAAACAAGCGGAATATTTTTTCCATCAATCGTAGCAGTTCTCACACATACGTGTAGGGATTATCTAAGTATTTCATTATTTCAAAAAAAAATCGTCTAACAAGCTAATGCTAGACGATAATATAGTTAGTTACACTACTATCAGGTTTTCTTTATACCCCATTTTTTAAAAAACCAGACATGCCAAAGTAATGGGATTATGCTCCAAAAATTCCATATCAATGATTCCCCATGTATGAATCGGTGGGAAATTATATGAGAATTCCCCAAACCCCATCCACCAAAATTGATGTAATAATAGAAGCAATAGTTAGCCATCGCGAGTATTAATACAACAGCCGTTCTAAAGAAAAAAGCTTTCCATGAATCCTTATTTTTGAATGGTGTAATATCATCAAAATAGTGATGATATATTAAAAAAGGAAATAAGAAAAATCCAGCAATTTCAGCACTGTGATACCAGAGAAAACGGATTAGATCATCAGTTTCTGTGAGGTGATGTATGGTTTCTTTTGGTATCCATAAGGGTATTATTTTAATAACCAGCATGCCAATAATGTATCCTAATGTTATTACCCCTGCCAAGGATAATAGTCCTTTCCATGGCTGTGGTAATTTAATACACGACCAGGGTTTTCCTCTCCAAACATTGGCTGTCATAAATAGAACAACAATCGCCCATTCCCACCAGCCAAAGACCCAATGAAGATGATTTGTTCCGCTAAAGTTCCACCAAGGAGCATTAAAGCCAAATGATGTGCCTAGTTGTTGAGAATACACTGATCCCCAGAATGGAACAATTAAAATTGTGAAACAAAAGAGAGTGAATAAAGACCCCCATCCTAATCCTGCAAAACCAGCTCGTGGCTGTTCTAAATTACTCGGGAGGACTGGCCATCCTCCAAATAAAATGGGAACTGTTGGATATGTAAAAAATCCGATTAACACAAAACTTACAATAGCGCTTTCGGCAAAATGTTTTTCTACCATGAATTTTAGAGCTACCGTGACTCCATTTGGAAGAATTGCTTTTCCAGCTCCAGCCAACTCATTAAGATTGATTTGACTAAGGAAATTAAATCCTAATCCAAATATCCGATAAAAGACAATATGGATAAAAAAGAATGTGAGAATAACATTTAGAATGGTTAACATTATTCCCTGCCACGGCTGCCTCATTTTCGCTACTGGCCAATTATCGAATGATAAATGTTGCCATAAGCCTACGAGGATCATCACAGCCAAATACATTACAAACGGATAAGGAAACAAACTTCCTGGACCACGAGAATCGCTAAATAGGAACCAAAGAACTAACGCAATCAGAAAAAATACAATCCAAGCAATAAATCCAGTTTTTAAAGACCCTGATCTTGATTTTGACATTTCTGAATCCTTTATTTTTATTGAAGTAAATTATTTAAAATTAATTGGGCTTTATTGTCTGGCTTATTAAATTTGTCAATGATGTTATGTTCATTTTTGTAATTTAATTTTTAATGTTGAATACGATGCGACACCATCGAACTCAGCCTGTTGGGTAAGAGCACAGAACACCTTATTTAGTCTGTTTTTTGGTGAACTGTCACTGGGTTGCGGAGTGCGGGGTGCGGATTAATCTGAATTCATTTGTAATGATTTAAAAAAAAGTGTGTCCCAGTCCATCGGTATAATTATAATTTATTGATAAAAATAATCAGCACAAATCTGCTCAATCTGCGTTCTAATAATATCTTAAAATGCTTTACGAAAATTGTAACCTTCTAAAATATCTCTCCCATGATAAAGTTCATACTCTGTGCAGACACCCATCTTGGTTTTGACTACCCGATTAATCCCCGAATCGACAGGAGAAGAAGAGGGAAAGATTTTTTCCGGAATTTCCAGAAAGTGCTCGATTTTGCAGTTGAAGAAGAAGCCGACTTCGTGATTCATGGCGGAGATTTCTTCTTCAGAAGCAAGCTGCCTGAAAAGATCATTACCATCGGCTACGAAATGCTGCATGATTTTTCAAAGCATAATATCCCATTCATACTGGTGCCCGGTAATCATGAGCGCGCGCAACTTCCCCTATCCATGCTTTTAAACACAAAAAACATTCTTATCTTCGACAAACCCCGCACCTTTACTTTCACAAAAAACAAAACCACTATTCAGATACACGGATTCCCTTTTGTGCGTGATTCTATCAAAGAACATTTTGGAAGTATCATTCATGCACTTATGGCAAACTCATCCTCTGAAGATATTCATATACTCTGCATGCATCAGATCGTGAGCGGCGCTCGATTGGAAAGGTATGTTTTCAGCCATGGTGAAAATGTTATACCACATAAAATGATCTCTCTTGATCTGGACTTTGTTATTTCCGGACATATTCACAGAGCTCAAATCGTACAAATCAGGGGACTTCTCAAAACAATTCCTGTTATCTATCCGGGTTCTATTGAGAGAACATCCTTTCAAGAGCAGAACGAGGACAAGGGCTTTTACGTTTTGGAATGTGATAAACGGAATAGTATCTTTACATGGAATGCTGATTTCCACTCTCTTCCCACAAGAGCCATGATAACACTCGACCTTGATCTAAGGAATACTGATGTGTCCGATATCATGCATTATCTGAATGAAAAAATAACAGTTATGGACAATAATGCAATCCTCCGGATCATTTCTCACAAACCGGAAATACGAGAGAGGTTGACCGCATCAGCACTTCGTGAAATTGCTTCTGGCACAATGAATATCGGGTTATATCCAAGAATGATCAGATAAATGAAAAAAATAATAACAGAAGAACTGAACACGAAACTGAGAGGTTTACCTGAAACCTGCGGAGTGTATCTTCTCTACGATGATAACGGAACTATCATATATGTGGGAAAATCGATTAATTTAAAAAAACGGGTGATGAGTTATTTCAGACAAAACAGCACTTCTATGAAAAAAACTCAAATACTGTTAAATAGCATTCACAATGTTGAAGTCCAAAATACAGACACCGAACTCGAAGCACTCATTCTCGAAGACGAACTTATCAAAACATATCTTCCTGAATACAACATAAAACAGAAAGAATATCAAGAATACCAGTATCTCATTTTTTCAAACGACGAGTTCCCTTTTATATTTTTCGAGCATACTCCAGTTCACGAAGTTGGTCACAAATTTTTTGGTCCTTTCAAGGACAGCTTTCTGGCTGATAAAATTAAAGATTTCGTATGTGAAACATTTCTTTTAAGAGACTGCACAACGAAAGTTCCGAAAAATAAATGCATCAGATTTGATATTGGACAATGCTCCGGTCCGTGCAAAAGGAAAATATCCTCTGAAGAATATACCCGGATTGTGAACTCAGCACTTGATTTTCTTGGTGGGGATATTCAAACAGCCAGAAGAATAATTAAGAATAAAATAAGCTCGCATGCTGATAAGCTGGAATTCGAGCAAGCAGCGCTATGGAGAGACCGTTTACGTTTTTGCGTAGGTTTCTGCAGCAGGCAGAAATTTATTAGTAGTTTTGTCTCAAAGATATTGGTCATCGAGGAAAAGACTCAGCCCTCAAAGCTGTACATTTTTCATAAGGGAAACATCATAAAAATTTATAATAGAAAACCCTCGGAGAATCAAATGAAGAAATATCTCGATGAATTGAAATGTCAGTCTATAAAAAAAGAAGTAAATTCTGTGTTTTTACTTGATAGAGCAATGGTCGTTTATAAATGGTTGAGGAGCAGAAAAAGCAAGAAGGATCATTACTTTATATCGTAATGATCCTTCAACAGTTTTATTTGAATCCACCTTGCTGGAACATCAAAACTTAAATCTATTTATTAATACTTTACTTTGCTTTGGGATCTGATTGCATCATACCGTGCAGGTTGCCTTCCGGATCTAAGAAATAGGCAAGCCACCCGACACCCGGCACTGCCGCTTTCTGGCGCACTATTGAACCGCCAAATTCTTCGACTTTTTTGATGTACTCATCGAGATCGTCCACCCCGATTGTGTTGATAATGCGTTCCTCACCTTCGGCTTTTGCGATACCGCCATCGATGCCCTCCCCTTCACCGGTCATGACAAGCCAGTACTCCATTGGACCTTTCCATTTTTGGATCGTCCAGCCGAAAGTATTTTTATAGAACTCGATTATCTTTTCGGGTTCTTCTGCATTAATTTCGAAATGAATGATGCGTGGCATAAGAACTCCTTTTCATTCAATTTAATGTTATAAAAATTTGAACATTTTCTTTGTCAAATTTCATGGATTTGGATTTTAATTCATATTTTAATATATCGAAAAGCATATAATTAGTAGTATACATATTTATTTCTTTTCTACTCCAATGACCTCTACATCATCCACCTCCCAGGACGTTGCCTTGGATGGACTCGAGTTTATATATTTAAATGCGATATGGACATCGCTTGTAGCAAATTCTGAAATATCTATATACCCCGAATGCTTCCATTCGTAATAACCCTCAGAAAGAAACGCAGGAAGAGGATGCCAATTGTAGTTTTGGGGATCATTTCCTTCTATATAGTCAATTGATATAAATACTTCAAAACCCGAAGTGATATCTGTATGATTCTTAGCAGTTTCAAAACTGAGAATAACATCCTGATAACTTCGTAAATCCAATTCTGGGGATATCAGCCAATCAACACACGGTTCATCGGCTTTATACCCACTCATTTTCATGAAGTGCCTATCTCCGTATGATGAAGGATACCAATTCTCATTACCTGAGACACTGTAAGCTGTCCATCCTTCCCAGCCATTCTCAAAGGAACTTGAGATAATTATTCGAGCTAATGGATCAATCCCATGACCTGTGAGAATGACATTTTGGGATTCAGCTCCATCGGAAGTAATAGAGAGGGCATCCTCATACACAGTTTTCATATCCGGCTTGAAATAGATAAATATTCTTTGGTTTAAAGGATCTTCCAGGGGATGAAATAATAATTCAGTCCTTGGTATTCCATCAATAGTTTCAGCAATAAAAAATGGAGATGACACATTAAGGTTCACCTCCCCTGACAAATTATACCCATTAATGACGAATTGTTGTGGCAATGAAAACTGTTCAATCACTTGATTACCAAAACCAATAACCGGATCCGAATAATTAAGTACGGGTTCGATGACCGGATCTCCCCAAATCTTTTCAACAAATTCAGGATGATCAATAAAAGGATTTCGATTGCGCTGATATGAATAAATAACTTCATTACGATGCCGCTCTCTTGCATCAACCGGATCAAGCATATGCCATTGAAGGAGTGTGGAGAGTTTTCCAAATTTTGGACCATACGTTCCGGTTTTATCCAGGAGTTCAAGATCGTATGTTTTATTCTCGCCTTCATACCGAGTTGCCATATAGAACATCATGCGAGCAACGTCGCCTTTGACTCTATCCGGAGGCTCCCATGAATCAAAATCATAATAGCAACCTTCCACTTCTCCCAGCTCAAATCCGCCCCAATCAAAATCACGATTTCCACGCGCACCATTCACAGAACGATCTGCTGGTCTCAGGTGATGGACATCAGTATATGCGGTATCTGCCATATCAGGAAAACCATGGGATTTTGCCCAGATATGTTCTCTGTTCCAGGAATCATCATGAGAAATACCATACTCTTTTATATAATCAAAATTGTCGCCATGATCTGCATATTCTGCTTTTTGAGACCGTCCGGAATAAAATAAAATGATGTTGCCGGGATGAGATATATCTGCATCAGCTTCGATCATAATATCTTTTGTCGCCACAGTTGAATCACTGAAGTAAGGATACATCACATGATCTTTTATAAGGTCGTGTAAAGCGGCTTTGAGTGAATCGCCTGTAAGAAAGATTACTGATTGATAATATTCATCAACCGGAATTGGGGTAAATCCAAAGAGAGATTGAGAAAATATAAGAAGTATGAGTATTGAAAATATGTTTTTCATTATCTCACCTTTCCTGCGGCATTCGCACAAAACCAAGAATTGTAGAAGGAAATTTGTCAGTAACTACGATAAATCCTTGATCGCCAAATCGCACGATTCCTTCCCAGTTCCTTGAGTTGTCGTCATCAATTAATTTTAATTGTATCGGGGATCGTTTAACGAGAGAGATACCTTTGGTAGAGTAATGGAATTCTAACAGGCGTTCAAGCGTTTTATATTTCTTATGTGTCTCTCCCTTTCCGTATTTTGAAGCAATTGGATCAGCGGGATTGTAATTCTCACCGTAATCACCAGACCACATGTAATTTATTGCCCAAAAATTATCATTACCATCGAGTTCTGTTGCATCGGTAATTCTATATTCAATATATGGAAGCGACAAAGAATCTAAAAGATTAAGTGAGTGATCGAATACATAAGCATAAGGCTCATTCTCCAGGTACGAGCTATTCCATTCATAGATAGTAATCACGCGAGTATCTGTGACAAGGATCGTTTCGTCGGTTGCATTACCGATCGGTGCACGAGGTGGTAATTCCACTCTTTTATCAACGTCAACGATGATAGTGCTCATATCATCGGAAATGCTGCCTTTAAAAAGATATCCCATCATTTCGTCAGCAGGGCTAGATTCTACTGTAAAAAAAACATTATTTCCATTAAATCCAATAGATTCAAATCCTTCATATCCTTCAATAATATCCTTCAAACCAGGTGCATTCAGGTTGATAGGAATTGGCTTGATCGGTGAATTTGGCACTTCATTGAGATGTTCTGCGATCTTTGATTTTGGAATTGCAAACAATGAACCATCATATTCAGAAGGAAAAAGATGTGGATACTGAGGTAATAAGATAAGATAGTCCCCATACCAAGCAAGACCTGAGATTTCTGCTTTTGCTTCGGAAATTTCACCTTCAAGTGTAATATCTTGTACGATAACTTCCTTAGGTTGTTGAGCAGGCACTGCAGGTTTTTCAACAATTTGGATGGAAGAACATGCAAATAAAAGAAATAGTATAACTAAAATAAAATAATTCTTTTTCATAAACCATTCCTCGATTTTGTTTTTTTATATCAAAATAATACTTATTTCTTTGTCAAACTCCTTAATTTTAAATATCTTGCACTTTCTTCAGAGCATTCCTAATATGTAAACCAAAAAAGGAAACTTTTAATGGAAGTCATTCATCCTGTTTCAGAAGAAGATTTTAAAAGGTACTATTTCCTGCGATGGAAAATTCTACGTAAACCTTGGAACCAACCACTGGGTTCCGAACGTAACGAACTCGATGACACCAGTTACCATGTAATGGTATGTGAAGAGGACAGAATACCCATTGGGATTGGACGGCTTCATTTTAACAACGAGCACGAAGCACAAATTCGCTATATGGCAGTGGAAAATGAATTTCAGGGTCAGGGAATAGGTACACGAATAATGAATGCTCTTGAAAAATATGCTCACAAAAAAAATGCTCACTCGATCATACTCTATGCTCGCGAAAATGCCGTTCCTTTTTATCAAAAAATCGGATATATCATTGAAGAGAAAGCCTATCTGCTTTTTGGGAACATTCAGCACTATAAGATGAAAAAAATTCTCATATCAGATGTTGATGTATAATTATATTTTGACAATTTTTTTCTTTATTAACTAAATCATAAAAACTTTGAATGAATAAAAAATTCTAATGAAAAAATTTATCATACTCCTGTTTTTTCTACCACTTTTCGTAAATGCTCAAGAATCTGTATCCGATCTTGAGTTGAAACTTAATTCAGCAGTCGGTAATGAAAAAGTGGATGTGATGAACAAGTTGTCTTCAAAATTTCTATATGATGATCTCAACAAATCTTTAAATTATGCTCAACAAGCCCTTAATCTCGCTCTTATGCAACATTACAAATTCGGTGAAGGAAATGCATTGGAGAACCTTGGAAATTACTATGAATTGCAGTTCGAATATCATAATGCGATAAGTTATTTTAAACAAGCACGAGATGCGTATCTTCTCGCAAAAAATCAATTATCGATTGCAAATATACTAAACTACCTTGGCATAGTGTATGAATCAATCAACGACTATACTCAAGCGATTGGCTATTACAAACAATCCTGCGATATATATGCGGAAATTCATGATTTATCTGGAATGGCACTCCTGCAGACCAATATCGGAAGTGTGTATGAAACACTCGGAAAATACGATAAAGCCCTCGAATATTATCTCCAAAGTCATAATCAGTATGTACAGATTAATGACAAGGAAGGTATTGCCTCTTCTCTTAATAATATCGGGAATGTATATCAGGCATTAAGCAATTTGGATAAGGCACTAGAATATCTGCAACAAGCCAGGGATATGTATAAGAGTATTGGTGATTCTGTAGGCGTAGCTATGGCAGTTCATAATATCGGCATCATTTATCATGATATGGGTGACTACGTTAAGGCTTTAGAGTATTATTTCCAATCTATGCAAACAGATATTGACAGGGATGATAAAGCTGGGATTGCTGCATCATATAATAACATCGCAATAGTATATGATGAAATGAACGAGTTGGATAAATCATTGGATTATTATAAAAGATCTCTTGCTTTATCCCAAATGATCTTAGATAATTTTTCTATAGCAAATACTACGAACAATATGGGATACCTCTTCCTGAAAATGAACCAACCTGAGAATGCCTATAAACATTTCATGAATGCATTGAAAATTGCTCAGGATATCGGTGCACAAGAACTTATCAAAGAAAGCTATGATGGACTTTTTCAGTACTACCAGAGTCAAAACAATTTTCAAAAAAGTCTGGAATTCTATAAACGTTCAGAGAGTATTAAGGATTCTCTTTTTTCGATTAAGACTCAAAGACAAATTGCAAATCTTCAATTACAATATGATCTCGAAAACATGGAGCGCGAGATCGGACTCCTTCAGAAAGATAATGAGATCAAAAAACTTCAACTCAATAGACAGAAAAATTTACGATATTTTTTCATAGCAGTACTCATCTTCCTTGTCTTCATTATCCTCCTCATCTATTATGCATATATCACAAAAATAAGAATGACAAAAAACTTATTAAAGGAAATAGAAGAACGTGCAAAAATAGAAGAACAACTGAAATTGTCCTTAAAAGAGAAAAACGTGATGCTCAAAGAAATTCATCATCGTGTGAAAAATAACATGCAGATCATCTCCAGCTTATTGCATTTACAGTCACGATATATTACGGATGAAAGATCTTTACGGATTTTCCAGGACAGTCAGGATAGGATCCGTTCTATGGCATTGGTTCATGAAAAGCTCTATCGATCGAGCGATTTTTCAAGTATAGATTTCTCAGAATATATAAAGGACCTGGTTGATAATATCCATCAGCCAGAATTCGATAATATTATCATTTCTATAGATGTAAAAAATGTGGTGATGGACATCAATCAGGCAATCCCTTGCGGGCTTATCATTAATGAGCTTGTGACAAATGCATTCAAGCATGCATTTCCGGGAGGACGAGAGGGTAAGATAGAAATTACAATGAATCTGCATGATAAAAAATCTTTCATTTTAGTTGTATCCGATGACGGTATCGGCATACCGGAAGAACTCGATTTCAGGACTACAACTTCTCTTGGATTGCAGTTGGTCACAGGATTGGTACGGCAATTGCAAGGAAATATTGACGTTGATAAAAGCGCCGGCACAAAGTTTACCATAATTTTTTAAAAATAAAATTCTTTTTTTTAAGGAGGTTCCATGCCAAATATGATGGATCATCAAGAACAGAACATGAACTGGAAAGCAACGTTTCTTGTGATCATTGGAGTTCTTTTTGTCTGCTTTGTTGTCTTTGGTATTCTTTCGTATAATAATGAACTGGAAAAACGTGCACTAGAAACTGACACAGAGATTGCAAAGGAAGTCTTAGGTCAGACAATCCAAGAAGTGAAAGATGCTACTCTTTTTATCGGTGAACATCCTATGATCCAGGAATGGCAGGTTTCACCAAAACTTGTTGACACTCACGATATTCTGATCGTGCTGAATACATTAAAATACATGCTCAATGCTAATAATGTATATATCATGGATATTGAAGGAAAAGTAATGGTTTGTACTCCACCCTGCGATTATGCTCTTACTGGTCAAAACTTGAATTTCCGTCCTTATTTCCAGGAATCGATCAAAGGAAACGAATGTGTCTATCCTGCACTCAGTGTTACTGATCAAGAGCGGGGATTGTATTTCAGCTCCCCTATTTATAGCAATGGAAAGGGTAAACCTGTCGGAGTCGTGGTCATAACATTAGCTCTGGATAGGTTTGATAAGGTTCTACAAAATTATACAAATGGAATCGTCGCCGGTATCATATCTCCGGAAGGAATTATATTTTCCTCAACTGAAAAATCATGGCTATTTAAAAGTATTGAACCACTCACTGTTCAAGAGCGGGAGAATTTAAGAGCTACTCGCCAGTTCGCAGATGAACCACTCGAACAACTTGGTATTTCTATTTCAGATTCACGCGTAAAATACAATGATGAATCCTATCTTCTTGTAAAAGATGATATTGCAATCCCGGGCTGGCAAATGTTTGCTCTTCGTAAAACAACAGACCTTCATCCCGTTCCCCCCTTCTTGATGTCCGGAATATTATTGCTTATTTTCGGTATCTCGTATATCATTCTTGCAACGGTATATAGGAAGAAAATGAAACTTCAAAAGGAGAATAATAATGGATAAAGAATCACTGAGATTCCTTGAAACATTGATGAACCTTCCCTCACCTTCAGGTTATGAACAGAAAGTGCGTCTTGCGTGGCTTGCAGAAATGAAAAAATTTTCCGATCAAGTTAAAAGCGATGTGCATGGTAATGCAATTGCTGTACTCAATCCGGATAAGCGTCCGCGTATCATGCTTGCTGGACACATGGATGAACTCGGTTTCCAGGTGGGCTACATACATGACAAAGGATACATCTACTTCAATAGATTAGGTGGATTTGATATTGGTATAATCCCTGGACGAAAAGTGCGCATTCACACAAAAAAAGGTGATATCCTCGGCGTAGTTGGTAAAAAAGCTATTCATCTCTTTGATAGAGAAGATAGAGAAAAAGTGCCCAAACCGCACCAGCTTTATATTGATATCGGTGTGAAAGATAAAAAGGAAGCGCAAAAACTCGTTGAAATAGGTGATCCTATTACCTATGACACAAACTTTGAAAAGCTACGCGAAGACCTCCATGTATCTCGCGGATTCGATGACAAGATCGGTGCGTTTATAGCAGCAGAAGTTATGAAAAATGTGTTCAAGCGAAGGAAAGAATTCAAGTGCTCGCTATACAGTGTTGCAACTGTTCAGGAAGAAGTAGGTTTGCGTGGAGCACGAACTTCTGCCTTTGGTATCGATCCGGATATCGGAATTGCCCTGGATGTCACTCATGCAACGGACACGCCGGATGTTGACCAGAAACAAGTTGGTGAGATCGGGCTTGGCGAAGGTGCTCCTATTACACGTGGACCGAATATCAATCATAAAGTCTTTGAAATGCTTGTGGATAGCGCAAAGAAACATAAGATCAGCTATCAGGTGGAAGCAGCTGCGCGACCTACCGGAACCGATGCGAATGTCATTCAAGTAACACGCGCAGGTGTGGCAACCGGACTAATTTCAGTCCCCTGCCGCTATATGCACACCTATACAGAAGTTGTATCTCTTAAAGATGTGGAAAGTGCAATTGATATTCTCACCGAGTTCTGCCTTCAGGTAGATGACTCGGTTAATTTCATAGAATAAACTGAACTAATACATTTACTAAACCTCTCTACTCTTGTGGAGAGGTTTTTTATTATATTCTTGACATAATTTTTATAAAAAAACCATAAATAAAGTTATAAATTTTCAACAAGAAATAATAATGCATAGAAAATCTCTCATCGAACAACTTACTGTGTATACTCCTTTTGATTCTCAGGAAAGGGCAAAGCACCAGCAGATGCTCGCGTTCCTTTCGAGAAATAAAAACGGATTTCATAACAAACATCTTCCCGGGCACGTCACAGGATCCGCATGGGTTCTTGATTCAACCAAAACAAAAGTACTGATGACCCATCATGTAAAACTCGGATTGTGGTTACAACTTGGTGGTCATGCTGATGGCTCAAAAGATATACTCGGTGTTGCACTTCGTGAAGCAGAAGAAGAATCCGGACTCGATTCCATCCAGCCATTGAGTCTTCATATCTTTGATGTCGATGTACATGCAATCCCGGAAAGAAAGCACTTCCCCAATCACTTCCATTATGACGTAAGATTTCTTTTTGAAGCGGATGCAAATGAGCCGTTCCATGTCTCTCACGAATCTTTCAACTTACAATGGATAGACCTTGAGGAGGTTCGTCGATTTAACGATGAAGATTCGATTCTGCGCCTCGTAGAAAAGAGCGAGAGAATGAATTTGATGAGTTTTCTCGAAAGCGGATATTGGTAATAACAAAAAGGAGCTTCCATGAAAAAAATAATTCTTCTCTTTATCCTTTCTATAATTCCTCTCATTGCATTTTCGGATGTTGCACCTTCGGATATGCATCCCGTGGACAACACCATACTCTTTACAAACCTCGATGATTTTCCTGAAATAATGCTTTTAGGATTTATTCTTGGACCAACTTATGACTCACCCCACTTTTTCAGAATTGAAAATAATACATCGCTGCAAAAGGGATATAAGTTTAATGATTTTGGTATCTATTGGGCTTCCAAGAAATATGTAGAACGTATTGGTATCGAAAATATTGTAATTACATTAAATCAAGATGATGAACAGTACTGGGGTGATTATTTCACACACGTAACTAATGATCCGAACATTCATTATGTGACCAATGAAATCGATCCAGGTGATTTCTGGTTACCTGATTATGAACATCTGAAAGCACAAACAAATGAATATAAGATCGCTGGTTTTATAGGTGATGAGATAGTTATCTATCGGGCAAAACAAACAAATTATTATAGTGGTAATGATCCTGAGATTGAAACGTTTAACCTACCGGAGATCATAAATCTTTCATATAGTCCTGGCAAAGAAGGAAACTCAGAAACATCGTCCGATTAAATTATGCAAGATTACGAGATAAAATTCCTTTTTGCCCTGCTGGACACAGTTATTATTGAAACAGTTATAATGATATTTTTTGTAAAACAGGTCTATAAAAAGGAGATGAAAGATATTTCTTGGGGATTATTAATATTTACAGGTTTATTCTGCTCTTTTGCCACAATTCCCTATCTTTGGTTTATTGCCCCACACTTTCTCCATTCAAAAGCACTGCTCTATTCAATTGGTGAAATCGTTGTTTTTCTTATCGAAACGGTAATTATCTTTTTTGTGTTGAGGATCAAGTTCACAAAAGCACTCATCATTTCTTTGAGTTGCAACCTTACTTCTTTTCTGATTGGGATTTATATATTGTGATAATTTAATAACCTTCGCGACGGTTGACTTGTCCGCCCTATGGCGGAAAATCTTGCGAATGGTTTATAATTGTTATTTGAATAAATCCCAAATGTTTTATTTATCAGAAGAAGCAATATATTTGTTATGCAGCAACATAAATGTTTCAAAGAAATTTTCATTTAAATATTGTATCTTTTGTATTATTTTAGACTTATCAACCAATTGCTCTTCAATAAAATTTCCATGAGAAATTCTATTTCTATATTCAGATATATCTTTCCAATATTTCGGTATTTTCTTTAAGTTTTGATTTTGAGTATTTTTAATAAATTTTGAAAATTTACAACCTATTAAACTACTTAATAAATTAATTTTCTTTTCTCTACCCATATTACTCATATCCTCCATAGTTACTCTTCTTTCAATTTCGCTCCTTTTATCAATTTCGCGATACAACTTATTATCTATTGCTTCATCTAGTAATGCTTCACCAACTGTACATATTAGAATTATGGAAACCCTTACTTTAACTTCTCTCAAATCTCTTTCTGTAAAATCCTCTGTAATACTCTTAATGTCGTCTAAATACTCTTTTACCAATCCATTTAATATAACAGATTCTTGTCTTGGGAAAGAACTTGTGGGATGTTTACTCTTGCAATTAGGACAAATATAAAAGTTCGAAGATACATGATCACAAATTGTGCACAAGGAATATTTAGATATATAATTTTTAGCTTTCATCTTCACCTCTTGCTCCTCTCCCAAAACTCTCTTGGAGAAATTATCATAAGATTTTCAATTTTGTGTAAATCCAATAATTTTTTATCTCCTGTCACGAAAACCTCAGCATTTCCTTGAATCGCACAGCTTAGTATTTTACAGTCATTTTTATCAATACCATTTATTGTTATAACATGTTCGGACTTCACAAATATCGAATCAGACTGTAACATTGCAATAAATTCTTCGATCAGTTCATCAGACAGCTCGATTTTATTTTTGAGATTTCTTTGGAGTTCCGACATAAGCGCTTCGCATACGACGAGTTCGTGAGACGTCAGCACTTCCCTAATAACATCTGCGCACAGCCCCCGAGTGGCAACTGCACTGATCAGAACATTAGTATCAAGGAAAATCCTCATGAGATTTCTGAGAAAATATCCTCATCTGTAAGGTATCCACGCGCTTCTGCAAAGGGCATAATACGCTTTCGCAACTCTTCAAACTGCTGAAGCCGAAGCTGTCTGCGCAGAGCTTCTCGCGCGACTTCACTGCGATTTTTTCCCGATTGCTTACTCACTTTTGCGAGCATGTCGTCGAGTTCCTTATCAAGCCGCAGGGTTAATGTTGTTGTTTTCATGTGTTACAATGTAAGACAATCAATAAATGTGTCAAATAAATCCATACATACATTACTTGAGATTCGACTTAGTATAGTAAAAACATAATAGACCCTTCGACAAGCTCAGGGTGACAACAGCAAAGAATTAACATTGCACAATTGGAAGAGATTGTGATAAGTAATTCACAATCTTTTCCACTTAAGACACGCTCTCCGACATGTCTCAGGTTTACAAAATTAAAATCTGACCGTTGCGAAGTTTTCCTCTCGTCAACCGTTAGCAAGGACAAAAAAAACCCCGAAATTTCTTCCGGGGTTGATGTATATTAAAGAAAATGATTATTCAGACATCTTCTTGTAGAAATCATATCGTTCTTTTGCTTCTATCGCAGCACGCTTGAAGAGCATTTCTGCGACTTCGGGATATTGCTGCTGCAATGTACGATAACGTATTTCATTCTCAAGAAAGGTTTCATAATCAACTTTGGGTTCTCTGGAATCGAGAGTGAGGGGATTTTTTCCTTCTTTGGCAAGGAGCGGATTATATCTATACAGAACCCAGTAACCGGCATCGACAGCGAGCTTTTCTTCCTGCTGTGTTTTTGTCATATCGAATCCGTGGTTTATACAGGGTGAGTATGCAATGATCAGCGAAGGTCCATCATACGCTTCTGCTTCGATCATAGCTTTAAGTGCTTGATTCGCATTCGCACCCATCGCGATCTGGGCTACATAGACATACCCATAGGTCATAGCCATTCTCCCAAGATCTTTTTTCTTGGTTCTCTTGCCAGCTGCAGCAAACTTCGCCACAGAACCGGTCGGCGTTGCCTTTGATGCCTGACCGCCAGTATTTGAATAAACCTCTGTATCGAGTACGAGCACATTAATATTTTTGTTGGATGCAAGCACGTGATCCAATCCACCATAACCAATATCATATGCCCAGCCGTCACCACCGACACTCCAGATACTCCTCTCAACAAGATAATCCTGAAGTTCGATGACTTTTTCGAATACTGGTTTTAGCTCGGAACGGACATTTTTCTTCTCTTCAGCAAGCACTTTTTTGATCTTCTTCGCAATCTCTTTTGATTCATCTGACACGACATCCCAGAGCTCCTGGTTCTTTATCAGCAATTCTCCGAGTTCTGGTGAAATCCCAATATCTTTTTCCAGTAATTTTTCAATATTTGCTTTCAGCTGTTTTCTGTTCGCATTCACTGCAAGGCGCATACCAAATCCGTATTCAGCATTGTCTTCAAAGAGTGAGTTCGCCCAGGTTGGACCCTGTCCTTCTTTATTTTTACAATAAGGTATTGTGGGGAATGTGCCGCCATATATTGACGAACAACCTGTCGCATTTGCTATGATCATTCTATCACCGAAGAGCTGAGTTGCAAGTTTGACATACGGTGTTTCACCGCACCCTGCGCACGCACCACTAAACTCAAAATACGGCATCAGGAACTGGCTGCCTTTCACAGTGTCCCTTCTCACACCATCAAGAACATTGTCCGGCAGATCATCAAAGAATTCAACCATTCCGGATTCACCTTTTGCGCGAGCTTCTTCGATAGGCACCATCCTGATAGCCTTCTCTTTTACAGGGCAGGTAGAAACACAATTTCCACAACCCACACAGTCCTCGACATACACCTGTAATCTAAACTGAAGATCTCTGTCATTCTTGGTTTTGGACGGCACTGTATCAAATCCTTCAGGAGCATCTTTCAAATCTTCAGGAGCAATCTGTTTGGGTCTGATAGCTGCATGAGGACATACCAGCGAGCATTGGTTGCATTGAATACAAAGGTCCGGATACCATTGAGGTACAAAAGGAGCTACACCGCGTTTTTCCAGACGTGTCGTTGCAGTGGGAATCTGCCCATCATACGGCATCTCAGATACGGTGATTTCATTTCCTTTATTATGCATGATCGGTTTGATAACTTTCAGTTCAAATTCATTCGCATTATCTGGAATAAGTATAATTTCCTGCGCTGATTTTGTGATTGTTTCAGGGATCGGCACCTGTGCCAAAGCATCAGCGGTCTTGTCAACTGCCGCCCAGTTCATCTTCACTATATTTTCACCTTTTTTAAGGAAAGTCTTCTTGATCGCATCCTTGATGAGCTTAAGTGCTTCCTTCTCCGGTAACACACCGGAAATTTTAAAGAAAGCAGCCTGCATGACCGTATTGATCCTGCTGCCCAATCCGATTTCACGCGCAATACTGAGTGCATCGATCGTATAAACCTTTATCTTCTTTTCAATAATTGTCTTCTGCATTTTTTCAGTAAGATTTTCGAATACTTCTTCCGGCTTCCAGGTTGAATTCAGAAGGAAGGTTCCTCCTTCGCGAATGCCACAGAGAATGTCATATCTACCAATATAAGATGATTTATGAAGTGCGATAAAATCAACATTATTCAAAAGATATTGTGATTGTATCTCTTTATTGCCAAAACGCAGATGTGAAATTGTGATACCGCCTGATTTCTTGGAATCGTATTCAAAGTATCCCTGCACAAACATATCAGTATTATCGCCGATGATCTTGATTGAATTCTTATTTGCACCGACTGTTCCATCTGAACCGTAACCCCAGAATTTACAGCGGATCACGCCTTCGGGTTCTGCATCGATTTCCTCAATCGGCTGGATCGATAAGTTCGTCACATCATCGACAATACCGACTGTGAAATCGTGTGTGCACTTCCCATTAAGATGATCATAGACTGCTTTAACCATTGTAGGAGTGAATTCTTTGGATGACAATCCGTAGCGGCCGCCAATGATCTTGATATCAGTATCTTTGAGTGCAACTGTCACGTCGAGATACATGGGTTCGCCGATAGCGCCGGGTTCTTTTGTCCTATCGAGCACAGCGATCTTCTTCACTGTAGCAGGAATGACCTTTTTCAAATGTTCGATCGAGAAAGGTCTGTATAAACGGACTTTGATCGCACCGACTTTCTGTCCGCATTTATTGTTCAGATAATTCACGGTTTCTTCAATAGTTTCAGTTGCAGAGCCCATTGCGATGATAAGTCTGTCTGCATCAGGTGCGCCAACGTAATCAAAAAGATGATAAGAGCGTCCGAATTTCTTTGCAAAGGCATCCATATATTCCTGAACGATCTCAGGAGTTACAATATAGTATTTATTAACTGTTTCTCTGCCCTGGAAGTATACATCGGGATTTTGAGCACCAACTTTGAGCATCGGGCATTCGGGATTCATGGCACGCTTTCGGAAATCTTGTACATATTTCATATCGACCATTTTTTTTATTTCTTCGTAGGGCAATATCTCTACTTTTTGAATTTCATGAGAAGTACGGAATCCATCAAAGAAATTCAAGAATGGTACTTTTGATTTCAGAGTTGCGAGATGAGATACTACTGCAAGGTCCATTGTTTCCTGGATAGAACCGGCTGCAACAAGTGCAAAACCTGTATTTCTTGCAGACATGACATCAGAATGGTCACCAAAAATAGAAAGAGACTGGCAGGCAAGCGACCGCGCTGATACATGAAATACTGTTGGCAGCATCTCACCAGCTATTTTATGCATATTGGGCAGCATGAGCATGAGTCCCTGTGCTGCAGTAAAAGTAGTTGTCAAAGCGCCTGCAGAGAGTGATCCGTGTACTGCTCCGGATGCACCTCCCTCAGACTGCATTTCAACCACATCAAGAGTTTCACCAAAAATATTCTTCCTTCCTTCAGCAGCCCAGGCATCTGCCATTTCACCCATAGGTGATGAAGGAGTGATCGGATAGATCGCTGCAACCTCAGAAAATGCATAGGCAACATGTGTGGCAGCAGTGTTACCATCGATCGGTTTATATTCTTTTTTCATTACGCCTCCGAATGATATTTTAAAATTTTATTAATTTTTTTCTCATATTTATTATAACGTCCTTCAAGAGCCTGGCTTTCCCACGTCAATAAATTCTTTAAATTTTTGACAGTTTTTCATGCCCTTTTATATTTGATTTATATGAAATCTGCAACATGTTTCCTTTTTATGCTTCTTGTACTCATCAGCTCAATCTGTGCTGACATTACACAGACATCAAAAGATAGGATATCAGAACTTGAAAGGGAAATACAAAACACACAGCAGATGATCGAAGAGCTCCTTGCTGACAAGAATATGCAGAAAAATACTATTTACACACATGTTAAAAAATTAAAATCTCTCCAGGCTCAGGTCGATGAGTACCGCAGCCAGAAATATAGAACAGAACTGGATATTGATAGTCTTAAATCTGCAATAATCCAGAACGAGCAGTATTTTGATGAGAATAAGGATATCTTGAACGAATTGGTCGAAAACCTCGCATATGTCCATTATAGAAGCACTTATCTCGATCATAATCCACTTAACAATTGGATGTCCAGGGGACTCCAGCTCTGTGCCCGTTCTCTTCTGGACAATCTCGACAGTCTCAGGAACTTTCTTGCACAACATCATGATCTGAGCGACCAAAAAGAACAGCAGTTGAGAAGACTCCTCTCAAACATCGAGTATACAAAATCGAATTACAACACCATTCTCTCCAAAAAAGAGGCGGACGAGGAGGAGCTGTCATTTATCGAACAAATAGAAGAGCAATACCGTCATCAGATCAACTCCCTGGAGGAAGGCATTACTGCGCTTGAAAATTTCATTGCGCAAAAAGAAGCTGAAAAATACGGCAAAGAATATACATTCTCTTTTCATAACGGTATCATCTGGCCCGTGCATGGAGAAATCCTTCAAAGATATGGCATCCATACAATAAATAATACCAATGCTACGATCAAAAGTGAAGGCATTTACATTCAAACCCCCTATGGAAGCCCGGTTAAATCCATCGCTTCCGGAGTAGTGGCTTTTGCCGGCTGGTTTGAAAATAAAGGCAATCTTGTTATCATTGATCATCAAAATGGATTTTACAGTCTCTATGGTTTTAATGACAAACTTGCGGTGCACAAAGAGCAGAAGATCGGGCAGTCCGAGGTTATTGCCTATTCCGGGAAAAATTATCTTATGGACACTGACGGACTCTACTTTGAAATCCGCAAACTCGGAAAAGCAGTTGATCCTCTGAGCTATCTAAACTGAAAGAATAGAACGCAAATGAACGCAGATCAAATTCAAACAATAATATATTTTCACCTTTGTGGTCTCTGTGTTCTCTGTGGTAAAAATTTTATAATATTATGAAAACAATTATCTTTACTGATTCGATCGATCCTTCTCTTGTTTCACAAGCTACAGGCATAATAAAGGAGAATGGAATACTCATACACCCTACAGAGAACCTGTATGGTTTTGGTGCACAAATACACGATATATCGAGCATCCAAAAAATTACTGAGCTCAAGCATAGGAAAACGAATACCAAAGGTTTTGTCGTGCTTGTTTCTGATTACATCCAGCTCGACAGACTCATTGCAGGAGTGAACAAAACCGAGAAAGAACTCATGCAGAAATATTGGCCGGGACCTCTTACTCTGGTACTTCGAGCAAAAAAAGAATTCTGGAAAAACCCGATCTGTCATAAAAAAAAAATCGCAGTGAGGATGGTGGGTAACGATATCACGAGAGCTATTCTCAAAGAAGCAAACCTCCCGATGATCAGTACAAGCATAAATATCAGTGGTGAAAAAAGCATTAATGACCCAAAAATCATAGAAGAAAAATTCAGTAATGTGGTCGCAGGAATTGTAATTGACCGCATCAATAACTTTGGTGAAAAACCCTCGACTATCGTCAAGGTGATAGGAAGAAAAATTTTCATACTCCGCAAAGGAGCGATCAATAAACCAAATTCTCTCGTGAAGTAAGAACCCCCCCCCAATTTTACCAAATCTCATTCAAAAACTTCAATATAAAAAAAGGGACGCATTGCTGCATCCCTTATGTATTTAGATATTATTTACGTTTTAGAATTTCTGAGTAAGTTTCAGAATACCTCTCATTTGATTGTAATCCTTCGCCACAGTATCAAGCTCGTGATAGATCAGATAACCAAGTTCCAGGGAAAGAAATGTATCTGTGGGAAGGACCTTGAACTGGTTAAATACTCCGCATGAAATATAATGTTTCATATAACGGACATCGCCGGACGAACGTGTTAATTTATATCCTAATGTTGTCCTGAACGAACCGTTTTTATAAACTTTGGGACGAATTTCCTCTGTCACACTCACAGTGTAATAATTACTTTTTGTTTCCGGACTGCCTGTTGGAGTATCTTTTCGTGCCAGGTATCCGAAAGCGAATCGCGTAGACATTGGAATGTCAGCATAATCAATTTTCGTCACAAGGCGGATATTATTTGTATTGTAGTTATAACTCTCATACTCTTTGTCGGAAGTATTAGTGAAAGAATAACTAAGCTGGAAACGAGTGGATGTCGGAGAGAATATGCGTATCGGAAGCTTATAAGAAGTATTAATGGTTGCAATATTATTCAAACGATTGATAGGCAGGAGTGTTGTGTCAGAAATCTCATTAGTGATCCTGGTTTGCTGATAGTTGAAAGAGAGACTCGGGGCTTTGTGATATGGAAAATAGCCGGCATTGACAAGGAGTCCTTTGGTATATGTAGTCGATCCTTTTGTATCCCTGATATTATCATTGTATGCATGATATCCAAGCCCGAAGCTGAGTTGATTATTAAGGAGTGTGACATTATCCATGATATTGAAACCTGCTTTATCACTCTGCAGATACGGATTAGCAAGAGAATGGAAACTGCCCCCCACATATGAGTACCTGATATTGAGCAGATTATGATAGAAAAATGTCCTCAGATATCCTTCAGCAGCTATATTTGACATGGTTAACTTATACGGCTCTACAAATTGATTGATGATGAAGATATTCTCAAGACTTTCCGGGTCAAAGGGGAGGTCGATATCGAGTGAATCCAGTTCATCCTTAGTTAATACTCCCGGAGCAATATTATTGTTCAGCAAGCTTGCAGACACTTCCCAACCGAATTGTACCCTGCTTTTAAAGAGTGATAATTTACTGTCCACACCAACGACGATATTATCTTTGGGATTCTGAGCATATTCTTCTGATTTCATATCATCTTTTGTCTTAAGGGCATTCAAGCTGATATAGAAACCTCTCTCCTTGCCAAACTGCATACGCACACCAAGGGAATTTCTATTATAGTATCCGCCTGAGAAGGAAGTATCGACAACTGTATCAGTCGTATCAACATACATTGTGCCCTTGATATGACGCTGTATCTGCCCGTAGAATGAACTGAGTTTGAAGAATCCGAGCTGCAAATCTCCACCGACTCCGCGGATATTCTTTCCTGCAATGGTCGTATTTGAGAACACCTGGTTGTGATCACCGAGATACAAATTGAAATGCGGAACATAGAAATCCATTGAATAACGGTTATATGGCTGGCGTGTGCTTCGCTCTTCAGATGAAATATAAATCCTACCTTTGTAACGGAACCATTTCTTCCCACCCCACAAGCGGAGACGTCCGATGCTCCTGAACTCATTTTTTGCATCGTGGTAATAGGAGCTGCTGTCCGCATCATACATTGTAAGACGGGAATCAATGAGAAGATCACCATTCACAGATACGGGTAACTTCTGAATTGTGGGCACTTTCTGAACCTGGATAACCCAGTCATTCTTCTTAAAGATCGAGCCATCTGCATTGTAGATCATGATATCTATCTTATGCGCGACCGGTTTGACTGAAGCAGGTTTATACACAAGCAGGTTGGACGTGATCGTTGCCTGTGATGAGACATCTTTCCCATCAAAGAACAGTTTGATCGTTTTACCTTCGAGTTTATCCTCCAACGCAAAATACGAGATCGCAACCATGAAGTCATTATCCTTATAATTATAATCCTGGTCAGGGCTGAGCATCTGGAAAGAAGTTTCTACCTTTTTCTGCGTTTGTGGAGGTTTTTTCATGGGTACATAATAGGGATTATTGATGGGGTCGATACCTGGAATAGTCTGGTCAAGCATATCCTTTTTTATGATGCGGAAGTAAAATGAGATCGGCTGGTCAATATAACTGCCCGGGATTGTTGCATCATAATAGGGATTCATTCCGAGTCCCGGATCCATGAGAAGCTGCACAAAGTCCAGATTTGCTTTTTTATAAAAGAGGTACACCTCTTCTATCTCATCACCGCCTCCAATGATATCCAGGCGTAGATGAAGGGGTTTCATGTACTGCACAAATTCCGGTGGGATAAAATCGGTTTCGATAGTTGCTGCAATGAGCATTGTCGTTGATAACATGAGAATTAAGACTGCTGCTAAAGTTTTCTTCATCTAATCCTCCTTATTTATAGAATATTTTCATGGTTTTGGTTTGACCGTTAGCATCTTTAAATTCGATTTCCATGACATTGGTTTTTGCTCCTGAGAGGATTTCACCTTTGACTTCCTCTCGCACCTCACCCTTTTTCGTTTCCCTGCTGGAAGGAGCTGAATCCTTTGTCGCAATACCGGTTTTACCTTTATCTACTTCCACGGTACCAAGGTCGGATTTCAGTTCGACAACACCTTCGAAGGTAAAGAGCCATGTGTCTCCGCTTTCTTTTACTTCTGTGAGAAAGTCCGTTCCCTTCACTGCTGCCACTGCGGTCGGCGTTTCTATTTCATAGGAACCCTTTTCTTTGGACACTTTTGACCACAACTCACCAACTTCAAGATAGAGATTCTTATCAAGTCTGTTCTCTGTCTTTTCTGTATTGATTGTAAGGATCGAGTTGGCAAACAGTTTTATAATAGCGCCGTCATCGACAAAGCGGATCGCTGCAAGAGATGCTTCTTTGGAAATGACTTCATCTCCACTGTATAATATCTCACCATCGGTCACTTGCTTGGTTTCATCCTGCCTGTGAAGTTCAACTACACCGCTGCTTTTCAGGACTATTGCAGAAGGTGTCGCGTCAGCACAAAGAAAACTGAGAATTAAAATTTGGATCATTATGAGAAAAATTAATTTTTGCATGGTTACCTCCTCCTACTCGATCACAATAGTTTCGATTACATACGTGCCATTGAAGAGACCGGTAAGAAATTCGCTGATATTTCCTACTGTGATAAGAATTCCGTTCACATACACCTGTCCCGTTGGAGCATAATTGCCAATCTGCCCGGGATTGAGTAAACCAAGGGCTGCAAGATTAACTATGAGATTTTCTACATTGGGATCTCCGCCACCCACAGATGACTGGAACTTGAATCCATAGAATTCACTACTCTGGGTCTCCATGCCGAGTGTGGATGTAAAATCTCCGACTACATTCCACACATAACAATATTCATCCTGAAGTTCCGGCAAGGATGAATCATATTGATAGAATTGCATAGGAAGGTCTTTCAGCACGACCAGAGGTTCAGGAAGATCGCCAAGAATGATAGTTTCATAGACAGAGGGATCGAGTTCCCAAACTGTTAGCTCGTACATGGTGGCTGAAGATTGCCATGCAAAAGTCGGGGTATTATCACCAAGGGGGAGTAAAAGGTCTATGGATTGCCCTGACGTGATCTCTGTGCCTGGAGCAAGCAAATTTACCTGCATATCATTTGAAATGATCATCGTTGCAGAACTGTGCTCGATCTCGACCATCTGCATATCATAAAGATAAAAAGTGAATGTGTAGGTGCCGCTTGGGAAATAACCATTTGCCATGACAAAATCCTCGAAGTCTGGAATATTGTTCAATACATCATTCCAAGAACCCTCGATCTTCACGTCGTTATTGATAATATCCCGATTGGATAAAGCATAAACCTGCATAGGAGCAAATGCAAGGTAAGTGCTTTCAGTATTACCCGGAATGCCGTCATAGGTTTTTAGCAACCCATCCGCTTCTGTAAGCAGATCTCCGTATGCCGGAGCATATAATGACATCGCAAGTTTGCATTGCATGTCATCACCCGACATATTCAGTAGATCGAGCGTGAAGATGATCGGCTGTCCTGCTGGGTCATCCTTATCAAAAGCTGAAGGGTACACAATATCAAAGTCATTCACGACAAGACGCACTGTGAGCTGCCCGTACAACATACCCGAAAAACACATGACCATAAAAAAAAGCAATAGTTTTTTCATGAAATACCTCCTGAAGGTTTTTGTGAAATATTTATTACATTATTATTCATTTTTACACACCAATTACATTGAATTTTTTAGTAATTTTTATCCATTATTTTGTCAAGTATATCAAAATATAAAAAAAATTTGACAAAGAAATTTATAATCCCTTTAAATTAACAGCGTATTAAAAAAGTAAATAATAATGGGCAATATATAAATATGATAACTAAAATAATCAATTGAAAGGAGAAAGAATGAAAAAAATTATACTATTTGTTTCATTCATCTTTATTGTTTCGTCTCTCTCTGCTGTTGTCATCAGTTCTTTCGGCTGGGAAGATGGTACTTCAACAGTACTTGGTTTCTACGGAAATGCTTTATTCGCTAATACTGACGAACAAGTGTATGCTGGTACCAGAAGTCTTAAAATGTGGGAAGATCCTTTGCTTAGTACACCCCAAGGTTATATCTGGTGGGTTACAGGATTAAGTGAAGGTGACCAGATCACTGCTAGTTTCTATGTATATGATGTGACACCTGCGGGTTATCCAAGTGGTCGAATTTGGGGACATTATACGCCAATTGATGGTGATGTAAATTCATACGGTGGTTCTGCAGGTGGAAACACTACATACTCCTCTGGAATTGGTTGGGAACAATTATCTTATACGTGGACTTATCCAGCAACAACTGAAAATGACGGATTTGTTGTAGAAGCAAGAATCTATAGTGGATCTAACCCGGGAGAAAATGTTCTCTATTTTGATAATGCTTATATCGAAGTTGATAATGATGGTGCTGTCATCCATACCCTTCCAGTCGAGCTTTCAGCTTTTACTGCAGCATATGCAAATGATTTTGTAACTGTTGAATGGGCAACAGCATCAGAAACTGATGTCATTGGTTTTAATGTATTCCGTGGTATTGAAGAAGAATATGTGCTTTCTGAAAAAGTAAATATGTCCATAATCGAGGGTCATGGTACCACATCACAACCTCATGAATATTCCTTTATTGATGAATCAGCAGATCCTTATTCAACAGAATATTACTATTGGCTTGAATGTGTGAATTTCGATGGAACGACAAATGTTTATGGCGCTATCCAGTATGACCCGGTGGATGTAGATGGTGATGGACAACTCAATACTATCGTTCATTCCTTCCTTAATGATATTTATCCGAATCCTGTTCAGGTTGGCGAGAACATTACCTTCAACTTCATGATCGGTGGGCTGGAAGGCACACTTCGTCCTGTGTCACTTAATATCTATGACATCAAAGGTAAGCTGGTACAGGAAGTTATTAATGAAGACATGATAGTGAATGACTATACAAAAACCTGGCGCGTGAACGATCTCGCCAACGGTGTGTATTTCTATCAACTCAAAACTGAGAACTATCAGGAAACCAAGAAACTTCTTATTCAATAATATATAGACGCACAACAAATACAATCCTGGTAACTGTAATGGTTGCCAGGATTTTTTTAAGCTTGCGAACGGTTAGGCTTGTTGCGTTCCAAAGTTCAACTTCGGAACGAGAGGGAATAGTTTTTTATTTCTTAGCGTGCTCTGCGTGAATATTTTCTCTGCCTGCCGCGGCGTATCCGCCAACTGGCGGAGGTGACAGGCGCTCTGTGCGTGAAACTATGTTAAGGTTGCCACCATAACTGCTTCGATAGTCCATAACCTGTTTTCTGCCTGGTCGAAGACCTTTGAAAATTTGCTTTCAAAAACCTCGTCTTCAACTTCGCATATATCTGGATATTTCTGAGCGATACCTGTTTGCAAATTATGGAATGAGGGCAAACAATGAAGAAATATCACATCCTCTTTACTGGTTTGTTTGAGCATGCTCATTGTAATTTTATATGGTTTCAACAAACTGATACGCTCATGAATTTTATCTTCTTCCCCCATTGAAGCCCATATATCTGTATAGATTACATCGCAATCTTTTACACCTTCTTCTATTGAATCTGTCATGCTAATACGAGCTCCGCTTTCTTGAGCATAAACCTCGCACTCTTTCACAAGGTGCTTATTTGGAAAAAGTGACATAGGAGAAACGACCCGAAAATCCATTCCGATCTTTGCAGCGCTTATCATAAGTGAATTTGCCACATTATTGCGTCCATCTCCCACATAGGCGAACTTCACGTTCTCAAGCATGCCGAGTTCTTCCTTCACAGTCATAAAATCTGCCAGTATCTGTGTGGGATGATAGAGATCGGTAAGTCCGTTCCATACTGGAACACCAGAGTATTCAGCCAGCAAATCGACTGTTTCCTGTTTGAAACCGCGAAATTCGATCGCATCGAACATTCTCCCGAGTACACGCGCAGTATCCTCGACAGTTTCCTTGCCACCAAGCTGGATATCGTTCTTACCAAGATATTCTGTATGAGCTCCCTCATTCACAGCTGCGGACACAAATGCACAGCGGGTTCGTGTCGAGCTTTTTTCAAAGAGCAGGGCAATATTCTTGCCTTCGAGTTTCTTCTTTAAGGTTCCGTGTGCTTTATGTTCTTTGAGTTCAATTGCAGCTTCAATAAGATATAGGATCTCCTTTTTAGAATAATCCTTCAATGTTAATAAACTTCTTCCTTTCAAATTTACAGTCATGTATCCTCCGCTTTTCTATTTCTCCGGTACTATTCCTGCCCGAATCAGATCGTGCATATGAAGCATCGCAACCGGCTCATGATTCTCGTTCACAACCGGTATCATTGTGATGGAATATTTTTCCATT
Source organism: Candidatus Cloacimonadota bacterium (assembly GCA_049903315.1). Classification (GTDB taxonomy): domain Bacteria; phylum Cloacimonadota; class Cloacimonadia; order JGIOTU-2; family JGIOTU-2; genus Celaenobacter. Next base: position 454,113 of record JBNGBT010000001.1, on the reverse strand, counting down.
ACTTCAAGGGCTTCGATTCCTGAAGTTTCTGGTTTTATTGCTTTTGGTTCTTTTGTCATAAGAATTCCCACTTTCTCGTGGAATGGACTCACAAAGTTTTGAAATATTCTTCGCAGGTCTCCATCCGTGATGATCCCGGTGAGAGTGCCCTTTTCATTAATAATACTGACACATCCCAGTCCTTTTGATGTCATCACGAGTATCGCCTCTTTCAATGTTGCATTTTCTGAGATAACTGGATTTGCTTCTCCCTTATGCATGACATCATGAACAGCAAGAAGCAAACGTTTGCCGATCGTTCCGCCCGGATGAAGCATGGCAAAATCGTCATGGCAGAATTTCTTTTCCTGCAGTACGACTGTTGCAAGCGCATTTCCCATTGCCAGCGCAGTGGTCGTGCTTGCCATGGGCACAAGCCCGAGGGGTTCGAATTCCTTTGGAACACCAATATCTATGACCGCATCACTCAGTGTGCCGAGTGTAGATTGTGTGTTCCCGGTCAGACAAATAACTGGAATTTTCTTCCCTTTAAAATATGGAAAGATTTCGATCAATTCTTCCGTATGGCCGCTGTTTGAGATTATCATCACCACATCAGAATCATCAACCATACCGAGATCGCCGTGGATGGCTTCTGCAGGATGAAGAAAGATGGAAGGCGTGCCCGTACTGGCAAAAGTTGCAGATATTTTCCTGCCGATAATCCCTGTTTTGCCCATTCCTGTGACTACAATTTTACCTTTACACTCAAGGATGAGTTCCAGCGCTTTATCAACATTATGATCAAGTTTATCAGCGAGTGCTTTCACTGCGTTAGCTTCTTTTATTAAAAGAACATTTATCTCTTGCTGTTTATTCATGAGAACCTCACTTATGTTCAGTGCTATTCCCGTTGAAATAATACGTCAAATTTTGCAACACTTTTCTCTTGACATGCTCTAAAATGGTATGTTTTTTATACATATAAAATTTTATCGGAGTTCGACATAATGATAAAGATTATCTTACTCTCGGCAGCACTCATATTGCTCTTATCCCTGCCCTGTTATGCAATACAGCTTAATCAATATGGACACATCACGCAAGATAGAAACAAAAAAGACCTGGAATACAGTATTGAAAATGGTTTATTTACGATCAGTTGTGATGGATATACATTTGAGGGAAATTCTTTTTTCAGAACCACGTCAGGATATCTCACACTTATCACTCTTGAAGACAATGTTCCATCAGTGCTTCGTTTATATGATAATAACGGAGAACTCATTTTTAAAAATATCTATTCGAAGATCATCAATATTGTACTTTCAGAAAATCAAAAATATATTGCTTTTTATGATGGGAATGGCATTGTCATACTTTCTGATGATGCGGCTGTCATCAAGAATTATCGCGGTTCAATTGTCTTTGCTGTCGATGATTTCGGTAATCCTGCATTTTATAATTCCGATCAAAAAGCAATCAATTATAAATCATATTCACTTCTTATAAATGAACATCCTCATAACATTATTTTCTGTAATCAAAAGCTGGTAGTATCCACAAGAAACTCGATATCCCTTTTCCTGGAAGGGAGACTTATTCCGCTGTATAGTTCTCAAAAAACAATTTTTGAAACCAAAGCTATCAATACGGAACTCTATTTTGTCGAAAGAGACGAACAGGATACTTCATTTGTTTTCAAACTGTATCATTACAAGAATAATAGTATTGTACAAAAGGATGAAGTTCAATTCAATCTAAAGGAAACTAAAACACATCAGGCAATTACTGCTCCCCTTGATTATGGGATCATCCCACAGCCCTTCCCCATTGGAAATAGTTACGCAGAAATTCAGCAGTATGGAGGTTCTCCTTACCTTCATCCCGGCGTTGATTTTCTAGGTGGTGATTATGCAAATGTGTTTGCAGTACATTCCGGTTATATTAAAGCAATTCTTACGACCGGTGGTTCCGCTTACTGGAGAATAGGCATTTCGAATGAAAATACTTCCGCAGAATCTGAGGGATATCTCTATGCACATCTCAATCAAAACTCAATTCCTTATATGGTCGGAGATCAGGTTCAGGTAGGCAATCTTCTGGGTACGCTTTATCCATGGGGCTTTTCTGACTTCACTCATATTCATTTTGCACGAATTATAAGCTCAGGTTTAACATGGAGTGGGAACTGGTGGACAACTGATAATCCTCTTCTTGATGTGATTAACATTGAAGATACTACTGCTCCAGTTTTTGAAAATGCCTATGGTTCAGATCTTTTTGCATTCCGCACAGAAGCTGGAACTTATCTCGATCCAGACAACTTAATGGGTGAGATCGATATCATCGCAAAATGTCATGATATTGCAAATTCCACATGGAGAATAGATGTCTGGGATTTGATGTTCAAGCTTCATCCTGGATCGAATCCCGGTTCAACAATTTACGAGCGTTTCTCATTTGCCTATGATATGCCCCTGGACACCTATGTAAACGGAACTTATGATAATATGGTGCTCTATACGATCTATTCAAGAGATCCATACTGTTACTCGATAGGTGATTATAGCACTCGAAATTATTATCATATCATCACAAACTCTGACGGAGATTCTGTGATCACTGAATATGACCAATATGAAAACCTGGATACGAGCCAGTTCCCGGATGGGCAATATATTCTTGAAGTGATCGCGCGGGACTGCTCTCTAAATGAAACCTCTGCTTCAATGACGATCACATTTGATAATGTTTCCATAGATGAACCAGAAATGCATGAAGATCTTATGCAAAGCATGTATCCGAATCCCTTCAATCCGGATGTTCACGGAACTATATGCCTTTCTTTCTATTGCCCGGATATTTCCCAAGACATGCACATTGACATATATAATTCTAAGGGACAGCATGTAAGAAAACTTTTTACGCAACAACCATTTGACAATTTTACTCAATTATATTGGAATGGCAATGATGAATATGGTGTTCCGGTTCTAAGTGGAATATACTTCTCAAATGTTGTTCAAGAGAAAAGAATTACTCATTTAGGAAAGATCATTATTTTACGATAATGATGTCTGTTATTTTCTTAAATAGGATATGGTTGCGAAGAGCGACCAACAATTATTACTACTCTCCAACTTATCAGGAGGTAACATGAAAAAAGAGAACTTTTTGCATGACCAGCGTTTCCAGCTTCTTTATCTGGCTTTGCTGACCACTCATAAGGTGAAACCGCTTAGCCGCTGGGAAAAGCCGCTTGGCTACCAAGAGAAGCAGACGCTTAAAAAGTTTGATCTTGTTTTAGAACCTGTTACCAGATTTTGTGACAACGGAGATAAAATTGAAGAGCTTATCTTCAGTAAAAGCTCTCGATACCTTTCAGCATATACACGTCATTTTGACGACCAACCTCTCAGATTAACACCAGCACAGCGCAAGATCGAAGGATTTCTTTTCGGGTATCCTTCTTGCTGTGTAGAAAATTTTATTCATAATGGATACACCCACAATCCATACATAGATAAGGAACAGAAACTTCTGTTTCATTGGATCTGCCCCGATTGTCGCATTTCACCATCCCTCTTCCCTGTTTACAAATCAATATTTGATGAATGCCACGAGCTGTATAGCGAGAAATATGCTTTACATGAAAAGACTCCCATTTTACAATTCTTCAAAAAAGCACTTCCCTATGCTGCGGCTTTGACATTTTCACTTGGCACTTTATCTCATCTTCATGCAGATTCTCACTGGATTTCTGTGCCGGGTGATGATGACGATGACTATCTCACGAATAGTGAAGAATTGATAACCGGCGTTTTCCCGAGTGGAGAATCTCACACAATCGCTCAAAGTCATAAAGCTCTTATAGACAGCTTACCACACGTCATCACCCCGAATTCCTGCTATGTCATCGAGCACCCAACCTATGGATATTATAATTGCCCGATCTGCGGTGAGCTTGCAAATATGGGATATGTGACCGTTCACAATCCCATGCACGAGCTCGAGATCAATATTCCATATATGGCACTTCATTTTTTGGAGCATGGCTCGTTTTCCTACATTATTGAGGATGATACCACACGCATTGATATTGCCCTGCTTAATAAGACAATCGCGCCGTATGACATCTTACATCATGCACTTGCCACACCAAATGATCCAGATAATGACGGATTGAACAACTCGGCTGAGACCTATTTCGATATGGAATATGATAATCCCTACACCCATAATATTGGGATCGATGACGGGCACGAAATATCACAAGCTTTGATAGAGAAAATTTCATCACTTCCGGTTATTTCTTCAGGATCAAATCCGCCTACCGACTCGATCTATATCGAATCGCAGCCTGTCTGGGGTATCGAAGATTGTACCATCTGCGGTCGTACTCAAAATATGGGTGTAGCCACTATTCACAATCCCATACAAGGTACGTCAATGACCTTTCCGTTTATGGCTCTGCATTATATGTCACACGGAAGATTTGTGTATGACGGAACAACCAACCAGGGTGAGATCGATCCTATTGCGCTGTGTATATTACTCGACCTGGATATTGTAGCGATCGATGAGTTTCCTGAAATTGCCCATAATTTCGGATATCATGTGATGAGCTTCCCCAATCCTTTCACTACTGCCACGACGATCAGTTTTGAAATTGCGCATCTCAGTGCACATGTACAAGTAGAAATTTATAATATGAAAGGACAAAAGGTCAAAGACCTGCCTATTACCAATCCTTCTCATGATCACCAGCTCTCTGTTATCTGGAACGGCACAGATATTCGTAACGACCCAGTTCCTTCAGGTATTTATCTTTTGAAAGCAATGAATGAAAATTCTGAAGAGGTAGTTCAAAAAATTGTACTCATTCGCTAAAAATCATAACTGAGGTTCTCTATTCATACGATAGAACAGAAACAAGATAAAGCTATTTTAGTTGGACTACAAACTGAAGGCAGATCATCCTTTGATGTGGAAGAATCTCTGCAGGAACTCGCACATCTTGCACGAACGGCAAATGTTGTTGTCTCAGCTATAGAAATCCAAATCCGGCCCAAACCTCATCCCGCATATTTTGTCGGGTCAGGCAAAGCAAAAGAAATAGGTGCGCGAGCTAAAAGCGAAGATGCAAATATCATTATTTTTGATGACAATCTCACACCTTCGCAGGACAGAAATTTATCAAAAACGACCAAGAAGCGGATAATAGACCGTTCACAACTCATACTTGATATTTTTGCTCAACATGCTCAAACAAAGCAAAGTAAATTGCAGGTCGAGCTTGCACAACTGCAGTATAACTTTTCTCGCTTAAAAGGGCAATGGACACATCTTTCCCGAATCGAGGGCGGCATTGGATTTCGCGGTCCCGGAGAGAAACAACTCGAAATAGACCGGCGCCGAATAAATGATAGGATCGCACATTTAAAATCAAAAATTGCAGGGATCGAGCAGATAAACGAGACGAAAAGAAAAAGCCGGAAAGAGGTGTTTTCAGTGAGTCTTGTGGGATATACAAATGCGGGAAAGAGCACTGTGCTAAATAGACTTACCTCCTCCAATCTTTACACGGCAGACCAGCTTTTTGCAACCCTGGAAACCACAACAAGAGGAATAACCCTCGAAACAAAAGAGCACATTGTCATTTCTGATACAATAGGTTTTATAAGAAAAATCCCGCCGTATCTGATCGCATCCTTTCACGCTACATTGCAAGAAGTAGTTTATGCTGATTTGCTCTTGCACGTAGTAGATATTTCGCATCCTAAATTATTCGAATATATGGATACTGTTTTTCAAACTCTGAAAGATATCCATGCTGATCACAAAGATATAATATTGATTTTTAATAAAATCGACATTCTCCCGCAAAACCAATATCTGTTCATGAAAAAGAAACTCCGCATTGATTATCCGGAATCCCTCTTTATTTCTGCACGAAACGGTACAAATTTCGATGACATCCAAAAAGCAATCTCAAAAATGTTAGCTGTTAGCAAGAAAAACATAATACTTAAAATTCCCAACAAAGAGCAAAAATTCATCTCCTATCTTTTTGATAATGCAGAAATTATTGATAAGCGATATAATAATGATTCTGTACGTTTACGGGTGAAGGTCCCTCTTGAACAATACCAACAAAAGGCAAAGTTATTCAGAAAATATGAGGTTAGAAATAAGCATACTGCAAAGAGAAAATCCAAGATAAAATAAAAAAGCATCTGCAAGAATACAGATGCTTTATCAAAGTTTATTTACTAATCTACTTAATCATTCGCTAATCTTAGCGGCATGAGGAGGAATAGATTTTTTTGATCTTCTGCATATTCAATATTATAGAAAATACACGGATCAAGAGAGTTTTCGAATTTTATCTGCACGATCTTCGTATCCACAAGCTGAAGTATTTCAATTAGATATTTATAGTTGAAGCCAATTTGGAATTTATCGAAATCATTCTCAATTTCCAGAACTTCTTCAGCAGATCCCTTGTCAATATTCTCGGAGTGAATTTTAAGTTGATTTTTCGAAAAATTGAATACGATCTTAAAATTATCCTCAGAGGCAAGCAGAGAAACTCGTTGAATTGCTTTAATAAGAGGTTCTACTTCGATATCAAATATCTTTGAATTATCGTACGGTATTACTGCTTCGTAGTCAGGATAATTTGCCTCAATCAAACGTGAATATATCTTATATGAATCATACTCAAAGCTGATCGCGCTCTCTTCAGGTAATATCTTTATCTTGGGCTGGTCAGCATGTATAATCCTTCTTACGAGATTCACACCTTTGATCGGCATAATAATGTCTATCTTGTCTGTATCCAGACTCAGCGCGCTCTCGAATTTACCTAATCTTTTTCCATCTGTAGCAACCATCTTCTGTTTTTTAGCATCCAACTCCCAAAGAATACCTGAGAATGCGGGTCGTCCAATATGTTCTGATACGGCAAAAGAAGTTTTTTCAACTAATTTTGAAAAGAGCCCAGCATCCATAGTAAAACTGTTTTCCCATTCTCGTTCCGGAATTTCAGGGAAATCTTCCGGGTCTGCATATATCAAACTAAATTCACTGTGTTGGCATTTGATATTCAGCATCTTATTATCCAGTTCGCAGTGAATCTCATCATCAGGAAGGGCACGAATAATATCTGTAAAATTTTTTGCGGGGATTGCAATCTTCCCGGATTCAAGCACATTGCATTCTACCTCTGTCACTGCCGAAACTTCAAGATCAGTAGCAGCAAGGCGAATGCTTCCTTTTTCACTATTTGCTTCAAGGAGAATATTAGTGAGTATCTGCAAAGGGTTTCTTACAGGAACAATACTGTTGATAAATTGGACTTTTTGTAATATCTGATTTCTATGAACATTAAACTTCATGTTTAACCCCGAATTGTTTTAATAAAAAGAGCAAGGGGAAGCCCCTTGCTCTTATAAAATGGTGATTATTTGACTGCTTCTTTAAGTTTTTTACCCGCTTTAAATTTGGGAACTTTAGTTGCAGGGATTTGAATCTTTTCACCAGTTGCAGGGTTCAGACCCATACGTGCAGCTCTTTTTGCCACACTAAATGTTCCGAAACCAACCATAGTGATCTTGTCACCTTTTTCAAGTCCTAATTTGATGCTATCGAATACAGCGTTAACAGCGTCGCCAGCTTTCTTCTTCGAAATGTCAGCATCCATAGCAACTTTTTCAATTAACTCTTGTTTTGTCATATGTGCCTCCGCATCATTTTTTGCTATATGCAAGCCATAAGTTACTGTCACTACTTACTCTGTCAATTTTTTTTATAAAAAAACAAAAAAATTTTACTTAGCAATTCCGCGTTCTGAATTTTCTACAAATTCAATAAAATGTTTCACTTCATCAATCATGTCGATTTCAGCCATAATTTTTTCTAATGCCTGTGTTGTATTGAGGTTTGAATTATAGAAAATCTTGTAGAGCTCCTTTAATGTTGCTCTTGTTTCAGGAGAGTAATTATTGCGCCGCAAACCAACGGAGTTAAGCCCTACTGTTCTATATGGAATACTTGCTCCGCGAGTATATGGTGCGACATCCTGGCTTACGCGCGAAAGCCCACCAATAAAGGAATAGCAGCCAATATGCACAAATTGATGAACAGGAGTTATTCCGCCGATGGTTGCATTATTTTCAATAATAACATGTCCTGCCAAGTTTGCGGAATTCGCCATAATTACCCGATCACCGAGCTGGCAATCATGAGCAACGTGAGTATACGTCATGAGCAGGCATTTGCTGCCGACTCTTGTTGGCTGGTCAATATTTGTAGAGCGGTTAACAGTCGCAAATTCTCTGATGAGTGTGTATTCACCGATCTCAACTGCAGTGTCCTCTCCGGCATATTTAAGATCCTGAGGTTCGGTGCCAATGACAGCAGAATGAAAAATTCTGCACCCTTTTCCAATAGTTGTGCGACCATCTATCACGACATTTGATGCTACTTTTACTCCGTCATGGAGTATTACTTTCGGTCCAACAATTGAAAAAGGACCGATCTCAACATCATTTCCGATCCTTGCTTTGGGATCAATTATTGCTGTTGGATGAATTATTTGAGTCATTTTTTTTAATCAATTTTGCTTTTAATTCCCCTTCGCAAACCAATTTATCATCAACATACGTTTTGCCTTCGATCACATGTACCCCGACCCGTGACCGAACCAATCTCATGCGAAATTCAAGTCTATCTCCGGGAACAACCAGTTTTCTGAACTTCACTTTATCTATTGAAAGAAAATATGCGATAAAATCACGAGGATCTGGACATTCATTAAGAACGAGAATACCGCCTGTTTGTACCATTGCCTCTACGATGAGCACTCCGGGCATAACAGGATGATCCGGAAAATGTCCTTGAAAGAAAGGTTCATTTATCGTAACATTTTTTATGCCGACGATCGATTCTCCGGGAGTGAACTCAATGATCTTATCAACGAGCAGGAACGGATATCTGTGTGGAAGAATTCGCTGGATCGCTTCATTATCAAAGACAACCCCCTGCGCTTCCTTTTTTTGATATTTTGCTTTTAAGATTTCATTTTCATACTGCTGCTTGATCTTTTTTATCAGTTCGATGTTCGTTTTATGTCCGGAGCGTGCAGCTAGAATATGTCCTTTTACAGAGATACCCAGAAGTGCAAGATCACCAATGAGGTCGACAACTTTATGTCGCACAAATTCATTATAATATCTTAAGGGAGTGGAATTAAGCAGCTTATGCTCATTAAGTTTGACTTCTCCCTTCATATTGAAGAGTTTTCTCAACTCCTGTATATCTGTATCAGATAGACTTTCATCACCGATGACGAGCGCATTGCTCAAACTTCCACCTTTGATCAGACCAGCTGCTTTAAGTTGTTTAATGTCATTGATAAAACAAAAAGTTCTTGCAGAAGCAAATCCCTTTTCATATTCATCTTGGAGAGAAACCATGGAAGTGTATTGAGGTTTAAGGTTCGGGTGGTCAAAATCAATAAAAAATGTGATCTTCAAAGACTCAGAAGGCACCACAACGACATCGACATTACGTTCCGGAACAGAAAACGATAACGGCTTCTTGATCTCAAGATATTTACGCTCCGCATTCTGCTCGACAATACCGCATTTTTTCAAGGCTTTCACAAACTCGATCGCACTACCGTCCGCAACAGGGATTTCCTCTCCATCAATTTCCACATAAATATTATCGATTTCCAATCCTTTGATGGCAGAAAGCACATGCTCGATAGTGGCGACCGTTGCATCCTTGATGCCAATATTCGTTCCTCTATCCAGACTTTGTACATGCTGTATATCTGCAGGAATCTCCGGCTGCCCAGGCAAATCGGTACGACGGAAGATTATACCTGTGTTCTCTGGTGCAGATTTAAATGTTACAGTACTGATCGTCCCTGTATGTAAGCCGATGCCTGTATAACTTATTGAATCCTTAATTGTCTGTTGATTTTCATGAATGTACATTAGTTTCTTCCTTCTTTTTGAGTTGATGGAAGTATTTTCGTATATCGGGCAATTCTTTTAATGAAGCGAGAATCCTTCTTTGCAGTCCGATATCTATCGCTGGATATCCGAGCACGATCTTATTGTCCGGAATATCATTGGGAACTCCTGATTGAGCGCCAATTTTGACGTTATCCCCGATCTTTACATGATCTGCAATACCAACCTGTCCTGCAAAGATGCAGTTGTTTCCAACCTTTGAACTTCCTGCAATCCCGACTTGTGAGCAGAGGACAGTAAACTCCCCTACTTCAACGTTATGAGCGATTTGAACGAGATTATCAATTCTTGATCCTTTGCGAATGATCGTATCACCAAGCGCACCCCGGTCGACAGTCACATTCGCACCGATCTCCACATCATCTTCAATAATAACGCTTCCTATCTGTGGTATCTTTTGATGCTTCTTTCCATCCCATATATAACCGAAACCGTCAGAACCAATGACACTCCCTGCGTGAATACTCACTTCAGATCCTATCAGGACTTCGCTGTAAATGGTCACTCCCGGATAAAAACAACACTTATCACCAATGACAATATCATCTTTGATAACAACGTTCTCATGAATCAATGAACAGTCCCCCAAAACAACATTTTCTCCGATCACTACATTTGCAGCAATAGTTATATTCTCGGGGATTTTTACAGACTCAGCAATAATTGCAGTAGGATGAATGTCTCTACCTTTGATTGGTTTTTGTGTGGATTGTAAGAAATAAGCAACGATCCTTAAAAAAGAAAAGTACGGCTTAGAGCAAAGAATATAATTTCTTTTGGGTAAGGTATCTGTGTCTAATTTTTCTGGAATAAGAAAAACACCTGCTTTGGATTCTGCAAATCCCTTTTCAAATTTCGGATCCTGGAAAAAAACCACAGTATTCTCATCTGCTTCTTCAAGGGAAGCGACAGCACTACACGTGCAATCCCGAATTTTGACGAGCTTGCCTTCAGCGATTGACGCAAGCTGCTCAAGAGAGAGTACTAATGCGAATTGTTTCATTCCTCAGTTTTTTCTTTTGGAGCGGGAACTGCGTTTACATTCAGCTTCTCAATAACAGCTTCGGTGATATCAATATCTTCACTCTTGATGTAGAGCACGACCTCACCCTGCATAGTATTGAGCACAATATCCAGCCCGTATTCTTCAGCAACTTCATTGATCGCATTAACTATCTTCTCACTAATAGGTGCGAGAAGTTCCATCTGGCGTTCGACTGCCTTGTTGCGATATTCATTCGCTAAATTATAGAAATCGGTTTCTTTCTGTTCTATCTCTTTTAATTTTTGTTCGCGGCGATCTTTGGAAACGATTGGAGGAAGGTTTTCATATTCATTCTTCAAGCGAGTAATTTCCGCTTCTTTTTCATCCAGATCTTTTTCCCACTGGTCTGATTCCTGATAGAATTGCTGCTCTGCAATATTCTTCTCTTCAAAATCATTATACACTTTATCGACATCTATCACGCCGATCTTTTGTGTAGCAGCAAATCCCATGATGGGGATCAGAACCAATAACATCGCAATGATTATACCTTTGAACTTCATTATAACATCTCCTTATTATATAAAATTATTTTTTAAAACGTTGAGCCAAATTGGAAATGGAATTGCCATTTATTATTTACTTCTCTGTCCATACCATATGCATAATCAAATCCGAGAAGTCCCATTGGCGACATGATACGAACGCCCATTCCAATTCCTTTTTTCAGTTTTTGCACATTGATCTCTGAAAGGTAATTGTATGAATTTCCTGCATCAAGGAACATCACTCCGATTATCTGGTCACCAGAGATCGGGAATGTGATTTCGCTGGAAGTGATAAATTCTGCTTTACCTCCGTCCTGATCTTCAGGAACAACACTATTATCAGGATATCCGCGGATTCCGTCTGCACCGGTACCTCCGGGGTAGAAAAGTTCATCGGGCGGTACTTCTTTTGTGTCGCCAAATGCTTTCACATACCCAACTCTCCAGCGTACGCCAAGAGAGAATTTCCAGAAAAGCTTCAAATACCAGTTTGTTTGGACTATTTCTTTAATATAGTTTTCACTTCCGCCAAAGAAACCACCTGCCAGCTCTGTGTATGAGCGTACAAGCGAGCCCTCACTCGGGCGGAACACATTATCTCTATCGTCTCGTTCCAGGGTGAGAAAGGCAGTACTCGTGAGTATCTTTCCCCTGTCAACAAGAGCTTGCAAGGAAGTTGAAACATTATCCTTTTCATCCAGAATACTATACTGTTTCTGCGTTATTGAATAACCGGTGGTAACCTTTGCATAATTGACCCACGGAATTTTGGTTCCAATACGAAAACCACCGCCGGATTTTACTACCTTATAATTATAATTTTTCCAGTCATTTCTTTGATGATACACATCTGCGCCCACAAGTACATTCGTATCATAAAAATACGGATTGGTAAAACTGATGTCATATTCCTGTTTAGAGCCGCTGAATTCCCAGGATAATTTCAGTCCCCATGCTTTTCCAAATAGGTTATTATGAGACAACGAAAGAAAACCCGTAAGCTTATCCTCTTCATCATAATTTACACCCATATTTGCAGTACCGGATTCCTTATCCTCAAGTTGGAATATGAGATCGATATCGCCATCATCATTAATCGGCTGGTAATCAAGCCCGATATTGGGTTCGAAAAATCCGAGATTGTATATGTTGCGCTGACTCTGTATCAGCAAAGACTGCCTGAAGTAATCACCAGGTACGATTGCAAGCTGCCGGCGGATGATCTTCTCTTTTGTCTTCTTGTTACCCTCGACATAGATCTGCCTGACCTTTGCGCGATTGTTTTCCTGCACAAAGATATTGATGTTCACCACATCTCCCTGCGGATTGATCTGAGGAGAAACGGTTGAATAAATATATCCCTCTTCATAATACATCGAACGTATGCCATTCAGTTTGTTATCAAAATCTTCCCTGTTAAAGATCTCATTCATTTCAAATTTGAGCTGACGGAGAAGAATTTCTTTGCTGAATAATGTATTGCCTTCAAGAGATATTGTGCCGATACGGTATTGATTGCCCTCGTACACATTGATTGTCAGGAACAGTCGTCCGTTTTCATCGTATCTCGGTTCCCAGCCAATGACTGCAGCATCGATGTAACCCTTGGAATTGTAATAATCAATAATGCGGGTCAGATCTTCATCAAATTTTTCCTGGTCGAACACACCGGAACGCAAAAATCCGCTTTTCTTTGTCTTTATGATCCTTCGCAGTTTCTTTTCTGTAACTTTCTCATTACCCTTGAAGCTGATTTCGCGGATCACCACTTTGTGTCCTTCATTAATGACAATGGTCAGCTCGATCCTGTTGTTCAGTACAGGCGTTTCTTTGAAACTCACTGCAGCAAGTCTGTATCCCTTCGAAAAATAAAGCTCAAGAATTTTATGCTTGATTTCCAGTTCCCGTTCGCCCGACCAATAGTCACCGCGAACAAGCCTGAACTGCTTCTTTATTTCGTCAACTCGTATCTTTTTGTTACCGGTTATTTCCCAGTCCTGAACAATGGGAAATTCAGAAACCTGTATGATGACCTTCACTCCCTTATTGTTCTGGACTTTTTCGACCTGAATATTACTGAACAAGCCAAGCTTATAGATGTTCTGAATGGCTTTGGTAACCTTATCTGCAGAATATACCTGCCCGAGCGCCAGCCCTGATGCCGACTTGATAAGCTGGGTGGTTACATTGATATTTCCCGTGATCTCAATATCAGAAATATAGTTATACTCTATTTGAGCAAAAACCTGGGTCGTACAAAAAGTAACAAGAGCTACTAAAATAAAGAATATAATTTTTTTCATAATTTCATTAAATCTTATGATAATTTATGGCATAATTCCCGTCATAGAAATAATTAGTAAAGTTTTTTAGTAAGATATAAAGAATATAATCTAAAGTATATACTTTTACTTTTTAAACAAATTCAATAATAGTATAAAGTTCGTATATATTTAATAGGATTACCACCAAGAACTCTTCTAAAAGAATACCTCACATACTCAAGCCAAACTATATACTCTCTATCGAACGAATGAGGTGTTCATATGAGGAGTACTTCCTATTTTGGATGAATGTTCCTCTGTTGCAGCGACGGAATTGAATGAAGTCGAGCGATCTCTGTGGTGAATATTTTTTTTCTGTGAGAATCGCGTGAACTTGTCTGCCAACTGGCCGATCAGTGTGCAATTTTTAAAGAGGTAAAGTTAAAAATGAAAAACCGTCTCTAATGATATTCCCTGGTTGTCTTTTCCCTGCGCAGGATAGAATTGATATCGATAAATAAACCGGAAATTATACGGCAGGTCCCACGTTAATGAGAGCTCGTGCTGCACACCGATATACGTTTCGTTTCTCGCTGTCATTTCCTTTTTAATGAGCGCTTCGTAGTTCAGGTACCATTCTGGAGTTATGTACTTCCCGAGGTCGATTGCAAGGTTCTCAAGTAAAATATCTTTGCTGAGTTCTCCGAGCAGCTCCAGGTCAGAGTCGTACTCTCTATCAATAATATTGTCATCCGACTCCACAATGCCGCTCGTTTCTATTATATTTCTCATAAAACCGGTTTTTAATCTCACATAATCCAGTCCAAGTATCTGCCGCACAACACCCTCTACCGGACTTATAAGAGGACTGAATATCAGATTACTCAGTTCATCGCTGGCGAGATTTATTGCCTGTTCTCTGCCAAGATCAAACCGCTCATCTTCGGAAAGTTCACCTATTTCTTTTCCGTATTGAATTTTTGAGAGGATGCTGAGCATAGTCACATCTTTAGGATTATCGCTCCGCAAAGTAACTTCGACATCTCCATACGCATCAGTGCCGATGTCATCAGCATTCAGCTTGTCCTCGGTTGACTGCACGTGCAGATAGATCATCGAGCCGTCCGGTGTCCGCTTGGTGAACGTGGCATTAATGAAAACTTTTCTGTCCTGCCGTGCTTTACGTACGATCACATCCTCCACGCTGAAAGATTCACCAAACAACCTCATCTCACCACGCTGAGAATGAAGATCAAAATAGAGTTCAAGCTCTTCGGTTTCTCGATTTGTACGGAAACTCATATAGTCTCCCGCATCAATTTTGAGATTGAATGGATTGGAAACGTACCATGTATTTTTATCAAAGACAAGATCAAAATCAGCATAAATTGGAGGTAACCCTGAGTCTTCGACCTCTTCTCGCTCCTCCCCTTCTTCATAAATTGCATCGCCATTTGAAAGAAGTATTCTCCCGGAAAGTACCCATGCCCCATTCTCATTATACACCGTGAAATACTCATCTTCATATCCTGTCAAATGCGCATTAACAAGACCTCTTTCCGGCTGGTAGTTTGGAATATGTATGGTGATCCCCTGGTCATCAGTATTGAGTTTTATTGAGCCAATATTGATATTTCCTGCAAATATATCAGAGTCATCATTATTAATTGTATTTTTAAAATAAAGTTTGCCGCCCCCCATTCTAAATGAACCATTCAGTGTGGTCATTACGTTTTCTTTCACTTCCGCTGCACAAGAAAAATTCCTTATCTTTTCGGGCTGGGATTTGATCGAAAATTGACCATCAGAAATGTTCAGCCGAGCCGTATCAACGATCGTGTTTGTCTCGTCAGTAGTAAATGAACAGAAAAGCTCAGCATTGCTGGATGCCTGTTTCATGTCGGGGACATATGGCATAACAATTTTGAGTAGATCACCGGAAAATTGGAACTTCATATTATCAGACTGATTGTAAAATTCCTCAGTCAGAAAATTATAACTGTAGGATCCGCTTCCGGAGAAAATAAAATCTGGTGCAGTGACTTCCATCTCATTGAGATAGAACATATCAAAATCCTGGAAAAACTGGATTGCACATGAATTAAAAGCAGTATTATAAAGCGTTCCGTCCTCAACAGATACATCACACAAGATATGTGGATCATTGAGATGCCCGAATGCAGAAAGTGCGTAACTCGCCTTTCCTTTCACAGGAATACCTTGCAAAAAATTTTCCAACACGACATTTTCTTCTGAAGCATTACATTCAAAATTACCTTCAGTGAGATAGTAAGAAGCATTTCCTTTCAGAAGGGATTGAGAATTTTGTACACGAATATTATTGAGAGCCACTTTGGATGAATCTGTTTGTAATTCTATTTCAACATTAATTGGATTAATATTCTCGCTAAAACTGAATTCCTTCAACTCCAAGTTACCTCTTCCGGATATTTCTTGAGAACTGTCAAATACAAAATCGGCATTCATGATACCACTTAAAGGAGTTTCTTTTTCAAAAAGAGAGATCAAATTATTGAGTTGGTTGATAGAGAGAGAGTCGATCGAAAAATTTCCGGAATAGTGAATTTCCTCCTGATTAAATTTCACGAGAGCATTTGTATAAATAGTATTATTAATGCTCAATTCTCCTGCTAAGTGCTCATTTTCAGAAAGTGTTGAATTAAAAACAAAATTAAGGGGCTCATTATATATATAAAGCGTGTCTGATCTTATAGAAAGGAATCCGGTTCTTCCTTTGAAATCGATAGGCACTTCTCCAGAAATAAGGATTGATCCTTTTACCGAAGAATTGATATTATCAGCAAAGTTGAACCTTCCGTCAGGATTAATCACACCTTCTTTTAATGTAAGCATGAATTGAGCATTCACATGAGGGTCGAGGGGACTCAAAAACGGGATTTCGGTTCTTAATATATTTGTCAGCGCAAGATCATTTGCATATATTTCTGCATTTACAAAAGGAGGTTTTCGGAAAATATCAAAATCTCCATTAAGTAATAGGGAGTGGTTGCTATCTTGCAGATTAAATGTTGCTTCTTGATTATTATAAGAAATATTTCCGTATAACTCCGGAAGTTGGAACATATCATTCAATATTATTATTTGAGCAAGATATGCATGAATCTCCGGATTCCCGGCATTGCCCGAAACCTTCACTTCTACATCAGATTGAAGTGTCAGATCATCGACCGCATAATTGAATCTATTTGACTCTAAGGTAATGTCCAACTGACTCTCAGCAAGTCTATTTTCATTTACTGCTATTTTACCCGAAAAGTTAACTCGATTTCGTTCAACTTCAAAATTGCCATTCTTAATTTCTGCCATATGATTCCTGAAGATGAGTTCGGATGAGAGATTGCTGACCTGAAAAGAATCATAAAGAAGCTTATCTGAACCGAAATTGAAATGTATCTCAGGGAATGAGTAATTACCTGTTATTTTTGCGCGCACATCAAGAAGACCGGACATATTCTCATCGAGTAATGTTGTACTGAAACCGTCCATTTGAAAAGATATATCCACATGAGAGTCTTTGCTTAAATAATTCGCAACATATCCTTCGCATGCTATCACATTATTTTTCCATAGGATTTTGGCATTCTTATCAATTTTAAGATAATCAGGACCAAGCACAACTGCAAGTTCTTCTGAAGAAATGATCTCATCCTGAAAAGTGCTTTCGATATTACTCATGCTGATAGTGCCACTAGTGATTTCAGACAAAGTAGCCTGAATCTCTGCGTTGAGTGTTGCGCTTACAAGAACTGCATTTTTTGTGCTGACATTAGGCACATCGTAATCCTTGAAAGTAATTTGAAATTGATTAGATTGTTTAGAATAGATTCCCTCAAGTTCGATCGAACCTTCATTTTCCGCTTGCAGGGCAGACATTTTTATATGCCACTCTTTATCCTGCTGCTTTTGCAGACTCACATTGATTTTCTCAAGGTTATCTGAAAAGACAATTTCTCCCATACTGTTCAGGTTCACTTTCCCATTTATGATAGAGATATAATCAAAGCGAGTGAGTGTTTTTTCTAATTTTTCTATATCAATGCTAAGTTTTGTCTGCTCCTTATCGTAGGCAGCATTATATATAATCTCCGGAGAAAAACACCGGATTTCTTTCAGGGCTTTTGCGAATTGGAATTTGTGCAGGAGGAGTTGCCAGAAAGAGAAATCAAGATAAAGCTGTTTAGCTCTGAAAGTATAATCCCCATCCTTCTGGGTAACCTCAAGATCGGAAATCTGTAGTATTTTTGAAGTGAAGTTTAAGGTTGAGAAGCTTATGGTCGCATTCAGGTCTCTCCCGATTGTCTTGGTGAGTCTATTTTTAATATATCCGTTCACATCGAAAAGATAGGTCATTCCCCAGAAAAGAAGGTTTATCATTATGATGATAATGACAACTATCAGCAACCATTTTCTCTTTCTCATATATCGATAATTTCTACAACTTAATTTTTCTGCAGCTTATGAAGCTTACCGCCCTCTAAATTATACACTTCATCAGCCCGTTTTGCAAGTTCCAGGTTATGTGTTACCAAAAGCACTGTCGTGTCAAAACGCTTGTTCAGACTCCATAACAGGTCGGTCAACTCATTGCTGTGGATGGAATCCAGGTTGCCCGTGGGTTCATCTGCGAGCACAATATCGGGATTATTTATTAGAGCTCTTGCCACAGCAACTCTCTGCTGCTCTCCCCCGCTCAGCTGATGCGGGTAATGGTATCTTCTTTCAATAAGATCGAGCGACTTTAACAATTCTTCAGAAGCAAGAATACTGTCTTTATATGATTTTCCGCAGATCATTTTTGGCATTGCAACGTTCTCTACAGTAGTAAATTCTGGAAGCAAATGATGGAACTGGAATACAAAACCAATACTCATGTTGCGGAAATGTGCCAGATCGTTTTCATTAAAAGACCGTATGTTCTTGTCTTTAAAAATTATATTTCCTGAATCCGGCTGATCGAGTGTCCCCAATATGTGCAGGAGAGTACTTTTCCCGCTGCCCGACAATCCGGTTATGGATACTATTGATCCTTCCCTCATGGAGAAATCAAGATCATCGAGAACTGTCAAACGTGTTCGTTCTGTGCCCTCGAAATAACTTTTCGTAATATGCTGTGCCTGTAAGATCATAGGACCTCTCTATTTTTTTGAGATTCGAATAATTGATACTGCCTGAAGCTGCGAAATCTTCCTCAAAGGAAAGTAGGAAGACAGGGCAATTATTATTCCGGCAACAAGAATGATACACACAAAATCTATAGGTTGATTTTCTACGACGAGATGCTCGATCAGATAGACATCGCTTTCAATTGTAATAATATCAGTATGGGTCAGCAGCAAGGAAATGAGCAATCCTATGATCAAACCAATCACAATGCCTGTGAATCCGATTATCATATTTCTTGAGAAAAAAATTTTTTTCAGATCCCTGTTCGTAGTACCAAGGGCTTTGAGAATGCCGATCTCTTTTCTTTTATCAAGGATATGCATGGAAAGCACACTTGTCAATCCGAAACCGGCAACCAATACAATGAGAGCAATGATGATAAAGATCACCCACTTCTCGAGTTTCAGCAGGCTGAACAAATTTTTATTAAGACCTATCCAGTTGCTTACATTATAAGGATAGGAAAGCTTTTGCTGAATATGCGATGCGATCACATCTGCTTCCTCAACATATTCCTTGTGCAGTTTCATGGAAATTCCGGAATATTGATCCGAAACGGAAAGGAATTCCTGGGCAGTATTCATGGGCAGAAGCACAAGTGAATTGTCAAATTCAAACATTCCCGAAGAAAAAATACCTGCGATTTCCACTTCAATCGAGGAGGGTATCATCCCTGCAAAAGTGATATCCGCATTCATAGGAGTGATAAGTTTGATGGTGTCTCCTACTGTTGCGTGAAGCCGTTTAGCGATATTTTTCCCAATTACTGTAAAATCACCTTCTCTTTTATAGGTGCCCTTGTCAATAAACCGACCAAGATCGGTAGTTTCCATCTCCTTTTCAAAGTCAATTCCCCTGACAATAACTCCTGCGATATCAGCTTCTCTCAATGCCATTCCTTCAGTGTATAGGAAAGGTGCGTATGCCTGAACTGCTTCAAGAGAATCCAGCATTGAAGCAATACCTTGATATCCGTGCTCATCAATAGTGTCGTTGCCAAATTTAAGAATGTAAATATGAGAATTCACTCCCAATATGATTTCTTTCATGGTATCATAGTAGCCGCTAAAGAGAGCCAGAGAGACTGTTAATGCAATCACCCCGATTGTGATACCAGCAATTGATACAAGAGAGCTGAAGGAAAAAAAATCCCTTTTACCCTTTATGCTGAAGAATTTCTTTAAAAAAAATCTACGAAAATCCATTTAGGTTTAAAAAGAGGAAGTCAAAGCTTCCTCTTTCTCAATTGAAAATAGTTCTTTATTTTATTTGGTGACCGGGATACTTTTGAAAGATACCTTGAAGTCACGGTTCACTGAATCCCATAAGCCAAGATTGAGAAGCGTAATCACACTGACTGGTTTCTTCACATCCTTAAAGATCAATTTCGCTTTTGTGGGTACATCCTGCACAAGATTATGAGTAAGATTCCAGGTTTTTGTTTTGTTTGCAAATTCCAGAGTTGAGGGCGTATACTCATTACCTTCTGCATCATACGCTTTGGTGTTATTTTTGATAAGTGTGAGTTCGCGTTCTGGTGCCAGATTCCGTATCGTTAACATTATTGAGAGTGTTTGTTGGGTATACTCGCATCCGGTTACACGAAATCTGTAATTGTTGAACTCGATCATAAAGGGATCATCCCCTTTTGGAACTTGCACTTCTTGTGTGTTTTCCTGCAATGCCGGTATGGTCTTTTCTTCAACCATGATATAATTGAAAACAGTATTTTTGGGAGAAACTTGAACTGTGTCCAATATCTCTACAAAACCATCTGCCATAAGAAAGATCACATATTCTCCGGGAAGCAGGTTGCCTTTCGGTTGCTCCCAAGTGAGACCGTTTACAATGATCCGGGCATCTTTCGGCTCGACGTTTATCGTCACATCAACATCCTCAAATGTTGCAAGACGCACATAATAGGTCGTTCCTATCTTCAATCCACCCTTCGGGAGATCGACTGTTAAGGGAACATAACGGGGTGCCTGAAAAGTGATATTGTCTTCTCTTGAAGATACGTAAAAGTAAAACTCATCTTCGTCAATATTCTCTTTTTTATAGACTTTCTGCTTAAGGGAAAGTTCGAGTGGTTTGTCTACTTCAACCTTAAGAACAGAGCAATAATTCATGTCCATATCAGTGATTGGTTCCATTTCTGCTTTGAAATCAGCCGGTAATTTCCTGAATTCTTCCAGCTCAAACCTCATCGCAAAAAGGGAGGTAGAAAAAATAAGCGAAATGGCAAGTGTACACAATAGAATAATGCCAAACTTTTTCATTAAAAACTCCTTTCAAATTTGCGTTTTTCATATCTTAACGATGCGTATATTTTGTCAATAATAAGTTTAATATATTTATTCATTTCTTTTTTTTTATGAGGATATAAAACGATTTCTCATCATCTCTTTCAGCCACTACAACAAATCCATTTCTTTTCGCTATCATTCCGATCTCTCGAGCAGAAGGCAAAAAATCATCCTGTACTGCCTTATGTTTTCGAGCATGCATTTCATTGATCCTGATGCGAGAACTCGAATGTGCAATCAGTAATGTACCATTCCTATCTAATACGTCAAAGCATTTCTGAATAAATTTTTCTTTATCATCAAAATGTGGAAAACAGGAATAACATATAATTGAGTCAAAAAGCTTTCCTGCATCAATATCAAAAAAATCCCTGATGATAAAATTCACATTGGGATATTCTTTTCGAGGAAATTTTTCCTCTGCTTTCTTGATCATATTTTCTGCATAATCGATTGCGTAAATACTCCCAAAAGTGCTGACCTTTTTTAATATGTAGGGAATAGCAATTCCCGTTCCGGTTCCCACATCCAGGACACGATCCCCTATTTTTAAAGGCAAAATATCAAAAATCTCTCCAAGTTTTTCGTCATCATGAGTGCAAATGACATCCCATGTACGAGCATGCTGTTCAAAAAAAGCTTTTCTTCTATGATGCCTTGAACTCATAAATCTATAAAATAAGTTTGATAAAACACGGATTGAATGAAATAGGGATTTGAAAAGAGTATTGATTTTTTCTTCATTATCTTTTTAAGAAATTGCTCTTTCGGAATATCATAATCAGGAAGATCGTTTGTTGCACGCCTGTTATCAAAAAAGAGATTATCCCTGATCTCAAAATTTTGGGGAACTTGGTGCATCGCAAGCGATGTTTGATAACAATAGTAATCAGGGGAATCATATCTTTCATTCTGTCCGGCTTTTACGACAATATTCCCAATCAGGCTGCCGGATTCTGTCTCTTCATTTGATTTGGTGATTGAAATTCCACACGCACCTACATCAAAAATAATATTATTACTTATGTGTGCTTTTGGTGCACCTTTATCTGCATCCCACAATGCTATCCCCCATGTGATCATATCCTCAATGATATTATTCTCAATTTCACAATCAGCATCGACAAAAACACCAATTCCCTTCCAATATCGCGCAATGTAATTGTATTTGATTTCTGCCTTGGCATTCCAAGTTACACCAATGGCAACACCTCTCCCGCCTTCAGGTAAACGTCCGACTGATTTATCAATCCCATCTATCTTATTGCCAATGATCTCTGCGTAGGAATCTCTGTACAGTGCGATCCCGTCCCATGAATTTCTCAGAATATCGTTGCCGATAATCTGCATGCGAGAATTTTCCCGTCCGCAAATTCCCATGACACCGGAAATATGTTTCGAGATCAATAATGAATCACCGAGGTTATCCCGGATTGTATTATCTCTGATCACGATATCACTATTTAAAACGACTATCGCTGCATCAGTTGCCATCTGTGCTGTGTCCCGAAGAGTACCGGTAATCGTAAGATTCTCTATAATTCCTTTTTCTAAATCCTTTATATATATTCCGTATCCGGCATGTGTATGAATTACTGCGGTTCTGTCGACCGGTCCGGTGATAGAAATATTTTTTCCGGAAATAGTAATTCCTCTCGTAGCAGAAATTGGCTCATTCGGTTCCTGGCAGTTGCCACAGGTTTGATCGATAAAATATTCTTGGGTAAGATGATACTCACCTGCTTCCAAAATTACTTTTATATTTTGTTGAGGTTGAGTAAATAATTCTTCAAGAGCTTCACTATCTGCAATGATAAACGTCGTTCGTTTGGGAGTACAGCTAAGCATAAGTCCAATTATCAGAAGCAGGATCACAAACCTTTTCATAAAGACTATTTTAATCCTTCCAAAAATTGATTTACTTTAAAATCTGAAAACGCATAAGCTTTCCTGATCTTATGAAAACAATCCTGAATTTTAATGAGTATTTTTTGTGTTTCTACCTTGCAGGAAGTTGTCATTAAACTCACTGTCTGCGTAATTTCGAGAAGGATGAAAAATTCGTCAAAAGATTCTTTCTTGAACCAGAGCATGTCATCAAACCAGTTAAACTCGAGCAGTTTACGCACTTCTTCAATTTTAAAAAGTTTTTCGAGGAAAGAGTAGCTTGTTTCAGTTTCAAAATGTTTCCATATTTCCTGTTCCGAGATAAGAAACTTTATCAAATTTGTATAGAAATTTCCGAAATCTGATTGAGTATAGCTATTGATCTTTTCAACAAGGTGCTCTTCCAAACCGTATTCTTCAATGAAACTCCTGCCGGTTCGTCTCAGGACGAGCCATATATAGAGGACATAGAACTGGTCATGGCTGATGGTGAATTTTTCATCAAAAAGGGAAATGGTTTTTAGCGCATCCTGCCTGTACATTTCTATCAAGTCATTAATCTTAATAGGAGTAACACCCTCCATGCTGATTGAATGCAGAAAAATTGATAGTTTATCCAAGATTTTATCTAACATGAATGTGTCATCTGAAACTGAAAACATTTTGAGAAAGGTTTCTTCTGAAACTAATGAATCAAAACTCTCGTACATTGCTCGATGCATATTCCGTTTCCTTTCCTTTTCCAGATTTTTTACTCCCCCACCCTGAAGATAGGAAGACAAATTTTTGTAAGATTCATTACCATCATCATGAACTATTTTGAAATCCATGAACACTGCATACTTGAAAGCACCAAGTTCAAGAAAAAGTCCATATTCGTGCAATTCTTTTGCATTTCGAATATATTCCCGATCCTGAATTACATCTCGGAATATGACAAAACTTTTTTCCTCAACAGGAACAGCAAGAATTTCAGATAAATCTCTTCTCACCCATATTGTTACTCCGTTGCTATCTTTTTCTGCATCATATGTCCAATGAATCCACCCTTTTGTATTTTCATATTTATTATGAAAAACTATAAGTGATTTTTTATGATCATACTCATTGGAATAAGCAAATACATTTTCATCAGTAGTTCCATCCTGTCCGGTGAAATCAAAAAGATGATAGTGTTCAACATCAGAAAACATGTATCGCTTGCGCAGTAAAGGAAATATCTCTCTCTTATGCCTTTCAATAAAATCAAGCTGCTCCTGCTCTTTCCATTTGGGCTTATAGAATTCCATCCCGTACCGTTCATGAAATCCTTGTACTTGTCCATGAGCAAACATAGGCAGGCCAGGCATTGTGCTCATTATGATGCATACGCCGAAATATTTATCATCCATCCCGAACTGAGCAACAGCAGTTTCTTCATCAGGATTACTCATGAAATTCACGAAGCGTTTCAAGATTTGAGGATCGAATTCGAGAACATTCTTAATTGATTGCCTGTAATTACTATTTTCCTCTCTTTTCAGCATATTCATAAAGGCACTGTTATAGACCCGATGCATACCCAGAGAACGGACAAAATATCCTTCCATCATCCAGAATGCTTCTGCAAGAAGAAGGGTGTCCGGTGCTTCTTCTGCAACTCTCTCGACAACTTCTCTCCAGAATTCCACAGGCATCAGCTCATTGAATTCCTGCTTTGACATACTATATTCTGCACGACTTGGAATATCTCCTCCTGTGCCTGGTTCCGGAAACCAGAGCCGTTGAAAATGCTTCTTTGAAAGGGTCATCGCTGCATCAAATCTGATTATTGGAAATTGTCGAGCAATGTATAAGATCTGCTTAATGACAGCCTCACGTACTGCCGGCAGCAGGTAATTCAATTGGGCAGTATCATTCCACGGAAAACTCGTGCCATCATTTCCATGATAGATATAGCGCATTTTTCCGTCACGGTGATCAATATATTTGAAGACCACTGCAGCATCGGAATGGTCATAATAATGATCTTCAAGATAAATTTCCACATTCGGATGATCTGATAAATTTTCTCCGGTAAATGTGTATGAAGGAAATGGTGAATAAGAGCATTGTATAAACCAGTCGGGATGCTCATAAATCCAATCCGAATCAATCGCCATATGATTGGGTACCATATCACAACCGAGTCGAATACCGCATTTCCATGCTCTATTTGATAAATTATGAAGTGACTCTTCTCCTCCGAGTGCATGAGCGATCTGGTAGCGTTTTATAGAATATGCTGAAGCCAATGCATCTATATTTCCTATAAGGTGCTTTATGCGTTGAGAAGCCCTGCTTCGTTCCCAGATACCGATAAGCCATAATCCCGTAAAACCGCTCTGTGCGAGAAGATGCAGCTCCTCATCAGGGATTTGATCGAGTTTTGTTATCTCCAGTTTATATTTCTCACTGAGTTGATCAAGCCACACAAAGATATTCTTTGCGAGAAGAACAAGAGAAGGCATCCAGTCTTTATCCGGTGAAAATCTTTCGGGTTCATCCCATTCAGAGATGAAAGAATATAGCTTGCTCTCGCCGGGGCCTGCAAAACCCCATTTTTCCTCTTCTTTGAAAAGATCCAAAGCTCTTAACAGCAATATCATTTCTTCACCCATATATGCTGCCCAGTTTTCATAAATATATGTAAGCTGCCCTTTAAGAGAATTTGGTGATCTGGTAATAGGGTCCAAAATAAAATCGAATAATGATTGTTTATCAATTCCATAATATTTTATGGAGTCTGCGAGATTCTTTTTTGAAAATTTCGGGTTCTCGAGTTCGTATATTTTAATGAATTCCCTATAATTTTTTAATGCAGGATTTTGAGAAAAAAAGTAATTCTTCAGCCATTCTCCAAAATTTTCCTTATCTTCAATTGTACTAAACTCAGCTTCCTTCAGATATTGATCAAATATATTCTGATAAATATTCCCGAGTACTATCATTCCAAACAATTCACTTGGCTTGATAACTTTTTCGGGATTTTTACTGATGTCATTTTTCAAATTCAGTTCATAAACAATAGACCTGAGGAGCGATAGATCATCTGCCATAATCCGATCTATTCTATTTATTATAGGTAGAGCTTTGAGATTCTCTTTTACTTTTTTATTAAGGCGCAAGCCCTTCATCGAATTCTCCGTTCAAGTTTTTGAAGAAACTCAGCATGAATTTATAAAATTTTGAATATTTTCTCTGGTGAGTTCTTCTTGTCAACTGTTATAGGCAAATGACTGCCCATTTCTGTCTAAATTGAGAATACTTGACACCAATCGCACAATATCGGGAAAGAAATATATGAAAAAATTTTATCTGTTCCTCGTGCTTATGCTCTGCATGATCCCGGCATTTGCTCGTGCACAAGAGGACTCAGATACTACTGCTGTTTCTCTTGATTCCCTCGATTATTCTGCGAAAAAAATCATTTATCATATTGATAAGGAACAGATAAAACTCATCGAAAAAGCATTCATAAGATATCATAATTCATATATAAATTCCGATTCAATGATCATTGATCTCGATAAGAAGATCGCACTCTCTCACGGAGAATCAGAGCTTTTTGACGGAGAGCAGAAGATATTTGGCTCAACAATTTATTATAATATAGATTCCGAGGAGGGCTTGCTTCTAAATGGAAGGACAAAATTCGAAGACGGGTACTATGCTGGCTCAAAGATCCGAAAAGTAGGAAAGGATGTCCTGGACATTGATAATGCGAAATTCACAACCTGCGAGGATGAATCCCAGTACTTTATTTTCAGTCCGAAATTCAGAATATTTCTCAATGAGAAAATCGTTGCCAAGCCCGTAGTCCTGTATATTAATTATTTTCCGATCCTCGTGCTGCCCTTTGCAACTTTCCCGATCAACCAGGAAAGAAGATCTGGATTTCTTCTGCCTGAACCGGGCTATAGCAGCGCAGAAGGTAAATTCCTGAAAAATATCGCATATTTCCTCGCGCTGAGCGATTATTCTGATATGCTTTTTTCGATTGATCTTATGGAATTGACTGGAATAGAATTCAGGTATCGTGCACGTTATATTAAAAGATATATTCTCGATGGGAGGATCGATTCGCGCTTTCTTTACTATCACGAGCAGCTCAATGACGATTACCGGTTGCGATGGTCGATCGATGCGTATCACAAGCAAATACTATCTCCATATAGTGATCTTAGCCTGAAAGCTGATTTTGTAAGCGATGCAGATATTCGCAAAACCAGTGATGACCAGGAAACAAGGATGGATCAGTCTCTTCATTCCTATATTTATTATTCCTACCTCAAAAACAAGAACAACTTTAACACAACCCTCGATTATAGGAAAAATCTCATCGATAAGGATCAGACATATTATTCAAAAATATATTATTCAACAAAAGGCACATTTTTTAGCTTATCCGGATATTGTGATTTTCGGGCATATACCTACCCGCAAAAAACCGACAACATGACCCTGAAGCTTCCCTCCATCTCATTTCGACTATACAGAATGAATCTTGCAAAAATGTTGAATAAACGGGCATCTGAAAAATCAATTTTAAGTAATATTTACTTTTCATATAATAATACACTGCTTCATTATGGAGAATTGAACACAAATGATCCTACTCTTGCTCAACTCCTTTATAAAGATACTTATGATTCGCTTGGCAACTATATTTCAGAACATCGGGAAGGAATCAAACATTCACTTTCATTGAGTTATAATCATGATCTCTTTAAATATTTTAAATTCCAGCAAACCTTTAATTATAATGAAATTTGGGAAGATAAAGATAAGAATAATAATAAGTTCGTTCGGGGTTATGACTACAACAGTACGACACGTATTTCTACTGATATATATGGCGTATTCACTTTCCCAAAAAGAAGGTTGCAAGCACTTCGGCACATAATTACACCGGACATAACGTATACAATGCATCCAGATTTTTCCTCGAATGATAGATTCTATAACTTCTCTTCGATATCCATCTCAAAAGCCGGCAGATCGGAAAAAATCTCCTTTGGACTTACGAACAAACTGCAAGCAAAAGTGATAGATAAAGAAGGAAAAGAAAAGAAACTCAATGACCTTTTTACATTGAAAACTTCTTTAAGTTACGATTTCCAGAAAAAACCGAAAGGATTCAGCACTCTCACCCACAGCATCACAACAATGCCATTCAATATGACTATTGGTTCAACGACTCTAAATTTCTCAAATAATTTCAAGGGTGTGCAGGATTTTTACACAATGAATCTGACAAACTACGAACTTTCTGCTACATTATCTCTGAAAGGAAATTTAGATTATATGAATTATTATCCTGTGAAGCCGACCTTTAACATGAAAGGCATCAGCTCTGATGAAGAGTGCTGCAAGGATTCTCATAAGCCGGAAACCAAGCCATGGGATATAACTTCATCCTTTTCCTATAAAAAAAATACCCAGACAGGTTACTACAGTTCCGGATTACATAACACGCTTCATGTTAATCTTACAAAAAACTGGAACCTTACTTACTCGAATTATTATAATTTCAAAGAAAAAGAACTCATCAGCCAGAGCATCGATGTATATCGTGATCTTCATTGCTGGCAGCTCAAATTCAGCTGGGATAAATCCGGCACCTATTGGTCATACCGGCTCGAAATACAAGTAAAAAAACTACCAGACCTGAGATTTCTTCAATCGGACAGTAAATCATATTATTAGGACATCTTATGAAAAATATTTTTCTTATTGGGATCATATCCCTTCTCATTGTAGTAAGTTGCGGAGAAAACAATCCTTACAATCCCACCCCTGGACCATCGGTTGACAGTGTTTCTTATGGAACTGATGCAACCTTAGATATCATGACGTGGAATATTCAGAATTATCCAAAAGCAGGATACACTACGAATAACCTTGTCGCCCGAATAATCGAAACCTTGAAAGTCGATCTTATTGCACTTCAAGAGATTGAATCAGATGCATACTTTCAATTGCTTATAGACAGCCTTCCCGGATGGAATGGTATCCGGTCAACCATTGCACACGGTGGTGAAGATCTCCTTGTCGCCTATATATATAATACCTCATCAATTTCAATTCAAAACAGCTATGAAATCTATGGGGATAATTCCAATGCCTTCCCACGGGCACCCTTTATCATTGAATGTACATGGAATGGAATATCTGTCGTAGTGATCAACAACCATCTTAAATGCTGCGGAAACGGGATCATTGATGATGATTATTGGGATGAAGAAAAAAGGCGACAAGCAGCAAGTGAAAGCCTGCAGGTTTTCATAGACACCACCTACCCATTAGACAGGGTAATCATGCTAGGTGATCTTAATGATAAAATAAGTGATCCTCAGTATCAGAATGTATTCTGGAATTTCATTGAAGATGATCTCGAATACAAATTTGTCGATATGGGTATTGCAGAAGGTTCAAACTATTGGTGGTCATGGGGAGATGGATCTTCACACATGGATCATATACTTGTGACGAATGAGCTGTTCAATAATATTCATGACGTACAAACGCTGCGTTTGCAGAACTCTTTCGATGGCGGATGGAATGAATATGATCTCTATATTTCTGATCATGTTCCCGTCGCAATGCAATTAGATTTTTCGAAATAAAAATAGGGAAGAACCTGAAAGTTCTTCCCACTATATTTTTACCAATTCAATACTATTCTACTGAAAGTTCCTCTTCTTTAGCTTCTTCTTTATCTGCTTCTTTGGCAACTTCTTCAGCAACTTCATCATCTACTTCTTTTTCTGGTTTTTCTGGTTTTTTAGCTTCATCTATAATTTTTTCTTTAGTTTTTTCTTCAGCTGCTACTTTTGCTGCTTCATTATCTACTTCTTTAGCTTTTTCTTTTGCTGCTTTCTTAATCTCAGCTATTTTTTCCTCTTTTTTGCGTCTATTCTCTTTGATCTTTTCCAGATGATCTTGTACAAAAGCATTCACTTCTTCTTCATCTCTACCAAAGAAATATGTTTTGACGCTAAAGATCAATCTTCTGTTCTCTTTATCAGCTTCGATCACTTTAACCGGGATCATTTCATTTTTATCAAAAGCTAGTTCAGGTTCTTCCAATCCGGGAATACCAAGATGAGAAGTTGGAATGAATCCTTCAATTTCGGAGTCCTTATCCGCAAGCACAAGTGCGCCTTTGGGAATTATTTTGATCACCTCGATCTCATGTTCAGAATTTATCGGGAAACGTTCCTCTATCTTCTCCCATGGATCATCCTGAAGTTGTTTCAATCCAAGGGCTATCCTTTGCATGACTCTATCAATAGAAAGCACAACTGCGGTTACTTCCTGTCCTTTTTTCAACATTTCACTAGGATGCATAATGCGCCTTGTCCATGAAAGATCAGAGATGTGGATAAGACCATCAATATCTTTTTCGACTTCCATAAAAGCACCGAAATTTGTGATATTTTTGATCTTGCCGGTCACAGTTGATCCTATTGGGTGCGTGACTCCGATAGTCAGCCAGGGATTGGGCTCTATTTGTTTTAATCCAAGAGAAATACGATGCTCTTCTTTATCAACATTGAGCACGATCGCATTGACCGCATCAGTGACTTTCAGCATCTGCTTTGGATGAGTAATCTGCTTTGTCCAAGACATTTCGGACACATGGATCAAGCCCTCGACACCTTTTTCAAGCTCCACAAAGGCTCCATAATTTGTGATGTTCGTCACTTTTCCTTCCACCTTCGAACCTTCGGGATATTTTATTTCGATATTTTTCCAAGGGTGAGGAACAAGTTGTTTCAGACCCAAAGAAACTTTTTCATTATCCTTATTAAAATCAAGGACTTTAACTTTTATTTTATCTCCAATATTCAGCATCTCGGAGGGATGTGTTATATGACCCCAGGACATGTCTGAAATGTGAAGCAAACCATCAATTCCACCAAGATCAACAAAAACACCATACTCCATGATATTTTTCACAATACCGTCGATTTCTGCATCCATATGAAGCTTCTCCATAAGATCTTCTTTTTTCTTTTCGACTTCTTCTTCGATCACGATTTTTCTGGAGATTACGATATTTTCTTTTTCACGGTTAAAATTGATGATCCTGAAATCCAGCTCTTTTCCAACAAAATGATCAAGATTAGGCAAAGTTTTTGTAGAGACCTGGGAGGCGGGAAGAAATGTGTTTATGCCTTTGACATCAACTATGAGTCCACCTTTTACCCTTTTGACAACATGGCCAGTCACGACTTCATCAACTTTTGATTTTTCTTCGAGCTCTTTCCATGTTTTTTGAATATCGGCTCTCTTTTTTGATAGGAATGGTCTCCCATTTCTGCCTTCACGATTGACGATAAACACAAAAACTTTATCTCCTACATTGATCTCCTCATTTTCATCAAATTCACTAATTGGTACGACGCCCTCTGCCTTGAAACCAATATCAACTAATACTTCAGTTTGATCAACTCGAATAATATTACCTTCGACAATATTTCCTGAACGTACAGTTTCCATTGTCTCTTCATACATTTTGATTTGATTTTCAAGAGAGGTCATATCCTCGATTTTTTCTTCTTTTTTCTTGCGGGTTTTCTTCTCTTTTTTCTCTTCTTTTTCAACCTTCTCTACTTTATCTTCTTTCTTAACTTTCGGTTCGGGAACTTCCGGCTTTGCTTGTTCTTTTACCTCTTCTGATTTTTCTTCAGCGACGTCCTGAACTTCTTCGCTCACTTTATCTTCAACAACAACTTCCGGTACATCCTCAGTTTTTTCATCCTTTGGAGCTTCTTCCAATTCTGATGCTTCAGTAGGTTCCTCTATTTTTTCAGGTTCTTGATCAACAACTTCTTCTTTAGGAAGCTCAACCGGGATTTCATCTTTAATTGGTTCCACAACCTTTTTGGGTAGTTCCTCAGTAATTTCTTCTTCCTTTTTCTCCTCAGTCTTCTCTTCTTTTACCTCTTCTTTGATTTCTTCTTTCTCGATTGTTTCATTAACTTCTTTAGTTTCGTTTTCTTCTTTTTCTTCTACCTTAGAAATTTCTTCTTCCTTAGTTTTAGCTTGTACGTTATCAGCCATTTTTCCTCCACGATGAGGAAGCCTACTTTGTAAGTTCGCAACAAATAGACCCTCTTATTTCGTTTCATTGATTTTTTTTATTTTTTCTTTCACACTATTTATTATCCAATTAGGTGTCGAAGCACCTGCAGTGATCCCAACATTGTCAACATTCTCGAACCACATGTCTTTCAACTCATCGCCTGTTTCGATATGAAACGTCCTGCAACCTTCTGCACGTGCTATCTCTGCAAGCCTTGTCGTATTTGCGCTATTCTTTCCGCCAATGACGATCATGATGTCAACTTTTTGTGCTAAATTTCTTGTTGAATCCTGCCGAAGGATAGTTGCATTGCATATTGTTTTTACCACATGCAACTCTCCGCAAAGCTTAATGAGTTTCTTTGCGAGACGCTCAAACTTCTCTTCGCTTTGTGTGGTTTGTGCGATGAGAGCGACCTTCTCCTTTGTGGGTTTTGGAAATTCTATATCAGGATTTGTCACCACAACTGCCGAATCCTCGATATAGCTTAGCAATGCTTCGACTTCAGGATGATTTTTTTCTCCGAGTATATATAACTGATACCCATATCTCGTTAATTTCTGAGCATATTCCTGAGCTTTTTTTACGAATGGGCATGTGGCATCAACAATGTTCTTACCTTGTTCGAGAAGCGTTTTATAATTATCGGCAGTTATGCCATGAGAACGAATGATTATTGTTTCTTCAGATATTTCATTTATTTTATCTACAGATTGAAGACCTTTTTTTCTTAATAATTCTACCATTTGCGGATTATGTATTATAGGACCGAGAGTGACAGTTTTTTTATGATTTTGAGCTGTTTCAGTAGCAATTTGAATCGCTCGTTTTACACCAAAACAAAATCCTGAATGTCTTGCAGTTTCAATCTTCATTTGTTATGCTGTTTATCCTGTTTAAAATAATAGTAGCAAGCTGCCTATATTCACCTTCTTTCACCAGGGATTTATATTCCTTAGCGAAAAGAGGTTTCTTAAATATAAAATGAAGATGCTTTTTTCTGAAAAAACAAGCCCAAAGATCGTTAGCATTTTGAATTTGTACAGGATATATGGGAGCGTTAGTTTCCCATGCAAGTTTTGCAATACCGGGTTTTGCTGTGAATGACTTCCTGCTTCCTTCAGGAAAGATCATAATATTATTCTTTTCCTCCAGAAGTGTAATAAATTTCTGAATAGTGCCACGTGTGAAACCGGCACGGCGAACAGGGAGTGCATGGAAGTAACCGATCAATGCACCGAATGATTTATTTTTAAAAAGCTCTGCTTTTGCCATGAAATAGCATTCAAATGGAAGGATCGATCCAAGAAAAGCAGGATCTAAAGCGCTCTGATGATTCGCACAGATAATGCTTCCTTTTCTGAAATTAATCTCTTTCATACCTGTTATCTTCAGATTCCAGAGAAAGTGCATGAGTGTTTTGACAAATGTAATGGTCGCTCTATAAAAGAATCTCATCTTTAATAATACTATAAAGTTTATCGACCTGCTTTTTAATACTCAGGTTGGTTGTGTCTATCTCGATCGCATCCTCAGCTTTTTTCAGAGGAGCAATTTTTCTTGTGCTGTCTGTTTTATCGCGAAATGCAAGTTCCTCTTTTATCTCTTCAAGCGTTTTCGTGCCAAGCCCTTTCATTTGATTTTCTGTCCAACGACGTTTTGCACGTTCATCAATTGAAGCAATAAGAAAAAATTTAAAATCTGCATGTGGAAATACAACTGTTCCAATATCTCGTCCATCCATGACAATAGACTGTGTTTCCGCCATCTTTCTTTGCAATTCCACCATCCGTTTTCTAATAAGACCCTCTGTTGCAATAGTAGATGAATAATTTGTTATTTCCGGTTCTCGTATCTTTTTGGAAACATCCTCGCCATTAAGAATGATTGTGTTTTCAGTCCTATCACTCGAAGGTACTACTTTGATATTTATTTCTGACAGGGCTTTTCTCAGAAATTTTTTATCATTAAAATCTATTTTATTCTGCAACAAAAAAAGTGCTACTGCACGATACATTGCTCCAGAATCCACATAAATACAATGCAACTTTTTTGCGAGCTGCTTTGCTGTAGTACTTTTCCCTGAACTAGCAGGACCATCAATTGCTACAATTATCTTTTTCATTTTCATAATTAGTTATGCATAAAATCAAAAAGAGTACTTTTCCGTCAATTTTTTAAGGCTTCATAGATTCAAAATAATTGACATAAAATTGGGTGGGTTCGGTAAATCAAAACAATAAATTTTGAAAAGATATAATGAATCATTTTATAATATTTGCAATCTCCTTCGTGTCTGTTTTTTTGCTGACCTTTCTCGTCAAAAAGGTTGCAGTCGAGCTCAATTTTATAGATAAGCCGGAAGAGAGAAAATTTCATAAAACTCCCACGCCTCTTATGGGTGGGCTTGCAATATTGCTCGGAATGATCTTCTCTTTTTTCCTTTCATTTTTTATTTGTATCAACTTGATACCACCAGTTAAAAGTTTTCTCTTTTTCTTTATTGGACTCTTGCTTGTGTGTTCACTTGGTCTGCTGGATGACCATCAGGGAATGACACCTTATGTGAAATTTTCCGTACAATTTCTCATAGCAATGATCCTGATAATTGGAAGTGGCTACTCCGACCTTATCGGTCCATGGTTTATCACTGTGCCGATTCTTGTTATCTGGATGGTCGGTCTGATGAATGCCCTGAATTTCCTCGATAATATGGATGGAATTACGGCGGGATTAGCGTCAATACTCGGCTTGGGATTTTTTGCTCTAGGTATACTTACAGGCAATCATTTTATTTCTCTTATCTCTGTAATTTTTATTGGTGCCACTTTTGGATTCCTTCTGCATAATTTCCATCCTGCAAAGATATTTCTTGGTGATGCAGGAAGCATGCTTATTGGATATACGCTGTCTGTTCTCGGTATTGTACTACTTACCGAATTGCCCAAAAACTTCTCTTTATTTCTTCCTGTTCTCCTGCTTTCATATGCAATTTTTGATATCTCATTGGTCAGTATCACGCGCAAAAGGGATGGACGGCGGGTACTTCAGGGTGGAAAGGATCATTCAACACATAGAATTGGTACTGCAACCGGATCCGTACGCATCACAGCAGTCATGGTTTATTTGATAAATATATTAATGGTGCTCATCACAGTTATTGTATACGAAACTTCCAGCCAGTGGGCAATTATGATAACGACAGTTTTGTTTGCACTTGTTTTTCTCTTTTTCGGAGGAAAATTAGATCAGATACCTATATTGATATCCCGAAATCAATTACGAACGAGACCTTCTCATGATAGTGCGAAATAAAAATCTCCTTATCCTAATTTTGGTCGGAATTTTTCTACTCTCCTGTACAAATCTTCCTTATAAAAAATCAGTAAAAACACTCAAGGAAGGAAAATATTCACAAGCCGTTCAGGAATTTGATGAATATATTGAGACCTCAAAGCATCCTGCATATAAAGAAAAAGCAAAAGAACTTCGCTCGCAAGCATATTACCAGCTAGGGCTACATGAATATGAAATGAAGAAATATCCCGAAGCATCAGAATATTTTTTCCTCGCAAATTCTAATAAAGCTGATTCCTTACTGGATAATTGTTATTTCGAAATTGCACAGATTGCTCTTGATGAGCTGGATTATCTCAAAGCATCTGATTATCTCTCCTTTATTATTTTTCACCTTCCTCAATCGGAAAAAATGCCAGAAGTGCTTTATAATGAAATCCTTATACAAACGAATTATTCGAAAGATATTCATGCTGCCTATGTGACATACCAGATATTACAAAATAGATTTCAGACCTCTGCCGCCTTTGCTCGTGCAACAGTGCTCGTTAATTCATTTATGCCAACACTGATTGACGAAGCACAGACTCAATGGGATGACAAATTGTATGCAGACGCTCTGGATAAACTATTTCTCTACCTAGATTATCCTGCAGATTTCGCCAAAGAAATAAAGAATCTGATCGGAAACGTATATTATACATGGGCAGTGTCATTGCTTCAGGATAGAGAACTGGATAATGTTCAATTATATCTACTCAATGCAGAAGAGTATAATCCTCAACTCTCAGATAACGTAAATAATAAACTTACTGAGTTAGCATCAATCTATATTGCTCGAGGGGATGAGTTTCTTATGGAAAGAGATATTGATAACGCAATCACTTCATACCGTAAAACTTTGGACATAATCGAAGAATATCAGGTTGCATATGATAAAATTGACCGCGCTGAAGAGTATGCTCGTAGGATAGCACAAGCCGCACAGCTCGTTGAGGAAGGAGACGCACAATTTAATAATGCAGAATATGCCGAAGCTTACGATTCTTATTCGGAAGCATATAAATTCGACAGCATCCCACAAATTTATGAAAAGATTAATAAAGCATATATCTGGACAAGAATTTCAAATGATCCCGAACAATATGCTATTGAAATAGTAAAGCAGTACAAGGATGGAATTATTCCCAGCACAATTAATGACATTGAAACCTCGGCTCAGAAAAATTTTTCGAGACAGGATATTCGCGTCACACCATGGCAGGTTTTTAGAACAGTTACAAGAAATAGTTACGAGGTTCGATATACTATTGTGATACCTGATAAAAACTATTTCCTGCGCTGGCTCATCCGTTTGGAAACCGGGGAAGTTGTTCCTCTCAATGAAATTACTGAAGAATTACTACCATCATGAAGAAAATTTTTCTGATCATCATATTTTCTCTCCTGTCATTTCCACTTTTGGCTGATGAATCAGTCGACTTTGATAAGGATGCGATCCTACAAGTAAATATTAAATATGGTTGGGATGATGCAACAAAATGGCAAGAATCCCGAAACGATCTTCAAGAAAACATGATTGTATTCAAGCAATGGGAGAACAATAAGCAATCACATTTCACAAACTGTCTAAAATCAATGATCGCACCAGGATGGGGTCATTTTTCTACAAACAATTATCTTAAAGGTGAGATCCTTTTAGGGCTGCAAGTTTTATTAGCAGGGAGTGCCTATTATTTTTATGATCAGTCGCAAGACTATTATGATAAATATAAAAATGCACATCAGATCGATGAGATCAATCAATATTATATAGATGCGAATTCCTCATATCGGACATCGGGTATTCTTGTAGGTTTGTGGATAATCACTTGGGGTTACACTGTGCTTGATACGATCCAGGCAACCGAAAATTATAATCGCGATTTATGGCATACAGTATATAATGAATTTATGAAAAGCAAAGTAACTGTAACTGCTCAAGGCATACAAATACGTTTTTAGTTATGATAAAAAAGCATTCACTCTATTTTATTTTTATCGCAATTTCTGCGATCTTGATCCTTTCATGTTCCCTGAGCAGAAATAATCCTCTCGATCCGCTCGGAAATCCTGATATTTTTGCCCCTCCCATTGTTAAGATTGATACTCTGAATATAAGCCCTAATCTTATTAAATGGTATGTAGCGATTACGGAAGAAGATAGTCTTGCAGATGGATATTACATTTATGCAGCTTTTCAGGATAATTATTTTGGTACTTATGATAGAGTGGGGAGGAATATCAGCGCTTATGACACAACCTTTTCAAAGGATAACGTAAGCCACGAATATGTGTGGTTCAAGATCACATCTTATAATATTTTCGAGAGCGATACATTAGAAGGGAAATTTTCTCAAATCACTCAATAATATGTCTTCATCCATCCTTACAACGCTGAACAAGACACAGCGGGAAGCTGTTCTTGCAACCGAAGGACCGGTGCTTATCCTTGCCGGTGCAGGTAGCGGAAAAACACGCTGTATCGTACATCGTATTGCCTATCTTATTTCAGAAAAAAAAGTGAATCCTCATAATATTCTGGCAGTTACCTTTACCAATAAAGCTGCAAATGAAATGAAAAATCGGCTTCAGGATCAGTTCAATATTGATATTCGCTACCTATGGGTTGGAACATTTCACTCGATGTGTGCAAGAATATTACGAACCGAATCCCAACACCTTCCTGTCACACAGAATTATACTATTTACGATGATATTGATCAGCAGCGTATCATGAAAAATGTTCTCAAAGAAATAAACCTCGCAGAAACGAACTTCCCTATAAAAAAGATACTTAATATCATTTCACAACAAAAAAACAATCTAATTGAATATAATGAATTTTCTATAGATGATTCATATTATGGAAAGTATCTTCAGGAAATTTATGAAGCTTACCAAAAATATCTCTTAAGAAATAATGGCGTTGATTTTGATGATCTGCTTCTTTACACAGTGAAACTCTTTATGAATCAAAAAGATGTACTGGAACGCTATCAAGACAGATTTAAATATGTGATGATCGACGAGTACCAGGATACAAATTTTGCCCAATACCGCTTTGCTTATTTGCTTGCTAAAAAGCACAAAAATATCTGTGTGGTTGGTGATGACGATCAGTCAATATATAGCTGGCGTGGGGCTGATATTGGAAATATATTGTCCTTTGAAGATGATTATAAAAAGCCGCAGATCATTCGTATGACGCAGAATTACCGATCTCCAAAACGAGTACTTTCTGCGGCAAATGAGCTTATCTCACATAATCAGTCACGGCACAAGAAGGAGCTATGGACAGAGAAAAATGACGGAAATGATATTTCATTATATAACACCCAAAATGAACGCCATGAGGCGATAGTAATATCTCAAAAAATAAGTGAGCTTCATGATACACACGATGTTTCCCT
The DNA here is from genome assembly GCA_049903315.1 of Candidatus Cloacimonadota bacterium. Lineage (GTDB taxonomy): Bacteria > Cloacimonadota > Cloacimonadia > JGIOTU-2 > JGIOTU-2 > Celaenobacter. The sequence continues at coordinate 415,029 of JBNGBT010000001.1, read as the reverse complement.
TAAAGATATTGCGATATTTTATAGAACCAATGCGCAATCCCGAGTTCTCGAAACCCAGTTCATCAAAGATCATATTGATTATCGGATCATAGGAGGGGTAAACTTCTTCCAACGTAAAGAGATCAAAGACATTATTGCCTACCTCAGACTCATTGCAAATCCAAAGGATAATGAGAGTTTTTTAAGAATAGTAAATTTCCCTAAACGAGGAATTGGCAAAACATCAATAACGCACCTTTTAGATTTTGCCGTTGAGAAAAACAACTCTCTTTTTAATGCAATTGATGAAGTTGATTCAAGCGAAGCCCTATCTTCTGCAGCAAAAGAGAAATTCAAGTTGTTCAAAAATATGATAGCTGGTTTTATTGAACTTGCTCAGCATAAGCCAATTAATGAACTAGTAAAACAGGTTATTGATATCACTGAAATACTGGATTTTTATAGACATGACGATTCGATCGAAGGTGAGAGCAAGGCAGATAACATTCGTGAGTTTGTTGCCTCGACAGATGAATTTGCAGAAAATTTTATTACTATTCATGATAAAGAACCCTCGCTTCAGGAATATATGCAGAATCTCTCGCTAGTTTCTGATATTGACTATGCTGACACCGATAGAGATCTTGTATCTCTGATGACAATGCATAATGCAAAAGGGCTTGAGTTTCCTTATGTATTCATTGTAGGCGCGGAAGACGGATTGGTTCCTCATAGAAATTCCATGGAATCCACAGGTGATATTGAAGAGGAGCGGCGGTTGTTTTATGTTGCAATGACACGAACGATCAAAGAGCTGTTCATATCGTATGCTCAATCACGCAGATATTACGATTCAACAATGTCCTCTTTTCCATCACGTTTTCTTAATGATATAAATAAGAGTCATTTTCAAATGTTCGATATGACAAACTTTCATTCAAATAATGAACACTATCCCAAAAGGCATACTACAAAAAAATCCTTTGATCTGGGCACACAGGACGACATATACAAAGTAGGGCAAAGAGTCGAACATATGAGCTTCGGCAAAGGGCGGATTCTGTCGATCAGAAAAGATGGTGAGTTAATAAAGTTGACAATATCTTTCGATTCTGGCGAATTAAAAAAAATTATATCAGATTATATTAAGGTGTTATGAAAAAAATATTTATTCTACTAATAGTGCTCTTTATTTTTAGTAGCATATCTTATGCAGATAAGTATGCGGGTGAATTTTTGAATATTGGAGTTGGTGTAAGATCCCGAGCCCTTGGAAATGCTTTTGTTGCTCTCGCTGATGATCCTACAGCAACCTATTGGAATCCAGCAGGAATTTATTATTGCAATCACCTTTCTTTTAATATTATGCATTCTGAAGAATACGCAGGAAATCTAAAATATGATGCGGTCAGCGCAATTTATCCCCTTGATGAATCAAAGAAATTTGGTTTTCTCATTACTCGAACAGGCATTTCCGGCATTCCGCTTACAGAGCTTGAAGATCCTAATGATACCATTTCAGTTCATAATCCTCCCTATGCATATAAACATGTGAGCGATGCTGATTATACTGGTTATTTATCATTCAGTTCAAAATTGTACAATAATATTACTTTTGGTGTCACTACAAAACTTATTTACAGAACAATCGGTGATATTAAGGCTTCTGGAATTGGACTTGATGCAGGCTTTCTATATAAAATTAATAACGCAATTCAAGTTGGTCTGAATATTCGCGATATGATTGGAACGACAATCTGGTGGAAAAATGGTGAAACAGAAACCGTTTCTCCAAACATTTTTGCTGGTGCAAGTGCAGGATTTATTTTTCCAATTATAAATGTACCCTCACGATTGCTGTGTCAAACGGATATATATTTTGAAAACCGTAAGGAATCTGCCCAATTATCTGCTGGCAAAGCAAGCTTTGATTTCCATGCAGGCATGCTTCTTGATTTTGCCCCCTTCCTTTCAATCGCATGTGGAATTGATAGAGAATATTTTACTGCAGGTGCTTTTATCTCGTATAAAAATTACACTTTGCAGTATGCATTTGAGAATAATTCAGACTTGGATAATATTCACAGAATTTCTCTTGGATTAGAATTTTTTCATTAAAATAATAAAAAATTTGACAAATATTTGAATAATAGGTATTTGGCAAATAAAGTAATTTTCATTAATTCAATATTAGAGAAAATCATAAGTATGACATGGAATTATGGTTGTTCAATCATTCTCTATGTATGAAAATGAAAGGAGAAATGAATGAAAAAGATTGTGTTGTTTGTTCTTTTAATGTGTGTAATTACTTCTTTTGCCATCGCAAGTGAAGTAAGTTTCTATTACACAAGTCAAGCTCATCAGCGCTACTGGCACTACACCGACAATGGTATTCGGTTTGATTGGTACAAGGGTAATTGGGGTGTAGATTTGAATGCCACCCCACTCCTAAGACAGAATCCATTGGTTTTGAATGAAGCCTGGATGAAATTTGGAGGTAAGACTTTTGGCGCAAAAGTTGGTATGGTGTGGTATCCCTTTGGTAACTTCGAAAATCTGCCCTCTAAAGAAATCAGTATTTTCCAGCCAACAGCTTTAGGACTCAAAGAATCTGCTGTTATGCTGGACTTTTGTGGTATGTTTGGTGATTTTGGATGGCAGGCATACTGGGCTGATGCCGGTAGAATAGCATGGAATCAACCATGGGATAAACCATCTTTTATGGGAATCCGTCTTACTTATAGTATGGCTGATCTGAAAATTGGTGGTTCTGTTAGAGGTAAGAACCTGATCTCAAATGACAAGGACTATCCTGATGTTGGTAACATAGTTGAATTTGGTGCTGACATTTGCTGGCTTCTTGCAAAAAGCGTGAAAATCAATATCCAGGGATACAGCGTTCAAAAAGACCTTACTACTGATACGACCCAAATGGACATGTTCGGTATTGTATCATATGAAAAAGGATTTGATCTTCCATTTGTCAAACTTACTCGACCCTATGCGGGTTACTTCTCAAAGAATGCTATGGACGACTATAATATCGTCGTTGGTCTAAATATGAAACCTATGGACAATGTATTCATGAAATTAGAATACAACCGCAACTCAGTAGGTAGCGGAAGTAATATACTTACTCTCCAAGCAGGTTATGTATTTTAATTATGAATATTTATAATCCAATCTTCATTATTAATGAAAGATAAGGAGACATTTATGAAAAAATTTATTGTGATTCTTATCACTCTCCTTTTGCTAGGTTCATATTTGATGGCTCATGAAGTGAGTTTTTACTATACTTCACAAGCCCACCAGCGATATTGGCATTTCAACGATATGAGACTATGCTGGAAGGGTGATAATTATTTTACTTCCTTTGGCATTAAAAGCCTAACTGAGACTACTCCAGAACTGACCGTTAACCAAGCATGGGCATCGCTGGATCTGTTTAAAACCTATTATTCATACTTTCAAAAATACCCTTGGATAATTGGTAAAGTATCCTTTGGAAAAATGTATTGTGATTTTGGTTCCTTCCCGAAGGCACCTTCGAATATCATCAGTATTTACGAACCATACGATTATCAAGGTGCTTTTGCAAGTGAACTCATGGTGAAGCTATCCATTGACTGGTGCGCTGCTCATTACTTCAGTCTTTACTGGGCTGACATGGGTAATGCGGCAGGAACAGTGGATATACCATCAACACTTGGTTTCAGAGCTCAAACAAAATATGTTGAGAATCTGAGACTTGGAGGATCAATACGTGCAAGAGAAGCGTTTAAAGATAGTCGTATGATTGATTGGGGAGTCGATGTTTGTTATAAGCTTGATAGCATGGTAAGATTTGATCTTCAAGCCTACAATCTCGATGACGACAACAAAAATACTGACGACCTCACTCTCTGGGGCATGGTTACTTATGAAAAAGGTTTCATGGCTCCGTACGTTAAATTGATCAAACCCTACATTGGGTATTTCTCAAAGAATGAGATGAAAGATTTTAACTTCATCGCAGGTCTCAATATGAAACCTATGAAGAGTGCATTTATGAAACTCGAATACAATTATGATTCTATGAAGAAAACCGAAGCCGGATTTGATAAGGACTTTGGTGGTGCCCTCACCCTCGAATTTGGATTCTTGTTTTAAGTATAAAACGTAAATAAGTTTTAACCCCGCCTATGAGCGGGGTTTTTTTATTGACCACTTATAAATCTTCAAGAGATTTTGGGAAAAAATTTTGGAGGATGCATGCCTGATTTTCGCATTCTTGTAATTAATCCCGGCTCAACATCCACAAAAATAGCAGTATTTGAGAATAATAAAGAAGTATTCAAAAAAACACTCAATCACACCCCGGAAGAACTTTCTCCCTTTGAAGAACTGATCGATCAGTTTGAGTTCAGAAAAAATATTGTTGAAGAAGCTCTTGAAGAAAATGACATCCCTCTTGATTCACTTGATGCAATTGTAAGTCGTGGAGGTCTTTTGCGACCGGTACCAAGCGGAGTATTTGAAATTAATCTAAAAATGCTTGCTGATCTGAAAGATCCAACAATTTGCGGAAGAGTCCATGCATCAAATTTGGGAGCTTTTATAGCAAAATCAATCTCCGAAGAGCTTCATATTCCATGCTATGTTGCTGATCCTGTAACTGTCGATGAGATGGAGGACATTGCCCGAATTTCCGGCGTTCCCGGAATTGTCAGACAAAGTCTTTTTCATGCTTTGAACATAAGAGCTATCGCACGTAAAACTGCAAAGAAACTCAATAAAGTTTTCGATGAATGCAATTTTGTTGCTGCTCACATGGGTGGTGGAATAAGTGTTGCAGCTATAAAGCAAGGAAAGGTTGTAGATGTTAATAATGCTCTTCTCGGAATGGGACCTTTTTCTCCACAACGAGCTGGTGCACTTCCCTTGAGTGGAATAATTGACATGTGTTTTTCCGGTAAATACACAAAAACCGAGATTGAGAAAATATTCACAAAGTCCAGTGGCTTAATCGGTTATCTTGGTACAGATAATGATATTGAAATTGAAAAAGAAGTTGCAAAAGGTAATAAAAAATTCCGCCAGATCCTTGAAGCAATGGCATATCAGATTTCTAAAGAGATTGGGGCATATGCAACCGTGCTTAAAGGGAAAGTTGATGCTATATTTCTTACTGGTGGACTTGCATATGATAAATATCTTACCGGCTGGATACAGGAACGCACAGCGTTTATCGCTCCAATCTATCTTTTTCCCGGTGAAGGTGAAATGGAAGCGCTGGCTGAAGCCGGATTGAGAGTTCTTACTGGTTCTGAAAAAGCTAAGATTTATTAGAGAAAAATATGAAAAAAATACTTACTTACGGCACTTATGACCTCCTTCATTACGGGCATTTTCGATTACTTAAACGCGCAAAAGAATTTGGTGACTATCTTATCGTGGGGATATCAACCGATGAATTCAATCTTATCAAAGGGAAAAAATGTGTGCAACCATTCGCACATCGCGCTGAAATTATAAAATCAATCAGATATGTCGATGAAGTGATACCGGAAAATGGCTGGGATCAAAAAATAGACGATATCCTTAAGCACGATGTCGATGTATTCATAATGGGCAACGACTGGGAAGGCAAATTCGACTTTCTGAAGGAATACTGCGAAGTTGTATATCTGGAAAGAACACCTGAAATCTCTACAACCATACTCAAAGATCATATAAACTCAAAAAAAAATAAAAAATGTTAAATTACATTAATAAATGATATGTAGAGAGATATTTAAAAACATGAAGATAAGCGGTTTCTCTTTTGTTCGAAATGGGGTAAAACTCTATTATCCTGTTGTTGAAACAATTAAATCTATTCTGCCACTTGTGGATGAATTTGTCATTGCCGTGGGCAAAGGTGATCAAGACGATACATCCAGAAAAAAAATCGAAGCAATAAACTCACCTAAGATAAGGATTATTGATACTGTTTGGGATATTGAGAAATTTCCTCGAGGAATGGAGCATGCTCATCAAACTGATATTGCTAAAAATGCCTGCACAGGAGATTGGCTTTTTTATCTGCAGGGAGACGAAGTTATCCATGAGAAAGATCTGTCCATTATTCATAAGCGATGTGAGGATTTATTGGAAAATCCTGAAGTCGAAGGATTGCTTTTTAAATATTTTCACTTCTGGGGAGATTACTCTCATTATCATAAAAGCCATGGATGGTATCCTTATGAGATCAGAATTATAAGGAATGATCCGGATATCCATTCGTGGGAATCAGCTCAATCCTTTAGAAGAATCCCTCATTTTGATGGCATTAATTATAGACAACAAGAGGATACATATAAGTTGAAAGTTGCGCTTATTGATGCTTATGTGTATCACTATGGATGGGTGCGCCCCCCTCATCTGATGCAGAATAAAAGAAGGTATTTCCATACAAATCACTGGGGTTCAAAAAGGGCAAAAGAGCATTACGATAAGTTGGATAGCTATTTCGATTATGGACCATTGAATAAATTGGCAACATTCCGTGGAACTCATCCTGCGGTAATGGAGAAAAAATTATCTGAATTCAACTGGCAGGATAAACTTCAGTTCACAGGCAAACCAAATCCTTTGCGAGAAAAATACAAGCATGAAAAATTTAGAAATCAGTTATTAACCTTCTTAGAAAATAATCTGAATAGAGGTAATCAGATCGGGTACTTTAAAAACTTCATTCTTTTTGATATCTAAATTTTTGCTTAAATGCCTAAATGATGAAAAATGAAAAAGCTCCAATAATAGTGTTCCTTGAAAACAAACCTTTTCTTGGAAGACAGATTGCTCAAATCCCCTTTTTCGAAGAATTAAGAAAGGAATATACCGGTCATCAAATCATAGGAGTAGCACCAAACGAAGCTTCTACATCTTATCTTAAAATATTTGGTTGTATCGATGAAACAATTATTTATGGTAAATATAAAAACAATCCCCAACATATCCTATCACTCATTAGAAATTTAAAAACTATCTCTCCAGCTTCTGTTTTTCAGCTTCGTAAGGAATCCTTTAGGTGTAATATTTTAGCAAATAGAATACATACAAGAAATTCTATTGGTTTCACATCATCAACAAGTTTTTTACTTAAGAAAAAAATTCCATTTGATATATCTGAATATATCTCATTCAATTATCTTAAAATCCTTGGAAAAACTGATCTTGAACCGGGCATTTCCCAAACGATTAAAGATGATAGTTGTCTATTCATACCAGTAGCCGGCAGGATAGAAAAGATGTATGATATCAATAACTTCGTAAAAGTAGCAAAGGAAATCAATAAATCAATACCTGTAGCTTTTGTTATCCAATCCCACTATAAAAATCTTTTAAATTCGCTGGAACCATTATCAGAAGAATTTAAGCTATTCATCGATCTGGATATTATATCTCTTAAGGAACTAATTTTCAAATCAAAATATATCGTTTCTAACGATTGCGGTCCCGTACATTTTGCTCATATCTATGATGTGCCAAGGATAGTACTCTTCAAAGACGAAGGCGATAAAATTGGTGGTCCTGTAAGCCAGTGGTTTTATAACACTCCGTCATCACGAAAGATAGTATCCCATACAGGTAACATCAATGATATATCGGTTGATATAATTATTAACAAATTTAAAGAGTTGTATAAATCAAGCAATGAATAATCCGAGAATTTTTCATATAGATACTTCAAAAACCTGGAGGGGTGGTCAGCGCCAAGTTGGATATCTTATGGATAAACTCAGTACTTATAACATCTATTCCCATCTTATCTGTCAACCCGGTTCAAACCTCAGTGACTTCTGCAGAAATAAAAATCTACCTCACACTGAAATAAGGATGAAAGGAGAAATGGATATTCATGCAGTTTTCAAAATCGCGAAACTACTGAAACGAGAACAGGCAAACATCCTCCATGCTCATACCGCTCATGCCCTATCAATCGGTCTTATTTCTAAATTATTCCATCCGGCATTTTCTCTGATCTATACGAAAAGAGTTGCCTATCCAATCAGAAAAAATTTATTCAGTGTCTGGAAATATCAAAATCCGTATTTGGATAAAATTGTCTGCATTTCTGATTTTATCAAGAACTCATTGATTGAGCAAGGTATCAATGCAAAAAAGCTCATTACGATCCCAAGCGGGATTTTTTTCCCCAGCGATACTACTCCTAATAAAGCAGAGCTCAAGAAGAAGCTCCGCATCCCACAGGATAGTTTCATTATCATAACTATAGCCGCTTTGGAGAAGAATAAAGGATATGAGTCATTGATCGAAGCAGCAAAATTGGTCATTGAAAAGAATAATAATATTTATTTTATCGCACTTGGCAGCGGCAAGCACGAGAATGAACTCAAGCAGAAAGTCGAAGCATTACACATAAGAGAAAATTTTCTCTTCATGGGATTTCAAACAGATGTTAACTTATTCCTGAAGATTTCAGATTTATTTGTTCTCCCTTCTAAGCAGGAGGGACTCGGTTCCTCGATATTAGATGCTCAAGCTGCTGGTTTGCCAGTAATTGCAACTCATACAGGCGGTATCCCCGAATTAATAGAAAATAATCATAATGGAATCCTGATTCCTGTTGATGATCCGGAAGTTTTAGTAAAATTAATATTTCGATTGTATAATGATGAAGAATTAAGAAAACGGCTAGCGCGAAATGCTCTTGAATCTGTACAAAATTTCTCGATCAATAATACTGTGGAAAAATATTTGGCTTTATATAAAGAATTACTATGAAAATACTTATCATACACACTGCTTTTCTTGGAGATGTTATTCTTATAACACCCCTTATAAGAGCAACGAAAATACTTTTCCCTAACAGCGAAATCGATGTTCTTGTCATACCCCAAACTCAGGACGTGTTGAAGCAAAATCCTCACATCAATGAGATACTTGTCTTTGATAAGAGAAAGCATAAGATCGTTAACTTCATAAAGACATTATCTATACTTAGGAAAAAGCACTATGACATCGCTTTATTACCGCACAGCTCGATGACCACATCCTTCCTTGTCTTCTTCTCTCATATTAAAACACGAGTTGGATTTAAAAGATGGTTATCATCATTATTGCTGACGCATAGAGTTCAATTCAGAAAACAAGTACATCGTATACAGAAAAACCTTGATCTCCTCACACCATTTTCAACAGAAGTGTTTGATATTCAAACCGAACTATTTCCAGATGCTGATGATTTTGAAAAAGCTGATATCTTACTTTCCGGTCTTGATCAGGCTAAAAAGAAGATTGCTTTTGCTCCGGGCTCTGTATGGCATACCAAAAGATGGTTGGAAACATATTATCAAGAACTTGCAAAAAATCTTACTGAAGCAGGTTTCTCTATCATATTAGTAGGCAGTCCTGAAGAAATGGATCTTTGTGATAGGATCAAACCGGAGAGTGATGCAATAAATATTGCAGGACACACAACGGTTCTAGAATCAGCAGCAATTCTACAAAAATGTGACCTTCTCATTAGTAATGACTGCGGAGCTGTTCATATTGCTAATGCAATGAAGACTGATGTTTTTGCGATCTTTGGGCCAACTGTAAAACAATATGGATTCTTTCCAAATAGAGAAAGAGACATAGTATTTGAAGTAAATATTCCTTGCAGACCTTGTTCTCTACATGGTGGACAGAAATGTCCTCAAGGGCACCACAACTGTATGAAGCTGATCAAACCCGAAGAAATTTTTCAGAAAATCAAGATATTTTTTAGCACACAATAATATGAATATCTTATTCCTTTCATATCAGGGAAATATCGCTGGATCTTCTTTTTCAATAAAATACCTATGTGAAGGACTCGCAAGGAGGGGACATAATGTATATCTTGGTTGTAGAAAAAATACTCTTCTTTATAAAATGTTCGCCTGTTCGAATGTTCATTTAATTGCTATTCCGCTCAAAAGCAAGATTGATCTAAAATCCATCAAACTGATTGCCTATATAGTAAAAAAACATAATATACAAATAGTAAATGCTCAAGCAAGCATCGACAGATATTTATCTATTTTTACAAAGTGGTTATATGGCTTTAATCTCAAATTGGTCCATACGAGAAGGCAAGTGCCGAAGAGCAGCGGTAGTTTTATTCAGGGATTATTTTATACAATTGGAACAAATAAAATCGTTGCTGTAAGTAATGGTATTAAAAGAGCTCTACATCGCACTCTCCTTATACCTTACAATCATATTAAAGTTATTTATAATGGCACACCAGTTGAAAAATATGCTAATACACCTTCTAAAGATATAAACCAATTAAAGGATCGTTTTACTATTAGAAATGGTGACATCGTTATTGGATGTGTCTCAAGACATAAACAGCAAGAGCAACTTATAAATGCGTTAAATTTAATAAAATCCATGTCCTTTAAGGTCTTTTTTATCGGTATTACAATTAAAGATCTTAATGAAAAATTAATCAACTCATTGCCTGATAATCATACCTTATATTTCCTTGGAAAAATACCACCAGATGATGTACTAGATTTTTATAGATTGTTTGACATCTTCATCCTTCCGTCAATCACAGAAGGTCTTTCTCAGTCATTATTAGAATCTATCTTCTTGAATGTACCAATAATTGCAACTAAAGCAGCAGGTAACATCGATCTTATAAATCACAATACTACAGGTTTATTATTCGAAAATAACAACATAAAAGAACTATCTGACTTTGTTATTATATTAGCTAGTTCACTAGAAGAACGTTTAAGATTATCGAAAAATGCAAAAGAGATGCTAATGAGACGCTTCACTATTGAGAAAACAATCGATAAGTATGAAAAATTTTTCTTATGGCTATTAAATCAGTAATAATTGTAAATTTAATATCAATAATATTGTATTTGACATTAAAATATTATTAATTTAATTATTCCCTATGAAAAGTTTTTTACTAGTAATTTTCTTATCCATTCTTACTATACAAATATTTGCGGATAACCAATGGACAGTTCTCGTTTATATTGCAGCAGATAATAGCTTGAGTCAACAATCTTTTGTGGACATCAATGAGATGGAAGCAGTCGCCAATAATGATTCTGTAACTTTTATCATACAGGTAGATCCATTAAATGATCCGAATTATCCCCCATACTTCACGACAAGCAGAAGATATTTGATACAACATGATACGAATCCTGATTCGATCGGCTCGATACTGCTGGATGATCTCGGTGAAATAAATTCCGCAGATCCGCAAACACTTGCAGGTTTTGCAAACTGGGGCTTTAATTACGCCCCCTCAAAAAAAAGAATACTCATCATATGGGACCATGGAAATGGCTGGACCAAAGATGAGGAAGAGGTAAAGTGGATTTGCTCAGATTCTTTTTTTGGTGATAGAATGAGTGTCGCAGAAGGTGAACTGAAAGAGGCAATTTCATCCATAGGTTATCCAATCGATATTCTCGTTTTTGATGCATGCCTTATGCAGACCACAGAAGTAATTACAGAAATTTATGAGTATTGTGATATTGTCGCTGGCTCGGAATTTACTGTGCCTGTTGATGGTATATTGTATGGAGCTGCACCTGGTACTGCATGTTCTCAGTATGGACTTTTTAATTATATGGTGGATAACCCTATTTGCTCTCCCTACGAACTTTCTGAGGAACTCGTAAACCGATATATAAACTCATACACAACAAATTGTCAATGGGGATCAACTATATCATTTTCTGCTATTGAAATGAATAATTATTCAGTGTATTTAAACAAGCTGAGAGAATTTACAAGAAACTACTCAGAAGCTATTTATAATGATCTTTACCATGATGCTTACAGCAACTGCTTTCACATAAGCGGAAACAATTTAGATCTTTGGGAATTCTTCAACGAAGTTTCTTTTCTTAATAAAAATGTGCACACTGTAGCAGAAGAAATTGCTTCTCTGGTAGATTCAATGACTATTGCCTACAGTGCTCTTTACCAGGATGTTCTTTATCCGCAACTTGGAAGAATGAGTGTCCATTTCCCCCCCACTCTTTATTATTTCAATTGGGAACTTTATTACAATTTAGACTTCAACGATCTTACGGAATGGGATAGATTCCTTAGCTACTTTATAGACCATTTTTCTGCTAAACCCATTATGAAAGATTTTTCCGTTACCTCAGTAAGTGAAATAGTAAATTTTTCTTGGGAAGTTGTCGCTACAACTGATCTCTCTTATAGATTATACTACAAAGCAAGTTTGGACACAAATTTTACTGAAATCAAAGATTCGTCTATTATTCACGCGACAAGTTATTCAACTTCTTTTGATACCGGTGATTATGAATTCCAACTTCATGCGAATGACGAGTTTGGGAATTCCTCATCTGCCACTATATCCCATTATATTTCTAAAGGGAATATATTCAGATATTATCCAAATCCCTTTAATGCAAATACTTATACTCAGGGAAAATTTCTTGTTACTATTAAGGATCATTCAGATGCCAAGATATCAATTTACAATCTCGCGGGTGAGTTGATTGATGAAATAACAATTGATGGCACAAATAATGGAACGATTGAAGTGAATTATACTCCTGAAAATGTCTCTTCCGGCATCTATTATTGTCTACTCAAAGTCGGAGACACAAAAGCGACGATGAAACTTGCTGTTATCCGCTGATTTTGCTGTGCACAACTTGTGGATAACCGGTTATTTTAAAAAAACAAATTTGCTATTTACCTTCTATTGTGCCATTTGCGAATTTTTGATAATTTTTGATAAGGTGCATAATATTTTTTTTCGTAATGAAATTAGAACTTCTTATATAACTGTAAGTTAGGAGAAAAACCCTCATTTGCGCGAAGGATTTTGGGCACAAATTTTGCTATAGAAAATTGAGCTATTTGAACTTTTCTTCAGCACCAAAATTTCTGTATAAACTTAACGATTTCAGATTATCATTGTCGTCATCAGAGAGGGAATTTGAGAGTAAACGAGCAAATAATTTTCCTATTCCGGGGCCAAGCATAAATCCCTGTCCGCACATTCCAACAGCAAGATAAAATCCCTCAAGTTTAGTTTCTCCAAGTATTGGAAAGCCATCAGGAGTTGCAGGATATTGTCCGCGCCAGGTTCTGCGTACTTTTAAGTTCTTCATACGAGGAAAGAGATCTAGCATCCTCTGAGTCACCTGTGGAAGAAAAACAGATGTCGCCCTGCTATCCGTGCCGACAATTGGAGGTTCGGGAGTGATGCAGAAAATGACCTGTCCTTCTGGTCGCTGATAAAAATAATAATTCTTTGAATTCTCTGCAGGTCTGAGATCGACGATCATTGGATCAAAAAAGTGCTGAACTGCATCAGTAATTCCACCCTCATGACTATCAGGAACTACAGGGATATCTAAACCGAGCATATCCCCTATTCGCTTCGCATCATTTCCAGCAGCATTGATTATATATTTTGTAGAATAGGATTTGTCTGCATCTGTCTTAACAATATATCCGCCCCCCTCCTTAATGATTTCTGAAACCTCTTCCTTAAAAACATAAGAAGCACCATATTCCATACTTTTGAAATAAAAATAGTTAAGTGCAAGATATGGAGATGCACTGCCGTCTTCGGGAGAAAATGTTGATCCTCTTAAACCACTGGGATTGACACCTGGTGCTTTTCTGAGGAACTCTTCAGCAGATATCCAATCTATATTGAGCCCATAACTTTTTTGAATTTTTAAAAGGTCTTTGAGCAGTTGTTCGTGCGCATCAGTATAAGCAGGAAATGAATAGCCGTTGGACCGCCATTCGATATCATCTCCATAAATCTCTTTCCATGTGGAAAAAATGTCTATCGACTCTAAAGAAATGTGGATCTTTGCTTTATCGGAATGTGTCGCACGAATTCCGCCAATTGCTTTCTTATTCTGTCCCTGTCCCGGAGAAGCCAGACTTTCTATGACAAGAACAGAAAATTTCTTTTCAGCGAGATATAAAGCGATCGGTACTCCCACCGAACCTGCGCCAATAACAATGATATCAAAATTCATATTCATGCTATCCTACTTCTCTTTAGTTTTGGAAAGAATTTCGAGCGGCATTTCTACGTAGAGCGGACGGCGTGTATTATACGTGATATCCTGTAGTGAATATCCTTCTTCCTTGTACATTCTTAAAATGAGTGATTCACAGGTCTTGCCGCCACAAGCGCCCATGCCAGCTCTTGTCAACTGCTTGAGCTGGTTCATATCCGTGATGCCTTTTCGAATCCATTTACGTATCTCACCAGCTGTGACACGTTCGCATCGGCAAACAATTACTGTATCATCAATTGTATCCAATCGCGGACTCTCCCATGCGTTTGAAACTGAAGGTTCTTGAATGCGCACACCTGCAATCTTTTTTGCGATGTAAGACGGAGCTTTCACCTGTATGATTTGAGTTTTTGTATTTGTATTGCGAATATTAATCACAGCGAGCTCTTCGAGGAATTCACCTTCAAGGTCAACAACATTGATTACCTGCCCAGCTTCTATCGGATGATTCCCAATTTCATAAGGAATAGATACTGTGGGAAGATGTAAATCCCTTCTGTAATCAACCATAGTGATAGCGAGTGCTGGACAAACTGTAAGGCATTTCATGCAGCCTGTACATTCGCCCTCGAATGTGGGAAGTCCAAGCAAACTTTCGTCGCTTATCTTAATCTGGTTGAGAGGGCATACTGAAGTGCAGGGATTGCATGGAATTTCCTGGACGCAGTGAAAAACAGGAAAAACACCTTCATTTGCTTCGGGAAGTATATATGGCAGAGTTCTCTCTGGGGGACTCTTTAAAATCAATGCTTTTTTACTCCATTCTTCAGGAATCTTTTTTGAGGATTTATTCAAAGCTTTCGCAATTTTGATACCGGTTATTTTCCCATTGAACATTGCTGATGATGCTTCTGCAATCTCTTCAGCATCTCCCGTTGAAAAGACTTTCATGCCGGCTTCTTCTGCTTCTTTGTGGAACTCATCGATTGGATTAAGCCCCACTGCAATGAGGATCGTATCACAGTCAATAGTTTTTTCAGTTCCCGAGATTGGTTTAAAATTCTCGTCAACTCCTGCAAGAGTAACAGATTCAACCCGGTCTTTTCCATTCGCAGAAAGAATTGTATGTGATGTATAAATGGGCACTCCTAAACGCTGAAGTTTGTCTTTATGCACTTTATAGCCACCGCATTCAGGAAGAGCTTCTGCAAGTCCTACAACTTGAATTCCTGCCTGCAAAGCATGATATCCTGCGATCAAGCCGACGTTCCCTCCGCCAATTATTACAATTCTTTTTGATGGAACGACCATGTCCCGATTTACAAGGGTCTGAAATGCTCCTGCCCCATACACACCCGGTAATGTATTACCTGGGAAAACCAGCATTTTCTCTCTTGCACCAGCAGCATTCAACACGATCTTTGGTTTGATCAATATATAGGAATTATTTTTGAGAACTCCTACTTTTTTATCGCTGAAAACATATAGGGCAGTACTTTCTGTCCATACTGTAGCAGTCTCATATTGTGAAAGTTTATCAGATAATATCTTCGCAATATCGATTCCTCTAGTCCCCGCATAACAATCTTTTATAGAGCCAAAGAATTTATGTGTTTGAAGGACTAGTTTTCCGCCCAATTCAGATTTATCATCAATCAAAATGAGTGGCACATTGTAGTTTGAAAGTTCAATTGCTGCGGATAATCCTGATGGTCCTCCCCCGATTACAAGTACATCAGTTTCATACTCCACGACTGGATCAAATGATGGAATTCCATCAACTTCGGGTAACTCGGGAAGTCCTTCGCAGCTTCGCACAATCATATTTTCTGATACAGGTGTCATGCACGATTTCACTGGAATTCCGTTAGCGATGACAGCACATTGAGCACATTGCCCATTCGCACAAAAAATGCCCTGCGGACTCTTATCTTTCACATGATGTCCGAACACATGTATTCCATGCGCAATCAGCGCAGATGCAATCATTTCACCTTCTTGAGCAAAGAGTTTCTGATCATTCCAATAAAAGGGAATAGATTTCTTCTCTATAATTTCAAGAATTGGATGTTCTTTTATTCGATGAATATCTGACATTGTTTTATCCGAAAATTATTTATTTAAATTCTTTTTTAGCTGTGTAATGTGTCCTTTACCAACACCAATCACATTGCACCCCAGCTCAAGATATTTCTGGATTTTTTTATCAATGAGGAAATTGGAGCAATCAACGATCAGGGGTTTTCTTCCGCACATTGCGACTACGTCTTCAGGAGCGAGCGCTTTATATGGTTTATGCCCGACAGCAAATACAACGATTTCAGCATCATAAAGTGTTTTGCTCAATTTCTTTTCAATTCTCATATCTCCAAGCTCGGGCCACACTTCGACAAGAGGATCATGCACAGAAATGATGGCATCTTTTTCCATAAGGTTTTCCCAGAGCAATTTTGTCGGGGAATGACGAGTATCAGCTACATTTTGCAGGTAGGAAACTCCGAGAATTGCAATGCGTTTATCCTGAAGAGAGGGACATGCATCCTCAATTATCTCGAGCGTGTGCATGGGCATGAGATCATTTATATTTACGGCACTTACAGCCATTGGAAGTTTATCTTCCAAACCAAACAATGCTTCCGCTGCCCAGTTGGCAAGTACCGGATCCTTTGTCAGGCAATAGCCACCGACTCCCAAACTTGGGCGTAGCATATTATCATGAGTACCCTTACGGACTTTGATTGATTTTATCACATCAAACAGATTTACTCCGATATTTTCAGCGAGTTTTGCCCACTCGAACATAAAGGCAATATTGGCTGCACGATAAGAATTTTCTAGCACCTTTGCCATTTCTGATGCATTGGTATGACCCAACCTGCAAATTGGAAAATTCTCAGTGTTGAGTACATTTGTGAGGAATTCCTCAGCAAGATCAGCCGCCTTTTCGTTGATACCGGAAAATGTTCTCCAGTAATCTCGTATAGAGCTGACATATTTTGAGCCGGGCATCACGCGTTCATAGGAATGAGCTATCATTGGAGGATATTTATCTGTATCAATTCCTCGTTTTGTAAACTCTTCTTCGAGAACCGGCTTTACTATTTTCTCAGAAGTGCCCGGAGGAACGGTCGTTTCAATCAGTATAAGGCATTCGGGCTTGATACTTCTCCCAATCGTTCTCATCCCCTGTTTAAAAGCATTCAGGTCACAGTATCCTTCCTCGGCTTGCCCGAGAACGGGTTTCTGAGCATCCAATTGGATATCCACGACAACAATATCAGCAAAAGTAAACACCCCGGGATGCCATGTCGCACGCAGAGTTTTTTTCTCTTTCACACATCGTGGAAAAATTTTCGGAATTTCCGGATCATCCGCGTTCACGGGTGGTTTGCCACTATTAATGACCGGGATTTTCCAATATGATCTGCGTGATACAAGGTCGTTGCCATGTACAAAATACATTGGTTCTCCGTTTTTATCTTCTGCATCTGCAACCACTGCTGCCATTACAGAACCGACGAATCCCATCCCTTGAACGACAACGATCTTTCTCCCTTTTTTTCTTTCTTCTTCTGATAGTCTCTTCAGAATATCAAACTCAACTTTATCTTCTTCCGGAGTTGGAAATGAAAATACAGTTCCATCTGGAGCTACTGATACTGACATGTATCCTCCTAAAAAATCATCCTGATAAATAAGGATGTATCTCTCTTTTTTGGGGGGTTCTTCAGGTGTCAAGAATTTCACTCAGTAGGTACAATATTGCTCATGTTTGAAATCAGCAGTCGAAAAATTTGACAAGGATTCAGGGTCTCAATGATTGGGCTCAAGGTTTATATATGGAAATTAAAATTATAAGAAATGGAAATCTTTCCAAAATTTGCACTTGCGACAAAGAGATCAGTGCCTTACTTCTCATGAAAAAGGAACATCTAGAATTCGAGTTTGTTGTCGTTGCAGTAAAAATAAATAATGTTCTCTACCCGCTCGATCATACTATTGATTCCGATTGCACAGTGGAATTTGTTCATATTGGAACAAGAGAAGGTTTGCGCATATATCAGAACTCACTGATTTTTGTATTCATGCGGGCTGTAAATGAGTTATTTGAAAAACCCAAAATACAGGTAAAGCATTCCCTTGGCGATGGGTGTTATATTGAAACATTTTCGAGATTTTTACTCACATTGGATGATGTAGAAAAGATAAAAAAAAGGATGGAGCACCTTATAGCTGAATATGAAGCTTTTGAACCGCTCTGTCTTTCTAAAAGACAAGCATTCCAATATTTTGAAAGCGACGAGATAAAGCTGCAGATGTTAGATTATTATCCGCAGAAAGACATTCTTATCTACAAATATGGAGAGCTTTACGATTTTTTTAACGGACCTCTCGTTCCATCAACAGGATATCTGAAGCTTTTCGATCTAAAATATGTTCCTCCGGGTCTTATTCTCAGATTTCCAACCGTGGATTATCCTGATAAGATCGGTACTTTTAGACCTTTGACAAACCTATTGAAAATATTCACAGAATATGAGCGCTGGGGCAACATTCTCAATCTCTCATATGTATCTACTTTGAATAAGAGAGTTGAAAATTTCGAGATCAATGAGATCATTCAGGTCTCAGAAGCACTCCACGAGAAGAAGATTGCAGAAATAGCAGAAGATATCCATCAAAAGAGAAATTCGGGAATCGTTGTTCTGATATCCGGACCTTCAGCTTCCGGTAAGACAACATTTGTGAAACGGCTTGCAATCCAACTGAAGGTTATTGGATTATCTTCATTCGTGACCTCTCTTGATAACTATTTCCTTGATAGAGAGGTAACTCCAAAAGATATGCAAGGTGAGTATGATTTCGAGTCGATAAATGCCCTTGATAAGGAGCTTATAAATCAACATGTTGAACAACTCCTCGAAGGTAAGGAAGTTGAAATTCCCAAGTATAACTTCAGGGCTGGAAGACGTGAAGATCATGGCACAAAATTCCAGACGAGTAAAGATCAGATCATTATTTTAGAAGGAATTCACGGACTAAATGATATTCTAACGCCTTCAATAAAGAGGAAAAACAAATATAAAATTTATGTAAGCGCACTCACACAGCTCAACCTGGATAATCTGAATCGTATATCAACATCAGACACACGCATAATTCGCAGGATTGTCCGTGATACATTTTTCCGAGGATACGATGCGGAACAGACCATCAAACGCTGGGATTCCATCCGGGCAGGTGAAAGAAAATTTGTATTTTCATTCCAAGAAGAAGCTGATGTTATGTTCAACTCTGCACTTGTGTATGAACTGGGCGTTTTAAAAAGGATCGCTATTCCTGAACTTATGAAGATCACTCAGGAAAGTGAACAATATTCTGAAGCACAAAGATTAATAAATCTTCTCTCTTTCTTTGTGACCATTCCAGAAATCAACATTCCGCGAAATTCCATTCTTCGTGAATTTATTAAAGGCAGCGACTTTGATTATTAACAGTTATGAAAGAAAAAATACTCCATAAAAGCTTAACTTTTGATGATGTTCTTCTCATTCCCGGAAGATCACAAGTACTCCCACGTGATGTCGATCTGAGAACAAAGCTCACAAGGCACATTTCACTCAACATACCGATTATCAGCGCAGCCATGGATACTGTTACCGAAGCCAAAATGGCAATTGCTATGGCAAAAGAAGGCGGTCTCGGCATTATTCATAAAAATCTTAGCATCGATCAACAGGCATCTCTTGTTCAAAAAGTAAAACGATCAGAAAGTGTTATCATTCATAATCCGATTACATTAAGTCCCGATGCCCGTTTGCAGGATGCACAAGATGTGATGCAGGAACATAATATTTCGGGAATTCCTATTATAAAAGGGAACAAGCTCGTTGGAATAATAACCAATAGGGACATGATGTTTGAGGATGATATGTCCAAGAAAGTTTCTGAACAGATGACCTCACACAACCTTGTCACCGCACGTGATGGAATATCTCTTGAAGACGCCAAAGCCCTGCTCCATGAACATCGCATTGAAAAGCTTCTCCTTGTTGATGGTTCATATTCTCTCAAGGGTTTGATAACCGTGAAAGATATCATGAAAAACATCAAATATCCCAATGCTGCAAAGGATGATGAAGGAAGACTTCTTGCTGGTGCCGCGATTGGCGTAAGTGGTGACTATCTTGAACGTGCTCATGAACTAATAAATGCCGGAGCGGATGTGTTAGTAATTGATACAGCACATGGACACAGCATAAAAGCTCTTGATGCTATGATGACTTTGCGGAGAAAATATCCGGATCAAAATATTATTGCAGGAAATGTCGCTACTGCTGAAGCTACAAGGGATCTCATCAAGACAGGAGTTGATGCCATAAAAGTCGGAATTGGCCCCGGCTCCATCTGTACGACCAGGGTGATCGCAGGCGTTGGAGTACCACAGCTTACGGCAATTCTGGAATGTGCAAAAGCCGCACAGAACGAAGTGCCCATTATAGCAGACGGGGGCATTAAATATTCCGGCGACATAGCCAAAGCGATTGCTGCAGGAGCAAATGTCGTGATGATCGGTTCACTCTTTGCGGGTACTGATGAAAGCCCTGGCGAAGATGTTATATATGAGGGAAGACGCTATAAAACTTACCGTGGCATGGGCTCTATCGGTGCAATGAAAGCCGGAAGCAAAGACAGGTATTTTCAGGATGATGTTCAAACAAGCATACCGACCGAAAGCATCAAACTTGTCGCTGAGGGCATTGAAGGACGGGTCGAATATAAAGGACCTCTTTCCGACTATATTTTTCAATTACTTGGTGGCTTGAAAGCAGGAATGGGTTATTGCGGAGCTGGAACAATTGAGGAAATGAGAAGTAAAACACGTTTCACTAAGATTACTTCCGCATCCCTTAAGGAAAGTCATCCCCACGATGTCTCAATAGTAAAGGAAGCACCGAACTACCAAAGATAGTAGAGCGAGGGGAGTGGAGTGTTCCGATAATAAAAAATTTTTTTTCCTGCAAAAAACAAGAATCCAGTATTAAACACTAAGCTACTATCATCGTACTGAACTCCAATCTCCCGACACATCGGGATCATGAAGTCCAGCCCCAACCGAACCATTGCGAAGGACGTCTGAAACAACCGTTCGAAAGGTTTTCAACTTCACAAATTATAAATCAATGTTTATTATTCATTATTCAAACATGCCGTCATGAATGATTCATGATGATTCAAAAATAAATAAATTTGACAAAAAAAAATATCCTCAATAAGAAAACTAATGAGTAAAAATGAAGAAAATAGGTTTGAAACACGGAGTTTCTTTTTATAGAAAAGCTATTATATTTTATTATATATAGGGAAGCGATATGAGAAGAATAGTACTTTTAGGATTGATAATTTTCATTGCTTTAGCAAATGCATTATCTGCGAATGATAAATATGTAATCTACACCCAGACCTTTCCATGGATAGGACCCGACGGTGAAGCACCGGAGGTTGTCTTTGCTGATTTGATTGAAAAGGAAAGACTCATAGCGGTTTATTCTCATGATTTTCATGTGTTCTGGTTTGATCCGTTCAATGGCTGGCAAAACGAAGGAGGTCAAATCAGAAATGACTGGGAATATACCATAAAAATTCTTCGTGATGTTCCAAATAAACCAAATAATCATTTCGTTCAAGTAAATCCCACCTGGAAACCAACAACAATCATTGTCGATATCAACGGAATAGGTGATTATACGACTATTCAGGAAGGAATAGACAACTCACTCAATGGAGATACAGTTTTAGTCTATCCCGGAACCTACTATGAGAACATAAATTATAATGGTAAAAACATAACGGTTGCGAGCTTATACATTACGACACTGGGAGACTCGTTTATCCATCGAACTATAATTGATGGCAATCAAAACGGAAGTGTTGTGACTTTCGAAAACGGGGAGGATACAACCGCTGTTCTCTGTGGATATACTATTGAGAATGGAAGTGGTAAGCCATATGGAAGCTCAAGTAGAGGAGGTGGTATTTTCTGTGATAATAGTCACCCGAACGTGAGAAATTGTATTATATCAAGGAATAGAGCAGGTAGTGGAGGTGGTATATACTGTAAAACATCCATTGTTTGTCTGTCTGATGTAAATATTAAAAACAATAGTGCTCAATATAACGGAGGAGGTATATATTTTTGGGATAATGCTTCTGCAATCTTTAATAATGATCACAGATGCAGTATATTTTTAAATTATGCTGGGATCGGTTGCGATATTCGATCCATAGATTGTAACACGATGGATATTGTTCTAGACACATTTACTGTTAGTGTACCCGATGATTACTTTGTTTATCCCATGGATAGCTTTACTTTTGATATACTTAACTATAAGATAGAACCTGTTAATCATGATTTGTATGTAAGTCCTGTAGGTAATAACAATAATAGTGGCTTAACGTATAGTGATCCTTTAAAAAACATATCCTTTGCTTTATCAAAAATTAAACCCGACAACACCAATCCTAATACAATACATCTGGAAAATGGCACATATTCATCATCTCTGACCGATGAGGTATTCCCATTAAATTGTCGTAGTTATGTTTCAATTATTGGAGAAGATGAGGATAATACAATTCTCGATGGAGGTGATTTATCTAATATTTTGACCTTTGTTTGGAATGATGATCATATTAATGTAGAAAATTTAACGATACAGAATGGTAATTCATATTCTGGTGGTGGTATTTATATTGGTTATGATTCTAGTCCTATATTTAAAAATATTACATTAAAAGATAATTTAGCAGAGATAGGATCAAGTATTATTTGTTTGGATAATTGCAGTCCGATATTTGAGAACGTAAAAATATTTGGTGATCCTTCTGTATTATTACAAGACGAGCCGGTTTCAATATATGAAAATAGTGATCCAGTATTTGTTAATTGTGTCATACGGGATAATGTTATTGATCCTGAGGGAACAGGAGCTGGTGCTATGGGATTTACTGCTCAATCCAATCCCGTATTAATAAATACACAAATTATTAATAATACTGATTCCCAAACAAGTGGAATTCATATCTATAACGGATCTTCCGACGAGGGACCTACTTTAATAAATTGTACAATATGTGACAACTCCGATTGCTCGGAGGGGACAATCCGACAATTATGGAATACGAACCTTACAATAATAAATTGTATTTTGAGGAACAATTCCCAAAAGGAAATTTGTTTTTTATCTAACGGAGATCCAAACTCTGTTACTATTTCCTATACGAACATCAAAGACAGCATTAATGGTATAAATACAAATAACAACGGAACCATTATTTGGGGAGAGGGAAACATAGATGAAGATCCCCTTTTTGTTGGCGGCGATCCCTACAGTTATGAGTTGTCAAAAAACTCACCATGCGTCGACGCCGGCACACCGGACACAACAGGGCTGCATCTTCCAGCAACGGACTTAGCGGGTAATCAAAGAATATTTAATGGAAGAATAGACATTGGTGCTTATGAGTATCAAGGATATGGTGTAGATGAACCGGATACCAGTTTTATTCATAATTTGTATTTATTCCAAAATAAACCTAATCCTTTTAAGGAATCCACCACAATATCTTTCATCTCAGCGGATTATGAAAGGATAAAGGAATATACGCTTTCCATATACAATACAAAAGGTCAGCTTGTGAGAAGATATGAAGGGAACAAAGATGATTTTTGGGTGAGAACAGAAATTGTGTGGGACGGCACGGACGGGCAGGGCAGACAGGTCGCACCAGGGACGTATTTATACAAATTGGAATACAATGGACATGCGGTGGTGAGGAAGATGGTTATGCTAACCTTAAACTAGTTTTGAATCCTATACTCCCCGCTTATTACCCCACAATAATTTATGTAATTGTAAATTCAATCGAATATTCTTTTTTGTTTCTCGAATCCAATCTGCTAACTTAGTCACATCAAGTTTATTAAAAACTGGAGAAAACAGTATCTGAAATTTTAATAGATTGTATTTTTCAATAACACGAATCGACCAATCAAAATCCTCACTGTCAGAAATAACAAATTTAAGCTCATCATGTTCATTGAAATACTGAATATTATCCCACAACATCTTATCGCTCATACCGCTGGAAGGTGTTTTAAAATCAACAATTTTAACAACTTGCTTTGGCACATTTCCCAATGAAATCGAGTTGTTGGTTTCCAGCAGGACGGTATACTTTTTCTTTATCAAAAGCTGCATAAGCTCAATAACTTCGCTTTGAAAAAGCGGCTCTCCACCAGTAATTTCTATAAGCTTCACTGGATGATATTTCTCAATTTCTTTTATGATATCCTTAATTGATAGTGTGAATCCAGATTCATACGCATACTTTGTATCGCAGTATGTGCAGCGCAAATTACACCCCGCCAGGCGCACAAAAACACAAGGGAGTCCCGCGTATGAGGACTCCCCTTGTAAACTATAAAAAATTTCAGATAGTTCCATCAAAATGGCAGATAATCGAAGTGTTTTTTATATCCTAACTTTTTTTCTATCTTTTTCAGTATCTCTTCGGGATGACCTGTCACGAACATTTTGCAATCGTTGCATTCAAAGAGATGATAATCTTTCGCATCCCAGGAGAAATATTTCAAATATTCGACCTTTCCGAAAATCGGCTTGCCTGTATACATGAGAAGCTCGATATCACATGAATTGAGTGAAACAAAATTTTCATAGGGATCTTTTTTGTTCATTCTGGTCAGGAGCAAATTTGCATCAACATCCGGTTCGATTTTCCCATGATACGTATCGAGCATAAGCGCTTTTGCAGGATTCTCTGTCACCATTTTAAAAAGTGTTCTATTGGAGATTTCCGGGAATGTCTGCTTCGTGTAAATGATCTCTTTCAATAAATTTGTACTTCCTGATAATGTCGAATCTGTTCCAAGACAGATATTGATCCCCAATTTCAGAACTGTATCAATATCCAGGGTGATTCCAAGCAGATATATATTGGAATTCGGACACCATGCAATGCTTGCGCCAACCTCTTTGAGTTTTTTGAACTGCTCGGTCGTAAGTGCCGTGCAGTGAACAAGGATCGAATTGCTTTTTAGAAGTCCCTGCTCTACCAGTCCGTCAAACTCATTGCGAGCTGAATCATCACTGCCTTCAGCCAGATGAATAATAAAAGGTATCTTCCCTTTGGTTTTTTTCATCTCTTCGGGAAGCTCGTCACCTCCCCACCAGTTCTTACCAGTTATAGAGTGTCCTTGCTGGAAATCGGAAATGATCTTTATTGGAAAATGCTGATAATACTCTTCTTTCTGGCGCGGCACATGATCTTGAACAACGGTTACGCCTGAAAAAATATTTTTGTACACCCCAAGCATTGCCAGGTCCATTCCCGCATCTTCGAGCAGATGACTCACCGGATTTTTCAGATATTTATCACGCTCTTTAACCGGCTCGGAATCATTGAGCTCCTGCACCCACACACTCGTGTTTTCATACGGTCTACTTGGTCCACCTTTGGGCACCCAGTTCCCCACAAGATGATCATGAATATTGATGAGCGAGGGATACGCAACAAGCCCGGCACAATCTGCCTGTATTTTATCATAGGACTTAGCAGAATACTTGCCGTTTGTCACATAGAGATTTTCCACTCCATGCTCTTTGGCATTTTTCACAACTAAAATATTTGTAAATTCCATGTTTACCAACTTTATATTACATAAAATTATTATCGAGAAAGCTGTTTAATGAGCTGAGGGATCACTTCAAAAAGATCACCAACGATGCCGACATCTGCGACCTTGAAGATCGGAGCATCTTTGTCTTTATTGATCGCAATGATAATATCTGATGACTGCATACCAACAAGATGCTGAATTGCTCCGGAAACTCCACATGCAACATATATCTTCGGTTTGACTGTCTTACCGGTCTGCCCGACCTGGTGGGAATATTCCATCCAGCCAGCATCGACCGCAGCCCTGGATGCGCCGACAGCAGCACCCAATGTCGATGCAAGTTCTTTTATCAAAGAAAAATTCTCTGCACATTTAATACCACGACCACCTGTCACAATAATATCAGCATCCGTGATCTTCACACTTTGAGTTTCATCTTTTATATATTCCAAAAATTTAGACAAGAATTTTGTTGCATCAAAGGTTACTTTTTCTTGAATAATCTGCCCTTTTCTTGATTCATCCTTTGGGAGATGATCGAAGACCTTGTGCCGGACCGTTGCCATTTGAGGTCGATAATTCGTGGTTCGTATCTTTGCCATGATATTGCCGCCAAAGGCAGGTCGAGTCTGAATAAGTTCCATATTTTCAGGATCAATATCCAGATCAGTGCAGTCCGCAGTCAGTCCGGTTTGAAGCTCAACTGCTAATCGCGGAACAAAGGAACGTCCGATCGCTGTTGCACCGCTGAGGAGTATTTCCGGCTTGTATTTGTTCACTATATGTGCAAGGGCTTGTGTATAAGGTTCATCAAGAAAATTTTCAAGAAATGCATCATCGACAACTATTACTTTATCAGCGCCATAATGGATAAGCTCCTCTGCCTGGTCATGAAAGTTATATCCGAGCAATGCTGCAGTGACTTGTTTGCCAAGCGCTTCAGCAAGTTCGTGTGCCTTGCTGAGCATCTCAAAAGATATGGGCATGATCGTGCCAAATTTCTGTTCGGCAAAAACCATGACACCGGAATAATCAGCAAGATTTACTGCCTGTTCCTGGCTTTTCTCAATGATTATCGCATCGACCGGACACTCGGGCACACACGCACTGCAAAGAGTGCATGCGTTCAAATCAATTACTGCTTTTTTGTCCACAAGCGTAATTGCCTGATAAGGACATACAGGTATACACTTACTGCACCCAATGCATTTTTCTTGAATTACTTTTATCAATGTACCTCCGCCCAGAAATAAAGTAATGTCAAATTTTTCGTCAAGTTAGTCGATTTCATATGAGTTATTTGAAAAGGGAAAATATATATACGCCATAAATTACAATTAATATCAATCCTTGAATACGACCCACGCTTTTCAAAAATCGCGAAGAAGCAAAGAACAGCAGCGAAACGAAGAGACATACAGCCGCATCCCTTACGACATCAGAACCAAGGACAATGGGCTTTATCGTTGAAGCTATTCCTAGAACAAAGAGAATATTGAAAATATTACTCCCGACAATATTACCGATAGCTATCGAGACTTTGCCTTTTATTACTGCAACGATCGATGTCACGATTTCCGGAATCGAGGTTCCCAGCGCAACAACAGACATGCCGATGACCTTATCGCTCACACCCCACAAAAATGCAATTTTAGTAGCATTTTCCACAGCCAGATGTCCGCCAAAGGCAATCGCAGCACCCCCAACAACAGTAAGAGATATATTTTTTAAAAGTGACGTTTTAGCTTCTTCGTGAGTTTGCTTCTCTCTTCGATCTTGCTGTGCCATCCTGTATAGATAAAAAAGAAATCCAACAAAAAGCAACAGGAATATAATTCCTTCAATGCGCGACACTACGACAAATCCGGTTTTCTGCGGTGTAAAATTTATCACAAACAGCATCATAAGAACTGTGATGAAGATCATAAAGGGATTTTCTTTTCTGATGGTGCTGCTCTCAAAATGAAGGGGTTTGATCAACGCTGCAATGCCGATCGCCAGACAGATATTAGCAATATTGCTGCCGACAATATTCCCGAATGCAATCCCATTCACCCCTACAAGTGACGCTTTTATGCTTACTGCTGCTTCCGGTGCACTCGTGCCGATCGCTGCAATGGTCAGACCTACAAACAATGGTGAAACTCGAAGGTATTGAGCAATATTCGATGCGCCCTGGATAAAAATATCCGCACCTTTGGCGAGTAGAATAAAAGCAACGACGAGTAACAGATATGGTATCATTTATACCTCGATCCATTCTGTGGGCTGGTACTGCCCTGCCACAAACAGGTTGCACGTTGCATTTTTACTTGCAAGAAAGTTCTTCATTGCAAGATAAGCAAGCTCCGGTTCGTTATTTGTCTCGCTGAGATGCGCAAGCACGATATTCTTCAATCCGTCATGCAGTATCTCGTCAACAAGTTCGGATGCCTGCACATTTGAAAGATGCCCATGCTTGCCTTTGACACGCTGTTTGAGCCACCATGCATAGGGACCGTTAATGAGCATGTCAATATCGTGATTACTTTCCAGGATTATTGTGCTCGGGTTCTTCATTTTCTGTTTGACTAGTGCAGTGGGATACCCCAGATCAGTAAGAACTGCAAGCTTACACTCATTGCTGCGTTCCGAGATCAGAAAGCATGAACTATCCACACTGTCATGAGGAACGGAAAAGGGCTCGATCAAAAAACTCTGCATCGTAAAACGTGTGCCATTTTCGAAATAATTAACTTCTCTAATTCTGCCAAATCTGTTCAGGCCAGCACGATAAGTCGTTTCATTAACATACAAAGGAATTCCAAGATTTCGGACAATCGCGCCGGCACCTTTTATATGATCAGAATGCTCATGAGATATAATAACAGCTTGAATATTCTGAATGGGAAAATCAATGTCAAAAAGTATCTCTTTGAGACGTTTCAAGCTCAGTCCGGCATCCACCAAAAGGGCAGATTCCTGCCCTGAAACCAGGATACAATTTCCTTTGCTGCCGCTTGCTAAAACTCGTACTTTCATAATGATTGAGATGAATTCTTGGATTAAAGGATGGTTGTCAATAAAAATGGCTAAGTAGATTACTTCGACAACTTGGATATTGAAACAATCTTACAATGTAAAAGAAAATAATTAAAGATTGTTGCATTTAGTACAGTTATTTTATATAGTATACTTATAATTGTGCAAATATCATTTAAATAGTTTGTCTGGCTCCTCAAGAGTATATTCAATATTGTCACCACTTGTCATTGCCCATGATAATGGCTTTTTTTCAATAAATTCTTTGAAATTTTGAATTGTAATCGTTTTTTTATCACTTTTGAAATCACCTTTTTTAAATTGATAAAATTTCATATCTTCCCAGCAAAACCAATCATGTTTTTTATATTCCCATTCAGTTAAATCAGATAAAATTTGCATAAAATCAAGAATTCTCTTTTTCGCATCTGAATTAATAATGCAATTACCACTTGAAATTTTTTCAATGTTTGCAGGTGTACCATCTTTGTTTGAAATCCTTAGTCTATCACCCCGCTCTTTACTGATACTTATGGCATCTCTTCTACGAAAAAAATTGTCCATTTCCTTCATTAATGTAAAAACGCTATATCTGTCATTCTCAAAAATTGCTTTTAGTGGGTTCCAACTTTCATTGATCCTTAAATAATTTAACCAGTTCAAAACATTTTCTGGGTAACGGAACAAAACGTTAAATACACCGTCTGTAAAAAATAATGGAGGTATAGCTGATTCAGGAATTGTGATATCTTTTAATTTATATGAAACAATACTTATTAGCATATGGATTGTTGCTAATGGGTATTTTAATCTGAAATTACTCCTTCCATCATATTTTCGTAAATTATTTGGTTGAATACAATTATCAAAATTTTTCCATTCGTCGGGTACATGTTTTTTATTAACTAATAACATGTGGTGCCCCATACTACGAATTTCATTTCTGAATATTTCAATATCCAAAAATATAGGATTTTCATTTATATACTTTTTATTCACCACTGATACTTTCCCATCATAAAAACCCACAATTTTCCAATTGCGGAACATCGACATAAATAAACCACAAAGGAATCCGTCGCTATCAGGACTTAAAACGCAACAATGATTCTCTTCTAAAATCCAACTATACTTTGCACAAATAGATTCATAATCAATTTGGTCTGTTTTATCTTTTATTAAATCTTGAATAGCCATATTATAACCTTTATTTTTTTTTTATGTTTGAAAAAATGTTTGTTTGATCTTCATTAGTTTCTTTTTTCAAGCGTTCATTTGCTAAATCACAATATTCTGGTACAATATCAAATCCAATAAAATTACGGTTAAGTTTTTTTGCCATAACTAAAGTTGATCCACTACCGGCAAATGGATCTAAAACGACACCTTTTTCAGGACAGAAACATTGTATAAAATCATACGGTATCTTGTCTGGAAAAACTGCTGGATGTTTCCTCTTTAACGGATTTTTATCACCAGCCATTAAATATTCCCATATTGTACCTCGACATTTTTTTCGATTTATTTGTCTTGTTACAGTTGGTTGTGTTTCACCATTAGTTTTTCTCGAACCACTACCTGTCATAACTTTACCACCATGCTTTGAGAGAATTTTTAACGGTTCTTTATTAAAATATTTGGGTTTATATCCTTTTAAAAATATCGGCATATATTCATGATCAACTCTAAACCTCTTCGTCCACCATGCTCCTTCTGACCCATGTTTTCGATAAATCACTGTTTCAAATAATTTGAATCCAATATTGTCACACCAGTCAATTATTGTCTTAAATGAAGTTAATGATTTCCCGAAATTTTTTGTTTGATCTTGAATAACCATTACTGCTACACCACCATCCCTTAAAACTCTAAAGATTTGTTGTCCTGTTTTATGAAGATCAAATTCCAAATCTCCCTTATAAAAACGAATTTTATCATATGGTGGTGAAGTAACTACTAAATCTATAGATGAATCAGGAATTAATGTCATCAGTTCTACGCAATCACCGCAATATACTTTATTTATCTCGTATTTACCAATATAGTTCATAGATTCTCATTTATTTGCATGATTTTAATTAAATATTTTTAAAATACATCTTTTCATTTTTAATCATTCTTATATTTTCCCTTATTCCATCATTCAATAACTGTAACAAAAACAGACTTTTTCTGTTGTCAATAAAAAATTATTCGGGCTTCCATAATCCAAACCCGGCTAAAGTCATGGAGTGGTCAATGACTACTCACAAAAATGGTTTCTCACAAAACCGAACAATCAAATCCAATCTCTATTTTTCACTTTGAATTTCACATTTTCCACTTATATTTCCCAAAGGTGCCAAGCAGCCCGAACACGACAAAATACGGCGCATACAGCACTTCTACAAACGGAAAAACAAGCAATGAGCCATATTCCCTGAAGATCGTGGTACCCCGCAGAAGTATAAGCAAATCAAATGCACTTTTTGAGAGAAAGGCAATGAGAAACACTCTCCATGGCAAAATACTGGTGCAGGCAAGAATGAAAAATACGACTAGAGAAAAAAGAAAAATAAAGGCAAGGAGTGAAACGAATTTAATAAGTGCGGGATAATATCGCCACTTAGAGCCGCGTCTTTTTTCCTGCTGGAAGGTTTGTGAACCGGACTTTTGTTCGATGGAAGGCATGAAGCTTTCCGCATGAGTAGCAAATCCGAGTTTGTGCGAATGGCTTTTGCTTATCTTCTGCAGAAAGAGGTCGTCGTCGCCGGAGGGTATATGCCCGATTCCTTCAAATCCTCCGAGTGATTCAAACACATTCTTTTTGTAAGCAAAGTTCCTGCCGGTCGCAGTAATACCCCAATTCCACCCGATGCTGCCTGCAGATAAGGTGAACATGGCAAGCCGTTCGAGTTTTTTTAACATGCAGATGAGCTTTTTCATGAAACCTTTATTTTTACAAACCAATGGAGAGTACCCAACCACTACATCAAATCCGCGTGAAAATACTTTATTCATAGAACTCAGCCAGAATTTCCCTGGTCTGCAATCGGCATCTGTAAAGAGAAGAATTTCTCCCTGCGCATTGTTAATTCCTTCGGTAAGAGCGCGCTTCTTCCCGACAAGTCCGGGAATCTCATCTTTAATAGAAATGTATTTAATACGGGAATATTTTTTAGAAAAATTCTCAAGAATATACTCTGTCTTATCTGTGGAGCGGTCATTCACAATGATGATCTCATATTTGTCTTGAGGATATTCCTGCTTAAGTAAATTTTTCAGCAGAGATGACAAATGCTTGGCTTCATTCCGGGCTGCAATAATTACTGAGATAAAATGATTTTTTTTTCTCGAAGAAATTTTCCCGTTGACTCTGAAGGTTCCCACAATAAGGAATAAAAGGAACAAGCAATACAGAGCTGTCAGCCCATACAGCACAGAGAAAAATATCATAACATTTTCATGCCTTTTACTGCTGAGGCATTCAGTTCGAGGGATGAGAATTTTTTATTTTTATATTTGAACTGTGCGGCAGCTCCGATCATAGCTGCATTATCTGTACAATATTCTGCGGATGGATAAAAAAGTTTGATGTCATGCTCTTTACAATACTCTGTAAAAGTACTTCTCAATTCGGAATTTGCAGCAACTCCACCTGCGAGCAGGAGTGTTTTTAATGAATGTTCCTCAAGTGCTTTGATAGTTTTGCGGAGAAGTACCTCAACGATCGCATACTGAAAGCTTGCAGTAAAATCATGTGTTTGAGCGTCGTCCAAATCACCCTTGTCTTTGAGGTAGAGCATGCCAGCGGTTTTTAGACCACTGAAACTGAAATCAAAATTATCGTGCCTGAGCATGGGCAGAGGAAATGCAATTGCAGATTTATTGCCATCACGAGCCAGCGCATCAATATGAGGACCTCCCGGGTATGGAAGTCCAAGTAATTTTCCGATCTTATCAAAAGCTTCACCTGCGGCATCATCCACAGTTTTACCAAGAATTGTGTATTCTACTGGTGAAGAGAAAATCACCAACTCCGTATGCCCGCCAGATACAATGAGAGATAAAAAAGGAAATTCAATATCTTTGTGCTCCAGAAAATTAGCGAACACATGACCGAAAATATGATTTACTGCAATAAGAGGTTTCTTCATGCTGAAAGCCAATCCCTTTGCAAATGAAACCCCCACAAGCAGAGAGCCGATAAGCCCGGGATTTGCAGACACTGCGATTGCATCTATTTGTTGTAAATTTACATTCGCTTTTTCAAGAGCCATTTCCACGATCGGGATAAGAGTGCGGATATGCTCGCGCGAGGCAAGTTCCGGGACAATTCCCCCATACTTCAGATGCACTTCTTCCTGCGAAGATATCACATTGGAGAGTACATCACAATTTCCATCGACAAGTGCTGCAGATGTATCGTCGCATGACGTTTCAATTGCAAGAATAAGGGGCTTTTTCATTACTTATTTGGAATCGATTTGATGCGAACTTGCGTGGGAGTCTGTCCAAGCAGATCGATCCCTGCCGGTAATTCCACAGTAACTGGTATGACGTCATCAACTTTGAAAGAGTCCGGCAATTCTACTTTTGCAAATATATCCTTCTCTTCGAGAATGCTCACGAACTCCTGCTCTCCCGAAACTTTTATACTCACAGAAGAAGGAAAGATCTCGATACCGTCTGATGTATCAATCGGGATAAGCGAGATCGTCTTCTGGATGATCTTCGGCTCCATCTTTGTGATGTCTAACGTATAAGTATCATAGGAAACCATCGGGGCTTGCGGCTGGATAACACTCAGATGCGGGTCATTGACATGATCCATCATATTATAAGGTGTTGTCACGATCGCTTCGATCTGAGTAATAATAGACTGTGGACCTGTTACTTGAATTTCTTCAGGTTTTATCTCAAGTTCGTTTTCTAAAAAATACTGCTGGCTCTCTTCATCCGCAAACGCCATTACAACTGGAATTATCATCGTATTCATATTGTCCATGACTATGAGAATATCTTTAGAGGGCGGTTTGTATAAAATATTGAGATTGAATTCCTCAATACCCTCGAGAGCATCATAGGCAATGGGCAGGTAGTTTCTTCCGTAATGCACGTCCTTAAGATCAATATGATACACAAATTTTTTCAGATTGTATCCCATGATATCCTGCCCTCTGCCTTCAACTGTGAAATCTATCGTTTCCGGCTCTATTGTGATGGGCACCAGCGCGGAAGGAGCATTGGAAATCGTAATCGGCAATTGTATATCTACCTTCTGTACTTTTGTAAGATTGATCTCAAACCATATAAAAGCGGAGAGTAAAAGTGCAAGAATTAATATTAATATTCTCTTGTTCATTATTTTTTTTCATCCTTGTTAAAGATCCTACGCAAGCGCTCTGAAGCGAGAGTGATGTATATGTTGAGCGGATCGATCTTTTGGGCGATATGAAGGTATTTCTTCGCGCTGTTGAAATCTTTCTCTGCAATATAAATCTTGCTCAGATCGATGTAGGATTTAATAAAAAATATGTTTTTCTGAATGCTTGCTTTATAGTGTTCGATCGCCTTTTTTATATCACCCATGTTATAGCAGCAATGTGCAAATTCATTGAAAAACTCCGCACTTTCATATCCCAAACGGGCAGCTTTGTCGAAATAAATAAATGCCTGGATCCAGTTTTTTTTATTATCATAACATTTTGCGATGAGGAGGGCTACTTCTTTACTTGTGGGGAATTTATTTTCTGCACTTATCAGTACTGAGATTGCATTATCCCATTCTTTGAGCGCTACATATTGCTCTGCAAGGAATGTATAACTTGAAACAAGGTTGTTGAAGTACGGCATGATCTCTTTAAAATAGGTAACCGCTTCTTTTCTCCTG
The DNA here is from genome assembly GCA_049903315.1 of Candidatus Cloacimonadota bacterium. GTDB lineage: Bacteria > Cloacimonadota > Cloacimonadia > JGIOTU-2 > JGIOTU-2 > Celaenobacter. The sequence continues at coordinate 380,429 of JBNGBT010000001.1, read as the reverse complement.
TCCAGATACACAAGTGCAACGGATTTATTAAAAAGCATTTCTGGAGTTTCAATATGAATTTTTAAGTACCACTCCAATGCTTTATGTGCTTTGCCTTTTTGAGTGAGATAGACATTTCCCATCAAAAAATTTAATTGATTATTATTCGGAAAAACAACAAGTCCTTTTACGAGTATCTTTTCTGCTTTTTTGAATAATCCGTGCTGCATATAGATGAGATACAATATCTCATATGCTTTGAATGTGTTCGGATGATCAGCAATAAGTTCATGCAGTATCTCTTCTGCAAGAAGCCAGTTTTTTTTGCCATGATGCTCTGCTTCAAGGAGCTTTGCTTTAATTAGATTATCCATTGAATACACTCTGTTCAAATGAATTTATCACGTCAATAATCTTGTTTTTTGAGAGAAGATGGTTTACCTGATCCCGAAGATGGGATGAGCCGCGCAATCCCTTAGTATAAAAGGGAACAAACTTTCTGAACAATTTGATCGCAGTTGATTCTCCATAAAATTCCACACTTGCCAGCAGGTGCTCTTTCATCAAATTCATTAGCTCTGTTATTCCAGGTTGAATACTTTTTTTATTTCCCATTTCTTCTTTGATCTGAGAAAACAGCCATGGATTCCCGAGTGCTCCCCGCCCAATCATAACAGAGTCACAACCGGTTTCTTTGAACATACGGATTCCGTCCTTAGAAGTAAGTATATCGCCGTTTCCGATCACTGGAATTTTCACTAATTCTGTTGCTCTCTGTATATAACCCCAGTCGCTTTTACCGGAAAACAACTGACTCCGTGTGCGGGGATGGATAATAACTGCAGACGCTCCTTCATCTTCAATAATTTTCACGATTTCATCAAAATGCTCATCGGAATTCCAGCCGATCCTGATTTTGACTGTGAAGAGGAAATCTTTTAATAATTGTCGTGTCTTTCGCACTATTAAGGTGACTTCTTTGGGATTTTTCAGAAGTGCAGCGCCGGAACCGTTCTTCACAACTTTTTTAATGGGGCAGCCCATATTTATATCAAAGAAATCCGGCTCAAATTTTTGAAGCAGTTGAATCCCTTTCACAATTTTATCAGCAGTATTACTGAATACCTGCAATCCGATCGGTCTGTCTGTTTCATCGAACTCAGCCAGTTTTTCCGTTTTTCGGTTTCTGTGAATAAGTGCATCTGCACTGATCATTTCGGAGAGCACGACCTCTGCACCGAACCGTTTGCATATTTTACGATATACGTAATCAGTATATCCTGCAAGGGGTGCAAGCCAAAGTTTTCCATGAAAAATATCTGTTGTTTTCATTTTTCATATATAGTAATAGATCATGCTTGTGTGGCAACTATTTCGATAAATAAAAATCCTAAATCCTAATTTCTAATTACTAATGAAATGTCATAATCCATACTTCAAAACTTTTCTTGCTCTTTCGTGTTTTCGTGGTTAACTCTTTTTCCTTTCATAAATTTCTTGTCAATCCTGAATGCATCCAAACAGTTGGACATCATGAAAAAAGAAAAAGCGATCGTACTCCTCAGCGGAGGATTGGACAGTTGTGTAGTCACAGCAATTGCACAGGAAAATTATTATGTATGCCTATTGCATGTGAATTACGGGCAGCTAACCGATAAGCGGGAAGAGAAGGCATTTAAGGATATTGCAGAATATTATAAAGTCAAAGACTTTCTGAATGTGGATATTGGCTATCTTCAAAAAATTGGTGGTTCGAGTTTGACCGATGAAGCTCTCACGATTCCAGAAAAAAGCAGCAATAATGACATTCCTTCGACCTATGTTCCTTTCCGGAATGCAAATCTGCTCTCAATTGCAACGTCCTGGGCAGAGGTTATAGGTGCAAAAAAAATATTTATTGGTGCGATGGAGGAGGACAGCAGCGGTTACCCAGATTGCAGGGAAAGTTTCTTCACAAGTTTCAATAAAACGATCGAGCAGGGCACAAAACCTGACACGCATATCGAAATTGAAACGCCCGTTCTGCACAATACAAAAGCAGAAGTTGTAAAGATTGGCTTGGAATTACATGCACCACTCCATCTGACATGGTCCTGCTACCAAAATGAGGAAAAGGCGTGCGGAGTATGTGAAAGCTGCACTTTGCGTATTACTGCATTCCAGAAAGTTGGTTACCCCGACCCAATCCCCTATGCGATACCAATCACATGGAAAAAATAATTAAGAAATACAAAGAATACCTCATATCACAAAATTACTCAAAACATACACTTCGTGCATATCTCGGAGATGTGGAACAATTTTTTGAATTCATAAAGAAATTTTTCCCGGATGAAAATGTCATTATCGAAGAGATAAATAAATCAATGTTTCGTGATTTTCTACAGAATCTGAGTGAACAAAAGGATGGCAACAGAACTCTCGCGCGGAAGGTTATCTCGATCAAAGCATTTTTTTCTTACATGATACAGAATAGATTTACAGCGCACAATCCTCTCATTGAAATTAAAATCCCCAAATTTGAGAAACATGCTGCCACCTTTCTTACGGAAAATGATATGCGCTTCGTGCTGCAGATTCCTGATCAGGAAGACATATATGGCATTCGAAACCTTGCAATTCTTGAGCTGCTGTACAGCACGGGCATCCGTATCGGAGAGCTTGCAGGTCTCAAGATCAAAGATGTGGATTTCAGGCAAAATCAGATCAAAGTACTTGGGAAACGTTCTAAAACCAGGATCATTCCGATGGGAAGCTATGCGATTGCAGCTCTAGAAAAATATCTGAAAATTAGAGATTCTTTTATCAAAACTGTGGATGTTCCCGAATTTTTTCTTTCAAAAAACGGAAATCCCCTTTCTGCTGACGAACTCAGATATATTGTGAATAAATATTTGAAAGTAATTGAAAAATCAAAAAATTACAGTCCTCACACACTGCGGCACACCTTTGCCACGCATATGCTGGATCACGGCGCTGACTTGCGCTCCGTGCAGGAACTTCTCGGGCACAGCAGCTTGACATCGACCGAAGTATATACCCATACTTCCATGCAGAAATTAAAAGAAGTATATAAAACAGCTCACCCGCATGGTGACAGAAAATAACTTGAAAATTGACAAAATACTCACATAAACTCGAAACATGAAGGTACTATGAGCAAGAATATTATTATTGGAATCGCAGGCGGTACAGGATCGGGAAAAACAACTCTGGCAGAGAGGATCATTGAAGAGCTTAATGAGCCGAATGTACTCATTATCAAACAGGACGCGTATTACAAATCTCATAAAGAACTGAGTTTTGATGAACGCAAAAACATCAATTTTGACCATCCTGATGCTTTTGACACTCAACTTCTCATGAAGCACCTGAGCAACCTTAAAAATGATGTCCCTGTCGAAATGCCCCAGTATGATTTTGCCACTCACTTGAGAATGAAGCAAACCATTCCTATTTCACCCCACAAAGTAATCATGCTTGAGGGAATTCTCGTCTTTGAAAACAAGGAGCTGCGCAATCTGCTGGACATCAAAATATTTGTTGATACTGATGCTGATGTACGCATTCTGAGAAGGATCAAACGAGATATTAAAGATCGCGGGCGCACCTTCGAGTCTGTGTACAATCAATATATGAAAACCGTGCGTCCGATGCATCTTGAGTTTGTGGAACCATCAAAAAGATTTGCTGATATAATTGTGCCCGAAGGTGGCATGAATGCAATTGCAATTGATATGATCGTATCTAAAATAAAACAAATCTTACAAGAAAGCGAGGAAGAATGAAAAAATATATCATAACTATAACTGGAATTTTTATTATCTGTACAGCCACATTGACTGCAACAGATATGACCGTGTACAATCAGAACTTTGCCACAGTACGGAGTGAGATTTCAATCATGCTTCAAAAGGGATTGAACCTCTATAACTATGATGATATTCCCGCAGCGATACAAACAACATCCGTTCATCTTGAACCGATTAAAGCTTCTGATAAGGTCATCATTACACAGCAAAACTTCGAGTATGATCTAGCGAATACAAATAAAATTTTAAATAAATATCTGGATAAAAGTATTTCTATTGTTGTAAAAAGCGGCGACCTCTACAGCGGTATCCTTAAGTCCTTTGACTATGATACAATTGTGATAGAGAATTCAATGAGCGGCATTCATATGGTAAATCGAGATGAAATCCAAACCATTGATCTTGCGGAAATGCCCAAAAATTTCTATACAAAACCCACCTTGAACTGGGAATTGTTATCCAATAAATCCGGTGATACACCCTGTAAACTCAGCTACATTACCAATGGTATTTCATGGGATGCTCAGTATGTCGGCATTCTTGATAATGATGATGAACATCTCAATCTTTCATCATGGATTTCTCTCAACAATAATTCAGGAAAAGCATTCCAGGATGTGACCCTGAAGCTGATGGCTGGTGATGTGAATCTCGCTCCCGAGTATCCGAATATGCCTCGTGACATGGTTATGAAAGCAGAGGGATATGGAGGTTTTGAAGAACCACAGATAACTGAAAAGGAATTCTTTGAATATCACCTTTATACGCTGGAAAACAAAACTGTAGATATCAATAACAACCAGCAGAAGCAGCTCTCTCTTTTCGATCCTACCGATGTGAACGTTATAAAAATATATCGCTATAATGCAAACTATGGAAATGATATTTCTGTGCTAATCAGCTTCAAGAATGATGAGAAATCAGGTCTTGGAATCCCACTGCCAATGGGGAAATTGCGTATTTTTAAAACTCAGGATAATGATGCAGCAGAATTTGTTGGTGAGGATTTTATCGAACATACTCCTCGCAATGAAGAGGTCGAGATCACGATTGGCACTGCCTTCGATATTAAAGGTGAATGCATACTTTTAGAAAGCACCCGGCCAAGCCAGAAATCCCGCGAAGAAATATATGAGTGTGAGATCCGCAATCAGAAAAAAGAACCGGTCACCATTGAAGTGACTCGAAGTCTTGGTACAAACTGGACGATCACAAAATCGGATATTGCCTACACAAAAAAAGATGCCTATACATTAGAATTCCAGGTGTACGTACCTGCTGAGGATAAGGTTAATTTTAAGTTTACGGTATTGTATAAGTATTGATTTTCCAGATAATTTGTGATTACTGGATTTCGGATAACACTCGGGAATGACAACGGTTTCAGGTTGTGAGGAATTGGTAAATATTTTATGAAAAGAAAAATAAATAAAACAATTTTCTATTTTTTCATAATAAGTTTATCTCTTTTATTTACAAAATTTACTCTATTCGCAAACGAATTGCTCATCAAATCAATTGAAGTCTCCGGTAATACACATTTTACTGATGCCGAGATCATACAAGCTCTTGATCTTCAAACTGAGGAACAATTTTCCTATGAGATATTAAATCAAAACCTCGCAAATATACTTCAGCTCTATTTCTCGCGGGGATTTTATCTCACAACAATATCCCCTCCTGAAGTAATTCCCTCCCATGACGGAAAAGGCGTCACGATCAAACTGAACATTGATGAAGGTCTAAGACTTCTTGTCGCAGATATAACCTTTAATGGAAATAAATATTTCACTCAGGAAAAACTCCAGACCTACCTTTCTATGCACAAGGATTCCCCATTCAGCATCCAAAAAGCAAATTATGACATGAAGATGATCGCAACTATATATTCCGAGAAAGGGTATCCGTTCTGCAAAGTGACTCTGGATAGTCTAAGAATTTCAGAGGATTCTCTTTTTCTCAATTATAATATCAAGGAAAATGAACTCGTGCGTATCTCTGACATCATTTTCAAAGGTAATACGATCACGAAAGAAAAAACACTCAAGCTTATTCTGAATTTTCAAGAAAATGAAATATACGACTCAAGAAAAATAGCACGGGCAAAGTATAACCTGATACAAAAAAAATATATTGAATCAGCAGTGATCATACCCTTGAATAACTGGCAGATAATGGTCACCATCAAAGAAAAAAGCATGAATCACTTTCAGGGTGTGCTCGGACTTGCTTCTTCAAAAGAAGATATCCCTTTTATGGAACGTCTTACCGGATTTATTGATTTTTCATTTCTCAACATTCTTGGAACCGACAGAGAAGTGCAGCTCAAATGGAACAAACTGACTTCCAAATCTTCAGAATTTTATATATCCTATCGTGAGCCATTTATTCTAGCTCAACAAATCTCAGCAGAGGGATCCCTCCGAAGAAAAACAGTGGACACGACCTATGTGAACACCGATCTTCAGATAGCATCATTCTTTACTATGAAAAATTACAGCAGGATCGGGCTCCAATATACCTACAGCAGCTCCATTGAAGACACAGTAAGTATAGACAGAAATGGAGTGGGCGCAATGCTCGAGATCAACAAATTCGACTATCCGGTCAATCCGAGAAATGGATATAAAAATTCGACTCACTACACGATACGATGGCGCTCTAAAAAATCCTATGACCAATTTATTTCTGAAGAAATCGAATGTATAATTCCCTTGAATTATTATAATGTTTTTTATTTAAAAGGGCTCACCAAACTCATCTTCACAAAAAATGACATCCTTTCAAATTACGATAAATACTCATTTGGGGGATATGAAAGCTTAAGAGGATTTGTTGACAATCAATTCACTGCTGCCAAATTCGGCATCATCAGTTTTGAGTACAGATACCTGCTATCACGTGATTCACGTGCGTTTGTTTTTGTTGATTATGGTTATTGCAAAGAATATAAAAGTCTGATTGGTGTTGGTCTGGGAGTTCGTCTCAAAAGCAAGATCGGCATTATAAAAATAGATTACGGAATCGGTTATCAGGACGGCGTCTGGACAAGTCCCTTGCAGGGCACAGTGCATTTTGGACTGGAAACAGGTTTTTAAATTATTGTTTAGGAGTTTCATTGAAATTATCTCAACTTGAAATTGTCGGATTCAAATCCTTTGGCGAACCAATAAAATTTAGTTTTTCTAAAGGACTAACTGGGATTGTCGGCCCAAATGGATGTGGAAAATCAAATATTTCTGATGCAATCCACTGGGTTCTGGGTGAGCAGAATGCCAGAAGACTTCGCGGCGGCACAATGCGTGATGTTATTTTCAAAGGAACAAGAAAGCGAAGTGCGCACAGTTTTACAGAAGTTTCCATTATTATTGAAAATGATAAGAAAATCCTCCCTGTTGAATATGAAGAAGTAAAAATAACACGCAAGCTCTATGTTGATGGTGAAAGTGAATATATGATAAATGGACAATCCTGCCGTCTGAAAGATATCCTTAATCTCTTTTACGACACGGGCATGGGACGTCGAGCATACTCTTTTATAGAGCAAAAAATGATCGACGATCTGCTGAACAGCTCTGATGAAGAAAAACGCTATCTGTTCGAAGAAGCTGCCGGCATAATGAAATATAACCAAAGCCAGCGCACATGTGAAAATAAATTAAGTTCTGTGCAGAATGACCTTATACGTCTCGATGACATTATCTCCGAAGTAAAATATCAGGTCGGTTCGCTCCGACACCAGGTTGGCAAGGCAAAACGATATCAAAACATAAATAACTCGATCAATACGATCAAAATACAAATTGCAGGTATTGATTTTTTTAAAATGCATAAACAGCTAGCACCAATGAATGAAAAGTTCCTGGAGCTTGAAGAGAAGATCACTCTGAACAGCAAAGATCTTTCCAAATGTGAAGCTGAGTTTACCACAAAAGAAAGGGAACATCTTGCGATTGAAGATAAGCTGAAACAAGAACAGGCAAAGCAGCGCGAGATTGAAGAAGCTATAAATTCCTTTGAAAAACAGATTCTTCTCAACAAGCAACAGATAACAAATAATAAAAACAAACTCGAGGACAACCAAGAGCGCATAAAAGTAATAAAACTGCAAAAAGAGTCCGGTTCTGATGTTCTAGATCAAGAATATAAAAAAATCAAAGAAGCTCAAGAATCCCTTATCTTCCAAAAAGAACAAGCTGAAAAATTAGAAAAAAAACTCGCTGAGATCAAAGAAAATGTTCAAGAACTTTATAAAGAAAATGATGATATCTATAGTAAAATAAATGAGTTCCAATCCAAAAAACAGAAGTTGTTGAATGAACAAAATGAGCTTGAAACCAGACAGCGGCTTATCACAGAACAGGTTAACCGTATTGCAGAGAAAATTAATGATTATCAAAACAAATATGAGAAATTCTGCGAGCTGGTAACAGAACATGAAAAGAAACAGCAGCAAAGCACACAATCACTCCAGGCAATTCGTGACAAGAGTATCTCTCATGAAAAAAGTCTTGAAGATCTCAATAAAAAAGAACTAAAGTTGCGTGATGAATCTCATGATTTTCTTTTCAGAATTAAGGCTCTTGAAAATGAAAAGCAGCAACTTAAGGAATGGGAAAGGAATTTTGCAGGATATTCGGACGGCACCAAAGCGCTTCTGGAAAAATTCAAAGATAGAAAACTCACAACCCTTGCTGAAAATATTTCTGTGAAAGACGAGTATGCCGGTCTTATCGAACAGGCATTACGGAACATACTTCTTTCTGCCATTTGTGAAGAGCAGGATATTCAAGAACTCGTTTCCTACTTACAGAAAGAGAAGCTCACATCCCAGCTTATAATCAAGAATACAGGTCAGAAAAAAAACCCGCAGATGATCAAGATTGAAAATGCAGTCCCGCTTATTGAGATACTCACCTTCAAGACTGAAATCGTCCATCCAAAGTTGCTTGAGAATTATTATATTGTTGAAAATCGTGATATCGCACTTACTCTTACTAATCAATATCAAAATGATGATAAAATTCTCTACTTTATTACGAGAACTGGTGAGATATATTCAAACCGCGGAATGGTCACCACCCACTGGATTGATTCATCTTCAAAAGGACTTCTCAGCCGTAAAGCAGAATTGCATAATATCGATAAAAAAATATCAGGCTTACAAGGTGAAAATGCCAAAATACTGCGATCCATTGAAGAAATAATCGCTAAAAAATCACAAATTAATGAACAAATAAAAATTCTGACAAAAGACATTGCTCTCACATCAGATCAACTTGAAAAAGATCAAAAACAGCTCATCAATATTACTATTCAGAGGGATAATTTTCAGGAGTTGGTGAGAGATAATAAACAGCAACTCTCAGAGATAGAAACGCAGCAATCCGAAATCCTGGAAGGATTGGACGCTGTTGAAGTAAAACTCGGTGAAATTCCGGTACAAGAAGAAAAAGCTCTTCAGCAAAAGCTGGAATCTGTTCAGGCATCACTGAAAGTAACCCGCAAAGAGCAATACCGCTATGAAGAATTGGTTAATGACCAAAAAATCGAAGTCACCAAACTCGATAAAGATATCGCATATATAAATCAGAACATAATTCGTATCAAAGAAACTGCGCTGGCAAATGAACAGGAACTGGAGAAATTACAGAATTCGATCGAACCATTGAAAAAAGAGATAGAAGACCTGCTAGAAGAAACTGAAAAGTATGAGATTTCCTTTAAGAAAAAAGTCGATGAACTGCATACTTTCAAAGAAAAAAACGTAAGTATAGAAAACGAATTCCACGAACTCAGGAAAAAGCTCGATACCCTCAAGATGACATTGCATGATCTCGAATATAAAAAGGAAGTATTCTCAAGAGATAAGAACGAGATCGAACTCAAAATCCAGGAAACGAAACTGAAGATCGAACATTTGAAAGATGATGTGATACAGCATTATCACCATGATCTATCTCACGATAGAGCAGAGGATTATGAAGAACTTAATACGGTTGAGTTGCAAACAGACAGAGAAAAGCAGGAGAAACGTCTTGAAAATCTGGGACCAATAAACCTTGCTGCAATTAATGATTATGAAACGCAAAAAAAGCGGTTGGAATTTCTCAATGAACAGAGAACAGACCTTGTTGATTCCAAAACTAATCTTCAGGAAGCGATATCCCAACTCAACGAGACTGCCGAAAAAATGTTCATGAACACTTTTACCATCATTCAAAAGAACTTTGATTCAATCTACAAAGAAATCTTTAACGGTGGAAAGGGTGTACTCAAGCTGGAAAATCCCTCGGATCCTCTTAACTCAAAAATTGAGATATATTCAAATCCCAAAGGAAAGAAAATAACGAATATCAGCCTTCTTTCAAGCGGAGAGAAAGCTCTCACTGCAATAGCGCTCCTTTTCTCTATTTATCTTGTAAAGCCGAGTCCTTTCTGTATCCTCGATGAGATCGATGCCCCTCTTGATGATTCAAATGTGGGCAGATTTCTTCAGTTGGTAAATAAATTTTCATCCGACACACAATTCCTTATCATTACGCACAACAAACGTACTATTGAAGCTGTGGATTATTTGTATGGCATTACAATGGAAGAAGAGGGTGTCTCGAAGATTGTGTCTGTCAAACTCGATTAATTCAATGAAAAAAATCTTATTTATCCTTATTTTTCTAATATCAACTGCATCACTTTGTGCTCAAGTCGAGTTACATACTGTAGTGAATAAGGAAGTACAAAATCAGGATTCCCTGATCGTTTTCTTCACCGGAAAATTTGATTTTGAAAATGAATTATATGCTCAAGCAATTACTGAGCTTAAAGAGTATGTGCATGACAATCCGAATGGACTCTTTTTTGCTGAAGCGATGTACCTGGTCGGAAAATCTTATGCCGCACTTGATAGCACAAACACTGCGCTTTCTGTATTGGAGAAAAACTATAAAGACTATCCGCTTGATGATTTTGGAATTTTATCATTAAGGGAAATAGGAAACATATATTTTTCTCAAAAGAATTACGAAAAGGCAAAGCATTACTACACACAATTTATATATTTTAATAGCCCTTTAAAAGACAAGGATCATGCATTTCTTCAGGTTGAAAAATGTAATTATTATCTTGGAATTTACAAAAATCCTACGGAAATATACACTCAATTTATAAAAAAATTCCCACTGAGTTCAAAGGTGCCAAAGCTGCAATTTGAGCTCGCAAATTACTATGTAACTGTTCGCAATTTTGATGAAGCAATAAGAGAATATACTTTCCTTATTGATACGTATCCCCACTGTACATGGCTTGATTCTGTTTATTATAACCTTTCAATTGTATATAAATCACAAAATAATTGGGATAAAACAGTTGAGACGACCATCGCCCTTCTTAATCGATTCCCGCATTCGGAATTGAAGTCGGATTCTTATGAGTTGTTTATTAATGGCTTGGTGGCAAATCATCAATTTCTTCAAGCAATAGATACGCTTAACTATATTATTGAAACCACTCCTCAAGAAGAGAAAAATGAGTACTATCAACTGCTTGCAAAAATATATGAAGAGCTCGGACTGAACAAAGAGCTTGTTTATATATATCAAATTATGATCGATAATGAAACAGATGTAGAGACCGCTGCATTATTACGCTTGAAGCTTGAATTGATCAAAGCAAAAACAGGAACCGGTGAAGACACTCTAAAACCAATCGATAACGAACTGGATTGAGAGAAATAATTTGACATCAATTATGACCATCGTAGCTTTTAGCCATGCCGAAGTGGCGAAATTGGTAGACGCACTGGACTCAAAATCCAGCGAACTTAGGTTCGTGCCGGTTCGAGTCCGGCCTTCGGCACCAGATAAAAATATTTATAAAAGGAGTGACATATATTGTTATTTGTTAGTTAATAACATATCGCGTGCACCTCACACGGACATACCGCGTTTTGAGGTATTTTCCCATGAAATTTCAAAATATGAAAAGGAGTTTTTATCATGAAAATAAAAAATAAACTCAGCATTTCGCTTCTTTTAATCGTTGCTTTTACAGTAATTTTCACACAGTTTGCTTTTGCAGGTTCGGAAGCAACATGTATTTTCCTTCTTATTGAACCGGGCTCACGTCCAAACGGACTCGGTCATTCCTTTGTCTCAATTGCAGATGGAGGTTTTGCATCCTGGTGGAACCCGGGCGGACTGGCTTTCCAGGACAATTCAGAACTCGGTCTTATGCACTCAAACTGGTTTGGTGACATCATTGATGACATGTATTATGAATACCTTGGATATTCTCAATATTTCGAAGGCATCGGTACGGTTGGACTCAATATTACCTATATGACGTATGGAGAACAGGAAGCATATGATGCCGAAGGTCACCCTCTGCAAAAATTCACCAGTTATGAAATCGCTGTTGGCGGTTCCTATGGAACTAAGCTAACAGATAATCTCGGAGTTGGCATCAATTTAAAAGGCGTTATCAGCGGTCTTGCACCTCTTATCGAAGAGCTTATGGATGCTGAAGGAACGGGTTACACCTTTGTTGTTGACCTTGGACTTCTCAAGAAGAATTTCTTCATTCCCAAGCTCGACTTTGGTGTGAACATTCAGAATTTCGGTCCAGATATGAGTTATGCAAACTCAGAATCAAAACAGCCAATGCCTCTCAATCTCAAGCTTGGTTTATCCTACAGAATATTCGATAACAAATACAATAAACTCACTGTAACAGGTGACATTAATAAGATGATGGTCAACAATGATCCACTCTGGAAACGAATTTTTACGTCCTGGGGTGATGATGGATTTAAAAATGAACTTGATTCTATGATTGAAAATATCGGTGTTGAATACAAGTACTACAACCTTATCTCTCTTCGCGTCGGGTATGTGAATGATGTTGCCGGTCATATTCAGGGTCTCTCCTTTGGCGGTGGTATCAGTTATGAATTCTCAAAAGGAAAAGAACTCTATTTTGACTTTGCTCTTCAACCTGCTGGTGAGTTGACCACTAATAATAAAACCTTCTCATTAGGTGTTACATTCTAAACTAAGTATTATCTACATAAAATATAAATTGATTCTACATCACAGAGTAGAAATAATAGCGGAACGTTACGTATGAAAATTTCAAAAATTCTCACATATATATTTCTTTTTCTTATGCTCCCTCTCTTCCTTTATGCCAAATCTCCCTCCTACACATTCAAAAAACTGCCGGCCCAGGAAGTGCAGAAGAGATATGAGAAACTAAAAAAGCTTCCTTCTGAAGTGCATCACAAAATATACTCTACACAGGGATTATCTGATAAATTCACCAGTCTCACAAAAGATGGCTTTGAAGGAGTGAATCTGCTGGTCATACTTGTTGATTTCATTCCTGATGATGATCCGAACACTACAGGAAATGGCACATTTGATTTTGGACATTGGGATTACTTTGAAGTGGATGGTGTTATGGATTCGATAAGTACTATAGGTTCTCCACCACACGACTCAACATTCTTTCATCAAACTGTGAAAGCAATGCAATACTACTACCAAACTGCGAGTCTCGGAGAGCTGAACACCTTCAATCCACTCCAAGAGAAAAATTTCCATTTCAAGATATTCCCTCATCAGGCTGACACAGCATATCAAATGCCGCAACAGATGGCATATTACTGGCCTGATACAGAAGATTACGATCTAAAATCAGACAGATTAATTCAATATTTCAAAGATGCAATTACTACTGCGGATACTACAGAATTTGTGCTCACTCCAGACATCATCTTTTCTGAGTATAATCATATTATGATAATCCATGCCGGTTCGGACTGGCAGCATGATGTCTTCTATGACACACCCAGTGATATTCCATCCTGCTATTTTCATCTGAGAGATGATTCTATTGCAGTGAATGACAGCACTTATTTTGTGAAATCCGGAGGTAACTCCCCGGAAACTATTTCTCAGGATTTTTATAAGAATGATCACTTCATCTACGGATTTGGTTCCATAAATGCTGAAGTTTTTCATGAATTCGGTCACGGACTTGGTTTTGTGGACTTGTATAATACATCAAACATGTATCCCGCAGTTGGGTACTGGGACATTATGGACAGTGGTGGTTTTGGCTCCGCAGTTCTGATAGACACAATGCAGACACCCCCGGATTCCCTTGTGATAGAAGCAGTTCTTCCGACGCTACCATCTGCGTGGTCCCGCATTTTGATATGGGGTAAGGAGTTAGAAGCTTCCGGAAAATTTATCACTGTGGATTCACCATCGGAAATCACTGTTCTTGCTGCTGAACTTCCAGATGCGCTTCTTCCTCAATTTGTTAAAATTCCTATTAATAATAAAGAATATTTTTTGATAGAAAACCGGGAAGTCGAGTTGGATAATCAAGGAGCTCCGGTCATCAAAGTTGATGACATCACAGGACGCGTACCCCTCTATCCTATGAATCCTGAAACTGACCGAAACAATTACGAATTTGACTATTTCCTTCCTACGTATGACACATATCTTGATGCTGAAACGAACGGCGGATTGTGCATCTGGCACATCGATGATTATGTGATCTATGACGAACTCGTTGAAGTCGATGATGATTGGTACAACCGCTTTGATGCGAATATGGTGAACACTCAATCCTCCCGTCGCGGAGTCAAACTCGTCGAAGCAGATGGCATCGAAGACATTGGCAATCCTTATTCATATTTTCCATACGGCACTTGCTATGAGCCATTTTTCAAAACGAAACCAGGCACATGGACTCCCGGTGACACAAATCGATATCATAATTATAAACTTGCACCAAATACGCGACCGAACTCGTTCAGCAACGAAAGTATAAATTCTCTGCTTGAGATAACTGATATAAGCAATTATGGTGTTGAGATGTCCTTTGCTTTTCAGTATCAAACCTATGATCAGATCACATCCTACAAACCGGTGCAGAAATTCAATCCGGCACACGAGCTTATTCATTATAAAAATAACCTTTTCAACTCCAATCTTCTCGTTACTGCTTCGGATTCCTTGCTGATGATATCTGACGATCTCTTTGGAGAATATTCTCTTTCACTCCACAAACCGGTCACCCACCCACTTTCACTTGCGGAAATTTCACAAAAGAAATACATCATTGCAAGTATGGAGGATTCGATTGCATTCATTCACTTTGATATCATGCATTACCCGCCGATCACAGTATCCGGGATCAAACTCGATAGATGGATCACCGATTCTCCAATCCAGGTTTCTGTAAATGATATCATCGTTCCAACTGATCTTGGTTTAAAAAAATTGAGATTTAATGGAGACGCTCTCACTGTCATTGCACAGGAAAATACACATATCGAAAAAATCGCTTTTGACCCAATTATCGATGAACTCATTGCAATTACACATGAAAATACTGTTGCCATTTATGACACAGCATTAACGCTGCTTGAAGAATTTCCTATACGAACTCAAATCGGAAATCACTATCCGCTTATAGAGAGCGTGATGAAAGACTTTGTTCATCAGCAGAGAATTTATATTCAGGATAATTTCGGTTCTATATATGTCATTGCTGACGGTGTTGTTACCCAGATATTTGACTCTGCCACCTATCCTGTTGCAAATTTTTCCAACATTTCTCTTGGAGATGTGAATGATGACGGCATTCATGATGTTGTCTTTACTGCGGACAATATGATATTCATCCTTCAGCCAAATGGCTCATTTTTAAACAAAACTCCTGTTATGCCTTATGATGTGTCCTATTCAGCATCTGTTTCACCGATAATCGGGCAGGACTTTTTGGCTGAAAATATTTCGCTCTATCTGCCCACTTCCTCGAACTGGACTCAGGCGATCGACAACAATTGCACGATTCAGAAAATGTATAGCTTTGCGAACGGTCTGGCACTTGCATCTCCCTTGATCTCTCAGAACGGTACATCATCGATGTTGTATTTGCCGATTTCTGATTCTCTTATTCAGATGTATTCCTTCCCTCCCCCTGAAAATTCTACTGCTGAGGTCTACTGGAACGGATATAAAAACGGACCCCAAAGAACTGCTTGTGTTACAGCCCTCTCAGAAGGAAATCCCGATTCGACTGCGACATTCACTATTCTCACATATCCCAATCCTGCAGAATCAGGACAGGTCAGAATAAGAATACGTTCAAACCAGGATGCAAAATCATCAATCAAAATCTACAACCTTGCAGCGGACATTCTATTCAATGATGAACAGCAGATCACTGCATATATTAATAATGAATATGTATGGCCGATTGACAATGTTGCATCAGGAGTATATTTCGCAATGGTCAAAGTTGGCGGAAAAAGCGAATTAGTTAAGATTGGAATCACAAAATGAAATATAAATTTTTAATCATCGCACTTATTATTATCGTACTGAGCACTTCAATACTTCATGCTCAAAAACCCAAATCAAAAGCACTGGCAGCGTTGATGTCCTTTGCCATTCCAGGAACAGGTGAATTATATGCAAAAAACACCGCATCGGGAATTGCAAGTCTTGCGACTGAGACATTGTTGTGGCTGGGTTATTTCAACTTTTTGCAACAGGCAAAATGGGCGGAGAACGATTACAAGAAATACGCAGATGCTAAATCCGGAACACAAATCACGAATGCTGATGATCTTTATTATGAACTTCTTCAGGATTACTATTCAAGTGAGGAATACAATAATCATGTTCGCCTTTATGCACGTAATGGTTTATATTACGGTGATTGGACACAAGAGGAGTTCGATCAATTCCTCGAAGAATATCTTTATATAGGAGATCAAGCATGGGATTGGGGTTCGACGGATGTGTGGTATAAATACGGCGAACTTCGGCGCGAGAAAAATAAATATAAGATCATCTCTAAATTTACAATTGCGGGAATGCTTGTAAACAGATTGGTGAGTATGGTCAAGGCAGTGCAATCTGTGCATCGTTACAATAAAGGAATTACCAAGGAAAATACTGTCTCGCTGAATTGCGGTTACGACCACATTCTTCAGAGATTTACACTCTCCCTTGAGAAACACTTCTGATATGGACACGATTTACTTAGACGGCACATCCTTAACTCTTGAGCAGATTTACTCAGTAGCCGAACAAAAAGCAAAGGTTGCTCTTACTGAGGAAGCGAAGAGAAAGATTCAGAAATGCCGTGATTGTATCGATGAAATTATAAAGAAAAATTATGTCGTGTATGGTGTGAATACAGGTTTTGGGGCTTTTAAAGATAAGCGTATTGCTCCTGAAAAATTGAAAGAACTGCAAAGAAATCTCATCATCAGCCATTCCACGGGAGTAGGAAATTATCTTCCTGTAAAAACCGTGAGAGCGAGTATGCTCCTCAGAATCAATTCTCTTGCTAGTGGATACTCCGGTATCAAACTAAATACTCTTGAAACGCTTATTGAGATGTTGAACAAAGGAGTTCACCCGGCAGTACCTGCACAAGGTTCTGTGGGTGCAAGCGGAGATTTAGCACCGATTTCACATATCATCCTAGTACTATCCCGCGGTGAAGAACAGGAACTTGAAGAATATAGCGGTCGGGTAATAATTGAAGAGAATACTGACCGGGATAACTGTTCCATAAAAACAATTTCCGGACTAAAAGCTATGCACGATGCAGGTATCGATCGTGTAGTACTTGATGCAAAAGAAGGACTCGCACTGAACAACGGCACTAATGTCATGACTGCGATCGCTGCGCTTGCGCTTGTCGAAGCACAGATTCTCCTTGAAAATGCAATAAAGATTTTCACTGCTTCTCTCGAGGGATTGCGAGGCGTATCCGATGCATTCCAACCAAAAATTCATCAACTCCGCAGACAAAAAGGTCAGATTGAAATCGCAAGAAAAGTTATGGAATTTATCGAAGGCAGTGCACTGATAGACTCGAGAAAATCCGAAGTGCAGGACAGCTACTCTTTGCGATGCTTTCCGCAAGTTGTTGGTCCAATCAAAGAAACATTCGATTTTGCAGCCAATATCATTGAGCGCGAAGCTAATGCAGTTACGGATAATCCACTTATCATTCCCGAAGCAGACAGACCTATCAAAGCATTCTCGGGTGGAAATTTTCATGGTGAGCCTATTGCACAGGTCTGTGATTTTTTAAAAATTGCTATTGCTGAACTTGGAAATATATCGGAGAGAAGAATTTTTAAACTTACTTCTCAGTTTTTGAGTCACGGACTTCCCAGCATGCTCACTACAGACCCGGGCTTGCAAAGTGGCATTATGATCCTTCAATATACGGCAGCAGCTTTGGTTTCCGAAAATAAAGTGCTTGCGCATCCTGCGAGCGTGGATTCCATTCCAACGAGTGAAGATGTCGAAGACCACGTGTCCATGGGCACGATCGCTGCCAGGCAGTTCAGAGAAATTCTGGAAAATGTGCGAAAAATAATCGCTATCGAATACATCACTGCATGCCAGGCACTTGATTTGAGACTACGAATCGATCCCGACTTCGAAAATAAAACACCAGAGCATACCTTTGGGAAGAAAACTTTGGGAATCTATACTAAGCTGCGTAATGCAGGAGTGAGTTTCTGGGATCGGGATAAAGTTGCATATATTGACATAGAAAAAACACTCCGACTAATTACAACCGAATTATAACATAAAAGGAGCTCACTATGGCTATAGTTTTGAATGGGTATAATTTAACTATTGAAAAGGTCGTGAAGATCGCACGGGAAAATGAACAAGTTGAGATCCCACAGGAAAGTATCGACCGCATCAACAAATGCCGTGCAATGCTGGAAGAAAAAATAAAAACTCATGAAATCATGTATGGCGTGAACACAGGCATTGGAGAATTCTCGGAAGTTGTACTCAGCGACGAACAGATGGAAGATTTTCAACGTTATTTAGTATACAATCATGCTGCTGGGATCGGTGATCCAGCTCCTATTGAATATGTTCGCGGTGCTATGGCAGGGAGAATTAATGTGCTTGTGAAAGGCAACTCTGGATGCCGTCCGGAAATTCCTCTCACATTGGCAGCGATGCTCAATAAAGGTGTTACACCTTTTGTATGCCAGAAAGGTTCTGTCGGTGCATGTGGAGACCTTGCTCCGATGTCCCAGATCGCTCTCCTTCTTCTCGGAGAAGGTAAAGCGTATTATAAGGGTGAGCTTCTTGAAGGCAAAGAAGCTATGGATAGAGCCGGAATACCAGTTCCAGGTTTGAAAGCCCGTGACGGACTTTCTGCGATCAATGGCTCAAACCTTTTAACTGCGATGAGTGCTATAATGCTGTACGATGCCAACCGATGGCTCAAACAGGCAGAAATAGCAGCAGCAATGTCCCTCGAAGCACTTAAAGCAAACATGAAGCCATATACTCCGTTGTTGCACGAAGCTCGTGGATTCAAAGGCGCAATACGCTGTGCAAAATCGATTGGTAAACTTGTCAAAGGTGGGGATCTTGCAGAAGGCAGAGTTAAATGCAAAGTACAGGATGCCTATTCTATGCGCTCAACTCCGCAGGTTATTGGCGCTGCACACGACGCCATTGTATATGCTCGCTCACAAGTTGAAATAGAACTCAATGGTGTGGGAGACAATCCGGTTTTCTTCCCGGATAAAAAGATTCAACTTTCCGGCGCAAATTTTCAGGGCTCTCCTGTCTCGCTTCCTATGGATATGATAAGTGCAGCGATCACCATGGTTTCTGTCATGTCAGAACGTCGCATGAACAGACTGAACAATCCGGCATTAAGCGTGGGTTTACCTGCATTTCTTACAAAAGGGGCAGGTATGTTCTCCGGTATGATGCTCAGCCAATATACTGCGGATATGCAGATAGTTGAACAAAGAATTCTCTCGGCACCTGCTTCAGTTCAGTCCATACCCGCTGCTGCCGATCAGGAGGACTTTGTCTCAATGGGAATGAATACTGCGATAAAGAATTTCCAGATCATGGACAATGCATATGGCATTCTTGGCATCGAGTTCATGGCTGCAACACAAGCACTTGATTTTCGCGAAGAAGAATATAAATTTGGCGCTGGTGTTACAAAAGCAAAAGAAGTCATACGAAAATATGTTGAATTCCTCGACATTGACAGACCTCTTTATCCCGACCATACAACAATGAAAGAACTCGTAAGATCATGCGAAATTCTTGAAGAAGTAGAAAAAGTGGTGGGCAGCTTAGAATAAGATACATGAAAATCCGTTTATTTCTTCTAATTCTATCAGTCCTGTTTTTACTCGCAGGTTGCGTCTATTATAATACCTTTTATAATGCGCAAAAATACTATGCAGAAGCAATGGATGCGAAAGAAAAGAATGACGGAAAAGTATCCCCTGGCATCGACACGAAATTCGAAACCTCAATTGGCAAGTGCGCTTACATCATACAGGAATATCCCACGAATAAATGGGTCGACAATGCAATTCTGCTGATGGGACAATGCTATTATGAGCAAGAATACTATATAAAAGCTCTTCGAAAATTCCAGGAGTATGAAAAGTATTATAACAAATATGAACTTTATCCGATCGCAAAACTCTATCTTGCCAAAACCTATCTTGGAATGAAAGAATATGATGAAGCCATGAAACAATTCTCAGCGATCTTCACAAATCCGAGATTTCAGGAAGTTCGCACAGACGCATACTTCGATCTGGCTGATTATTACATTAAGAAGAATAAATTTAATGATGCTAAGGATACAATTTTGGAACTGCTCAACACCGATCTAAAAAGGAAATCCCATCTCAGAGCAATGTTCCTCTACGCAGAAATAGTGTATATAAATGGAGAATATCGCAATGCGGAGCTTGCATTTCGAAATTTTCTTGCAGAAAAACCAACCAAAAGATATCAACTTGATGCCTTATTCTACATCGGGAATATTTTTTTGGAAACCGGAAATTATGCAGAAGCGCTGCCAGTATTTGAAAGGTTAAATGAAACTGAAGTTGATTATTCCAGACTTCCTGAAATAAGAATGTATATAGCTCTCTGTGAAGCCCATCTTGGAAATACGGAAAAAGCATTCAAATTATTTGAGACTATCATAGAAAACAATAAGGGAAATAAAATAGTATCCGAAATCTATTATTACTGGGCTGATATTTATTTTAGTGTACTACAGGATTATGAACTTGCTGTGGAAAAATTTAAGGCTATTACCATAAAGCAACTTAGTGAGAGACTGGTCGATCAAGCTAATAATAAATTGAAAATAGCTCAGGAGCTCATCAGCTATCAGACTATCCAAAGCAGCAGCCAGATAAAAGAGATCGTTGAGTTCCAATTTCAACTCGCTGAGTACTATAATTTCGACCTGAACCAGCCGGATTCTGCACTTGCAATGTACAACGAGATCCTTGAACGCCTCCCTCTTCTCAAGCTCGAGCTTGATTCACTTAACAAAGTTTTGATGCTCTACTACCCCGAACAGGACTCGATCGAAACTGGCTTAGACACCCTTTCTGTCACTGATTCCCTTGAAGTGGAGTTCATAGTTCATAAACAAGATTCTGTCGTTACAATTATTGATTCCATGACAATGGCAGAGATCGAAAATGACTCGATCCTCACTGCCATACCCGACACAGCACTTACTGATAGTATCAGAGAAATAGCGGTTTTTGATACATCTTTTACAGACAGCGTGTTTGTTGATACTACGATGGCAGACACCACCCTTGCGGAGGTAGAGGAAATTCTTGTTCCTCCCAAACAGCAGCTCCTTGTGAAAATAGAAAATCTTAATAATACTATTCGGGAATTCGAGAGAGAGATCATTGCAAAAGCACTTTTTATGAAACTCTGGACATATCAGAAGAAACTTCAGGATGCGGATCAAGCTTCAGAAATTTACATGCTTCTTGAAACTGGTTATCCGAAATCAAAATATACGATCGCAGCAAAAAAACTTATCAACAATGAACCATATGAGCTGGTAGATCCCGATGAACACTATGCACAGCAGTATTTGAAAAAAGCATTGGACTTTTATTTTGATTCTGTATCACTCGAACAAAGCCATGCATATTTAGATACAATTTTATTAAATTATGATTCCACGGAAGTCTATCCGCAGGCATTATATTTGAAATCCTATCTCTATGTAGAAGAGAGCAAAGATACTACCTCTGCCAGACCATATTTAGTAGAGTTTTTCACGAAATATCCTGAACACCAGCTGAAATCCGAGCTCTCTGATTTCTTTGATGGGGTACATTTCATTCCTTTTGAAGTAGAAAAAGATACCACAGTGATAATTGATTCATTGGTCGTCGTACAGGATAGCACAGCCTTTACGGATTCTTTATATACAATTCAGGATACTCTCTCGATTATTGACTCAATTCAGGTTTCGATTGAAGAAGATAGTGTTCTCATAATTCCTGAACCAGAAAAAAATATGGAGGTTCCCAAACAATAATATCATCTCATGCTTAACCATCTTAATCCACTTCTAAAAATTTTATTTATAATGTCACAGATCGTTTTTCTCTTCATGTTTCATAATAATTTTATATTGATTTCTATACTCACTATTCTGGGTCTGTCATTGATAATATTTCCCGCAAATCTTATAACTGCCGTAAATACTCTCATGCGTATTTCTCCGCTCTTACTTTCGATCTTTCTCATTGGCTATGTATTTGGAAATCCCTGGCACAAGGATTTAATGATAATTGGTTCGATCTCTATTATGATATGTTATACTGTTGTGCTTGTGAGATCAACTTCGGCATTCTCATTCATTGCGCAAATGCGCACTGTTATCCCTCATAAAATACGCAATTCATCAATAGTTTTTATCTATGGCATTATTCGATTTCTTCCCATAATTTATCGTGAATATTCTCGTACGATAAAGTTGTATAAGTATCATATAAAAAGAAGAATTGGGTTGAGTGATATATCTGAGCTTTTTCCAGTTATTGTTAACAGATCACTTAAAAAAGTACATATTTATTCTGCTCCTGCGGAAAGCTTTCTCAATAGCGAATTTTCACACTCTTTTCATGCATGGGATCTCCTTCTGCCCGTTCTATTTCTCATACAAATCGTACTTATCATTTTATGACAAAATTTTTACTCCGGTTCAGTTATGACGGACATCCTTTTCATGGATGGCAGATACAGAAAGAAGCGCTTACAATCCAGCAGGTCATGGAAGAGGTTCTTTTTCGAATTTTTAAAACCGCTACTCCCCTTACTGTGTCTGGCAGGACTGATGCGGGTGTGCATGCACTTAATCAGTATGCCCATTTTGAAGCAGGAACGAAAATGAAGCCAGAGAACATTGTTGCTGCGGTCAACAGTATCATCAATAAAGCTATTTATATCAAGGAATGTTCATTTGTGGATGACACTTTTCATGCGAGATTTTCTGCAAAAAAAAGAACGTATATGTATAAGATCATGAAAGAATTCTCTCCTTTTGAGCGATTCTATGCCTCATATTTTCCTTATAAAAAATTCTCGTTACCTCTTTTGCAACAAGCGTCTAAATATTTACTCGGCACACATGACTTTAATGTTTTTGCACATGACACATCTCAGCTTCCCTCAACACTATGTACTGTTGATCGCGCAGATTGGAGCGAGACTGATACTCATTTCATTTTTACAATATCTGCAAACAGGTTCATGCATAATATGGTTCGAAGGATTGTCGGCACTCTTTTACATATTTCCCATGAAGAGCTCGAACCAAAATTTGTAGATAAAATATTTTCCACTCAGGATTATAAACTCCTTGGTATGACAGCATCACCTCAAGGACTCTATCTTTTGGAAGTTACATATTAGTTTTGTGAAATCATAAAAAAAATTGACGTTTAGGCACACGGTTTGTAGATTTTGCTTCGAAATAATAAAGTTAATAAATACATCACAATTAAATGGTGCTCAGAAATCTGGAGGTAACCATGAAAATCACCCATTTCAACGATGTCCTTCTGGAAGATGTTAATATAGAGGGTGCAGACAGAACAAAGATAAGATGGCTTATTTCTCAAAAGGATAACGCTCCTCATTTTGCCATGCGTATGTTTGAGGTCGAAGCAGGTGGACATACACCTTTTCATTCACATGACTGGGAACATGAAGTTTTTGTACTTCAGGGCACAGGAACTTTAGTTACAGAAGAAGGAGAAAAACCCTTCCAGCAATGGGATGTCATCTATGTAGAACCACATTTAAAACATCAATTCAAGAATACTGATGATACCCTTTTACGTTTTCTCTGTGTCGTTCCTCATCCCAACCAATCCGCAAAGGTTTCCAGAAATCCCCTTGGAGACAAACCAGCAAATAACTGCTGATATGAATATTCTCGCTCTTGAGACCTCAACAGCTTACGAAAGTATTGCTCTCTCCAGTAATGGTCAGATCATTGCAGATGTGACTACCAAAGCAAAAAGGACTCATTCGGAACGTCTCTTGCCCACAGTTGAAAACCTGCTTGCTCAAACAGATATGAAACTTGAAAACATCTCAGCAATAGCGCTTTCGATCGGACCGGGTTCTTTTACAGGACTGCGCATCGGGCTCTCTACTGCCAAAGGACTCTGTTTCGGTTTGAAAATACCGCTTTACGTAACTTCGACACTGAGATCTCTTGCCAACAACACATCAGCAGTTTCAGAAAATATCTGTGCACTCATGGATGCAGGAAGGAAAGAATATTACTTTGCTGTATATTCATCGGATCTTGCTGAAATTCACGCACCTGCTTTTGCGAAGCTTGAACAAATTATGAAAATTGTAGATACTGAAACTCTGATTATTGGACCCGTCAAATCAAAAATAAAACAAGCATTGTTTGATACTGATGCCATCCTGAACTTTGCAAGAGATATTGACTGTTTTCCGAAGGCAACATCTCTGATCGACATCATTGAAAACAATAAGGGTTGTGACATATATGAAGTTGATAATATTTCGAAGGTAGAACCCTTATACGTTAGAAAATCAGCAGCTGAAGAAAATTTTAAAGTAAAACATAGAAAAAATAAAAATGAAAAATCATAAATATTTAGGAGTATTATGGAAGATTTAATTGATCTAAAAGAAATGCAAAAAATGACCTTACCTGAACTTCACAAGATCGCAAAAGGTTATGAAATAAAGAACTTTAAGACTATGAATAAAGAAGCTTTAATGTTCGCGATTCTCGATGCTCAGGCAGCAAATGAAGGATTGGTCTTCACCACAGGCGTGATAGATCTTACTCCGGAAGGATATGGCTTTCTGCGTTCACCAAAAGCAAATTATATAAGCGGACCCAGCGACATCTATGTATCCAAAGCCCAGGTGAAAAAATTTCATATCAAACAGGGAAATATCATTTCCGGACCTGTACGTTCGCCAAAAGAAGATGAAAAATACTTCGCTCTCATTAGAATTGATGCGATCAATAACGAACCGGCTTTACGCGCGTATGAAACCCCGAATTTTGATCATCTGACACCGCTCTATCCCGAAGAAAAACTCAATCTGGAAACTGACCAGGACGAACTTTCTACCCGGATAATCGACCTCTTTACACCGATCGGAAAAGGACAAAGAGGACTTATTGTTGCTGCACCCCGCACCGGAAAAACAGTGTTGCTTCAAAAGCTGGCAAATGCAATCCTCACAAACCACCCGGAAGTATATGTGATTATCCTTCTTGTTGATGAGCGACCGGAAGAAGTGACTGAAATGAAGCGCATCGTCAAACCTGAAAACTCAGAAGTTGTGAGCTCCACTTTTGATGAAACCGCACATCATCATGTGCGCCTTGCAGAAATGGTCATGGCAAAAGCAAAGAGAATGGTTGAATACGGACGCGATGTGGTCATACTGCTTGATAGTATTACCCGTCTTGCCCGGGCATATAACACACTCATGCCTGCAAGCGGAAAAGTGCTTTCCGGTGGTGTCGATGCAAATGCACTTCACAAACCGAAACGCTTCTTCGGAGCTGCGCGTAATACAGAAGAAAGCGGAAGTTTGACTATAATGGCAACCGCACTAATTCATACTGGAAGTAAAATGGATACTGTTATATTCGAAGAGTTTAAGGGCACCGGTAATATGGAGCTTGTTCTCGACCGTTCCATCAGCGACTTGCGAATGTTTCCGGCAATCGATCTTATCACTTCCGGCACACGCCGTGAAGAATTACTTCTTCCTGAAGAGGTGAGAAATCGTGTATTTATTCTTCGTAAAATATTGAAAAATCAAAGCCCATATGATGCGATTGAACTTCTTAAGAACAAGATGAAAGGAACCAAGAATAATCAGGAATTCCTGAAATTAATGAGCAGCTAATATTTTGGTTATGAAAAAAACTATCTGCCTGGTTATAGTCTTTTTCTCCCTATGTATGATGTCCTTATGGGGGCAGTCCCTTTCTGTTATATATAATCATATCTCAAAGAACGAGTACGCCACTGCCTTTCAAAAGTTGAAATCTATGCTCCCACAGTGTATGGTTGACGAAGAAAAAGTCGAAATACTCTATCTTTTAGGACAATGTGCTGACAATGCAAATGATGCTTCCTTTTATTATAAAGAAATATTGGAAGAAAAAGAAAACGCATACACTGACAGGGCAATCATCAATCTTGCGAAAATAAACCTCACACATGAAGACTGGAAAGCAGCAAAGCAGTATTCTGGAAAATTGCTCACAAAAACCTTTTCTTTGTATTACTCAGAAGCCCTCTTCATGAAAGCCCAAGCACTTTACTGTAGTGCGGAGTACTTTCCTGCGATCACTTCATATAAAGAATTTATAAATATATCTCTTGATTCCTCTCAGAGGGAACTGGCAATGCTCAATTGCGGTACTGCTTATTATGAACTTAAGCAGTATTCGAAAGCTATCGATCAGTTCTCACAAATGCAGGAAGAAAATCCAAACAGCAACTTTAATCCCTACTTACTTTATTTGATGGGATTGAGTTATGAAAAAAGAGCAAAATATACTGATGCGATCACGCATTACAAAACACTCACAAATGACTATCCATATTCACAGTATTCACCTCTTGCAGAACAGCAGCTTGTTTCTTTGATCGAGCAGGGGCACTATTCATCATCTCTCACAACTTTACCACAGATCGATGACCTTCTCGAGAAGAATTATATCGTTCAGCTTGCTGCACTGGAAAACTCAACTCAAGCTCATGAAGCAGAGGAGGAGTATAAGAAAATGGGAGTGAAAAACACGTTTGTCTTTACAAAATCCGTGAACGGAAAAATTTATTATGCTGTTGGTGTCGGTCCCTATTCCACTGAAGAAGAAGCACTCTATAAAAAAAAACGGCTTGCAGAAGAAAACATCAGTTCATATGTATATAAAAAACCATGACAAAAAAGAAATCTCCTGACCTTCCTCACGAACACACACCTCTCATTCAGCAGTTCCTTTCAATAAAGAAGGAGCAGCCGGATGCACTCCTGCTTTTCAGGATGGGAGATTTTTATGAAACTTTTTTTGAAGATGCAAAAACAGCTTCAAAACTGTTGGGCATAACACTCACAACAAGAGATAAAAAAAAGAAAAATCCTGTTCCACTTGCAGGATTCCCCTATCATGCACTCGAAAACTATCTAAAAAAGTTATTAGACAATGGTGTCAAAGTTGCGATCTGTGAGCAGGTTGAAGATCCGAAAAAAGCAAAGAAACTTGTTAAAAGAAAAATCGTAGAAGTGATCACTCCGGGCACTATTCTTGAAGAAAATTTTCTTCAGGGAAAAGGAAATAATTACCTCAGTGCCGTGTATGAAGGAAAAACAAACTGCGGCATTGCATCTATAGATATTTCTACTGGTGAATTTTCCTGTACAGAAGTTCCCCCCGATAGAGTTGTCGATGAGATTGCCAGAATTCATCCTACGGAAATTCTTATTCCAGAAACAATAGAATCTGATTTTAAGCAAAAGATCAACCTCTTTTATAATCCTGCATTTACGGAATATGAAACCTGGCGTTACGAATTTCCTGAAGCTGAAGATATCTTGAAAAGCCATTTTAATATACTCTCTATCGAAGGATTCGGACTTTCGGGAAAAAACACTGCGGTCTGTGCTTCAGCAGCAATTCTTTCTTACATAAAAGACTTGAAAGATAGTGATCTTTCTCACATCAACACACTCAGCTTCTATTCTGAAGGACAATTCATGCAGGTGGATGCACTTTCCAGACATAATCTCGAACTCACAGAATCTATGCGCACACGTTCCCAGCATGGCACTCTTCTTGATGTGATGGATGAGACGAAAACTCCTATGGGTGGACGAAAACTGGTCAACTGGATGCTTAATCCCCTGATGAAAAAGGAACTCATCATCCAGCGTCACAATAGTGTTGAGGAACTTCTCGATAAAAGCCGCACACGCAATAGCATCATAGAAATACTCTCTGAAATTGGTGACATCGAGCGTATTATAAGCAAGCTGGGAACAAATAAAGCATACCCCCGCGACCTGATCGCACTAAAAAATTATCTCTCATTGGCACAGCCCATGTCGGAACATATTTCGGGTTGTGACTCCGAATTGCTCAAATGTTTATTCGTTTCCATCCAAAATTTTGATGAAGTGATACTTATTATCGAGAATGCTTTGAAAGATGATGCTCCGGTCACGTTGCAGGACGGCGGAATAATCAAAGAAGGCTATAATCAAGAACTGGATGAGTTGAGGAGCAAGAGCAAAACCGGCAAAAAATGGATTGCGGAACTTGAACAGAAAGAAATCGAAAAGACGAATATTCCTAAGCTGAAAGTGCGTTATAATAGTGTATTCGGATATTACATCGAGATTACTAAATCATATCTCGATAAGGTCCCTGAAGATTATATTCGCAAGCAGACACTGGTAAATGCGGAACGATATATCACTCCTGAGCTCAAGGAATTTGAGAATCAGGTTCTCGGTGCTGAAGAACGCAGCACACAATTGGAATATGCACTTTTCATTGAAATCCGGGAAAATCTGAAAAATTTCATTCCCCGATTTCAGCAATTTTCGGAGGTTATCTCTACTCTCGATGTACTCACAAACCTTTCTCAGATCGCATATTATAATCATTATATCCGACCAGAAATTCATGACGGTCATGAGATAAATGTCGAAGAAGGACGGCATCCGGTCATAGAAAAACTTTCTGTAGGAAACGAGTTCATTCCTAATGACACATTTCTGAATAATTCTTCAGATCGCATACTGCTTATCACGGGTCCGAATATGGCAGGAAAATCTACTTACTTAAGGCAGATCGGTCTGATCATAATCATGGCACAGATGGGCTCGTTCATTCCTGCTGCTTCTGCAAAGATAGGTATTGTTGATAAAATATTTACCCGTGTGGGCGCTTCTGACAACCTGGCTCTTGGACAGAGTACATTTCTGGTAGAGATGATCGAAACTGCTAATATACTTCATAATGCAACTCCCCGCAGCGTTGTCCTCCTCGATGAAATCGGGCGAGGTACGAGCACTTTTGACGGACTGAGCATTGCTTGGGCTGTAGTAGAATACCTCCATGAGAATAATAAGATCTCAGCAAAAACGCTCTTTGCAACGCATTATCATGAACTTACAGAGCTTTCCAATGTGTATAAAGGTGTGAAGAATTATAATATTACTGCAAAAGAATATCAGGACAGGATCATCTTTTTGAGAAAAGTTGTGCCCGGCAGTGCGGACCAGAGTTACGGTATCCAGGTCGCTAAACTCGCAGGTATACCTCAAAAGGTCATTGAGCGTGCGCAGGAAATCCTTGAAGAACTCGAAAAAAGTGAATTCAACGAATCCAGCATTCTTGAGAAGACAAAAAGAAAAAAAGCCGAGATCAAACAAACGTCTTTTATCGAAGTGCTCTCTCAGAAAACAAGTAAAGAAAGAGCTCTTATTGAAGAATTAAAAGATCTGGATGTGAATGCACTTACCCCTATCGAAGCCCTTACTTTCCTCTCAAGATTAAAAGAAAAGCTTTAAAGTAATTACAACTCATTCATCCTCTTCCCCAAGAATTCTTCTTAGAAGCACAAGTTCTTCATCGGGAACACGATGTGCTCCTGTACTATCTTCGGGATATTTTTTTAATAAGGTAAGAAGTATTTCTGCATCTTCACCGCTTAATTGATAATGTTCTCTGTGAGGTGTGGGAGGTTGAAGAACTTTTAGAAAATTATTTTCCACTGTAAACGAAAAATAGAAGGATTCATCCTCATCTTGTGTATTAGTAAAAACTACATGAATTGTATATATTGCATCGTCTAGTACTACCTCATAATCCAATACTTTTTTTATATTAAATTGGGGATTATAATTACTAATATCTTTTTTCGAAAAATAATAAAACATCTTATTCAGTGTATTATTTTCCAAATGCTTTTTAAATCGCAAAAGAAATTTTTTTATTATATCATTGATCTGAGGACTTAATATTTTCTTGGTGGTTATTACCCCAAGCTTTTTGTAGGTTTCTGCCTTTATTTTCCTATTGATCCTGGAGATCCTTTGTCGGATAACCTCATTGGACTCACCAATTATTTTTTCCATCCTCTGTACATTTGCTTCACATTGAAGGTATAAGATATAGGTTTGAAGTTCCTTGGAAGTGAGTGTCTCTTTAGCATTTTTTACGGCATCTAAGAGCTCGTTTTTTTCATTATCAACAAAATCAAGGCTCTCATATATTTTTGTTTGCAGTTCTCTTGCCATATTCCCAACCATATCGTTCTGCAATTTCTTTTCAGCCTTCAATCTATCAAAATACTGATTACAATAATTTTTACTAGTATTAACAATCCAACCCTCATCATTGTTTTCTTCAATCTTTTCCCTTTTCAATAAATATGAATAAATCGTCTGAGATGCTATATCCTCTGCTGCATCGAGACTTCCAACTTTGTATAATGCATAATTGTAGGCAAGAGTATGATAATTCTTCAGAACAACAGCATCATTATCAGCTTTTTTTTTCATCTTATGTTTAGCAATCTCACCTCAATCTGCACAATTCATTAAAGAAATAATTAACTTGAAAGAAATTTTTGATGATCAAGAAAAAAGACCTCAATGCCTATTCTCATTCTTACTTTTTTGAGCGTTACCGATGTTTTTAAATCATAAGATTATAAAATCTATAATTTATGTGTACCAAGAAAAGTTAAAAATAACTGTCAATATTTTAGGGCTATTATACAAAATGAATCCCAAAAATACGATAAGGAGAACACCATGACCATAAAAAGATTTCCTGACGGCAATGGCGGAGAATACACTGTTATTGTCTCTGAAGGAAAAGTATTTCTCGGACATGAGAAGAAAAATAATAAAAATTAATAAGGTTTAGTCACCTCATATGTAACTTTTTTCATTTTTTTTCAACTTTTTTGAGTGGTGTCGTCACAAATCGGCACTTTTCATGATATATAAGTAAAAATTAGAGAAATGATTCTTGTGATTATAAAAAATTACATGAAAATG
The DNA here is from genome assembly GCA_049903315.1 of Candidatus Cloacimonadota bacterium. Classification (GTDB taxonomy): domain Bacteria; phylum Cloacimonadota; class Cloacimonadia; order JGIOTU-2; family JGIOTU-2; genus Celaenobacter. The sequence continues at coordinate 349,150 of JBNGBT010000001.1, read as the reverse complement.
GCTGGCAATAATTTGGAACTTAGCAAATTAAAAAAATAATAGGAGAATAAAATGACTATTAAAAGAATTCATGACGGAAACGGTGGAGAGTACATCGTGATTATCTCTGAAGGAAAAGTATTCCTCGGACATGAGAAGAAAAATGTGATAATTCATAAGGATTCTGTCACCTCAAATGAATTTTTTTCACTTTTTTTCAACTTTTTTGAGTGGTGTCGTCACAAATCGGCACTTTTTATGATATATAAATAAATAACCTGAAAGGTGGTAAGTAAAATGAAAAAGAAAACATTAGTGTTAGTAGGTGTACTTGTATTTTTGTTATTAATTAATTCGGTAGCTTTTGCAATGACAGCAAGTGAATTGCGTTCTTTATGCAACCTGGATGATGCTGAATTCATCTCTCAATATTTAGATGAAAACACAGACTATCCAGTTGTAATAGGGCTTGTATTTGATAGCAATGATGAAATTATATTCGATGCGACTATAATTGGACCAAATGGTGAAAAGTACATTGTGATCGTAGTGAATGGTACTGTTCACGTAATGAAAGCATAATAAAGGAGAATAACATGACTATTAAAAGAATACATGACGGCAATGGCGGAGAATATATAGTAATAATCTCTGATGGAAAAGTTTTCCTCGGACATGAAAGGAAATCAGTCGAGGGAAAAGCGTAAGGATAAAAAACATCATAAGATAATGAATAAACAAAAAATATTGATCGTTGAAGATGAAGCAATTATCGCACTGCATCTGAAAAATCTTATACAACGTTTCGGACCATACGAATGTGTTACTGCTGCAAGCGGCGAGCATGCTGTCGAGCTTTCGAAAACTTTTGACCCGCATCTTATATTTATGGATATTAACCTGGCCGGGCAGATCAACGGTATCGAAGCCGCGAGACAGATTCGCACCAGTAAGGATGTCCCTGTAGTATTCGTGTCTGCTTACAACGATGAAGAAACCATGGAAGAAGCAAAGCAAACGAATCCGGCAGGATATCTGACAAAACCTATTTATGCTCGTGCAGTTGAGACAACACTGACTTCAATCTTGGATAAAGAGGTCCAATTTTCAGCAAGTTACGAGGTGCAAAATATGAGTACCAAGGAGTACGGAGGTATTTTAGAGACCCCAATCATGGCTCTCCCGCGATTCATTCTTCGTCCAGAAGAATGATTAGCGGGAGTTTTCTCCGGCTCCATGAAACGTTGAAGATTTTGATAATGATGTTCTGCAGCAGAATCCAACTTAGTTGGTTCGTAGTAATTGAGGTATGCCATGAAATACCATGGTTTGGGGATAGTAGCATGAAATTATTAAGCAAGGGCAAAATAATAAAAATGGAATGTTTACATTTCCTGAATACATGTATACATAAAACTAAATTCACCTGACCAGACCTATCTATCGTTCTTCCCAAAACAGATAGGTTTTCTTATTGACAAGAAATTCGAACATGGTAGAAAGGAAATTATGAAATGGATTATTGAGACTGCCGGGAATACTCCTTTACGAATTACCTTTGTAGTAAAGGGGGAAACGTAGAATAAAGGAATAAAATAATTAAGAGGTAAAAACGATGTTTAAAAAAATTGCGATACTCGCGATATTAGCGACACTATTCATTGGTGGAAATTTATTGGCTCAATCAGTAGATGTATATGTTCATGGTGTATTAAAGAGCGGTCCAACGCTTTACCTATACAGGCAAGACACCCCTGAACAACAACCATATCTATATGATTCAAAAACTCCGGAAACAGGTACTGGCTATTATACAGAATCATTTCCAGATATTTACTGTTCTCAAGAGTATCCAATATGGTCATTAACGGCAGAACAAGGTGATCGCTCAGATTCTGAAGTTGGCGGCATTTCACCTTTTACCACGGTTCATCTCTATTTGCCAACCACTGGTCAAGAGCCCGATCCGGGAGAGCCCGAACCTCCTAACCAATAAAATATCCTCGGGGCAGAAGTTTTTGCTTCTGCCCCATAATATTACATTTTAGGAGTATAATATGATTAAACACTATAAACAAATAAATTTATTAATTATTTTTACCCTCTTTATACTTATATTACCAGAATTTTTATATGCTATTGAATTCAATTATGAAAAGATCAACGATTTTGCAATTGGAGGAAATTATTGCGGAGATGATAGAATCATTATTGATTCCTCATATATGTATATTGTTAACAGATATGGGCTTGAAATACAAAGCATAGATAATGCAACAGGCAACCTGGAAAGAATTGCGACGATTGGTTTTATTGGAATGACAGATATGATTACTAAAAAGGATAACTTCGTGTATATAGCATCGACAACAAGTCAAACCTGGTCTCTGTTCTTAGGATCCTATTTATACAAGATCGATGTCACAACTCCTGATAATCCCATAATTGTTGATTCGCTGTTTTTTGATGACTCAGTAATTTATCAATTGGGCTTCTATAATGACAATTTAATGTGTCGTGAATATAATGAGAATTCATTTTCAGGCACATTATTGGTTCTTGACCATGAAAATTTTGAGGAAATTAATTCTCTGCCTATATGCTGTCAAACCTACCCTATTAATGATTCTCTTTTCATGACCTCTCGTAATGGAAGTCTTCTTTATGAAATATATAACATAACAGATATTAATAACATTTTCATAGAAGCAACGATCAATCTTACCAACACTCCTTCTGTTATTACAACATATAATTATATTCAGCAAATCGACAGCACTACGGTTGGAATATTAGGCGATGAAGCATTAGCACTTTGGGATATATCCGATATTCATAATTGGTATTTTATTACAGATTATTATACCTATACATCGTACGGTAAATGGGCAGATTTTACCAGATTTGATAATTATATTATCATTCCACAACCACCAGATGGAATAGAAGTAGTGGATATTACCGATATTACAAATCCATGTTTTAGTTCCTTTTGTCCTCTCTCCGAAGAACAGCAAAACTTTTCAGGACTCACCTCATATATTACAAATTCAAATATCAAATACTATAATAATTTGTTATACTGGGGCACACCCGATTCCGGAATTTTCAAATACTCTTTTTATGATGGCACAATGGTATTTATAAATAACGAACAAACACATCCAAACCACCAATTAGGATATAAATATATTAGTATCTATGATGATTATCTTTTTATTCCTATGGTAAATGATGGCATTTATGTCTATGATTTGTCCAATACTGATATGCCGAAACTTAAAAAAATACTATTGGACAGTTGCAGAACCTACGGGAGCAAGTTTATTGGGAACAGAATGTATAGCGCGTATGTTAATAGAAATAATGAAATAAAAGTCTGTTTATATAATATTTCAAATCCTCATGAGCCAATTTTGCAATCTGATTTTGAAGCAGAGGGTGGATTCGGGATCCCTGTTCTTATTATTAATGAAGATGAGCCGGATATGTTATATTGCTTTTATTGGTGGTGGTTTGGTCCATATCAAAAAATAGTAAAATACGATATGTCCGATCCGGCAACCCCGGAAATACTATTTGACTACGCGTTAACATATATTTCAAATGGCAAGGGTCTATTTAACGATGGGTATTTCTATGTACTTGATAGCGCTTCACCTTATCAAAATTTGTATATCTATGGAGGATTTGAAGACAATGAGCCCGACCTCGCGCAAACAATTTCTAATTTTGGTCCCAATTATCACATTTTGATGAATAAGGTTGGTAATTATTTACACACCAATGCATATATCACAGATAACTTTGATAAATTCTATATATTTGAAACCCCTTTTCAGTTAACAGAACAATTTTCGACAGAAAACTCATTTCTGTATTCAAGCTTTATTAATGATGATATTCTGTTTCAAGTATATGAGTTTTCTTTAGGTTTATTTGATGTATCCGGTAATCCTTCAGGTTACCTTGAAAGTTTTGAATATATCAATTTTAATAGTTGGGGTCCTCTTTTAAATTTTTATGCACAAGACAACAATACATATTTTATCAGCACGCAAAAAGAGTGTGCTTCAATCTATTCTTACAATATAAATACATCGATCGATGATGAAAATATATACAATAATGAAATTTCATTATCCTCCTACCCTAATCCCTTCTCTACATCGACAACGTTATCGTTTTCATTAACCACGAATTTACACGAATTAGCACGAATCAAAATTTATAATATAAAAGGACAACTTGTCAGAGAATTAGACATTAGTCCGCCAGCTGGCGGATCGGATTTAGAAATTTCTTCTGGCGCTTCTTCGCTTCCCCGCTTTCTCGAAGCAACATGGGATGGAAAGGATGCTAATGGCAACGAATTGGGCACGGGTGTATATTTCTATAAAATAAATAATAACGATGAACATTTCGGGAAGGTCGTGAAGTTACGATAATATACCTAAACCTTGCGAATGATTTCTTTCCACAAGTAGGCGTACAAGTTAAACCTTCGCAACGATTGCACTTCAAAAATCTCACACCTGCAATCTCTAACCTTAAATCAAGAAATCATTTCATGGAGTGGTCCATCATGATTCAGTATGATTGCTGTAAAGTAAGTCCTTCCCTGTCTTCCAAATGAGGACAATATGGAGACATAATATACTCTAAGCGCTAAATCTTGACACAAAATGAATTCAATTTGACGACAATCCATATGTATAAAAATGCACTAATCATCAATGGATCACAGACCACAAATGGCAAGCACAGTTCAGGGATAGAGGAGTATATTGAAGCGATGGAGGATCTTAAGAAAATTCTTAAATGAACATTATGCGGGAGTTGATCGAGATCTACGATCTTTTGTATGATCGTTACGGACCTCAGCATTGGTGGCCCGGAGAAACCCGGGACGAGATCATCATCGGAGCGATCCTTACCCAAAATACGAACTGGAAAAACGTCGAAAAAGCAATCGAAAATCTCAAAATTAATAATCTGATCACCCTTGAAAATTTAGCAAAAGCAGATGTCCCAAAAATCGCCCAAAACATACGTCCTTCCGGATACTACAACCAAAAAGCGCTTCGCCTGCAAGAAATTGCTCAACACCTCCTCAAGAACGGAATGCAGAGTTTTTGCGTTCTCACCATAGATGAAATGCGTGCAGAATTACTGGGACTGAAAGGAATCGGTCCGGAAACTGCGGACTCAATACTCCTTTATGCTTTTGGAAAACCCGTCTTTGTTATCGATGCCTACACAAAAAGAATATTCCAAAGATTGGGTTTTTTCCTTGAGAACATTTCGTATGATGAAGCACAAAATTTCTTCATGGATAATCTTCAAAAGACTGTAGAATTATATAACGAATTTCATGCACTTCTTGTGCGACACGCAAAAGAAAGTTGCCAGAAAAATCCCCACTGTTTAAAGTGTGTCTTATTAAAAAAATGTAAGTTTTATAATTATGATCTCAATCAAGAACAGTAAATCGAAAAAAATCCGGCACATCTTTATTATCTCTGATGCGACCGGCTCCACCTGCGAAATGGTGGTCAAAGCAGCACTCAGCCAATTCCGGACAACGGACATACACCTTCATCGAGTTCGCTACGTGAGAACAGAAAAGGAAATCAGGGATGTGGTTCAGGAAGTGATGGCAGTTGACGGCATCATTGCGTATACACTCGTATCCAACGAGCTACGGGATCTTATTTTTGATGAAGGAAGAAAGTGGGCTGTTCCCGCGATCGATGTGATGGGTCCCCTTCTGAGCAGATTCACAGATTATCTTGAGATATCCCCCATGGCTGTTCCCGGCATGTTCCGCAGTCTGGATAAAAACTATTACCAACGCATCGAGTGTATAGATTTTGCAGTAAAACACGACGACGGAAAGAAGTTAACTGACCTGTACAAAGCAGATATTATAATTGTCGGTCCCAGCAGAACTTCAAAAACCCCGATCAGTATCTATCTTGCATACAGGGATTACAAGATCGCAAATATTCCCTTGATCTTTGGTCTTGATCTTCCTGATGAACTCTTCCAGGTAGATCATAATAAAGTTGTCGGATTAACAATATCTCCAAACCGTTTGAAAACGATCAGAGAAGTACGGGCGAGCAGGTATAAGCATATCCAGCTCTCAAAATATGTTGATCTCGAACTTATCAAAAAAGAACTCAAAGAATGTATGCAAATATACAACAAACATAAGTGGAAAATTGTAGATGTGACGTCAAAATCCATCGAAGAAGCAGCGACCGAGATCATGCGCCTATTCAGCAACAGAAAGTTTGACAGCACGTATGATGAAAATTTGAGTGACGAAGATGGTTAAATTTATTCGTTATTTTTTTATTGTGATCTGCTTCTTGATCCTCTTTTCGGGTTGTACCTCGAAATTTGAAAAAGCACAGAGAGAAAAACAGGAAGCCGTAACCATTTCTGTATCAGAAAAGATATCGTCATATATCACATCTCTCATGAACTCACTGCTCGAGACCGTTCATAGATCTTCTGAAGTAACCAATCAAAATTTTCAGCTTCTCTCAGCACAATATCCGGAAATTTCTGCTTTGTTCCTTTATGACAATGACCTCGAGCTCATAAAAAAATATCCTGCTTCTGTATCTACTGATGATGTTACAGAGAACTGTCTTACCAATCAAAACAGAAAAAATATCTCTGCAATTACCGAACCCTTTATCGGGCACTCTCTTCATAAAAATACTGATGTCCACATCTGTATCACTCTACCGACAAGCACGGATGTACAAGATGAACGAAATATATTGATCGTTCTGGTCAATACTGCGATTCTCTTTTCAAAAATAGAACAGGAACATATCGTACCCTACCCCTATTCGCTTATTGTGATAAATGATCAACAGGATGTGGTGTATGATTCCGATCCGATGAGAATCGGTAAGGATTTTCTCACAAAAATGAACTCGAACGAATATGATGTTGCATTGAAGAATCTTTATAATATAATGACGGAAAATGCCAATGATTATTTTATAACCAACATTGAAGATGAATCGAGCTCTCTGAGGAAGATCTATGCATGGAATACGATCCGGGTATATAATGAAATATTTTATATCACACTCGTCCGCAATCTCGTTAAAAGCACAATTAAGCGATCCGAAAATGTGTACTTGCTTTCAACTTTGCGCAGTTATGCGATACAGGACACGCTTATTGATCCTATCATCGATAAACAATTCGAAGAGATCGAGAAACTACTGAAACATATTTATGAGCAGAATCCTGATGTATATTCCGTCCAACTAGCAGATACTTCAGGAACCATAATAAACGGCTGGCCTCCATGCAATTCCTCAATCGGATACTCCACTTCTCAAAATCTGAATAAATCGTTTGACACTGCGCTTGAACAGGTCATGACCTCAAAGCAGGAGAATATCATTCAAGCTCCCTTATTTGAGGGAGGTGAAGGAAGAATAATGTTTATTCCAGTACTCGTACACGAAGATCTGTATGGTGTGCTGATAGCAATTGAACCACAAGGAAACTAATATGATCACAGTAACAAAGGTCGCAACAAAAAAAGATTGGAAGGATTTCATAGACCTTCCTTTCAGGTTATATAAGAATGACAAAAATTGGGTTCCACCGCTGAAAAAAGACATGTTTTTTAAACTCAATACAGAGAAGCATCCTTTCTGGGAACATGCAATCAGGGAAGTATTTCTGGCCAAAAAGGATGGAGAAGTTGTCGGAAGGATCGGCGCAGTCATTGATTATAATTATAATGAACTCTGGGACGAACACATGGGCGCCTTTGGCTTCTTTGAATCAATTAATGACTTCGATGTAGCCAAAGCTCTTTTTGATGCAGCCTATACCTGGCTCAAGGAGCACGGTGCGGAGTATATGCGCGGTCCGCTCAGCCCTTCGCAAAATGATGAATGTGCTTTTCTTCTGGAAGGATATGATTCCCCGCCTGTTATGATGATGCCCTACAATCCCCCCTATTATCTTACTCTTTCAGAGAAATATGGTCTTAAAAAGGGAAAAGACCTCTATGCTTTTCATAAATCTAATAAAACCCCGCCATCCCCTCAAATCCAGACAGCAGTTGATCGGCTGAAGAATAATCCCAAGATATCTACAAGGCATGTGAATATAAAGCGCATCAAAGAAGAAGCCCATATTATCAAGGAGCTTTACAACGAAAGTTGGCAAAAGAACTGGGGTTTTTCTCCTATGACGGACAAAGAGTTCGACCTCATGGTTGATGAACTCAAAAAGATCGCTGATGACCACCTTGTATGGTTTGCATATTATGGTGACGATCCGGCTGGGGTATCTATTACACTGCCGGACTACAATCCTATTTTCCAAAAGCTGAAAGGAAAGTTGGATTTGATTGGGATCATTAAGTTTTTGCGCTACAAACGTAAAATCACAGGCACTCGTGCGATTGTTTTTGGATTTAAACAGAAATACCGCAGATTCGGACTGCCAGCACTTCTCTATCACGAAACAGAGCAAGCAGGTTTGAAGCGTGGATATGAATGGTGTGAAATGTCATGGAATCTCGAAGATAATGATCTCATTAACCAGTTTGATGAAAAAGTAGGTGGTAAGCTATATAAGAAATATAGAATTTACGAGATGCCTATTTCGTAGTTTGATAATAAATATTAGCCACCAGTTTTCTTTTCGCTTTGCACTAGCGACAGTGGTCATAGAGAAAAAAAACTAATAATACAATTTCTGTCCCGGATAGATAAGCACAATATTCTGTCCATTACTCATCTTTGACTCGAGGTCATTCATCTGGATCAATTTTTCCGATGCAACACCAAGCTTCGATGAGATCGAGGAAAGCGTGTCCCCTTTTTTCACCACATAATATTTTTCCGGGTTGGTCTTCAAAGAGATCAGATTTAATTTTTGCCCCGGATATATTGTTGCAGATGTTAACCCATTTATACTCATAAGATTCGACACAGAAGTATTATAGCGGGAAGCAATTACCCAAAGGTTCTCACCGCTTTTCACCACATGCTCAGTAAAATACCCATTATTCTCTTCCAAAAACTGCCGTTCAATACGAGCGACTTCATCTTTATTTGGAATTGAATTCTTCGGAACAAGAACTGTAAAATCTCCCGGGCTTACTACCACGTCATTCACTGGTGAATGCGTGTAATTATTTCTCTTATAGATTTTTAGCCATGGATTCAGCTCCCATACCTCTCGAATAACTGTTCCCTGTGCTTGTGCCCAGGCATCGAGTTTGTAATGTCCCTCTAAAACTAAAGGAACAATGCGGCAGGTCTCATGGATACTGGGCTCTTTATCAAATAGCTTGGTGAAGATCTGAGTCTCATTTTCAATAATATATTTCATCGCAAGAGTGCGCCACACATAGTCATCAGTTTCGGATTTTCTTTGTATTAAGCTAAAAAAATCATTACCACCCTGTTCATCAATGGCTTTTGTGATGTTACTCAAGCCGGAGTTAAATGCACAGATCGCCAGGAGAATATCGGGCGCACCTTTTTTTGTAAGCGCTTTCAAGCTCCAGCTCAGATACTCGCATGCTGCTTTTGTGGAAGCAAAAATATCCCTGCGCTGGTCAACGAACTGGTTCATCTCAATATCATAATATTCCGCAGTGGACTTCATAAACTGCCAGAATCCGGTTGCCCCTGCTGAAGATTGAGCAAGCGGACTCAGATAGCTCTCTGCTACTGCAAGATATTTGATATCATCATCAAGTCCGTATTCGGCAAGAATCTCTTCAATAACAGGAAAATATTTTGTGGTTCTAGGTATGTATTTATAAGCAAATTTGATCTCTGCCTTATACCAGTAATAAAATTTCTGGAAGATTCGCTCATTCGTGAGATCAAACGCATATCCTGCATAATAGAGTGTATCAGGAAAATCAATCTGTTTTTTTATACGGGTGGTGCTGCCCAGATAAGCGAGTGAATCTTTAAGAATGAGAATTTCCTTATATAGAGAATCGACTTTCAATTGATAAGTATAATTCCTCTGCCTCAGGCTATCAATCTGATCCACGTAATGAGTGCTATCTCTCTGCACAATTTGTGTGATCTGCGGCTCAGGTGTAGTTGCACAACTCAATGCAGTGATGATAATTGCAAAAATCAAAAAATATTTTTTCATAATAAAAAGGAAGCCATCCGCTTTTCACGAATGGCTCAAATCAAATGTTTCGGCAACTTATTCTGAAATTGCTTCGGTTGGGCATTCCGGAATACAGGCACCGCAATCAACACATAGATCGGCATCGCACTCTGCGAAATCGCCTATCACAGAAAGAGCTTCTGTAGGACATACATCAACGCACACACCACAAGCAACACACTTTTCTTTATCGATTTTTACTGCCATTGTTTCCTCCACGAATTTTATTCAAATTTCATATCTATATTTTGTTCGAAATATTTTACTCGTTTTATTCTAATCAAGTTTTTTATGTAATAAGAAAAAGTTCTCTGCGTTCTCTGTGGTTTGACGGGCTATATCATTTGGACTCTTACCCTTGATTTCTGCGATATGCTGAATAATATACTCAACGTATTCCGGTCTATTTCTCTTCCCGCGATATGGATATGGAGTAAGGAATGGCGCATCGGTTTCCACAAAATATCTGTCATCAGGCACATCCCGGATGATGCCATGGTAATGTCCTTTGTCAAAGGTTACGGAACCAGTAAAAGATATAAACCATCCCTGCTCAAGAACGTCCCGGGCGAAATTATAATCACCAGAGAAGCAATGAAAGTCCACACGCTCCGGTTTATATTTTTTTAACATATTGAACACATCTTCGTGAGCATTCCTGTCATGAATTATCGTGGGTATTTTTTTTTCAACTGCGATCTTAAGCTGAGCCTCGAATACTTTTTTTTGCACATCTTTCGGACTCAGATTTCTGAAGTAATCAAGCCCGATCTCCCCGAGAGCGACAACTGATGTATCCTCTAATAATACCAGTAATGTTTTTTCATTATAAGATGTAGCATCATGCGGATGCCAGCCGGCAGTTGCAAAGAGATTTCTATATTTCCGGGCAATACCTATCGCTTGTTTTGAGGTTGCTTCATCAATTCCTACATTAATAATTGCTTTTATACCTTTTGCGAATGCCTGCCGTATAACTTCGTCCCGGTCTCTATCATAGGAATCAAATTGCAGATGAGCGTGTGTGTCTATGAATTTCATGCGCCAATTTCTTTCTTAATTTTTCTCACAATACCATTGAAAATATCCATTTCATTGATTGTAACTTCGAGTTTTGCAAAATAAAATTGTTTCATATCTAAATTCAGCTTGCGTAATTTTCCGAAATCCTTCTCAGTTGTTATGATAGCATCGATTCTCTGATCCTTCGCAACACTAATTATATGAGCAATTTCTGATTTTGAGAATTCATGATGATCACTAAATTGGTAATGTTGCACAAATTGTAATCCGCATTCCTTCATGCTTGTCTCAAAAGAATTGGGATTACCAATTCCTGAAAGTAGGAATACATTTTTGCCTTTAAATCGATTACCTTCATGTGTTTGAGAACTTATAAAATCAATAAAATATCTGATGTGATAAGTTGTTGATATAATAGGTATGGAATATTTTTTAAATATTTGGGGTATTCCGCATTCTCCCTGTATATCATTCAACACAAAGCAATGAGCAAATTTCATCATACGTGAGGATTCACGAAGCATGCCAGCAGGTGTGATAAATCCGTTACCAACTGGATTCTTCCCATTGAAAAGGAGAAAATCAAAATCATGGTGTACCTTGATATGCTGATAGGAATCATCCAGAATTACCACATCCGGATGATTTTTTTCGACCAGAAGTTTTATCGTAGCTTTTCTATTTTTTCCTACAATAACTGGAATTCCTTCCAGATTCTGTGCAAGAAGTAAGGGCTCGTCTCCAGCTAGATGGGTATCCTCAAATATTTGTTCTTTATCTGAGATCTGTTTGACAGTATTTTCATACGCACCTTTGTAACCGCGATGAGAAACTGCCACACTCAATCCTTCTTCCTTAAGAGCTTTTGCAAGTAGTATTGTGAAGGGGGTTTTCCCGTTTCCTCCGACTGTGAGATTCCCGACAGATATTACAAACACGCGCGGGTAATATTGCCGAAATATTTTCAATTTGTAGAGTAATCTTCTACAGACCAGGATCAGAGAAAAAAGAAAAGCAAAGGGTAAAAAGAGATATGAGAGAATGCTTCTCTTTACCCAATGCTTCTCAATAAATGAGTGAAAAGACATGGTTAGTCGAATTTTACTTGTGGAGTTTCTTTTTCGCTTTCGTCTATCTTGTAGAGAGGTTCTTTTTCAAAATTGAACATGCCAGCAAAGAGACTGTTCGGGAAGATCGAAATGTCTTTGTTATAGAGAGTGACTGCTTCATTATAGCGCCTTCGGGCAACAGCGATACGATTTTCCGTTCCTGCAAGCTCATCCTGTAGTCGGATAAAATTCTCATTTGCCTTAAGCTGCGGATAACTTTCTACAGTCACGAGCAAACGGGAAAGTGCACCTGTCAACTGATTATTGGCTTCGATCGATTCCTGACGGGTCTCCGCTTTTCCGACACTGGCACGAGCTTCTGTCACCTGAATAAATACTTCTTTTTCGTGCGAAGCATATCCCTTTACAGTTTCGACCAAATTCGGAATAAGATCGTAGCGTCTTTTCAACTGATTTTCCACTTCAGCCCAATTATTTTCAACATCGAGCTGTTCCTGTACAAAAGAGTTGTATTTGCCTTTGACATAGGCATATATGGACACTGCGAGAATTGCCAGAACGGCAACGATAATAATTGCGATTACACATCCTTTATTTTTCATGTATCCTCCGTTTTATTGAAGTTCCTTTAATATTTCTTCTATTGCTTTTTTCAACTGTACATCATCATCGGCAATTTTTTGCTCATTTGTTATATCCAGATATATATCAGGTTTCGCACCTGTACCTTCCATATTAATATCCTCTGAGATATACCATCCTGTGCCGGGCATCCGCATGCTCGATCCATCCATGAAATAAACATGACCGGTCCCAATTACAGATCCGCTTGTGGGCATACCTATAACTTTCCCGAGCCCGAAATGCTTATAAATATTCGGGAATATCTCGGCATCGGAAAATGAGTTTTGATTGATAAGTAAAATGGTTGGTCTAGTCCAGGTTTCACCCGGGAATGGTTGTTTTTCAACATTGAAAATCCTGTTCGTAGTATAGGCATAGGGTTCTTTTGTTAGTAGTTCGATAAGCCAGTCATGGATCCAGCCGCCAGGATTATTCCGCACATCTATTATGAGCGCTTTCTTTTGCCAGTTATTAGCAAAAACATCCTGTACAAAATCTTCATAAGAACTCCATCCCATATGCCTGATGTGTGCATAGCCAATTTTACCATCTGACAGTTCATTAACAATATCTTTTCGCTCTTCAACCCAGGTATCATAGTTCATCATCCTATTTTGCCACCAGGAAAGTCCCTTGAATTCAACCGTTGCGATACTGTCAGGTGTTTGTACTTTCATGGTGATCTTTTCATCGACCTTATTAAAGAAAAGCGGTGTGATCTGTGTATCTTCAGTGATTTCCACTCCATCAACTTCCAAGAGAGTATCTCCTGGTTTGATATTATAAGGTTTATTGAGCTTGGATTTACGGAAGATCTTTTTGAATTTAATCCCTTTTTTAGGAATGTCTTTATAATCGAGAATAAATCCGCCGTATGCGATATTATGCTGGATTACGGGATTATCATTTCTTGCATAAAATCCCGTATGTGAGGCATTTACTTCACCCATCATTTCAGAATAAATCTCATCCATGATTTCCGGTGAGTAGGCGTATTCCATATAAGGATAGTACTTCTTGAATGCTTTTTCCCAATCAATATCATGCATATCAGGATCATAAAAGCCCCGTTGAAAAGCCTTCCAGGCCTGCTCAAAAACAGTCTTATTTAAAGTAAGCGTGTTAAATTTATATTCAAACTCATTTTCAAGAGTTTCCTTTGCACCGCTGGTAGTTATTTTTTTCAGAGATTCAGATTCGATGCAATAGAAACAGTCATTTTCATCATTATATGTCATGTGACGCGGACGGGATATAAACGTAGTGATTTCCTCATCCTTTTTACCTTCGTAATCAACTTTTCTCAAAGTATACACATCATCTTCTGAGCTGTTTACATAATAAAGAGTACTATCTTTATCGGTTGCAATAAGAGAGTTGTATCCCTGCTTGGAAGTGATCACAGAAACTCTGCGATGGATATCTTCAAGATCGATCGTAATAATGACATCCTCAACCTCATCCTTTTCGTCATCCTCTTTATCAGTGTCCTTATCTTCGTCCTTTGATTTTTTATCCTTATCCTTTTTTTCCTCGCTCTCATCTTTTGGATTTAGAATATCTTCCCAGTAATCCTTATAATCCCAAAAATCCTCTTTAGCATGAAGTTCCATTCTGCAAATATCCTGATTTCTATTGAAGAAAACATACGCTCCCTGTTCACCCCAGATCGGCGAATTCATATTTCCATGATAGGGATAAAGAGTCGTTTTTTCTTTTGTTTCAAAATTATAAAGATAGAGTATCTCATCCCAAGTGCCGGGTGTGAGTACGAAATAGAGCGCATACTTCTTATCCGGACTCACTGAAAATTGTGAATTCACGACCTGGTCAGTGATCAGTTCCTGAACTTTATCATCTTCTTTATCTACAAGAGCAATTTGATTTCTTGCTTTATCATCCGAGTATTGCACGAATAATCCCATCTCCTCTTCAAAACGGATATCCTGCACATATTTATCTTTGAACCATGACAGTTTATGGATTGTATTCGGCTCTTTAATATTGGTTTTATAGAGCTGAATGTTGCCCATTTCATAAGTGGTAAAATAGATCGTCTGATCGTCATCGGCAATTGCAATGCTCTCGATCCCTTTTTGGTCTTTTGTCAACTGCTTGACCTCTCCCCCCTTTTCAGGCATTGCAAAAAGATCAAATTTGTAGGTAAAAGCAACCATTTTCCCATTTGATGAGACCGAAAAATCTGTTGCCTGATTAATATACTTCTCCGTGATCTCGAAGCTCTCAAGAAAATCCTGCTTGATCTCAATTGATATTTTTTTGATCTTCCCAGACTTCGCATTATATGACCAGAGCTCATCAAATCGTTTGAAAACCATATTATCATTTTCACGAGCAATAGAGAGTTGTGTGGCAGACCAATAATCAAATTTCGTGAGTTTTTGAGGATGGGAGAAATCCATGCCTTCAGCGTAATATATCTGGAAAACTGCTTGATTCTCATTCACGAAATCCGCACCGATAAAATATATGCGGTTGTTAACATAAGAGCACACGGGATATTTTTCTGTATATTCTGCGTCAGTAAGCTGAGTATAGGATTGATTTTGTATATCATATTCCCATATTTGCCCACTCACACTCCCTTTATATCTCTCACGAGTGTCATCCCCTCTGCTGCTGTAAATGATCTTCTTATTATCCGGAGTAAGTTTTGCAAGACTGTTGCCTATTTCCGTGATCAGTTTCGGGTGCGAGCCATCGAGAGGAACTTCCATAAAATTCCAGCCATTGGGCAGTTCATACTCCGTAGCGAGAAGTTTCTTTCCGTTGGAAAACCAGTCGATAACGGTGACTCCTTCTTTGGAAATACACTTTGCGACACCGCCTTCTGCGGGAATGAGATAGGTTCCCCAGAAACCTTCACGATTGGAGTTAAATGCAATAGTTTTTCCGTCCGGAGAAAAAACTGGATACCTATCATTGCCTTTTGAGACGGTGAGTCGTTTTGCTTCTCCGCCGTCGAATGGGACAGTCCAGAGATCCGACATATAAGAAAAGCAAATCGTCGTCCCATCTGGTGAAATCGCAGGTTGTTGCATAAAATGTGGTTCAAGTGCGCAGATCGAAGTACTCATTAAAATGATTGTGACCAGTACTATGATTTTTTTCATGGAGTCTCCCCTAATAATATTTTAGCTGCATTTTGACCAGCCACAAATCGGACAGGTTTTACAACCTTCTTTGAATTCAAGAGTTGCGCCGCATTCTGGACACATCGAGCCAACTGGAGTCGTTTCATCAAAGGAAGGGCTTTCTGCAATAACTTTTAATTGATCTTTTCCCTTACCTTCTTTTGTCTGTTTGAGCCCGTTCCCGTCCTGTTCGAGAAATTCTATAATTGCATTTGCTATGGCATCTGCACAGGAATGTATTTTTTTGCCCTTTGACCACATTGGTGCAGGGCATCGGATAAGCCGAAGCTGTTTTACAATGGATTCCACTTTCACATTCGAGCGAAGCGCAAGCGATATCAAACGTGCAATTGCTTCAAGTTGAGCAGAAGCACAGCCGCCGACCTTGCCCATTTGTGTAAAGACCTCGCACGGTCCGGTCTCATCAATATTGATAGTCACATAAAGATGACCACATCCCGTATTGACTTTTTTCGTCACGCCGATTGTTGTTTCAGGACGGTGCCGCGGTTCAATTCTTGTGCGGTCATGCTCGCGCATCTTTTTACCGACATTGAGAACCTGCTCGTCCCGGCTGCCGTCGCGATAGACTGTGACGCCTTTGCAGCCAAGCTGATAAGCAAGCATGTAGGAGGTGTAAATATCCTCTTTGGTGGCATAATTCGGAAAATTGATTGTTTTGGAAACTGCATTATCAACAAACTCCTGAAATGCTGCCTGCATCCTGATATGCCATTCGGGAGTGATGTCATGAGCAGTCACAAATACTCTTTTCACATCTTCAGGAATTTCGTCTATTTCCTGGAGCGAGCCCTTTTCGGAGATCTTCTCCATTATTTCTTTGGAATAAAATTTTTGTTCTTGGGCTATTTCTTCAAAATATTTATTCACATAAAGCAGTTTCTCGCCGTCCATCACATTCTTTATATATACTAATGAAAAGATCGGTTCGACACCGCTTGATGTATCTGCGATCATGCTGATCGTCCCTGTGGGAGCAATCGTCGTGGTCGTAGCATTGCGGATCCCCTTCTCCTTGATCTCTTCAATTAAACTCTCCCAGTTCAGCTTATAACCTTCCCGTGAAAAAGTGCCTTTTTTATAGATGCTTTGATCAAAATTGGGAAACGGTCCTTTTTTGACAGCGAGCTGCATTGAGCGCTCTTTCGAGTAGTAATCAATGAATTCCATGATCTCTCGGCCTGTGTCGGTTGCTTCATCAGAACAGTAAGGAATGCCAAGTTGAAGAAGCAGATCCGCCCACCCCATGATACCCAATCCTATCTTTCGATTTTTCTTAACCTGCTTCTCGATCTCGGGAAGTGGAAATGCAGAGCGGTCGATGACATCATCCAGAAAATCTACTGCGGAATAAACAGTTTTCTTGAGAAGATCCCAGTCAATTCCTCCGTCTTTCACCATGAGCGCTAAATTGATCGATCCGAGATTGCAAGCTTCATTTGCAAGCAAGGGCTGCTCGCCGCAAGGATTTGTAGCTTCAATCTTTCCATCTTTTGGAGTAGGATTATATCGATCAAGCCGATCAAGGAATACGATGCCCGGCTCACCGTTCTTGTGCGCCATTTCTACAATTAGTTCGAACACATCCAAAGCTTTCAGGCGTCTTTTGACCTTGCCGGTATGAGGTGCAATGAGCTCATATTCTTCATTATTCTTTACTGCATCCATAAATGCTTCTGTAAGCCCGACACTTATGTTGAAATTGGTCAGTTCTGTATTTTTTTCTTTTGCTTTGATAAAATCTATAATGTCCGGATGGTCAATATTGAGGATCGCCATATTTGCACCACGGCGGGTACCCCCTTGCTTCACTGCATCGGTTGCTGAATTGAAAACTTTCATGAAGGTTATCGGGCCGCTGGAGACACCGCTGGTAGATCCTACTCGTGCATTATGTTCACGGAGTTTGGAAAAAGAAAAACCTGTCCCACCACCGCTTTTATGAATGAGTGCTGCGTTCTTGACCGCATCAAAAATGCTGTGCATGCTGTCTTTGATAGGAAGCACAAAACACGCGGAAAGCTGCTGCAGATCGCTCCCTGCATTCATAAGAGTGGGAGAATTTGGGAGGAAATAGCAGTTATTCATAATGTTGAAATAACGCTTTGCTTTCTCTTTATTTCCGCCTGCGATGTTCTCACTCACTCGTGTGAGCATCGCTTTTTCGTCCTCAATAATATCACCCATCTGATCTTTTTTGAAATATCTTTTTTTCAGCACTGCACGAGCATTATCAGAAAGCTCCATTGAATTCCTCCGTGATTAGATTCAGCATCCTTTAGCAGTTAATCTTCAGGATGGTATAATTTGGGATGCTCATTTTTTTTACGTCAAATGCTTTGAATATTTTTTTAATATTCCGTCCCCTCGCGAGCAAAAATATCCTTATGATAATAGTGCTTTATCTCTTCCATATCAGTCACCAGATCAGCAATTTCTATGAGTTCTTCAGAAGCGTACCTGCCGGTTATCACTATTTCCAGCTCGTCTTTGTGATCTTTTATGAATGGAAGAACTTTTTCGAAGGACACGAGATCAAAATCCAATGCAACATTCAATTCGTCCAGGATAACCAAGTCATATTCTTTGCTCAGGATAACTTCTTTTGCTTTATTAAAAGCTTTCACCGCTTCTTCGATGTCTATCTGTTTGGGATTTTTCTTATCAACAAAATCGGGTGTGCCGAACTGGAAAATATCGATGTTTGGTATATTTTCAAAGAATGTGATCTCACCGTACTCAATATTCTTTTTCATGAACTGAATAAGGCAAACCTTTTTATGGTGTCCGAGAAATCGCGTTGCCAGCCCGAGAGAAGCAGTTGTCTTGCCTTTGCCGTCGCCTGTATATATGTGAAGCATATCAAACCCCTTCAATAAAAATGGTGGGTGATACTGGAATCGAACCAGTGACCTCTACGATGTCAACGTAGCACTCTAACCATCTGAGCTAATCACCCACAGATTGAGTGAAAGAATTTTGGAGGGTTATTTCTTTGTCAAAAAATTTAGAATTAAACATATTTTTGGATTAGAATTTAACCACAGAGGACACAGAGAATTCAAAAAAGCAATGAAGAGAAAAGCTTAAAAAATTCTTTGGTTACAAAGTTGGACTTTGTAACCCATATTCGAATGAAATATAATTCGGCAATAAGATTCGTTCCCAAGTACAACTTAGGAACGAGATGAAAATCATATCTATTTTTCCCGCATATTAAGAAAATGCGCATCGAAATTTTGTGAGTAAAGCGTTCCGGCTTCGTTCATAAATAATCGCTGAAGGAAATAGAATTTATGTATGAGATGAACTACGCCTTGACGAGTCAAATGAATGACTGTCTGAGCGGAGCGAGTTGTTATTCTTTTAGCTTCACGAATAAAATTTTAGTATTTTCTTAATCGTGGGTGATTCTTTTGCTTCGTTTTCTCATCAAGGAGAAAATGAAGATGTGGTTCCTTACATAAAATGGTTCAGGATAAACCTGAACCTACCCCAAAAAATTATTATTGAATACACTATTTTAGATGCATTACACATTATTATTTGACAATTATTTTTGCAACTAACTTATTTTACGCAAAGGTTTTTGCAAAATGAAAAATAAACTACAAGATAAACTCAAGAAGACATCACTCACAAAGCGAGAGAAACTCATCGCAGATACTCTTACACGCAATCTTCATAAAAATGCCTTTCTTAATGGTCCACAACTCGCAGAAACCTGCAAAGTTGCTCCATCATCAATCACGCGGTTTGCTCAGAAACTTGGCTACTCAGGATTTCCACAATTAAAGAGAGAACTCGAAACACTTTACAGAAAAACAACAACACCACACGAGGTTTTTCAAGATTTCATCTCTGATACCACGCAGAAAGATGTGCTCGATGCAACAATTGAGCAAGACATTCAGAATATCATGAATGTGCGCACCTATCTGAATAAAGATACCCTTACAAAAGCAGTTAAACTGATAAATAATGCGCAGAAAATCATTATTGCATCGATCGGTTCGAGTGAAGTGTGCGTTGATATCTTTCACTATTACTTCGAAGCTTTGGGGAAGGACTACATCAAACTCAAAGGATTCGGTATTTCCAAACAGATCGAAATTATGGACATCGGTCCTGATGATGTGGTTATTGCAATCAGTTTTCAAAAAATTCTCAAAGAAGTACGAGATGTTGCTCAGTTTGCGCATGAAAAAGGTGCGGCAACGATTGCGATCACAGACAGTGAATTCAGTCCCCTTGCATTGGCGTGCGATCATGTGCTGGTAACTCCAGTGACAGGTACAACCTACAGTTTATCCCAGGCAGCACCTGTGGTTATGGTAAATATTATCGTGAACAGTTTAGCAGCATTGAATAAAGAAAAAAGTCTTGAACTATTAAAAAATACAAAAAAAGAATGGGAAGAATTCCCGATATTTTGCGAATAAGGAGCTTAGATGTTAAAAATCAAAACAACTCTATTATTAATAATTTTTATTGTAGCATGTGCACATCCCCTCTTTAGTATTACTGCTGATAAAGACCTGTGCATAAAAATCGCAGAAGCAAAGATCATGCAGCACAGCATGAAAGATGCGGCAAGCATTTCAAATATCACTTCTCATATCAATGATAAGGAAGAAGTGCTTTTCTATATTTTTGAACTCGACCCCAAAGGGTTTATCATTACAACTACAGACACCGATCTCCCGCCTGTTATTGGCTACAGTTTCAGAAATAATATAGATGCGCAAGATGAAATTTCAATGCCGTACCAAGCAATCGAACTGGATATTTCCTATCGTAATGCAGCGCTTGATAAACTTCCACAAAATATTATTCAGCAAAGAAATGATGCGTGGTCGGATCTTCTCAACGAAAAAGAAGCAAAAGAGGAAATGTACTGGCCCGATCAGGACTCCACACTGACCGGTGGATGGGTACAGATGCAATGGCGTCAAACAGCCCCATATTATAATTACTGCCCGTGGGATCTGGTGACCAGTGCAAGAAGTCTGGCTGGATGCCCGGCGATTGCCACTGCACAGATCATTGATTATTTTTCAAACATAAACGGCGCTCTATTCGGGGATGCTGACGATTATTATCATTCCTATGCAGGAAGGGATTTTTGGATCGATAATGATTATTTCACCCGGGGATTTGCTTCTTTTCCTGATCTGAACTCATTTCTCAATACTTATGATGCACATCAGAAGCTGCACCAGGAAATCACTGATGTGGATAAGGCAGCACTCTGTTTTGCATGCGGGGTTGCAGCTACACAAGTTTATACTTCTACGGTTTCCGGCACGTTCTATCTGAGCCAGGTCGTCGATGCGCTTGAGAAATTCGGGTATTTCGGCACAGATACGATAGATGACAGCGCTCCTAATTTCTGGACACGCCTAAGCCAGAATATGATGGATGCGCAGCCGGCAGAATTAACAGTTCTAGTTACAGGGGGCAGCGGAGGGCATAACGTCGTTGTCGACGGTTACAACACCTTGAATGAGTATCATGTGAATTTCGGTTGGAATGGTTCGTATGATGGCTGGTACATTCTCCCAGATGAATTTCCCTATTCACTCACAACCATTCATGGCGTCACCCTGGATATCTATTCCGATCCCGTTCCTTACTATGATCCTCCTGCAAGTCTGGCATACACGAGCAATCAGACTCCTGCATATATCGATCTATCATGGCAGGCACCGGTCCAAGCTGGTGTGATCTCATATAATGTGTATCGAGATGATGTCTTATTGAATACTGAACCTGTATATACACAAACCTATCATGATGATACTGCGATCTATGGAATTGAATATGAGTATTATGTGACTGCGATCTATGACATCGGTGAATCAAATCCATCAAATACAATAATAATTGATTGGTATTTTGCAATTGACGATCCACATATAATAGATGGTTACACGAGTTTCACTTTTCCAAATCCATTTAATCCGCAGGCTGACGGCAGCACATCGATCAGGTTTTATTCTCAGGAAACAACACACGATGCACACATTGAAATTTATAATATTAAAGGTGAGTTTGTAAGAAAATTAACTGCTCATGATATTTCTTCAGGCATAGTCGAAGCAAGCTGGGACGGACAAGATACCTTGGGACAAGATGTTCTTTCCGGGGTGTACTTGTATTCTATATATGACGAGAATATAAGATTTGAAAAAATATTACTATTGAGATAAATGAGAGCTGTTTGAAGAGTCGTCATGGACCATTACGTGACGGCTTTTTTTTCACGCAAAGAACGTTTGTCTTCGTTGCACTCCGCCGCAACAAGCAAAGAAGCGTAGAGTACACAGAGAATTTTAACCACGAAAATCACGAAAGTGCACGAAAAGAATTGTAATTATGAAAAAAGATATAGAACTTTCGCAAAAGTTACTTTTTCGGGGTGGACTTCATAATCCCGAAGAGAGAATAGAGTTCAGTACGAAATAGCGATTGAAGATTGTAGATTAACGATTTTAGATTTGCGATTTGCAGGGAAAATCTTTGCGAAGGTTTTTAACCGTTCGCAAGGTTCAAGACGGCAGAGTCGTCGATTCCACATTTTCCATTTTAAATTTTACATTGCACAGCGTCAGCGAAGCAATACCATTTTTCTAACTACTGCATGTCCATTGTATTCCAATTTGTACAAATACGTTCCGGGTGCGACCTGCTTGCCCTGTTCGTCCGTGCCATTCCACACGATCTCCGTCTTTACCCAAAAATTCTCCTCGTTCCCATTATATCTTCTTACAAGCTGGCCTTTAGTATTGTATATAGAAAGTGTATATTCTTTTATCCTTTCATAATCTGCTGAGATAAAAGATATTGTGGTGGATTCCTTAAAAGGATTTGGTGCATTTTTAAATAAATACAAATTATGAATAAAACTTGTATCAGGTTCGTCTATACCATATCCTTGATACTCGTATGCTCCAATATCTATCCTGCCATTATAAATTCTTGGATTACCCGCTAAATCCGTTGCAGGAAGATGTAGTCCTGTTGTGTCCGGTGTGCCTGCATCGATGCAGGGTGAATATTTCGTTAACTCGTAACTAAACGGATCGCCACCAACAAATAATGGGTCTTCGTCTATATTGCCGTCTCCCCATATGATAGTTCCGTTGTTATTGGTATTGATGCCGTTGATGCTGTCTTTAATATTTGTATAATATACTTCAGCTACACTGGGTGGATAAGTGTCCCAATATGTTATCTCAAATTCTGAATAATTACGTAGAATAACATTATTTTTCAAAATCATAGTATTATCACCTATATTAATTGTACCATCTGGATTGTCTGAATTATCACAAATTGTACAATTAATCAATATTGGATTGCTACTTCCAAAACCCATACCACTACATTCATCGGAGATGTTATTGGTAACACGTGTATTAATAAAAACCGGACTACAGTCAACAACACAACTTACTCCTCCAGTAGTTCCCCAACCAGGTGTAAGAATATAATTACTATCAATAATACAATTAATTAATACAGGATTCGAATTATTAGAAATTCTTATCCCCCCCCCTCCATTGGATGAATTATTGCGTATTGTTAAGTTCTTGAATATTCCTTGTGACTCAAATATATTTAATCCCCCTCCGCCTATGTCAGCTCTATTAGAGAGCAAATTTACATTCTCTACCAAAATATTATGACCATAGTGGATACTTATACCTCCCCCTGTTATATCATTAAAGCCATTTTGAAATGTAATATCTCTTATTGAATAATCGCCGTCTTCGTATGAATACAATAAATAATATTCACTATTCCCATCAAGAATCGTTTGATCCTTGTTCTCCCCTTGAAGAGAAACATAATCTTTACAATTAATCGGAAATATGTCTCCATTCGTGAAGGGCGAATACGTTCCATTCGATAAATATATCCTATTACAGCTCGTGCTGTCGGAACTAATCTTTGTCATCGCATAGGATAGTGTTTTCAAAGGATCAGTTTGTGAAAAACCACTATTTGCATCGTCTCCTGATGGACTCACGTATAAATCACTATCTACAATGTTAACCTTGCAATTCTTAATATCAATTGTGAATTGATCTAAGGGAGACACATAATAGTCTGTTGGTTTACTTACCGTAAAAGTATCAACAAATACAGACACAGAAGTTGTATTAACAAAAGCTCTTAAATCCGAACCATTCCCTGAATAATTTAAATATATATCACATCGGTTAATAGGATCAAAAAGAGCGAAAGAGTTATAAAAACCTATCCCGCCTGCCCATGATATTGCATGATTATCAAATATATCAACATCACTAATATTAATAA
Organism: Candidatus Cloacimonadota bacterium; assembly: GCA_049903315.1. GTDB lineage: Bacteria > Cloacimonadota > Cloacimonadia > JGIOTU-2 > JGIOTU-2 > Celaenobacter. Next base: position 324,753 of record JBNGBT010000001.1, on the reverse strand, counting down.
AGGTGTTATATAAACAAATTCCTCCCCCGAATTGACTCAGATTATTTCTAATCCTACAATTACTTATTGTGGATTGCGAATTAATACAAAAGATCCCCCCCCCTACGATAAAATTACCTTGTTCAGTTCCACTTCCATTTTGAATAGTAAACCCACAAAGAACAGCAGCTGTATCTTCGCCGCTTTCAAACGTAACCACACTCCCATTTTGGTTACCGTCAATTATTGTTTTATGAATAAAAGAGTCTGTTTGTGTCGTAATGTATAAACTCGCAACCGTTATGTTTTTACCATTATAGTTTATATTCTCGAAGTATGTTCCGGGATATACTAATATTGTATCACCATTTACTGAATTGTTTATACCTTCTTGAATTGAAGTATAATTACCTGTGCCGTTGATATCGACGATTATCGTAGTTGGATCTCTATTTGGAGGGGTGTGGACAACATGTTTTTTATAATTATTCGAAACACAACAGGACACTTTTATTTTGTATAAACAATCATTTCTAATTTTTCCAATATCGTTATGCCATTTGTAACAGTCATACCAAAACCGACTTTCATAATGAAGAACAGATATGAGTCTATCCTGCTCAATTAAATCTGCAAAGACAACCTCCGGGTCTTCGCCTTCGGGTCCTATCCAGGGAAAGGTTTGGGTATAGGTGAGGTACTTGTCATTCGCAGATAACAAATTTGCTAAAGCAAAGAAAATTATCAATCCTAAAAATACTATTCTTCTCATATCGCTTCCCTATTAATAAAAATCGATAGCAATTTCATTTCTATAAAAACACACTCCGCACAAACAATTTTTTTGATTCATGGTTACTCCACATTTTCTTTTGATTCAGAGTATATTTTTGTCAAATTTAATTTGGTTAATATAAATGATTGGTTATCACGCTTAATAGATGTATACATTTTATATTAAAGACTTTCTAAATAATTCTTCCGAACGATGCTTCAAATTTTTCATAAACCAAATCTGCGTGCCAATGTGAAATTCTCCAATCATCATAAAATTTGACATAAAAAACCACGCTTCCAAATTACGCAAACGTGGAGTAGCATATGAATATTGTTAAAGGTCAAACTGGTTGGATAGAAGTTATCTGCGGAAGCATGTTCAGCGGCAAAACCGAAGAGCTTATCCGCAGGATGCGACGTGTCGAAATCGCTAAACATCCCTTTCAAATATTTAAACCAACTATAGATAACAGGTACCATCATCAATATATTGTCTCACACAATAAATCAAAGCTTAACTCCAAACAGGTCGATAATTCCCAGCAGCTTTATGAGCAGGTCAAAAAAGAGACTGAAGTCGTGGGCATCGATGAAGCTCAATTCTTTGACGAAGGACTTGTCGAAGTATGCCAGAAGCTTGCAAATGAAGGAAAAAGGGTTGTCGTTGCCGGACTCGATCAGGACTATCGCGGCAAACCATTCCATCCAATACCCGAACTTCTTGCAACCGCAGAATACATCACAAAAACACTTGCGATATGTATGCAGTGCGGCAATCCGGCAAACCGCACCCAGCGTCTTGTAGATAACGATGAAGAGATTCTCGTTGGAGAAAAAGACATATATGAAGCGCGATGCAGAAGATGCTTTCAATCGCCAAAGGAAACGAAATGACCCTCATCCGCATTATTGATTTTGTTATAATGATCTACATCTGGCTCATTATCATTCGGGCAGTCATGTCGTGGTTCAATCCAAATTATGCAAATCCATTTATACAATTTCTCGTGCAGGTGACAGAACCGGTTCTCGGACCGGCACGCAAGATCGTTCGGAACATCATCCCTTCACAAAATTTCGACATCTCACCAATCGTAGTAATTCTTCTCTTGGAATTAGTACGAAGTCTGTTAATCAGATTAACAATATATTAGCGAGGGACAATGCAACATACTATATCCCCTTCGGAGATCAGAGGTAAAGAATTCACAAAATCCTTCAGCGGTTTCAATAAACCCGAAGTAGAAGCTTTCCTGGAAATGCTCGCAGATCAGATCGAAGGATTGGAAAGAAAAATAAAAGCTCTTCAAAAAGAGATCGAAGATAGAGATCAAAAACTCGAAAATATTGAGGAGCAAAAAGACCTGCTCAAACGTACACTTATTCTTGCAGAAAAACTCAAAGAAGATACACTTAAAAGCGCTGATAAAGAAGCAAAGAATATTATAAAAGATGCCGAGTTATCGTCTCGGGAACGTGTCAAAAAAGCAAAAGATTATCTGAGCATTCTGGAGCATGATTATGTGAACTTGAAGGATAAGAAAAAAACCTTCCTGCTTACATTTAAATCTCAGATAAATACTATGCTCGAACTCATTCAAAAGGAATTTGAAAAAGATAAAGATGATGCGAAGAAAAAAGATAATCCGATCATCACTCCACCGGACTTCAGAACTCATGATTTTAAAAAAGAAATAGAATTACCTCCAATAATTGAGAAAAAAGAAGAAATTGCTCCACAGGAAAAAGAAGAAGATATTCTCGAAAAACCTGCAGAGGACATTGAAACACAAGAACCAAAAACTAAACCGAAAATCAGTTTTAATTTAGGAAAACATGAAGAAGATTAGTTCTCTTATATCCGAATCTGTAGATTTTATTCGATTACGCTATAAAAGGCGACCCGAGATTGCTATTATTTTGGGAACAGGTCTTAATGAACTCATACATATTATAGATATTGATTTTGAAATACCCTATCACGACATTCCTCATTTCAAAACTTCTACAGCTCCCTCGCATCAAGGGAAATTGCTTTTCGGTTCTTTCAATAACAAAAATATTGTCATCATGCAGGGTCGGCTTCATTGCTACGAAGGATACACTGCGCAGGAAACAACATATCCGGTTTTCGTCTTAAAAGAACTCGGCATTAAAACACTGATCGTGACAAATGCCGTTGGTTCGCTCAATGAGAATCTGAAGGTTGGAGACCTGGTTGTGATGAATGATCATATAAATTTGACGGGCATGAACCCTCTTGTTGGAGAAAATGACCCGAGCTTCGGACCTCGTTTTCCCAGCATGCATGATGCTTATTACAAAAAATATCTACAAATCATAAAAAAAGTATACATGGATAATGAAATTCCCTTCAAGGAAGGTGTGTACGTCGGGCTGCTGGGACCGAGTTTGGAAACGACTGCTGAATGCCAGATGCTCAAGACTATCGGCGGTGATATGGTCGGCATGTCAACTGTGCACGAAGTAATAGTTGGCGTATACCTCGGGCTTAAAATATTGGGAATTTCAACGATAACAAATTTATCAAACCTCTTCCATTCTGACACACATGCCCAGACCAGTATCGAAGAGGTTGCCAAAAAAGCACAGGCAAAATTAAAAGTGCTCTTACAGAATTTTCTTAAGGAAATAGTAAGTTAGGAGAGTTGTATGGAACGCGAAAAGTTGGATTTTTTCAGAGACCTGCTTATGGGTGAACGAAAGAAAGTTGTAAAAATCATTGAGGGAATTGATGAAAGCTGGAGCAAAAATATTCGTGAAGCAGTGGGTAATGTTTCCTCATATGCCACGCACATAGCTGACCTTGGAACTGATTCCAATGAAAGAGAAAAAGAGACATATATGCTGGATCGTGAATTGAAAAACTTGAAAAATATTGATAGCGCACTCAAACGAATTCATGATAAATCCTATGGAATCTGCAACTATTGCGGCGAAGATATCTCATCAGAGCGTCTGAAAGCAATCCCTTATACAGAGCTTTGCATCGAATGTAAGAGGAATGAGGAAAGGATCAGCAATAATAATCACAGATAATAACTCCGCTTATAAAAAATATATATTGCTGTTTTTGTTTTTTCTTGCACTCGATCAGGTCTCAAAAATGGCAATCCGAAATCTGTTTACAAAAACAGATGTTACTTCGATTCCTGTACTGGGAAATTTCTTCCGGCTTACTTTTGTAGAGAATCAAGGTGCTGTCTTCGGCATCGATCCCAAACTAGGAAATCTTACAAATATAATATTATTAATATTACATATTATTGCTATAATAGTAATCATTTATTTATTTATCAAGAATAAGCATTCACTGCCAAGATTCAGCTTTACGCTTATCCTGAGTGGCGCATTCGGCAATCTTATAGATAGGATATTTTTAGGTAAAGTTACCGACTTTCTTGACGTTGATTTTTTAAATCTCACTATAGGCAAATGGTACATTGACCGATGGTACGTCTTCAACATTGCAGACTCATGCATAGTTGTCGGTGTTATCCTGTTAATTATATATTATCTTTTTGTAGAAAATTCTGCGAAAGAAGAAGAAATATTGGAGAAAGAATGAAAAGTAAATTTTCGCTTATATTTTTAGTAGTATGCATGTCCACCTCGCTGCTAATTGGAACAACGATCTACGACATACAATACACAACTATTGCTGGAGACGGCACCTATCCTTCACTCCTCGTTGGACAGACTGTAACCTTCACAGGCATTGTCACAGCTACGGGCTATTACTCATCAGGCAACAGTAATAGATTTTTCGTATCTGATCCAGCCGGCGGCGCATGGAATGGTGTTTTTGTCTTTAGCTATGACTACTCTGTATCCCAGGGTGATGAGGTCGAAGTGACAGGAGAAGTGCAGGAATACTTCGGACTTACAGAAATCGGGAATCTAACAGATGTGTCCGTACTCAGTACTGGCAACCCGATTCCTGCAGCCATATCCGTAGCAACAGGCGATCTTATGGCACCCTCAACCGGAGAACCATACGAAGGATGTTTGGTCAAAATTTCTGATGTAACAGTAACGCAGGGTCCAAGCACTTATGGAGAATGGTATGTCAATGATGGATCTGGAAACTGTCAGATTGATGATGCGATTTACACGTATGACAGTCCATCAGTGGGTGACACCTTTGCATCTATTACAGGCGCAGTTGATTACAGTTATGATGAATATGGAATTAATCCGCGGGATGCGGACGATTTTGCCACATCCGGAGGAGATACAACTCCGCCTACAATAAATTCTGCCAATGCATCAAACGAAACAACTGTGGGTATAATCTTCAGTGAAGGATTAGACCAAACCACTGCAGAGACTATGTCCAACTATGTAATTTCACCAGCTCTTACAATTTCTGATGCAACACTACAAAATAATAATCATGTAATTCTAACAACAGGATCTCAGGAATCAGGTACTGCATATACTATCACGGTCAATAATGTAGAGGATCTGAATGGCAATGTCATAGTGCCGAACAGCACAGTGAATTTTACCGGCTATACTCCCGGAAGTGGACCTGATCTTTTCTTCTCTGAATACATTGAAGGAACATCACAGAATAAAGCTCTTGAAATCTATAACGGCTCTGGTGCAACTGTAGATTTAACTAATTACAGGATAGCACAGGCTGTAAATGGTAACGGCTGGGCTTACTGGCATGAATTTCCTGCTGGCTCAACCCTTGTAGACGGTGAGGTATGGGTTATCACCACAGATGAAGCTGATGCTCAGTTACAAGCCGTCGCAGACGAATTACTTTCCTATCCAAGTGTAGTCCACCACAACGGTGACGATGCTCGTGGTCTTGAAAAAACCACTGATGGCGGCACGACGTGGACCCTCATTGATATTATAGGAAATCCAGATGAAGATCCCGGTACAGGTTGGGATGTTGCTGGTACTCCTGCTGCGACTTATGATCATACACTTGTTCGTAAATCCTCAATTACTGAAGGTACTGCGAACTGGGCAACTTCTGCTGGCACAGCTGCTGAGAATTCACAATGGATCGTTTATCCAGTCGATACATTTGAATATCTTGGCGCACATGGTGAGAATGATACCACTCCACCCACTTTGGCAAGTGCCTATGCAACTTCAGCAACTGCGGTCGAAGTAACATTTGATGAGCAGGTTGATCAAACTACTGCACATACTATTGCAAACTATTCTATCGGAAACCTGACGGTTACTGCTGCAATACTTCAATCGCTTGGCAAAACCGTAGAACTTATTACAACAGCTCAGGCCGGCGGCTATGCCTACACAGTTACTGTAAACAATGTTGAAGACCTTGCCGGCAATGTAATATTACCAAACAGTACAATAGGTTTTACCGGTTATGAAGAAGGTCCTACAGAAGGGATTCTCATATTTTCCGAATATATAGAAGGCTCGAGTAATAATAAAGCTCTTGAGCTATACAATGCATCATCCCAAACTCTTTATCTTGATAACTACCGCATTGCCCAATCCGTAAATGGAAATGGCTGGCAATACTGGCATAGTTTTCCGACTGGTGCAACTCTTGCATCCGGTGATGTATGGGTGATCTGTGCAGATGAAGCAGCGCAGACGATCCTTGGTGTTGCGGATGAAGCACTTGCTTATCCCAGCGTTGCACACTTTACAGGAAATGATGCTCGTGGAATAGAAATGACGACTGATGGCGGTGCCACATGGACTCTTACAGATGTGATTGGAATTCCTACTGATGATCCCGGCACTGGCTGGAATGTTGCCGGCGTCACAGCTGCAACTCAAAATCATACGCTTGTAAGAAAAATTGCTGTTGAAAATGGAAATACAAACTGGACTGAAGCCGCTGGTACCGATGAAGGCAACTCCGAATGGATCGTATATCCAATTGATACTTTTGAATACCTTGGTTCGCACGGCGGAGGTGTTGGGGGTAATGTTGTGATATCCAACCTTGATCCTGCTCCAGGTGAAGCAGTCACAATTACGCTTACATTTACAGATTCTCTACAAAATCCTATTCTTTATTGGAACACTGTACGTCAAAATCCCTTCAGCCAGGTGGCGATGAGTCCGGCAAAGGATTACTCCTGGGAAGTCGAACTACCCGGACAGGACGCAGGAACAGTAGTATTTTTCTATATTGCTGCGGAAGATGCAGAACAGAATATGCTCTACTTCCCTGAAGATGCACCTGATGAGGTCTATGAATACGATTATGGTATAACTGATTTCTCTGCAATTCTGAAAGTCCCCCATTATACATTCTGCCCCACACTTGGAGAAACCTTCCAGATCCAGTTCCATTCTCGTACAGGAGATAAGCTTGTCTTACGATTATATAATAGTGAGGGTGTGCTCGTGAACACATTCACGAACGAAATGTCTACAGGTATGCACACATTTGAATGGGACGGTAAAGATGACAATTGGAACACCCTTCCTCCCGGACTGTATATTTGTAACCTGGAAGTTGTTAATCCCGATAATGGTGATATAAAGAGTAAATCTGTTCCTATCGTCATTTCAGCACCTTTGAAATAAATTTTTGATGAAAGGATACCAATGAAAAAATTAGGTTTCATAGTAATTATAATCCTTCTGACCACTCCAATAATCTATGCGGAGATAAATTCCAATGTATTCGGCAACTACCAGCCCTCTGCACGAGCCAGAGGTATGAGTGGGGCTTTCGTTGCAAGTTGTAACGACCCGAATGCCATTTTCTACAATCCCGGAGCACTCGCATATGCAGAACAGGGAATTTCTCTGGGCTATGCTCAACTGTTCAATAACAGCTTTGAGATTCTCATGTCCGGCGCACTTGCATACAGATTACCAAGGATTGGAACGATATCTCTTGGAATGCAGGCAATGGACGTCGAATTTGAAGGGCAAAAACTTCAACAGGAAGGAACATATTCTCTCGCCCACTCTTTTCTTCTTATGGGAGATGTGCATTCGCAGCTTTATGTAGGTTATGGACTGAATCTCTACTACCTGAAGTTCGGCGAAACAGTCGGCGGCATAGATCCGGGTAATTCAACAACGTACGGTGTCAATCTTGGAGCACTTGCAATACTCCATCAGCGCACTCATATCGCTTTTGCAGTGAAGAATCTGAACAATCCTTCGATGGGTTCAGACCAAACATTTGACCTTCCTCAGCATCTTGCTCTCGGTATTGCCTACGAACCATATGATGGTGTGATCACAGAAATCGATCTCTCACAAAAACTTGGAGAAGAAACGAAGATACAAGCAGGTATCGAATTTGAAGTGATGGATAAATTCTGGCTTCGAACCGGTGCATCCACCTACCCGAATAGTATCTCCGGCGGATTCGGCATGCTTTTCAAAGGTGTTAAGATCGATTATGGTTTCAGCTCCCATCCCGTTCTTCCGCTCACTCATCAGTTTTCTCTTGGCTATCAATTTTAATAATTTCATTATAATGAGGTATCTATGAAAGCAAATGAACGTGACGAAAAGGGCAACACTTCTTTCATAATAAAAAGTTTTATAAAGCTCATTTTCAACTTCCTCAATCATGTGGTGAAAGACTGGGAAAACAAGTTCAGTAACAGGGGTTACAAAGAACTCTCCCAGAAATACGATGTGATAGAGAAGAAAGTTTTTAATGATATTCATGATTTAAAAAATAAGATCGAGAAGCTCACAGTACGCATTTTCTGGCTCAATCTCTTTGCGGTGGTGCTCCTTTGCTGTGTGATCATCGAACTTATTCTATTAATAAAATTGGGTTAATATGCAAAAAGTAACATTGATTTTTAGTTTATTGTTTGTTCTCGTTGCAGGAACACTCTCTGCAAGTTCCGATCAATTAGACCTCAACAAAGCAACATACCAGCAGATACAAGCACTCCCCATCACTCCTCAGCAAGCGGAAGATATCTATTATTACAGAAATTACATAAACTTTTTCCAATCTGTATATGACCTGCTTAATATAGACAGTATTGATCAGGACACATTTTTGAACCTCAAGCCTCTCTTAAAGATTGTGCCCTATGGCGTATATGATGAACGGGCACAGCGAAAAGATCAGATATATTATCTTCTCAGACGGCTTGCGCTAGATGAAGGATCTTCCGAAGCAGTTTCCGATTTGTGGGAAGACATGCTCATGTCACCCGTCAATATCAATACTGCAACATATCAAGATCTGCTGAACATGCCGATCGTTGGTCCTTCAGATGTACGAGCTCTCCTTCGTCAGAGAAAATTTGGTGATTTTCAGGATTACAGAGGAATGAGAAGCGCTCCGGGACTTACTCACTACGGAGCTACCAATCTTCGTCACTATGTATCCTATCAACCACCGGAACTCGAAGGCAAATGGAATTTCAGCTACCGCTTCAAATTCAATAATAATCCTTTTTCGGAAGAGATGACAGAAGTGCTACGTGAAAGTTATGTGCCAGACAGTCTTAATGAAAAATTTTCCATGTGGGGTATGTACGACCTGGATAATGCTGCTCCTGAGATTTCTCATAAATTCAGAGCAAAAATGGAAGACTGGTTCAATCTCGAAGTCGGTGCATTGCTCTTTTTCAAAAAGGGTGAGGAAAGAGATCTGAACATGTTCCAGGAAAATAACCAGCTTTCCGAAGCACTCGCTGAGAACTCAAAATATACGGCAAGTATCAATCTGAAACCTGCAAATCTTAAAGTTGTACTTGGAAATTACAGGGCGACCTGGGGTGAGGGTCTCGTAATGGAAAATACCGACATGTTCGAATCACGCAGAACAGGATATGGCTTTTCAAAACGCGTTCACGGAATTTTCCCGGATCTCTCTCCCACTGAGGAATTCGCACTCAAAGGCGCAGCAGTAGAGTATGGAAACAGCTTTATGAATGCATCGCTCTTTATTTCTGATGATAAGAAAGATGTAGTCATCTGGGACAGCAATCATGATGACAAGCTGGATAGCGATGATGATATTTTCTATTATGTTGTTTCCACTCCTCGTTTCACAAATGAGCAACTTGAAAGCGCAGAAGCTGTATTCAACGAATACCGTCCGCTTCTTTCTCCTTATCCTCTTCCCAAGATCGACATGGCTTCAAGAAGAGATGCCCTTCGTGAAACAATGGTGGGTGGACATGTGCAGTTCGATCCGCTCATCGGTACTCATTTCGGTGTTACAGCATATGAGTCAAAATATGATCGTTACTTCAGCATTGCAGACTATGCCGACCTCGGTGAATATCTCATATATGACAGCTATTATTACAAGAAATTGGATATAAATGACTCGGAGATTTCTTCTTTATACTCAACTAAAACAGACACATACAAAAGAAATTATCGAAGGGTATATGGTTTTGACTGGCAGACTACTCTTGATAATGTAACTTTCCAAGGAGAGTATGCAGAACTCGAAGTCGATGGGAAGCCATTTTCCATTGGTGATGATCCGGGCGCATTGGTTATGAGTGCATTTTTCAACTATGCAAATCTCAATTTCATGATGCTCTACCGCGACTATGATCTTGAATTTGATAATCCTTATGCACGCCCCTTTGCTGAGCATGAACGTTTTGACGGTACGATCCTTGAGAAACAGTATTACTTGAAGAATCCTCTTGTCGCAGAAATGTCCTATAATTCTCCGTGGTCACAAGCCGAAAGAGGTTTGTATATAGAGACACGATACAAATTCCAGCGCGAGCTTACTATTACTAAGGCATATGTCGATATATGGGAACGCAAATGTGATGGAAGAAAGAGTGTGCGTTTTCAGGGTGAACTTGAGTACAGACCAATTTATCAGATTGCTATGCGTCTGAAGCAAAAATTACAAACTAACGGCTCAGAAGATTTCTTCACACGCGCAGTCTCGAAAACCAGTGAAACAACCTGTATGTTCAGAACATATCTTACCAACCGTGACAGACTTGATCTCGAATACCGCTACACTAAAGTGTGGATGGCGCCTTATACAAGTCTCACTAATACTGCCGAACCAGGGCAAATCAATATTCTCCCAACAGCCGATGTACTCAATCATGGAGACATGATCTGCGTGAACTACTTACACAATTTCACTAATTATTTCAGCGTGGAAGGTTCCTTCCTTTTCTGGAACGGGCATGGTGTAAGCCACTGGGATTGGGAAGATATGGAAATCGATTTTATGGGCAGCCAGGGAATGAAATTCTGGTTTACAATGTACAATCGAATCTCAAACAGTTTGGCAATTTCTTTTAAATATAAGGTCAAACATTATCAGGATGACGAACTCTATCTTCGTCTCTATAATGAACCTGTTTTTGGAAACGATTATGTTGCTCAAACAAAGCACAAAGACAGCTCCATCAGGCTGCAGCTCGATTGGACGTTTTAGAAAATATATAAAATGAAAATGAAAAGAATGTATGCCACTAAGTCACTAAAACACAAAGTTATAAATATAAATTTGGTGTCTCTTGGTGCCTTTGAGTCTTTGTGGCAAAAAAAAATATAATGAAAAAAATATGTTAATAATTTCTATATAAAGTTATAATTTTCGGAGGATACATGAAAAAAGTAATGTTTGGAATCTTAATGCTGCTCTTGCTGGCAATTCCTGCCCATGCCGCATTTGTGTTTGACCGTTATCTCGGACAAGAGGTCGTTGCATATTCAGCTCACTCTCTTGCAATGGGTTCCACAGGTCTTGCAACCGGGTACGGACCACTTGCAGCACTCAAGAATCCTGCACTTCTGGGCAACCTGCCTTGTAAATTTATGGTGCAGCTTTCACCAAATGTGCAAAAAAATAATGAAAATCGGGCATTCCCCATTTTTGATTCCTTTGATTCCTATATCGATGATGCGGTGTACGCATCAAATGCTCATTTCTTCAGTAAATACATGCTGGGTTTGATGTACAATGTACCAATTCAACAGTTCAAAGTATCTGCTGCATACTCCTATGCGCCTTTCTATGATTTCAATTTCAAATATACTGAGGAAGTACGCAACAACGAGGGAACCGATTACGGTAACGAGCCCCACAAGATTGCGACAAATACCTATGACGGAAGCGGAATGATTTATGCTCATACACCTTCTATAGCAGTAACTTTTGAAAACGAAAACAGCTTCTTCAACTCACTTTCTCTCGGTGCTTCCTTCTCCTTAATGAAAGGTGATAACACGATAGATTCAACCATCATTTTCACGCCATGGGCAAAAGACCGCATGCTCTATGACCCGGACAGTATTCCAGACGTCATCTTTCAAAGAAAAAATGATTATTCGGGCTACAGGTTCCAGACAGGTATGCTTCTTGCTCTGGGTGAACGTTTTAAAATAGGTATGAACTACACAAGCAGAGCGGAATTAGATCAGTCATTTAAAACGAATGCTGATACTGCATGGACAGATACAACAATCTACTATCCTTCGCGAATGGGATTTGGATTCGAATATCACCCGAGAAATATCTGGGATACCCACTTCTCATTTGAGATATCTTATGTGAAATGGAGTGATTACAATCCGCTTTGGTATGATGTAATAGAGTACTATGCGGGTGTTGAGCACCAAATATTTACCGACCAACCGATCCGCCTGGGATTCCGTTACCAGCCCTATGGCATTGATAAAGAAATAATAATGACTGCTTTCTCTGCAGGAACGAGCATCTCTCTCCCTTATAATTTGATGTTAGACCTTGGAGCTGAAATCGGCAAACTCAATTACAATCATGCAGACCTGTTCCCGGACAGTTATTATGCCAATGACAACCTCTGGGATACCACTCACGCAGACCTGCCTGTTAACAGGATTAATCTAGATAAAATTGATGATGTAATGATCAACTTCATGGCAACCCTGACATGGAGATTTTAAGTATATTTAAAGGTTTTTTATGAAGAAAATATTTTTTATCTTATTGATCGGTTTGTTTTGCTTGAGCGTTCTCAATGCTGAAGAAATCAAGCTGAATCTTCTTTTTTCGAATGACGTACACGGCGGAATAGATGCAGTTCTTGCGACTTTTATGAATCCGGATTTCCCACCTCCGCTTGGTGGCGGTGCATCTGCTGCCACATATATTGAATCCGTTCGGGAACGTGCGGAAGAAAATGGCGAAGCAGTGCTTCTGCTCGATGCTGGTGACTTTTTCCAGGGGCATCCTATCGGTACGATGTCGGAAGGTGTGGCTGTAATAAACTATATGAACTGGATCGGTTATGAAGCAATGACGCTTGGAAACCATGAATTTGATCTTGGCTTTGACACACTTCTGAAAACGATTTCTCTCGCCAAATTCCCAATTGTATGTGCCAATATCATTGTTGAAGAGACCGGCGAACTTGTTCCGGGTTGTCTTCCCTACATTATTAAAAATATCAAAGGTATCGATATTGCGATTATCGGTGTCAGCACACTTGATACTCCATACATGAGCTTCCCTGAAAACATCAAAGGCTTACAATTCGTTGATGTTGCAGAAACAGTTGAGAAGTATATAAAAGAAGTAAAAGAACAAGGTGCTGATCTTATCTTCGTGCTCGGACACATGGGCATACCCTACGATGTAGAACCTGCTTATCAATATGATATTGTTGAAGGTCATATAAATGATGAGGATCGACGATGGCCGGATAATGCAATGCACGTCGCGTATAAAGTGCCGGGCATTGATGTTTTCGTTGCCGGACACATTCATAAAGGATACAATATTCCCTGGGAAGAACCGGAAAATCATACGCTTATCACGCAGAATTATGGCTATGGCTCAAATATTGGACATCTTATTCTTACAATTGATACGGACACAAAAACTCTTACCGGTTATGAGCTACCTGCATATATTGATGGGGATCTACTTGCACTTTTTTCAGAAGAATTCATCCCTGATCCATGGTATAAAGAGAAGATCGACTCTATGCAGGCAGTTGCAGAAGCAGGTATGGATGAGATTGTTGGTATGGCCGGCATGCATCTTTCCAGAGATGGTTCAGCGCAGAGTATTATAGGAAATCTTGTCATGGATGCCATGCTCGAAGAGACAGATGCTGACTTCGCATTCTTAAATCTCGGTGGTGTGCGTGATGACATTAAAGAAGGACCAGTCTCCTACAGGGATGTTTTTGATGTGCTACCCTTTGATAGTGAAGTTGTCACAATGTCTATCAATGGTGCAAAACTTAAGGAAATACTGGAAGTGCGAATTGCCGGAGGTCGTCACGGACTGCGCGTCGCAGGCGGCGAAGTGGAATATAGCAAAGAATATCCTGATTTCCAGCGCGTGACAAACCTTTCTATTGGTGGAGAGCCATGGGATCCCGACAAGATATATAATGTTGCTACAGTTGACTTTCTCATGCAGGGAAACTCAGGGCTTACTTTGCTAACAGAAATTCCTGAAAAACAAATCACCTATGAATATATTGTATTAAGGGATGCGCTTGCAAACTATTTCCGCAGACGGGAAGTAGTAAACGGAAAGGTTGATAATCGCTGGGTCCTGACTCCTGAAGCTGTTCATTCTGATGTGATCAAGAAATTTAACGCTAAACAGAAAGAAATATCATCTAAATAGTTCATATAAATATTTTATCAAACTCTCAAACCCTTCGGAGGGTTCATGAACGTTAAAAAGATCCGTTATAAGGGCGATATTGAGGACACGAAAGAGCTTTTTGATGTGTACAAAGTTCAGCAGATCATCAAATCTCACGAGGAGATACTCAAAGAACATATCACCTTTCGTGATAAACTTCTTGCTGACTCTGTTCGTCTCACCCCGACAATCTCACCGCGCATTTACAAAATAATCGAATCAGTTAAAACTGATTTTGGTCTCAAGCAAAAGATCGAATTCTTCGCTCTGCGTGATAACACATATAATGCTTTTGCCTTCAAACAGAAAAATCTTATCAGTGTGGTTTTCACTTCTGCTCTTCTTGAAAATTTTGATGATGCGGAGATAAAATTCGTGCTGGGTCATGAACTCGGTCATATTATTTATGATCACAATAAGTTGCTTCTATTATATAATCCAGACAAACAAAGCACTACCTTTTTACCGATACTGGCAGAAAAGAAATTCCTCACCTGGCAGAAAAAAGCTGAAATCAGCTGTGATCGGGTCGGACTCGCAGCATGTAAGAAATATGAAGTTGCGGTACAAAGTCTACTTAAAATAACCTATGGACTGACTGAGAAAAATCTCAACTTCAATCTTCCGGAGCTCATGAAGCAGCTTGATGATCTTGCAAAATCAGAATATATGGCGGAGCTAAGCACCTCGAGCCATCCACTCCTCCCTGTCCGCCTGAAAGCAGTCGAACTCTTCTCAGAATCGAAGCTTTTCAAAAAGACCGGTAAACTCACCGACGAAGAACTTCACGCAAAGACTGATGAACTGCTCTCATTAACTAAGTTCTACCCGCGCACAAAAGTCAAAGAGATGATGATGAAGCTCGTTGCTGCAGGTGGTATTTCCATGATCGCTGCCGATAAGGAGATCAACCTAGAAGAGATAAAAAGCCTGGTAAAAATACTCGCTGACGTCTTTACAGATGATCCTGAGCAAGAAATCATATACGATAAAGACAAAGCTCTCAAGCAGCTGGAAACCTCTGAGAAATATATCAAGCAGCATGCTACAGACCTCGACAGATACTACACACTCCATTTTCTGACTCTCATCTCACTCTCGGATGGAAAATTCACAAAAACCGAGAAAGAAGTGCTTATGAGTATCGCAGAATCGATCGGGCTTTCTAAGGAAGATGCAATGGATGTGGTGTGGAAAACCTTACAACAGAACGGCATTACTATCGATGTGCGCCTGAATGAAATCGCGCAGAACGTACAGGAGCATTATGCAGATTACTTAAAGGAATAAATACAAATACGAGGAGTGTGTGATGAAAAAACTACTGATTATAGTGTTGAGCGTATTATTTTTTACTTCTTTATATGCTGAGAATCTTTCACAAATGACAACCGATGAAAAGATCGATTCCATCTATGTGACTCAGAAAAAGATGTACAAGGATGTGAAGGATCAACCACTCGAAAATAAGAAATACGGAGTTGAGTTCAATTTTCTCAGATTACTCTTTTTCGGAAGCGATGTTGACTATCTTAATCACTCTTTGAGCGGAACCTTCTCCCTTTTCTACCCCAAGAAAAAAGTAGAGATCGCCTTCCCTTTCTTTTACTCCCTCCCAAAGATCGACTGGCACGAGGATATCCAAGAAGATCAATCGCTAAGGCAAATATTACTGGATTGTCATTACAGAAAATTTCTTGGAAATTCTCTTAATAAGTTCTATATCGGTGCCTTCGTGCGCTATGCAAATCTGTACGGTTATGAAGGAGAGGGCTGGATAAAAGACCAAAAGAAAACTTCTGAAAATAAAGTAGGAGTGGGCATCAGTATCGGGTACCGGATCTTTTCATATTCCGGATTTTATTGGGGTACGAGTCTGAGCATCGGCAAATATTTCATTGGAGAAAATAATAAATTCCTGAGTGAAGTTCTGTATGACAATGATAGCGAAATCATTTATTGCGTTGAATTATTAAAATTCGGATATGCTTTTTAGATAATTGCTTCACTTTCATAAGTGTGTTTGCCCTCCCTGTAGTAACTAAGATAATAACGTTTCAAATCTCTTGACGTGTATTCAGTTCTACACCATTAATTAACCACATTAAAAGCAGTATGCGCTGCAGAATAAAGGACACAGGAGCGTTTCTTTGTCATGAGTTACCGAAATGATTATCTCTATTTAAGAGAGAAGTTCGATCCGAAAGCTGAATTTATTACACTCAAGAAATTCCGTATGAATATCCTGAACACTCCATTTGAGTCTTATAATTATGACATTCTCCCGGGTGAAGAGCACTATCATTGCCAGACTCATAATGTGAGTTTTGAAGAATCTTATTCATGGGACAGCAAAATTTCTGCACCTCATCTAGACGAGCTTCTGAGAATCGATGATTCGCGCATTGAAGAAAATATTTTTTTCACCTATCCTGTCTTCAAATCCTTTACTTTGAAAAAATCTCAAGATGTCATCATACTCCTGCACGGTTTGAACGAAAAGAGCTGGGAAAAATATCTGCCCTGGGCACATAAACTCGTGGAATATACAGGAAAAACAGTGATCCTCTTTCCCACAGCATTTCATATGAACCGCTCGCCCGAAATATGGGCTGATCCCAAATTCATGAACAAAGTTTGCAAAGAGCGGAAGAAATTTTATCCAAAAGTAACGAACTCCTCCTTTGCGAATGCTGCGATAAGCACACGCTTACAATTCCTTCCCAAACGTTTTTTCTGGTCAGGTTTGCAAACATATTATGATATTTTGCAGCTTATAGATCAAATACGTGCTGGTGCTCATCCCCATATCCATAAAGATGCGCACATCGATTTTTTCTCTTACTCCGTCGGCTCATTCCTTGCAGAACTCATGCTGTTGACGGATGAGAAAGATTATTTTAAAGATTCAAAACTTTGCATGTTCTGCGGAGGTCCGCTTCTCAACAGGATGTCACCTGCTTCCAAATATATTCTGGACAGCGAAGCAAACGTAGCGATTTACTCTTTCTTCATTGAACATCTTGAGGTCGAACTCAAGCGAGATAAACGGCTTGCGCATTATTTCAGCGATCAACACCATATTGGAAAATATTTTAGGAGTATGCTCGATTATAATAAGATGATCACATTCAGGGAAAATCGTCTGAAAAAAATCGCAAAACGGATTTCAGCATTAGCACTGCAAAAAGATGAAGTTGTCCCTTCAATTGAAGTGGAACTCTCGTTGCACGGGCATGATAACAAAATTCCAATAAAGGTTAAGTCCTATGATTTTCCCTATCCCTATGACCATGTAATCCCATTCCCCATCTCAGAAAAAGATGAAAAAGAAGTTGATAAATGGTTTACAAAATCTATGAAATTTATTGCATGGCAGCTAAAATAGTCCCGGAGATTGCATGATAAAAAATTTTGATGAACTACTTGATAAAGTAAAGAAACTTCCCCAGAAAAGAGTTGTCATTCCTGCTGCTCACACGATGTCTGCTGTTTACTGTGCCACGCTCGCAAAAGAAGAGCAGATTGGAGAATTTCTTCTTATTGGTGATAAAGCACAGATCATAGATTATATTTCCATGTCGGAAGAAAGTCTCGTCAATGCTTTTGAGATCATCGATGAAACTGATCCTGAAAAATGTATATCCCTCGCAGTTGATGCCGTACTGAATAATGAAGCTGATCTAATTCTGAAGGGTGCCACTACAACCGGGCAGTTAATAAAGGGGGTGATCAATAAAGGGAAGGAGCTTCATACGGGAAATATTCTCAGCGATGTGCTAGTGATCGAAACAAAAGACCGCCTGACACTCATGACAGACGGTGGTATAGTGCGCTATCCGGATGTACAAGAAAAAATTTCTTTGATAAATAATGCGGTATTTGTCGCTAACAGACTGGAGAATCCTTGTCCAAATGTTGCTTTACTCTGCGCTCTTGAGGTTGTCAATCCTAAAATGCCCCCTACAATTGACGCAGCGGAGATAACAAAATTGTATAAAGAGGGAAAAATTACCGGTTGTAAGGTTGAAGGTCCTCTTGCACTTGATGTTGCAGTATCCGAACATGCAGCAAAGATAAAGGAAATAGATTCCCCGGTTGCTGGTAATGCTGATATTCTTATTATGCCAAACATCGAAGCCGGAAATATATTTGGAAAAGCAATGACCTATTACGCCCATCTAAGTGTTGCTCATGTGATCATCGGAGCAAAAGTACCAATCCTCATAACCTCTCGTGCCGATGATGCATGGACAAAACTGCATTCTGTGGCACTGGGAATTATATGCGCATAAAGGAGTCATAATGACACGAATTGGATTAACATACAATGATATTCTGCTTATTCCTAATTACTCGGAAGTACTGACCAGACAGGATCCTGATCTTTCTACAAGAGTGACAAAAAATTATAGGATCAAGCTTCCCATTCTCTCTGCCAATATGGACACCATCACCGAGTATGATATGGCAAATATACTGAGTGGATTTGGTGCACTCGGTATTGTGCACAGATTCTGCTCGATTGAAGAAGAAGCCAGCATTATTGAGCGGCTTCGACTTGCTGAAAATCCAATCAGGGCTGCCTCTATAGGCGTGACTGGAGAGAATAAAGACCGTTTGAAAGCATTGATCGATGCAGGAGCTCAGATAATCTGTATAGATATCGCACATGGTCATCACAAACTTATGGCTGATACGATCAATATGTGCAAAAAATTTAATGTGGATATTATTGCCGGTAATATTGCGACAGCAGAAGCTGCAAGATTCCTTTGTGAACACGAAGCAGATGCAATCAAAGTTGGCATTGGACCCGGCTCAATGTGTACAACACGAATAAATACAGGATTCGGAGTTCCTCAAGTAACTGCTCTTCAGGATGTATGCAAGGTGGCTATACAATATGACACACCTGTTATTGCAGATGGTGGAATCCGTAATTCTGGTGATGTTGCCAAAGCCTTGGCAGTTGGTGCAGATTCCGTGATGATAGGTGCTCTGTTTGCAGGATGCAAGGAGACACCGGGCACGATCCACAAAGAAGGCAATTTTCCGAATTATCATTTGTATAAACGCTACCGCGGTTCTGCGAGTCTCGAATCCAAACAATTGCGAAATGATGAGAAACGTAACGTGGAAGGTGTCAGTACGACTATTGATTACAAGGGACCTGCAAAGTATGTGATCCGTAATATCGAAGATGGTCTCCGCTCTGCTTTCTCCTATGCAGGTGCTACGAATATCAAGGAATTCCATCAAAAAGTAACCTATATTCAAAAGCATTACAACGATATTCAAACCGTGTGATTAATGAGCATTACGATCCTGGCTATTGGTAAAAACAAGGATGAGTATATTACTCTTGCAGAAAATGAATATGTAAAGCGACTCTCCAGATTTTGTTCTCTTAAGATTGAGACTGTTTCCACTCCAAAATACAAGAGGAATCAATCCGTTGAGAAAATCAAAGAATGTGAAGGAAAAGCAATCCTGACAACACTTCCCGACCAGTGCTATGTCATTGCTCTTGATGAAGGTGGGAAGCAACATACATCCAAAGATTTTGCACAACATCTCAACAGAATTCTCGTTTCACAGAACAAACCGCTTTATTTTTTGATTGGAGGACCTTACGGATTTTCTCCGGAAATCAAAGACAGAGCTGATGAACTTCTTTCTCTTTCACAACTTACTTTCACCCATCAGATGGTGAGGATCATTCTCCTCGAACAGCTCTACCGTGCATTCACTATTCTCAAAAACAAGAAGTACCATTACTGATGAGCAAGGTTAAAAAACTTGCATGGAAAAGGTAAGATGATTTTTATTACTCTTGAATGAAATTTGAAATGAGTTAATATGGAAATAAAAAAACTTATAAAAGCAGCACAAAAAGCTTCTGAGTATTCTTACTCACCCTATTCAAAATATAAAGTAGGAGCTGCGCTGCTCACGAAAAATGAGAAAATATATACAGGTACAAACATCGAGAATGCATCATTTCCTGCCGGCATATGTGCGGAAAGAGTCGCACTATTCGATGCGGTGAAAAATGGAGAAAAAGAATTCGAAGCACTTGCGATCTATGCGGAAGGTGAAAATTTTCCCTTCCCCTGCGGTATCTGCAGACAGGTCATTTCAGAATTCACAAGGGATATTCAAGTTATAATTGCGAAAAGTGAAGATGAATATGTCGTAAAGAATATTTCTGTATTGCTGCCTGATATATTTGAGTTTTCTGTGTAAGTTCTCTAAAAGAATATTACATGATTTACAATCTGGGAATTAAATTCCCAATTTGAAGAAATGACGATGCCTCTCTTGAAAAAATTACACTCTGTTGTTTTGATACCGATAATACCGACACAAAAAATAAATTATTGAAATATGGGTGAGTAAAAATAGGACAAATGAGATTTTAAACCATATCGGAGATGCATCTGCCGTCACACCTGTGGTAATAAAAACAGAATAGTTTATCAGAACATATCCACTCTTTATTACACCAACGCTGAACATGATTGCTACAAAAACTGCTGTTTGTTTAAGAGCTTTTTCTTGAGAAGGAATCGTTTTCTTATACAATATTATTAACACTAACAAGAGAAGCGCTTGAATCAATCCTACTATTTCACCTACGAATAATGCATCTGAATAACCAAATATATTTCTTGTTACGGGTAATCGTAAAATAAAACTTAAGATAATACATGCAATGAGAATTTTCAGTACAGTCTGAATCCTTTTATTTGATTTTTCCTTATTATAAAAGAAAAACATGAACAGGATGATGACAATTCCAACAAAAAGAGAAAGCAGCTTTGTGACAACGGCAAATATTTGTGAATGAACAATTGTGGGCATAAAAACAATGACCAGTTTCAGAGCTATTTCATATGACAATGCTATTATCATAAGGAGTGTCATATTTTTTTCATTCATAAATATATCTCCTTTTTCATATCGCTGACTTTCACGGATACATTATTTTTCCATCAAATGCTCATCAAGCCAGTTGAGTATTCGCTCACCCGAGATCATTACCGCTCCCATCTGGCAATGTTCTTCGGCAGCTTCCTCAGTAGTAAATAGCATATATTCCTTAGGACATTTGAGCGCATCGTACAATTCCTTCGCTTGTCCCTGTAAATCGTGGTCGGCTTCAGAGTCAACTACAAGCATCGTGCACTGTATCTTATCAGCAATGGCTCTCATATTGTAGGGTTTGAGCATACGGAGCATATCACTTGGGATTTTAGCTCCAAAAGTATACATGCCGTTGGAAAAAAAGAAATCTATTTCTACATTCTGTTTCACTATCTCTGCAACTTCCTTATCAAATTCCATTGATGCTTCAGGATCATCAAGAACCTTTTCTGTATTCGGCGGGAACTTCTTTATCATATTCTCATAGAAATCGTATATACCTCCATTAGCCACACATATTTTAAGACGGTGTTCATACGCAGCAGCGCGAGGTGCAAAGTACCCGCCAAAGCTAATTCCCATTAATCCAATGCGTTCCGGATCAACCTGAGGTAATGTAAGTACATAGTCCACTACTGGAGTAACAACACTCTCCCAGTCAGGACGAAAAGGAATGTGTTGTTCATACACCACTGCTCCCTGCCCGGGTCCTTCAAAGAGAAGACAATTGTATCCCCGCTCCACTGCGAGTTTACCGATCTCAAAGTACAATTCCTCGGCTGTTCCGTCAAATCCGCTATGTACGATCAGTAGTGGTCTTTTAGTTGGCGAATCATCAACTAAGAGGAGATATGCGGGTAATGTGGTTTCTTCAAAGGGGATCTTCACGAAGCTTATGGGATGTTGAAAAAGTTCAGCACCCTTTTGAAAGCATTCTCTGCTCTTTCGTAGAGATGTAACTATCCGTTCATCCAGAGGAATTTTATTGAGAAAGAATGGAGCTGTCCTATAATAATTTGATGCGCGGAAATATGTTTCCCGAGCACTCACATTGTGCCCGTTTTTTCTGAATTTATCCGCTGTTTTCTCGAGCTGTTTTGCAGTGTATATCCACTCTTTGTACCAGCTTTCATTATCTGCTTCTTTTATCTTGTAAGCCGTACTCAAACATTCTCCAATATCAGCACCTCCAGTGCAGCTATATCCTATTGTTCTGAGCAATTGAAAGGAATATTGATAATCCTCGAACACGATATTCAAGGCAATGAGACTTTGTGAGAAAATGAGTAAAATAAATAAATATAGTATTACTAATATCGGGAATTTTAAATATATATTGCGCATTTGATTACTCCAGAAATTTTTACAGTTAAAACTTATTTTATTCAAAATCCGGTGCGGGAGAAAAACAAACTTTCACCTCTTCCGGTATGGTGCGGGGTCGTCCATTTTCAGCATTGACAAAAACCCAATCAGTCTGACCTTTTGCACAAATCTTCCCATCAGACACCCTGACAAATTTATAGCGCCGTATGGATCTTATTCTTTGAAAATCCACCACCCACGTAAATGCTTCTATACGATCACCTTCAAATGCGGGACTCAAATAGTTGATCGTGTGTGAGCGAACGACCCAGGTCGCCCCAGCATTTTCCATAGCAGAGGTTCCTCCACACAACTCCGAATGACGGACTGCCACATCCTGCATCCACTGTACGTACACAACGTTATTCACATGTCCATTCTGATCGATTGCATCATCAGGTACGATGAGTTCACATTGAAATATTTTTCCGTCAATTATAGATTCATTAAGCATGGAATCATCCCAATAATTTAGTGCCTATCATACCAAGAAGAAAGCCAAGCATTGCCCCCAGTGCAGGTTCCCAGCGTTTTTCTGCTTTTGAGAGTGGAGCAATGTCCTGAAATATCAAATATAGTATGCCGCCAGCAGCAAAGAGCATGATCCCCTGTGTCAGTTTCTCATGATTTATCAGCAAGAATCTTCCTGCAAGAGCGGCAAAGACTCCGAGAAAACTGAGAAGAAAGAATATGGACAAAACTTGTTTTGGTGATTGATTGCTTTTCCTCAGATCAAAATATGCATTAAAGGATTCCGGTAAATTCTGTATACCGATAAAGAAAGCCAGCAACATCCCCAATCTATGATTATGAATGAACGTTGCGCCTAATGCAATTGCTTCCGGGATGAAGTCCATCATCATTGCCATGGTTTGTGCCAGGACACCCTTTCTCTTTGCAATACTTCGATCCAGCAAGAAAAAGGTGATGGCTCCAGCAGCAAAAATTAATGCCATTACCATTACTGAGAACGTTTCAATGGCTTTTGGAGTGAGAACAAAAGCAACAGCTGCAGCAAGTATTCCACCTCCGAATGCAATAGTCCAATGAAGAATATATGCTTTGATCTCTTTATGCAGACATCTTTCAGCTGTTCTTGCAAGCAATCCACCGAGAAAAATGGTGATCCCTGCAAACAGTGAGTAAATAATTATTTCTTTTATTTGATTCATGCTATTTGCACATTTCCAAGCTGAAGCTTAGGAATGAGTCAGCGTTATTTTTTACTTCCGATACTGCACCGGACGTATCTCTTTACTTGGTCCTTTATATCGTGGATATTTTTTTGTATTTATGCTTTTCTTGAAGATCAGTACTGCATTCTTTGGACAATGATTATAGCATTTCACACACATGATGCAGTCATCACCAAATATGATCTTACCTTCTTCTGTTTTCGTGATATTGCCTGTGGGGCAAATCCTCGTGCACAAACCACATTTAATGCAGAGTTCTTCACTCACGGAATAATGATTTTTCCACCATGCTTCAGTCCACACAATACTTCTTTGAGAAACTCCTTCAAGAAGGTTAAAAGGACCTTTGCCATCAACTTTTCGAGTTTCATTTATGATAGATTCGCAAAAACCATGAAGTTTGGTAAGAGCTTTATCGAGTATTTTTTGTAACTTTTCACCTTCGGGAACTCTTTTCCAAACATTCCACGGCATCCAGGGCATATTGAAATTAGTTGGCATGATTACATGATCCCCAAAGATCACATCGTAGCCTTTCTTTTTCAAAACGCGTTTCCATCGCATTCCCGTATCACCTGAAAAAGCACAGCAGTTACCTACGAGAAATATCTTCTGTCCGTTGCCATCCGGCATTTTCTTTCGGTATTCCATCATGGGATCTGGCGGATCAGAACCCCAGACAGGGTAAAAAATCCCCTTAAGATCACATTCCTCCTTATCAAAGGCTTCGCTGTCCTTCAGAATTTCGTATAACTGAACCTCATGCCCTTTTTCTTCAAAGTATTCTTTCGCTTTTGTTGCCAACCAAAGGGTGTTCCCAGTAGAGGTGTAATAGAGAAAATGGATTTTCATACAGTGTTCCTTTTCATGTTTTTAATTCACGGTGTAAGAGAAACCGGAATTGAGCATTTTTTGTGGTGGAATGCCCATTGACCATAGATATTTTTCATTAAATCGAAGAACATCTACAAAGAATTCGGAATAGAATGGATTTACTGTCAATTAATATGGGAATTTACCCCCCTATAATATTGATTTGAATCATATAGTATCTTCATCAGAGATTATCGATCGTTCTTTATTGATGACCATAATGCGTTTGTGCGTATACTCATAAGGTGGATTATCCGGATAGTAAGTAAATTCTGTTTCAACATATGTTGTGTATGAATATGCAATGTGAATCAAACCATCTTCTGTCTCATTTGTTGAGAAATCATTCAATTCACAGGAAACATTACTCATATGACCACTTGAACTCCCCTGCTCACCAAGCCTTTCGAGTGATTCAATCTGGCTTCTGATGATGGCTTCGATCTCTTCTTTTTTTATCATAATAATTTATTTATAGTCTATGCCCGGGCACGGGTAATGCGCTTTCCGCACAAAATGAAGCAGAATGAGCAAACCTGTTATCACTAGAAAAATGCCACATTTTATCAACCATTGTGAAAAATTTTCAGTATGGAGAATGATATTTATAATACAATATATAAAGAATCCTCCCGAAATAAGAATGCCACCCAGATTAAGTGCAAATAAAAAGTGTTTCATAATTATACTATGGTAATGTGAACCTTACAGAATCCCTGCTGTTCACATAAAAGAACCGTCCCGAACCCATCACATCGTAGTGAATAAAGGTGAACTTTACATATTCCAATGCTCTATAATTTAGTCCGTGTTCATCGCAATATTCTTCGATATCTTCATCTGAATACGTATCGTTTATCTTCCTGATTCGTTCACCGATTTCTGCAAGCAGGAGTTCTTCCTTTGAAGGTTGATATTCTTCGGGCAATCCACCTAAAAGGACATTGCCTTCAAACGTTTTTCCGGGATTCTGTTCCGCTCTGGTTTTATAACCCTCAAAAAGTTCTAGCAGGTCAAATAGATTTTCAAGTTCTGCTTTGGGGATTTTCTCAATATCTTCCTTAATCTCAGGCATATAATCAGTGACCACATCAGGAGTTTTCTTTGGTTGGTAATTCCCGAAAACAGGATCTATTTGTATTTCTCTAACCGGTTCGTCTGGAACTGCTAATAATCTTCTCAGAAAATCACAGTAAAAATTTTTGATCGCTGTATCCATTCCTTCTAAACTAAGATAATCGAGAAGTCCAGCTTTATACTTCACATAGAATTCAATCCTCTCTTCAACTTTCTTAATTGAACTTGCGGAAGTAATAAATCCTTCAAGCTTCTGTATTAACTCATCCTGAAAAGAAATAACTGCTGTTAATTCACCGGCATCACCTCCTTTAATCCATGATGCAAGAACATTACCTCTATCCGGAACCATGGATACAAATATCATTGTATTGCTATACTCATTTTTAAAAAAATCTGGATCAAGATGGGCACTTCCGGGTATTGCTATACTTAGATCCACTAAATAAGGAAACCTCCTCATTGATATGGCCTGATACTGATTCCCAAGAGAAAAGCCATCCTCATACACCAATAGTTTTGAATTTGCATCGATATTGAATAACTCCTCGACAAAAGTAGTGATCTTTTCCTTGAGGACAACATCTCCTTCTCCAGAATCTGGTGTACAACGCTCTTGCAGTATTGCAAATGGCGTCACACAAAGCAGATCCGGCAAACCAAGCATGGATGAAATATCGACGTTGTTGCCGGATATCGAAATATTCTCCCAGGGAATAAGCAAATAAGCTAAAAGCGGTGTATTATGTTCACTTGAGATAAACTCAACCTGCATTGCCTGGTCTTTTGCATACATACCAAAACTTTCCAGGCTCTTCCACGAGGTCATTACCTGTATGTCATCAGTCTCATTGAATGAAGGAAATAATTTTAACGTAAGTACGAATAATTGTATCCATGCAGTATAAGGTATCATTTGTTGTTATCCTGTTTGGTTTTATCTTTTGGAAATAAATAAGGTTCTGTCGGTCTTGTCATCTCTTTTGAAAAATCTATTCGTATACCTGGTAACGTTCGTAATTCAAGCGCAGATTTCTTGTTGAGTTTTTTTGCCTGAGGAATATTCTTAACCGGAATCCAGAGGTAATATTGTGGATCATTACCCCCTTCCCAATCAACCTGTTCATAAAATTGATATAGGAAGAGTTGACCACACTCTTTGCACCTGAGGATTTTCCGTGTGAAATGTGAATCCTGCTCAATCACTTCCACAACATCGAGAGAATCGAGGAGATCCGTTTTTGAAATTTTTTCATCTGCCAACAGATGACAGTGTGTATTGTTATTTTTTTGACGAGTCATTCTCTTTGTGCTTCTGAATATTTTCAGATTCCATCCAAGAAGGTCTGCCTTCTTTGACGTATTTCACTATTCCATCTTGAAGGCAAATCTCCATATTTTCCTGTTTATAGAAGACATTCTTCAGTTGAATACTCTGCCCGATATATTCATAGTAGCCCGTTCCCAGTGCTGTTTCCATGTTCGATTCAGAAGAACCGTAGCCGATCCCTTTATAGCTTGTAGTGTAAAGGTCATCATAATAGATCATATTAAAAATACTATCTACTACACTACTCCGAGGTATTATGAGATTTTTGAGAAGTGCATTGTAATGATGCCAGCGAGAAGCACCGTACCTGAAGAAAAACATGACATTCACAGAATCCTCGGAAAATCCTCCGATAGCATACTCAACCAAATATTCATTGTTTGGGATAAAGTACGGATCATTTTGAAACTCAGGGGAAATACTGCCATCATCATGCTTTCTCCACTCCTCAACCAGACTGTTAAGTTCCTGTTCAAACATCGGGGTTAGAATATGATCCCCTTTAGAATGAAAATACCGTGCAACATCTTCAGAAGAAATGTTTTCCTCAGCTATAAAATTCAAATAGTGACACCCAAGATTTACTGGTTTATACCATTTTTGTTCTGCCATAAGATTCCTTTGCATCGAAATCATAAATAATAAACATAATATTACTATCAAGTTGTTACGCAAAGCTATCATAAAATGAACGTATTTTGGTTTGCTTATGTGTCAATTTTTCTATTATTAACAAAGATCCATACTTACAACATAGCCACGCCAAACCTGATGTTTATAAGCTTCTACAAATCCGTTATAGAATTACTTTCGAGATCTATTGTTTTTGTTGCAACGAATGTAACTGTACCCGATTCAGTCGTATTTCCTGGAGTTGTCACTGTGACGTAATCTCCAGTGGCAGTTACCTCATCCCCTAGGATACTGAAAGCATTGAAGTCTATTGTGATAGTTTCTGTATAGATTACTCCATTGAATTCGTATTGGACCTGAAAAGTGGTGGTCGTAACAGTGAAGGAATTTCCTGTAATAGTCCCTTCAAATTCAGCATCAAATGTAGCCCCGCCAACGGTCACAGAACCTTCTATCTTTCCATGATCCCCGTAATCGTAAAAAGTAGCTTCACCTGCACCATAATAAGTACAGACGTCCGGGGATGTTGCATTATAGGCTACATTAACTGTGTAAAAGGTCGAATCTGTTGAATCATTTCCAGTTTTTTTGGAACAAGAAGTCATTAAAATCGACATGTACACTAGTAGGATAATTGAAACAAAACTCTTGAACATGAGCAATTAATTACCTTCATGTAATTCTCCAGTTAAAATTTGATAGCATGTATAATATGAATAAAATTCATTATCAGTACGTTGTTGCTCTGTCAAATTATTTATATATAGCTCGAATGCTTAACGACTATACTTTCCCATAAGTTGTCCTTGTCCGAGCACATGACCTTTCATTGCCTTAAGTAGTTCTTTTTTTGTAAGCCCAGGCCCTGAGGTAAGTTCTGTGTCCAATGCATAAATCCTAAAAAAATAGCGATGAACACTACTGGGAGGGCAAGGTCCTCCATAGCCATATTTTCGAAAATCATTGATGCCCTGTACTGCACCATTCTCCAGAATTTTATCAGTGGGAATATTTTCTTTGAGTTCATGAATAGTTGCTGGGATATTGTATATTACCCAATGTACCCAATCACCCGCAGAAGCATCGGGATCGTTACAGATTAGTGCGAAGCTCTTCGTTCCTTCCGGAGTGCCTGTCCATGCCAGAGGAGGTGAAATATTTCTCCCTTTACAACCATAATCTCCGGGTATCATACTCCCTTCTGTAAAAGCAGTACTTGTAAGTATCATAGCCATATCTTTACCTCCTTCCGTCTTTGCTGTGCATCCAAATATTATTAACAGGAAAAAGCAAAGACTGATAAATGAAAAAACAACATTACAATATTTTCTTTTTAAATACATTTTACTCCCTTTTCTTATCACTCTCGACCTTCGGGTTTTTCCCGCCATGATGTTGATTCAAGCCACCCATTAGACGCTTCCGGGAAACAATCAAATTTCGGAGAGTATGGTTTGATATCGATAAGCGGGGTTTCATCGAGTACGTCAATTCCTTGAACATGGAGCACATTCCCATCCCGTTGTACGAGTTTCACAACGGATAGTGCAATTCCATTTGGACGGCAGGGATGTCTGGAAGCAAAAATTCCATATGATTCATCATCGAGGAAAGGTTGCCGTACAAGCACAACTTCACCAGCCCTGTCGAATTCATATAAAAGAATGATATGGCTAAAAGATTCGATATCTTTCAATCCTTCTGCAAATTGTTCGTACACCTCAACCGTTCCCCTGGTATCAGAACTATAGACACTCTGGATCGGGCAATCATCCTTTGTTTCAAAGGGTGAATAGATTATGCCGATTTGTTTGAATGTGATTTTTTTCATATTAATATTTTTTTGAAACTGAAATTTCTATTATTCATAATTTATTGCTGTCAATAATTTCACAAATCATTGCCTAAAATTTGCATGCATCCTGATTCATTTTAGTGTGTCCAATTCTTTTTCAATTATCTTATAAAGCTCTTGATTTTTTTCTGAAAGCGATATTACTATTTCAGATGGTTTCGTGAGAAGCGGGATAGTATCAGAACCCATATAAAACCTGGTTTCACCACAGATGTGAACTGGAATCATATAATATTTTAAAATCGGGATTAATCTCTTGTCCAGGCAAGCCCAAACAAAGGACTTATTCAACGTTTTCGTGCATTGTCTTATAGCGCGTAAGAGATAAGGGAAAGCTTTTGTCCTACATTTGGGCGCCCAACAAAATGCAGTAACTTCACATTGATTTTCCAGCGGTATATTTTGGATTTCAGAACATACTTGTTCCCACAGTTCAAAGTGTACATTGATCGGAAATGGTGCCGAAAGTATCAATCGAACAAGTCCAATCACATCCTTTTTCATCAGATTATTTCCATTGCCTGATTCCGTAACCAGGAAATATTTCGAATGCATAGACCATTCATCTTGATATTTTCCGTTGGGATATTGGGTAATATATCCTGCTTGGACATACCAATCATGATGACATCTTGCAGCAATATCAAGATGCTTTTCTGAGATAGCTTCAAAGACAAAAAGGCTCATCATTTTTTCGTAATTTGGTTTGAGATCTCAGTTTTTTTATTCGCTTCTTTCATTTTGGGAAGATTCCTCCATCGGGAACAATGCTACGTGTACCTGGCTGCCGGGGATATCGGACTCGATGCCGCGACATAGACGATCTATTGTTTCTACTGCTTTGCCAACCGGTTGATCGTGCTGAAAACTCAATGCGATTTCAATAAAAATCCTTCCACCCGAACGACGGGAGCGAACACCATGGAATCCGGAGTAATCGTCAAAATTCTTCGCCAGATGAAGATCAATTTTTAATTGCAGATCCTCCTGCAAGGTTTTGTCGAGCAAGTCATTGATCCCATCTGATAGTATTGGCAGAAAGGATACTCCTGTATATATAATAAAAACCAGAGCGAACAACGGATCAAGATAGACTGACCATGTATATTTTTGTAACAACAGTGTGGTGGTCAGGCCCAGAAAAACCGCCAGACACATCAGGGCACCAGCACGAGATGCCCGCCATTGCATTTCCATGACCGGGGAAAATACCGCTCGTGCGAGTTTGCGTTTGCGTACCCATAACCAGGTACTTACAGCAAATCCCCCGAGTTGAAACAAGGCTCCCAGAATAGTGAATGATTGAACCAGTGGGATCGGGCGAAACAGGTGGCGGATGGATATGCCTGCCATGATCATCAAAACTGCCACATAAAGCGTCGCTCCTAACATACCACCCAAAGTTTGAAGTTTACCGGTTCCATAATCGAAGCCGTTCATTCGACCTGTGCGAACTGCCCGTAGAATACGCCAGCCAAGAAGACTACTAATGATAACACGCCCGTAGTCGAGCATATCGCTCAGTAACAGCATGGAACCCGAGAGCAGTGCTACCACCAGGATCGGAATGAAGGAAGACATTGACAGCAACAAAGTAAGCAGGACTACCCGCTCTTGCTTGCGTAAAATATCTTGATCTGGGATTGGTAAACTCATGTGAGTATGTTTTCCATCGTTGGGTTCATTTTGTAAAACCGTTCCTATTGAAAAATTACTTTTCGCATAAAAGACTTAAAGCAAATTATAGTCCTTGCGTTTTCTGAATCTGTGAATCAATTAAGAATGAAAATTGCATTACTAGGTATTCACACGTAAAAAACGTTATAAGATCCATATTCATTCTACATTACATACATCGGCATATTATTGACAAAAAATACAACAATGTTGTCAACTTTTTCACAAAAACATTGCCAAGATTTTTCTCTCTTTTTAGCTTCATATATCAATAGGCAGGCGAGCAGATACATGGCAGAAACAACACCTTTACAAAGAGCACTGGATCTCTCAACAAATAAAATCGTGTCTGCATGTGCAGGCGCAGGAAAGACCTATGCGCTCTCCAAACGCTACTGCGCTATCATCGACGAATTCACCAAACACAATCTGAAAAAACCTAAAAGCGAATGGCTCGGGTTCAAGAATATTCTTGTAATCACTTTCACAAACAAAGCTGCAGCAGAGATGTCCAAGAGGATCTATCAAGACCTTCATGTGCTCCTGCAGGGTGAAGAAATCACTGAGCTAAAAGAGCAGGGCGTTTTTCTTGGAGAACATATTCACACTGCTCCGGAAGAATACAAGAACTGGCTCCGCTCAACCTTCTCACAGAACTATATCATGACCATAGATGCGTTCTGTGGAATCGTACTCAGAGAAAATGCTTACCTGCTGAATATCGATCCACAATTTAAAACCTCGGATGAACTGCTTGCCCAAAAACTCTACAGGGAAACCCTTAACGATTTTCTTAATCAGCAAAGCAAGGCGCTGCGTCCTGAATTGAAACACATTCTACAATTTACTGACAAAAACGGCATCATTCAATTTTTCAACTACTTTAATAAAAAGAAAGTCTTTCTTGAAAGCTGGCTGGAATTCATAGAAAGACTTTCTCCAGATGATATTTATCAACACTGGTTATCAAATTACATGCCTGAATTTGATGTTAATTTACTTATTTCCGAAGTGCGTAATATCACTTCTTACCATGAATATGTAAAAGATGGTGAGAAAAATACATTTGCAGAGCTTAGGGAAAAAATAGAACTCTTTCCAGGGGACTCTCAGCTCGAACAAAGGCGGTATTTCATGGCTGAAGTGCTCCCCTATTTTCTCTCTGGAAAGAATGAATATTATTCGGATGCACGCTACATACAAACGAAGAAAAGTTTTATCAACAATGACATTTACAGCGGTTTTAAAGATTCAGGTAATGCCCTTATAGAAAAGCTCTCAAAGTTTATCCCCGAGGATAAGGTTTTATTTTTCCCTTCAAATGAAGACATCAACTCCATCAAGGTTTTTAAAGATCTGATAACACTTTATGATGAGTTCGAAAGCGCTCTCTGGCGGACTCAAAATAAGAAGAATTACCTCACTTTCAATGACGTTATCATCAAAACAAGAGAATTACTTTCGCAGCATGAACAGGTAAGAAAAAAATATTCCTATCAATTTAAACATATTCTTGTTGATGAATTCCAGGACACGAACAATCTTCGCTGGGAAATCATAAAACATGTTGCCAAGAAAACTGACGGTACCCTTCGCGAAAAGGGATTATTCATTGTAGGCGACAAAAAACAGTCAATCTACCGTTTCCAGCAGGCAGATGTTGAGGTCATGAATGTCGCCCAGAATGAACTCGAAGAAGTCACTGATGGTGCCCTGATCGCCTTTAATGATAACTACCGATCTTCGAAAAAATATATCGACCATGTGATCAACCCATTGTTCAGTAAGATTTTTACACAACCGGAATATTCCTTCGAAGCATCCTTTGAAGAGACCACTTTCCCAGAAAATAGGACTAAAGCGGGGGTCTGTTCAGAAACTGTGTGTGAAATCAGTATCGTGGAGAATAATCCGAATTCAAAGGATTATACTCCAGCCCGACATGCCGCGTTAATGGCACAGAAATACCTTCAATGGGCTGAGGAACAGCACATCGATGAAGAGGTTCATGTAGGTGTTTTGCTCAGGAACTTTATTCATATACATGAGTACTTGCGTGCTTTTCAAGAGCAGGATATTCCCTTCCAGATCATCGGTGAAAGAAATCTGTTCAACCAGCAGGAAGCCTACGACTTGTTCCATTTCATCAGCGTGTTGATCAATCCCCACGACGATACTGCATTGACCGGGCTTCTGCGTAGCCCCTTCTTCTCAGTACGGGACACTCTGATCAATAATTTCAAGAATAGAAGCTTAAAAAAAGAGAAGGAATCGATCTTCGGTTATATGTCTCGAGTGGATTCTTATAATTGGATTGTTCAAACCATACGGCAATGGCGACAACTTTCGCGGAACCTTCCGGTTAATGAATTGCTGCATACAGTGCTCTCAGAAGCTCACAGAGAACTTGGGTATATGAGTGAAGTAGGTGGAAAGCAACGTCTTGCGAATATAGACAAACTCATGCATCTTGTTTCCAGACTTGAGCTCGAAGGTTCGAGCTTACAAGAATTGCATGACTACCTCGCATACCAGATACGTTATAAGAGTGAGATCGCCCAGGCAGACATTCCGGAACCTGCAAAAGTCCATATAATGACGATCCATAAAGCAAAGGGACTGGAATTCCCTGCAGTGATTATACCGGAACTCAAAGACACCAAAACTCAAACAGAGAAAGGGAACATATTTCACAGCCGCATTGCTCAGGATGGCATGATCGAAGTTGGGATTTCTATCAAAGAACAGATCGAATCCAAAAAGTCTAATTTTCTTGAGATCATAAAGAAGCAAGACAGAATCGAGCAGGAAGCCGAGGACAAGCGTATGTTCTACGTGGCCGTTACCCGTGCAAAATATCGCGTGGCACTTCTGGCAGAATATATTGGAAATCTCGGCAAAAATTCCTGGTGGAATACCTTTGTAATGCAACCTATGAACCTGCCGAAATCAGTTGAAGAGATAGAGAATGGTGATTATATCGTTCCGCCGCATTTCAACATTTCTACGATGAGTATTGATGTGCTTAATGAACGTCTTACTCGCGAGATACATGAAAAGGAGAAACCCAAAACCTGGGATCCACCCAAAATTGTCCAGCCCAAAAATACATTTCAACAAGTTACACCGCATGATATTATGAGCAGTGTTAATGTAGTGAATCCTCAGGATCACGAAGCTGATGGAGAAAAAAATGAGATCGGACAGGCATTTGGTTCGATTTTCCATGCAATAATTGAAAATCGCTGGTGGAAATGGAATGAAAATATATCTCAGATAGAAGAATTTGTTAAGAATAAATTCCCCCTACTATCATTTGATGATATAAAATCCCGACTCAAAAAACATCTCGGAAATTTTACTTCATCAGCACTATTTTCAAAGCTGGAACAAATTGATCCCAAAAATCTTTTTCATGAGCATCCGATCTCCGGATGGATGGACAATAGAGAATTATTCCTTGAAGTGAATGGTATTATCGATCTGCTTTATCATGATGGTGATGCGTGGAAGGTCGTAGATTTTAAAACAGACCGGACAAAGCAATTCCATGAGCAGTATACTCTCCAGCTTCAGACCTACCTCTGGATGGTAAAGCAATTATATGATATCGATGCACAGGCATATATTTATTATTCCTCATTTAATGAATTAAGAGAAATACCTTTTTCTGATGATTATTGGGCAGCGATATTTCCTGGAGAGAAACATCCTTTTACTCCATCAGATTTACAGACAACTCCAATCGAATCGAAGATCATAGAAAAGATCAATGATGAACCGATGACGGTAATTAATCTGACTACCTATCATGCAAAAAAGATGCTTCGATCATTGGCAGCCATGAAGATGCTGTCACCAAACATTGAGATCACGACACTGAAGCGGCTTTATCGTATGAATGGATCAGCTCTTAAAAAAATTACTCCTGAGATAAGCAGGATGCTGGTTAGAAAAGCTGCGGAGAATTACGAAATTTCAGATGGAACGATTGATCTTCTCGCACAGGCATTTAAAGAGAACTTTCAGCAGAAAAAAGCATTCAAATCTTCTCGAGTCGAGTTTGAAGAGATATACAAATGCTTTGAGTGTCTTCGAGAGCAATATCATTATGCTTATGAATCTCAAATCATGGTTGATGTTGTAGATGATTATTTTTCCGATAGTATCGTTATCATAAATGGCTTCTTCAAGGACTATGAGCGTGATTTTGATCTTATCAGAAAAATCGCAACAACAGTAAAAGCTTTCTTCTTCATGGATTCCTTTGGAAAGAATACGCTTATTTCAGATTTTCCATATTCTCAAGGTGTGTGGCAGAAAATAATCCCTGAGAAAATCCCTGATACCTATTGTACAGCATTCCACTCTGTCAAAACCGAGATCGCCGGCATTGCCCGACATATACTTGATTTGAAGAACAAGGATATTGAATTCTCTGAAATACAGCTTGCAATTTCCAGCATAGACGTGTATATACCGGTGATCGAAAAGGTTTTTTCTGCTTATGGAATTCCCTATAGGATTTTTGCACCAATTCCTCTCATTGATCAACCTCTGACGAACTTTATAATCGGACTGTTAACTATCATTCTCTCGTCCGAACATCTTACATGGCAGACTCTTTCATCCGTGCTGTTGCATCCGCTTATACAATCGAATGACGACTTGTGCAAACTTGATGCATTTATACGAAGTAATCCTGTCACCTACTTTAGTGACGTTGTTGAAATTCAAGGTATTGGAGCATATAGAGAGACCATCCACTCTGTCATCGAAGCAATTGCAATGATGAGATTATTACCCGGATCAGAAGATCTATCTAATCTGTGGAATAAGGTTGAGAGTTTCTTCCAAGCACATAGCATCGTTCAGTTGATCGAGATAGACGAGAAATTGGCATCTGTTTTTTCATGTATTCAAAGGATTATCAATCGTACGCTTGATACATACTCAGTAATCGGATTTCCATCCAAGAATGATGAAGTCCTGCGTGAATTGAAAAAACAGTTCAAAGATTCAAATCTACCCAGAACAATAAATGGTGTAGGTGTCGAGGTGATCAGCTATCTTGAATCGTATAACTCAACAGCAAAAGTACTTTTCGTTGCAGGGCTTGCAGAAAATTATTTCCCAGTTCCTCCGAAGAAAAATCCCCTCACAAAATCAATCCCTCATTACGAATGGCATAAAAGTGCCCTCCTCTTAAATGGTTGGATTCGTAAAAACCAACAGATTTATTTTTCGTATCCGTGTCATAATATAACTGGTGATACGCTTAATCCATCGATCCTTCTAGAAGGTATGGACATCAAAAAAGAACAGCGTATTTCTACCTCATTTCCGCAAACACTACGCCAGTATTACCTTACATGTGAGCGGCGGATCATTGAAAATCCCGATCTGCCAGTTCTTCAGCGGCATAATGACTATCTCAGCGAAGACATTGGACCATACAAGGGACAGGTCAATCCGGACGGATCGGATAGAGTGTTGATCTCAGCAAGTGGAATGAATACACTCATCCAATGTCCAATGCAGTACCTATTCCGTGACATACTCAAGATTAAACCATTAGAATATAATGAAGATGGTGAGTTGAGAAAATCGCTCGGAAATCATATTCATAAAGCACTGGAAGAATTTGGCAAAGCCGATGGATTTACCATTCTAAGAAACAATTTCGAGCATGCATGTTCGATGCTTGATAAACAATTGAAACAGGTATTACAGAAAAATCATATTCATCTTGAAAACGATCTTTTCCTTCAACGGCTTTATGCGCCATACATAGAAGGACTTACAGAATGTTATGAGAATAACCTGCTAGTCTCCTTGCTTCGATTCAATATTGATAACTTTGCAGCATATACGCCATTGCTTTTCGAACAGGATTTTGGCGAACATAGTCTTAGTTCATGGAAGATCTTTGAAATGAAAAATGAAGTTGTAAAGTTACATTTCAGAGGGATCATCGATAAGATTTCTCAACATCATGATGGAGGTATTCTTGCAAGTGATTATAAAACCGGTGCAGCTCCCGCAGTAAAAGACATCGTTGAGTTTTGGGATGTGCAGCCACTCGTCTATCTGCTCACTCTTGAAAATCACTATAATGGTAAAGATCCGTTATTCGTTTATGAGAGTACAAAAGATATCGCAACGTCAAAGAATCAATTTACGATTCAGTTTGCAAATGATGGTTTCCTGATCAAGTGGAAGAGCCGTAATGAGTATAAAGAACATCTCGTCTTACGGGATGAATTTTCGCAGTTTCTTCTGACGTATGGTGAAAAAGTAATACTCGGAAATTTCAATATCAGGGAACGTGAATTGTATGGAAAACCATGCACCTACTGCGATCATTACATGATGTGCAGAAAAAATTCAATGATGAATAGATGTATAACCATCAACGACATCTTGCAAAAAAAGACAGAGGAGTAACAATGATAAAATATGCAATTCTTATTTTATTAGTGATTTTGCTGGGCATTTCAACCTCGCTGCTTTCCCAGGATGAGAATTGGTTAAATATGATCAATAGATATGCTGTGGACAACGCTATCTCGGACGACTCACTTTATACAATCCTCTCTCAATGGAACGAATATCCAGAACCGGATTCAACCGGCGTGTACATTACCTATTACAACCAGATAAATGATACTTTGGCTGCACCATATGTGTTGTATATCCCATCCGATTATGATTCCTCAAAAAAGACGCCGTTACTCGTCTATCTCCATGGCGGAGTGAGCACAAGGGATTTCTATTCAATTGAAGAGGCTATCATAGCAGAAAACTATTTCATTCATTATGCTGAAGATAACAACTGGCTGATGCTTTTCCCCTTTGGAAATATAGACACATCCTGGTGGGATCTGGCAGGAGTGAGAAATATTCAAACCCAGATCAGAACACTTAAAACATATTACAATATTGATGATGATCGAATATTTGTAACCGGATTTTCTGACGGAGGTTCGGGCTCTTTCTATATGGCATTGAGCACTCCCGATGATTTTGCATCGTTCTATCCCCTGAACGGATTTCTCTCTGTGGGATCACGAGTGACAAACACTCCATCTTATTTACCGAATCTCAGGAACAGAAGATCGAATGTCATAAATACCGACCTAGATCAACTATATCCAGCACGCAGAACGCGGCTTTTAATGGATCTCGCTGTTGATGCAGGAGCCAATATGCTCTACAAAGAATACTACGGAATCGGGCATTCCTTTGATTATGCAGAAAAAGAAGTTCCGATTATGATAGAAAGTATGAAGGTGCAGCCGAGAAATATTTTCCAGCCGAGTATATACTGGGAAACCTGGACGCCGGATTATGGCAAATGTGACTGGCTTGAAATCCTCGAAATAGACTCTACGATGTCACTTACAGATTGGCATAAAGAATATCAAACCCAGCTTCCTGATGACCGTATCAGCTTCGGCTTCTTTCCAGATGATGACTTTGATTACGACGGCATCATGGTTTATAATCTCGTCGACGGTGAAACCACAGCACGTGAAATGGGACTTCAGCAGCAGGATCTTATCATAAAAATGGATGGAATTACGATTCATTCTCTAGATGAGATGGATAGTCTGAAAACCTTCAAGCACCGCGGAGATTCAGTCAGTCTTACTGTGAAAAGATACGATGAAGAGATCAGACTTTATGGTCAATTCCCGGACACTACTTATTATGATGCGATCGTCTATTCCGAACCTTCGGGTGCAGTGCAGGCAAAATATTTTGGGAATGAGTTTGTACTAGAAACATCGCGAGTAAAAAAACTGGCACTTTTCCTGCATCCCGATATGGTAAATTTTGATAATCCTGTAAAAGTAATTATTAATGATGAAGTTGTATTTGATGAAGTTATCGAGATAGACCGTGAATTTATGACTGATAATTTCCTGAGAAATAGAGATCGGACAGCGCTGTGGGCAAAGAAATTGGATTTTGAGTTGTAGAAAACATTCGTTTCATGGAACAGCCCGTGATAACACAATATACAGAAGGCGATAATGCCATTATCGCCTTCTACATTACAACAATTAATGTACTTTACTTATATCTGAAATGACAATCCAAAGACAATGTAATGGAACAGTGCAAAATTATATACTGCATTATTGTCTGCGCCACCTTCCAGGAATCTGTAGCCGAGTTTTATTCTTACTTTATCTGAAATGCATCCTGTCCATCCGAAAAATACATCTTCAGCACGTCCTTGTGGAGCAGCAAGCGCATCCCCTTCTATACGCAGATTCATACAGGGAGTTATCTTCCACGCAAAGAGGAAATTTATAAGCGGAACAAATCCCACATTTTTCTTTGATGATTCCACTATTGTGCCCATATTATCCTTGCCCTTCATGCTGATCTTTGCATCTCTGATCTTGCCGGTAAGACCGATGCCAATCTGAAAGTGTTTAGATTTTACGAAATCCCACCTGTAGGAAAGCCGCCAGGAATTGAATTTGTACTTTGCTTTCACTTCATAAATCGAAGAGTAACTTTGTCCTGCAAAATCTGCAATATTTGTGCTCAGTTTACCTTGATACGTTTTTGTAAAAGGTGCAAGCAGAATGGAAATTGTGTGTCTTTCTGCAATAGTATAGTTGAATTTTGCACGGAAAAAGAGAGAGGCATTTGAGCCGATATCCGCGAGCGAGAAGGGTGTCCCTGTATCCCCCGGTATCCTGACATCATTATATCCACTAAGATTGAGTCCTGTTTCCAGATCAGTCACGAACTGAGCATGAACGACCGGGGTGAGAGTCAAAAAAATTACTGCACAAAATATTAATATTTTTCTCATTTCTTATACCTCTTTATTTCTAAAACGCTGTTTACTTTTCTTCTTTGAAAAAATGCACATCTGTTTGCGGGAAGGGGATCGAGATACCTTCTTTATCAAACGTCATTTTTACGTTTTCTTGCATAGCGAAATATACATTCCAATATTCAGCAGTTTCGCACCACACTTTGACAGCAAAATCTACAGAACTATCTCCAAGATTTGATACAGCAATAAGTGGTGCCGGGTCTTTCAGTATTCGCTTGTCCTCATTGACCAGTTTGACCAAAACTTCTTTTGTTTTCTTTATATCGTCACCATAGCTGACGCCAAAAGTCATGTCAACCCTGCGTATCGGTTCATGGGAATAGTTTGTGATATTGCCATTTGAAAGAGAGCCGTTCGGGATATATATCATCTTATTATCGAAGGTTTTCATCAACGTGTTAAAGATCTGAATCGCATGAACTTTCCCGACAAATCCCTGCGCCTCTATTGTGTCTCCAACCTTGAAGGGTTTGAGCAGGAGTATGAGGACACCACCGGCAAAGTTTGACAGACTGCCCTGCAGCGCAAGGCCGACTGCAAAGGTGGCAGCTCCGAGAATTGCCACGAAGGATGTGGTGGCTATTCCAATCATCGATGCGACACTTATCAGAAGCAATACTTTAAAAGTAATAATGATCAGACTGATCAAAAATCTCTGTAAAGAGACATCAACCTTGCCTTTATCCATTGCTTTTATAATGAGTTTTTTGATCCCTTTTATGATCCACATACCAATGATCAGGACTACAATTGCCAAGATCAGTTTGGGACCATACTCCATTATGAGTTCGATTGCCTTGTCCAAATACGGTTTTGTTGTTTGAATCGGATCCATTTTTTCCTCTCTACATTTTTATATTTATTCTTTTGGTTTTAAATACCAGTGTTTCTTCCCTTTCAAGAATTCTGAAACACCCTTTTTCTTTATGATCTTCATGTTTTGAATATGTGCATCGCCGTGGTTCTCTTTAAGAAATGTGAGTTTCTCACATATAATGAAATCCTCGCACTCCCAGCATCCGACAATACCTTTTTTCTCGCAACAGATCCTGACCTTGCAATAGGGATTTCCGCCACCATCTCTACATAACTTTCTGCATCGCACTTTGACCATTGCTCCCAAGACCTTGTAACATATATCATAATCTTCGAAATCTTTGAAGAATGAAATCTTCGAAAAAACTTGGGCAATTTTGTCAAATCTATAAACTCTTAGCTCTTTTCGTAAATCACGGGCTAAATCCGCAACAGTACCCTTGTAACTAAAACATTCAGCACAGTATAATCCACAATATGCGATTGCATTTTGTTCTTTAGACATATTTTTTCCTATGTAAAATCATATTTACAAACATTTGAAACGTGAAGCAAAGTCAACTTTTTTAGAATTATGCATTTTATTCAGGGGAATTTCCGCATCCATTATATTCTTTTCCATCAAGAAATAGAGTGACATGGTATGGGAAGTGTTGATCGCTTTTTTTATCATAACAATCCTGCTTTGAGATCACAACTTTTACCGTATGATCATCAGTTTGTGCGGTGTAGACTTTCTCATCTTTTCCAGAATCCATGCATGAAGAAGAGTCAAATCTATATGTTTTGTTGTTCTTATGAAAGAATACGCCGATTTCTGAATTAAAAATTGAGAGTGACCAACCTGAATCATTACTCATACCCCAGAAATAATCTTCAGGAATTTTAAGTTTAACTTTACTGGGATCAACCAGCTGGCAGTTTTGATAGGATTTCTCTCCGATTGTGATCATTGCCATATCACCCTTATTCCAGAATTCATTTACCCCGTCGCTGAAGCGTGCACCATCGGCTGAGATTGCACGGGGCAATTTGTACACATCATAACCGTGATACAGAAATGCCATGTCATCCTGGTAATGAACTGTGTAATATTCATCTTTCTCACACTCAAAGACAAATACATTATCAGAAGGTATTTTGCGCACATATTGTGATTGACGTTTTGGCTCGTTCGCGCACGAGCATACTATAATCATGACTAAAATCAATGGAATAATTATTTTTTTCATTGCATCTCCATAGCTTAATGTAACACATAAAAAATTCTTTTACTCATATAAGTTTTGTCAATGTTATCGGAAAAAGGGATATTAATTAGAAGAAAGTACTTAGTAATTATAGTAATGATTATTGTGATTATACGACGCCGGAGCCGTCGACTCCACATTTTCCATTTTTACTTTTCTATTTTAAATTTTTCATTGCGTAGCGCTAACGAAGCAATGTCATTTTCCTTACCACCGCATGGCCATTATACTCTAATTTATAGAAATATGCTCCCGGAGCTACTTGTTTCCCATATTCGTCAGTGCCATTCCACACAATTTCGGTTTTTACCCAAAAATTATCTTTGTTCCCTTCATATCTTCGTACGAGCTGACCTTTGGTATTGTATATAGAAAGCGTGTATTCCTTTATCCTTTCATAATCTGCTGAGATAAAGGATATTGTGGTGGATTCCCTAAAAGGGTTTGGGGTATTATTGAATAAATACAGATTATGAATAAACGAAGTATCCGGTTCGTCTATGCCATATCCTTGATATTCATACGCGCCTATATCGATTCTTCCATTAAATATTCTTGGATTGGCTGCCAAGTCCGTTGCTGGAAGATTGAGACCGCTTGTGTCCGGTGTGCCTGCATCGATACAAGGAGAACCTTGAAGTAATTGATAATTATCGTTGAGTGAATCTACAAAAAGAGGAGCTTGATTTATATTACCAGGACCCCAGTAGTAAGTGCCATTGTTATTTGTATTTATTCCTGATTCACCACCCTTGATGTCTGTGTAAAAGATTTCAGCATAGTTTGGGGCATAATTTCCATAAAAGACAATCTCTTTGTTAGTATTATTCCAAATAATTGAATTCACCAATTCTATGTTCCCATTTTCTCGTAAATATATTGTATTATTACCATTATTGTCTACGAATGAATTGTTTATTGTAGTAGAATGACAATTTGTCCCTAAATATATACCAGCAGTTTCATTTCCAGAATTTTTATTAAGCAAAGTATTAATTAGTATTATTGAAGATTCGTTAATACATGAAATACCAGCCGTTCCGATATATGTTGGATCTGCAGAGTTATAAGAAATGATGCAATTTAAAAAAATAGGGTTACTCTCTACCACTTTTACTCCTCCACCAACTTCAGCAGTATTACCTATAATTGTAACATTATCAAATGTAGGATTGCTATTTTCCATACAAAATATACCACCAGCATCTCCTTCTATCGCGATATTATCTTTTATTGTTGCATTTTTAACTATTCCATTAGAACAATACTCAAATCTTATTCCTGTACCATTACCTTCTCCGTATTCTGTCCTGCCGTTTTGGATTGTAATATTTTCCAAATGTATACTTTTATCATAAAAACAACAATTTACCAAGTAAATCAAACTATCACCATCAAGAATAGTACGTTGTTCTGATTCTCCGATTATTCCAACATAACTACGTGCATTAAGGGGGAATCTTTCTCCAGTTAATGATGAAGAATATGTACCTTCATCAAGGTGGATGTTATTAAATTGAGTGCTGTCTGAAGCAATTTTTAATAAAGCATAAGATATAGTTTTAAGTGGATATTCTTCACTTAACCCACTATTAATATTATTACCGGTAGGACCTACATATAAATCTTGATTAACTGGTTCAATTTTAGCATTAAATATATTAAAACTTACATCATAACTAAAAAATGTATTAACGAAATCCTGGTCTGGATTAAGAACAGTAAAGGTATCTGCAACTATTTCTGTAATCTCATTACAATCAAACAATAAAATATCACTTCCTGCTGCAGCATAATTGAGATAGATATTGCATCTGTTGTTAAAGTCAAAATTTACTGTCGAATCATCTCTAAAACATATTCCCCCACCAATACTAATAGCATGATTATTATTGACAGTTACATTTATTAGAGTTATATTAGATGATAAGCATTGTATACCACCGCCCCATTGAGCAGTATTGTTTTTAATAATACAATCGGTTATTATTGGATTTACACAATAACAATAAATACCTCCTCCACAAGTAAAAATATGATGATATATTGTTCCACTCCCATTCTGAATGGTAAAACCGCATAATATTGCAGTGCTATCTTCACCATTACTAAATGT
Organism: Candidatus Cloacimonadota bacterium; assembly: GCA_049903315.1. GTDB lineage: Bacteria > Cloacimonadota > Cloacimonadia > JGIOTU-2 > JGIOTU-2 > Celaenobacter. The sequence continues at coordinate 280,413 of JBNGBT010000001.1, read as the reverse complement.
CACCACACTCCCGCTGTGATTGCCATCAATTGTGGTTTTATGAATAAACGAGTCTTTTTGTGTCTGAATATATAAACTCGCAACAGTAATATTTTTTCCGTTATAATTGATGTTCTCAAAGTATATTCCGGGATAGACTAAAACTGTATCTCCATTTACAGAGTTGTCGATACCTTCCTGGATGGTTGTATAATTGCCGGTACCGTTGACATCGATAACAATTGTGGTTGGGTCTCTGTTTTGAGGTACTTGGACAACATGTTCTTTATGATTATTTGGAGTATCACGAAGAATTTTTATTTTGTATAAACAGTCATTTCTAATTTTCCCAATTTCGTTTTGCCATGTAAAATTATCATACCAAAACATACATTCGGAATGATGAACAGATACAAGTTTTTCCTGTTCAATCAAATCTGCAAAGACGACTTCCGGATCTTCACCATCCGGCCCTATCCAGGGAAAAGTTTGTGTGTTAGTAAGGTATTTGTCACTTGAGAATAGCGTTGCTGTTAACGCCAATAAAATTAAAAGTGATAGAATAGTTGTCTTTTTCATAATACCCCTATATATACAAATAAACTGCTCCTGTCTTAAAGAAATTTGTTCTTTGATGATTATAAATCCTTAACATTTTAACTCCAAAATCGTAAAAAGGTCCCTTCATTATTCTGTCAAACTTTTCATACACTTTTTTTATCATTCTATCAGAAAACTTGCGAATAAATAACTCCACCCCGAAATATTGTTCATCAGAAATGCAACCTAAAATATAAAATATTCACTCATGCTTTATAATAAAATAAAAACGTATCTCAACAGATCGAGACAATTTACGAGATTGCTTCAACTGGCAGATACTGCGCAAAAATTCCGTATTTCCGGTTTGAACAACTCGGCAAAAGCACTTGCACTCAGTCACGTTTTCAGCAATTCTGAAAAATCTATATTTCTTGTTGCGGAAAATGATTCCATTGCCCAAAATGCCTGTGACGACCTTGAAGTACTTCTTGGAAGGGAAAAAATATTCCACCTCTCGGGCTATGAGTTACTTCCCTATGAGCCATTCTCTCCAAGAAAAACAGTACAGCTCGAACGAAGCAACACTCTTTCGGCAGCAGCTTCGGGAAAGATCGGCATGTATGTTGTTTCAATAAAAGAACTTCTTCGAACAATCAGTCATTCTGAAACATACAGGAAACTTCTTCTCAAACTTGAAAAAAATAAAGAATATAATATCGATGCAATCCTCTCGCATCTTGTATCCGCTGGTTACCAGAATACTTCACAAGTCACGCAGGCAGGCGAGATAAGCAAACGCGGCGGCATTCTTGATATTTTCTCACCGCAATATATAAATCCTCTCAGGTTGGAATTCTGGGGCGATGAGATAACTTCGATACGAGAATTCGACCTTTCTTCCCAGCTTTCATTGAGAGAAAAACTTACTGAGATAATCGCACAACCAATACGCGAACTTTCTTTGGAATACTTAAAATCAGATATTCCCGAACGCCTTCAGAATAGAATCGCAGAGAACGGCTTTTATGAGGGAATCGAGCATGATATTTCAATGCTTCTTGAGAATACATCGTCGTTTCTATCCTACTTTACTCCGGAAAATTGTATTGTAGCTCTGGATGATGAAGAAAAATTTGCAGGTGCCCAGGCACATCTCCTTGATGAAGTTCAAGAGAATTATGAGAAAAAGATCTCACATGTAAAAAATGTACCCGTCCCGGAACCGCACACTCTTTTCAAAAAGCAAGCTGATCTGGAATTGAACAACTTCCACACACTTCATCTTACGCAAGCTGATATTATCGAAGTAAGATCGTATATAGACTTCTCGTGCAAAGCTCAAATGAACTATAACAGCAAATTGGAACTGCTTACTGCTGATATTGAACAACTTCTGAAAAATAATTTTTCAATCTTCATCCAGTCCGATAACCTGAGCCAGAGCAACCGAATGCAGACAATGCTTTCTGATTTTGAGGATAGGATTCAATTCCATGTCGGGGTATTTCAGAAAGGTTTTATTCTTGAAGATGCAGCGCTCGCAGTTTTCACAGATCATGAAATTTTTAACCGATACAGGCAAAAACGCAGGTTTGCGCATTTTAAAAAGGCAGAAGCGCTTTCCGACTACGAAGCCCTTAAGCCTGGTGATTATATCGTTCATATAGATTATGGTATCGGGATTTTTCAAGGTATCGAGAATATCTCGGTACAGGAACGAAATATGGACTGCCTTCTGCTTCAATATGCAGACAATGATAAGGTCTATGTTCCGACTGATCAGCTTCAGCAGGTTGCCAAATTTGTTACTCAGGAAGGCATCATTCCCGAGTTGCATAAGCTGGACAGCACCCGTTGGGAAACAACCAAGAAGAAACTCAAAAAGGATGTCGAGCAGATCGCAGCAGAACTGCTGTATCTTTATGCCCAGAGAAAAATTGCTGCTGGCTACGCATTTTCTGATGATACCGAGTGGCAAAAAGATGTGGAATCTTCTTTCATTTACGAAGATACAATAGACCAGATCAAAGCCACAGAAGAAGTAAAAGCAGATATGGAAACTGCAATCCCGATGGAACGGCTTATCTGCGGTGATGTAGGATTTGGAAAAACAGAAGTTGCAATACGGGCAGCATTTAAAGCAGTAATGGACAGCAAACAGGTTGCATTCCTCGTCCCAACCACGATTCTCGCAGAGCAGCATTATGTGACGTTTTCTGAACGCCTGAAGGACTATCCGGTTCGCATCGAGATGTTGAGCAGATTTGTCACGCCCAACAAACAGAAAGTTATCATAGACAGGATCAAATACGGGGAAGTTGATATCATTATCGGTACACACCGCCTGCTTTCTAAGGATATACAATTCAAAGAACTCGGGCTTATTATTATCGACGAAGAACAGCGCTTCGGAGTACGTCATAAAGAACGGCTGAAAGCGCTCAAACATAATGTGGATGTGCTCATGCTCTCTGCAACACCAATTCCCAGAACGCTGAATATGGCTCTTACAGGCGTCAAGGACATGACGATCATGAACGTACCTCCCGAAAACCGTCTTCCCGTGCGTACTGCTGTGATCGAATACAATGAGGAGCTGATCATCTCCTCGATCCGCAGAGAGATCGACAGGCAGGGGCAGGTTTTCTTTCTTCATAACAGAGTTGAAACAATATATGGCATGGAAGAAAAGCTCAGTGCGCTTATGAAGGATGTCAGTTTCCGTGTTGCTCATGCACAGATGTCTGCAAGAGAGCTCGAGCAGGTCATGATGGATTTTTATCATCACACATTTGATGTGCTTGTGTGCACCACAATTATTGAATCGGGCATCGATATTCCCAACGTGAATACAATCATAATAAACCGTGCTGATAAATTCGGACTTGCACAACTCTATCAATTGCGGGGTCGTGTCGGGCGTTCGGATCACCAGGCATATGCCTATCTCATTGTGCCTAAGAAGACAACAAAAACTGCGGATGAACGATTGAGAACTATTGAACAGCATGAAGCTCTCGGCTCGGGTTTACATATCGCAATGCGCGATCTTGAAATACGCGGTGCAGGCAATATTCTCGGCAAAAAACAGCATGGTATCATGAACACGATCGGTATGAACTTCTATAACCAGCTTCTGAAACGAGCTATCGAGAAGATCAAAAAAGGTGAGGATAAAGACATTTTTGATACAGAGCGCTTTCACACAAAAATACAATGCGAAATCCCCTTTTCTTTGCCGGAATATTATATCGAGGATGATGCGACACGTCTTGATTTTTATAAACGCCTGAATATTGCTGATGACGAAGCAAATTTTCAATCTTTACAGGAAGAAATGCGCGACCGGTTTGGTCCGCTCCCACAATCTGCACAATATGTTTTTTTCTACTTTCATGTGTCGTACTGGGTAGCAAAGTCTTCCATCTCCTCCTTATTTATCGGAAAAAGAAAGATCACGATAGAAGTAGATTCCACAGTGCTGACGAAAACCAAGATCGAAGATATCATAAAAAATATGCCACATGACGTCCAATTCAACATGACAAAAGGGGCAAAAATCACGATCAAGCTCTCCCACAATAAAATTGACAGTTTCAAGGAGAACTTTGAGGTTTGCATTCAAATGATTAAAATATTAGGTAAGAAAAAACCTGATCAAACATAAGAAGGATTTACATGAAAAAATCTACCAAAATTATTCTCATTGTCATTGTTATCGTCGCTGCCGCACTCATTATAATCAATAATTTCGTGCGAAAAGATACAGATGTGCTTCTTGCAAAAGTAAATGATAAACCGATTTATTTATCTGAGGTGGAAAATACAGCCGCCATGTATAACATGGAACTCACTCAGAATGATGCCGTTCTCATTCTCGACCAACTTATCAATAATAATATTGCTCAGATATATGCACAGAAAACCGGAATGGTTAATGAGCCAGGATTCAATACAGATTTCGACTGGCAAAAAAACGAGCTCCGCAAGGAATTACTTATCAACACAATGCTCGAGGATATTGTAAAAACCAACATCACTATTTCTGATGACGAGCTGCTGGAATATCTTGATGAAAATCCTTATGTGAAGATCAGGACGATCTTCATACCAGTCAAGGATGACACGGTAAAAGCAGAAACAGAAATTTACCAGGCGTTCGAAAAACTTCAGAATGGTGCTGATTTTGAAAATCTGCAAAAAAAATATACGGATAAGGCATATCGCACACCGAACAATAAAGCAGAATTGCTCAAATTGGAAATTTTGCAGAATATCATACCCTATGAAAGTACTGTTCCGGAGATTGGTGAATTTACCGAGCCAGTGCTGACAAACTACGGCTTTTACATTATCAAACGATATGATGATCCTACTCTTGAAGAAATAAGAGAGGAATCTGGAACAACAATTCAAAATGAAAAAGAGCAATCTTATTTAAATGATTATCTTGAAACCTTCAAAGAGGACATCATTATTAATGATACAAATCTTGAGAAAGGGCTTGCTTCTCAAACCGCCGCAAATGATGAACTTGTCGTTGCCACAAAAGGTAACATGCAGCTTCTCTTCGGCATGCTCAAAAAATATCTCGACTTCTTCCTCACCCCAGAACAAAGGGTGAATCTTGCATTTCTCGACTATAGAGATATCACCACACAGATCGCCCTCCAGGAATTCCTCTACAGAACCGCGCTCAATGAAAACTATGAGTCATCAATGAGTTTCATCTCTCAATGGGAAGCACAGTCACAGGAATTCGACACGAATTGGGACGATTACGTCGTTCAGCAGGTTTATAATAATGTTATCAATCCCGCAATGCAGGTCAGCGAAGCTGAGATACAAAATTTCTATGATGCTCATAAAGGTGAATTTATGGTGAACAATGTTCAGCAACCTCTTTCCGAAGTTCATTATGATATTAATATTGAACTGACCAATCAAAAGTATATGGACTGGTTCAATAATGTTATCAATGAATATGACATAATTATTGAAAAATATGAAGAAAATTTTTAGTTTATTGCTGTGTCTGATTCTTATCTTATTGATCCTCCAATGCAATCAAGAGGAGAGTAAGAAGGGCATCGTTGTAGCGGAGGTGAACAATGATAAACTCTATGAACACGAATTCCGCTCTCTTTTCACAGAAGAAGAATGGTTAAGAGCTACTCCTGAAGAAAAGAATAATGTTATCAATGATTGGATAGAGATCACCCTTCTTGCACAGGAAGCGGAAAAACTCGGATTGGATAAAATCCCGGAAGTGAAATTCAACATCAAATATGCGGAAAGAACACTTCTTGCAAATGAAGTCCTTGCTAAAAAACTCAAGGATGTTTCTGTGTCTCGAGATGAAGTTCTGGAATACTACAACCTGCATAGAAATGATTTTCTGGAAGATAGAACGTTATACAAAATCCAGCAATTCATTGTACCAACCTGGGCTATTGCCGACTCTGCCATAAAACTCTTTAACGAAGGTGAAGCTTTTTATACCGTTGCAAAAAATTTTGGGTCCAATTATCTTGTAAGAACAATATCAAGAAACGAGGTCACATCACCATTCTGGGAGTTCGTTTCGGGCATGAAGAAATGGCATATCCGAATTATTGAAGATGAAGCGAAACTTAAGATCGTCCAGCTTCTTGATGTTGTGGAAGAAAGTGCCCCTGTACCTTTCCAGGAAATAAGCGACACTCTTCTTATACAACTTCTCGAGATCAAACGCGAAGAGTTTTTAGCTAATGCCCTGGATAGTCTTGAAATCAGTTACAAAGTTAAGATTTATTAGGAAAAATATGAAATTTTTACACACTCTCTTATTCATTTTTATTCTGACCATCAGTAGTGTCCTCTCAGCAGAAGAAGTGGACGGCATCGCTGCGATCGTTGGTAACCAGATAATTCTGAAATCAGAAATTGAGTCAAATTACCAGGAACTGAAAGCATCCTCAGCACTTGGAGAGAATGTGACAAAAGAGAACATTCTGCGCTTGCTGATCGAGGAAAAACTCATAACGGAAAAAGCAGAACGGGATGATATCACTGCATCAGATGGTGAGATTGAGATGCAGCTTGAACGAGTTATGCAAAATATAATTGCACAGTTTCCCACGTATCAGGATTTCCTGCAAGTACTCCAAAAGGAAGGACTCTCTGTAGATGAATTAAAAGAACGCTATAGAGATCAAATCGCAAAACAGGTTGTGCGGGATAAACTACTTCAGCAAGAGGTTTTTTCTCAAATCGATGTCTCCGAATACGAAAAGAGACAGTACTACGAGACTCATCTGGATAGCTTTCCAAACAGACCCAAAATGGTGAGGATCGCAGAAATATCTATTAAACCGGCAAAAGGCACCGAGAGTCTTGATCAAGCACTGAAAAAAATCGAGGATATCCAGGACGAGTTGAATAAAGGCGCTGATTTTGAGACTCTTGCGCAGACTTATTCTGACTGTCCTTCGGCAGCCCAGGGTGGTGATCTCGGGTATTTCTCACGAGGACAAATGGTTCCCGAATTTGAGGAAGCTGCTTTTGCGCTCGAGGTTGGTGAAGTCAGTGAACTAGTGCTTACGGAATTTGGCTACCATCTTATTAGAGTTGATGATAAACGAGACGGCGAGATAAAAGCACGGCATATTCTTATCGAAGCAGCAATGTCCGATAGTGATAAAGCGAAGATCACTGAACTTATAGATGAAGTGTATCAAAAACTGCAAAATGGCGCAGATTTCATGGAATGTGCGATACAATATTCCACACCGAATGAAGAAACTGGTGAAGAGGTTATCATTGATGAATATCCTATTGACCAATTGGCACAAATACCCCAGATCGGTGCATATATTGAGAATCTGCAAGAGGGTGAATTTACCGAACCACTTGAAATTGATGATACTTATTATATCTTTAAAAATATCGGATATGCAGAGCCGCGCCCATACACCTATGAAGAAATAGCGCCACAATTAGAGCAGATCGTGTTTCAGCAGAAACAGCAAGAAGCGATCGATGAATGGATAACGAAACTGAAAACCGAAATTTATGTGAAAGTGATTGAGTAGTTACTCTATTTTTATAAAACCAAAGGTTCGATTTGCCAATCGAACCTTCTTTTTTTTGTCATCCAAAATCGATATTACGGTACGATCCTCCTGCCCATTGCATCATTTCTGCCTGGAGAATTATCATAAATTTCTGAAACATAATATATTACTGCAGGATAATCCCGTGGGAATTTTCCATGAAAATAGCTGTGCACATCATTGATATAACGCACAACCAGTTTCTCATATTCTGTCAAATCAGGATCATCAGGATGAAGCAAACGTGCAATCGTTTTCAGTTTATAAGAGGGTATATCCAGGAATACAATCGTTGAGGAAGGATCAGTCATCTGGTTGAGGAATGTTTGCGTTTCGAATTCGGGAGTTGCATATAATTCGAGCGAAACCTGCCTATCAAGATCAAACAATGAATCGACATTTGTATAAAAATAGCGGAGCACTTCCAGTTTTTGTACAAATGTTGAATCAGAAGTATCTTTCATTAATTGGATGAGTTCCGGGAGTTTTTCCGCTTTCGGCAAAAATCCCATTCCTTTGACAGCGTTGTTCAGTTTGAATTGAGAATCATCCCGTTTATATCCATATGTCGCAACGATACCGTTGTGTGGTCCGGCAAGTTCTGGTGGTTTCATCTGCAAGAATCTATCCAGGGTTTCAATCCTTTTTCCTGCATCCCATTCCATGAACTTCTCTGGAAATTCCACAAGATTGAACTCTTTCCATTCTCCATCTACACGGGCTTTTATAACCGATTCACCAGGCAAAGGCGTGATTACGCAGTCCTGCTTAAAATAGTTTTCGATCCAGAAACTCTGTTCAGATTTTTTATCAGTATTGGTGCATGAGATGAGGATAATCATCAAACTTAAGATCATACAACAGCTTAGTAATTTTTTCATATTTTTAGCTCCCGTTTTTAATCAGTAATTCGAATGCATATATCCAGCCAATGATTGTCAATTTTCATAAAAAAGAAATATTGACATTTGATACCCATTCTTTGAATTCCTAACCAACTTAATTTCAAGAGGTTACCATGAAATTTAAACGTTCGTGCGGTATTTTACTGCATCCTACTTCTCTTCCGGGCACATTCGGTATTGGAGATATGGGACCAGAAGCATACAGATTCATAGATTTTCTCTCTGCTTCAGGGCAAAAACTCTGGCAGATACTTCCGCTCAATTATCCCGGTTACGGAAATTCGCCGTACAACCCGATTTCGGCTTTCGCAGGCAATCCCTATTTGATAAGCCCGGAGAAACTCTCAGAGCATGGATATCTGACCCCAGAATACATCGAAGATCATCTCGGATTTGACAACCACAAAGTTGTTTTTTATAAAGTTATTGAGTATAAAGATTCGCTTTTTAAAAAAGCTTTTCAGATTTTTCAGAATAGAGCACCTCATAAAAGTTTATCAGATTTTGACACCTTCTGCTATGAGAACTCTTCGTGGCTCGAGGATTTTAGTTTGTTTGCTGCAATCCGAGAGCAAAACGACTTTCGTTCATGGAACACATGGGAAAAAGATGTGCGAATGAGAAAAGAAAAAGCACTCATTTTATGCAGAAATAAACTGGCAGAGCAGATACGATACTACAAATTCGTGCAGTATCTTTTCTCTACTCAGTGGCATGAGTTGCGTGATTATGCTTATAAAAAGAATGTGCAGATCGTTGGAGATATACCTATTTTTGTCGCTTATGACAGCGCAGATGTGTGGGTGCATCAAAACCTTTTTTATCTTGATGAGGATGGAAATCCAACTGTGATTTCCGGAGTACCTCCCGACGAATTCTCCAAAGAAGGTCAGCTCTGGGGAAATCCTCTGTATGATTGGGATAAAATGAAGCAGAATAACTACCTCTGGTGGCGTGAGCGGATTTCACATTTGCTTGATCTTGTAGATTATATACGAATCGATCATTTTATCGGATTCATTCGTTATTGGAAAGTGAAGCCGGGCTCAAAAACTGCTCAAAAAGGTGAGTGGGGCAAAGGACCGGATGCACATTTCTTTTCTACGATCAAGAAACATCTTGGAGAGCTTCCTATTATTGCAGAAGATCTCGGGATCATTATTCCGCGTGTGAATGAGCTGCGGAATGAGTTTGGTTTCCCTGGAATGAAAATACTGCAATACTCCTTTGCGGAGCACGACCAGCGTCCTCATGAATTTCAAGAGAATTCCATCACGTATCCCGGCACACATGATAATGATACCATGAAGACCTGGTTTGAAAATCTGAAAAAGTATGAGCCCAAGATTTACAAAACCCTCACCGAGTATATTAAATATAATGAAAAAGATTCTTTCTGCTGGCAGATGATCGAGTGTGCGTATTCGACTCCTTCAAATTGGACGATCATTCAGTTACAGGATATTCTCTGCCTGGGACATGAAGCACGCATGAATCGACCCGGCACTGTTGAAAATAATTGGGTGTGGAGATTTACATGGGATATGGTTCCGGATGATGTGAGTGAGAGGCTTCAGAAATTGGTTGAGAAGTACAAGAGATAGCATTATAATTTCTAACCTCTCCCTTTAATTCCCTATAGTACAGAGGAGACGGGACTTCCTTCCAATGCAATGTCACTATCATCTCCCTCCTTAATAGGGGGGATTTGGGAAGGTAGAGAATAACAAAAATATACTTCAGAAGACTCCAGGTTTAAATCATTTTCATTCCGCACCTCGTTACCAAATCCCTTTTGGGTAACACCTTCTTATTATAAACTGTTCAAGGTTTGAAAATGAAAATAAAACCTCTCCCTTTATTCCCTCTCCTTATGAAGGAGAGGGGTAGGGTGAGGTTACAAAAAAGGGGGCTGAAAAATCAGCCCCGAAATGTGTATTACGTTCCCATCAGCCAGCTGGCGGACAGGAACGAGGTTATTATAATTTTACTTCATCAGGATAACTTGCTTTGTCGAATAATCCTGCCCATTCACTTTTACTGAGTAGAGGTAAATGCCATTAGATAAGGATTTGCCATTCTCATCTCTACCATCCCATTGCATTGATACTTCATCATCAGCAGTGACATGCTGTGTATCAAATGATTTTACGAGAGCGCCTTTGACGTCATAGATAGCAACATCGACAAATGCTGTCTGCGTAAGCATAAATTTAATGCATGTTGTCTCATTGAATGGATTTGGTGAGGAGATCAGGTCGTATACTTGAGGAGGAGTAATGTTTGGATTTGGATTATTAATATCAGGAATAGTGATCATTGCCACTTTATCAAAATGATGGATCGTCCCGCTGTAGTCAACACTCTCTAACCAGTAATAATACACATCGTCAACTTGAGGATGTGCAATGACATCTTCATATACATAGGACTGTGTTTGAGTAGTTGTGCCATGTCCCTCTATCATGCCGGAAACTTTTGTAGCTGAAGTGAAATCTTCTTCTTGATTACGATACACGAACCAGCCCATGTTGTCAGTCTCGGATTGTGTGGTCCAATACAGCAGTGGTTTACCTGCTAAGTATTGAGCAGTGAAGGCTGAGAGGGTTACAGGAAGAGTAGCGTCTGTATGAAAAGTAGCCACATAATTTGCTCCACCATTAGAAAGCCAACTATCACCTTGCTCTGTACCCCAACTTTTTGCCCAAATTTTTAACTTATAATCAGTACTGGCAGAAAGACCTTCTAAAGTATTGATACTGCCACTCCAAGTACCTTGGTAATCATTACCTCCAATAGAAGCATGAGACCAGATTACTTCATTTGGCCCATTGACTACTGTATCGTTAGTTAATGTAATTTGCCAATAGAAAGCTCCCCCCGTACGATCCTGAGTATCACTCCAGTATTTCATATCAGTACTGGTTATTACCAAGCTTAATACAGTGCCAAAATCATATCCATTTAAATCAGTTCCTGAACCAACCAGATAATAGGTGTTAGGTGTACCATTCTTACTAATTGTTATGTAATCATCAAACCAACCAGTTGCGGCATATACAATACTCGGTAATAATAAAACTAAAATTATTACTATTTTCTTCATCTATACCTCCAAAATATTCTGGATTAATAATTTTTTATTTTTTAATATTTTCTCTAATTTTACCATAATTATGTCAAGAATTTTAAAATGACTTTTGTTCATTTTACTAATAACATTTTATGTATGAAGCTTTCATTTTTTGCTTCTACCTTATAGAAATAAACACCCGGGGATACAGCGTTGTTGTTATTATCACAACCATCCCAAGTCACAGAACTAATTTCAAATTTCAAATTTCTAATTTCTAATGACCTTACTAATTGACCTTTAACATTGTAAACTTCAACACTCTTAACTTTTTGCGATGAATCAATATTGAAAAATATCTTAGTCGAATTGTTAAAAGGATTTGGATAATTCCATGTATGGATTGTAGGTTGTGGATTTTGAGGATCAATTGAGACAACTGGAATATTGTAGGTGAAATACTCATCAAAGTTGATATCTCCATCTCCATTACCGGTGGGAAGCTGCTCTTGGAGTGCTCCTCCATCATTTGTGCCGTATTCTCCAATGGCTATATAGAAGCTGTCAACTGCACCGAGTTCCATAGCAATTGAGAAGTATCCTTCCAAAACAGAATTGAATGCTACACCGGTCGTGCCTTCATTATCATACCAGGCATTGTAGCCGTTTGAACCTTCCTGTGCAAGGAAAAGATCCCACTGTGCAACCTGCCCAGCTTTTGCCCACGGTGCTGACGTCATCTGAGAGAGCTCACTTGTGATCATCATAAAGAGGTCGGTCGTACTTCCTGCAGGAGTGCACGCCACATAGCACCAGTCATTATCAACTGCTGCCCAGAGTTCTAATTCAGAAGTAAATGCCACAAGTTCTGCCTGTGCATCGACCACGCCATCCATAATAAAGGGAACGCTTGCTCCCTGCACCTGCACATGCCAGTCCTGTCCATTGTTATTGTCCCAATTGCCCTGTCCGTCATGGAAACAGAAATCAATAACTGTTGTACCATTTTCAATAGTGTAGGTGTACGTCCACACGGTATCCTGAGCATTAAGTGTCATGGCATGATCGTCGACATTCTGCCAGCCATTCCTACCAAGATGTATCTGAAGCTGTGCTGCATCATACAATGAACCATCCGGACCATACGAAATCGTGAGTTCATCTCCGACTTGCGGTTCTTCCGGTGTCCACTGCACATAGCTTTGCGTAGAACCTCCACCAGAACCAACATACACATGCTGTATCGGGGACTTCTTCACATTGCCATGATTATCTTCAGCTTGGACATAGTAATCCATCAGACAGTCTGTATACCCGCTTATTTCTGCATAATATTCATCAGAAATGTAATCCGGCAGCACAAAGAAATCAACTGCAGGATTCCCGGTCACATTTCCTGTGGGAAAATTTCTCATAGACATGGTTATCGAGTGCCAGGTTCCCACTTCCGAGCCGCCTGCATAGGTTTCATTATCATAAGAATCAAGTGGATTCGTTCCGTCGTTATCAATGCGGTATTTCAACTCGACTGAGGAAAGTCCTGAAACATCATAGACAAAAGTCCACACATAGAAATCACTGGAATTCTGATGAGTTTGATAGCCAAACAGAGGACCAAAGCCCTCGCCGCCCGGATTGTACGGGAATCTCTGTGGAATGAAAAGTGTGGGAGCAACATCGTCTTCCCCCGGATGAGCATCGATCTCATAATCTGCATATTCTGCGGCATTGTTGCATGCAATTGTCTGCTTGACTTCCATATCCAGCGATGTGCCGTAATACATATACCCGCTTGTGAGTGAAGGCAGGAAAAAGTGCCATGCCAGTTCGGCATTATTTGCGCTTGCATCAGGAAATACTATTTTGCTGACATCAACCGATCCGACCAGATCCTCTGCAGTTTCCACTCTGTTCTGCGCAGCGGTTATCACTGCCCAATTGCGCACGTCCTCAGTCCAGCCAAATGGATCAAATTGGTAATTGCCGTCATACATGGGCCAGATCCAGTTTATGAACTGCGGATGTCCCCAATCAATAGCGGCATTTACCCAACTTCCATCTTCCACGTGCACGATGTCATCTGCAGGAACAGGATTATTATCCAGAAATTGCTGAACGGTCGAGGGAATATATCCCTGCGATGCTGCTGCATTCGCAAAGTTCGGCACAGAATTCATATAGTAATCATATCCGCCGCCCCATGCATTGTCTCCGTCATGTGCCATGAGCACTATCGAGGGTTGGGAGGGATTATTATAAGGAGCAATGTGCGAATCGATCTCGCCGGTTCCCATTGTGCCGTAGCCATTCGTATAGCTGAGGACATCAGCCATTGGGATGACATCGATCGTATATACCTGTTCGGTTTCAGGATCGACAAAATTGGCTTTGTGCGCCTGATAGCAGAAAGGAGCTGCGAACGTACCTCCCCTGCCATCGATCTGACCACTCCACCAGTTGCTGCCTATGGGTCCGAGAATGTCTGCCGGATTTGGCGGATCGATATTGCAACCGGATGTGCCATAGCTCAGCGGATAATCCTGACAGGTTCTCGCCAGATGGCTGTTTGCGATAACTGACCACTCGATTCCTTCTTCAACAAGCGTTTGAATAATTCTCTCAGAGAAAGAGCATTCGGCAGGCCAGAATCCCTTTGAATATACGGGAGTATTTCCAAAGAACTGGTTGTAAATATAACGATGAGTTTGAATTTCTTTATGCAGTGCGTTCTCATCGATGAGGGGTGCGAGTGCATGATGAAAAGTGAAAGCAGTGATATCCATTCGTGGATTACCACCCGAGGTTTGCCAGGAACGGGCAGTCTGGAAATTTCCCTGCCAGCCGGAACTGTAACCCCATTGTCCTCCATCTGCGAGAGACTGCACGTTTTCGATAAGACAACCGGAATAATTCACTTGAGCTCCAGCATCAGAGAGACTGAGAAGGGTTTGTACTGCGTCTTTTGAGCGCCATTGATATGCAGCAACTCTATCTGCTTTATTAAATATATCCTCGAGGTCATTCAAAGGATGTTGCAGCCCGTCGGAATACCAGTTGCCATTATTGTTCTTCAGCCACTGGGACTCCCAGCAGGTTTGATAACGGAAGGCATTCCATGTGCCTTTGTCGGGCCAGTAGATCGGCTGCTGCAGGTGCCATAGATAGGTAGTATGTACCGGAGCGGATACTCCGATGTTTGATATAATGACCAGCAGTACAAAGAGAATTGCTTTTTTCATAATAATGTGCATGGATTTGACAACACAAATATTTTCTCTACATACTTTATACACTTTGTCATTCTTAACGCAGTGAAGAATCTATGTACTATAGCTGATAGCAATTTCTCAAGCTTAGGGCTCGTTTTGAACGAATAGATTCTTCGCTTCACTTCATTCCGCTCAGAATGACAATTTTTATTATTCATCGAACCAATCTTTGCTAAGGTCGTTCCATTCTGGATTCATTGTTTCGATCAACTTGATTTTCTTCTGGCGCAACCAACCCTTGATCTCCTTTTCTCTGAGGATCGCAACTCTTACATCATGAGTATGTTCGAAGTACACAAGACGATCTATATTGTATTTCTTTGTAAATCCTTCAAACACTTTTTGCTTGTGTTGGTAGACTCTTCTTTCAAGGTTGTTAGTAACTCCTGTGTATAATGTTCCAGAATGATTTGTCATGATGTATACGTAGTAATTCTTTGTATAGACCATTATCACACAAGCTTTTCAGATGCGTTGCAGAAAGTAAAGTGCATCTCTCTCAGGTTAAAGGGCGTTGTCATTCTGAACGCAGTGAAGAATCTATTTATTATAAACATCAGTAACTTCTTAAGACGTGAGTTCGTTTTTATCGAATAGATTCTTCGCGTCATTTCATTTTGCTCAGAATGACAAAATGGATTGGGTCGGGATGACATGTTAATCAGCATTGTCGACTCAAAGATATATTACAAGTATCAACCCGGCTGCCACTTCAAGCAGCAGCCAGGTCTGTTTGTATAATTATCAGTCGATCATTAATTTTTTGGTTTCTTGATAATCTTCGGTCTTAAGCTGATAGAAATATATACCGCGTCCAACATTTTCTGTATTCCATTCAGCAGTGTAGTTATTCACCACACGCTCGTCATTCACGACATCTGCAATACGCTGTCCGAGCACATTATATATACTCAGCTGAACAGGACGAACTGTTCCTTCAAGTCCACCAAGGCAGAAGCTGAATTTCACGGACTGACCAACATGCACAGGATTCGGGAAACTAGGAAGCAGATTAGAGGTTATTATATTCATCTCACCATTTTGATCAACATCCACCGGCTCAAACTCGATCGAGCCGTAAATATTATTGGTTCCACCAAAGTTCACGACCTCGAGCCAGTAATAGTAAGTTGTGTAATAAGGATCAGCAGTGACGTCTGTGAATTCATAAGATTGAGGTGTGGTTGTGGTACCGTGTCCGGGTATGATCGAAGTGTTCACTTTTTGTACGGTCGAGAAATCATCCTCTTCGGAACGGAAAATATTATACCCGATCACATCTGTCTCTGTCGCTGTCTGCCAAGAGACGGTTACAAATTCGTTCATGTACACTGCAGTGAAAGCGGAAAGCTCGACAGGAAGGGTTCCTTCTGCATCGAATAAAAGCGGAGGATCAATTATTTGTGTAGGTGATGAGTCATCAATTGTAAGAGGTCTGTTTGGAAGACTCTCCCAATCCCAGGCTGAGCCATCAGCACTCTTTGTAAACTTGAATTCTAAGTTTGGATTCGTTCCCGCTGGAAATAAAACATCACATGTATAGATCAGATCTACATCAACATCTGTAAGTAAGGTTGAACCGGGTGTCCAATCAAGAGGAAGCAAACTACCCTGAACAGATACACCACCAGCATAACTTGAAGCTTCCTGATAGCCAAGATATACATTGAAAGTAACAGTAACATCTTGATTTAATCCAGCAACGATATTATAACTTCCAGGTGCTACATCTGTGAATGGACCAGCCATATTTTGGTCTGTTCCATATGAATATGAGGCATCGGTATTGTCATATCCTTCACAATAGAAATTTACAACATCACCTGTGTAAAAAAAGGTGTTTGGTATTGCACCGGAATACTCATCATTGTTACCAACAGCTCCAAGATATGACATTGCAACTGACTGGTATGTTCCCTGAGTTGATAATTTATAATACAAAGTTGCTGAAAGATTTGGATCTGGACCTGCGGGACCAGTCGTGCCATCTTTCCACATCTGATAATATACAGTTATATCACTTCCGTTTGTTTGGTCAGTACCGGAATTTGGCCAAATATTTCCGCTCCAACCAATTGCGGCATTCAAGCTTGCAGCAACAAATAATAACACAACTAAAATACTAATTTTTTTCATTGTAATTCTCCTTAGAATTATATTGTTTTTTTGTGGGTTAATACATTTAGATCATAAACCTTCCAAAGAAAGTAACATTCCTCTCTACCTATCTAAGATATTTTCAGTTTATTTATGTAAAAACACTGCTTTTTCTGTACAGAATTCATAAGAAGTGGAAAGCTGAATAAGATACACTCCCGAAGGAATTTTATTGTTCGTATTATTACGACCGTTCCAGGTGACCGAGTTCGCTCCTTGTTTCAGTTCATTATCAATAAGAGTAAGAATTTTTTGTCCTTTTATATTAAAAATTTCCAAAGTTACTTTTGATGGCTGGCGTACATAATAATCGATCGTAAGCTGGTCTTTAAAAGGTGATGGATGAGGGGGAGCAAGAGTGATATTGATCTCATACTGCGGTTGATCCGGCTCATCGACCGATACACCGGCATTCTCTGCCCATATTATGTTTTGTGCCATATTATAATAAAAATACACATCGCTGTTCGCATTCAAGCTTAAATATAGGTTCTCTCCAGTGGTATTTTGATCCCAGTTATTATTGAGTACGATCTTGTATTCGTATTCACCAGCCGGGATTGAGCCAAAGTAGGTGTAAATGCCGTCAAATGCAACAGAATCACCATCAATACCTTCATCATTCATCAGGGTGAGAGTTGTCTGCACATTCCAGTCGGTTCCCCCGATCTCGGAGAGGAAATTCCCCACGACCACAGGCGGATTTGGACTGTGGAAAACATACTCGTCATAGTTCTGTTCTCCAACCATAATACCGCAATTCGCGTAGATCGTTATGACCGATGCTTCTCCCAGAACAAATGATTGATTTTCTCCGGGCCAGTCATTGCCGTTCCAGCTATTGCTTTCTATGACCTTGTACTCATAACTGCCTGTGGGAAGCGAGAGCACTGACTGCCATACACCATTATCCATCAATAAGAAATCATAATCATGATTGCCGGGTGTCCATCCGTTCATCGAGCCGACAACATGTGGTGTAATAATTTCTGTGACTGCTCCGGTATCGTAATCAGGATCAATGAGATTTCCATGCAGATCAAGCACATTAGAGACAACGACATCACCAAGATCGCCGGGCTGGAAGCTTTCATTAATTGTGATTGTCACTTTTCGCTCATGTGAAAATTGAATATTATTTATTGAATATGAACCTGTGAAATTCTGAAATGAATAATGACCGGGGTCAATCGCACTTAATTCTTGAACGGGTTCGTTATAAATGATCTGAAGTTTACTGTCACCCACGAGGTATGCTGCTTCGTTCACAATGCGCGGTGCATAGCTATCCTGAAGTTCATCCGCGAGTGCATCAAGCTCTACAACTTTGTTATTATTTGGATCATAGGGCGCACTGGTAAATCCTGCAAAAAGATACACGACAAAGCTACCCTGTCCTTTTATCTCATCTCCTTTGACAAGTGTACCTTCGAATTCTGTATTGAATTCTGCACCTGCATCACCGATCACGATCGCACCTGTTGCGCCGGAAGAAGAATTTCTTTGTCCGCAATATTCTCCCCAGTCCCCCCACATTCTTTGCAGATTGGATTTTCCCGACCAGATAAGATCGAGAAGATCGGAAGACCAGCCGGATTTCACGTATCCTGTTTCATTGCCAAAACTGTACTGAACTTCGAGGTGAGAATCGCCGGTTTGAAGAGATATTACTTTGCTCACTTCATTTTTTGTAAGTGTTGCCTGTACGCTGTCACCAGTGCCTGTATTTACGACCATTGCATAGAGATCGTTCTGATAATTGGGTGACACATCCGAAAGTGCTGCAACGTGATTATTGGAGCTCTCATTATAATCACCGTCGGATTCCGACCAATATGCCACATCCGAACCGACCACAGAATAGCCATTACCCGAACCATCTTTGACGAATATCCAGTTTGCTTTTCCTCCAATTGTTTCAAATACATAAAATGCGTTATCATTATACATAATGAGTTCATCGACACCATCTTTATCAATATCAGAAAGATAGGATGCAGTTGTTTCTACATAGTCACCATTTGCCCATCGAGATGCTTCTGCATAGACATTTGCATTTTTCATATGTGCAGAATAGCGATGCTCCCAATCAGCGATCTCGCCGCTTGTATGCCATCCGGTTTCATGAAGATTGATCATGAGCGTGTACCATGCAAGCTGAGAAAGACCATTATCGGGACATGTTATGATATTGTTATAGACATCATTCCATATATATCCGTAGGTCCATTTCGGCGAGTGATAATCCGAATGAGATTCTGCACCAGCCCATTGGGTGTACCAGCTATTATTACTTCCTCCATATCCGTCGCCACCGCCGAGAAGCCCGTATGTTCCGGGAGTAATATCGAAGCTGCTGCCATTGAAGTCTGCGTTTGCCAAAGCAGCATCAAGCTTCCATACATTTATTGCAGGATAGTTGTCATGGCAGTACCAGAGCACACTTTCATAGTTATCCAGGAAGAATGAGTTGTGGTGCTCGTTCATTTCTGCGGCAACTTCCCAGTCAGTGCCATACACGACAATTTCGTATTGTCCTTGTGAATTTATATAGTTTTTTGCACCGTCCGCATCATAGTGCATTTTTCCTACGAATTCATTATCAATAGGAATCACGCGAAGCGTCACACCGCTGCCGTTATTCATCCAGTGGATCTTGTTCTTATTCACATTCCAGCAATGGGGACTGTCATCAAGAATAACTGCATCGACACCGTACTGCTGCCAGTTATCACCAAGCCAGTCGATTACACCCGCATCAGGATACTGCCCGGGATTAAGCCATACGCGCTCAGGAACCCATGCAACACGTGGAATATAGTTATACCTGTAATCCACCATATCGCATTCGATGTTCACAGACCAGTTATTCATATCATTCTGCACAAAGGGCATCATGTGCTGTCCGAGCGCAGAGGTCATCATAGCCACCCATCCGCTTGCAGCTCCTGTTTCCAGCCAATCATTAAATTCAGGATTATGCCATTCTGCAGCAGGCATGAGTGTTCCGGACATGTGAAAATTGCCGGGAATATTTGTCGCTTCATGCACTTCAAGCACTTCATCGAAACCGCTTGTTTCCTGGGGATACTGTCCATAAAAAACCTCGGTATAGGTCAACCCCTGGTTGCCGTGATGAACAAATGCACAGTTGCCACCTCGAAAGAGCGTCTGCCCTTTTCCGATAAAATTGTCCACAATTGTGCCATCAATAATGACATCGATTTTGTAGGTCAGGTCTTCTTTGGCAAATTCGGTCACGAAAGGAATAGAGTGCTCTACGGTATTGCATTCACGTGTTCTAAGAATTTTCTCATCTCCATTTTTCTGCTCAAGAGCTTGCATAGAAAATTCCTTATGAAAGAGTGCTTTCTTCTCCTTGCCTGCATAGATAGTGACGATAGCAGCAATATCTTTCTCATGGAAATTATCTTTCACGATATGGTTTTGCGATCGCTGGACCATGTCATCAAAAGTAATCCTTAAAAAGAGTGTTCCATTTTCGACTCGTGAGAATACGGATGTAATATCTCCGCAGGATGCTACGCAGTCCCCCACTTCATCAAAGCTGATAAAATCTTCTTTTTGCCAGCTCGAGATGTCTCCTGTTATCGTAAAAGCGAATGCATTGACCGCAACAAGAAGAAATCCTATCAACACCGCTGTACATTTTTTATTCATAGGTACCCCATTTCGCAGGGAAAATTTATTTAAGTATCGCACCACTCATTGGCTTGAGAGTGATCTCGATTTCGCCATCAGTAATTTGAAATGACATATCATCCAGAAGATTTATTGCAGATTTCTGTCCTTCATTGAAAGGAATTTTTACTGTATGAGCTTGTGTATCATTGTTGATCACCACCGTTATAGAGCAGTTATCATCACTTCGTTTATATGCATAGACCATGCCGTCCGTAAGCACTGTATGGAAGTCGCCTGTGCGTAGGCATGAGAATTTTTTCCTGATCTGTATCAGTTTTTTATACCAGTCTCGCAGGGCGACCTTTTCTTTATCTTCGGTATATTTCCAGTTCATTGGTCTGCGGCAGTCCGGATCATGAGCACCCATCATGCCGATCTCATCGCCATACCAGATATGGGGAGCACCGACATAGGTCATAGAGAAAAGCATGGTGAGTCTTAATTTGCCAAGATCACCTTTAATGGATTCAAGATAACGGAATGTATCATGGCTGTCTATGAGGTTCATCATACATTGCACTGCCTGGATAGGATATGCAAGCAAGCCCTGCTTGATGTCTCTGTCAAAGGTCTTAGCGCTGCAGCTTCTCATCGCGAAGAAACGCATCACAGGATCTTTGAAGAAGGCGTAGTTCATCACTGCATCAAAATAGTGGCTGTTCACCCAATCTGTGGCATTGCCCCAGAGTTCGCCAACGAGATATGCATCTGGTTTGATAGATTTTACTTTATCGCGGAACAACTCCCAGAACCAGAAAGGAACTTCATTCGGTACATCCAAACGGAAACCATCACAATCCATGTCTTTGATCCAGTAATCTGCGACATCGAGGACATAGTTCACCACATCCCAGTTAGGATCGGCATCATCTATATTTTTAATACTATTTTCAGCAGGATTAGGAAGTGTCAGATCCCAGTTGAGATCCGGCATCTCACCTACACCCCACCAGCATTCATAATAATCTGCGGGATTATAGTTTGCAGGAACAGGATCGGGCAGGGGCCACTTCTTTATCTCGTACCAGTGCCAGTAGGGCGAATCGGGTCCTTTTTCAAGTGCATCCTGAAATGCCCAGAATGTCTCGCCTGTATGATTGAAAGCACAGTCGATGATCACATGAATGCCACGCTCATGTGCTTCTTGTACAAACTTCTTGAACTCTTCCGGAGTGCCGAAATGAGGATCGAGTTTCATATAATCCACTGCATCGTACTTATGATTTGACTTTGCTTCAAAGAGTGGATTGAAATATATAATCGTCACTCCAAGGTCTTCAAGGTAGCCAAGCTTTTGACGCACACCTTCGATGTCACCACCGTAAAATGACCACCAATCCGGTTTGCCGTCATGTCTGTATGGATTGCTTTTCAAACTGGAAATATCATACCAGTCATCAACAAGGTGGAAATATTGTTTGTTCGCCGGTAATTTTTTTCCGGGTGCTGGCGGCTGGTTCACGCCTTTATAATACCATTCTGTGAAATCCTGGTCATTTGACTTGTCGCCATTGTAGAATCTGTCACAGAATATCTGGTAAATAACTCCGTTCTTTACCCAGTCCGGTGTAAAGAAGGGCTCCACTGCTTCCTTGGAATAATGAAATACCATATCTTCATCAAAGTTCTCGGTCAAAGCGCCGTTAAGAAGATAGAATTCCTTGCCGCCATCTACATAAATGAAGTAGTAATCAAACTCATCATCAGGTGAACTAAGTTCAATTATTTTATGATAATAATCAAAGGTGTCATCCGCATCCACAAAATCCATCTCGATCTTTTCTCCGTCTTTCCACAAATAAATATTTTCAAGGTCGTTGCGATGTGCACGGGCTTTGAATTCTATTTTTGTATCGGAAAGCGGATTGATCGTTTCCAGAGATTGATCGGTCGGGATTCCATACGTCATAACGTTTCCGTCGCTCATTTCTATCTGAACTTTTGGATAGCGTTCATCTACGTCTAAAATGGAATTCTGACCACCGAATCCGTCGTCGCCAAAACGGGACACGCTCAAATCTGTGATCCAGTCCGTTCCGTTCACCACGAATTTGTACTGATATTCTCCACCCTTGAGAAGGAGGGTCGTTTCAAAAAGCCCATCTTCAGTTTCTTCCATCATATTGGCTTTCTGATTCCAGCCATTGAAAGAGCCTGCAAGATACACATCATTCACACCTTCTTTATCGGGACGATATGAGAATTCTACTTTATAAAGAGCTTCTATATCCTCTTTTTTACCCACGAATACAACGGAATTTTGTCCGCCAAATCCATCGCCGATAAATTCTGCTGCATTCTCATCAGTTACCCAGTTGCCGTCCACAACGAACTTATAGGTGAATTTACCTTTGGGAAGTTGAACTGTGGTTTTGTATATTCCGTTATCTTCTTTAAGTTGTATATCCTTGTCTGACCAGTTATTAAATTCGCCAGCAAGGTACACGTCATGTTTGCCACCGGTAAGAGGTTGATATTCAAAGGTGACAGGAAAAACACCGCTTTGTGGTTTCGTTTCTTCTTGAACAAAAGTTGCCATTGGTTTCTCTCCAATTGTTATTACTGAATTTTGTCCCCCATATCCGTCATCAGCAGTCGTGGGATTGTTGGGATCAGGCATCCATTCCGAGCCATTCACAACAAATTTATATTGATATGATTCTGGTTCTAGGTCGAGTGTGATCACCCATACATCGTCCTGCTTGATCATAGGATCAGCCTGGGGATCCCAGGAATTAAAATCACCTGCGACAAAGACACTTGCTGCATCGGGTGCTTCATATGAAAAAGTTGTGCCACCCTCTGCTTGGGCTATTGTCGCTGTCTGAGGTGGCTTACCTTCGAAAGAGCCAAATCCCAGTGTTCCGCATCCTGTGAGGATGAGCGGAATGATAAGGAGTAAAAAGTGTATACGTTTCATGTATGTTCCTCCGTATATATTTTCTATTTCATAATATTATATTGGGTTATATTTTTACTCAGGTTGTTCATCGTTATACCAATAATATGGAATATTCTCTCCGGCTACAACAGTATATGTTCTATTAGGACCACCTCCAGGAAATTCTGCTGTGTCCCAACTACCATTTATGCGGAATTTAAATTCTAATTGCTGATCAGGAACCATGTTATAATATGTAATTTCATAGATGCCGTCACCTTCGAGATCGACGAGATGGGCAGAACCTTCCCAATTATTGAAATTTCCTGCGACATCAAGAAAATCACTACCAAATACGAAGTATCCTAATTCGACTTGATAATTCATATTAACTTGAAATGTAACGATTGTTGGATCTAACTCACCATAGAAATCAGCTGTAATATTATCTTCTGATTTTACAGTATAAACCCTATTATCACCACCGAGATCTTCCAAAACACCATTAATACCATATCTATACTCATATGTACCTCCATTGATCAAGTTCGGGAAAGTACTTGTATAGATGCTGTCATCATCTATGTCGTACATTTCGTGGGCAGTCCAATTATTAAAAGTGCCGTTGATACTTAAAGTGTCGGTATCGGGATTGAAAGTTCCATCATCAATTTTTAGTTTCATATTAACGTCAAAAATAACTGCTCGTATTGAATCGAAGGGTATTTCATAGGGTGTTTTATCACACCCGAGATAGAACAGGATTGCGAATAAGGAAAGTAATAAAAATATTTTTTTCATATGTACCTCAAAATTAATTTATGATCAGGACAGAATTGCTTCCGCCGTAACCATCATCGATCACTTCGAACGCATTGGGGTCTTTCACCCAGGTGTTTCTGTCAATAACATATTTATATTCATATCTGCCGGGAGCAAGCTGCTTCACGATAGACCAGATACCGTCTTCAGCGATCCTGTCACCATGTGTGCCGTCATCATACATCTTATCAATATTCTCATTGAAACTTCCAGATGAAGATGCAGTTCCACTCCACATATTATCAGGGAAACTTCCCGAAAGAGTGACAATACGTGCAGACGGAGCGTCAAACTGGAACAGGATTCCTCCACCCGGTATTTGATGAGGAGCAGGCAAACGCTTCTTGATGAAGTTCATTGAACATGCTGAAAGGAAAAGCAGTGAAATAACTAGGATAAATGCAACTATTTTTTTCATGATGCGGACTCCTTAAAATCTCAATACAGCTTCGACGCCGATGCGCTGCTTTTCCGTGAGTGACTTTTCAGCTTCTCGTATCTGTTCACCGAGTCCTGTATAACTGTTTTCAAGATAGTTCTCGAAATTTCCAATTTCATTCATATATTCGAATCTGCCGATCGGCAAAAACTCATCGGTCACATTGCTGAGCGCTATGGGATTCACGCCCCAGTATAATGAGAGGTCAATGCTTCTGCTCAGATGGTAGGTCAAACTGGTAAAATTGCACCAGAACACATCCTTCCACTCACTGAAATCAGTTTTAACCTGTAGGAATGGATCGTTATATATCGGCACACGGAGATCGGTATAGAGTGACCATTGAGGTGATATATCCCATTGAAGAGTTGCAATGTTCTCGATCAACTTGGGCTCGTATTTGATATCCTGCTGTGCTATTTTGCCTTCATAACCGGCATGGAATTTCTGATTCAGGAGTTCAAAATCATACCCGAACAGAAAATCCCAATACATTGCAGTTTCATAACCCATAAGTGTATACTGCGCATAAGGCACATTTGTATATTTCTGGAACCAACGACCGTTTCCGTCTGTCTTTTCCATGTACACAAAGTAATCATTCCATGTGACAAGACTGTCCGCAAAATCTGTTTTCCACGTACTCATTGCAACTTTGGCAACAAGCTTTTCTGTAGAAAATTCTCCACCAAGCGTAAGCCGGTTCTTTGTGATATCTCTTGCGAACTCAAGCTTGTTTCTTTGGAAATGAGCAAAGACCTTCAATGCTGCGGGGAAATTTACTTCCAGCCCGGCAAATATTCTGTCACCTTTTGCAAAGTCTGTTTTCAATGAATCCATATTGACATTATCGGTATCTTTGAATTGGTAATATTCACCAGATAAAACGAACTCCATCGGATTTTGCCACCCGGGTTGATCCATCGAATAAGAAGCCTGTATATCAAATTCATTACTTGTATGTTCCTTTGAAGAAGTCGTACTCACAGGCATTTGTGCATGATATTCACCGAATCCGAACCTTACAGAAGTTGTTTCCGGTATCACATCAAAGAACACTTTTCCCCTGAATGCACTTATGTCGGTATCATCATCGCCTGCGTTATCTGCAAAAACTCCTTCTGCCTGAAATTGCATAGGAATTCCAACAATTGGAAGCATGAACATCGGCAGGTTAGAGCGACCATATATGCCCATCACATCGTAACCGAAATTATAACTTCTACAGCCGATATCACCCACGAGGTGAAGAGGATCATCAAAGGTAAGAAATCCGTATTTATCGAATGCCTGCACCAGAAAATATTGCGTATCGAGTTTGAGGTAGCTTCGTTTGAAATTCAGATGGGTTTTCCACATATCAACACCTTCAGCGATGTTGTTGATATTCATGACCGTATAGCCCTCGACCTGCGAATTGAATTTGACCTTCACGCCGAGATTGATATCGAACAAGGGTTTGTCGAGCATCAGCTTGTCATTATAATCTTCTTTATTAAAGAGATTTTGTGAATACATCCGTCCGTCAAACAGCACTTTCGGATTAAGCAAAGTTCGTATTCCTTCCTGTTTCACCGGTTCGCTGCTCACAATAAGTTCACCACCAGCAGTAACTTCGACAAGAGAGTTCATACCGCCATAGCCGTCATCCTTCTGTTTGGGATTGTCCGGATCAGTAATCCAGTTGTCATCTGCAACGAACTTGTACATATAGGAACCTGAAGAAAGCGGAATGACAATTCTCCACACACCGTCATCACCAAGTTTCATGACATGTGCTGACGTGTTCCACTCATTGAATTCACCAGCAACGGACACCGTACCTGCATTCGGTGCTTCATAAAAGAATTCCACACCTTTTTTTGTTATCGAGACACCGGCAAAAGCCATGCTGACCCAACAAAACATTATTATGAAAAGTATTACTTTTCTCACTATTACTCCTTATATCCTGTTAAAACCATGCTTTGAAAACGACTCTGATCTCATCCTGCATTGTGCCGCCGGACACAAAACTGTCGTCATTTACGAGTCCGTATCCGCCATACCAGCTCGGACCATATTGAAGATAAATTTCAGAATTGCCGCCGATGCGGTATTGAAGCTCTCCGAAAAAGCTCATGCGAGAACCGACCCTGTCATTCACGACAAGACCACGGGCAAAAGCCCGCCAGCGGTCAGAGAGATTCACAGCACATTCAATACCTGCAATTTGTTTTTCCCAGGTTTCACCAATATCTTTTATTTTGAACTGTGTCAGTAATTTTGCCAAGCGGTTTTCTACAGAAAGCTCAGCAAAAAAATCATTATGTTTATAATTTTTCCCGTGCCAGACCTCGTCCTTCATATTATAGTAAACCTTACCCTTGAAGCCGTTCACAAATTCAATATATGCTTCTCCATAAAGATTTCTCACAGGATCGAGACTCACTCCTGTGGAATATTGTTCACCTTCAAGCTTCTGGTTTTGCGAGTAATTCAAAGTAAGCGTTATAGCTCTTTGAGGAACAAAATAGTAGGTATTCACCCAGATGCCAAATTCATCTGATTTGTTCTCACCCATATAGTTCTTATAGCATTTTCCATATGTCCATACGCCGGGATTGATAAACCAGTAGCCAAAATTGGGATGACCAACCCTGAAGCCGCGGAACTCCATTTTTGCTGCGACATTTCCTTTGAAAAATTCTCGAAGTCCGCTGATGTAATCGCCATCTTCAAAATACTTACTGCTTTGATCTCTGTAGTATTTTAGGGTATCCTTAACATCCTGCTCTGAGGGAACGCTGGAGAAAGCCATTTCAAAGTTGACTTGGTATTTACCGATCTCAGCATGTTCATCAAATGCAAATACTTCATTGTAGGAATTTTTATCACCGATCCCATAATTTTTTCTCTGATAGAACATTCCGGTTTTGAGCTTATCCTTCAACAAATTCTGCCTAAGTCTGACAAGATGGATATCGTCACTGTCTCCTTGCGAGAAATCTGAAAACACATACGTTGCGCTTCCGCCCCAGGGTTCCCAGAGATCGAACCTCACACCTTGCCCGTTGCCGTCATTATTGACCGAGCCCGAATTTAGTACATTGAGTAGAGAACCATCCGTCCAATAGTGATTATTTTCCCGGGTGAACAAAACCGTATTGAATCCGAATCCGTTCTTTTCCTGCCTGTAGGAAAGGTGGGCTTCTGCAAGGATCGCTTCAGAATGATCCGTCATCTGCCCATGCTCGTTCCATTTATCACCATAGAATTTCACATACGCTTCAGAATTAGCAATAGGATGAGCAAATAACCGGAACTCAACCTTGAAATCGGGATCCCAAATATTCCAATGGAAGCTGTCGGATTCATATTTCGTGCCGAATGAACTTTCGAGATAACCTTCCAGCCGTATCTGTGCATGAAGGGAGAATGAACAGACCACAAGAAAACTAATAATAAATAATATACTTTTTTTCACTATAAATACCTGTACATTTATGCTATTTGAATTGAACGCCAAAAGAAAGACGGTATGTACTGCCAAGCTCTTCGTGTGAATACACTGCGCCGTCGAGCGTCCAGTTCTTTGATTTAATACCGAAGCCAACAGTCAAATAATCTCTATTTAATCCCATACGTGGTGCGAACACATCAAAGAACCATATCTCCCATCCAAAATGGAGACTGCTCTCGTCATTATCCCAATTATAATCTAAAAGGAAATTCACCACGTCCCGCCATTGGTAATGTGCACCAAGAGCAAAATTTCTTTTGATCTTCTCGCTTTCAGACACAAGTGTGACACTCCGTTCAATAAGATTGCGGGCTGTGAATCCGAAAGACAAATTTTTCAGCGGAGTTGTGATCAGACCTGCATCGACATCAAATGTTGAGGTATTCTTGGCATCATCATATCCCGGAACACTGACGAAGTAATTATCCAGACTCAGACCAAACCTGATCGCGATGTTCTTATACCATATAATACTTGCGGCAGAAAGCGCAATGTTTTGTTCGGAATATTCATGAAGAAGATTCATCTGGGTCCAACCCAGTCCGAGGTGCACGAATTTCAGGGGAATGGACACTGCCACCATTTCATTATACAGGTCTTTGACGCCATACAAATTTTGATGCGATGCTATAACTGAATAACGGCTCACATAAGAAAGCCCTGCAGGATTCCAGAAAACTGCTGAGGGATCGTTTGCAAGACCCACATACGCTTCACCCAATGCCATGGGGCGTGCCCCCCAGTTCATACCAATAAAATCTGCCTGCAATCCGATTGGGATCAATAATAAAAAGAGAGCTAAAAATCCGATTCGTTTATTTCTACATTTTTTCATATTATTTAATTACCGAAATCGCTTCATTATGGCTGACCTCTTGAGAGTCCGAGACCACTCTCAAGATGTATATGCCGAAGGGAACGCTCTTCCCATTCTTATTTGTGCCGTCCCATTCCCATGCCTGTGTTTCGAGATCGACAAGCTCAGCATTGCTGATATAGGCACCTCGTGCATCATATATTTCCACATTGAAGGCACTGACACGATTGGGATCGATCTGGAATGAGAGCTTCTCCCCTTTGGAAGGAGCAAAGACTTTCCCATCTGGAAAAATTACCTTTCTGACGGAAAGGGGAAGCTCTTCAAAGGGAGGGATTTTATAAAAGTGTACCCGCTCTTTCGGGCTTATTCCAATATCCGGACTCCCATCTCCCGTAGAATCAACACATATCTCGAGATAATTATCGAGCACTGCTGTGGAGATGCCGTCGCTTGGCATACCGCCAAGATTATTCGGTATGACATCAGGTCCGCCGAGATTATCTGAGCCGGTGGTGATCACTGCGAGCATTTTCAGAGTGGGAAAATCCTTCATTGTGTGAAGGGAATCATAATAGATAACTTCCCACGGAATTGCAGCTTCCATTGCCCTGCCGAGATTTCCTGTATTATAAGCCGAGTAATCATTTACAGAGACTTCATCCGCCTGCAAAGACGAACCTTCCCGCATTTTCCAGAACTGCGGATTATCATTGGTATCCCATGTGGCAAGGAAGAAATCCGGATTAGTACCATAAAATTTGAATGCTCTCATCCATGTATTCAAGTCCAGCATATTCTGGATACCGTAAGCGGGATACACGTCAAGGTAATAGATCACATTGTTATCCCAGCAGCAGGCATCTATCGCGACATAGAGATAGGTGAGATCCCACGTAAGGTCGATCTGTTTGACGTCATTGTATTCACCCCACCAGGAATCGTCATCCAGCTCTTGAGATTCGGCAAGAGGTGTTTTAATAAAGAGTCGCTCATTATCTGCAAAGTCATCACTAAAGCCGTCTATAATGATACGGTCACTCAGATCATCACCTGTGGTGGCATACAGCGAGCTTACAGAAAATGTTAATAATATTAGAAAGAAGAGACCCCGATGTAAAAATCGGGATCTCGCATTTAAATAATTTCTCATAATATGGCTTCTATCTCATCATTATCATTTTATGAATTTCGGATGCATCGTCTGTTGAAACCTTATAGAAATAGATACCGCTATTCAGTTCTTTGCCCTGAAGATCTTTTCCGTTCCAATGAATTTCTCCCTGTCCAAAAGGATTTGTTTGTGTGTTGAACTCATTCACAAGTTGTCCTTTGAGGTTGAAGATCGATACAGTAGCATTCTTGAATTCATGTGATTTCAAAGAAAATGAAATTGTCGTGCCATTGATAAAGGGATTGGGAACATTCTTCATAGATATGTCACCCTGCATTTGTGGATCGTCAATCGAGGTGACTGGTCCCATTGTTCCATACACGCAGCTTATGAGCTGGGTTGGGCTTGAATCATCAATATCAAAGGTATGATTTTCTCCAAATCCGGCTTCGAGATCGAGTCCATTTCTTCCAAGTTTAAACTCTACATGTTTCCATGATCCTGCAGGGAAAAGAAATTCTCCAGTCCACAGTTCATCGGTTATGATCTCTATCAATCCATTATGTATGATACCGAAATCCCAATCAAGTGGAGCAACATTCCCATACACACCGAGTGAGTCAAACACATAACCAGCACCAACAGAATCTGCTACATCAACGCTGATCGTGACAGTGACATCGATATCGGTATAGTCATTGGGGTTCTGATCGTTGAAATATACAACCGGTAGTATCATTGTGGGTGATGAATCATCAACAGTAAGTGTTCGATTACCGATCTGGTCTTCCCAATTGCCGCCATTTACATATTTATATTCCTGGCTTGGATTGGTACCTGCCGTAAACAGTACATCACCTGCATAGATGTCATCGCCCTGTGCTGTGAGTTCATTAGCACTGGCGTTCCAGCCATTGAAACTACCTGCTACTGTTACTGGTTCGACTGGGCCCACAACGCTCATATCAACCTGGAAGGTAACCGTGACATCCTGGCTTATGCCGCCTACGATATTATATGAACCTGGATTTCCTGCATCAAAAGGACCTGCGCCGGACTGGTCAGTTCCGTATGAATATGTTGCGTCAGTGGAGTCATAGCCCTCGCAATAGAAATGAATAATGTCGCCGGAACCAAAATACGTATCCGGAATTGCGCCCATGTATTCGTCATTATTTCCAACAGGTGCGTTATAAGTCATTGCGAGATCTTGATACGTAGTTTCTGTTGATTTCTTATAAAAGATCGTTGCTGAAAGCATGGGAGCTGGACCGCCGGGACCGGTAGCTCCATCTTTCCACATCTGATAGTACACAGTAATATCAGAACCGTTCGTTTGATTTGATCCTGAATTTGGCCAAATATTTCCACTCCATCCAATTACTGCGTGAAGAGTGGAGAAGGCAAATAAAATAAGAACTGAAAAAATAATAATTTTTTTCATGTGTTCCTCCAAGTAAGTCTTTAATTTTAGCATAATTATTTTCATTTTATGTCAAGTTTTAAAAGACGCCCACTCCGCAATGAAATGAGCGCCGTCTTTTATTTCATTAATATCATCTTATTCGTGGAAACGTATTGACCAGCAGAAATCCTACAGAAATAAATTCCGGGTGACACATTATGCCCAAACTGGTCAGTACCATCCCATTCAATTTCATAATTTCCAGTCTCCAATGTTTCACGAATCAGTGATGCAACATGCGCTCCTTTTATATTATATATTTCAATTTCTACGTGAGCATTTTCCTTTAGAGAGAAAGAAATTAATGTGGAAGTAGTAAAGGGATTGGGATGATTTGCATGAAGTGCTGTCTCGAAATTTTGAGGTTGATCACCTGCATCCATAAGCTCACGAACAGTGATAAATACTGTGTCAGGCTCAGACCATGAATTGCCGTCAAACACCAGGAGCTCAATTGGGAATACCTCATCCTGCGTCACAAGAGGTGCGGTAAAACTAGGATCGACAATTGCAGGATCATCAAGGGTTATCTGAGCAGGAGCAGTCCAGCTATAGGTCAAGGTTAGCCCTTCAGGATCATATGATCCGGAGCCGTCAAGCTGAACAAAATCACCTTCATCAACTGTTTGATCGGGACCAGCATTTGCTACAGGAGGATTATTTATAATAGAAACTGTCACTGGATTGGTGGGTGCAGATTCGCCTTCTGGATACATCGCAGTCACGAAGTATGCATATTCGCCTAATGGTAGATTCGTGTCAGTGTACATTGTTGTAGGAGGATAAATCACAACAATCACGACATCATCGCGGTACAACTTATAAAAAGTTAAATCCCGTTCATCTGATGTTGGTGCATCCCAGTCAAGGGTGACATCATCGACATTGACCGTGTAAGTAAGATTTGTAGGAGGATCAAGAGGAACTGAAGTAACATGAATGTAATTCCATTTTGTGATAGTATCTGATCCAAAGAAATTGGTAACAGTGAGAATTACAGAGAATGTTCCGGCTGAAGTATAGGTGTGAACCGGATTCTGCTCTTCGCTCGTTTCACCATCACCAAAATTCCAATTCCAGTCTGTAATATTAGAATAGGATTCATCTGTAAAAGTTACCTCAAGAGGAATGGAACCCGTTAAAGGAAATGCAGAAAAATCAGCAGTAGGAGGCACACTGTTCAGAACGGTAATATCGACATAATCGGGATCCGAGTAAAGCTCTCCATCAAACACAATAAGAGAAAGTGTGAAAATAGTATCCTCATCTACCATTGGGGCTACAAAAGAAGGATCGACCGCAGTGGAATCAGAAAGCACAATATCTGCAGGAGCACTCCAGTGATACGTTATTGGAAGTCCATCAGGATCATAAGAGCCGGAGCCGTCCAAATATACTGCATGGTCTTCGATCACAGTCTTATCATCACCTGCAACTGCGACCGGAGGTGTGTTCGTTCCGACAAAAACAGTTTGTGTGTTGGATGGAAGTGATTGCCCTTCAGGATACACTGCAGTAACATAGTATACATGATTTCCAAAAGGCACTGATGTATCTGTGAAAATCGTGGTTGGATGATACACAAGAGCAATAACAGAATCATCACGATAGAGATTATAATAATCAACATCACGGGTTGCTGGTGCATCCCATGCAAGATCAACGTCCCATTCATCTACAACTGCGGTAAGATTAGTCGGAGTATTAGGATTGAAATCATCATAGAATACGACAGGTATTGTGGTTACGGTATCATCAATCGTAAAACTTCTATTCGGCAGATCAAACAATTCAAAATTATCATTAATTCTGAATTTATATTCGATCACATCGCTGACACATCCATAAAATGAATATTCACCAGTATAGATATCATCTCCGTCTATATCAGTCAGCTCCCACTTATTCCATCCGTTCATGGAACCGCTTACTGCTGCGGTATCCACACCGGGTACAAACCAGTCATTCCATATCTGCAATGTCATATCAACCTGGAATGTCACAAAAATCTCATCAGGTGGGATGTCATTAAAATACACTGGCGGCAGGATCATTGTTGGAGAAGAGTCATCAATATTTAGTATACGGTTTGATATATAATCTTCCCAGATCGAGCCATTCACGAATTTGTATTCCTGGTATGGATTGGTTCCGGCAGTGAAAAGCACATCACCAGAATAGATGTTATTTCCGACATCATTTAACGTATCGACACCTGCTGTCCAGCCATTGAAAGAACCGGCAACGGATACGGTATACACAGGATCAACAATCGTCATATCTACCTGAAATGTAACTGTTACATCCTGATTTAATCCGGCAACGATATTATAACTTCCGGGAGTAGTATCTGTAAATGGACCCACTCCATTTTGATCATTTCCATAAGAATAGGTTGCGTCTGTGGAATCATACCCTTCACAATAGAAAAATACTGTGTCTCCTGCACTGAAAATAGCGTTGGGTATGATGCCAAAATATTCATCATTATTCCCAACATCGACATTGAACGTCATCGCTTCTGATGAGAAGGAAGGTTGTGATTGCGTTTTATAGAAGATCGTTGCGGAAAGACTGTCCCCTCTTCCAGGGAGACTTGTCACTCCATCTTTCCAGATTTGATAATATACTGTAATATCAAAACCATTTGTTTGATCGGTAGAGGAATTCGGCCAGATACCGCCACTCCAGCCAATCGCTGCATGCAGAGAGCCTGCAAATACGAGCATCATTACTAAAATTATAAGATATTTTTTCATTGAGAACTCCTTAATTTTTTCAAAAATTTATCCTTTGACACTTCCCAGCGTTAAGCCCGAAACGAGCCATTTGCTGAGGACTAAAAATACAACAATTACAGGAATGCTTATTATCAAAGCTCCTGCTGCATACATCCCCCATTGCGTGGTCATATTACCCTGCAGACTCTTCAGTCCAAGAGGAATCGTGAACATATCTTCATACCAGAGTACCTGAGCCGCAACCACATATTCGTTCCACGCAGCCATGAAAGAGAAAAGGGCAGTAATAACAAGAGCTGGAGATGCAAGAGGAATAATAATTTTCCAGAAAGCATAAAATTTGCTTGCACCATCAACTGTTGCCGATTCTTCCAGACTTGAAGGGATCGTATCGTAATATCCTTTCATAAGCCAGATACAGAAAGGCAATGCCGATGCGCTGTACATAATTATCAATCCGACAAAACTATTTACCAGTCCCAATTTGGAGATCATAATATATAAAGGAAGTAAAAGCATAGTTGCCGGGAACATCTGCGTGACAAGAAGGGCAAGCAAACCTGCTCTCCGACCCGGAAATTTATATCGGGAAAAGGCATACCCGGCAGTTGAAGAGAGAGCAACTCCAATTACCGTCACTGCCAGAGTAACAAGCAAACTGTTTCGTATCCAAGTGAGGAAAGGTTTTTCTGTGAAGAGTTGAACATAATTTGCCCAACTTGCATCTTCGGGAATAATCCGTAGAGATGTATTGAGAAGGTTATCTCCAGGACGAAGGGAAATCGTGAATACACGGAGGATCGGGAAAATTGAGATCGCAACAAAAAGGAGCAGGATCGAATAAATAATTACATACTGATACCAATGCCTTGTTTTATTCATTTTTCACCTTATACCTTATCTGCGACTTGCGACCGCTTCATGAACGTTACGCTGAACACCACTAAAATCAGGAAGATTATCATGGAAAATGCTGCTGCATATCCGTACCGGTACAGGTTAAATGCTGCCCGGTACACGTAGGAAACAAGAATATGAGATTTATCTGCGGGTTGACCGCCATTTGTGACTAACCATATTACTGTCAGTTTATTGAACGTCCACACAATTCCCAATGTAATCGCAGGTATCATAACAGGTTTGAGAAGCGGCACGGTCACTCTCCAGAATTTCTTCCATGCAGAAGCACCGTCTATTTCTGCTGCTTCGTACAGTTCTTTTGGTATGGATTGCAATCCGCCAAGCGCAATGATCATCATGAAGGGAACACCAAGCCAGATATTTGTGACCATGCTCGCAATAAAAGCTGTTGTTGCTCCTGAAAGCCAGTGAACTGCAGGTATTCCAAGTTTATGCAGAAGCAGATTTATCGCGCCGGTATCGTACATGAACATACCTCGCCATGTGAGAGCAGTTATATATTCTGGAACAGCCCATGGGAGCACGAGAAGCACTCGTATAATTGCTTTTCCGGGTAAATGCCGATTAAGCAATACTGCAAGAAATACACCTAATGTAACATGGAAGAATACATTCACGACAGTCCATATCACTGTTTTAAAAAATACAGAATAGAATATCTTTTCTGCAAAGACTTTTACATATTGCCCAAATCCGATAATGGTCCATGAATTCACATTCGTCATGTTCATGTTGGAAAAGGAGAGTACTATATTATAGAAAAATGGGTAGATTACTACGCCGAATAGAATTACCGATGCGGGAACTGCCATGATCACAGCAAACCTGGCATTCTTGGTTTCAAAGGAATTCGGTTTTCTCATCAAAGCGAGAATAAATTTGAACACGAGCACATACGTAAAATACAGCCCAAGTGCAATGCCGAGGATCATAAAAATTGTCGATGCAAGTGCAGTTTTTTGTTCAACACCTTCTTCAGAACCTTCATACATTGCTGCAATTTTCTGAATGCATAGTTCCTGCTGATATTCTGCTGCCTGCTTGGGCGACATATTGCCACCTATGACATTTTGAAGTGCAGGACGCATCGCATCCCACGCAGCTCTCATCTCCGGTATGATCGGCATGAGCTGGCCTACTTCAATCTGTTTGGCAGACATCATCATAATAGGATCATTTGCAATAGCTGGTCTTTCCTGCAGAGATTTCAAACTTGGAATTGATTTAAATTTTTCTACAAACTGCTCCTGTACTTCCTCAGATGTAAGGTAGTCAAGCACCCGTTTGGTTGCTTCCAGAACCTCACCTTCTGCCGAACCGTTCACAGAATAACCTGTTGCAGAAACCATTGGAGAGCACCACATTTGTGTTTCTTCCACATACGGAATACGCGCCAATCCAAAATCGACATGAGGTGAAGCAATATATTTATTCCACGACCAGTCTCCATTTATGATCATTGCTGCATTGCCTTGGTTGAACATATTATCAGCAATGTCATAATCACATTCCGGCGGCATGATCTTTGATTTATTACGCATATCGAGAATCAACTGAAATGCCTTCTCGGCAGCAGGAGTATCAAGCTCAGGATTGTTATTTTCATCAAAAACTTTTCCTCCGTACCCTCCAAAGAATGGGATATACCAGAAAGGTTCCGTATAATTCCAGACAAATCCCCATTGATCGACTGTGCCGTCACCGTTTTTATCAATGGTAAGTTTTTTTCCGAACTCAATCAATTCATCGATTGTCTGAGGGGCTTCGGTCAAGCCGGCTTCTTCAAACAATCTTTTATTATACACGAGAGCAAGATGGTTACCAAGCCGGTCAGCGATCTGATAGATGTGTCCTTTATAAGTTACCAATCCCTGATCTACAAATTTATCGAAAAATTCCGGGGGATAGAGATCCTCAATTGGCATAATAATGCTCGCGTCGCTGTTTTTCTCCTTCATTACCTCAAAAGGACCAATCTGATCCATCGGACCATAAACCAGCTCCGGACCTCCGCCTGTGAATGCTGCTGCTGCCTGGTATCCGGTACGGAGTTCCTCAGTTCCTTTTGCAAGAACAACAATCTCTATATCAGGATTATTCTGCTCAAATTCTGTGATGACCTCATGCAGAAGAGGTCGCTTCTCCGGCTCCATTTGATGCCAGAGATGAACAACTGTTTTCCCTTCCTCAGTTTTTTCACATCCCATGAATGCGAAAGAAATAACTAAGATAAGAAAAATTAGTATTGTTCTTTTCATTTATATACTCAAGTCCATTAATTTTATCAAATAAATACAAGATTCGCGCAAAGTTTTGTCAATTAAATCGATTTCATGAAGTGCAGGAGATTTCAGTTACTTTTCTTTAAGAAGTTTCTCGTACATCTCTTTTGTCTGCTTTGCAATGATCCTCCAGTCAAAGAACTCTTCAACTCTTTTACGTCCGTTATCGCCGAATTTCTTTGCTAACTCTTTGTCTTCAAGCAAAATATTGATCTTCTCCGCAAGCTGCTTTGGCTTTTTAGGTTCGACGAAGAACCCTGTTTCTCCTTCGACAACAACTTCTTTTATTCCCCCAACCCTGCTTGCAACGACCGGTGTCTTGCACGCCATCGCTTCTAGATTTATTATGCCAAATGGTTCGTAGATCGAAGGACAGGCAAAGACCGATGCATTGCTGTACAACTCGATATATTGCTCTTCCTTCAGGAGTTTGTTTATCCACAAGGTATTCGTGGT
Source organism: Candidatus Cloacimonadota bacterium (assembly GCA_049903315.1). Classification (GTDB taxonomy): domain Bacteria; phylum Cloacimonadota; class Cloacimonadia; order JGIOTU-2; family JGIOTU-2; genus Celaenobacter. Next base: position 242,248 of record JBNGBT010000001.1, on the reverse strand, counting down.
TTCATTCATCTTTTCAGTGAGTAACTGCTCGATTTCTTGTGTATCGGGTGCGCTTGTGCAAAATACCACCTTTGCTTTTATATCTTTCGCTGCTTCAATGAGATAGACCATTCCTTTCTGCTGAGTAGTTCTGCCCACAAAAAGCACATATTCCTCATCAATGCCGTATTCTTTGAGTGTGTAATCGGTGAGTGTTTGTTTCCATTTTCTTGTATCAATTCCATTATAAATAACTGCAATCTTTTTCTCGTCGATATTAAAATACTTAAGGATATCGGCTTTCATCATGTTGGAAACCGCTACGACTCTATCTGCATTTTCGATGCCGAGTTTTTCCACCCAACTGCTGAGCCGATAACCTGCTCCAAGCTGCTCCTCTTTCCAGGGACGAAGCGGTTCGAGACTGTGCGATGTAATCACGAATTTGTTATTATATAGGATCTTTGCGAGAAATCCGGCAAACGCTGCATACCATGTATGGGTATGGACAATGTCGGAGTCCATCACATCATTGACGATCGAGAGATCGATGCCAAGTGTGTCGAGGGCTTTACTGATGCGGGGATCACCTTCCAATTTACCAAGTGAGGAGTACCCTTTGACGCGATAGCCTTCCTCTTTGATGTCCTGATCACCAAAACTTCTCACTTCAATATCTATCATTTTGCGAAGTTCCTGTACGAGATAGCGTACATGCACTCCTGCACCGCCATAGACATTCGGCGGGTATTCTTTTGAAATAAATGTAACTTTCATACAAACCTTTCTAATACTTTTTATATATTGTGAAAATCCATGCCGGATCTTCATTGGATAAAGTAATTGAGAGTTCCGTGCCTTTTTGTGTAAAGGTTTTTCCGGACAGCAATTCTTCGAAAGTATATTCTTCGTCATCCTCGATTCCAAATTTCTCAACAGGCAGATTCAGGATACAGGAATGTTCATTATATGCATCCATATTTACAGCAACGAGAACTGTGCTTTCTTTATCATAAGATGTCTTACCATAAAAGAGAATATTGTCGTCGCTGGATTCATAAAATGTGAGATTTCTGTAATAATGAAGTGCTTTGTTTTCTTTGCGGATTTGATTTATGTTTTTTATATATGATTTGATGTTGCCGGGTCGATCCCAATCCCAGACTTTGTATTCATATTTTTCTGAATTCAGATAATCTTCGGTGCCGGGGATTGCTCGATTTTCACAGAGCTCATACCCGTTATACATACCGTACACTGAAGAAAGTGTTGCAGCAAGGACGATTCTCTGTAAAAATGCAGGTCTGCCTGCTTCCTGTAAAAGGGGCATGAGAATATCCGGAGTATTGGTGAAGAAGTTCCCTCGAAAATAATACTGCATATCAGTCATAGTAAGTTCGGTGAGATATTCTGTGAAATCGTGCTTATTATACCGCCATGTGAAATAGGTGTATGATTGCGTAAAGCCTGTTTTTGCAAGCAGCTTCATCATTTTGGGTTCTGTGAATGCTTCTGCAAGCAGGATTGCGCCTGAATCTTTTTCATGGATTTCCTCTATGACCCACTCCCAGAATTTGACTGGCTTTGTATGAGGATTGTCCACACGGAAGGTTCTAATTCCCTGGTCTATCCAGAATAAAAAAATGTCCCTTAACTCATTCCACAACTCCTGATAGTTCTCACATTCAAAATTAAGCGGATGTACATCCTCATATTTTTTGGGTGGATTTTCTGCATACTTTATCGAGCCGTCTGGATTGTGATAAAACCATTCGGGATGTTGCTTTATCCATGGATGGTCTGGTGAGCAGGTAAACACAATATCAATTACGAGTTCAATTCCGAAATTTGCCGCTTCTTTTATAAAGCGATGGAAATCTCCCATAGTGCCGAAGTCCGGATTGACTGCTGTATGCCCTCCATGCTCATTGCCTATCGAATACAAACTTCCCGGGTCATTGGGTCCTGCATTTAATGAGTTGTTTGGTCCCTTTTTATTTGTTCTTCCTACTGGATAGATCGGTGCGAGATAGATCGTATCGAATCCGAGATCGTGTACATAAGGGAGTCGATTGATCATATTATCGAAGGTCGCACTTTTGCCTTCAATTTTTCCTTGAGAACGCGGCCACATCTCATACCAAGCTGCGAATCGAGCTCTCGGTCTGTCGAAATAAACCTGATAAATCCGATCATGAGTAATGCTAAGCTCATCAATTTCAACATTAAAAGTATATTCATACAATCCGGTTTGGTCAGTTTTGATCTCTGCTTCAAATCGGTTTGACTCGACCGAATTCATTAAAATCTGCTGCCAGCCCTTTTCTTCTGTTCTTCGGTAATTCAGAAAGACTTTCGAGTTTTCATTCAGTCCTGAGATAGTAACAGATACTTTGAATAGAAGGTCGGTTTCCCCCTTGCAATAATACTGCCCATTATCTACAAGTGGAGATATATTTGAAAAGGTTATTTCATTGTTTTTCATTTGACTCTTGCACCGTTTTAAGGTTATGCTGTCAAGATTTTCAGCGAGTAGTATTGGATTTGATTTGTAAGGTTAAGTAGTAGCCCTTAACACCACAGAGAACACAGAGAAAAAAATACTCTTGATTGAAAATTTGAGATTTGAGAACAATTTCGAGTACTCAATATAAATTATTTTTATTTTCGCGTCCTTTCGCTTGCAGCGGCGTAGTGTGCGAAGCCGTGTATCATTTCGCCTGCCCGGGGGTGTCCCCTAGCCAAATATGCGTCATATGGCACAATTCTGGGCGGAGAAGACTGGTGGTTAATAATATTTATTTTAGAAATAGTTGACATTCAAAAATAGATATTTTCTTTATCAGTGGAGTCTCAAATGAAAAAAGTAATAATTTTAGTTTTTATTTTATTTCTTCCTTTTATTATTCACGCACAAACAACTATTGATGAAATTTATCTCCTCACTGTTGACGGAACGATCGGACCCCCAATTGCAAATTATATAATAGATAGAATCGAAACAGCCGAAGCACACAATGCGGCAGTACTCATTGAAATCAACACACCAGGTGGTCTTGATACTTCTATGAGGGAGATCATTCAAAAGATCATGAATGCAGATGTTCCCGTTATAGGATATGTTACTCCGGAAGGCGCTCGTGCTGCTTCCGCAGGCGCTATCATAATGCTTGCATGCGATATAAATGCGATGACCCCCACCTCGAGCATCGGTGCTGCCCATCCTGTTTCTATGGGAGCAAAAATTGATTCAACAATGGAAAAAAAAGTGGTCAACGACATGCTTTCCTATGTTGCTTCTATTGCACAGAAAACAGGCAGAAACGAGGAAATTGCACAAAAGATGGTCTCCGAAAGTATTTCACTTCATGCAAGAGAAGCACTGGAAGAGAACATCATTAATTATATGGCTTCCTCAAGAAATGACCTTTTCAAACAGATAGACTCTTCTGAAATTATCAAAAATGACGAAGTCTTCATCATGAGTACTGCCCATGCTGATATCATTCCGCATCGCATGAATTTCATAGAAAAATTTTTATTTTATATAACAAATCCCAATATTGCCTATATACTCCTGATGCTTGGCATCTACGGACTTATTGCAGAATTTTCATCACCGGGAATTGGCTTTGCGGGAGTTTTCGGCGCGATTTCTCTCCTGCTCGCTTTCTTTGCTCTTTCAAATCTGCCAGTCAACATTGTGGGATTATTACTTATTGTCGTGGGATTCATCTTGCTTTTTCTTGAACTCAAGGTGCAATCCTCAGGAATATTAGGAATAGGAGGTGTCGTGGGCATCATACTTGGCTCAATGATGTTAATCCAGTCCAAAGCTCCTTTCCTGCGAATTTCAATTTCACTCATCATTGGGGTTGCGATATTTACAATACTCTTCTTTCTGCTTCTTGTCACACTTGTGCTCAAGGTTCATAAAAGCAAGATAACCACAGGACGTGAAGGCGAGATTGGTGAGAGAGGACTTACAAAAACTATTCTCAATCCAGAGGGGCAGGTTTTTGTTCGTGGCGAGCTTTGGAAAGCAATCTCTACAGATGGTAAAATTGAAAAGAATGAACCAATCGAAGTGGTGAAAATTGATAATCTCACTCTATGGGTTAAAAGAGTATCGTCACAGTATGAAAATTCTTGACGAACTCTCCAGCTCTCGGATTTTTCTGAAAATTTTTCTTAAAAAGGAGAACAAATGAAAAAATATCTTCCAATATTCTTGGTTATTGTTGCGGTGTTGGTTCTTGTTGCATGTGAGAGCATGTATATGAGAACTGCAAAGCTTGCTATTCGTGACGAAGACGATCCGGATAAAGCTATTGAAAATCTTCAAAAAGAGATCGAAGCAAATCCCGGAAATGCAGATGCATACCTCTTCATGTCTCAAATTTACGGTCAATATAAGGAAGAATATTACACAGCTTATCAATATGCAATGAAAGCATTAAAAGCTGATCCGGGTAAGGAAAAAGAAGTTAACGTAATAAAACTTGCGACCTGGAGCCAACTCCACAATCAGGGACTTGAAGAGCTGAAAGAAGATAATTATTCAGAAGCTTTAATCAAACTGAATCAAGCCCACGAAATACAACCCGATAGCATGATCACATTCGAATTGCTTGGTGATACCTACATTCGTTCAGGTGATATTGATAAAGCCCTGGATGTGTATCTTCAAATCTATGATAAGGATCCCGAAAGCGTTTTTGCCCTCAATAGAATTGCCACAACCTACTTTAATCAAGGTGACTACGAAAAATCTGTTGAATATTTTTTAGTTCTTCATAATTTGGATCCTCAAAACATTGACTGGCTTTATAATGTCTGGGTTGGAGAAATTAAACTTGGAAATACTGAAGCTGCCATGGAGTTTGCATTAAAAGCTATTACAATCGATCCGAGTAATAAGGAATTACTTTATAATATTGCGGACATGCAGTTCAATCAAAAAAATTATACTGAGGCAGCAATATATTATGAAAAAGTTGTCGCGGTTGATCCTACAGAGCTTGAAGCGCTCAAGTATCTTTGCTATTGCCTGAGTAATACAAAGAACTATACTGATCTGGTCATTTATGCGCAGAAATGGCTCGACGTTGAGCCAGACAGCGCAGAAGCTCAGCAATTCCTCAATCTTGCAAAGCAGATGTTAAATAAATAGATGGTGCAGAAGCATCAAAAAAAACATAAGGGGGACACATGAAAATACTTGCATGGATTTGCGGTATTCTCGCTGTGATCTTATTCATCTTTGGTGATATCATGTGGCTATTTGGCGTTGTTCCATTCCTTGGTGTTACCAAAGGTATCAACTTCATCCATGTTGCTACTCTCCTTATTCTTTTCTCCATTGCGTTCCTTCTCGCTGATAAGAAAAAGGAGTAGCACAGACGTAGATGCCTGTTAAAGCCATTCTATTTGATCTTGATGGTGTAATTGTTGACACTCTTCATTTTCACTTTCTTGCCTGGCAGGAAATGTTTCGCAAATGGGGCGGTGAGGTCCAAGAACTCACCGTCCTCCTTCATGAAGGAAGAAGTTCACGAGAAATCCTTCCCCTCCTGATTGAAGAAGCAGGTATTGACATTCCCGAAGATCAGCGTCATGATTTTATTGAGACCAAACGCGCATATTACCGCTCTATCGTTGATGTACAATTCTATCCTGAAGCAAAAGAAACCTTAAAGAAACTTCATAAAGAGGGATATACTCTGGCTTTGGTAACCGCTTGTGCTAAGAAGAACATGAACCACGCACTCTCGGAAAATGAGTTAAAATATTTTGATGTGATCATCACTGGAGATGACATTCCCCGAGCAAAGCCCAATCCCGATCCTTACGACATTGCCAGAAAAAAGCTTGGCTTAAAAAAGGATGAATGTCTGGTTATTGAAAATGCGCCACTTGGCATCGAATCAGGGAAGAATGCAGGAATAAAAGTTGCAGCAATCGCAACAACGCTCCCCAAAGAATATCTCAAAGGAGCGGATTACTATCTTACTACTTTAAGCGATATATTTCAATATTTGAAGTAAGCCGAACTTACTCTATCGTCTTCTGCACATTCAAATCTTCTTTGAGAGAGATCAATTCATACAATTTAAGCGGTTTGCCCTTTCCCCGAAGTGTTTTTGTATCCAGGTAACGGGCTTCGACTTTATCTTTCACCGCTTCGTATGTTGTTTCACTAATTATAATATGATTTTCAGTTTCATAGATTTTATTCATTGGTTCGATACGCGCACCGGAATTAATAGTATCACCAATTGCTGTATAGTCGAAGATCTGCTCCGATCCGAGGTTCCCAACAAGTGCTGATCCTGTATGAATACCAATACCGAACTGCACACAGTCCTTGCCTTCTTTTGTCCATTTTTCTTGTAACTGTTTCAATTTTTCTGCCATGAGTAGTGCTGTCTTACACGCATTGTATGCATGCATATCGTAGTAATACGGCACACCGAAAAGCGCCATGATCGCATCACCGATGAACTTATCAACTGTTCCGCTGTTATCTTTCAGGATTTCAACCATCTCGGTCAGGTACTCGCGCAGAATATCAACGACTTCCTGAGTTTCGTGTTGTTCGGAATAGGTTGTAAATGACCGAAGATCAGAGAAAAGTACTGTGAGTTCCTGAACCTGTCCCCCAAATTTTAAACGCTTGGGATCTTTCATGATGAGATCAACGATATCTTTTGCCACATACTGCTGGAACGCCTTTTTAACGAAAAGTTTCTCTTTCCTGCCCATGTAGTATTGCATGATCAGATTTCCAAGGAATGAGATCAAAATCGCAGATGGGACTTCCGTCACGTTCACAATAGTATGATTTGATTTGAACATAAAGTAAACAAAAATCAGATATCCCGCAATGAGCAGCACTCCGATCACAGCATTTATAGTAGGTTTGAAAAAATTGAATATCACATTGACGATCAGGATCATGATCAGGAGGCCAAGCACAAGGTAGAGATAGCTGAAGGATCTTAAATAATTGGAATGCAGTACCATCTCAAGAAAATTCGCATGGATCTCCACACCAGGGGTGAGTCCTTGTCCCTTTCCAGGATTATAAAAGGGTGTGGGGAAAAGATCATGAAGTTCCTCAGCTGAAGCTCCTACCAGCACTATTTTATCCTTAAAAGTGCCTGTTTCCAGATAATTCTCAAATGTATTGAAATCCAATCCGAATGCCTGCTCGCTGCGGACCTGGAACGTGCTGTCATCCAGCACTGTATCTATATGATAATACGGGAATGTGTTTGCAGGTCCATAATAATTGATAATGACCGTATTGCCGGAATATTTTGGAATAACATATGATCCGAGTATAAAATTTTCATGAGAATTAAAAATCTTCGGTTCTTCACCCTGTTTTTGAGCAAGAAGCATTTCCAGTCCCTTCACTCCAATTGTGTAGTACGGTTGGTCAGAAAAGGTTGAGAAAAGTGTGTATTTTCGCACAAATCCGTCCTGGTCCTGAGATATACCAACAAGTCCCCATTGCAAATCTCTATCAGTAATTTCATTAATAGGCGGCACAATTCTGAGTGTAACTGATCCGGTTTTCCGTATTTCACTGAGCTTTCCAGCAAAAATAACATTTCCATATTCTGCTGCTGTCACTCCGAGATCGACATCCTCTTTTGCGAGTGTCGGTTCTGTGAACTCAATATCAAATATAATAACCGCAGCACCTGCTTTGTTGAGATTTTCTATTAGATGCGCAAAGTAACTCCGTGGAAACGGGTACCTTCCAAGCTCCTCGAAAGCTTCGTCAGAGACATCAAGAATAACGATATCCTGGGACACTTCGAGTGGTCCCCGAAGGTTGAAATTCGTATCTATCCAGATGAGTTCGAGATTTTTATAAATTCGCGTCATTGACAAAAGCATGACCGCGACAAACACGAAGATCGAAAAAATGATGACGAATCTAAATTTAATCTTTTTCATTATATACCTTTTTATATCTTAGCAACGAACTTTAACGAACAGCAATGTAACTTCTTTTTGTTAGTGAGTGTTCGCGCTTTGGTTACTTCATTTTAAAATTTGGATACTCTTTTTTCGTGTCTTTTCGTGTTTTTCGTGGTTCGATACATATCTTTTTCCACTAATTTTCTGATAAGCTCTTCAAAAGAAATGCCAACTGCTTTCGCAGCCATTGGCACCAAACTCAGGGATGTCATACCGGGAAGAGTGTTCACTTCGAGGAAATAGAATTTTTCTCCATCAAATCTGAAGTCGATTCGTGCATAGTCAGAACATCCAAATTCTTTATAAATACTTTCCGCATATTGTGTGACGAGTTCAGCTTCTTCGTGAGACAGATCAGCAGGAGTGTCATAGACTGTGCAATTCTCAGTATATTTATTTTTGTAATCATAGAATCCGTTTTTCGGTTTGATCTCAACTACGGGAAGCGCTTTACTTCCGAGCATCGCGACAGTTATTTCCCTACCCGGAATATACTGCTCGATGATGATGTCGGAATCGACAGAAAAGGCATATTCCACCGCATCGTCGAAGCTAGCTTCATTTTCGAGAATTGTTACACCAACAGATGAACCGGAAGCATTAGGTTTTATCACAAGATGAGCTCCCAGTATTTCAACAACATCTTCATAGGAGGGAACGACATCACCCCTTTTATAAAATAATGCTTTTGGAACGGGGACATCGAGAAGGTCTCGAGCAAGCAGTTTGGACATCTTCTTACTCATACAAAGGCAACTCGAATCTGCATCCGAACCAACGTAAGGTACGCTTGCAAGTTCGAATAATTTCTGGAAAGTTCCGTCCTCCCCATCGCCGCCATGCAAGCCGATGAATACAATATCACATTGTGCTTTTTTAATATCTTCGATTAACTTCAGGTAGTTTATTTCCCCATTTTCGACATAGTCGGAAGGATCGAAGGTGAGGACTGTTTTGCCAAGTGCGATAAGTGCTTGTTCCACCGCTTCGCAGGTATGGATCGAGACTTCCCGTTCTTCGGATGTGCCGCCCTGAAGTAGTGTGATTTTATTGTTCATTTTTTAACATTATGGATTTAAGACAATCCCCCAGCAGATTCTTCGTCACCAATTCACGAAATGCTTTCGTGGAACGGATATCGGTAATGGGCGTTATCTCTTGTTCAAGAATGTTCTTTACTTCTTCAATAACTTGCGGAGAGAGCTCTTTCCCTTTTAGGAATTCCTCGGTTTTGGTCATTCTGTGCACTATGGGAGAGACGCTTCCCGGAGCCAGACGTATCCACTTAACTTTTCCATCTGCTAATTTTGCTATTGCGGACAAGGATGCTTTTGTGATCGTCATCGCATTTCTCTGGCCGATCTTTCTGAAATAATACACAACATCATCGTCCTGAAGGAGAGGAATGATAATCTTTGTAATGATCTCACCTCTTTTAAGAGTTGTCGTGCAGGGACCGCAGAAGAGTTCATCAATCAATATAATTCTGCTATAATTTGATTCGGGAGCAAATATCTCAATCTCAGCACTCAGCACAACAAGCGGTGTGATCGTATCACCTGCAGGAGAGGCATTACCGATATTGCCCCCGATCGTTGCCCTGTTACGAACCTGCTCCGAAGCCATTGTGCGTATCGCTTTAACAAGAATCGGTAATTCTTCTTGTACTACTGTCGAATGTAAAACTTCATTCAACGTCGTGCACGCTCCGATGATAATCGTATCATCCTTTTTTTCAATACCCTTGAGTACCTCAAGACCTGATAAATTCACAAGAATTGAATCTTCTGGAAGTTCATTTTTCCCGACCATAAGATCGGTTCCACCAGAAAAAATGATAATTATGGAATCCTCGATCTGTGAATAGAGTTTATGATACTCATGTAATGTTTTTGGAGAGAAGGTTTGTTTCTTATTCATAAAATCTCTCCGGTATTTTGATGTCACTATGCAACAGTTGCCGCACTGCGTTCATTATCTTATCATACCCGGTACATCGGCAGATATTACCGGCAAAAGCGCTCTTGATCTCGTCATCGGTGAGTTTTTTCCCCTTCGATTTTCTTAACAGTTCTATCGTTGACATGATAAATCCCGGTGTGCAAAAACCGCATTGCACTGCGCCGTTCTCTTCATAGGATTTTGATATAGATGCAAAGAACTCAAAGTCTCGCAATCCATCTATGGTTAGTATATCCGCATCCTGAAGATGCATAGCCGGAACGAGGCACGAATTCACAAGCTTGTTGTTCATAAAAACAGTGCATGCACCGCATTCACCTTCTCCACATCCTTCTTTTGTGCCAGTCAGTCCGAGCGTATCTCGTAAAATATCAAGAAGCCGATCAAGTGGTTCAGCTTCAACAGAAACCGCTTTCCCATTTACTTTCAAATTAATATTCATAATCTTTATTCTCGATCATCGAAGCGATCACTTCGGGTGTCATCGGTATTTTGGTTGCAGTTTTTCCAAGAGCAAAACTCACAGCAGAAGCAACAGCAGGGGCAGCACCGACAAGTGGAAGTTCACCGAGTGCCTTTGCGCCGAAGGGTCCATTAAAGTATGGATCTTCTACGATTTCCACATGCAATTCGGGGACGTCTTCAATTGTTGGAATAATATAATCACGAAAGCCTCTATTGAGCACTTGTCCCTTCTCTAAGCGAATATCCTCATATATTGCATAACCGATGCCCTGTATAATGCCACCTTGTATTTGTCCTTCCGACTGCTGATGATTGATCGCCTTTCCGACATCATGAGCAGAGTAGAACTTCTTCACACTTACCTGGTATGATGTCAGATCGATCTCTACTTCGGCGACATTTGCAGACCACGCATACACAGGATAGCCGTATCCCTTGTAGGTCTTTTCATCAAATTTGATAAATTTTGGATGCTCATACTCTTTTTGCACGAGAAGAGATTCATGAGATTCAAAATATTTTTTTGTCGCTTCTTTAAAATCTTTAATTGAAAATTTACTCTTTAAATGCAGAGCACTTTGAATTTGTTCGCAGTTTTCGAGAAGCAGTTTGCCGACGATCATTGTACTGCGCGACGCAACTGTCGGACCGCTGTTTGGCACCTTACTTGTATTTTTTTCTTCGATAATAATATCTTCAAATGGCAGATGCAGTGCTTCTGAAACAATAATTTTGTATGCAGTATCAACGCCCTGTCCCATCTCGGTATTTGCAGTTTTGACAAGCACCTTTCCCTCTCGTAGAAGTTCGAGTGCGGCAATTGCCTTAATGCGATTTTCACCTACCCCGGTAAATCCGCAGCCATGAGGTGCAAGAGAAATTCCAATACCTTTAAGAATTCCTGATTGCTTTGATTCTTTTTCGTTATAGTTTTTGAATTCTCTGTATTTTTTCTCATACTCCGAACTTTTTAAAACTTTATCCACGCATTGAGGTAATCCATAGCTATAGTCGATTGGTTGCCCAGTTGGTAATTTGTCGCCAAGGGATAGCATGTTTGTTTTTTTGATCTCCCACACAGGGACGTTCATGATCTGCGCTATTTTTTCGACCAGCATCTCCATGGCATACAATGATTGAGGACCTCCAAAACCGCGGAATGCTCCGCATGGAGGAATATTTGTTTTGATCGCTTTCCCGTATATACGGACATTCGGAAGATTATAGCATCCAAAGGAAGTCAGCACAGCTCGTGCAAGTACCACAGGGCTTAATGTTGTATAGGCGCCACTGTCCTGGAGAATATCCATATCAACAGCAAGAATTTTTCCTTCTTTACTCACTGCTGCCTTTGCACGTATTTTTGAAGGATGTCTTTTGGTGGTGAACTGAATATCTTCTTCCCTATTATAACTAATGATTATCGGTCTACCCGTTTTCTGAGCAAGCAGGGCGACGTGTCCACATATCAGAGATGGAAAGTCTTCTTTTCCCCCAAAAGCGCCGCCAGTCATTATTTGAGTTACATCCACTTTTGTTTCTGTTCCTTTGAAAAGCTCATTCATTGCATTCTGCACATAATAGGGACATTGCATCGAACCCTTTACATGAATGGTCTTCCCTTCCGGAATGGCGACAACAACCTGAGGTTCAAGATATACATGTTCCTGAAATCCGGTTTTAAAAACATCTTCAACGATATGATCAGTATCCGAAAATGCTTTTTTAACATCACCGTTTTCCAGTAATATCTCTTCAAAGGGTTCCTTTGCATACGACGATTGTATTGCTTCTTCAAGTGTGCAAAATGCCTGTCTGTCTTCATATTCAACCGTAATATGCTTTTTTGCTTCACGAAGAATGTCCTCGTTCTCTGCCGCAAGAAGAAGGATTGGCTCTCCATAATAATTCACTTCTTCGTCTGCAAGATATGGCATATCATTTTTAATGATGGCGACAAAATTTTTTTGTATCTCTTTCGCAGAGAGAACTGTTACTAGTGACCAATCAAAATCATCATCAAAGACAATTGATAGGATACGTGCATGTGCTCTTCCGGATCGAACGGTAGCTGCATAAAGGAGATTATCTATACGAAAGTCTCTTGTATATTTCTCAATGCCGGCAATCTTTGTAGCAGCGTCGACTCGGATTTCTTGCTTTTTATTCATCATATCTCAACCTCATGTGAGGTACTTCTTTGTTATATTCAAGCGCTTGCATCTCTGCGGCAATACTCAACGCAATTTCGGAAGCAGACGAACCACCAAGATCGATTCCTATTGGTGAATAAAGATTCTCCAAATCGACTTCGCTGAACTCATTTATTATTTTATCCAGAGTTGCTTTCACTTTTATTTTTGATCCGATCATACCAATATATTTAAAAGAATATTTTTTCTTTACGATCATTCTCAACACATCATAGTCAAACCTATGACCATGAGTGACGATCACTGCATACGAGTTGATTTCAGGATTAAAATGCTCTAAGAAATCAGAATATTCTTCGCACACTCTCACATCAGCAAAAGGGTGTAAAGATTTTGATACAAACTGCTCGCGGTTGTCAATAATTACGATCGAGTATTTCTCCGCAGGTAATATTCTTTCAAGTGCCTGAGATACATGTCCTCCCCCGAATATATATATTTTTCTTTTAGGTACATGAATTTCAAAATATACTTTTACTGCCCCACCGCACAGCATGCCGGTTGCTTCTTTTGAAGTAGATTCTTCGGACTGCAAATCGTAATCTTTCGTGCCGTTCATCCCTCTTTTTAGAAATTGAAGTGCATCTTTTTCTACCATTTTTTCAATGGTTCCCCCACCAACTGTGCCATAGGTTCCACCATCAGATGTGATGATCATTTTGAATCCAATTTTCCCGGGTGTCGATCCTTCAGCTTCTATCACAGTGGCGACGATAAATGACCTTTGGTCTTGTTTGAGTTGATATATTTTTTCTATTATACCCATGCTATTTTAAATACCTATTTTTCTCTTCGGGCGTATTTACATCTTGGATAATAGACTCATCTGAAATATTCACATACATGATCTCATCATTAAGTTTTCTCAGCAGATCCCGAAGATTCTCGGACTCGGATGCTTCAACGATTTCTTCAACAACTTCTTTTGATAGCATTATTGGATGTCCCGCTTTCATATTATAAGAAGGCACAATGACCTTCATATTCACATTATGCGCCTTCTCGGCTAATTTCTCATACACATCTTCTGAAATATGTGGCTGATCAATAAGATGAAGCATGACATAGTCTTGCTCGCTCATTTCGGGAAGGATTTCTTTCATACCCTTTTGAATACTGCTGAACATCCCTTTCTCGAAGTACTGATTATGAATGAAGTCAATCTTTTTTAGAATGGCATCTCCACGATAAAGAGCTCTTACACTATCTTCAAGTGCATACCTGTTAAAACCAGTCACGACAAAGATTTCATCACACACTGCAGACAGTTTATCAATAATATGTATGATGAATGGTTTTTGGTCAAAGAGTACGAGAGGTTTGAAGCCATCCATTCTACTGGACAGCCCGGCTGCTAAGATCAATCCATAGATTTTATTACCCATATTCACTTCATCAACAAAGCTTTCTGCGCATTCTTAATATCTTTCAATCCGCTGCCTGTAAGTAAAATAACTATTTTTTCATTATTCTGATGGAACTCTTCATTGTATTTTATGAATCCCGCCCATGCTGCTGCTGCAGATGGCTCTACGAAATAGCCATGTTGTTGACTGAGATATTTCTCTGCACTTAAAATTTCATCATCTGACACTTTGATGCCGAATCCATCAGTCCTCTTTATATCATCGGCAGCCATGTAGAGATTTCGGGGTGCATTCACGGATATGCTGTCTGCGAGTGTATTGGATTCTTTATAATGGAATGTACCGCTTTCAAAATAATCTATAATGCCTGAACTTCCTTCTGCCTGCACCGCAATGAGTTGTGGAATTTTTTCGATAAGATCAAGCTGCTTGAGATCGTAAAATCCTTTGAATATTCCGGAAATTATGCTTCCGTCACCGGTTGGAACGAATACTTTGTCCGGCGCTTCGCAGTTCATTTGCAGGAAAATATCATAAGCTCCGGATTTCTTTCCCTCTGTTGTGAGTGGATTATACGCAGTGTTGCGGTTATACCATCCATGTTTTTTTGACTCTTCGATCGAAATGTCATAGGCATCGTCATAAGAGCCCTTGATTTTCTCAACATCGGCGCCGAACATTTTTATCTGGGTAAGTTTTTCGTGTGGAATACTTTGAGGGACGAATATTTTTGATGTCATTCCGACCATTGCACACAGCCCGGAAATCGAGGATGCTGCATTCCCAGTCGAAGCGGTACAGATAGCATCTTTGCCGAGTTCGAATGATTTTGCCAAAACCAATACGGATGCCCTGTCCTTGTAAGAGAAGGTTGGATTGTGCGTGTCATCCAAAATTAAAACCGAATTGTCCGAATCAAATGCAATTTTACTGAGAGAATTGCAAGGTAAAGACATTCTGGTTTTCAGTATATCCTGAACTTCTCTTTTCAGGGGCAAAAGTAAGGGAAACTGAAAAATATTTCCCGGGGTTGATTCTTTAAAGAAATCGAGAGTATATTCAGTTTTCAGTACTTTATAATCGTAAAGAATCCTCAAACATCCAACAAGGGGTGATTGTGGTTTATTTTTATCTGCACAATTCGGACAGAGATAGTGGTCGTTTTCCTCGATCTCATCGGATGACCACTTCTCACCACATGAAAAGCAAGTATAGTAATAATTTTTCATACGCAATCGAATCGAAAAGATGAGTACTGAAAATGTTTGTCCACTTTTTTGCGATTCCTTGATGTCCAGAGTCGTTCCTTTCGTGACCGACTCGTTAAGAATATCAGAAATAAAAAATCGGTGTTCGATATTCTAAAATCAATGAAAAACGATTTAAGATTTAAGAAGACTATCATATGGACATTGGATATTCCGTGTTGGATATTCGATATTTATATTGCAGCATGTTAACATGCAAAGATATTGTACATCACTCTACCCTCAAAGCAATACTTTTACTTTTTACCCTCCTCACCTCCCTTCTTCAATTTACGATATAGAGTCGTTCTTTCTATTCCAATTCTCTCAGCAGTTTTACTCATATTTTCGTCATTCAAAGCAAGATGATATTGAAGATATTTTTTTTCAAATACATCAACCGCATCTGGCAATTTATTTATTTGAAGAAGTTTAAATAGCGAATCATCATCTTTATATAACTTTCCAGATATCTTATTATTGACCTCTTCCAAAATCACATCATTATCAATTATGTTGTAACGAATAAGAAGATTTTCACAAAAACTATGAAGTTCACGAACATTTCCAGGCCAGGTGTAACGTAAAAGTTCTCCTTTTATTTTATATAGATCAAAATCGAGAAATGCTTCAAATTCTTTGCTGTGCATCTCGCAAAAATAATTCAGCAAAAGGATAATATCATCATCCCGCTCAATTAGTGGAGGAATAAAAATGACATTTCTTGCAACTCTGTAATAAAGATCACTGCGAAATTCATTATCTTTAATGAGTTGTTTATGGTCTTTATTTGATGCAAATATGATCTTCACATCGACTTTTTTTTGTTCCCCGCCGACCACGCGAATTTCCTTATTTTCGATTGCACGTAATATCTTAGCCTGTATAGCTGGGGAGATACTTGCTATTTCATCAAGGAATAAATATCCACCATCTGCTTGCTCAAAATACCCCTTTTTATCATAGTGAGCATCTGTGAAGGAGCCTTTCTTATGCCCGAAAAGCTCTGAATCGACCAAACTATCCGGCATTCCTCCTGCGTTAACTTTAATAAAGGGCTTACCTGATCGTTTTGAGTTCCAGTACAGGTGATGTGCAACTACTTCCTTACCGGTTCCCGTATCACCAAGTATAAGCACATCCACATCCGCTTTCGCAAAACGTAGAATTTCCTTTTTGAGTTCTTTAATGCACTTCGATTCTCCTATTAGCGGGTACTGTGCAAGGAATGAACTGGTTAGATTTTTTTTCTCCTCGATCAGTTCTCTCGTGGTTTCTTCCTGCTTTTGGAGCTGATATGCCGTTTCTATATCTGATAAAAATTTATCAGTATTAAAATCGCCGGTTTTTTCGATAAAAGTATGAGCCCCCAGTTTCATTGCATGTGCGATTTCACTTCGGCTTGCCTCACCTGACAGGACAATTACCTTCGCACTAATCTGATCTTTTTTTATGAGTTCTTCAAAAACTTCAAGTCCACTCAATGGACTATTATTCAGCTTAATATCCAATAATATTATTGCAGGTTTAAACACAGGATATCTTGCAAAAAAATCTGTACTATTTTTGACATGTGCTACTTCGAAACCGGTTTCTCTCAGTATTTTGGAATAATACTTACCGAGTTTTTCATTATCTTCGAGAATAAGTATTTTCTTACTCATGATTTCTCCCTTTGTTCGTACGGCAGATATATTTCAACTATAAAATATTTATCCTTTAAAATTATTTGAAATTTTCCATCATGTTTTTCAATGATCGACCGAGAAATTGGTATACCAAGCCCAGATCCCGTTTTTTTTGTTGTAAATCCGATTTCTTCAATCTTCTCGAATTCTTCTTGGATTATATCTGTCGGATTCTTAAGGATGATGCTAATCACATGATCGACTTTTTTTATGGCAATCAAAAATCGCTGATCATTTTTTATTGCATCCATTGCATTGCAAATAAGATTTTTCAGCGCTGTCTTGAGTAGCTTTTTGTCAACGAATAGAGCGTAATCGTTATCTGATTCAATCTGAACACAATTGATATTCTTATGTGCGTATAATTCTGCAAGGATCTCTTCTATCAAAGACAAAATATGTATTTGTTCCTTGAATAATTGATTTATCTGAGAGAAATTCGATAACGTTTGTGCCACTTCAGAAATTTCTTTGATCGTATCAAGCATCATACTCACTTCTTCAGCCCGTTTCTTTTTCAGATTGCTGTAATATTCATCTATTTGAAGCTTGATCATGAGAATTTGATTTTTGAGATCGTGGGAAATTCTCTGGATGATTGAAAGCTCATTTTCGGTGTGGAACTTATATATCTTAGTTTTTATGAAAAGTGCAGAATTGATATAATATTCTTGAACCTTGTCTGATATATCATATAAGTATCTGTATGCTAACTGCTTATTGAAGGACATACATTTGGGCAATCGGAAAAACCTGCTATAGACACCTGTTACGCGCCAGGTGTATAATAAGCCGAAGAAGGAACAGATTACAAAAAAATTATCCTTTGTTGATAATGCAGGTAGTGAAATTGATTGTTTGATCAACAAAAAAAATAAAAAAATGATTAACTCAAAGATAAGTAAGTTTATAATCACCGGATTAAGTGTTCTATTTTGTATGAATTTTATTTGTGAAAAATAGAAATTATCACCAGTATAATCAATGAAATATAAGTTATTATTGAATGATTGCGCAGTGAAATCTCTAAACTGTTGATAAAAATTGGCGATTGATTTTAGTGAATTATCGAACACAAACTTTTCTACTGAAAAAAGAAGATTATATTTTTTTTTATCAATATCAATAAATGTTGGCATAAATGTCATAAGTTTACTTTCGTTAACTTTAATTGTTTTCGTTGATGCCAGCTCTAAGTTGGCATCTAACTTTATTGACCTTAGCATATTAAGGGGATTGTCGAAAATAACTATTTTCCCTTTATCTTTTGTGAATCCCAAGAGATTTGTATATTCAATGTTCAAAGTATCTAAGAAATTAACTGAAAAATCAAACTCAAGCAATTTCTTAACTTCAAAATCTGATCTTGCCATTAATCCCAACAATATCTTATTTTTTTCTTTAATTGGAATAAATCTAAATTCATAAAATCCTCTTGGGGATTTGATAAGAGCTTGTTTACCATTAATCTCTTTTATACTTCCATCTTGAGCACTTAAGATACAAAAATAACTTCTATTACGAAATTTAGTGTTGAGCTCATGAAAATTTATCGGAATTTCGTTACATGGCGCATAGGTACTAAAAAGCAATTCATCTTCTCCGTCATTTTCTAAATCAAGAATTTGAACATTTTTTACATTATGAAAATCATTTCTTTCCCATAGAATTCTTTCATTATGTAGATCATAACATATCAGCATATCATTACAAAATCTAGAAAAATTCACTCTTATTAAAAGGTCTTTATTACCATCATTATTTGCATCGAAACTATTCTGCAATAAAATATAACTTACAGGAGCACATACGTAGTCCATGTGAGCAAAGTATTTTTTATCATAGAAATTATTTCTGTTGAAAAAGTTTATTATCTCAAATACATCGTACAAAGTGAATTTTTTCTCAGGTTTGAGATAATTATTCAGATACTCCGATACTTTCAGATATGCATAATGATTCTCAAGAAATTCTACATCAAAATAAGAATAGATTGAATCCCCTGTTGACTCTGAGAATAGTAATCTGTATCCTTCCCCATCAAAATACAAATCAATTTTTTTATCATTTTGCGTATTTATTTTTGGTTTATAAAAAGCAAATCCGTTCTTCACGATCATTGTATCCTGTAAAGATCTTAAAATATTGAGGTTCTTTACAAAATGTTCTTGAACCTTTTTTGTATTGAAATCAACTTCCCAAATTACTAAATCTTCTTGAGACCGTAAACCTGAAAAATAAGCTTTATCCCCTACCCATAAATTTGTTGAAAAGGGATGCCCAATGTTTCGTAGGGCTGCACCAGAAATTTCATGGATTGATTGAATTGTACCATCAAAATTATGAAATTCTGCATAAAATCCTGTGCGTGCTCTATGGGCAATGAAATATTCACTTGGATTATTACGATTAACAATGCCAACTTCTGCAGATTCAATTCGAGTAAATTCAGTTCGATATAACTCACCACCCTTATAAAAACGAAACGGGCTCGATATAAAGTAAATAGCAGTTAGAATGATAGCAAGTATAATAAAATATTCAGGTTTTAATAATTTTCTCATTTTGTTCATCTATCCTCTGAAGTTTTTATTCAGACTTCCAATCATCCTCGTCAAGTTTAAGTATGTCACCGATCTAGGCTATAGTATTTTGTAAGTAATAATCAATATTTTCAATTGCCTGAAGTATTTTTACCTGTATTGGTAGTGTGATATTTGCTATTTCATCTAAAAACAAATATCCTCCATTTGCTTGTTCAAAGTATTCTCTTTTATCAAACCTTGCATCAGTAAAAGATCCTTTTTTATGTCCAAATAACTCAAGGTCTACTATACTCTCGGGTAAACCACCAGCATTTACCTTCACAAATGGTTTTCCAGCTCTTTTCGAATGATAATATAAATGATGTACAACTACTTCTTTACTCGTACCAGTATCTCCGAGTATCATTACATCAACATCAGCTTCTGCAAACTTCTTAATATTCTTTTTAACTTTTTCAATTGTATTTGATTGACCGATAAATGGATATTGATACAATAATGAATGCCTAAGATTTTTCTTCTCCTGCAGTAGTTTATCTGTTGCTTCCTCCTGTCTTTTTAGTTGATATGCCGCTCTTACATCAGAAAGGAATTTATCAACATTGAAATCACCAGTTTTTTCGATAAAGGTATGGGCACCTAACTTTATTGCATGAGCAATCTCACTTCGTGATGCTTCCCCCGAAATAACAATGACTTTTGCTTTGAAATCACCACTTTTTACCAGCTTCACAAAAACTTCGAGCCCACTTAATTTACTATTATTAAGTTTTATATCCAGTAAAATGATAGATGGTAAGAAAGTATCATATAATTTAAAAAATTCATTACTGTTTAAGGCGTGCTTAGTCTTGAATCCCTCCTTTAAGACCAACCTGGAATAATAATTTGCTAATTCTTCGTTGTCTTCTAAAATCAAAATCCTTTTCATAAACCTTCTTTATAAATTAGGGGAATTGGTTTGAACAAATTCATATCTGACAAAGAATTTAAGAGATCCTGTAATTTAAGACAAATACAACAGCGTAACATCATTCAATCAGCTCTCCAGTCATCCTCATCAAGCTTAAGGATATCACCGACCTGAGCTTTTGTATTTTGAAGATAATAATCGATCTCAGCAGTACATTCAAGATCTTTACAGTTGATTACATAACCTTCTGCGATGCAATTTTGATAATTATTCACATCACCTCGATATATATAACATTTTATACCTGGTGAGTTACCTACGACCTTACCTATATCAGCATATACACAATTACCGAGAATATATGTAATTGGTGATATGTATGGTATTGCATGCTCCCCAGCAAAATAGTAGCGTGTAAGTTGTCTCTGGAATTTAGTACCATCGTTTCTGCTGCCCTGGATATGAAAACTGAACTGATAACTTCCTTTGCCCGAAATTGGAAAATAGTTCAGCTTGTTCCCATTTAATTTATCTGAGATATCTAGCACTTTTCCATTTGGTGTTTTTACTGTGACATTTGCGGAATAATTCCCTACAAGATGTTGCATTGCGCTGACTATAGTAAAATCAACAAATCCCTGATGAGTGTTCATGTCAATATTGAACAGGAGATCAGATTTACCATGCACCTCGAGACTTACCTCTTCACCCTGCTGGGGTATCTGCGAACCTATTAACTGTACTTCCCAATTACCGATCTCTTTGGATGGGATCGAAGCTGTAGCATAATTATCACCAATATTCCATGAACCCTTACCATCATTTACGGTATACACATTACCTGACGGTGAGATTATTTTCATATCGACTTTGCTCCCTGACCAGTTTGTAGCAAAATACAGATCTCCTTCAACATTATCAATTGGGAAATAATAATCAAGCACATCACCCTGATGGATAAGATCCTGATGAAAGGCAAACATACTGCTCCCAGTGAGAAGATCGTAAAACAGATTAAAAAGATTGCATATCTGGTCTGCGGTATCAGCGCGCATGTAAATACCACCTGTCTGGTGAGCGATATTCCTGAGAAGTACCTCATCGGCATCTCCCACAAAGCTTACGGTATAAACCTTTATCCCCTTATTCATATACCACTGTGCTGCGTCTTTGTATTCCCCCTTTCCGTCAGTTAATAACATCACTCCTGTATTATTTGAAAAACCACTCTTTGTGAGTGACGCACTCATGACGTCCAGTCCTGCTTCTACATTGGTACCACCGGATGAGTCGATCGTCTTTGCAGCGCTTATGAGCTCATCTTTAGACCAACCTGATATTTTACTATTACAGACATGGGCATCTGAGTCAAAATCCACAATATGTACCTGTTCATTTCCCGTTAGTCTATCTTTGATAATATTGATCAGTGCAGTTTTTCTAATATCATTCAGATCATTATCACTCATGCTCCCTGATGAGTCGAGGATGAAACCGAGGGTAGGATTTGCATACGACGTTTGATTATTTGTTTGCAATGATTCTAACTGTTCAATAATAGCTTGAGCTGTAGTATTATTTTGAGATTGTTGAAGTAATGTTATCATTCTTAAAATAAAACCTGCTAAGTGTAATACCCCCCCATTTCCATAATTAACGAAATCACTATTCATAGTGATAAAACCTGGATCTGTATAATCTATTGATAGATCCAACTCTATTTCGCGATTTTCATTATAATTTAAATTAAATTCTTCTGATTTAAGAATAAATGGTCTTTCTAGATGATATGCAAAGACTACTAGATTAGTATTTGAAGGGAGAGGCCCTACCCAATAATCACCCCAATTATCACCACCAGCACTCACATCATCACCATAGAGATGTGAAAGTTCTGGATTGGATACAAAAACAAGTGCATCTTTGATTGGTCCTCCAATGTTTGACCAAACCTGTCCATGGATTGCACCATCACTAAGACTCCCGTCGTTCTGATCCCATATATGCATTGAGCTTTGAGCAAAAAGAGAACAATTTACTAAAATAAAAACGAAAGAAATATAAGCTAACAATAATTTCTGTTTCATAGTATTATGAATCATGAGTATCTCCTATTTATATCCCCAACCACCTTCATGGTATAAGGACTGAATCTCTTGTTCAGTTAAGGCTCGATTGTATATACGAATGTCGTCTAAATAACCAGGAAACCAATCATCACCTCCAGGAAAATTAATTCCAATATAACAATTTTCACTATTTGAATAATTAATTGTTTCATTGAAAACCATGGTACTTACTAAATTTCCATCTATCCATAAGGTTCTAATCTCAAAATTATAAGTTGCTGCCAAATGATGGTATTCTTCATCTTCCAAAATTGTTGTATTGAAAATATGTTCATCATCAGGACTATTGGGATAATTTATCCAAGATCTAATAAGACTATTGTTTCCACATAATGCATAATGATCATAATTGTAACCGTTATTGAAAATCCCTCCCAAAGAACCTGTATGCCCATTTTCGAATTTTGACCAAGCTGAAATAGTATGACTTTGAAGATTTAAATCAACATTTTCAGGAATAGTGATATAACTTGAACCAATGTAGATAGCACTATTAGAGTTTCCAAATCTATCGACAGCTGAAAAATCAACATTTGGTTGGGAATCACCATTATGACCATTCCCGCTTTCATCATTTGCATTACCGTTAAAAGGATAATATGCTACTAGTCCATTTGTTGGAATAGAATTAACCACTATTTCTATAGAATAAGAAGGTTCATAATTACCATAATATGCTAATACTCTATAGGAATAATGATCTTCCATACTAATCTCCTCATCAAGATATTCTCGCAAATCAGGAGAGAGATTATTTACTAACATAGCCCAGGACTCATCATCAACTTTCCGCTCTAATGTAAATCCGTCTATACCAGACGTTGTATATTCCCAATACAAATGAACATCATTACCATTCTCGATTTCATAGGATAAGTTTTCGGGTGCTGGGATCGTATTATCTATCAGATCAGTCTCTATCGAATTAGATGTGTTATCTCCACAATAGGCATATACACTATACTGTAAATCCTCATTGACCTCTACATCAATATCTGTCCAGGTAGTATCATTCTCACTTACTTCACCATATTCCTCTACCCAACTAGAAGCCCCAACCTTTTTGTCTATCTTAAATCCACTCTCTCCATCACTGTTATCTTGCCAGGATAGTTTTATTGAATTTATTGTTACCTTGTCATAATTTAAATTCGTAGGAGCATCAAACTCTATGTTACTATTACCTTCAACTTTGTTTGAGGTATAATCATTCCAGTATGCATACATCCTATAATAAACCGTAGTGTAGTTTCTTCCAACAGTATCATCAGCCCATAAAGTTATTAATACATCATTAACCAGCCCTATCTCTTGCTCCCATTCTCCATCATCTATCTTTCTATCTATCTTGTATCCTTCTGGCCAGTCCGTTGGATAGTTCCAGGTTAAGATAAAGGTGTGCACATTATCCTGTGAGATATATAGGTCTGTAGGTTCTGCAAATATAATTTCTGCTGAACTTTCTATCTTACTCGAGGTAGCCCCTTCGATAAAACCATATATACGATATGTATAAATTGATTCAGGTAAAACCTCTGTATCATCAAATTCGTTAATATTCTCTTCTACATCTGCATAACCTATTTCCCAGAATCCACCATCTACTTTTCTATCAATAATAAAGCCATACTCTCCTTCAGAATTGTCATTCCAGTTTAGTTTACATGAGCTAAGACTTGTCTGCTTAACATTAAATCCACTAGGTGCATTGAACTGAACTATAAATTCTTTCTCAAGCTTATTGGATTCATTCTCCCCTGCAAAGGCATACACTCTGTAGATATAGGTATAACCCGGCATCACATCTTCATCCGGGAACTGTTCTGTGTTAGGATCTAATTCTACTAATCTTTCCCAATCTCCTTTAGTCTCACATTTTCCTTTTTGAGTAGATATCTTACGTTGCTCTGATTTTCTCTCTATCCTATATCCTTCCTCTCCTTCTGCATTATCAGTCCAGGTAAGGGCACAGGAGGTTAGTGTTTCCTGCGCAATATCAAAATTGCTTGGAGCTGGCAACTCATAGCCAGGATCATAGGGATTTGTGGTTTCGGGGGTGGTGCATTTTGCTAAAAATAAAATATTCACCAATAATAAAACAATCAGATATTTAAAAATGTTCATGGTCAATCCTTATTTGTTATTTAAGAGCTCATATTTAAGATCTTCCTGTTTTTTCGAACTGAATTGATTTGTGTTTTTCTTTTTTCTGCCATTATTAATAATTTCAATACTATAATTTTTTGTAATACACTCATTGTTGTTTTTGTCAGCATTCCCCATGAGTATAGCTTTAATTGCCCAGTTAAATTCGAAACCGTAATTTTGGAGTTCATCCCATGTATCATTAATATAAATCCAGTCACCTTTTCCATCTACCACTGGACCTATATCAGATCCCGCTGGATGAATATCCGCTTCGTGTATAACTTCGTAACCTACCCAATATTCCTTTTGTGATACAAGATCAATTAACTCTGAAAGGTTAACCCCAATCCAACTTTCTTGTGACAACTGACTTGTAATATTCTCAGAATAAACTACCGACCCAGGATTACCATAATTACCCCCTTCCCATATCTTTAAAACAGCATAAGTAGGTAAATCCCAGATATACAAAGCTACCTGTTTAATACAAAAGTTTTCATAATAATCTGCAAGTTCATCTGAAGTAAACCTTACAGCAACAATCATCGTTCCACCGTTAATTAAACCGATGGCATCTTCGACTGCATAATAATATGACAAAATCTCAGTACTGTAAGAGAGAATGAAATTTTGAGAAGCAGTTTCTCCCCCATTTACTTCAACCGTTTCTGATTGTGATATATAGTAACGTGCTGAGCATACTACAGTATAGGAACCTGGTGTAATATCTGTAATCAAATAATAACCATTTAAATTCGTAATAGCTGACCAACTTCCAATTTCAACATGTGCACCTTGTATTGGATTTTGGGTAATTGCTTCACGTACATAACCTGACAGAGAACCTAACGGCTCATCTAAATCTATATTTACTTCATTCGAACAATCAGTTTCAACGCTTTGATAATATGCATATACTCTGTATGTGTAAGAATTTCCTGCTGTTAAACCTGTTGCAGAATGTTCTTCAACATTACCTCCAACCTGTGCATGGTAACTCCACGAACCACTATTCACCTTTCTATCTATCTTAAAACCTTGTTCACCACTTGAATTGTCATCCCAGGTTAATTTACATGATGTATCACCAGTTTGTTCAATAGATAAATTAGTCGGGGCATAAAAAACTATTGAGATACTTTCTTCAACCCCTGGTGTATTGTTGTCTCCATAGTAAGCACATACTCTATACGAATAAGTATTGTCAGGAATCAAACCCGAATTAGTATAGATCTCTATGTTTTCTCCGACTGTTGCATAATCCAAAATCCACGAACCATCATTTATCTTTCTATCAATATAGAAACCCTGTTCTCCGCTTGAGTTATCTTGCCATTCAAGTTTGCAGGTTGTTGGATTAGTTTGATTAATTGTTAGAGAAGAGGGTGGGGGAAAATCTATGTCGCTGTTTACTTCAATTTTCTTTGAAATATAGTCTAAATAATAAGCATACACCCGGTAATACACTATATTATATGACCTTCCAATGCTGTTATCAGTCCATTGTTTCGTATTTACATCCAGAGCTACCAATTCATTTTCCCAACTTCCGCTGTCGATCTTGCGGTCAATTTTATAACCTTCTGGCCATGTTGATGAATAGTTCCATTTGAGAATAAATGAATGTACGTCATCCTGGTTAATAGTAAAGTTACTTGGATTCGGGAAGTCAAGTTCGATTGATTGTTCCTGACTAGTTGATGTGTTTTCTCCAGCATAGGTATAAATACGATATGAATATGTTTCTTCTGGGGTTAATCCCAAATCATTGATTTGCAGGATATTTTCTCCAACTTGCGCGTACCCGATAACCCATGACCCATTATCTACTTTCCTGTCTATCTTATAACCTTGCTCTCCTTCTGCGTTATCAGTCCAAGTTAATGATGTCGTTGTAATACCAGTCTGTTCAACTGAAAAATTAGTAGGAGCTGGTAAATCAAACCCGGGATCATAGGGATTCGAAGGTGTTGTTGATTTACAAGTTATGATAATACTTACAATAATGCATATTACTACAAGATATATTTTATTTCTCATTATTGATCTCCCATCTCATGTTTAGCTTTTCCTGCATAATAGCCTTCTTTAATCCAACTATACAAGAACAATACGGCTGGAGCTATAGATATCTTAAAAGAGTAATCTCTGTATTTATACCATTTTTCATAATTGTCTTTATATACTGCTGCTATACTTGATGATGTCGCATGAGTATATTTGTCGTAATTTTGCTCTCCAAGATAATGACATCCACCGCCAGTGCCCAAACATACTATAGTTGTAGTAAAATATAACCATTTCCAAGTACGCCATTTTTTCCATTTGTATGTTGCGCTGTTTTTATAGAGTGTCATATTGAATAACAACTCCTTATAATCCCCTTTTTGCAAGTCGACCTTCTTCGTTTGGGTAATATATTCCGGATAACTGACACTTACTTTATGCTGCCCAATTGTTGTTTCTATTATTGTAGGTGTTCCTTCAGGCCAGTTTTTATCATCTATTTTGATAGTCGCCCCCTTGGTTGCATAAGGTTCACTTCGTATATCAAGACTCGCTATTATAGGAAGTGGATTTAGCTGAATTTCCTTTGATTCATTCGCTTCTATCGAAATCTCTTTACTGTCATCATAGTGATCCTTTTTTGTTGCTCTGAGAATATAATCACCAGATTTGACATCCTTAACTACAGAATTAGTGCCGATTAGCTCATCATCGAGATATATCTGACAACCAGGAGCATTAACGCTAATTCTCCCGAAATTTTTAAATAGATTAAAAGTCTCTTCTGTTGTACAACCATCCTTTATTACAACTTCCCTCTCTTCTCCAAACCAATTATCTTTTTCAACGCTGATAAGATA
Source organism: Candidatus Cloacimonadota bacterium (assembly GCA_049903315.1). Taxonomy (GTDB): domain Bacteria; phylum Cloacimonadota; class Cloacimonadia; order JGIOTU-2; family JGIOTU-2; genus Celaenobacter. The sequence continues at coordinate 214,729 of JBNGBT010000001.1, read as the reverse complement.
TTTGCCAGATGGAAATTTTACATCATTGTACGGTGTCTTACCTACTAATTCGTCATTGATATAAACGGACGCATCGCTTACGGAAGTTGATTTTATGATAAGTTTTCCAAAAGCTGGTTCCAAACCAATAGGAATTGTTATATCATCATACCGTTTCAGGGTCATTGCTATAATTTTAGGATGATAATCGTCTAAGAAAGCTGAAATTGTATAATTACCGCTAATTAATTTCTTTTCTGTAATAGGAGACAATCCAACATATTTATCGTTTAAATGTATTTCAGCTCCCTCGGGTTCAGTTGTCACTGAGAAATATCCAAAGTCCTCAATTAGAGTAACTGTACCAATATCCAAAGTCTGTTTCTCTTTTACGATAATTTTCTGTCTTTTAAGCTGATACCAGTCTTTTTGAAGGGTTAGAGCATGCTCACCTGAAGTGACTTGCAGTTGTTTGGGAGCAAATCCCATTTTAATATTATCAATATATATCATTGACTTTTCAGGATATGAATCTATGGTTACATATCCGGGAAGATTGAAATGTTTTTCAACGCCATTGAAATTAAGAAGTATTTCTTTTGTTGCATCTTTATTTAAGGTAACTACTTTATAATGATCTTCATAACGATCTTTGTAAAAATTAAATACATATGGAATGTCTTTATTAAGTAAGGTTTCAAACGAATTTTCCTTGATTAAGAGTGGATCATTATCATTGACTTTCACATAATAGTCTTTTACATTGACTTTAAATTTAACATTTATATAATTTTCTTTTCCAAAGATGGATGTGTCCCAGACTTTATTCCTTTCGAGCTTAGACATTTCACCCAGCATAATGAACTCGCCTTTATCAAGATCGCTCCTAAAAAAATCTTTTTTATTATATGTAACATTCGTAATTTCACCTGCAAAACCATCAATTTGTTTAATATTTGACCATGGGATTTTAACATTAGCATAGTTTAACTCTAAATAAATCATGTTATCAGCCTTGCCTACTAACTTACCATATATTGATTCATCGTTTTTTAAAATGACCGTTTCTGCTTTCAGTAGTGCAAAATTTAATACTATTAAAATAACAATTATTATTTTTTTCATGAGATCCTCCAAAAGTAATTTTTTTTTATTATTTTTCATTAATTAACCAATTTATTAGATCGTTCAATAACATAATTCTTATCGCAGTATCATCGATAGCAGCAAAGGATAGTGTGGTAAATATTGTTCTGAATACTCCGGTATCTTTTTGTAGGGCGCATGTATCTGCTGGTCCAGGATTTGTAACTCTGAAAAGTCCACTAGATCATTTGTGCATGAAATTAGGATAATACAGTTTCCCAATATTAGACTTAATATAATTTTTAGAAAAATTTCCATGTAGCACCTTCTACTGATTTCTTACTATTCGAAATCCAATATCCTTATCACCATTTCCCTTATTACTTCCTCGATTAGTTACAGTACATTCATCTCTGCCGGTTTGCCAGGAACCTCCACGTATTATAAAACTATTACCTTGTGTTGGACCAGTAGGATGATATTTTGTTTTATTCCTGTAATAATTTTCATCATAATAATCCCAGCACCATTCCCAAACATTACCACTCATATCATAAAGACCAAGCTGATTGGCTATTTTCTGTCCGATATCGTGTGTATGCTGGCCGGCATTTGAGGCATACCAGGCAATTTCACTGATATTGTTGCTACCAGAATAATTATATAGTTGAGTAGTTGAATTTTTTTCAGCCATCTTAGCAGCACACTCCCATTCTGCTTCAGTTGGAAGACGATACCCATTCTCATCCCATCTACAAGAATGTGTCTTAGTTAAATCATAACATGGATTCAAGCCATCATGAATACTTAAATAATTACAGAATGCGGCAGCTCCAAAATGAGTGATTTCTACGCAAGGGTGATCTTCGAATCCTGCTTCTACTGCGATATTTTTCCCCTCTAGTTTTAATCTACAATCTTTATCATTGAGATCAATTAAATATTGGGTTTTATTTTCGATAGAATATAATTTACCATTGTTATGAGTAAGATGATTTTCATCCATAACCCAGTTAAAAATCGTAGCAACTTCCAGATTAGTTATTTCATACTTCCAAATATTGAAATCACCAAGATACACAATATGGGTTGGCTTCTCATCATTAGCAGCATTCAAATCTGTATTTCCCATAGTAAATGTTTTACCATCAACATAAACCTCTTTTTTTTCTCCTCTTGAAACAAGAATTACTATCTTTGAACCGTCTGGAAGTTCTTCCTTTTGACCTTCTATTCCTATAACATGATTAATCGGTATTGAATTATCATAAGTCAATTTTGTTGCGGTTACATCCAAACCCTCTTGACGAATCTTATCAATACCTTCATCTTGTGTTAGCCCTCGGACATACGGAATTTTAACATATTTCTTATATATATCCAGTTTAACGGTTGTGCCGGTTATTACCCTTTGATTCTGTATTGACTGAGCTGCAATAGTGCCATCTGGATATGAATAACTTTTTATATACTCTCCCATTTCGACAGGAAGTCCTGCACCCTCTAATTTATTCATTCCTTCCGATAATGTGAGACCCACTACATTAGGCACATTTACCATTGCAGCTGAGAGATATAATTCTATTGTGCTTCCCTCGATCACTCTACCCGGTCCAGGATTAGTTCTAACTACTATATTAGGTTCATCATATACAGATTTTACATACTGAGATTTTGAAGCATAAAGCCCAAGACCTCGTAATCTATTTTTTGCAGTTTCATAGTTCTGTCCCGAGAGATCTGGTAGACTTACCATCTCATATGTGATAACCATATCCACCTTTGAACCGGAAGCGACCCTTCCGTTAGGTTCATAAGAAATAACTATATTCTTTTCATTAATATCACTTATTTTCTTTGTGACAGAACCCGTGTCAAGCCCGGCTTTCTCAAGTTTCTTCTTCGCAACTTCAAGATCGAGCTTCTTAAGGATAGGTACTTTTACCATCTTTTTTGAAAGAACAAGGTCGATTTTTGTACCCCTGGGGTATTCTCCAGACTGTGGTTGTATACCGAGAACTATATCACCCTTATCCTCGTTTTTATCTTCAATTCTTTTAACATCATTAATAACAAAACCTAGCTCTTGCAAAGCTCGCTTTGCTTTAACATATGAGTCACCAATGACATCTGGTATCTGCTCTTTTTTTACGCCATTTGAAACCTTAAGTACAACTGTGGATCCCTCCGGAAGCTCTTTTTGTGAAGTTTCTACCCCAATTGCAGTACCTTTTGGAATAGTAGGATGCCAATAATATTTAACCTTACTTATTTTCAAACCTAATGATTTAAGAGAAGCAGTAGCTTGATTTGCTGACAAGTTATCAAGTTTGGGAATTGAGACGTATTTTCTATAAACCTCTATATATACACTCGATCCTTTTCGTTTCTCTCCATTTTGTGGAATTTGATTCGAAATGAGCCCATATTTATTTTTATCTGTCGTTTTTTTCCATTTACTTACTTTAGGCCTAAAGCCATTAGATTTTAAACGCATAATCCCAACTTTATAATCAAGCCCGGTCACCCTTGGAATAGAGGTTAAAGGAAAGAAATGATTATAGCCTATATATCCAATAATTAAAATCAATAGGATACCAACAATAATAATAAAATTTGAGATCAGTCTTTTCGGTATCTGGATTGAATCCTTTTTTGATGTTTTCTTAACTTTGTTCTTTTCACGAAATACAACATCGGCATTTGTAAAGGTATATTTTTTTGTCTTTTCAAATACTTGTATCATCTCCCCACAGGTTTTGAATCTTCTTTTAGGATCTTTATTGACAGCTTTTCCGATGACATTCGATAAAAAGAGAGAGACTGAATTGTTTATTAATCTTGGATCATATGGTAGCTTATGCAACACATCATGTACAACAGCAAAGGGATTTTCGTTCAAGAAGGGCAGCCTTCCTGTAGCCATTTCATACATTACGATACCTAAAGAATAGATATCAGTTCTGTGATCTATATCAACATCGGCATTAGCTTGCTCTGGACTCATAAACTCAGGTGTGCCTATAATAGTTCCAGCTTGAGTCAGTTTAGTCCCCTCACTACTCTTAGCAATCCCAAAATCCATCAATACAGGTCTTCCCGTTTCATCGAACATAATGTTAGAACTTTTAATATCTCGATGTATTATTCCTTTTGAATGGGCATGTTGTAGTCCGTCTAGAATAGGTATAATGATCTCTTTGATTTTTTGTTCGGGCAAAGGTCCTTTCTCCCGGATTAATTTTGCAAGCGTGTTTCCACCAAGATATTCCATTGAAATAAAAGGATATCCTCCCATTTCTCCAACATCAAAAATAGTAATAATGTTAGCGTGCATAAGAAGTGCCGAATTTCTGGCTTCATGATGTAGCCGCTGGATATACTCTTTATCATGTGATAATGCTTTGGGTATGACTTTTAGTGCAACTATTCGATTCAATCTTTTATAGCGAGCTTTATACACCGTGGACATGCCGCCGCGCCCGATTTCCTCTATTATCTCATACTCGGACGAAAAAGCCGAGATTATTGTAGTATGACCAAGTGTATGTTCATCAGAAAGCCACTCTCCGCAATGCTGGCATTTTTGAGCATGGATTGGGATCTCTGCATAGCAAAATGGACACTGTTTGGTTTCTGGCATGTAAACCTCAATCTTTAAGGGTAATCTATCTGATTAATCGTGGTAAAACTGCACCGCTTCAGGCGGTTTATTATTTTCTTTAGTGCTCTTTTTATAGGGTACTTGTTTAGTGCTATAATTGCATATTCCGAGCAGGTCGGTGTAAACTGGCATTTATTCAGTTCGATCCCCGCATCACGGAATCCTTGTTTGATGGGATGATATATAAATCTATATATTTTTATCATGAACAGAATTATTAATTTCATTAATTAAATATCCCAACCAATATTGATGAACCAGTTATTAATAAAAACAATAGGACTAGTATAGGAATTATCAAGTGGGTCCATATTAAAAAGATCAAACACCCATATCCTGATGGACTAGAGCCAATTATTTCTTTTGTTTTTTTTGCTTGTCCTAAATATATAATATTGCATATAACTCCCCCTAACCAAAGACCTACATAATAAAGTGCAAGTGTGATAAATGCTGATCCTACATAAGATTTTCCTGCATGTACTGCATAATTCACTTCATCTCTAAAACCTCTTTTCTGATAATTATCATACTGTCTATTATCTCGACTTGTTCTCTCCCGTTTATTTCTAGAATATTCATTTCTGAGTTCCTGCTTATGACTGTGCTGCTCTCCAGGTAACTTGTGGTTTTTCGGCGGAAATTGAACAGGTTCGCTTATCCTTACTGTCTTATTTTCATCAGGAATGTATCGAGTTATCACGTTCCAATCAATTTTTTTGGTCCCTGCAAGAAGAATTTCAGAACGACTATCAATATAATATTTTTCGTTGGGATTGATCTTCTGTCCATCAAGGTATGTTCCGTTGGTGGAATTCAGATCTATAATGTACATTCTGCCACTCTGAATAATTATCTTACAGTGTTTTCTTGAAACATGTGGATCTTCAATCCTATAATCATTATCGCTGCTTTTACCTATATATATTTCCATGTCACCTCATCAATTTAATTTATAGACTGTTGTACCTTAGCTTTATCTTAGAGATTTCTATGATGTCCCCATCATTTAGTACACTGTGTTGGTCGCTATAAAGAATATCATCATTAATGCATACGGGGGTATTTTGGCTTTTATTACGAAGTATCACATCACGGTTATTGTAAAATAATTCCATTTGGTACCGTGAAATCATCCTCAGATCTTCCCTATCATATATTTTAATATGTGCCAGGGAAAGTGGATACTCAATACCTCCTCTTCCAAAAGTCGAACGAATTAATCCCGATTCAATGATTCCCGGAACAGTAAAACATTTGCCTTTATCAGGACCATCAATTATTTTAAAAGTACCCGGAATGCGGGAGCTGTTCCTCTGGAGAGAAGGAACAAAGAAATCATTGAAAGAATTGCCTTGAATATTTCCCGGTTGCTGTGTAGGCATTCTTCTGAATGCTTTCTTTGGGAAAAATGGGGACAGCATGTATATTATACTACCAAGTATGATTATCATTAAAGGAATGATTATTCTTAAAACAGTATCTTTTACGAAAAATACAGGAAAAATTACCATGGCAAGTACAATAATACCAATAATTGCATTGATTGCGCGTTTTATCTTGATCTCACTGCTTGTTATAGTTGCCTTCGTATCAGGCTTGTCTCTTGTATCTGCTTTTCGAGCTGTTTTTATCTTTTCGTCCTGGTGTGAAATGACTATCTTATCAGATTCTAGCGCATCGCTGATATCCTCAATATGCTGAAAACGATCAGCGGGATTTTTTGCAATGCATTTCATGATCGTATTATTTATATGCTTTGGTATGGAAGGATTATGTTTTTTAGGTGGTTCAGGATCCATATTTTTTATAAGTTCAATTGTCCGGATTTGATTATCAGACCTGAAAGGAATTTTACCGGTAAAGATCTCATACAAGACTATACCAATTGAATAAATATCCGTTGACTTATCAATGTCTCTTTCACCCCGTGCCTGTTCCGGAGACATATATTCAGGAGTTCCAAAAATGTCGCCATGTATAGTTAAACGTGTTGTTGCATGAAGATCCAGGGCAATGCCAAAATCAATAAGCACAGCTCTGCCACTCTGATCAACCATAATGTTTGAAGTTTTTATATCTCTGTGGACCTTACCAAGCTTGTGTACATGTTTTAATGCAGAATTAACCTGCTTAATGATCTCGATTCCTTTATCGTATGGAATTATACCTTGGGTATTTACCGTTTTGAACAAATCCAGTCCATTGATGTACTCAAGAGAGAAATAGTTGACCTCACCGTTGCCCTCCATCTCCCGCACTTTTACAATATTGGGATGGCTGAACTGATTAAGCAGTTCGGGTTCGAGGAAAAAACGTTTTTTGCTGGTCTCCGGATCGTTCATCTGCGGCTTTTGTATCTTAATAGCTACAGGTTCACCAGTATCAAGTTTCAGTCCTTTATATATATAAGACATGTTTGACTGATGCAATTGGTTTTCAATTGAGTACTTAGAACCATAATATTCCTTAAATTTTTCTACTAGCACGTAAACTCCAATTTCTTGTTTGATTACTCATGTCAGCAGCTGTAGAACGTTATTCTTTGAATCCGTAGCGTATTACACCTTGCCAGTTTCCGGACTTGAAATATGGGTAAGCTATATCTAATAACTTGGTCTTATTAAAACCATATTCAATTTCTTGTCGGTATAGAAGGGGGGATTGACTTGATGATTCCCAACCATTATTAAAATATAGTGCATCTCCAGTATCGAAGTTCAAATTATATATAATCTTCTCGACTGAATTCTGAATAACAAAATATTTATAATCCGGGAACTCACCTAATACTTGACTATATGTGGGAATATTTTGAACACCATTATACACGACATCATTTCCAATAATTACTGAAGTAAGTTTGATCAAGGTTATCCTTGATTCATCCGTAAAAAACTCTTTCGCTTCATTCCAGATCGCTGGTTCCGAGAAATTGTTCTGCAGATCCCTATACCACACTTCTTCAGAAGGAGTAAGGTTATTACTGGTTTGCACAACAAAATATCCATTACTAATTGGTTGTATATACCAGTTCGTAATATCATCTTCGATATATTTCTTTGTATATCTATTAAGGTGAGTAGGTAATTTAATATTCCCTTCTAAACCATATATGTTTGTTTTAAGATTACCATTAGAGTTTAAGATATACATATTTTCCAAATATTGAGATAAATCAGTATCTGCATACTCCATCGCAAGTGGTTGTATATTGTGTAGACCATTATTCATAAAATATCTATTTACCACATTTATGAATGGTTCCAAATAAACACTACGTAGATAGACAATTGCCCATAAAAGATCGGGCACCTTGTAAAGCTCGTCCTCCTGTATATCCATGCTGACTTGCTTTAATAACTCATATGCTTCTTCAAAATCCATATTCTCGGCATAAACATTAAACATATACTTCAACAAATCATCGTAGTCTAATACATCATTCTGGTGCCAATTATCAAGTAAAATGTTAAATTTTGCAAGTGCTGAATCTGATTTGTGTATATTCCTTGCTGCAATAGCCCAGTATGTAATACTTCTAAAATCCTCCTTTGGATCATTAATATAGATGTTGTACTTTTCCGCTAAGTAATAAAGCTCTTCATAGTTTCTGTTTTGGAAATCTGAAGTAATTATTCTTTTAAGATTTGTTTTAAGTTTTGTCCGAATTTCCGATGTGTTATTTATATCAACAGCTTTTTGCAGATACTCTAAAGCATTAGGATAATTTGATGCATCTAAATATTGATCGGCAATGCATTCGTTAAGATCAAATTCCATCTCCTTATTATCTGGATTAATGGTAAGTATTTTATTATATATCTCTATGCGCTCATTATAATTATGATTTTGATTTTTTTGATAAGCTGCGTAAAGAACTAAAAATTTCTCTTTTAAACCTAAATACCAGATACTTGTTAGTTCCCAGACATTATCAGCAATATATAGAGCATCAAATCCACTCTGAAATAGTAATTCTGATTGTGATTGATTTTCTAGTAAATCAACGTTAGAAACAAGCCATTCTCTGATTTTACTAACCGCTAATTGTTTTAATTCTGGGAACTTCGTTTTACTGTATTCATCCCATATTATGCCAAGCATCGCTGGATAATTTTCATCTTCTTCATATACAGCTATCGAATTTTCCACATATTGTATATAATATTCTTTGATTAAAGACAGAGCAGGATGCCAACTATAATTGTCACTAAGGAGTATATTCTTATAATTTGAAGAAAGGATAATTTCATATGTTTCTCTATTAGGATCTACAATATATTCATTATCAAATCTTAGATCTATTTTGTAGTTTGAGTTCATCATCAAACTTACAGCACTATTGATTTCTTTTTCCTGTGCTTGTGAACCTTTGTATTCAACATCAATAAGCTCTTTAATAAAGAAACATTGATCTGGAATGCTTATATTGAAGTTTTTGATCTGTTCTGCAAAACCTTTTTCATAGAAAATTCCAAATCCCCAATTAGGGTGCTTATTAATCACCTGTTGTATGTTCTCCACATACTTCCTGTTCGCTATTTCGTTTTCATCTGTATTTTTGGATATGAAAAATATGAATAATTTGTATGAGTATTGATCATCAAGTGTCTGCAGAAAAGAAAACGTATTATCAAAGAAATTACTACATTTTTTCCAATATGTCTGTAGATTAATAACCTCTGCATTCATGATTGGTATTTCTGAAAGGGAATTGATATCATTTTTATAGATTTTATACTGAGAGTGTATTTTATTTAATGATGATTCGTAATTCAGAATTGAAGTGTTGCTGAGATAGTTGGTTATATAATATACATCAAGATTGGGAGTATAAAGCGATATGTCGTCAATGGTAAAATTCTGATCGTTACAGCTTATATTAGTACTCTTTATACAGTTTTCGTCTTCAGCAATAGCTTCACCATTCACAAAACACTTGTAAAATAATGTAAGATCTGGTAACTGGGTTATTTCTATCCTTTTAATCTTTAGTTCTGTCGTCTTGAATTCGTATTGAGAACCTTTACAAAATGCCAGAAAGATGCAAAGTAGTAATAAAATATATTTTTTCATGCTTCTCCTAATTCTTTTATTTTAATAATACATTCTTTTTGATTCCTTGTTCTGTTTGCCCATCACTTGAATTAGCATTGATAATAAAATTGTACTTTTCTCCTCTTTTTATGTCTTTATCTTTATCGAAAACTTTATTAATTTCAATTTCTATCATTTCTGTTTCATATGTTATTACTATTGAATTGTCTTTTTCAATTTGTAATGTGTATTCAAGATTTTTACCTCCACTAAATTCCCAAGAAATTCGACCAACATCAATATTTATTTCGTCACCAACATCGATTTTTACGAATTCTAATTTCTGTATTTTGTTGTAAGTCTTAGAAGTATCTGGTGTTTCTAATTCACTTTTGCCAATATTATATTCCCTATTAATGTAACTTTTTGTTGGTAGTATTTTATACCCAATAAAAAGTATCCCAGCTAATATAACAATAATAAAAGCAAAATTAATAACTTTCAACCTCTTTACAGGCTTTAATTTTACTTTGGAAACAACCTGATCAACGAAGAAAGATTTTGGAAGATCCGCTTTCTTTTTCCTGGCCAGTTCTCCTATTTCTACAAATATCACAGAAATATTATCTGTTGAGCCAGAATGATAGGCTAGTTTAATAAGATATTCTACAGCTTCTTTTGGATTTTTTGTCCCAATGCAAACTTTATGAATGAAATTGCCTGTTGTATTATTGTTTTTATTAACAAGCAGTCCATCAGAGCATAACATGAAAGCAGTTCCTTCCCCAAGTAAATAACTATCTTTTTCTTTGGGGAAAATATCAGGTTCATCATGAACGCCACTCAAAGATTTTGTAACAATATGCCCGTATTTCTTCTGTATAGCTTCATCAACCTGTCCATTATATTTTTGCTTATATTCCTCTATATATGAATGATCAACTGATAATTGATGAATATTTTTTCCATCTAAAATATAGGTTCTACTATCCCCAACATTTCCCACTACGTAATTTTTCCCAGCTATCAAAAGACATGTAAGGGTGGATCCCATGCCAGAAAGGCTTTTGTCTTCCTCTGTCGTTCTGAGGATCTCATTGTCGATCTCAATAATCACTTCATTAAGAATTTCTTTCAGTTTAAGATTTTCATGTATTTTGAATATCTCTTCGAGATAATTCTTACAAATTCGCGTCACTATTTCACTGGCAACTTCTCCGCCCCCCATTCCTCCCATTCCATCGGCAACAGCGTAAAAATATATATTACGTGTCTTATCTATCTCCAAGAGCAAAATCGAATCCTGATTTTGCTCTCTTCTACCGACATAGGTCCACCCAAATGAATTGATTTTCATTTTTTGCTCCAAATATTTGTTGATAAGCTGGTTATTTACATTGAATATTCGAACTCGATCTCGCCCATTCGAACGACATCACCAAACTTCACTTCAACAATTTCATTAGCGGCAATCTCTTTTCCATTGATTTGAGTGAGATTAGTACTACTCAAATTCTTAATATAGAGTTTACCATCCTTTTCTCTGAATTCAGCTTGTTTTCTGGAAACAGTTCCGAACTTTTCATCAATCTGAATATGTGCAAATTCTCTATCACCTTTTACTGCTTCTCTTCCTATAGTAACTATATTTCCCTTAGGTGTTGGGTATCCAGCAATCCTGAACTCTTTACCCTTATCTCTATCTGATACAATTTTTAATTTTCCGGGAATGAATCTCATTGTTTTAGGTACAGCATTGGTTATTTTAATAGTAGAGAACTGGGATGAAGTTCGGGGCATTGTATTCTGACTGGGCATTGTTGGGGGAGCTTTTAGTTCTGAAGAGAAGCTATCGGAAGAAGTACTAAGGGTTTGTTCCATCTTCCCTTTTTTCTTGATAGCAAACTGTACAATTATGAGAATTATTAAGACTATCACTAAGCCACCAAAGACATAGTATATCCACGTGTAATCTACGATTGGTTCCTCTTCAGCAGGTATCGGTATTACAGGAATGATCTTTGTTTCAACAATGATTGGTTGGGTTGTTTTCAAATCTTTTTGCACGAGACCTGTTACATAATATTTCTTTTTAGTTTCCTCTTGTTTTGAACAGTTTACTTTTATTACACCACCGTAATCGCCTTTTAAAAGATAATAATATGTGCCACCTGGTGAGTCGACATACAGTTCAATGAAACCAAGAACAGTAACTTCTTTTCCGAAATAAGATCCGGGATTTGCTTCAATCTTTTCAATTGTGGTTGTAGCAACCTGTGCATATAATGCACTTACCAGCAATACAAGAATGACTATACCAACTAAGGTCTTTTTTTCCATTTTTCCTCCATGGAATTTAATTTTTTCTTTCATTGTCTTTTTATTACACTACAAGTATATATCATTATTCTCTTAAATATATATAAAGCCGATTTGATTTCAAAACTGAGCCGTATAACTGTCATGTATTATTTAACCATCAAGGATTATGACAATAATCTTAACTTCTCTAAATCATTTTTATACATAATCATTTAACTATAGATTATTTCATCTTCAAGTTTGCAATATAAATTATATCTTTAAGAAAATCAAAACGAAATCATATCCTTTACAATTTTTCAAAGCGAAAATTTTCTTTTTCTTCATATCTAGATATTCATAAAGTTTTCCTTTATCTTCTTCAATTTCAGTATTCAGCACAATTCTTAAAGCATCATTTGAAGCATCAATCAATATATTATATCCATTCAATTTTCCACTAACAAAATCTTCGTTAAATTTTAAATTAACTTTTTCTAAACTTTTTAATAGTTTCTCATTCATAACAATATTACATTATAAACTTTCTATTAGATATCTTATATTTGAAAATTATTTGTTAATAATACTATGATTTTATTGCTAAATTTATATTCTTTTAACATATTATAAAATACTGCAAATATTGTGCCAAAATTGTTAAGATCCTCTGTGTAGCATACTTGCAACATAAGCGGGAAATCTACAAACCCAAAATTGCTCGAATTCGGGCAATAGAATCTCAAAAAAAATTACTTATTTCACCTCTATTCAGTAGATTACAGCACTTTATTACCCCCTGATCGATTTCGAACACTCGTTGCAGAATTGCAACAGATTTAATATACAATTAGTTTATATTAATTAAATTTCTTGATGCGCTGCATATTTGCAACATGGTGTTGCAAATCGGACACTCAATGGAATAATTCCATAAAGTACTGCTAATAAACATTTTTCTATAATTTTTCCATCTCAATAATTTAATATAAGTGGTCGGAATCGGGCAAAATGATTATTTGATAATTTGTTGGAAAAGGTGGAAATGCCGAGTTTAAGGGGATTTTGTGTTTGGCACGGAAATTGTAGTTTGGATTTGTAAAAGAAAGGAGTATTTAAATCATGAAAAAAACAAAAATTATTATGTTTGTTTTAATTCTAATGACTTTGTCGTCTCTTTCCTGTGACAGAACTACCGAAACAGACTCAACAGCGCCTACGGTTTCTATCACCTTTCCTGCAAATAATGCTGAGTTTGAACAAGGATCAACAATTAATATTACTGCAGAAGCCAGTGATAATAATGGAATTCTTGAAGTAAGATTTTATATTGATGGAAGTATTGTATTTATTGATGAAAATGAACCATATCAATATTCATGGGATACTGGAGAATTGAAGGATACAAACCATTCGATTTATGTTAAAGCAATTGATACTAATAATAATTCCTCAATTTCCCAATCAATTTCTATTATTCTAACTGAAACACCTAATAATATTCCAACTGATTATTTAGTCTATTACCCTTTAAATGGTAACTCTAATGACTCAAGTGCAAATGGATGGAATGCTCATTCTATTGGTGGTGTAAATTATTCTGCTGATAGATTCGGAAATTCAAACAGTGCTATTGATTATAACGGATCTGATGCTTATATTGAAACTGATAATAAATTACCAATAAATAATTTTCCCTTGACTGTAAATATTTGGTTCTATGCAAATAATTTAAATCTACAAAGAAGTGAGACTTTTTATTCAAGTGATTATAATGATAGTTACTGGGCTAGTTATTATGGCTTTTGGATTCGAAGAAATGCAGATAATAAAATTATTGCATCTTTTGCACAAACTGCAGGAGCTGGTGATGATGCAACAAAAAAAATCATTACTAACAATACCATTCCTATAATGCAATGGACTATGCTAACAGTATGTTTTGATAATCCATCAAATATTAAAATATATTTGAATGGAGAAGAAAAATCAACATACCTAGATGGAAATCCTTCACTAACATTTGTTCGTTTTTCAGATGAAGAGGACAGGTTCGGGACTGATTATAGACAACATTCAGATCAATCATATTTTTATGGTGATATGGATGATATAAGAATTTATAAAAGAACCTTGAATCAATCAGAAATAGATGCTTTATATCATGAAGGTGGTTGGAAATAAATACAGAATTTAAAAATCTTTAAGAAAAAGACTCATTATTTGAGTCTTTTTCTTATTATCGTCCCGGTCCTGCCTTCCAGCGCATCAACTGCATGATCGAGGGATGTGATGATCGCTTTATCTCCACCTTCTTTTACAAAGCGTATTGCTGCCTGCATCTTCGGTCCCATACTGCCGGCAAGGAAGTGACCTTCGGCAAGATACTTTTCGGCTTCTTCAACGGTGATTTCTGCCAGAGTTTTTTCATCAGGTTTGCCATAGTTTATGCATGCATGCTGTACATCAGTCAGTATCAGGAAAATATCTGCATCAACGGCTTGAGCGAGTACATTTCCGGCTTTATCTTTATCAATAACTGCTTCGAGTCCGCTAAAAGTTCCATCAGGATTCTTTTTGACCGGCACCCCCCCGCCACCTGAAGCAATGATAATTGCACGTGCTGCTACAAGCGCTCGGATGCAGTCTGCTTCAATAATTCTGATCGGTTCAGGGGATGGAACGACACGACGCCAGGTCTTTTCACCATTTGGCTTAACTTGTTTTACCACATACCCTTTTTTCTCTTTCAACTCCAGTGCAACTTCTTTTGGATAGAATGGTCCAACAGGTTTAGAGGGATCCTTAAAATCAGGATCGTTCTCATCCACAAGCACTTGTGTGACAACTGTAGTGATGGGAATATCTTTCCCTTTTCTGAGGAAATAGTCCCTTAAAATATTCTGGAACATATACCCGATCTGACCTTGCGTCATTGCACCAACAACATCGAGCGGTTGTGGCGGGACAAGATTCTTTGCTTCTTCCTGTTGTATAAGCAGATTACCTGCCTGTGGTCCGTTTCCATGAGTTATAATCAGTTTATAGTTGAGGGCATTCATCCTGATAAGCTGCTCACACGTAATTGCAACATTATTGAACTGTTCTTCAGCTGTGCCCTTTTCATCTGCCTGTTTTATTGCATTGCCACCAAGTGCGATGACAACGAGTTTTCGTTTATCTTCAGTCATTGTTTTATCTCCATTTTATAAAATTGTAAATATCAACTTAAAACATGAAATCATTAAATATCATATTAAGCATAACTTTCTTTCGAAAATATTATATAAAACATACCTCCCTCCGCCAGCAAGCGGAGTACTCCTCTCAAGAGGAGATTTTCTCGGTTCTTTCTGTGTTCTCTGTGGTTTCATATATTATTGTTTTCAGTATTATTTCAAATTTCAACCTTCATCCCCGCAATCGTCATTGCCATGATTGCTTTCTGGGTATGAAGGCGGTTTTCTGCGATATCAACTATAATGGATCGAGGACCGCTTGCAACTTCGTCGGTTACTTCTTTGCCCCGATCAACCGGCATGGGATGTACAAATAGTCCGTTGTTTGTGCGCTTCATTCTCTCTTCAGTGCAAATCCAGTTTGTGAGTTTACTCGCCCTTCCGATCTCAGCTTCTTTACCTATTTCATAGAAATCCGGTCCAAACCAGTTTCGGGAGTACACAAACTCAACATCAGCCGTATATGCTTCATCGGGATCGTGGCAGATCTCAAATTTCTTATTATTCAATTTGCAGTTCATGCGGACTTTTTCTATTTCTTCTTCTGGCAGATCATATCTCTCAGGATACGCAAGGCGAACATTCATTCCCAATCGTGAGGTTATCAAAAGATTCTCATGCACCGAGCAATAGGAACGTGCAAGAGCGCCGTGTGCCCAAGTCATGAGAACAGTTTTTCCTGTTAGATCGCCTTTGTGCTCCTGCATGCCCATCACATCTGATAATCCCTGGCATGGATGATACTTATCATCAGCCATATTAATGATCGGAGCATCCATCCAGCGAGCGTATTCACGCAACAGTGCATCTCCATCACCGTAATTTTCTACTGAGGTTTCAAGAATCCTGATACCCATTCCGCACGCATATCGATCTAGAACCTGAGCTGCATCTTCGATCGTTTCTCCTGCCTGAACTTCTACACCTTTGCTTGTTTTTTTTAGACGCATTGTTTTTGGTTCGAGAAATTGAGCATGACCGCCGAGTTCAGTCGCAGCTGCTTCAAAAGAAATACGTGTACGTAATGAAGGGTTAAAGAAAAACATCAAGAATGTTCGATCCTTCAACAGTTCAATATATTTATCACCGAACCGATCTGCCTTCATTTCTTTTGCAAGCTTAAGAAGCGCCTCAATCTGAGGCAGTGTAAGTTCTTGGCTACAGATAACATCTTTCCCTTTTAAATCTATTAACATTTTTTCTCCTATTTAATTCGGAACCACGAAATACACAAAATTCACGAAAGAAGTAACTAATATTATTTATAAGAGTCATAAATTTATTTGAACTCTTACAATCTCATCCTATGGAATTTATGAAAATCAAGTTGAGAATATTTTTTGTGCTTTTCGTGACTTTCGTGGTTCATTTTTTATTTACATTTTAAATTTACAATCTTCCGCCCATGAGAAGTGTCATGATCGCTTTCTGAGCATGAAGACGGTTTTCAGCTTCGTCATAGACAACACTCTGAGGTCCATCGATCACGGCATCAGTAACTTCCATATCTCGGTCTGCAGGTAAGCAATGCATGTAAACACCATTCTTATCGATGAGCTTCATTTTCTTTTCATCGCAGATCCAGTGCTTGTTTTTCTCGAAAAGATCTTTCATTCCAGCGAGGTTTTCTTCTTTGACCTTTTTGCCATTCTTATCGACTTGAGCAAAGTAAGGAAGCGCTCCCCATGATTTCGGATACACAACATGTGCGCCTTCAAATGCGGCTTCCATATCATCTGTTTCTTCAAAGGTGCTACCGTTCTGTGCAGCATATTCATGGCATTTCTTTGTTACTTCAGGATCGAGTTCGAATCCTTTGGGACGTGCAAGAACTACATCCATTCCAAGTAGCGAAGGTGCAAGTGCAAGACTTTGAGGAACAGCAAAGGGCTTAGAAGTTGAACCGGAATATGCCCAGCTTATGACGAATTTCTTCCCTTTGAATTCATGGAATTTTTCTTTGATCGTGAGCATGTCAGCCAATGCCTGGCATGGATGATATTTGTCACACTCCATATTAATGATTGGAATATCTGAGTAATAGGCAAATTCCTTCATAGTTTCATGAGCAAAACCATATATCCATTGTGAGGGAGCACCATACATACGGATCGCTATTGCGTCGCCTGTTCTGCTAAGCACCTGTGCAACGTCGCAGATTCGTTCTGTTTTATAGGGTATTTCAAAACCCTTTCTTGCCGGTGTGTATGTCTTTCCCGGTTCAAGATCTACGTGATATCCACCAAGCTGCTGAATGCCTGCAGCAAATGTGCTTCTTGTTCGAAGCGAGCTGTTGAAAAACATTGTATAAAGTGTTTTCCCTTTAAGAATATGAGAAGTATCTTCGTTAATTGCATAACGTGTTTTCAACTCTTCTGCAAGCCGAAGCATTGATTCCCATTCTTCTTTTGTGTAGTCGATTTCAGGGCTGAGCCAATCTCTGCCCAAGAATTTATTTGTTCGCATTTTTTACTCCTTGATCCGATAAAAATACATATACATATAATGTAATTACGGATCTAATATATTTTTTGATATTATTATTGTGCTGTATCGTAATTAAGAAGGTGTTCCTGCGCTAGAAAATACAGGACAATCGCCTTGTCTTGTAGATCAAGATCAATATACTGTAACCGCTACTGCCAGTATTCATTATCCAGCATCTCCTTGTAAATTTAGAAAATCAAGTTTATTTTGATGCATGTATTTTATGTCAAATTATTCGATGTATGTAACTCCTTCTTTACCAAGCTGGGGCTTGGTAAAGAGATTTAATAGATATTTATTTCATATATTTTCATACTCTTTACCAACTCCTTAGTTGGTAAAGTACAAGCCCCCGCTTCTACAAGACAAATGATATAAAAGAAGCACCACATTCTCAATAACTATAATTCAATCTCATCAAATTCCATTATCGAATCTTTACCTGCAAAATAACTCGCACTAGAATATATCCAATCTTCAGGTTCTCTAACTAATCCTGCCTTCACTGGATTGAAATGTATATACTCTATCTTTTGTATAAGCATCTTCTCGGAGATAATCATTTCTGGATGGCTTCCTTCTTGCCATAGTTGATATTCTGACTGAGCTTTATGCTGTTTCTTATAATACTTCAATAAATTTAAAATCCATTTATGTTTGTCATTTTTCAAGCTAAATATTATATCTTTTGCTGTATAACTTTTTAAGTTATGAATTATATTCCCAACATCTTTTTCGGAAGACAAAATAATATGGATATGCTCAGGCATTATTACAAGGTAATGAATCCTTAGTCCTTGTTCTCTTCTATAGAATTCCAGATTGCGAATAATGATATCGCAATATCTCTGTTTTATAAATATCGGTATCCATTCAACAATTGTAAATGTCACAAAATAAAGCTCAGACGCATCTTCTGAGAATCTGTAAGAGCTTCTCATATCAATATCACTCAGCTTGCTTTACCAAGCTGGGGCTTGGTAAAGAGAGGGTGGGCATTGATGTATAAAACCAACCTTTTATACTCAATATAAATCCTCTATTCCTGCTCTGCTCTTTACCAATTCCTAAATTGGTAAAGCACATAACTGTGTAAGCCCCAGCTTCCGAGATTATTCATGAATACGTTTTATTAAATACTTAGTTAAATGATCGGAAAATCACTGAAAGTCCGAAAATAATTGCCCAGATACCGATCACGATCATTATTGCTCCTGCACCTGCAAAGGGATTAATAAGGACAAGAATACCAAAAATGAGAGAAATAATTCCACCGAATAGCAATATTCCTCGTTGAGATGTGAATTTAAATGCAAGATAAATCCTCCAAATCCCCATAATAAGAGCCCAGATAGCAATCAAGATCATAAATGCACCAACAGCAAAAATCGGGAATGCAATGATGATCAATCCCATTATGAGATCGATAATACCTTCAAAAAGCCATGAACTCCAGCTCTTATTATGCTTTGTATGAAATATCGCTCCAACAATAAAGACAACACCCGCAATAAGAAGCATAAATCCAAAAACCTGTGTGAGCACAGCAAGAGTCATTCCGGGATAAAAAAGTGCGATTAATCCAAAAATTAACGCAACTATCCCTTTTAACGTAATTATCCATGAACCTTTACCAATTGTCTTTGCCATGTGACCTTCCTTTCTTACTTTTCATTTTTTTCAGAAGATTCTTCTGATTTGGTTTCTTTTTTTTCTTCCTTCTTTTTAGGTTTTTGTTTGAAATAACCGCAGTTTTGATTCTTTGCGGTGACCATTCCCATCCATTTGGATGAGAAATTCTCGCAATGACGATTGTGCCAGTAGACACAATTTTCACATGCAATTTTTACATCTTCAGCCATAGATTCCTCTGGTTTTACAGTCATGGGTCGTTTCATGACATCTCAAAACTAAATGAGATAACTCTCGTATATTTTTTTTAAAATGTATTCAATACGGTCAAGATTTTCAATATTAATCCTTGAATGCCACTGAATTTTATTCTTGCTCACATTTCCTTCATATACACAATCACTTATTCTCACTTTCAAATGAGTATTATTGAAAATGACACCATCATTAGAGCTTTCTATGAAAGACCTCTCGGAGCAGTAAAGTGTAAATTTCTCTTTATATGGTTTTCCATTATCATATGGACAGAATGTAGCGCAGTTTCCACATTCATTGCAGAAATCATCAATATGAACTATCTGGAAATCATTTTTGAAAGGATGATCTTCTCCAATCAGATTTATTAGTACATTTGCCCTATTTGGACACACTTCTACACATTTTGCACAGAGGAAATCGCATTGCAGGCACCTGTTTGATTCTGTTATTATCTCATCCGGAGAATGCAACTCTTCTTTTTCTATTTGAAGATATCCCTGATGCGTTATCAGTTGCTCGAATCTCTTCACTTTATCAAATTCTATATCTGACGCATCATTAAATATAATCTTCTCTTTCTCCAAAATGGCTTCAGCAGCCCGTTTGCCATCTGCTATAGACTCTACCACTGTGGAAGGTCCACGTAAGGCATCGCCGCCGATAAACACATTCTCTATCGATGTCTCAAGAGTATCCAAATTGTAAACAGGTTTTCCTTTTTCAAACGCAAGTCCATTTTGTTCGAGAAGGTCATGGTCAACAGCTTCGCCGATAGCCATAACAACCGAATTAAATTCATATATTTCCTGTGCGTTCTCAATCGGAAGTGGTGTTCTTCGTCCGCTTTCATCCGCATCGCCAAGTTCCATTCTCTGGCACAATAGCTGCGAGTTCTCAAAATCAATGGGATTGATAAGTTCTATAAATTCTACCCCTTCATTGAGTGCATTATCAAATTCCTCTTTGTCTGCCGGCATATATTCTTCTGTACGTCGATACAAAATCGATACTTCTTGCACACCTGCAACTCTCTTCGCTGCCCGGGCAGCATCCATAGCAGAATTTCCCCCACCAATGATTGCGACTTTTTTACCAAGCGTAATCTCATCTCCGGATTTCAGTGCTCTCAAAAATGAGAGTGCTTCAAATACATTTTCTTTTTCAGTACACCAATCCAACATACGTGGAATATGTGCTCCTATTCCAATAACAACATAATTGAAACCACGTTCAGAGAAGTCTTCAAGAAAAGCGTCGTTTTGATAATTAAATTGGAATTCGACACCTAAACTTTCCAGGAATTCAATATCTTTTTGAATGAAATCATCCGGTATTCTAAAATCAGGTATCACATTGCGAACTGTTCCGCCTGCATGTGCTTCCTTTTCAAAAATGGTCACTTCAAATCCGTATTTTCTTAAGAAATATGCCCCTGCTAAACCTGCCGGACCAGCACCGAGAATGGCAACACTTTTACCCGAGTTTCGAGTATCGAGTTTCGGGTTTCGAACTGTGCCTTTCTCTGCTGCTACTTTTTTCAATTCCCGTATCGCTACAGAATTTTCGTAATTCCACCTCGCACACTTCGTTTGGCATTGATGGTCGCAGATATATCCTGTGATATTAGGCAAAGGATTCTTTTCATATATGATTTTCAGCGCATCATCAAAACGTTCTTCCTCGATTGCTCGAATGTATTCCGGTACATCTTGATGGATCGGGCATCGTTCTTTGCAGGGAGCTATAAAACAATCGAATGGAGTTAATTCTTTTTTAATCTTCAAATCAGATGATGCAAATTCTCTTTTTGTAAATTGCTGATTTGTAAGAGCACGCTCTGCTAACTCTTTTAATCTCTTAAAATCAATAAAAATTTTATTTTCTATATGATTATTCTCGATTATTTCAGCAAGCTGCTTTAGACGCACATACCCGCCCGGTTTAAGCAGAACTGTGGCGAATGTAATTGGTTTGATACCAGTCTCCAATATATCGACAATGTTCCAAAATGAGGCACCACCGGAATACGAGATTGGCAATTTTCCATCGAATGCATGTGCGATCTCAGCAGCAAGTGTGATAGTGATCGGATACAGCGCTCTGCCGGACATATACTTCTCATCACCAGGCAGTCGTGTATCATTATTGCCGACTGCAAGCGTATTCGAGAGCTTCACCCCAAACTTCTTGTTTTCAACTTCAGCTACCTTCATAAGACGAATGAGCATGGGAACTGCTGCATCGAACTGCAGGTCTTTTTCAAAGGAATCGCGGTGAAGTGCAATATCGGAAAATCCCTGTCCGTCCAAGATTTCCCGAACCCGGTCATAACCAAGCAGTGTCGGATTCAGTTTTACAAATGTGTGCAGTTTTTTCTCTGTGAGAAGATATTCACAAATTGACTCGATTTCATCCGGTGGGCAACCATGCATTGTGGACAGTGTGATCGAATCAGAAATAAGAGGAAATATTTTTGAGAGTACTTCCTCGATACTTTTTGAATATTCAGGATTGTGCTGAGCAAATTTTCTAATAATTTTTTTATATTCATTAAATAAAGGATTTTTTTCGGCATTTTTAAGGTGCTCTATAAAATCATCTATCTTTTTAGTTTTAATGCCTGCGAGATCATAGCCCACACTCATATTGAAAAGGAATCCCGATTGCTCATTTTCCGAAAGCTTAAACACTTCTTTTATGATATGAAGCACAAACCACGCTTTCAGATATTCGTCATACGCTTGTGGGACTGTCAATTCGGTCGACCACTCAGTATTATATCCTTCGTCCGGCGCATCTATACAAGGTTTCTCGATCTCAAGTTCATCTAGTTTCTGCACAGTTTTCAGCTCGAAGAATCTTCCCCCACAAAGATATGACACAATAATATTCTGAGCAAGCTGTGTGTGCGGTCCTGCAGCCGGTCCGATCGGTTCTTCTATTGAAGCATTCAAAACATTGTAATAGTTATTATTCTTCTTAAAATAAAATTGGGTGTCGTGAATACCAAATATTGTTTTGTTTTGCTCATATTCCTGAAATATCCAGGTGAGTAATTTCTCAAAGGGTAATGAAATCATTTTATCTGACATAGTGTTCTCTTATTATTGAGCTTCCTGCTCTTTTACTGTTGCTTGTATTGCTTCTATGATTTGCATATATCCAGTACATCTGCAAAGATTTCCAGAGAGAGCGATTCGGATTTCTTCTTTAGTAGGATGGGGATTTTCCATCAGCAAAGCAGTGGCACTCATGATCATGCCGGGTGTACAAAATCCGCATTGAATAGCGCCATACTTTATAAAATTTTTCTGCAAAGGAGAGAGTTCACCTTCTTTTTCAATGCCTTCTATAGTGATAACTTCTTTTCCCTGAACCTGACCTGCAAGCATCATGCAAGAGCATACTGCTTTTTTATCAACGATCACTGTGCAGGCACCACACTCTCCGATGCCGCATCCCTCTTTTGTTCCTGTCAGACGAAAATCTTCTCTCAGGACATCAATGAGTCGCTTGATAGGATCGATTGTGAGCGCAACTTTCTTGTCATTGAGTGTAAAAGTAATTTCTTTCATGTTGTTTAAAAAAATAAATCAACTCAGAAGACGTACTCCCGAGTTGATTGTAAGAATTTAAGTAGTTAATACATTATATCAGTTCATTGATTTTATCGACAATCATGCGTTTGGGGACTGCTCCAACAACCTGATCCATAACCTTTCCATCCTTGAAAAAGAGAATACTGGGAATACTCGTGATGCTGAATTTGATCGCAATATTTCTTTCGCTGTCAACGTCACATTTTGCCATTGTAACCTTATCGGTGTCCATTTCATTTGAGAGTTCATCAATGATTGGACCTATCATTTTGCAGGGCATACACCATTCCGCCCAGAAATCTACTACGACAACTTTTCCCGAATTCACGATTTTTTCGAAATTTCCTTCAGTTAATGCTAACGCCATTACTTACTCCTTATTATTTTAGATACTATGTTCAGTTAAATATTTATTCGCTTCAAAAGCTGCTACAGCTCCATCACCGGCAGCATTGACAATTTGTCTCAACACCTTATCACGCACATCACCAGCAGCAAAGACTCCGGCAATATTTGTTTTCATATCTTCGCCTGCTTTCTGAGCGATGAATCCATCTTTTGTTAGATCGATCTGTCCTTTGAAGAGATCTGTATTTGGATTCAAACCAATAAAAACAAAAACTCCGTCAACTTTTAATTTACTTTCTTTTTCAGTTTTCTTATTAAAAATAGTAATTTGTCTATCTCCAGCAGTTTGAAAATCTATTGATTTAATTATCGAGTTCCATACGACTTCAATCCTCTCTTCGGCAAAAGCTTTTTCCTGGCATATTTTATCTGCGCGGAGTTCATCCCTTCTGTGGATAATATATACCTTTGATGCATATTTTGCAATGTGAAGAGATTCCTCGATCGCGGTATTCCCTCCTCCGATCACTGCAACAACTTTATCCTTAAAAAAAGGTGCATCGCAGGTTCCGCAATAGGATACTCCCCTTCCATAAAATTCCATCTCCCCCGGGATACCCAGCATCCTTGGTTCTGACCCGGTTGAAATAATCGCTGTCTTTGTATGGTATTCATTCTCTTCTGTATAAACACTTTTCTTCTCATCAGTTAATTCTATTTTAGTAACGGTTTCCTTGATTACTTCCAGCCCGAAACGAATTGCCTGATTTTCCATTTTTGTTGCAAGATCGTACCCGAGAACAGCTTCATCAAAACCCGGATAATTTTCGATATAAGATGTTTTTAAAAGCTGTCCGCCTGCAAAGGGAGCTTTTTCTATGAGAATCGTTTTTAATTTGTATCGTGCGGCATAGAGACCCGCAGTAAGTCCAGCAGGACCACCTCCAATAATAATAAGATCATACATATTTTCGCCTTTCATTTTAGCTTCTATCTTTAATTCCCAATAAGTTGTCTATTTTATTCTTATCAAATCCGACAATGGCACGATTGTTTATCATGATGACCGGTACTCCCTGCTGTCCGGTTCTTCGAACCATATCGCGCGCAGCAGCCTGATCCCTAGCAACGTCGATATCCTTAAAACGTATATTGTGCTTTCTGAGATAATCCTTGGTCTTTCTACACCAGGAACACATGGGAGTGGAAAACACGACCACACTTGCTGTTTGAGTATTCATTTCATCTCCTATATTTTAAAAGCCACGAAATGCAATTGTTTAACATTATTCTATTTTGGGTTTTGTATTTCGCGTTTTTGTAGTTCACAATATTATTATCCTATTTAATTTTTTAAATCTTATTCTTTTTATGATGTGATGTCAAATTTTCTACTGATAAAAAAAAAGCCCATCCGCACATGACGAACAGGCTTTGGAGTACCAGGACTTTATGAGACCTCAATCTTTTTCTTTTTTTCAATCTCTTTGGTTTTGGGGAATGTGACCTTTAATACACCATCTTTATATGATGCTTTGAGATCTTTTTCCTTGATCCCGTCAGGAATGGTAAAAGATCGGGAAAACTCACCGTATGAACGCTCACAGCGATAGTAGTTTTCTTCTTTCACTTCATTATCCTTTTGCATTTTACCAGAAACAGTAAGATTGTTTCCCTCAAGTTCGATATTTATATCCTTTTTATCAAGACCGGGAAGTTCAAAATCAATACTGACATTGCCATCTTTTTCATAAATATCAACAGGCATTCTGAAATTGGTATCCTGGAAGCCGGGCATGAATTCGTTATCCTTGAGTAAACTGTCCAGCATGTTCCTGAAGGGTTGATATCTGATAATAGCCATCTTAAACCTCCTTTCATTATTTTTGGTTTCACGTCTATTATCTTTCACGATTTACAAAATAATATAATACGATGAAATTGAATGTCAAATAATATTTAGCACTCTTATGGCACGAGTGCTAATTTTATAACAGTATCCTAAACCACAATATAGAGGTTAATTATAGAAATTATGTATGATCCTAAGATTGTAAAAAAGTTTCGTTTATAAATTTTCGTATAGATCTTCGACGACTGTTTTCTTCTCTTTGAAAACGATCTTTTCGTTGGTAAAGAAATTTATAAATCCAGAGAAAAAAAGTGCAATGAGGTTACATATCACCACATCGAAATGAAAAATCTGTTTAATGATATTTAGAAGAATGAGTTTCACGCCAAATGAGAATAAAACTGCCAAATTATACTTCGGAATTCGTCGAACAAAATCTTTAAAATTGTTGAGTACTCGATGATTCCATATCCAAAAATAGATGATCACATATCCCACAAGTATGCCAATCTCGAAAGATATGGAAGGAGCGAGTATGTATTTTGAGAAGTATGTGTGAAAAGCATAGGTCGTCAGCAGCCATAGAACAGCGGTGTCAACCACTGTTCCGACCAAACCTCTAATTGTAAATTTTATAAAACGTTTAAACATACTCGGTTGCAAATATTTATTTTTCTCACAGTTATGCAAACAAACTCATGCTGAAGGATATTTTCAGTATGCAAGATATTGAAAAGTAAATATTTCAACGCAAGTTTTTTTATTCAATAAGAGAATTGACAAAAAAATCACCTGCAGGAATTTCCAACAAAATTAAAAATTTATTCGAGGTTTTTTAATGAAGAAGATATTCTTTATCATAACTTCTTTACTTTGTCTTAATGTGACACTTTTCGCAAAATCCATTATTCTCTATGCAGAAATCCCCCATGCTGAGCAATGGCAAGATGAGCATCCTGGTGAACTTCCAATCTGGCTGACGGAAGATGAAAAACTCCACCTCGACGAGATCGGGAAGGATTTCCTTCCTACACTCGAGCCCCCTGGACCAGTACGTCAACCTTCAGAATTTGATCCTATGCAGGGAGTTCTGATACGCTATCCCCTTGGCATCTCGACGGCAATTGTTGCAGAAATGGCTGAAGACGTGATGGTCTATTGCATAGTTTCATCCAGCTCTCAAACCACTGCATATAACACGTTCAATAATGCCGGTGTGAATATGAGCAATGTCGAATTTCTTATTACAAGTTCGGATTCATACTGGATTCGCGATTATGGTCCCTGGTTTATTTTTAATGGTAACAATGAGGCCGGAATCACAAATTTCACCTATAACCGACCCCGTCCAAACGATAATGCTATACCCACTTTCTGCGCGACATATTTCGGAATTAATGTATATAATATGGGGTTGACTGCAACAGGTGGCAATTATATGACAGATGGGCACGGCATATCAGTTTCTACAGATCTGATATGGGAAGAAAATTCCGGTTTGACCCACGCAGAAATCAACACGCTTGTTAATGATTATCTCGGCATAGAAACGTATCATGTTGTTCCTGATGTAAATGGAGAATATATAAAACATGTTGATTGCTGGGGAAAATATCTCAGCCCAACGCAAATACTCATTCGTGAAGTTCCCACATATCATTCCCAATATGATGAGATCGAAGCAGCGGTTGATTATTTTGAATCTCAGCCGAGTTGTTATGGCACAAACTACGAAGTTCCGCGTGTGAATACGCCAAATAATCAGCCATACACAAACTCGCTCATTTTAAATAATAAAGTACTCGTGCCGATCACAGGTAGTGCTTATGATGCACCCGCACTCGCATCTTACGAATCAGCTATGCCCGGTTATGAAGTACTTGGTTTTACGGGCTCATGGCAATCGACTGATGCACTTCACTGCCGCACAATGGGCGTTACAGATCAGGGAATGCTCTATATCTACCATACCCCTCTTGCAGATACTATCAGTACGTCTGATGATATTACCATCACGACCAGCATTTTTGCGTATAGCGGAGAATCATTGATTTCAGACTCTCTCCTTGTGTATTGGAAACGCTCAACCGATATTCAGTTCAATACTCTTCCTTTACATCAAATTTTTGGAAACTTCTTCTCGGCAAGCATTCCTGCACAGTCAAACGGAACAATTATAAATTACTATATTCACGCAGCAGACAACTCCGGTAGAAGTGAGAACAATCCTTACATCGGTGCGCCAATGGCATATTCCTTCTATGTGATGAACTCTGTTTCTATAGATGAACCACAGCACAATATGATCACAGAAGCCACAAATTATCCCAATCCATTTAGCGGAAACACGACTATTGCTTTTACACTCAAAAATCACACATCCGACGACATCAAAATTGGAATTTATAATGTGAGAGGACAGCTTGTGAAAATACTATCCGCACAATCAGCAAATGAGATTGTCTCAATACAATGGGATGGTTCAGACCATTCCGGAAAAAGTGTTCCCGCTGGTGTATATTTCTATAGGATAAATCTTAATGGCAAAACCTTTACTCAAAAAATGATGAAGGTCCGGTAATTATTTGATCTAAGAATATCGAACACCGATTTAAGATTTTTGATTGAACTCAAATCCTCTGAATGCCAAGCTGGAATTGGTAATTCTTAAATAATAAGTGCCGTTCCCAAGTGCAACTTAGGAACGAGATAACGAGAAAAAATCACCTCATATTAAAAATCCAACATTCAGAAGATTAAATCCTATTCAACTTCTGCAAATGTTCCCTATATGTTTTGGAAAATATATGCCTTTTATTTTTCCCTGCAAAAAAGAATAAATATTCTGTATCTTGTGGGTGAAGAGCAGCAAGAATTGACTGAATACCGGGATTGCAGATCGGTGTCGGTGGAAGTCCTCTATACAAATATGTATTATAATCTGATTCTATCTTAAGATCGTCATAATATATTTTCTTGCGGGAAATCCGATTCAATTCCAAAGCATAGGCAACTGTAGGATCTGCCTGTAAGAGCATCCGCTCTTTCAACCTTTTATTATACACTCCAGCAATAAGCGGTCTTTCGTCATCATAAATTGCTTCCCTCTCAACAATCGAGGCCATGATTACCACATCATATAACGAGTCAAAAGAAAGTGGGTTCGGATGAACATTTTCAAATTGCAAAAAGAAATCATCGACCATCATTTTAATGATATATTCTTCATCAGCAAAATATGGAATGTAATATGTTTCAGGAAAGAGAAATCCCTCAAGATTCTGTATCGGCAATCCCAGACTGTTAATGTACGAGGAATCCGAGCAAAGTGACATAAAAATACTATAATCTGCCAATTCCTGACGTGCGAGCAAACTTGCAACACGACGGACGGTGTATCCTTCTGGTATAGTAATACGATTGGTCACAACCTCGCCGCTTGTGAGTTTATGAAGCACTTCAACAAAAGAATATTTCCCGGTAAAATTGAATTTGCCATACCGAATCTGCTTGTCGCCCGGCAATAATTTGTTTGCTACGAGAAAGAGTGTTGCAGATGAAATTATTTCTTTTTCTTCAAGTTTCTTTGCGACTTGAAATACTGATGAACCCTTTTGGATATCTATTGTTTTATTAAGTATCGGATATTTTACATACAAGCTCATAATGGTAAAATACACAAAATAAAGAAAAACAAATATTAATACTACCAAAAAAGCTTTTTTCATAAAGTTATGCTATTCGCTATGATGCTCAAGATAATCTTGCAGAAGCAAGGAAGCAGCAAGTTGATCAACTTTATCCCGGTTTTTTTTTAGTTTCTTGTTCGCCCGGTTCATAAGAGTAATCGCTGCTCTCGTTGTATAGGATTCATCCCACAATGTGATCGGGATTGAAATATGGTGTGAAAGCATTGTAATAAATGTTTTCACATCTTTTGATTTTTTAGAATCAGCCCCAAGACTGTTCAATGGATTGCCGATAATAAGTGCCCCGACATCCTGTTCCTTGATTATTCCGACTATCTCTTTCACTACGTCCGGAGTTTTTTTTGTATCAATTGTCTGATAAGGAAAAGTAATAAGTTGGTCGGGATCAGAAAGAGCGATCCCGATACGCCGTTCTCCATAATCTAATGCCATTAATCGTTTCAATTCTCTGCTGCTCTTCCTTTATTTTATCACTCTTGGGAATTCTTTCGCTTTTCGCTTTGACTATGCTTCTCTTTTTCTAATATCTTGATATCTTCAATTCTCGATTTTATCTCTTCAATTGATTGCTTAATTTCTTCTACTTCTTTTAAAATTTCAGCAATATATTTATCATTTGTAAATTCAGATTTCTTACTATAAATATACTCGCCAATATCCTTCAAATTGCTGTTAACCTTTGCATTTTTGTGGGTAATTTCAATCTTCAATTTAGACATTTTGGCTATAAACTCAGCTTTGTTTGCCACAGTTGAAAGCACACTGCTGACTTCACCTTTGACTTTTTTTATCATATCTTTTGTTTCCATTTTGCTTACCTCCACACAATTTAATTTTATTATCTATAATAATGTCAATAATTTTTGTTTTACTTATTTAATATTAATATTTATAAAAAAATTCATTAAAAAACTAATTTCACTTGACAATCTTCTTCGAAGAGCGAGATTTTAATCAAATTTTTTTGAATAAACTTATTTTAAAATATTAAAGATAAAAATATGGAGGTTTTCGATGAAGAAAACACTGTTATTTGTTCTGCTGTTCACCTTTGTGGCTTCGCTCGCTTTCGCAAGCAATTCACCCATTGCATTGGACAAAGCAGAAACTAAATTTGAAATCACTGAAAATTCTTATAATGACCTAGATGTTACCTTTGAATTTTCAGAAATATCTACTATGGATATCACCAGTAAAGGTGGAGAGTTCACAGAACTTGCAATCCGAGATGGTTATTTCATAGGAGAAATTGGATCACCCAAACTTCCCGCAATCAAAAAATTGATTGATATTCCTTTTGGAGCAGAAGTTTCCATAGAAGTGCTTGATTACACAATGCAGGAATACGATCTGAGTGAATATGGAATTATTCATTCTATTGCTCCAGTTCAACCCTCCTATTCCAAGAATACTGATCCCTCTACCGTTCCTTTTGAATTTAATGAAGATATTTATTCTACAGATTCCTTTAAAGATGTCGAACTTGCAACCGTAGAAGTTGTCGGAACACTTCGTGGATATCGCATAGCTCGTATTGTCATTGCTCCTGTTAAATACAATCCTGTTCAGGAAAAGATTAAGGTCTATAACGACATTCAGGTAAATGTACACTTTCATAATCCTGATATCGCACAAACAGAATACACAAAAGCAGCAACTGCTTCACCTTATTTCAATGTTATCAATGACAGACTATTTAATGGTAGAGATCACGGCTATCCAGCTCATCCGGATCTTGTAACCTACCCTGTAAAGTATCTTATTGTTGCTGATAGAATGTTTGAAACAACTCTTGAGGATTTCATTGATTGGAAAGCCCAAAAAGGATTTAATGTTATTGTTGGATATACAGACATTATCGGCGGCTCGGTAGCTCAAATCAAAACCTGGATTCATAATCAATACAATGCAGGAACCCCCTCCGATCCAGCTCCGAGTTTCGTGCTCTTTGTTGGTGATACCGGACAGATTCCTTCAGAGATCGGAACATCCACAAATAAAGTTACTGACCTCTATTATTGTAGCGTTGACGGCGACATGTTCCCGGAAATGTATTACGGAAGATTTTCCGCTACTACTGTTGCTCAGCTTGAAACTCAGGTTGACAGAACCATTGAATATGAACAATATCAATTTCCTGTTCCCGCTTTCCTTGATGACGTAACATTGATCGCAGGTGCTGATGGTTCTTGGAACCCAAGTGTCGGTCAGCCAACAGTTCATTACGGAACTGAAAATTATTTCAATGCTTTGCATGGATTCAATGATGTTCATGCTTATCTTACTTCCTATACAGGATGCTATGATACCGTAAATGATGGAATTTCTTTCATCAACTACACTGCTCATGGCAGCCAGACAAGCTGGAGTAATCCCAATTTTAGTCAATCAATGGTGAATGCGCTTACTAATGTAGGCAAGCTTCCTCTTACAATCGGAAACTGCTGTCTGTCGGGTGATTTCGGGTACTCTGAATGTTTCGGCGAAACTTTTGCCCGTGCTACAGATACTGCTACCGGTGAACCAACGGGCTCGATCGGTTATATTGCTTCTGCCCCTTCCTCTTATTGGTATGAGGATTTTTATTGGGCAGTAGGAGCTTTCGGCAATCCTGGCGGCGGTTATGTGCCCACCTATGCAGAAACCTCATGGGGCGCTTATGATGCACCATTCGTTTCTGATTATGTATGTAATGATGCAATACTCTTTTGTGGCAATCTTGCAGTTACAGAAGTCGACATACAAGGATATCCGCAACATTCTAATCCTACCTATTATTGGCAGGCATATAACATTCTCGGAGATCCCTCTGTCGTAACATATCTTACTCAGGGAAGCACAAACAGTGTTTCATTCCCCGGACTCTTACCTATTGGCTCGACAAGCTTTACCGTGCAAGCAGATCCTGGCTCTTATGTTGCAATCTCTATGAACGGTGTGCTTCACGGCGCAGCACTGGCAAATGATTTCGGGACTGCAGAAGTAACTATCGATCCTTTTACTACAGCAGGTACAGCTAATATTGTCGTCACTAAACCTCAATATCAACCCGTGCGCACAACTGTTGTTGTCGCTACACCTGCAGTAGTGAATATTACCCCAACTTCTGTTCCGATCAATACATTGACAGATGTTACAATTGATGTGTTTGAAGATGATGGCACGACACCTATTCCTAATGTGAACATTCTCATTACCGGACCTGGTGTGTATGGAACAACTTCGGGCATGACCAATACCTCTGGAAGCTGTACATTAAATTTTGGTGGTGAATACGGTGGTGACATGATCCTTAATGTGATAGGGTGGAGAACCGGAGATGGATATAACCTTCTTGAAGAACCTTTGGGGGTTACTGGCGGAATGGACTTTACCAACCCTTCAATATGGGTTACAACAACTTTTGGTCTTGAAGACACTTTCGGATTGAATCTTCCCGGCACTGTACTCTTCTCACAGGATGAGACAGATTGCACATATGGACTTTACGTTGTTGAAATTGATACATCCATCTATTCTTCCTCAGATCAAATAACATATACGCCTACATGCATTACAGACATCAAAGCCGGTATTATGAAATCGGGATACAATATGTATCAGGAAACCTATACAACTATCGAAGTATTCGGTACTGTTTCGGGTATTGTAACAGATTCTGATAATGCTGTTGCCATTGCGAATGCTGAAGTCCGATTCTATGAGCAGGGTGGAGATCCTACTGAGCCACCTCTTTTCAGCGATATTACTGATGGATCAGGCTATTATGAAATAACTTCTGAATATCCAGTTGATCACTATGATATATATATTGATAAATGGGGCTTTGACCCATATCAGGAACTTGGCTTTTTCCTCAACTATAGTGCAAACACACATAATATTGTTATGGACCCTGTTGAAAGCAGTATGATTTCTGGTCAACTTGTCAGTGACTTCATTATTCTCAGTACTGGCACTCTTAGCTATTACCGCAGCGACAATGGTGAAGAATATGCAACAGTTGATTTGAGCGATGGAACCTACGAAGTAATACTTCCAAACTTTACTTACAATGTTTATGTTTCTTCACCTCAGCATGTCCCATATTCGGGAACCCTAACGGTTGAAGGTGATATGGGAATAAATTATCATCTTGGGTATGCAGCGATTTTTGCTGACTT
This sequence comes from Candidatus Cloacimonadota bacterium, assembly GCA_049903315.1. GTDB lineage: Bacteria > Cloacimonadota > Cloacimonadia > JGIOTU-2 > JGIOTU-2 > Celaenobacter. The sequence continues at coordinate 181,371 of JBNGBT010000001.1, read as the reverse complement.
CGAGCAAAATGATGGAAATTTTGTGAGTAATAATCCAAACGGCTGGCAATGGGGCATACCTTCAGGTGGTGAGATATACGCACATTCCGGCACACATTGCTGGGCTACAGTGATCGATGGGTACTATGGTGTCGATAATGTAGACTGGACTCTTGATTCTCCAACATTTTCGATAAACGGTTCAGGTATGTTAACTTTCTGGCATTTCTATGATTTTGAAGGAACCTCCACATACTATGATGGTGGAAATGTGTCCATCTCGACAAATGGAGGAGTTAGCTTTGACGTCATAACACCAGTAGGAGGATATACTGGATCTATCAGCGGACTTGATGGCGAACAAGGTTTTGGCAGTCAGATCGATGAATGGGAGCAGGTTGAATTTGATATCAGCGGTTATACGGGTGATAATGCTATCCTCCGTTGGCATTTTGGCACAGACTATTCAGTTCATGATTATTATGGCTGGTACATCGATGATGTGCTCTATGGAGATCCTAATTCAAGCTGGCAGGAAATCTATTTTGATAATGATCCAATTCCTCAAATTGTGACGACAAAACTCCAGCAGAACTTCCCAAATCCTGTTCTCAACTCAACCACGATATCATTCATGCTGCCTGTTAATGCCGCAAAAGCCGAACTGAAGATCTATAACATCAAAGGACAACTCGTACAATCCTTCATTCCTGATCTATCCACCGGCCCTCTTCATGAGCTTCAGTGGGATGGCAAGGATATGACTGAAAAGCCGGTTGCCAATGGAATCTATTTCTATAGATTAACAACCGATAATAAAGAAATAACTAAAAAAATGATATTGTTACGTTAGGGAGGACCCTCAATGAAAAAATTTGTCATTCTTATTAGTCTACTGCTTCTTGCATCTTCTCTATTTGCAGGACAGCACACATGGATACCGCTCAATGGCGACAAAGAAAATGCCGTTGAGGTCGAGGTGCTCACATCAAATGATAACCTCATTGATCTCACATATTCAATCAATGGTTTTAATAAAGAAGAAGTGCTGATTGATGGAAAAGAATACTCGCAAATCATCATACCTCATGAAGGCATTCTTCTTAATCGGGGATATCCGGAACTTCCGCATATTAATAGAAGTGTCCTTATTCCTCCACGCTCAAATATGGAAGTTGCTGTCGTAAACTCTCAATATGAAGAATTTGAAAATATCTACGTGATCCCTTCAAAAGGAAACTTCTCTCGTGAAATCAATCCTGAAGATGTACCGTACACATTTGATCCTATATATAATGAAGATGTGTGGTATCCGCAGGAGATCGCTTTTGCTGGAGATCCTTACATTTTGCGGGATGCACGCGGAATGGTCATTCAAGTGCAACCCTTTCAATATAATCCTGTACAGCACAAACTTCGTGTGTACACTACTATAAACATCAAAGTGACTGAGAATGGTTATAGTGATGTCAATGTGAAGGATAAGGGTTTATTTGAATGCGAGAGTGTAGCTGCTTCATTTCTTGAGGTGTATAAAACCCAATTCATAAATTATGAACGTGCGTCACAGTATCACAGACACGTTCCCACACCTGCAGTCGGATCAATGGTCATTATTACTTATGATGATTTTGCAGACGAAATGCAGCCCTTGTATGAATGGAAAAATAAAAAGGGTATTCCAACCCAGATGGTGAATGTAGGCACTATTGGAAATAACTATACCGCCATCAAAAATTACATTCAAAATCTCTATAACACATGGAATCTTGCCTTCATTCTTATTGTAGGTGATGCTCCGCAAGTTGTTCCCTGCGAAAACAATAAAGATCCTTTGTATGCCTGCCTTGAGGGCGGAGATTCTTATCCTGATGCATTTGTCGGGAGATTCTCGGCTGAGACCGGCACACATGTAGAAACCCAGGTCAACCGCGTGCTCTACTATGAATCTGATCCATTTATTTCCGGTGACTGGATGCATAAAGGTGTCGGTGTAGCTTCTTCTCAAGGTTCAGGTATTGGATATAATGGCTGGGCTGACTATGTTATGATGGATCACATCCGCGATTCATTACTTGCATGGAACTACACCTCGGTAGACCAGATCTATGATCCGTCAGGAACAGCTTCTGATGTGGCCAACGCAATAAATAATGGGCGCAGTGTTGTTAATTACTGCGGTCATGGCTCAACAACATCTTGGGGCACAACCGGATTCTCAACCACAAATATTAATTCACTTACTAATAATTATATGTATCCCACAGTCCTGTGTGTTGCCTGTTTGAATGGTAATTTCACCGGCTCCACCTGTTTTGCTGAAGCATGGGCACGTGCCACAAATAATTCGAGCGGAATTCCAACCGGCTCGATTGGCGTGTATGCATCAGTTATCAGTCAGAGCTGGCTCCCACCTATGATCGCTGAGTATCACGCAAATATGTTCCTTGCAAATGAAAAAGTCACGACTGTCGGTAACTATTTTTTCAGTGGTGCAATGCAAATGATGGATGAAAATCCATCTGGCGGAACAAACGAATTTCAGTACTGGACAGTTTTCGGAGATCCCTCAGTAAAACTTCGAACAGATACTCCAGCATTAATGACAGTGAATCATAATCCTATTATCCCCCTCGGCTCAACTACTTATGACGTCGAAGTGGTCGGCATTGAAGGCGCACTTATCGGGTTGTATATGGATGGCACTCTGTATGGTTACGGTAATACAGATTTCACTGGTCATGCAACTATTACTCTCGATGAGCCGCTGGTGACTCCCGGACAAATGACCCTAACCGTCACTGCTTACAATACAATACCTTATACCGCACTTCTTGATGCGATCGTCCCAGTTCAGGTAGATATCACTCCTCATATTATTAATGTCAATCAGGCAACAAATGTTACTGTGACCGTTATGGACAGCGATGGCATCAATCCTGAAGTAGGCGTAAATGTATGGGCAGAAGGACTCGATTATACATCTTCAGTGATAGCCACTGATTCAAATGGAGAGGCAGTACTTTCTATCAATTATCAATTTGGACCTGCGCTTCAAATCTGCGGTCAACGACCTGATGAAGATTACCTCCTCTTCGATGAATCACTCACGGTAAATGCTCTCAGCTTAACAGATCCTGATATTGATGTGACAACGACCTTTGGATTGTATGACACCCTTGCTATGAACATGGAAGCGTCTATCAACCAGTACTGCACTGACGACGGGACAACACTCTGGGCAAAGCTGAATGAAAATGGCTACGCAAACACAGCCGGCAGCTCGTTGTTAATGACCCCTGATGAATTGGGAAACGTTCATTCAATAATCTCGAAATCCGGGTACAATATTTATGAAGAAGATTTCACAGTAATTGTGGCATTTGGCACTGTTTCCGGAACACTCACTGATAGTGATAACGGCACTGCGATCTCTAATGCAGAGGTGCGCTTCTATGAAGAAGGTGCAGTTCCTGAAGATGATCCTCTTTTCATTGCAACGACAAACTCTTCTGGATTTTACAATGTACCTTCCGAGCAAGCTGTTGATAATTACGATATTTATATAGACCATTGGGGATTTAATCCCTATCAGGAACTTAGCTACTTCCTCGGGTATGGGGCAAATTCTCATGATATGCAGCTTGATCCGGTTGAAAGTGGAAATGTGTCCGGCACCGTTTACGGTGACTTTGCAAATATTGCAAATGGTACCATACATTATTATAGATCGGATAATGGAGACGAGTATGCAGTTTCAGATATCTCTTATGGAGCGTATAGTGTCTCTCTTCCGCATTTCAACTACAATATCTATGTCTCTGCACAGGGATACGTTCCATATTCAGGCAGTTTGCTTGTGAATGGTGATATGATCATTGATTATCATCTTGGCTATGCAACTCTCTTTTCTGATTTTGAGCCAAATGATGGGAATTTTGTAAGCAGTGATCCGAGTGGATGGCAGTGGGGACAACCAACTGCCGGTGGTATCACTGCTCACTCCGGAATAAATCTCTGGGGAACAGTTCTTGGAGGAACCTATCAGGATAATGTGGACTGGTTCCTGTACTCTCCAGAATTCACTGTTCCTGCAGACGCCACACTTTATTTCTGGCATTATTATAATTTCGAAGGGACCTCAACTCTGTATGATGGCGGAAATGTTACGATCTCCACAAATGGCGGAGTAGGTTATAATCTCATCACACCTGAGGGCGGTTACAGCGGCAATATCAGCGCTCTGAGTGCTCCGGGCTTCGGTGGTCAGATTGCCGATTGGGAGCAGGTTGAATTTGACCTTTCAGCTCATGCCGGTAACACGGCAACATTGCGCTGGACATTTGCATCTGACTATTCGGTGCATACATATTATGGCTGGTATATAGACGATGTACTCATCGGCGATCCAAGCACAAGTTATGAAATTCCAATAGTCAGTAACGACGATCCTCGCCCTACTGAAATAGTATCGCTGCATCAGAACTTCCCAAATCCTGTACACAATTCCACGACCTTCTCCTTTGCACTTCCGCAGAATATTCAGACAGCAGAACTTTCCATTTATAATGTGAAAGGGCAACTTGTGAAAACCTTCACTCCCAATATCGATGAAGGACCTCTCTTCACTTTCGAATGGGATTGTAAGGATAATGTAAACAAACCAGTAGCAAACGGAGTTTATTTCTATAGACTCACTACTGACAAGAAAGAAATTACGAAGAAATTACTCTTATTGCAGTAAATAATAAAATGACTTGCGGGATGAAATACTCCCGCAAGTTCACTTCTGAAGTATGAAGAAAGTGTAATTTATGCAGGAAATTTTTTATATCTCAACGCTCGAAGGAATCAAGACCCTGTCCTCTGATAGACGTTTGAAAATTCTTCGCCACATGGTTGACAGAGAATATACGGCACAAGAACTTGCATTGAAATTCAACATCAAACCCAATGCACTTTGGTATGACATGCAACAGCTTGAAAGTGCTGGACTTATAGAATTGGTCGAATCTGAACATGTCCGTGGCACGATTAAAAAATATTATCGTGCTGTTGCAAGGAATTATTTCGTTGACGTTTCACTTGGTGAAGTTAATTTAAAAAAATCCAATGTCATTCATGCTGTGCTCAGCCAGGAAATTGATGAATGGCGAAGAGAACAAGTCATCAAAATCAGTTTCAGGGATATTGCACATAAGATTATTACTCACAACCTTGCTATAAAAGAAAATGAAAAAGTGGTAATAAGTTACCAGCCCATGCACAGGAAGCTGGTCGAAGATCTTATGGTGGAAATTGCTCGTCAGGGAGCTTATGCAATACCTGTTTTCTGGACGAAGCGGATGGAGTATAACTTCATCCGTCATGTACCCCTTACCTGTGCAACCAAGGATGTCATAAGTGATTTTCTTATTAATGAAGCTGATGCCCATATTATCTTTTCCGGAGAATTCCTCGATGAGATTGAAGATGAAACGCTCAGTGAAGAGCTTATCGAAAAAAGCAATCTTATCGAAGAAGCAAAACGGGAAAATGTGCGCAAAACCTACGAAACCGATGTCCGCTTCCTTACAATAGATACGATATATAATAATTTTCAGAAAGCTGATGCTGAACTGAGAAGTGAGATGTACTGGCGGGCACTCAATGAAGAACCTAAAGAACTCACGAAGAACTGTCTTCGGGTCAAGGATCTTCTTGCAACATCCAACACAATTTCCATTGAAGATGGGAACGGGAGTCTGCTCGACATGAAACTTCCCGAGGAACGAGTTCTTCAGATAAAAGATGGAATTGCAAATTCTCTTGCCACTGACTCCGAACTTCCTGGTGGACTGGTTGTCGGCTTGCTTGAAAAAGGCATGATCAATGGGAAATTCCACACAGATTTTGCTTATCTCTATGATACACTCTTTGAAGATGTTGACATCACAATTCATGAAAATAAGATTACAAAGATGAAGGCAAAAGAAGATGATGAGAAACTTCAAACCCTTTTCAAAAATGCCACCGGAGACAAAAAACTTGTTGGCTCGTTCACAATAGGGATGAATCCTGCACTTCATAAAAATATTTACCATCCATACATTAATACAAAAATATTTGGTGCGCTCACTTTGCAGGTTGGCTGGGACGAACTCGAAGCCAGCAATATTGACTCTAATATGATCGCACAATTCTATATGCTTGATAAAACCATTAAAGTTGATAATAAAATTATTTTTAAAAATGGAAAATTAGAAAAATAAAAAAATAAAAGTAAGGACATCAGTATGAAAAAAATTAGTATTCTAATCATCATTCTTTTTATTACATCCATCAGTTTTGCAGATATGATAACAAAGACCTATTACTTTGATGCTCCAGAAGTAGAAATCGATGGTGAATATGCCATTCTTCAATTGGAAGATAGTTACCATCTTGGAAATCCCGGCGAACCCTCATTGCCCTATATTGGCATCAATCTCCTTCTTCCTCAAATGCAGGCTGTTTCTGATATCACAATTGAATTCTTTGAAAAAACTCCTCTTGGAAACTACACCATTTATCCCAAGCAACAACCCATGCCCCTTTCATTATTAGATCAGGCAGAATTCACTCCTCCGGACCAGACTATTTATTCAAGTGATTCACCTTTCCCAACCAAGCAGTATAATGATTATACTACTCATTATCTCGCAGGATATTCTATCGGTTCTTTTGCAGTTACTCCCCTTTCCTATATGCCTTCAACAAAGGAGCTGAGTTATTACAAAAAGGCAGTTGTCACACTTGAAACATCCTATGATGCAGCAGCAGAAAATGCTCAAAAATTTTTACACAATAATCCTGAAATAGAAACCAGACTTGCTGCACTTGTGGATAATATTGACATGCTTGGCACTTATACCGTTCCCCAAACAAAAGCTGACGGATATGATTATATCATCATTACCAGTAGCAGCTTCGAGGACGATTTTCAGCCACTTGCAGATTTCCACGCAATGAGAGGACTGAAATCAACGATCACTCTTGTGAGTGATATTATGCTCAATTATCCGGGTGTGGATGTCGGAGATCAGATCAGAAACTATGTGATTGCAGAATATACTGACTATCCTGTCAAATATGTGCTCATGGGTGCAGATACTGACATCATACCTGATAGGGGTATGTATGTTGATCCGGGCTACGGCTATGAGGACGACGACATTCCCGCAGATATGTATTATGGCTGTCTTGACCGTACTGCAGCAGCAGGAATAGGTCCTGATTGGAATAATAACAACAATTCTTTGTGGGGTGAAGAGAATGAAGCCGACATGCTTGCAGAAGTGTATATCGGCAGAATAGCCGCAAATAACAGCACTGAGATTGCAAATCAAATAAATAAGATCCAGAGATACCTGGAATCACCTATTTTGGGTGATCTCGAATCTTCTCTGATGGTTGGTGAAAATCTTTGGCCAGGCACCTACGGCGGTACGTATATGAATGAACTCCTCATAGGAAGTTCTTCAAATGGCTACACAACTGTAGGAATCCCTGGCAGCTGGGCGGTAACAACACTCTACCAGATAAACTATAACTGGTCTTCAAGCGATCTCTATAATGAATTGAATCTTGGACCGAATTTCCTTAATCACCTCGGACACGGCTCCACAACACACTGCCTGAATATCGATAATGGCGATCTTACAACCTATAATCTTACCAACGATGGTATTACTCACAACTTCTATAATGGATATTCTCAAGCATGTTATTCCGGCTCAATAGATAACAGAACTTCATCGGGCTATTATGGCTCAGACTGCTTCTACGAAATTATTACTAATATGTCTACAGCTGCATCTTCATTCGTCGGAAACAGCAGGTATGGATGGGGACAGCAAGGTGGAACAGATGGTGCATCTCAGCATTTCCATAGACAGTATATCGATGTCTATTTTGATACAGGTGTTTACTCTGTCAGCGGAGCAAATCAGCTTTCCAAAGAGCAAACCCTCCCCTTTATTAACACCGACGAACTCATAAGATGGTGCTATTACCAACTTAACGAGCTTGGCGATCCTGCACTCGAATTATGGACTGCCGAACCGTCATTACTCGTACCGGTTTATCCTCAAACCATAATGGCTGGTGTCCCGCAAATAGATATTTCAGCTCCTGCCGGATCCAGAGTCGTTGTATATGACGATGATACAATTTACGGATATGCTCAGATCAATATCCTCGGAACAGGCACACTTATATTTGATACAGTTCCAAGTGAAGCAGGAATTCTTCATATTGCAGTCGTTGCCCACAATTATCATAAATATGTAGGTGACATTATAGTTACTGCAAGTGTCGTAACCATTAATCCCGGTACGATCAATGTCAATACCCAGTCGCTGGTTACTGTCGAAGTTATGGCACCGGACAGCATTTCACCTCAGGTTGGAGTAGATGTATGGGCAGAAGGGCTGAATTATACCTCTGCAACAGAAGTTACTGATGTTACAGGTACAGCAGTTCTTAATGTGAACTACAATTATGGTCCCACACTTCAGATATATGGAAAGAATCCGGGCGATGATTATTATCTTTTCCATGAAGAGGTGGATGTCACTGCGCTTGATCTGACCAATCCGAGTTTGAACGTGACCACAGACTTTGGTCTTGCAGACACATTTGCATTGAACCTCGAAGGCACAATTGAAGCTTCTGCTGATGAAGATAATTATACTTTATGGGTGAATGTCGATGGCGGAGGATTCAGTGCTGCTGACGACATCACGTATAATGTCACACCTTCGACACTGACTCCAGTGGATGCAATCATTGCGAAATCAGGATATAATATATATCAAGAGATCTTCCCTGTAATCGTTGCATATGGAAATGTGTCCGGCATAGTCACAGAAAGTCAAAACGGCTCTCTTGTATCCAATGCTGAAGTCAGCTTCTATGAACACGGAGCTAATCCTAATCAAGATGATCCTGTATTTATTTCAACGACAGATGCATCCGGAATTTACTCATCTTCCGAAGACTATGCGGTAGAATACTATGATATTTATATAAACAAATGGGGCTATGATCCCTACCAGGAATTCAATTATTTCTTAGGATACGGTTCGAATGCACATGATATCGTACTAGATCCAGTAGAGAGCGGATTCATTTCGGGGAATGTCTTTAATGATTTCATGATGATAAACAATGCGACACTTTCATATTTGCGAATAGATAACGGCGAGGAATTTGCTTCTGTACAGTCATCTGCAGGAAGCTATGAAGTCAGCCTTCCAAACTTTACATATAATCTCTATGTCACTGCCGAAGGTCATGTCCCTTATGTTGGAACATTGACAGTAAGCGGTGATGCACAATATGATTATCATCTTGGGTTTGCACAACTCTTTGATGATGCAGAAGATGGCACTGCTCAATGGACTTCTGCTGATTGGGGAGCAACTGAAGAAGACTATGTTTCACCAACCCATTCCTTTACAGACAGCCCCGGTGGTAGTTATCCTTCCTGGACAACGGCTATTTTGCAGCTCACAAATCCCATCAATCTGAGCAGCCTGGAAGGCAGTGCAAGCTTGTACTTCAATGTAAAATGGGATATAGAACCCAACTATGACTATGCCCAAGTACAGGCATCGACAAATGGAACTACATGGACAGCACTTGAAGGTGAATACACGGAGCCCGGCACAGGAAGTTACCAACCAACTGGGGAACCGCTCTATGACGGCACACAAGTAGATTGGGTGGCAGAAACATCCGACCTTTCTGATTTCGCAGGTGAGCCACAGGTTTATGTCCGATTCTATATGGATTCAGACGGTTATGTTCAAGAAGACGGTATCCATGTTGATGATATTCTCATTGGTGATCCCACTTCCAGTTATGAAATTCCCATGACCTCGAATGACGATCCTTATATGATCAGTCAATTCAAACTCGACCAGAATTTCCCAAATCCTGTTACTGCTTCAACAACTATTTCCTTCTCACTTCCTGCAAATTCGCATAAGGCTGAGTTGAAGATATATAACATCAAAGGGCAACTCGTGAAAACATTCGTCCCGGAAACAAGCCCGAAAGGAACTGTTATGGACTTTGTATGGGATGGCAAAGATAACCATGATAAAACCGTTGCCAACGGCGTGTATTTCTACAAGCTTGAAACCAGCGAAAAGCAAATCACAAAGAAAATGGTCTTAATGAAATAATCTCCGCACTATTACGATATATGTTAGACGCACATCGAACTCGGTGTGCGTTTTTTTTATACTCACATGAATTTTAATACTTGACTAAAATCTGATGATTATTCAGAAAATATAGTTAAATGAAGTAAATCAATAACAGAGGAGTCAAAAATGAAATGTAAAACAATAATAATTTGTATGCTCATGATCATTTTCCCCAACTCGTTTTTACTCAGCCAAAAAGATGATCACCCCGGAGCACGTCATGGACACGGTATGGTAACTCTGCCTGATGGACGAGTAATGCTTTTCGGTGGAGAAGGCGCTCAGGGAGACCTAAAAGATGACCTTTTTGCTTATGATGCAAATGGATGGAATAATGTAGTCCCTATCACTGATCCACCTCCTGCAAGCAAGGACCAGGCCGCATATCTGGATGCAGTCATGTATGTTTATGGTGGACAGAGCACATATGGATTAAGTAATAGTTTGTGGTCTTATAACCCGTATACGAACACATGGTCAGAATGGCCTCAGGGTGGAACAACCTTGCCTGTGGCGCGTAAAGACCATTCTCTCGTCGGAGATGGCAACGATCTTTATCTCTATGGCGGCACAGATGCGAGTGGCTCTAATAAGATGGATTTCTGGAGTTACGATATGTCAACAAACACCTGGACAGAAAAGGAAATACATGCTCCTTCAGCAGGACAAAGCGGTGGAATGAATAATAATGATCTCTATCTATATGGAGGGGTCAGATGGAACCAGAATGACTTCCGCAGCGATGTGCGTAAATACACTCTCCCCAATGACAACGAATTTCACTATGTGTATACTTCCGGCGCCAACCCGGGTGCAAGGGCATATCAAGCAGGGACATACCAAGGTGGGAAAATGTGGGTTAACGGCGGCCTGAATGCTGATAAGGGTGTTCTGCCAGATTTTTATGAATTTGATATGACAACTGAGACATGGACACAACTCCCTGATTGCCCTGTCGCGCGATATCATGCTGGAATGGCTTTTTATCAGCCTGATTCTGTACTTATTCTTTATGGCGGCCTTGATGAATTTGGTGCAGCATGTGCTGACCTTTGCATCTACGACCTCTCATCAGGTACATGGACAACCGTCGGAATAGATGAACCTTCGAATCAGGCTGCGGAATCTTTGCTTTCACAAAATAGTCCTAACCCTTTCAATACAACTACTGAAATAGTATTTTTCACGCAACAGAGCTCAAAGAACACAGAAATTATAATCTATAACTTAAAAGGACAGAAAGTGAAAACTCTAGTTGATCAAGCGATACCGACAGGTGAACATTCAGTATCATGGAATGGAGAAGATGAATCAGGAAATTCGGTAAAATCCGGTTTGTATTTCTATAAACTGAATGTGAATGGTAAAACCGAAGCATTGAAAAAATGTGTGCTGATGAAATAAATTCACATCATTCTCTCGACACAAAGTTCAATTTGAACGGTAAAATAATTCATCAAAACTTAATCAATCTCATATAAATTTGACAACAATTCACCCTGTGTTTCGTTACTCATACTATGGCATCGCAAGACAGTAAAATATGGACAGTGAAGGACGTACTCTTCTGGACATCGGACTATTTTTCAGAAAAGGAAATACCTTCTCCACACTTGAATGCAGAACTGCTCATTGCTCATGTTCTTGAATGTTCACGCCTTGACTTATATATGAAATATGATAGACCACTTTCAGAAAAAGATCTATCACACATAAAAAAACTTATCAAAAAAAGAGCTTCACATTATCCGGTTCAATATCTTCTTGGTTCTACAGAATTTTATGGAATTCCTTTCTTCGTCGAAGAAGGAGTGCTCATTCCACGTCCTGAAACCGAAATCCTGGTCGATGCAGTTATTTCACATATAAAACAATCCAATCAAAAATCATGGTCACTTCTTGATATTGGTACAGGTACAGGTAATATTCCAATCTCAATCAGCAATTCATTCAAAGAGTCGGAAAAAGACATTCACATCGTTGCAACGGATATTTCTGAAAGAGCATTACAACTCGCAAAAAAAAATATAGATCATCTAAAAATACAGAATATCTCATTAGTGCGATCTGATATCTTTGATAAAGTAACGGGTACTTACGACTGCATAATCTCCAATCCACCATATATCAGCGAAGAGGAGTTCAAAGATTTACCAGAAGAAGTCCGAGATCATGAGCCAAAAGGTGCACTCTTTGCAAAAGAAGACGGAATGGAATTCTATCATAAAATCTTACTGAATGCAGAAAATTTTCTCAAAGAGGATGGTCGGATCTTCTTTGAAATTGGAGCATATCAAAAAGATGGTTTGTCTTTGCTTGCAGAGGAATGTAATTACAAAATCATTGACACGAAAAAAGACTACAATGATTTCGACCGAGTTGTCATACTTAAAAAATAATTTTTAGAAGTTGGTTATACATGGATGAAATTTTAGTACGCGGCGGACGCAAACTTTCAGGAACAATTGCTGCGAACGGTTCCAAAAATGCCGGACTGCCCATTCTGGCTGCAACCCTCCTCGCTGATGGCGAGTATCATATAAAAAATATTCCAAATCTCTCAGACATTCGAACGATGATCAAGCTGCTCAGAACGATCAGTACCGAAGCAGAATTTACTGACCACGAGCTGAGGATCATCACAAAAAAAGAAAAAAATCACGAAGCCCCTTATGAGCTTGTGAAAACAATGCGCGCCTCGATCTATGCACTTGGTCCCCTCCTTGCTCGCTGTGGAGAGGCAAAGGTATCCTTCCCCGGTGGATGCGCTCTCGGAGCACGTCCTATTGATTATCACCTGGAAGCACTTCATAAACTCAATGTGACCATACAGATAAAACACGGTTATATCTATGCCAGAACCAAGGGCTTGCAGGGTGCACAAATATATTTTGAAAACAAAACAGTCGGCGCAACTGCAAATGTTCTGATGGCTGCAGTTCTTGCGGAAGGCACGACTGTCATACAAAATGCTGCATGCGAGCCTGAGATCAGCAGTCTTGGAGACTTCTTAAATAAAATGGGAGCTCATGTAGAAGGGCACGGCACAGAAAGTATTACCGTGAATGGAGTGAAGGAGCTTAATCCAGTTGACTATTCCCTTATTCCGGACAGGATTGAGGTGGGGACACTCCTGGTTGCTGGTGCAATCACGAATGGAAAAATTACTGTAACGAACTGCATGCCGGAACATTCGGGCATTGTGCTGAACAAACTCCGTGATATCGGATATACTATAGAAATAGACGGGCGTGCAATAACGATATATAATAAAGACAAGAGAAAACCAATTGAGATCTCGACCAATCCATACCCGGCATTTCCTACGGATCTTCAGCCGCTTTTTGCTGCACTATTATCAACCATCGAAGGAAAAAGTATTATAAATGAGAATATTTTCTCAGATAGATTTATGTACATCAGCGAACTCCAACGTTTGGGAGCAGATATAAAATTATCCGGAAGCAGGATCAGCATAAATGGGGGGAACAAGCTCTCCGGCGCACCGGTCATGGCTCCTGATATTCGTGCTGCTGCTGCACTTGTGACTGCTGCGCTTGCATCAGAAGGAGAAACAAGAATATCGCGAGTGTATCATCTTGACCGCGGGTATGAGCATCTTGAAAACAAACTTGCCTTGCTCGGTGCTGATATTGAAAGGATCGAGACGGACTCACTCTATTGAGTTTGAGTATGCTGAAATTCTTTAGAAATCTCCTGGTTTCATTTGGTTTTGTCGGATATTTCCCTGTTTTATCTGGCACTATTACTTCGATTATTACTGCTTTCTTGTATTTCTATCTTATTCCCCCACTCAGTGCATTTGGCGGTTTATTGCTGATCGGAATAGTTCTTATAGTGAGTCTGATTTTCATACCCATAATAAAAAGTGCCGAGAAGGATATGGGGCATGACAGCAGAAAGATCACGATTGATGAAGTTATCGGTTTTTTCTTCGCAGTGATGTTCCTCCCTCACACCTTGATGGTATTCATCTATGCACTTGTTCTTTTCCGCGTGTTTGATATTGTAAAACCGACCCCCATCAACCAACTTCAAAACCTCCCGCACGGATGGGGTGTTCTTGCTGATGACATTGCAGCAGGTTTATACTCAAATATAATAATTCAGCTACTCCTGATATTCTTCCCTCAGTTTTTTTAGAAAGCTATCTGCCAAAAAACTCTATCAAAATATCACCCACGTGACCGCGCCAGTTTCCCCAACTATGCCCTTCCGGGAATTCTTTGTACGTGTAGGAATATCCTTTTTCTGAAAGTATGGGGATAAACTGAGCAATAAGCTCCTCCAGTATCGGAATGTCGTATTTGCCCATATCAATAGAGATAGTGAGGGGTAATTTCTCGGCATTTTGGAATTCTCTCTGTAATCTCTCTTCCACATACGATGACTGAGCTCCGATCTTTCGGAAACGCTCAGGATAATGAAATCCAAGCCACAATGAAATATTCCCTCCATTTGATGCACCTATTACTGCATGATCTTCGGGGTCACTAGAAATGTGATAACTACTATAGAGGAAGGGAAATACAATATGAGCGATGAAGTTTCCATACTCGATCTTTAAATCACCTGCATACTCTTCATTCCTTTCTACGGGAGATATGAACACTCCGACTACTGGCTCGATCATTTCATGATATATCAAGTAATCCAGTATATTTTTTGTCATGGCAAAATTCAGATAATCTCCCCCATCCTGAAATAATATGAAGGGCAGCTTTTCATACTCGGAATAGTTATATGGCAAATACAAAACTACTTCTCGGTCTTGCTTGAGATATTCGCAATAAAGAGCCGTATCCTTCAATGTGCCATGAGCAATATCATCATAATATTTAATCTCATGAACGACCTTATAATCCGGCATCAGGAGCTCGGAATTATCTCCAAACCCACCAGGAATTTTTTGTGGATTGAGCAGATCAAGTATCCAGGTATCTCCATTGATCACAAATTTGTAATCCAACCGTGCATCAGGTTCAAACGGGGTTGTGTAATACCACAGATCAGTATAAGGTACATTTTTACACTCAATATCCGGTTTCCAATTATTAAAATCACCTGCAAGAAAAACGGAACGCGCTTTCAGCCGGGTTATGAAATGTACAAGAGTATCTTGTTCTATGATTGGAAATGAATGAACCGAACTTATAAAATCATCAATGAATTTATATTTCATAGGAATTGGAGATGAATTCAGTACATCAAGAAATTCTTCAAAGTTCATAACTGCCTCGCATATCACAGGAATGGTGAATATGAGCAATATGATTATAATTTTTTTCATGATAAGATTTTGTAGGTATAGCAACCCTTTCTGTCAATTTATCTATTTTTTTAAAAATAAACAAAATAAATTTGACAAATTTTCCATTCATTTTATGCTTCTTGTGTAATATGAAAGCAAAAGTGACATTAATCGATAAGCTACAATTCAGCGCAGTCGCAGATTCCAATCATGCAATAATACTCGATGCTGGCAAAGACATGAGCTACGATCAGGGTTCCAGACCAAAAGAACTGGTTCTCATGGGCTTGATTAGCTGCACAGGCATGGATGTGGTATCTCTTCTTAGGAAAATGAGAGTGCCCTTTAAAAATTTCACCGTTTCTGCTGAAGCAGAAACCACAACAGAGCATCCAAAAATTTTCTCAAAAATCCATATAGTGTACACAATTATTGGAGATGACATCGACGAAGCCAAAGTTGAAAAAGCCATCAAGCTTTCGCAGGAGCGCTATTGCGGAGTAACTGCAATGCTTGAGAAATCTTCAGAAATCACTCATTCATATCATATAGAAAAAGAAAAACAAGGGGAATGATCGCTAATAATGGTACGACTTAGAGACAGGTTTCCTCTCAAGCGGGGAAAGGTACGGGATATTTTCGATCTGGGTAACGAGCTTCTCATTATTGCAACAGATAGGATTTCTGCTTTTGATTATATTCTTCCCGATAAAATTCCTGATAAAGGCATAATTCTTACGCAACTCTCTTCATACTGGTTTGAACAGACTGCTTCTATCATCCCGAATCATATTATTTCTACTGATGTAAAAGACTTTCCCAAAGGTATCCGGGACGTTTCGGATGAAGTAGAAAAGCGCTCAATGCTGGTCAAAAAAGCAGAGAAATTTTCTATTGAATGCATTGTTCGGGGTTACCTTGCTGGCAGTGGCTGGAAGGAATATCAAAAGACGGGAAAGGTCTGCGGCATAAAATTGCCGGAAGGTATTATTGAATCAGAAAAACTCCCCAAACCACTTTTCACTCCTTCCACGAAAGCAGAAAAGGGACATGACGAAAATATAAGCTTTGAGGAAATGACACATCTGGTTGATCCAGTCCTTGCCGAAAAGATCAGGGAAACATGCCTTCAATTATACTCATTTGCACATGATATTCTCATGAAAAAAAATATCATCCTCGCTGATACAAAGTTTGAGTTCGGACTCTATAACAATAAGATCATTCTTATTGATGAAATTTTCACACCGGACTCATCACGTTTCTGGGATAAAGATGAGTATGAACCGGGCAAATCTCAGAAAAGTTTCGATAAGCAATTTGTGCGTGATTATCTTCTATCAAAGGGAATTCAACATAAAAAACAGATTGCAGCAGATGACAAAATTCTTCATCTTCCAGAAAACATCATAGAAAAAACACGCGAAAAATACATGCAGGCATACACAAGGATCACAGGAAAAACATCTTTATGAAAACCATACTCATCGTTGATGACGAGCAGGATACTTTAGATTTTCTTTCTTATGTGCTCCCGAAAAGAAACTACAATGTGATCACTGTAAATAATGGCTTTGATGCACTGCAAACCATCCGTGAACAGCATGTCGATCTTGTACTCAGCGATATTGCAATGCCGGATATGGATGGGTATGAGCTCTATTCACAGATACGCAATTTTGACGATACGATACCAATAGTTATGATGACGGGATTTGGATATGATCCGAATCATGTACTGGTCAAAGCCAAGAAGGATGGCTTGCACGATATAATATTTAAGCCGTTTGAGGTAGATGACCTTATTCATATGATCAAAAAGGCAATAGCAAAAAAAACATAGGAGCTATTTGAAAATTCTGTTGAGAATACTATTTTTTACCAAAATTCGGAGGTGTCATGAAAGGTAAATTTACACGCAGCAAAGTTTCCCCAAAAAGCCACAAAAAAGTAATTTCATTTATCTATGCACAAGACATTCAGGGTGATGATATTATCAAACTCGAACATTATCTTGAAGAACGTAACGATCTTCACCACATTTATATCATCATGGAAAAGAATCCCTCTCAAAACATCATCACGATCTGTAACCGGTATAATCATATAAAACTGATTTATAGCACAAATCCGGCTGTAGAAATTGAGGATATCAAGCGGCAATTCGATGGGGTTAATGTAAAATTTGAAGACAGAAATTTTAATGATATAAAAAGCCGATCTCTTGAACATTAGAGATTCTATATCTCACATATTTCTTAGAGGTGATTTTCAAATCACCTCTTTTTTTGTGCAAAAGATTTTAAGATGAGCTTGCATGAAGAGAAGTTAGAATTTTTTGGGCAATCTTATCGCTTATCCCAGGCACTGAAGATAAATCCCCTATCGTTGCATCGCGTATTTTTTGAACAGAGCCAAAATACGAGAGAAGAAGCATTTTTCTCTTTTCACCGATACCGTTAATCCCGTCTAATTCAGAATAATGTGTTTTTTTATCTCGCAAATTTTTATGATATGTAATAGCAAATCGATGAGCTTCATCCCGTATTTGCTGAAGGAGTTTGAGCGCATAAGAGATTTTGGGAATTATTATTGGTTCTTTTTTTCCTGGTTTAAAAATTTCTTCTAAGCGCTTTGCAAGAGAAAAAAGTGAGATCGAATGTGTTGTATTTTCCAGTGCTTTCTCTGCCGCGGAAAGCTGTCCCTTCCCCCCATCGATGAGAATAATATCCGGTTTATCAACATTCTCGTCATCGAGATGAGTAAGATAGCGCGACACTGCTTCATTCATCATTTTGTAATCATCAATGCCGGGCACCAGCTTGATCTTAAATCTGCGATATTGGCTTTTTTTTGGTTTGCCATTATCAAAAAATACCATAGAAGCTACTGCTTCTTTACCAAAAAGGTTGGACACATCGAACGCAGCGATCTTTCTTGGGAGTCGTCCAAGATGGAGTCTTTCTTTTAACTCCTTAACTGCAAAAACTGTACGCTGAGATGATTTGATATGTGCGAGTTTCTTTTCTTCGACAAGTAAAAATGCATTATGTATTGCCATGTCCAGAAGCTTCTTCTTATCTCCTCGTTGCGGAATATGAATCTTCGTTTTTAATAACTCCTCGAGCAACTGATTATCCTCAGGTTCCTGCTGGATCATCATTATTGGAGGTATATCTTCCCGGTAGTTATAATAGTGAGTAATAAACCGCGAGAGAATGAGAGCCAGTTTTTCCTGCTCTGTATTTTCTAGGAAATAGTGTTCCTTTTTTATCAATTTGCCGTCTCGGATTTTCAGTATCACACTGCAGCACTCCGATTCATATCGGGCAATACCGATTACATCAGCATCAGACAAAGATTGGTTACTCATGATTTGCTTTTTGGTTACATGTGAAATCTCCAGTATCTGGTCACGGTACTGAGATGCCTTTTCATACTGCTGGTTTATCGCAGCTTTTTCCATTTGTGATCTAAGTTGAGAAATAATATCATCAGTTTTTCCCTTCAGGAACAGAACTACCTGGTTGATCCTTTCACGATACTCATCATATGAAATATTGCCGATACAGGGGGCATCACATTTGTTTATCTGGAAGTTCAGGCAAGCCCGATCATCAGAAATTTTCTTGTATGCTTTTTTGGGAATATATTTATTGCATGTTCTTAACTTGAATATTTTCTCAAGAAGATTCAGCGTGTTCCGAATTGAATGGGCTTCTGTGTAGGGACCGAAATACTTTGCGCCATCCCTTTCTATGCTTCGTGTCACAACCACTCGCGGAAATGCATCTTTCATCGTGATTTTCAGGTAAGGATAGCGTTTGTCGTCCTTTAAGGATACATTAAACTTTGGACGATGTTTCTTGATGAGTGTATCTTCCAAAATAAGTGCGTCGAGCTCACTGCGGGTTACGATATAATCAATGTTTGCGATTCTACTCACAAGCACTTCAGTGCGGGGATGATCAAAATTGTTTCTGTTAAAATAGGATGAAACGCGCTTTTTCAAGTTTTTTGCTTTTCCTACATAAATGATCGTGCCTTTACTGTTTTTCATCAGGTACACACCCGGATTATAAGGGATCAGTTTGAGCTTTTCCTGAACAGCAGGTTTCATTTATTTTTTCTGAAAATGGATTGTTTGATTTTTATCAGATCAGTCACGTTAAGCAGTTTCAATCCAAACAAATAGAGTATTGCACTCACAATAAATATTAAGAGTAATTTAACGAAAATAATAATTCTCTCCGCCGGCAAATAGTGATGTGATAGGATATTCAAATAATATGCAGCCAGTCCAACAACCACTGATAATACTACAACTTTTATAAAAGTAATTCCAATTTTTCTAAATGAGATACGCCCTATCTTCACCTGAAGTGTGAAAAAGAGAATCGTTGCCTGAAGAGTTGCAGCAATGGATGTTGCAAGTGCAAGTCCTCTTAACTGAAGCAACCGCATCAAAATAAGATTGAGGATTATATTACAGATCACTGCGATTCCTGCAATGATCATCGGTGTTTTGGTGTTCTTGAGCGCGAAGAATGCAGAAGCAAATATTTTCACTGAACTGTGAGAGATCAAGCCGATTGAATAAAAAGCAAGAGCAGAATAGGTCATTATGAGTGCTGTTTGGTCAAAAGCACCATGCAAAAAGACAAGTGCGATCGCATCTTTACCGACTACCAAAATAAGTGCAATGATCGGCATCATGATGATCATGATCATCTGGAATGCTTCCTGTATGGAATGAATAAGTTCGTCCGGCTTTTTGTGGGCAGTTTGACGTGAGAACATAGGCAGAACCGCAGCCCCGATCGCGACACCAAATACCCCGAGAGGAAGCTGCATCAGTCGGTTACCATATTGCAGTGCTGCCACACTTCCGGTAATAAGCAGAGAAGCAAGCAAGGTGTCCACTACAACATTCACTTCTCTTATTCCCAGACTAAGTATTCCCGGTATCATCCTGTTCCACACTCCCTTAAGTTCCTTCTGCTTAAAATTGATCTTGAACTTAAGCGTATACCCGATGGTTTTAAGAAGTCGGATATTTACAAAAAGCTGAAATATTCCTCCGAGGATCACACCAGCTGAAAAAAGATAAGCACGATATACGATATCAGTTTTAGTAAAAAATGACACAAAAAGTATCGGCAAAATTATACCGAGATTCAGCATGAGCGGAGAAAGTGATGGGAAGAAAAATATTTTATGCGCGTTCAGGATAGCAATAATACTTGATGTCAAGCCGATGAGGAAAAGGTATGGGAAAAGAATCCGCGTAAGATGGATGGTCAATTCTTGCACTTTCACACTGAAACCCGGAGCCATAATGCGTATTATGTATGGTGCAAGCAACAAGCCAAGTAAAACCAGTCCAATAAGAATGAGCACTAATATCGATAAAAGGTTCAGTGCAAAAGCGATTGCTTCCTCTTTCGAACGATTTTCTTTTATTTCAGTATATGTAGGTATGAACGCTGCAGCGAGAGAACCTTCTCCAAATAACCCCCGAAGCATATTTGGAATAACAAACGCCACGCCAAAACTGTCCGCAATTGCCGTCGCACCAAGAAAATGTGTAAGGAAAATATCCCGGATTAATCCGGAAACTCTGCTGAGAAAAGTGCCGCTGGAAATTTTTCCAACATCCTGTGTGAGGTTCTCTTTGCTTTTTGTCATGTTTTCTACAATTTGGAAGAAGGGCTTGTCTTGTCCTGATATTCCTGGGGGGTGAGTTCTTTTATCATTTCTTTACCGTCACGGATGATCTCGATCTCAATATCCTCGCCAATCCTGAGATCGGATACAGCAATCTCCGCATCGTTTACATCTTTTATATTCTGCGAATCGATACTTCTTATGATATCACCACGCTTAAGACCTGTCTCTTCTGCCGGTCCGTTCTCATCAATATAGGTGATGATAACACCGTCTGTCGATTTCAAACCGAGACTGTTTGCAAGTGCTGGTGTGATATCCTGAACTTTGAAGCCGAACCAGATCGGTCGGATGCAGCCATACTTTATGATCTCTTGAACAATATTTTTTACACGATTGGACGGGATGGCAAATCCTATACCCAGACTTCCTCCACTTTTTGAAAAAATAAATGTATTGATGCCGATAATTTCCCCGTTAATATTCACTAGCGGCCCACCACTGTTACCCGGATTGATCGCTGCATCAGTCTGGATCATCTTTTTGTAGATTCGGTCTTCATTGCTGTGAAAATTCCTGTTCATCGCAGAGACCACTCCCACAGTCACGGTCGGTTCGGAATCTTTGATCAGATATCCGAAGGGATTCCCAAGAGCGATTGTCCATTCCCCTATGATGATACCGTCCGAATCACCAAGATATGCCTGTGGCAGGTCTTTTTCAGTATCTTTGAGTTTAATGACTGCAATATCGTTCACATCGTCACTGCCGATAAGCTCTGCTTCAAAGCTTCTGCCATCCGAGAGGAACACTTTTATTTCCGAAGCATTCTGCACCACATGGCTGTTCGTAATCGCATACCCGTCCCCGCTGATGATCACACCGGAACCGAGGTTCTGCACTTCTCTCTTATAGGTACGGGGTAAAAATCCTCTGTAAAAATCAAAGAAGAATGAATTGAACGGGCTTGTCTGAACCACTTCAGTACGAATGACATTTACACTCACAACTGCAGGCTTTACTTTTTCTATCGCATTGGTAATTCCGTTTTGTCGCGAGAGTGTTACTTCCTCATTCTTCTGCTGTCTTTCCTCGAAATCAATTGTGTCACGCAGCGTGTAGGTTTTTATTTGAGGTTGAGAAACCTTTATCATCTCATTTTGAGATGAATCTTTTTTAGTTATATCATTCATCTTGAGTACTAAAATATTAATACTCAGAAGTATGATAATCAACAGAAATAACTTTTTCAAATCCATGAAACCTCCGAACGAACATGCGTGTGCCGTATAAATTTGTTCAAGTTTTTTAGATGATTCATATAATGAGAAAGATATTTTTTCGGAGGAAAATGTCAAATACCCCAATTTTCCTAGAGCGTTGAGTGGGGGGCGTGGAGCATATAGTCTGGAAAGTAGGGCAGGATGAATATCCAATTCGTCTCCTTCCCGATTTCATCTGGATTACGACGCGACAGGTATCCAACAAGGAATAACCAATGATGAAGTAGCGGCTGAACATGTTCAGCCTATAAAAAAAATTGTCATTCTTGAGGAGTTGAAGAATCTTCCTGATCGATTGTATATTTCTGCGAGACCCTTCGACGGGCTCAGGGTGACAATCTATTTATATTGTTTAGGTTCATTTACCAATGGTAATACATGAAGAAGGAGTCCAGATAACACACCCCGTCTTACGATTACATCGCAATCTACCCCTCTCAAGAGGGGATTTCTTCATTGTTTTTCATGATCGTTTGATCGAAAGCAAACCTCGCAGGCACAACTTACGAACGAGAAAATAATTTACCGTAACTTCATCACCCTCTTTACAATATTCACATTCTCGCTCTTTACCATTATTAGATAAATCCCATTACTCAGATCATGTCCCAATTCATCTTTCCCATCCCACACTGCACTAAATCCTATATCCGAAACCCTTAATCCTAATTCTCTTACGATCTGCCCTTTTACATTATAAACTTCAACTTCCTGTACCTGTCCCTGCCGTGCATGAAAAGAAATGGTCATAGAATTGATAAATGGATTGGGATAGACCATAATTTTTCCTTCAGGATTTACTTCATCATCTATAGATATAATTGATTTAAAATATAAATATATTATTGGATGTTGATTAATTTGTGTTGATGTTGTAGTCTTAAATCCCAAATCATCAGTTAAACTATCCCAGTCGGTATCTACTTCAAATCGAATCCTATATTGGGTTTGATATCTGTCATTATTATAATCATCCAAAACAGATTGTGTTAAGTCTAAATAGCGGTAACCAACATCTCCATTGTCACTGATACAACCTATATCAGATTGCAGGGTTCCCTGATCACCGGTATCCCCCTTTGTCCAATCAGAAACATCAAGCATGTCTCCATAATTTATATGATCCACGATACAGGGAAGTTCCTGTCCATAAAACAACGGAAATGGTTCCTGATTCCCGTACACATCTCCATCACCAACACTGGAATATTGATACAATCTAACGTAAGCACTATCTAATTCATATCCGTCAGGAATTTCGGGAAGATAGAAACTTATATACGAACGAAATATCGAGTTAGGATCAGAAGCAATCAACGATTCACCCAAATCTCCAGCACACATAGCATAAAAATTACTGAATACAAGAAAATCTTGTATACTCTGTCTAAAGAGTATATCCCCATCTAACTCCAGTGTAGCATAAACGCTGTCGATAATTGTATCTGCAGTTAATTGTATAGTCCCAATCAATAATAGCGAAATAAGTAACAATATAATTATTTTTCTCATGCGCACCGCCATGGTGTGAATCGTTTTTAAATAAATTATGATGGAATGTCAAATTTTATCAAATGCATTTATCCGGTCATGGGTAATGGTTTGATGGACGGCGCTTGCAAATCAGTCTCCATTTTGCATTGTGCCTTGAAACCAGGGATTTGGGAACGAGAATACAAAAACCTTGCGAACGGTTGACGCAGGAAACCTTCGTAACGGTTCTACTTCATTAATCAAAAATCGATGTTCTTCAATCGTTATTTACTTCCGTCATGGAGTGGTCCATGACAACTCAGGAACATGCGTTCCAAAGTCCAACTTTGGAACGAGTAATAATAGGGATTTGGAAACAAGACACAAAAAACATTGCAAAAAAAAAGGGAGCACGAAGCTCCCTTTATATGTTTAATTTTTTAATGTTAGAATTCGAGTTCAGCTCCGAATGACAATTTTATTCCTGTAGCCGTTGTATAGACTGGTGAGGTATAATAACTCAGAGCCCAATCGAAGTTAAAGCCCGAGAAGTCCAAACCTGTTCCAAGTGAAAAATGAGCACGTTCTCCACCACCAAATCCAAACCCAGTTCGTAATGGAAGCCAGGTAATAGGATAGTATTCCACTCCCACAGAGAATTTCCCTCTCGCAGATGTGAAGAGACTTCTTTTGAAACCTTGAACATAGTCCGCAAAGAATTCAATATTATTCCATTTATACGCTCCGCCGAAATGTAACTCAATAGGAATAGTCTGCGAGAAACCATCAACGGCATAGGTAGTATCGACAGTAAGTGAATCATCCCATGAATCGATGGTTAAATCGAACGCATTCACCTGTATTTCATGTTCTTCACAGGATTCAGTCCAGTCAATTTTTCCAAAGAGATTCTTTATTGCAAGTGATGCAGTCACATTTTCAGTGATCGTAGAGGTAAAGCCCACATTCATTCTGTAGCCGAATCCAGCTCCGGGAAATACAGAAGCAGCATAAAATTCAGATTTTTCAGTATCATAACCTGCAGTCCTTACCAGCAAATTATTATAAACATTCATTGCAGTATCATTTGTTGCGAACTGAGATTCAAATTCGAGGATTTGTGCATATCCCATTCCATGAATGAGCCCTAAACTTATGCCGCCATATATTGGTGGAAGATCCTCAAAAGAGGATGAGATTTTTTCCATTGGAATTCTGTCTCCGTACCCAACTTTAGCTTCTAAAAAAGCTACTGCACGACCGCGGTTGCCTTGCATATCATACGTCACGCCAAGCTCGTTTCCATGTAAGGCCAGATCAAAATACTCTTTTGAAAGTCCTATCGAGGAACGCACCATTGTATTGAATGTTACTGCCACTTTTCCTATAGATAGGGATACCGGAAGATGAACTCCTACATTTGCATTTAATGACAAACCACTTTCGGGTACTTTATTAAGAAAATCTTCTTTATCTTGAGCATTGAGATATTTACCCATTATATCATTGTAATAACCCAAAGTCAGGGTGCTATTCCTAATATCAGAAGAAATCTGAAATAAGTTGAGTGTCATAAAATGCTCAACCATTCCAAGATTTGCGGGATTCCAGTGCAATGACTCAAATCCTCTTGCCTTTGCAATATAAGCGCCGCCTAATGCAACACTGACTGGATTTGATAAGGTAATTCCATGAAGAGAGGTTGTCATAAGAATTAAAACGAGAATGAGTATATACTTTTTCATTTCTCACCCCCTGCTTCCTGAATATGAACATCCACAGACGCATACCCAAAAATCCTGAGATTGTCTGATCCTCTGATGATCACGACTTCACCCCCTGTTCCGATGATATGCATTCTTGTGCCGATATAGACATCAGGGTTTTCAAAGACCGAGAAATCTCCATGCTCTTGATCGAGAAGCACTTCAATCGTACTTGTTACCATTTCACCACTTGTATGATGAATCGGGTCGATCGTGGCAGGGGCAACATAGAATGAATCGATTACGAGTTCCGGATTGGTCCACACTTGCGTTGAATCTGCTGAAAACCAGAGTTCGAGGTTAGAACCAAAAGGCAGGAGATTTTCTGCTGTAAGATTAAGGAGCACACCATTTAAATTATCTCGGATGAGGTTTCTGGTGTCTTCAGCGATTTCCTGATGCGTGAGTTTGCTTAGTTTTACCGTATGGTTATTAATAATAAATTTGAAAGGAGTCTCGATCGTATAAGATCCGCTGATGGAATCATTCTTCGTGATTTCCCCGATTGTAAATCCGTTGCCGATTATCGCATAAGGATTTGTCGCTGATACATGTGTCGGTACAATGCTCAACATTTCAGATACCCCTTCAGTTATGACAATATGGTTCATCTGATTTGGAAGGATTACCCCGCTTGTTTCATCAATATGAACAATTGCAGTATCACCGTCGGGATTACTTCCGATCATATCGATATTCAGCCAGCAGTTAAAGCCGGTGCCGTTATACACATCGAGATGAAGCTCAGCATTCTGGAATGTCAGCACATTTGCAATACTATCCGGCAGATCTTCGATATCAAGTTCTTCTTCAATATCATCCATATCGAAATGTTTATGATTGATAATACCTTTTATACTATTGAACACCATTTCAGCCAACTCGATCTCAGCTCTTACTTCATCTTCATAATATACCGTCACATATCCTGCAGTAGGTTCTGTTGTGACGACATAGGAATAATGAAGTGAATCAATGAGTGATGTAGAGAAGGGATCATCACCTATCGTATGATCGGCAAAGCTAAGCATGGTGTCACCAGGACAGGACAGATTGAGAATGAGCGTATCACCGAACGCATCAAATATCTCATGGAATTTCACTCTAATCTGCGCACCAAAAGGCAACGTATAATGCGCTGCAGGTATACTGACATGAACATCACAGCTATCAATTTCTGCAAATGCGAGAGAATATTCACCAGTCGAATCCACAGCAACTGATTTCTGATCTTCAATGACCATTTGATTAAATTTGCCAATAATACTCTCAAATATCAACTCGCTTAAATGAATGTTTGCGTGAATAGAATCGTCTTTGGAAACAGTTATCAGTTCGGAATTTGGCATATCAACTTCAACATGATAATGCACCATTTGATCTTCCCAGAGAAGGATTTTATGATCAGCAAAATTATACCCGGGAAAATCGGCGTTTGTAATATGTACAGGATCGTTAAACTGGTCTCTCAGTTCATCGAATACGATCGAAATTTGTGGATCAAATGGCAGGCCTGAGATATCAATGTTCATCATTCCACTTCGTATGTTTGCTTCCTGAAGAAGTATTTTATCCGTTGCATCTGCAAGAGAAAGGGAATCATTTTGAGTGAATGTTTGAACAAGGTAGCCTGTCACTTCACTGAACTTCATTTCACCAAGAGTAACTTCTGTTGAAACAGTCATATTTTCTGCTATTGTCACATAATTTTCTGTGGAATCTGTTCTGATTTTATAAGAGAAATGAAGTGAATCAAGGACATCCTCTCGATTTGAATATATTTCATACCCGCTCAGATCAAACGGATAATTATTATCAAGAGAGCTAGCGTCGATATTGAATATGATCTTAAATGGATTTCCAATATCATCGAAAAGTTCCATGAATTCGACAGTGAGACGAGCACTGATCGGCAAATTATTATCAACATGAATATTCCCATCACAACTATCTATCACGGCTGAGACTAGCGAGATTTCCTGTGCAGCATCCTCGATAGAGATGGCTTCGATATGATTGATCCTCTCTTCTGGGAGTTTTGCACTTGCTTCACTCACAAGCATTTCGGAGACACTGAATGTGACATAGAAATTATGATCCTCGAGCACATCCACCGGTTGACCGCCTGTGCCATCTGTAGAAAGGAGTACACGAAGATAATTATCATGATAAACTTGGGCACCAGCAAGATCCAACTCAATATGTTCTGTTGCTCCAGGTGCAATAGGATGATCGATCTCATAAGTAATAATCGGTTCCTCAAGGCTGGGTAGTCCCCCACTGTAGATCGCGAGACTCATGTAGTAATTCGGGTTTGTAGAACTAAGTGGAAATTCAGTATTATTGGTAAAATTGATATATGCAAAACCTGAATCAATGATCACGTACTCAATATTGGCGTTTTCAAAAACAGAGAAACTCGTGTCAATGGGGGGAAAATTATAAATTGGGGGAATTGCCGTATTATAGATCGGGCCTGCGCCGGGGATTTGAGATCGTGCAAAAGCAAGAACAAATACTTCTGAATAAGAATTACCGGTTTCATCAACTTCAATCTTGTCCAGGGATCGCTCAAAATACTGTGCCTGTTCATCTATATTGAGTTTATCACCCACGCTCACCTTGAAGTTTTCGTCTCGACCGTCGATCTCAAGCTCGTTTCCGATCTCTTTATCCATGGTTTCTGTTTTACCGTCAACCCTGAGCTCATCACC
The DNA here is from genome assembly GCA_049903315.1 of Candidatus Cloacimonadota bacterium. Classification (GTDB taxonomy): domain Bacteria; phylum Cloacimonadota; class Cloacimonadia; order JGIOTU-2; family JGIOTU-2; genus Celaenobacter. The sequence continues at coordinate 152,982 of JBNGBT010000001.1, read as the reverse complement.
CACATTTTTGGACTCTATGTCCTCAGACATCGAAAAGAAGAGTGTGTCATTATCCAATCGAATAATATAGGTGTCTGTCGTATCTTCTAGTTCATGCATGTAGACCCGTTCATTGATCAAGGGAATTTCCAGAGTGACATCCCATTCCGGTGGATCCCATTTCTTTATCGTACATGAACTAAAAATCAGTAGCAGGACTGAAAGGAGCAGAAAGAAATAATTTTTTTTCATATATTCTCCTATTTTAGGATATTTACTTTTCTTAATATTGTATCACCTTTTTCAAAATGTATTTTATATAAATATGTTCCATTAGCCACCTTCTTGCCGGACTGGTTTTTTCCATCCCAAATTACTGAATGAGAACCAATTCCATAATCTTCGTTCGTAAGAACAGTAACTTTTTGACCCTTAAGATTAAATACTTCAATTTTAACATTTTGTGGAACAACCAGAGTAAAAGAAATTTCATTTGTTTGATTAAAGGGATTTGGATAAACCGATACATCATAGGTATTTTGTGAGGGATCAGGATTTACTGCATAGTCCAGTGACCAGACTACATCAATTGTGAAATTGCTTGAATAGTCGAATGAAATGGTTGAAACACCTTGTGAGAATCCGAGCAAAGTACCGCCCTCCACTGATGTGGGCTCATTTCCGGTATAAAATTCAATAGTACATGCTTCTTCCACATATCCGTCAGCAGATGCCGCGCCAATATTCAAAGCAATCATGTTGTCAACATCACAGCAAATGAGTGGAGTGCTGCCATAATTGAAGGTTTGACCAGAAGTGAGCTGAATATTTCTTGGAATATCTCCGTTCTGAGCAACGTGAAGGACCAATGCATCATACTCTAAAGAAGTTCCAAAAAAATCTACAGTCTGCAAAGAGTTGGAACCATTTCCCATATGAATTACTTTCTCGCTCCCGATTTCTAAAGAACCGCCACAAGTGCTATCAGTGTTTATTGGAGTATACACAACATCTTTTGTTGTTGCAGGTGTAGGAATAAGGAATGAGGTAATAAGTCCAAATTGAGCATTTATCTGGGCTCGTGTAACGGTATGAGTTGCCGGCACATCATAGGTTCCATCATCATGATAGTCATCGTAATTATCAAGATTGATCGGATGTGCGGAATTGATAAAGAAATTCAGGTCGACATCATTAACAGAATATACAGAACCGTTTGTGCCAAGGGAGAAACCGTTCCCAGTTGACCCGCCGCCGTTTCCATGAAGGAGAAATGAATAATCATGAGTTGATGATGATCCGATCATATCTGTTATTGTGAAATAAGAATCGTTAATGAATGTGAATATTCGGAAAAAATCTGTATCCTGATAATTGGTTACTATCTGTGCACAATCCAAGCCATCAGTGTCATAGTAGATACCAATGGTTGCATCTGTTCCTTCTGCAGTAGTGAGTGTAGCAGCTGGTGGACCTTCTCCATCGACCAATATCATACTATGATTTTTTGCGTAACGGACACTATCTCTTTTTTCCCAGCTGATATAGCCGGAATCCATTGCGAGAAGTTCTCCCAGCGCATAGATAATAAAGCTGCCGTTATCGGGGTGTTCGTGTGTGTGACCGCCTTCCCGGGCTTGTCCGTTCTCGGCAAGGGCACACATATAAACGGCATCTTCTCCCCAGTCGCTGCGAAATACTGCCTGTCCTGCATCGGGCATGATCTGAGTAGGAGGAAAATCGGGAGGTGTTGTTCCCGGAAATACGGTTTGATAATCCGTACAAATCACTTCTACATCAATATTCTGTGATGTGGCACCAACAAAATCTGGCTCTGCACTATGAACGTAATCCCACTCAAGCACATCATCATTATATATAGGTGCAAGCATCCCGTTGAAGAAATACGGATTTAGAAAACTATCATCAAAATTTGGACGAGCGCCGTTTGGCTGTCTTATTTTTATTCCCCAATATGGTATTTCATGAAAATTATCATTTTGAGTGAGGGGTGGTAATATCTCACCACCATAGTTTTCAGATTCACCATTCACAAAATTATTATGAGAAATTGCAAAGGGTAAAAAACTTGAAGCAGTGAAAGTGAGATAGTGCGGACCTTCTGCCCACATGCCCTGCTCATTTACAAGCCAGTCAGTGAACTGAAGATTTGTTTTTTGCATGGTATAATCGATCCAGGTTTGCGGTTGTTTATCCGTATCGCCTGATGTTTCTGTGTTCAGCACAATTGCACACATACCGAGGGCAGAGGCGAATTTCACCCCATAGTTGATCTGTTCTCCAAAACCCACGTACCAAAGAAGATGTAGCCCTGTCCACTGAGAACTCGATACAAGATCAAAGTACATCTCTGCAGCAATATCCTGGATCTTTGCACGCACCGCTGCTTCATCACCGGCAAAATTGTAATCATTTCCCTTTAAAAAATCGTATGCGATGCTTGCCAAAGAAAGCATCTCTGAATCCCAGAGAATATTTTTGTATTGTTCATCAACACTTGTGTATGATTCCCGCTGCATTACGAGGAGATAATCAACAGCTTTATCCCCGTACTCCGTGACTTCATCAATAAAGAATCGAAATGCAGCACAACGTGCAACAACTGCTTTTTGAAGCTCTGATGTACAGGTCGCATAATCAACATCAGATTTGATTTTTATATTGTTATATATTGAGAGGTAAGGTTCTACAGTTACTCGAGTTCTCACATAATCAATAGCCGCTTGACTGCTGTCTATAAGCGTTCTCGGCCAATACGTTTTTTCAGGATGCCATGCACCCTGAGCATGTAACAAACTTGATAGTAATACTAATAAAATTAATATAATAAATATCTTATAATTTTTCATAGCACCTCCGCTATTTTATTTATTAAGGCAAAAAGATAAAAAAAAGTCTCCATGTCAATTTTTTTGAAAGATACTGTTTTTCAAAAAACTGAGTTCTTCCCGGAAAGCCATTAGGGGATTATTTTACCAATTCCTTTACTGGTGCGAAAGTTTGCCTGTGGATCGGGCATATGCCATATTGTACAAGTGCCAGCTTATGCTTTTTTGTCGGATACCCTTTGTTATGAATAAAATCATATTGAGGATATTTTTGATGGTAATTATCCATGATGGAATCCCGAACCACTTTTGCAATTATAGACGCAGCTGCAATACATTTATAAGTACTGTCACCCTTTACAACAGATTTCATCGCCAGATTAAAATCCTTTTCTTGACCCTTTTTAGGCAGGTAAGGTCCGTCAATGAGAGCTAAGAAAGGTGAGGTTAAATGTGGCAATAATAACTCATTCATACCCATAAATGTTGCCTGGAGAATATTTATCTCATCTATTATTGAGTGGTCGATAACCTTGAATTGGTAATGAAGCGCTTGTGAAACTATTTTCTGATATAGTTCTTCCCGTTTTCTTGCAGAGAGTTTTTTTGAATCATCCAAATCATGAATTACTGAAATTGTTGGTAGTATTACCGCAGCGACAACAACCGGACCGGCTATTGGTCCCCTTCCTGCTTCGTCGATGCCTATTATTTTTTTATATTCAGGAAAATGCTTATATTCAGAAATCATCAAAGCATTTTTTCAGCGAGTTCGATCGCACTTAACAGGCTTTGTTCTGATGCTAAATTTTTGCCGGCAATGTCAAAAGCTGTGCCATGATCTACAGAAGTCCGGATGTAAGGTAAACCAAGAGTGACATTGACCCCTGTATCGAAGGACAGCATTTTAAATGGTATCAAAGCCTGATCATGATAGGCAGAAATTATCATATCGTACTTGTGATAATTCCCCGCAAAAAAAGTATCAGCTGGATACGGACCATCGATTTCAACACCTTGAGTTCTGAGTATATCAATAGTCGGTTTTAAAGTATCTAACTCTTCATTTCCGAAAGCACCATCTTCGCTTGCATGGGGATTAAGTCCGAGTAGTGCTAATTTTGGTTTTGTAATATGGAAAAATTTCTTCAAAGAATTATTAATAATATGAATTTTGTCAATCACATTTTCAATATTTAGATAGGAAGAGACCTCGCATAGTGCACAATGTGTTGTCAGCAAAGCAACATTCAATTTTTCACTAAAAAAACTCATCATAACCTCAGGACATTGAGCTTGATGAGCAAAGAATTCTGTGTGTCCAATAAAATCCGAATGAGAAAGCTGAATATAATGCTTGCTTATTGGCGCTGTTACAACCGCATCTATGAAACCCTCGAGTGCATGTTCGCCGGCTTTTTTTATGGCATTATACGCCACGATACCGCTCTCTTTTGATGGTTTACCGGAGATAAAATTGGCATCCTCTTTGGATTGCATCCTAAAAATTCCCTTGCCGATATCCTTTATATCATTAACTTCATGTATCTCTGAGAATTTCGGGATGATCATATTCTTGGGGAAAGCACCGTAAAGGATGATCGTATGATCAAAGGGATTTCTTTCCAGCACCTTAAGAACGATTTCAGGACCTATGCCTGCGGGATCTCCGATCGTAATAGCGATTATTGCCATGATTTGTAGATAAAAAAAATGGTGCCGGGACGCGGAATTGAACCACGGACACAGGGCTTTTCAGGCCCCTGCTCTACCGTCTGAGCTATCCCGGCAACCTTTGTAAAAAAAATGGCGATAGACACTGTTTTTTTATCCATCTGTATGCTGTCAAGTTTTACGCTTTTGCATGCTTACTGTACAAATATCCTTACTTGTTTCTGCACCATATAGTTATCAATCCAGCTTCTGAACTTCTTTTCAGCATATTCCTGACGATACTCATGCTTGATAGATTCAAAATCCTGTGGAGTTTCAACTTCCTTTTTTGCAATGTAATAGAATCCCCAACCATAATCAGTAAATCGTATGGGGTGACTGTATGTATATGGTTCCTTTGTAAAAGCGCTGCGGACAATCACATTGCTGCCCGGCAGATTGTTTATCATATCATCATAACTTATAAGTGGAGTTTCTCGCAATCCTCCGAAAATATAGGTCAAATAGCCTTTCTGCCTGTTCATAAGCTCCAGTGTGAGATATTCTGTGAAAATTTTCCCTTCATCAAATTGCAGTTTAGAAAGAAATTGATTGCGCGCTTTCGTATAGGCATCGTATCCTTCTATCTTCTTACCAGTAACCTTATCCTCAAGAAAAAGGATCACATATCCTCCTTCGACAGTGAAGATCTTGGGGAATTTATTACCAATTCTTGTAGAATTCAACTCATCATATTCGCGTTTCGGTACAGTGATCAAGCTATCTATTACAGTGTATTCATCGTTCAATTCCATGTAATCAGTATAAAATGTATTCTCATGATGGGTATTGAACAGCATATCTCGATTGCTGGAAATATTATCATAAATGGCATTTATAGTTCGGTAAGCAATGCTGTCTGCGATGGGAAGCTTCATTTCATAATATACCTGGGACTTTTTCAATTCAAAAATATTTTCATCATTTTTTTCTTTATCAATTAATTTGATGAAGAAACATCCCTCATCTGTGTAGATCGGAGATGAGATTTCATTTATTCCAAGAGTATCCACACATGAATAGATCAACTCGTTGAGATCGTTTATACTTATGAATTTATTATCCTTTTCAATTAATGAATGAGGTTGATAATACATCTCTGATATGATCTTAAAATCTACTCCGGCATGCATTGCATCCAGAATGTCTTGAATTTTTTGATACATCATAGGATTTTCCGGTATGAAAATTGTTTGCAACTTCACAAGATTGGATTGTATAAACTTATCTATATTATCAGAAAAATATTTTATAGCATCTGATGAATCTATGATTACCTGCGATGTATCAATTGGTATAAAAATATATGAGAATCTATAAAGATTCGGTTCAAAATAAGCATTTTTATTTTGAGAATAATATTCTTGAAATCCGTTCTGCCAATCTGTATCCCATTTATTTTCAAGAAGACTCTGCACTTCATCTTTGAGTAATTTTTTATCCCGCGAAAGGACAAGCCGTCTGTCATTCACCAATCCGATTACATACCGTGTTCCTTTTTTTGTAAAGAACATAGAATCGACCGGTGTTTTAAAAATAGTATCCTGAATGAGAGGATATGGCTCTCTGTAATAAGGCATATTCTCGATATATTTTTGGAATAATTTGATCTCAGCACCAGGATAACTCATAAGGAAATCATGCTCGCAAACTCTTTGCTTAATGCACGTTATCGTCGAGTCTGCCAGCTTCCTTTTCGCTTTTTTGGTAAGTTCCTCTACAATATCTTCACGGACTTTTTCAAAGGGCATTGTATCCCGCACAGTAACAAATTCCTCAAGATTATATTCGTAATAATTCCATAAAGAGTCCTCGGAAAATTGCATATCTATCTGAAGATCTTCAGCATCAAAACTGATATAACTCACATCAACTTCGAAGAGGAGCTCATGTTCGATATTGTTATTAAAATAGCTTTCTGTTTCACTATCAAAATAATAATCTCGCCCAACTGAAATATAATCCTTCCAGATAGGTAGCGCTGCATCCTCAAAATCAGCAATCCCTCCTCCCTTTTTCCCTAAGGATTTAAAAATTATCCAGCCATTCTCCTGCTCGATTGGAGACGAATAATACCTTCCCGGGGGCAAACGCAATGCTTTTTTAATTATCTCATCACTATGTCTCATCTTCCCAATATGATCGCTTTTTTCCAGGTATCCAGTCTCGAACACATAATGGGCTCTGAAAATTGGACTATTTTCAACATATCCGGAATTGAGCAGATCAGCTAATTGCTCTGCATAAATTCGTGACTGGGCATGAGCATTTTTGCGATATGCCGGAACATGCTTGTAGTATGGTTTTGATGATGGATAAAATTCATCGTCCTGTATATATATTATCCCAAGGCGCACCATATCCGGTGATTGATATGAGTACTTATGCGCTTTATGGAATTCCTTCACATAAGCGGGACTTGATGGAAAATTCGTAGGCATCAGGCTGTCCGGAACAATGAGATATTTTAGCTGTATCCTCGAATTGTCACGTATATAGGCTTCGTATAATTCTCTATCATTTAGATAAAATTGCTCCTTAATTATCTCTTTGATCTTATCATCGAGCACATCTTCACGAATTCGGTCTATGATCTCATGATACCGCTTCGAGTACTGCATTTTAAAGCGCTGGAATTTTGTCTCGTCAAAATAACCATCTGTGAGGAAAAGTGCATTGTCAGAATAAATTTGCTTAAAAATTGTTTCCAATTCTTCATCATTAATGAAGATATTGTTCTCGTCAGCATAAATTTCAAACAGGCGTTCTATAATAATCTGATCAAGAGCTATTTTTTTCAGATCCTCATGAATTGATTTTTGTGAAACTTCAGGATAAGAAGAGGGATCATGCAAATATTCCTGCCAGACCTTTTCATAGCGGTTTTGCAACTCAAGCCATGTAAGGGGTTCTCCTGCGACTTCTGCAACAATATTGGACTGGGCAAATCCATATATTGGAATGAATAATAATAGAAGAAGAATATAATATTTTTTCATTTTGATCTATTCCCACTCAATTGTGCTTGGTGGCTTAGAGCTAATATCATACACGACTCTGTTTACCCCGTCAACTTCGTTTATTATCCTGTTTGAGATCTGTCGTAAAATATTGTAGGGAATTTTAGTCCAGTCCGCAGTCATGCCGTCGAGGCTGTTAACTGCGCGGAGTGCACAGACATTTTCATAGGTTCGGTCATCCCCCATCACGCCGACTGTCTGCACAGGCAATAATACTGCAAATGCCTGCCATATGCGGTCATAATAAAAACTCTTCCTCAATTCATCAATGAATATATAATCAATTTCCTGAAGCACTGCCACTTTCTCTTCTGTGATATCTCCAATAATGCGAACTGCCAGTCCCGGTCCGGGGAAGGGGTGCCTGAAAAGTATCTCATCGGACAATCCAAGCTCTTTGCCGATCACCCTAACTTCATATTTAAACAATTCACGAAGCGGTTCAATAAGCTTGAGATCAAAATTTTCCGGTAAGCCGCCTACATTATGATGCGATTTGATCGTGACAGAAGGTCCGTTTTTTGTCTCTGATGAAGAACTCTCGATCACATCTGGATACAGAGTACCCTGTGCAAGAAATTGCACATTGTCAAATTTGAGTGCTTCTTTTTCAAAAATTTTGATAAATAGATTCCCAATGATCTTCCTCTTTTTTTCAGGATCGACAACGCCTTTTAATGCATCGAGGAAAACATCTTGTGCATTCACAACCTTAATATGGATGCCAATGTTCTCGAACATCTGCTGTATTTCAACGATCTCATTTTTCCTCATCAATCCTGTATCAACAAGAATAGGAATAAGTTTATCACCGATAACTTTATGAAGTAATGCAGCAGTGACAGATGAGTCAACCCCCCCGCTTAGGCCGAGAACTACACCAGCATCCCCGACCATTTCTTTGATCTTTCTGGATGCTTTTTCAATGAATGAACTCGGGGTCCAGTTCGGTTTTAGTTCGCAAATGTTATAAATAAAATTTTTAAATATATATAAACCTTTCTCTGTATGAGAAACCTCCGGATGAAACTGAACTGCATATATTTTTTTTGCTTTATTTTGCATGGCAACAAACGGTGTATTTATAGTACTGGAATATGTATCATAACCGTCGGGCACTTTTTCAATTTTATCTGAATGGCTCATCCACACTACGTCTCCAGTTTCCAATCCCTCAAAAAGTGTGTGCTTTTCATCAATAACTAACTCGACATAACCGAACTCTTTTTTCAACGAATGCCCGACATTGCCGCCCAACAAATGGCAAATGAGCTGCATTCCATAGCATATCCCGAGTATTGGAATTCCCAGCTCGAATAACTTTTTATCACAGAGGGGAGCTTCGTCCGCCAATACACTGTAGGGACTGCCGGATAAAATTATTGCTTCAGGTTCTAGTTCGGTAATTTCCGAAATATTGATGTCGTAAGGAACTACATTACAAGACACATTCAGCTGCTGAACAGATTTCAGGATCAGATAGGTATATTGAGAGCCGAAGTCTAAAATTATTACCATAATTTAAAAGAAAAAGGGATTATGTTTTTTTTCATGACCAATCGTGGTTGGTCCGCCATGCCCTGTATAAACTTTTGTCGCATCAGCGAGCACAAATAATTTCTCTTCAATGCTTTTTCTGAGAAGGTCTCCATTACTATCAGGAAAATCATATCGTCCGATGCTTTCGAAAAACAGTGTATCACCGCTAAATACAAATCCATCACCGACTAGGCAAATACACCCTTTTGAATGACCGGGGGTATGCAACACCTTTAATGAGATACTCCCAATATTTATTACATCACCATCCTTAAGCAATCTGTCTGCTTTCACTGTAGTGATTGGAAATCCCACAAATGAGCTGAGGTTCATATCTGGATTACTTAACTTCTCGCTGTCATCTTCATGGATGCAGAGTGTTGCACCAGTGAGTTTTTTCAGTTCTGTGTTCGCTCCGATATGATCAGCATGCCCGTGAGTATTTATGATATATTTTATTTTAAAACCTATTCTTTCCGCTTCATCAACGATTTCGTGAGCGTTGTTGGCGGGATCAATAACTGCGCCAAGACCCGATTCTTTATCCCAGATGAGATAGGTGTTTGTTTCAAATTCAGCGAGCAAGATCAGTCTTTTAATTGGCATACTTTCGATCCTTATGTGCCAGGAGCTGTTCGTAATAAACTTCTTTGAGCATTGCTTGTCCAAAATCCTCATTTTTTCTAGCAAATCCATGATAGTCGGAACCGCCTGTGACCAGCAATCTATACCGTTCTGCAAGTTCAAGATAATTCTGTCTCTGGTATAGACTATGCAGTGGGTAAAATACTTCAAGACCGTCCAGACCAAAATCAACAAGATCAGGAATAATGAAATCGTTTTTAATGACTCCCGGGTGTGCAAGTATTGCAATACCACCTGCATCTTTAATGATCTTGATCACTTCTTCCGGAGGGAATGTGGGTTTGCGCACATATGCGGGTCTATCATTACCAATATAATGCCAGAATGCTTCTTCATAGGTTGTGTAATCTTTTTCTGCCATTGCCGTTGCAATATGAGGACGTCCGACAACCTTCTTATTGTCAACATGCTCAAACACTTCTTTCATATTCAGATTGAAGCCATATTCGTTCAATTTATCGAGTATCTTCTGTGCTCGCAAGATACGTCCCTTTTGCAGATACTTCAACATACTGAGGAGCTGCCGGTTATGAATATCCACAAAATAGGCGAGAATATGCACGTCGAATGCCTGATAGTAGCTGCTGATCTCTACTCCGGGAACGAGCTCAATACCGAGATGTTTTGCGCACCTCTTCCCCGCATTGTAGCCGTCAAGCGTATCATGATCTGTGATGGAGATCACATCAAAACCCATTGCTTTAGTTTCTTTGATTATATCTTTTGGATGTCTTGTGCCGTCAGAAAAATTTGAATGTATGTGTAAATCAATTTTCTTCATTATTTTGTTGTTCCTTTGCTGCGTTTTCCCCTGCTACATATCCGGTTGAAAAAGCTGCTTGCAGATTGTATCCCCCGGTGTCGCCATCAATGTTCAACACCTCGCCTGCAAAGTACAGATTTTTAATTTTTTTGGATTCCATTGTTCGAGGATCGATATGTGAAAGCTGTACTCCACCGGAAGTAACAATAGCTTCATCAAAGGATCTTGTGCCGGTGATCGTAAAGGTAAGGTCCTTCAAATTTCTCACAATGGTTTCCCGCTGTTCTTTTGTGATATTTGCGATTTTGGTATCTTCCGGGATATGGGTTTTCGTGATAAAAAAGGAGATCATCTTTTCCGGAAGAAGTTCTTTCAGCATACTTTTATAGGATAATTTTCCATTACTATTTATCTCTCTCAGTATTCTCTCATGGATTTTTTCATCATCAAGCGCAGGTTTCAGATCGACATGCAAAGTCAGATAATCTTCTTGAATTTCTTCTTTCACGTCTCTGCTTAAACGAAGTATGACAGATCCGTCTGCGCCCCATTCCGTGAAATAGAATTCACCAAATGCTTCAGCAAGAACTTCATCCTCATCAGTGACAGTTCCTCGTACATTTTTTAATTTCACACCATCAAGATCCGGATCTATATCGAGGAGATTAAAAGGAACTAATCCGGGATAAAGATCTGTAACTTTGTGCCCGGTGACACGTGCAAACTGATATCCATCTCCTGAAGAACCTGTCTGAGAATATGATTTCCCGCCTGTTGCAACAATGACTGCATCGGCAAGGAGAGTTCCGTTTTCGTGTATGACGCCACCAACTACATTATTATAGTGCAGAAGTTCAATCACAGAAGATTCGACTACTACACGAACCCCAAGCTCTTTAAGATACTGTGTAAATACATCTACAACACTCCATGAATTATCGGATTCAGGATAGATACGTCCGCCCGAAAGTTCTTTCAAAACAAGTCCTCTTTTTTGAAGAAATTGCATCAATTCTTTATTGAAAAATGTGTTGAATGCATTAATAAGAAATTTACCATTCTGCCCGTATTTCTCAATAAATGTCATTACCTCGGGCTCAGTGTTTGTGATATTACATCGTCCCTTACCGGTGAGTGAAAGTTTCAGTCCGAGTTTGTTCATTTTCTCAAGAAGTGTCACTTCAGCTCCGCATTCGGCAGCTCTGCATGCTGCCATCATACCGGCAGGACCTCCCCCAATGACGACGACTTTTTTCATAAAAACTGCTTCACCGCACAGTACGTGCTTACAACATTCATTATCAAATACAAAAGATTAAAGTTTATCTACGAGTTTCGCAAGCGAATCTACTGCGGAAATATAAGATTCAAAGAAGGTGACAAATTCTTCGCTCTTCAGTTTCAAATATCGGTTCTTGATCTTATAGGCAGACTCAAAGGATGACAGGTCGATCTCACATACTTCTGCTGTGGCTTTTATGACATCTAATGCATTTACGGGAATTTCCGCTTCTTTAAAAAACAGTATCCCTTTCAAAACAGGAATGAGTGCAGAAAAAGAGTTCACAATAAGTGCATTGAGTACGTTTTTCTTGTCGATGTTCTCAAGAAATGAAGCACGAAGCACAAGCAATTTTCCTTTGAGCTCTCGTTCTGTCTGAAGGCGAACATGTTCTGGTTCGATCGAAATATCTGCAAAGGCATCATCTCCATGAAGAGTAAGATGAGAATTTTTTATCGCGAGGAATTCAAGAGGAAAGGAATCCAGGGAATCCTTTATGTAATCCTTTGTGAGAAAGAGCGGGGCAGCGATATGTTTTTTGCGAAGTGTTTTAATGCAACTCCTGGCTTTTATAAGATTTTGAATTGAAATATCATCCAGGATCATTGCCACATTGATGTCAGAATATTTCTCATTGAAATCATCCGTGGTTGCGCTTCCGTATATGTATAACGAATGAAGAGAAGCACCGAAAGTATCAGTGTAACAATCAAGTATCTCTTTATATATTGATTCAGTATTTTTAGGCATACGTATCCTTATTTTTTGTCATTCTGGGATTGCATGAATCCCGTAGCGCACGCACGAGCAAGGTTGCGAATGCGTTTGATATACATTGCTCTTTCCGAAACGCTGATCGCACCGCGTGCATCGAGCAGATTAAATATATGTGAGCATTTGAGCACATAATCATAGGCAGGATATACGAGCTCGAATTCCACCTGCCTGTATACCTCTTTTTCATAACGGTCAAACTCACCGAAAAGCATCTCAACATTAGCAGTTTTGAAATTGAACTCGCAGAATTGCTTTTCACTATCCATATACACTTCTTCGTAGGTCATTGTATCATTCCACATAATATCTTTGAAATGATCGACCTGCTGGATGTACATAGCGATACGCTCCAAGCCGTATGTGAGTTCGACAGGCACTGATTTTAGTTCGTAACCCGCAATCTGCTGAAAATAGGTGAATTGCGAAATTTCCATTCCGTCAAGCCAAACTTCCCAGCCCAATCCTGCCGCACCGAGTGTCGGTGATTCCCAGTCATCTTCCACGAAACGCACATCATGCTCCTTTATAGGAGTACCGATTGCTTCGAGACTCTTCAAATACAGTTCCTGAATATCGTTAGGCGAAGGTTTGATAATGACCTGGAATTGGTAATAATGCTGCAATCTGTTGGGATTGTCTCCATATCGTCCATCCTTGGGACGTCTCGACGGTTGCGTGTACGCGACCCGTTCGTCCTTATTGGAGAGAGACCCGAAAAAAGTGGCTGGATGAAAAGTACCCGCACCCATTTCTACATCATAGGGCTGGCGTAGTATACAGCCCTGAGAATCCCAGAATTTTTGAAGATTGAATATGATCTGCTGAAAGGTCAACGCTTTATTCATCATAGAAAGGATCATGCTTTGTTTCTTCGATAAGTGTATTTACCAATTCAATCTTATCCTTTAAACGCTCCTGCATGAAATAATCGGATGTTAATGTTTTTGCTTTTTCGTAATAGGTTTTTGCGGAGGTAAAGTAAGCGTTTGCTTTCTTCTTATTCTCTACGCGCAATTTATGGTTTTTGTCATAATCAGCGCTGAATTCCGGATTTTTTGCTTTCTCATCATAATCAATATAGAGTTGATAATGCAGATACCCGCGCTCATTATCAATTTCGCCAAGAATAAGATAAGGCTCCGGATGACCGGGAGCGATCTCCGCAGATTTTTGTGCATATTGAACTGCTTTATTATACTCCTTCATCTGGCGATACACATCAGCAATTCGGTTATAGCCGATCTCAGAATCCGGCATGATCTCGATATACTTATTCAGCGCATCAAGGGCTTTTGTGAAATCCTGCTGAGTAACATAGATCGCAGCAAGATTCAGATAAGGAGCTGTGGATTTCGGATTTCTTTTAACGATATCTAAATTCTGCTGGATAGCTTCGTCAATGCGTCCTGTTTTCTGATATGCGATGGCTAACTTTTTGCTTATATCACTATCTTCCACACCTGCATCAATCACAGCGCGAAGATGAGGTATCGCTTCATCATAAAAATCTTCCTCAAAATAGAGAATTCCAAGCGGCTTATGAACTTCTATACAATCGGGATTGATATCCAACGCGAGATTGTATGCATCGACTGCATCATCAAAATTATCTGTCATTTGGCAGATCTCACCAATACAGACCATATATTCGATGTTTCCTTCTTCAAGCTCAGCAAGTGTACGATAGGTTTCTGATGCCATGTCATAGTCTTCGACCATTTTATACGACCACGCAAGACCCTCAAGAGCTATGATGTAGCTCGGATCGATCTCGAGTGCTTTGTTATAATAGTCGATTGCTGTGGTATAATTCGCCCCAAGTGCACTGATGTAGGCAAGATAGAGATATGCTTCTTTCTCTTCCGGATTCAGTTCCAGCACACTTAAAAATGCTGCTTTTGCATCAGGGTACTGCTCTGAGTTGAAGAAATTCATAGCAATTTCCATTGCTTTTGTCTCCGCAGAACCGCACATTTCAATAGCCATATCAAGTATTTTTTGAGCAGATTTCAGGCGTTCATCTTTTTTCTTCTCAACCTTCATCTGCTCGTATTTGATCTCATTTGTTTCTACGTCAAAGACAAACACGATGAGGTTGAAGAGGGTCGATTCAATCTGAGAAATATTTCCCCAGATGTTGATGCGGGAATCAACTTTTTTTGCAAGTTCTGCGACCACAGTTTGGTCAAGCTCCTCGATCTTCACTTTCCCGAGAGCTTTGCCAACTTGTTTTGTCGGGATCATGACGATTCCGGGAGTTTCTTTTCCGACCTCCTGAAAATCATTTGGTAGATATTTGCACATAGTGCGGCTATCGAGGTCGTTATAATGAAAGCCCCACACTGCAACGCGGACTCCTTCTTCGGGTTCATTCTTGCCGGCAACTGCTGCCGATGAACAGAAAAGGAGCTGAAGAGTGATGGAAAATACAAATACAGATAAGATGATTTTTTTTATTTTCACCTTTCCTCCTGTCATATATATATTTTATTTATTATAATTTTAAAATATTTGTTAAACATTTGTAAGGGATAAATTTTTAATCAAGTAATTTATGAATTTGTTCAAAATATCAATGATAAGGTTACGTTATCACCAAGAAATCTAATACCCCAATCACCCGATATACTGAAAAAGGAATTTTTACCAATTTTAAAACACATACGATAATGTTATACTGGCAATTAACCACTTCAGGCCCAGGTCTCCTGAAATTCTGAAAAATGAAGTATTCCCTACTTTAAAACTGTAACCAATTCCGAAAGTAAAATAGGGAGAAAAAAATTGCTCTCCTGAACCTCCTGGACTTCCGCCAGGATCAAGTCCCCCAGAAGTCACGCAATAATCAACTCCAATGCTATAACTTGTATAGAATCCAATCCTCTGTGGGAATTTAAAAGAATTCACTTTGCCAAATATTCCAATGGAAGATAATAACATTATTGTATTCGCATGTATAATGACGAATTCTTCTTTTGTAGAAGTTGAATCATGGTCTATAAATCCAAATCCGAATCTAACGCCCGGCATTACGACAGTATCGAGAGAGAAGGTAAAACATGTCTTTGGTCTTTTTAGAAGTGGTTGTTGAGACACTGTATCCTTAATAGTAGGTTGAGTATTGGGGATTTTATCATTAATGAGTTCGTTTTGTGCAAGTATATTAAAATTGAGAATGTTTAGATGTAATAGTGCATCGGTATCCTGCTTCGCATCACAATATAAATTGCTTATGAGAAGCATCAGGAAAACCATCAAAATTATTTTTTTCATAAAGCCTCGTGGATAAAATTTGAGGCATGCTTCGTTTTGTCCATAATTTTTGTTAATTGTTTTCTATATAGCTCTGTGATCTCTGTGGTAATTTTTTTCTGTATGCTTTACCTAAGTCTGTTTTACTCTGTGTTCCCGAAAAATTTGACATTAAAAACCCGCTGCTCTACCAAAGCAGTTGTGAAAGAAAATGCACATAGTCTTAATAAGGAAATCCTTTGATGAAAAAAGCTCCCGTGAAAAATATAGACGATATTATCAATGCAGTCGTTGCATTATATCTTACTCTTATCCGCTTTAACAAAAAGGAGCTTTCCAAGAATGATATAGAAAAAATATATAATATTATCAAAACCACTTTCCGGCAGGAAGAGATACACATTCACCATATTCAGCGCCTTATTGAAAATCCCCTTCCGCTCAAACAGGCGATCAATATCATAAAGAACGATCTGCGATTCCCCGATAAAATAACACTTCTCATGAATCTGCTGCTCATTGCACATATCAATGACGATTTCTCTGTGATGGACAGACTGGATATTCTTGAAGTCGTGGAATTGCTGGAAATAGATATCCGGACATACTCCCAGATCATAGACCTCATTGAAGAAGAAAATGACTCGATCGAGATCAGCTTGCAGGAATTCTTGCTCAATATCGACAAAAATCTTTTTATGAATTTTCTTCTGCTCGGAGAAAGTCCCCATTGCGATATTCTTCTCAAAGATGATAATCACACTCCGTACAAGATCATCGTTTTAATAATCGAAAATCTTGTACTTGTAGGAAGTTATGTAGATGGCTTATACAGGATCGGCTCGCAGGCACTGAATAAAAACGTACTCATGAAGCTGCAAAAAGATGAAACAATCATACTGAAAAATCACACTGATGAAAACGCTGTTGAGGTATCCTATAACGATATTTTAATGCTCTATCATAATAAAGTGGAAGAAATAGCAAAGGTCATCAAATATACAAAAGAAAGTTTTGATGTCGACTTCACACAGGAAAAAAACAAGCTTAAGATCGAGGTCTTTGACGGAAAGATCGTGCAGAATAAAACTCTCCTCACCAAAGGTTCTATCTACGAAGTCATCATTACAGACCGCTTTATTATCAATGATGTGATCGAACTCTCGCCACTTGATATCCTCACCGAAAAACTTACTTTTACAAGGGATGAGAGAAGGTTTGACACGCTTTTCCTTGAAAATTATGAAGATTTTTTCCGAATGAATGAGCATAAATCGACTAATGCGATCATTAAAATTTCACAGAAGGATAATGACTATTTTATTTCACCTCTCACTAAAACTCCCCAGATATATCTGAATCATCAACCGCTTGATAAAGAAAAGGAATTTGAGCTTGCAAAGGATGTTGTCACTATTGGCAAAATCACGATCCGTTTTAATAAATTTTTTGATATTCACAAGGTCGAGTTGGAGGTTGTCAAAATGGAGGTTAACAGCCTTCACTACACCTTCAAAGATGACAATAAAGTAGCATTGGATGACATTAATTTTTATGCAAAGCGCGGGGAATTCATAGCAATTCTCGGTGCAAGCGGAAGTGGAAAAACAACACTTCTGAAATGCCTGATCGGAGAAATAATTCCCGATACTGCTTCCATCTTCATAAATGATTTTGATTTTTATAAGAATTATTCTTATTTCCAGAAATTTATCGGATATGTACCTCAGGACGACCTACTTTTCAATAATCTGACGGTTTATGAAAATCTCTTTTACTGCGGCAAGCTGCGTCTTCCGC
Organism: Candidatus Cloacimonadota bacterium; assembly: GCA_049903315.1. GTDB lineage: Bacteria > Cloacimonadota > Cloacimonadia > JGIOTU-2 > JGIOTU-2 > Celaenobacter. The sequence goes on along the minus strand of JBNGBT010000001.1, from coordinate 135,363 downwards.
ATATCAGGGATTCAAGAGAACTCAACAAGAAGATTGATAACATTCTCGTACAGATTGGATTATCTGAAAAAAGAGACCTTGTTGTCGGTTCTATTATGGACAAGAAGCTCAGCGGTGGTGAACGCAAACGACTCAATATAGCTCTTGAACTTCTTGCAGAACCGCTTATTATTATTTTGGATGAGCCCACTTCGGGACTCTCATCAAAGGATTCCGAAAAAATTACTGACATCCTCAACGAGCTCAAGGAGCAGGGTAAGATAATCATTGCCACTATCCATCAACCCAACCCCGATATTTTCCAGAAATTCGACAAAGTGCTCCTTATCGACCAACAGGGCACTGAAGTATTCTTCGGAAACACCGAGGAGGTTTTCAACTATTTTAATGATGAGCTCGAAAAGATCAGCTATGGTTTGGGAAATCTTTTAAGAAAAAAAGAGCTCAAAATGGCTGAGTATCTTTTTGATATTTTGCAGTGTCCTCTTCTCGATTCAGAAGGAAATTTTGTTTATAAGCGTTCAACCTCAATTGGGGGAGCAAAGCAGGAACTCAGAAAATTCCCTCCAAGTCATTGGAAAGCTAAATTTGAGAAATACCAGCTGTTTGAACTGATGAAAAGAAAAAAACAAAGTGATTCTGATGAAGCGGCTGAAGCAGTCAGTAAAAAGACGATTAGAAATAAAAGAACCTCTCTCAGGGAATACTTCTCACAATTTTATTATCTTTTTGCACGAAATATACTGAATAAGTTAAAGAATAAATCGAATCTTATTGTGACATTTCTTGCAGCGCCAGTGCTTGCGATCCTCATTTCAATTATTTTACGCTACTCACCCCCGGAACAGAGTTACTCTTTTGCATTCAACCTCAATATGAAGATCTTCATTTTCATCTCGATCATCGTCTTTATTTTTCTGGGTCTTTCAAATAGTCTTGATGATATCTTTTCTGAAAAACGCATTATGATACGAGAGAAAAAGTTACGCATCAAATGCGGACTTGTCCTTCTGGTAAAAAACCTCTCGCTTGCAATCTTTGCCTTTTTCCAGGCAGTAATCTATTTTGCAGTTTCCAGTGTTATACTTGAAATCCGCGGAGTGTTTTTCGTATATGTTGGCTACCTTGTCCTCTCTGCTTTTATTGGTTTTTCACTTGGGCTTCTCGCATCTGCGGTACTCAAGGATAAAAAAGCAATGATCAATATCCTTCCAATTGTGCTTATTCCTCAAATGATATTTGCAGGCGCAGTGATAGAATTCGAAAAGATGAACCGCGTCGTCAAAGTGAATCCCGAATCAGTCATACCGGAATTCTGTCATGTCATGCCGTCAAGATGGTTATTCGAAGGGCTGTTTACTGCACAGGCAAAATTGAATTTCTACAAAAGAAAACTCTCCAATCTCAACAGCCGTGAGGATTTGCTCTTTCAGCAAAAATCAAAAAAGGAAATTTCCATTTCTGAATTCAATATAGAAATAAAAGAAGTACGCAACAAAAAAGCGAAACTCCTCATCAACAACGATCCTGACCGATATATTAACGAAGATATCAATATTGCAGTTTCCAGGATCGACGGCAGATTCCTTAATAATCCCAAAAATCATTTCCTGAGTAGTAAAAAAATAATCTTTGGAAAAAATTATAATACGTATAATGTAAATGTAGTAATAGCATTTCTTTATGGATTCTTGATAAATATTCTCACCTACATTATCATCAGGTTCAAATTTAAATAATTACTACATTTCTATAGAATTGTTGACAGCAATTTTATAATTTTTCCAATTTATAAAACAGAAGCTAAAATTTTTTATCGTACGAATGCGGAGGACGAATGAAAAAAGTAATTTGTTTAGTACTTATTGTACTAATTGCAATAGTCGGCTGTACAAAAAAAGAGAAGGCACCGAAGCAGGAACTGTCTGAAGGTGAAGTGATCGTGAAGATCTACCACACCCAGCATGTTCCCTTCTCCATGATCCTTGATGATCTGACGACACTCGAAGGCATAAACTTTAATAGTGTTTTGAAGAACAGAGTAAAACCTGACCCCAAAACACTCCCACAAGTTGCCTTTGATCTTGGTGCAGATGTCGCAGATGCGCTCATTGCAGTAAAAGCTAAGAATAAAGATACCTTGCTTGATATCACCAAAGAGCTTGTGAATTATGCTGAAATATTAAATGTCAGTGATGAATTTCTCAAGCTGTCTGACTCGCTTAAAATTCTTCTTGATGATAATGACTGGAATAAAGTAGAGACAAAGATCGAAGAATATGAAAGTGATGTGACAGATGAGCTTTATAATCTCGAGAATTTCGATTCGGTCATTCTGATTCAATTTGGCGGATGGACTAGAGGACTCGAAAATGCTTCGTATCTTATTATGAATAATTATACCAATTCCCAGATCACATCAATACTCGCAAATAAATCTGTGGTGAATGCCCTTCTTCACGACCTTCCGAATATCTCTGACCAGGAATTACTATCCGAGCAATATTATCAAAATTCGATTATGGACGTGAGTCAAATAAAAGATATTATCTATTCCTCCGAAGATCAAACCTATTCAAAGTTTCAAGTTCAGGAATTAAATAAACTTTCTGCACAGATAGTAAATAGTTTTAAATAAATCTTCTATGGGGATTGCGATCAACCTCAATCCCCTTTTCTTTAACTATATCCTAAATGAATATATTCCTGCGAGAAAACGACAATGAGCTCCTAAAGTATCTCAATACTAAGGAAGTGAAGCAGGTCGAAAAGATCGCAAAAACAGAATTGTATAAATCCGGATCTTTTATTCTTGAAGAAGGGGATAAAAATCGCGATATTTTTGTGATAAAAAAAGGTTCCGTCTCCATTTGCTTTATTGATGAAGAAAAAAATGAGAAAAGAGTAACCTCTCTCTTCACAGGCGAAACCTTTGGGGAGATAAACTTCATTATTCCTGTTCAGAGAACCGCATATGTGAAAGCTCTTGAAGATGTCGAGATCACTCGTTTTCCCTATTATGAACTTCTTCAGTTTTTAAAGGATGATGTATCGATCTGTGCGAAGGTCTGTGCATCATTGAATGATTCTCTTGCAAAAAGGGTTGTCAGAACAACGCAGGAATTTGTTCATGTTCTCACGACAAAAAACAATTAATAGCGGAGTTCAAACCGGTTAAGGTTTTAAATAGAACACTGATACGCACAGATCCGCCAGTGGGCGGACAAGCATAGCGCAGATCGGGATGAGATCGGAAGAATAATCAATAACCAATAACCAATATCCAATAATGAATGATGAAGACTGTTCTCGTTTTTCATTGACAGTGAAACCATAATAGCATTATAAGTTATCTATTGTAAAATAGAAATGAGAAAACTACAATGAAAATATTTATTCAAGAAGTAACAAAAAAGAAAAAAAACAGATACACAATTTTAATAATATGAAAAATTACAAAATCCAAACATTCCCGGCTTCACGAATCGCAACATTCGATGTGTGCGAAATGGGAAAAAGGAAGCACCATGTAACTGGAATGATTGAACTCGATGTAACGGAAAGTCGCAGGAAGATCAGGGGATACAATAAAAGTACCGGCAATAACATCTCATTCACTGCGTGGTTGATAGGAGTGATCAGTACCACTATCAAAAAGTACGAAACGTCAGCTTCATTCCTAAAAGGAAAACGGAAACTGATGATCTTCGACGATATCAATGTCTCAATCGTGGTTGAAAAAGAGCTGGATGGACAAAGAGTACCCATTCCACTCGTTATCGAGAAATCGCATGAGATAAGCATCGAGTCCATTACAAGCCAAATCACCGACGCGATTAATAAGGAACTTACTAATAAAGACATCGTCCTTCAGAAAAAAGCTCAAAAACTGGAAAGACACTACTACTCGCTGCCCGGTTTCATGAGGAGATATGTATGGAAATATATACTAAATCACCCAAAACTTGCGTTTGAGAAAATGGGAAATGTTGCCTTTACTTCTTTAGGAATGATAGGAAAAGTAAACGGCTGGTTTATTCCAATATCGGTTCACCCGATTTGCTTTGGCATAAGTTCTATAGTAAAAAAACCTGTTGTAATAAAAAACCAAATTGAGATTCGTGAGATACTCAACATGACCATCCTTCTCGATCATGACGTCATGGACGGGGCAAACATGGCGCGATTCATCAGCCAATTGTCATCCAATATCGAAAAGGGGATGAGGTTGTAACTCACGAGAATAATTAAACTATTACAGCATATCTAATTAGGACGATACGAGCTGAACATGTTCAGCGGCTACTTGGTAATTGGACATTCCGAATCCATGTTCCCAAGTACAACTTAGGAACGAGGAAAAGTCAATTTACGCTAAAAGTAGCTCAAGAATCTAATTTATCAAGACAGATTCCGTTTCATTGGAAGGAGACTGATCTTGCGTACTCAACATCCGGTTTCATTTCATTACACCGAGACATGTCGGAATGTTGAGTTACATTGAACCCTTACTTCATAATTTATCGTTCCATTTTCCTTCTCCTGGGCAGGAGAAGGTCGATTTGCTTTTAACAAATCGGGATGAGATTGTAACAAATACCGATTAGATTAGAGATTTCAAATTTGGGCTGAACATGTTCAGCCACTACTTGGTAATTGGATATTCCATGTTGGATATTGGAAATTTTAAAACCTCAAAGTAAATTCTGTTTTCACATTCGGCTCAGAATTTACAGTGATCGTTCCCCCATGCAATCCCATTATCTGCCGGGACAAACTCAGACCAATTCCCGACCCCTCTTTTTTGGTTGTATAAAAGGGAATAAAAATCTTATCCATCGAATCCTGAGGAATACCTGAACCATTATCCACAACCTGAATGATGACTCGTCCGCGTTCATTCACGAATGCCTTCAACTCAATTATTGGTTTTTCCTGCAACTCCACACCTTGAACAGCATTTCTCAGCAGATTTATCACGACCTGCTGCACAAGATCTTCGTCAGCAGCAAGCTCTAAGCTTTTAGGATATATTGAGTAATCAAAAGAGATATTCTTTTCTTTAAATTCCTCTTCGAGAAGCACTCCAACATGGTTGAACAGATTTTTGATGAGAAATATCTGAAAATTCGGCTTGGGAATCCGGGTAAGATTTCGGTAGGTTTCCACAAAATGGAGAAGCCCGGTACTTCTTTTATGAATGGTTGTGAGCGCTTCACGTATATCTTTGATAGTATCGGGATCGACATCTTTGCCGTCTTTATCTTTGGCATCTTCCGTGATCTCCTGCAGGATGGAATTAACAGTGGAAGAAATCGAGGCAATTGGCGTGATAGAATTCATGATCTCGTGGGTCAGCACCCGGATCAGCTTTTGCCATGCTTCCATTTCCTGCTCTTCCAACTCATGCTGGATGTTCTGAATGGAAACTAATTTTATGATTCTCTCATTCAGAGTAAATTCTGTAGCAAAAATTGCGAGTTGGAGAAGTTCGTCATTATCATAGACTTTCACAAGGGAGCGTTCCCCGGATTTAAGTTTTAGAATGGTTTCTACCATTTCTTTATTAAAATCCTCGAGCAGCAAGATGTTCCTGAGATTGTTAATTCCGAAAAGCTTCTTTGCCGTATTATTTATCATCTCTACTTTTCCGTTCTTTCGAAATGCGATCAGAGCAATTCCTACATGATGGAGAACATTCTGCAGATAATGATATTGTTCTTCTTTTTCTTCACGAACGGTTTTGAATTTGTCAATGACCTTATTAAAAGCGCTCTTGAATTCCTTGTAGCTTGAGCTGTCTTTTTCTATAGTAAAAGTCCGGCTGAAATCCGAATACTGGATCGAATCGAGTAGATTGGTCAAATCACGGTTTGTCCTGTCTATATAATAGATCAGAGAATAAATTTCCAGTAATACAAGTACTCCAATAAAAATAAGTGTGATGTGAAAACTTGTTTTGAAGTATACGAAAACAAGCAGAAAGAGGGTTATAAGCAACAGGATAATGCGCAAGATGACATTTATCTTAAAATTTTTATAGGTCATATTTTTCCATTCTTCTATAGAGCGAGGTCCTAGTGAGTCCGAGTTCCTTCGCTGCAATCGTTATATTTCCATGATGTTTACGTATCACTCTTTGAATAACTGATTTTTCGACATCTTCAAGATTATATGATTCGAAATTTGCCTGCTCGTCTCCACCACCCTTTACAGAAAGCAGAAAATCCTCAGGATATAATATCTTTGATTCGCTCAATATCACTGCACGTTCCAATGCGTGCTGTAATTCTCTGATATTGCCGGGCCACGGATAGAGCTCCAATTTTTTAATAGCCCTCTCGTTGATTGAATTTATCTCTTTATTGTACTTTTTTGCATAATTTTTCAGAAAATGTTCTGCGAGTAATGGTATATCTTCAATCCGATCTCGAAGAGGTGGGAGGAAAATTTCAACAGTATTCATTCTGTACAGCAGGTCCTGCCGAAATGTATTTTCTCGTGTCATTTCATGAATGGGCATGTTCGTCGCACAAATCATTCTCACATCTATCGGAATGATCTTATTTGCCCCGACCCGGGTTATCTGTCTTTTTTCAAGCGTTGTAAGCAGTTTCGCCTGCATCGGCAAAGAAAGATTCCCGACTTCATCAAGAAAAAGCGTGCCGCCTGATGCGACTTCAAAGCGTCCAGTCCTATCACTCTTTGCGTCAGTAAAAGAACCTTTTACATGTCCGAAAAGCTCACTCTCAAAGAGATTCTCATTTATAGAACCAAGATCAACACTAATAAACACCTCATCCTTTCTTTTGGAATTCCTATGAAGCGCACGAGCTACAAGCTCCTTGCCAGTGCCATTTTCGCCAAGTATAAGTACGCTTGCGTCCGTTTCAGCAACTTTTTGTATGGTTGCAAATACTTTCTGCATTTCTTGAGAGACTCCAATGAAATCACTGAAGGGCTGGTCGAGAGCAGCGCTGAGTTCTTTCTGTTTAATCCGTAGGTTACTTGCTTCTGTTTGTGATTGACGGAGTTTGAGTGCAGTATTAATCGTAGTAAGAAGTTTTTCGTTCTGCCATGGCTTAAGTACAAAATCAGTCGCACCCGCTTTGATCGCCTTCACTGCTTTTTCCACATCTCCATACGCAGTAATAAAAATTACAAGGATACTCGGATCTAACTCTTTTATTCGCTGCATCCAATAATATCCTTCCTGCCCGCCACTCATATCCGCAGTGAAATTCATATCAAGAAGAACAAGATCATAGGATTCGTTTTTCAGCAGCTCAGGGATATTGCTCGGATCTTGTTCTGTATCGATCTTCTCAACATGCTTCTTCAGCAACAATTTTAACGCAAATAAAATATCTTCTTTATCATCAACAACCAGTATCTTACCAAATTTTTGGCTCATATGCACACTCCGCTTTTTTATTTACTTATGCAAATAACATACCGAACTGACAAAGTTTCATATCAAAAGTATCAAGATGAGTTTATATACTCAGATTCTTTCGTATTTTTCAAATTCTTCGTGTCAATATATTTGTGAAAAAGTGTACGTTATCGTACACCCGTGTTTCGCGAGCGGACAGTTTGTAATTCGCACAAAAAACATAACCGCTCTCAAATAAAGGATTTGCCGAATTTTTTATTTTTGGCACAAAAACTGCATTGAAAAAACACAAGAGAGGTGCATACATGGATAGATTAATTGAAAAAAAGAAGTGGCCACTGAAAAAAATTCTTTGGGTCGCAGCCGGAGGAGTATTTATTCTGCTGATATTATACTATATAATTCTCGCAGATAAAAGCTCCAAACTGCGCGTACAGGAAGAGCGTCTCACTATCGCTTCAGTTGAGATGGGTTATTTCCAGGATTACATTACAAACACCGGCACGGTGGAGCCAATACGTACTGTGTATATTGACGCCCTTGAAGGCGGGCAGGTCGAGGAAATCCTGATCGAAGAAGGCGCAATGGTGAAGGAAGGAGATATAATTCTCCGTCTTAGCAATACAAATCTTCATCTCAGCATCATGAATAGAGAAGCAAGCCTGGCGGAGCAGATCAATACCCTGCGAAACACACGCCTTCTCATGGAGCAGAACAAACTCGATCTCAAGAGTCAGCTTATTGAAATCAACTATGCGATCATACAGGCAAAAAGGGAGTACGAGCAGGTTCAAGAACTTTATAAACAAAATTTCAGATCTAAAGATGAGTTTCAGAATGCAAAAGAGTATTATGAATATCTTGTGACAAAAAAAGACCTTCTCATCGAATCACAGAAGCAGGACTCACTTTTCCGCGACGTACAGATAGGCCAGCTTGAGGAATCAGTTCGTAGAATGGAAGATAATCTCAATCTTGTCCGTAAAAACCTGGAGAGTCTTGATGTTCGCGCTCCTGTAAATGGACAGCTCGCTTCTTTAAATGCAGAGATCGGTGAATCCAAGGGTGCAGGTCAAAGGCTTGGGCAAATAAATGTGCTTGATTCATATAAAATTAATGCCCAAATTGATGAACACTATATTTCAAGAGTTCAGAGAGGTCTTCTCGGTGAATTTGAATATTCTAACAACACCTATAAATTGGAAGTAACCAAAATCTACCCCGAGGTGCGTAATGGGCAATTCTCAATCGATATGGAATTCATAGATGGACTTCCTCATAATATGCGTATCGGGCAAACTTTCAGGATCAAGCTTGAGCTTGGGGCTCCAAAAGAATCACTTCTTATCCCACGCGGTGGATTCTATCAAAGCACCGGCGGTCAATGGATCTTTGTGGTGGATGAATCAGGCAACACAGCATATAAAAGAGATATAAGATTAAATAGATATAATCCTAAATATTATGAAGTTATCGAAGGTGTCGAAGAAGGGGAACAGGTGATCGTTTCCAGCTACGAAACCTTTGGTGATGTCGATGTGTTAATTTTAAAGAAAAAAGATAATCAATAAGGAGTAATGATGATCAAAACAAATGAACTAATGAAGGTCTATCGTACAGACGAAGTCGAAACAACAGCACTCAACAAGGTAAACCTTGATGTAAAAGAAGGGGAATTCGTAGCCATCATGGGACCTTCAGGATGTGGAAAATCCACACTTCTCAACATATTGGGATTACTGGACAATCCTTCTGAAGGCACATATGAATTCATGGGCGAGGAGGTCGCCGGGTACAAAGAACGTAGTCGCACCAATCTTAGAAAAGGCAATATTGGGTTCATATTTCAGAGCTTCAATCTGATCGATGAACTCACTGTCTGGGAAAACGTCGAACTTCCCCTTCTTTATCTCAAAATGTCTTCGGCAATTCGTAAGAAAAAAGTCGAAGAAGTGCTTGATCGTATGAAGATCATGCATCGTAAAAGCCACTTTCCTCAGCAGTTATCAGGTGGTCAGCAACAGCGCGTTGCAGTTGCGCGCGCAGTAGTGACAAATCCCCGCCTGATTCTCGCAGACGAGCCCACAGGTAACCTGGACTCTGCAAACGGAGAAGAAGTCATGGATCTTCTCTCGCAATTGAATGAGGAAGGCACAACCATTATTATGGTGACACACTCTCCCTCTGACGCAGAGTACAGTCACAGGACCATTCAGCTCTTTGATGGTCATATCGTCACAGAAAACATTCGCAAACTCCTCTAGACTCTCTTAAAAAAAATCCAGGAGGATAACGGATGCTGAAGAATTACTTGAAGATAGCTTACAGAAATATTGCCCGGAATAAGTTCTATTCCGCAATCAATATCGTTGGACTTGCGATCGGCATTACGTGTGCTATGCTCATTGGACTCTATGTACAGCATGAGTTCTCTTATGACACATTTCACAAGGATGCTGATCGCATCTATCGGGTTGAATCGATGTTCACGGTTCAGGGAAAGTTGGATAAGTTCGCTTTGACTGCATTCCCTCTCGTTCATACCATGAAAGCAGAGATTCCGGAGATAGAAGAAGCCACAAGATTACGATTCATGCAGAATCGGCTTTTCATTTATGATGAGAAAAAGATCTATGAGGATGATGTGTACCTCGCAGACTCCACAGTTTTTGATCTCTTTTCATATGAATTTGTACATGGAGATCCTGCAACTGCACTCTCCGAACCCTTCACTGCAGTACTGACAGAGAGTTTTGCAGAAAAGATATTCGGAGACATACATCCTATTGGTGAAACCATTATTGCAGGTAATGGACTGACATTCCGTGTGACTGCTATCATCAAAGATCTTCCTGATAATACGCATGTAAACTTTGAAATGCTCACTTCAATGACTACTCTTCGTGAACTCATGGGAGTTGATAATTATAATTCTACTGCAACTAACGGCTTCTGGAATATCAGTGTGTACTCATACATAAAACTTGGTGAGAATACAAATCCGCAGGCAGTGCTGGACAAGTTTCAGCAATTCTATGACAAGTACATGAAGGAGCTGGGAGATCGTATCAATACGAGTATGAATATACGTCTCACTCCGATAAAAGACACTCATTTTCTTGGTGACATGCAGTATGACTTTCCGACAGGTAACACGTCTTATATGTTCATCTTTATCTTTGTAGCCGTTTTCATTCTGATAATCGCGTGCATCAACTACATGAACCTTGCCACAGCCCGGTCTGTAAAACGAGCTCGTGAAGTAGGCATCCGCAAAGTTGCAGGTGCGGCAAAGGGTTTGCTCATACGTCAGTTCCTTTCAGAATCGGTGTTCCTGGCTTTCCTCTCACTTATCATTGCCCTGATCGCAACTTATCTGCTTATTCCTGCATTCAACCAAATTTCGGGCGTGGATATTTCCTTTGATATAGGACAAAATCCCATACTGATATTGTACATTCTGCTGGCAACTATTGTTGTTGGATTTATCTCAGGAAGCTATCCAGCGCTTTATCTTTCTGCCTTCAAACCGGTCACTGTTCTTAAGGGCAGCATCAAGAGTGGTAAAGGAGGTGGCACGCTCCGTAAAGTTCTTGTGCTGATCCAGTTTGCGATCACAATCATTATGCTCATTGGCACTCTCACTGTCTCAAGACAGCTTCATTACATTCAGAACAAAGACCTGGGTTTTGATAAAGAAAATGTGCTCGTACTCTCGGTTCAGGATACCACCGCAGTTCAGAATATGGCAACCATCAGAGATGAGATGGCAAAACATCCTGATGTACTTTCAACGGCTATCACAACTAGTGTTCCCGGGAGAATAACCGGAAAACTCTTAATGCGCCTTGAAGCTGAAGAGGGCATGACAGAGAAACCACTCAACCTTTTTGTTGCAGATGCAAACTTTATTGGTCTTATGCACATGGAGATACTGCAAGGAAGAAATTTCTCAGACAGTCTAGCTTCTGATATGCAAAAAGCAGTTATAGTGAATGAAGCAGCCGTAAAGGAAATGGGGTGGGGTGAGAACGCTCTTGGTAAACGAGTTTTACTTGGTTTGAGAGATGACGGAACCGCACTTTTTGACGGCGAAGTGATCGGTGTGGTGAAAGACTTTAATTACGAATCCCTTCATAATCAAGTAGCTCCTATCACAATATTCTCCACAAATTTCCCTAAAACCAGCATTGTGCTGAAATACAATCCTGATAATATGCAGGAGGTATTGAGCTTTGTGCGAGAAACCTGGGAAAACTTCATGCCGGAATTTCCATTTGAATATGAATTCCTCGATGATATATTAAATGAATATTATATTCCCGAGCAGAAACTAGCAAAGATATTCACGATATTTTCACTCTTGAGCATCCTCATTGCATGCCTTGGTCTGTTTGGTCTCGCTTCATATACGACCGAACAGCGCACACGTGAGATCGGCATTCGCAAAGTACTTGGTGCAAGCTCACAGAATATTGTCGGATTGCTCTCCAAGACTTTTACAAAATGGGTGCTTCTTGCGAACGTTATTGCGTGGCCCGTTGCATATTTTGCTCTGAAAAACTGGCTGGCAAACTTTGCGTATAGAACACAACTTTCGATCTTGACCTTTGTATTATCTGGTATAATCGCTTTCCTTATAGCGATACTTACAGTTCTTTTCCAGTCTCTCAAAGCATCAAAAACCAATCCTTCTATTACCCTTAAATATGAATAGGATAAATTATGTTTAAAAATTCAATACTCATCACTCTTCGAAATATTAAACGTCACAAAGGGCATTCATTTATCAATATTCTCGGTCTTTCGATTGGACTCGCATGCTGTATCCTTATATTCCTTTGGGTGCATCATGAGTTGAGTTTTGATCGTTTCCATGCAAATGCTCACAGGATATTTCGTGTGGTGGAAATGCAGGAACAATCAGGTGAACCATTTCCAGTAGCTGTAACACCAGCAGCCTTGGGACCTGGAATGCTGCAGGATTTTCCGGAAGTGATCAATTTTACTAGATTCCAAACCTACGGTTTTGGTTATATCAACATTGGGGAAGATAAGTTCAAGGCGAACATAACTTTGGCTGATCCCAACTTCTTTGAAATGTTTACTTTTCCCATAATAGCTGGTGATAAAGAAACTATGTTTGATGAGCTTTTAAATGTAGTAATTTCCGAAGAAATGGCTCATAAATTCTTTGGAGATGAAAATCCAATTGGGAAAACGCTGCAGGTAAATACCTCCACCATCCTGAATGTGACTGGAGTTTTTCATAATGTAGCTGATAATTCACACCTGAAATTTGATTATGTTGTGGCTTTTGAAGTATTAAAAAATTTCGGTGGAAATTTAGAATCCTGGGGCTCCAACTCCTATTATACGTACATCCAATTAGAAGAAAATGTGGATTGGATTGAATTTGATGAAAAGATAGAAGGATATCTGGCAGCACATGATGTTGGTTATCCTGTGAAACTGAACCTGCAACCTCTCACAGACATTCATTTGCATTCTCATTATGTTGCAGACATTGGAGGTCATGGAGATATACTTTATGTGCGTCTGTTCTCATTGATCGCCCTTTTCGTGCTTGTTATTGCATGCATCAATTTCATGAACCTTGCTACTGCACGTGCAGAAAATAGGGCTCGAGAAGTTGGCATCAAAAAAGTAGTAGGATCACAAAAGAATACGCTTGTCAGACAATTTCTCGGAGAAGCAATTATCCTCTCCCTTATCTCTTTATTCTTTTCAATAGTTATAGTAGAATTATTACTTCCTTTATTTAATAATATCGCAGGGAAGGAACTCTCATTCTTCTCCGGTCAGGATCCATTGATATATGTATTCCTTTTTGCAGTTACTCTTTTTACCGGTATTTTTGCCGGCAGCTATCCCGCATTCGTACTTTCAAGTTTCAAACCAATCAACGTGCTGAAGGGCATACTCAAAGCTGGGAAGAAGGGCGTACTCTTTAGAAGAATACTCGTTATTCTCCAATTTGTGATCACAATTATCTTGATTATTGGTACAATTATCGTGTTCAAACAGGTACAGTTTGTGCATAATAAGGAACTCGGATATACAAAAGAACAGGTGCTGAATTTCTCTTTCAGAGATCAAACATCTGAAAATTACACAACCCTGAAGCATGAGCTTCTTAAACTTCCTCAAGTAATTAATGTGAGCAGAGGTTCTGCATATCCATATAGTATAGTCAATTCCGGGTATGGCTATGATTGGCGCACAAAACAAGACGATGAAAGAGTACTCGTGCACCAGCTTCGTGTTGATTATGACTTTTTCAAAACCCTTGATATAGAACTTGCAGAAGGGCGCGCATTCTCCCCTGATATGCCCACCGATTCTTCTGCAATCATAGTTAATGAAACAGCTGTGGCATTGATGGGATTTGACGACCCCCTCTCTGAACAAGTTACTGATCATTACCAAAACAATAAACCATATAATATTATTGGAGTGGTTAAAGATTTTCATTTCAAGAAACTGCAAACTGAGATAGAACCTCTCTTTATCAGTCTCTCTTCTCAAGCATATGTAAGTTTTGTCCGCCTTAGTACTGAAGATATCGACGGCACTCTTGCACAGATCAAGAATATTTGGAATGACATCAATCCCGATACTCCTCTTGAATATTCATTTATGGATGAAACATATGGCAATCTCTACCGTGCTGAGAAAAGAATGCTCACTATTTTCAATTACTTCACTATAATGGCGATCCTGATCTCCTGCCTTGGTCTTTTTGGTCTGATATCCTATATGACAGCTCGAAGGACACGAGAGATCGGTATTCGCAAGGTCATGGGAGCTTCTGTAAAGAACATAGTCCTTCTTTTAACTGAAGAATCTGTTAAATGGGTTCTTATTGCAAATGTCCTCGCATGGCCTATTGCCTATCTTGCAATGTCCAGATGGCTGAATACTTTCGTTTATAAGATACCTTTTCATATAACATATTTTATTTTTGCAGGCATTCTCAGCTTGCTTATTGCAATCATAACGATAAGCTTCCAAACGCTTCGGGCTGCACTCAGAAATCCCTCTGAGTCTATGAGATATGAATAAGATGACCAAATATTATTTAAAAACACCGACGCGAAACAAAGTGCGATATAAAAGATTTTCCTCCATCAATAAATTGGAATTGGCCATAGGAATGGTCGTATGCATCCTTCTTCTATCATGGGTGCGGGGTGAATTGTACTCTGCACAATTGCTCGAAAAAAAGAACAATCTCTCCTGTAACGATCAGGATTATTTTGTCAACCAAGATGAACTATATGGTAATCTAAAAGTTCCTTATAGTCCTGCACCCATTTTAGAAGTTACATTTCACAAATATAATCATTATTTGAGATTTTATACATTTAATGGAGTTAAAATTTCAAATAAATATACATATTTTTCCAATAACCGTCTCTTCCTGGCTGAACCAGTCCTCTTAAAAATGTTCTCGTATCCATTTATCAAGGGCGACGAAGCAAGAGCGCTTCACGTGCTGCACTCTCACGTGATCACAAGAGAAACAGCGGAGCTATATTTGAGTGATGAATATCCAAGCGGAAAAGTGGTGAATGTACACAACAGATCAGATTTTACCATAACCGGACTTGTTGAAAACAATCCGCGGAATTCATCTCTTGATCTCAGCTTTATCGCCCCTTTTAAATTATCAGGCAAAGAACAGCTTGGGGGCTGGTCCCGGGAGAGTCTTACACATGTAACACTTAAAAACAACATATTGTTATCAGATAGCAATCACACGATGATTAGCATAATGAATAACGGGAGGTTCATATGCGCGAAATAGTATTAAATATACCAACATTGGAAGCACAGCAAAATCTTGAGATCGAAGTTCGCATCAATGGAAAGAAAAAAACTCTGTGCTACCGCGTCGAGCTTGTGGAATGGGAAGATCCAAATGCAAGCTCAGAAGAAGTAGTGAATGTACTGCGGAAAGTCATTCACGATTATGATAAGGATTGGGAGCTTATCCAAATCGGTGCACCCGACAAAGAGAAGATCCCCATCATGTTCAGAAAAAAGAAAATAATGTACCCGGATGGTACACAGGAAGCTATATGCTAAATATAGCTTGGAGGTCTCATGAAAAAAATAATAGCAATTACGTTAGGAGTTTTACTCCTTGCCGCATGTGCATCTACAAATCTTAAGATAATAGATAAAAGTGATGCACTCGAGGGGAAAGGTGCCGTTTATTATCAATGCTCACCCGTGAAGATCAATATCTTCCACGAAGATTCTATCTGTGATGCAGATATGTTCCTCGAATTCAAAAGGATAGATCAAACTTATCAATGGTTAATGACAATTGACTGCTCTCAGTTTTATTCAACATGGGCGGAACTGAAATCAGTGCAGTTGGAACTCGATAACTATAGTATACCCTCATCAAAAGAGAAGGTCATCAAATTAGACGAGAAATTGATCATCAACGATTCGGTTATGCACACAAACTCATTCTATGTAAATGATGAATTTCTTAAAAGGATCATCCATGCTGACGAAGTGCTTATCACTGCGGTTTGTAATGGTAATGAAGCAGTGATAAATCTGGCTGACACACAAATTGAGCAGATCGGAATGTTCTATCAATATATCAAAAGAAACATTCTAAACAATGCCTCAGTAATAATCATTTAAAGAAAAATGCTTAACCACGGAATACACGAAAATATTGATACAACCTTCGTAAGAGTATTTTCTCTTAAATTCCCTTTCGTCTCTTTCGTGACTTTCGTGGTAAAAAATAATTAAATTAAGGAGTACTATGCTACAACTGCGGGGTGCTTTCAAATTCTATTCAAATAATTTCGTAAAAACGTATGTATTGAATGACATCAACCTGGATGTCGCAAAAGGTGAATTCGTCACTGTAATGGGTCCTTCCGGAGCAGGAAAATCTACAATGCTCTATATACTTGGAATGCTGGACACACTTAATGACGGAGAATATTTCTACAAGGAACAACCAGTTCACAAATTCAATGAGAAACAGCGCACAAACCTTCATCGCGTTGAAATCGGTTTTGTATTTCAGCAGTATCATCTTATCGATGACCTGACCGTATATGAAAACATCGAGTTGCCAATGCTCTACCAGAAAAAAAGTGCGAAAGAGCGCAAATCACGCGTTTGCGACCTGCTTGATAAGTTCAGAATTGTTGGTAAAAAAGACCTTTTCCCTTATCAACTCTCCGGAGGACAACAGCAGCTTGTGGGTATAGCCCGCGCAATTGCCGGCAAACCCTCACTCATTCTTGCCGATGAACCGACTGGAAATCTTAATTCCGAGCAGGGAACAGAGATCATGGAGCTCTTTTCAAAACTCAACAAAGAAGGCACGACAATAATTCAAGTAACCCATTCGGAAGAAAAAGCCGGTTACGGAAATAGGATCATAAATCTACTCGACGGCAGAATCGTTTAATTATAGCTAAACTCCATTATGCAAGGGGAGCTTGGTTAATGTACAAAAAGCATTAAGGAGTCATAATGAAAATATTTATAATAGTGCTCTCAGCACTACTCATCCTCTCAGCCCACGCTATCGGAGCAACAATCTTCGAAGCAATAAATGATAACAATTTGGAAGAAATACAAAACATAATAACGGAAAATCCCGATGTGATTAACGAACGAGATGACCGCTATTGTGATCCTCTAACTGTCGCTGCAATTGGTGGCAACCTGGAAATAATGAAATATCTGATTTCACAGGATGCAGATATTTACACCATTGATAGAGAAGGCAGCAACCTTCTCCACAACTCTGCTGCAAATGGGCATCTTGATGTAGTTGAATATCTGATCGATCATGGTTTTGACGTCAATGCAGCTGATGGTAATGGGAACACGGCACTTCTTTTTGCACTTCAATCTGGAGATATTGAGCTTGTGAACTACCTGTTAGAGCAGGGAGCAGAAATATTTGTAGAAAATGTAAACGGTTCTACAGCAATGCTGAACGGTATTGTTTCCGGTAATATCGAGATTGTAAAACTTCTCCGGGATCATGGTTTATCGATCGATCAATCAAACCAGTGGGGGGTGACTCCGCTTATGTATGCCTCTATCTTGGGCAATAAAGATATTGTCGAATATTTAATCGAGAATGGTGCTGATGTGCACGCAATATCCAACCAGGGAGAAACAGCTCTTGTATGGGCAACTATCCGACTGCATTTTGATATCGCAGAATTACTCATGGAAAAAGGATTGAGTTATAATGATCGCAGTGAGACCGGAGCAACCATGTTCTTTTCTGCTGGAAAGTCACCAATGGAAGCCGTTACGTACATGATTGAACACGGTGCAACTCCAATGGTTGAAGATTCTATTGGAACAACACCCCTGCATATTGCTGCACAACGCGGTAATACTGAAGTCGCAACATATCTTATCGAACTCGGTGCTGATGTTAACAAAGTAAATGATCATGGATGGACACCGCTTAAATTTTCATTGTGGAGTGATGAACCATCAATTCTTGAAGTTCTGCTTGAAAACGATGCGATGATAGAAATCGTGGACTCTGAATGTGAAACTGGATGTCAAACGCATGAATCTTCTCCTTTACATCAAGCTTCAAGAATGGGAAAGACCGATTTTCTAAGTAAACTCATTGAATACGGGGCTGATCTAAACATTAAGAATGAAGAATTCAAACAAACACCCCTTCACATTGCTGCAGCTCTTGGGTATGGTGATATTGTTACATTACTTGTTGAGAATGGTTGTGACATAAGCATTGAAGACATCAATGGTAAGACTCCAACTGATCTGGCAATCGAACATGGCAATATTGAAATTGCAAAAATCCTCATGGAGAATGATTCTATTGCCGACATGAAACTCGATGATCTCTTACATGCTTCACTTCAAGAGGGAGAAATATATATCTGGTTTGTGACACACAGCGGCTGGATTGCAAAAACTAAAGACCATCTCTTAGTTTTTGATTACTGGCGACAGAACAGATCTCCGGACAATCCATCTATCTCCAATGGCATGTTCAATCTCGATGAAATGGAAAATCTTGATGTGATCGTATTGGTTTCGCATGTACACCGAGATCATTACAGTCCGGAAATATTCACATGGAATGATTCAGTTCCAAACATAACGTATGTAATGGGATTCGATCCGCATGTACCTAATGAAGACTATATTGTTATGGAGCCCCGGACCACAATCGATGTAAATGGTGTAGAAATAACATCCATATATTCAAATGACACTGGAGTAGGTTTCATGGTAGAAGCAGATGGTGTAAATATCCTCCACCCTGGTGATCACGCGAACAGGCAAAGAGATTTCTCCGGAGATTATCTTGATGAGATATACTATCTTCAATCACTAAATAAACCAATCGACATTGCCTTCATGCCTATCAGCGGATGTAATTTTGGAGATAATGAAGCAGTACGTCTTGGAGTTCAAAAAACCTTTGAGATCCTTGAACCGACTATCTTCTTCCCTATGCATGCCGGTGATTACTCTCCCGATTACATGGAATTCGTTGAACAAGCCTATGAAGACGGAGCAACTCCGTTGATGTATTATCAGATTTTCCCAGGTGATAGATTTTATTTTAACAAAGCGTATTTGAATTAGGAATGGCAATGTTTAAGAACTTCGTTTCGGTCACCTTTCGAAATCTTGTTCGGCAGAAAGCTTTCTCTATCATCACAATACTGGGATTCTCAATCGGGCTTGCAATTTTCATTCTTATATCATCTCAGGTTATCATTGATCTTACCTACGACACTTTCCATGAAGATATCAACAATTTATACCGTGTAACAACTCGAGAGGATTCCGAAGGGGATAACCAGATTGTTTATGGAATCACTTCTGGACCGCTTGTTAAAAGCTTAAAAGAAGATTTCCCGGAAGTCTCTCATTCTGTACGCATAACATCTATGGGTTCCTCATTTACAAAAGAGGTAGGTAATGATGAAGTACCTCCTGAAGAAATCGGTGCTTTTTTAATCGGTGCTGATCCTGACTTCTTTGAAATGTTCAACTTCCCTATCGTTCAGGGTAATGATCAAGATCCACTCATGGATCCCAATGGTGTTTATCTTACCGAAGAGTTCTCAGAAAGACTTTTTGGCGAAGAAAATCCAATAGGAAAACCAATCTATTTTACAGGGTATGAAGACAAATTCGTTGCAGGCATCATAAAAGATCTTCCGCTGAATACACAAATAAGGTTCAGCGTGGTCTATCCGATTGATCTTGAATTAAATCCAATATGGTGGGATTCCTGGACGAATGCAGCTCTGTCCGGATATATAAAAGTCCTCGATAATGTCAATATGACAGAGTTGAAGGAAAAAATAACCGCGCACAGCCATGAGAAGGGTTTTGCTAAGATTTGGACCGCAGAATTCATACCCATGAAGGATATGCACCTGAAATCCGAACACCTCAGTTTCAATCTGATGAATGTAGGGCATAAAGATTCTGCGTCAGTATATACCTCTCTTTTGATCGCTTTTCTCGTTCTGCTTATCGCATCATTCAACTATGTAAACCTTACAACAGCGAAAGCAATGCGTAGAGCCCGGGAAGTGGGAGTACGAAAGGTAGTTGGTGGGCAACGTGCACAAGTAATGTGGCAGTTTCTTGGAGAATCAATAGTAATAACATATATATCTACACTTTTTGCTCTGCTATTACTAGAGATATTCATCCCTATACTCAATTTACCTTTCAGAGGAATCTTTGATTTGTTGTCAGTGAATTATCTCCTTTTAGGTACTATTATTATCCCTTTGATAATTGGTCTTCTTGCAGGTTTATATCCCGCATTGATCATGTCGAATTTCAATCCAATAATTGTTTTAAAAGGTGCTTTTTCCAAAACCAAAAATGGGCTTGCTCTACGTAAAATCCTCGTTGTAGGACAATTCACGATCACAATCTCTCTGATATCTGCATTACTCATTGCAGGGCAACACATGAAATTCCTGCAAAAGGTCGATCTTGGATATAATAGAGAAAATGTTTACTTGATATCCAACATTAATATTCCTGAAAATAGAGGGGTTTTCAATGATAAGATCAGCTCGATTCCGGGTGTTGAGTATGTTACATCAATAGGAAGTCTTCCAGGTGGGACGCTGCAGAAATACCAGATAAAAACATTCGCTGAATCCGGCGAAAAAGACTGTATGTATGACCGCCTGATCGTTGATGACCATCTATTTCCTGCTCTGAATATGAAGCTAGTAAAAGGAAGAAATTTCTCGCGTAATTTAAGTACCGATACACTCAGATCGATCATCCTTAATGAAACAGCGGTGAAATACGCAGGTTGGGATGAACCGATCGGAAAGATCGTGAAGTTGTTCAACGAAGATGAGACGACTGAAGAGCGTGAAGTAATAGGTGTGGTAAAGGATTTCAATTTTACAACGGTTAAAAGAAATATCAATCCTATGTTCATCGTATATGATGAGAGAATGTACCAGACCATGGTAAAACTCGATGGGCGTAATGATGAGGAGACACTGGATAAGATCAGGTCTGCACATATCGAATTAGTACCGGATAGTGAACTTCACATTGAGAGTTTTGACCAGCAGTTTTCCTATCAATTTTACAGAGAGCGTAATTTCTCTGATCAAATTCGATCTTTCTCTATCATTGCAATCATTATCTCATGTATGGGATTGCTGGGACTATCTTCCTTTATGACTGAGCAGCGAACAAAAGAGGTCGGGATCAGAAAAGTGCTGGGAGCTTCTTCACGAAAGATCACGTTCCTACTCACTAAAAGCTTCCTCAAGTGGGTACTTATAGCCAATGTGCTTGCAATTCCTGTAACTTGGTATGCCATGAGCAAGTGGATCGACGGTTTCATCTATCGCTCTTCGATCAATCCTCTCACCTTTGTGCTTTCTGGTATTGCAGTCATTCTCATTGCAACATTCACGGTGAGTTTTCAGACTATAAAGGCAGCAAACCTCAATCCGGTCAAATCAATTAAATATGAATAAGAGTATGTAATATGTTAAGAAATTATATAATCATCGCCTTTAGAAATATTTCCAGAAAAAAAGGATTTTCGTTCATAAATATTGCTGGACTTGCCATTGGCATGGCTGTGTGCATCTTGATACTACTTTGGATTCAAGATGAGTACAACTATGACAGATTCAATGAAAATGCTGAAAGAATCTATCGGGTTAATTTCTCTTACATCTCAAATGGAAGACACATGCAACACTGGAGGACACCACCCCCTATGGCGCAAACCATCAAAGAGAGATATCCCGAAATAGAAGACGCTGCGAGATTTCATAATGAAGGAATGGTACTTGTAAGTGTTGGAGAAAAAAAATTAAAGGTAAAAGCTGGTTATACAGACAACAGTATTTTTAATATTTTCACCCTTCCCTTTGCACAGGGCAATCCATCTTCATCTCTTACCGATCTTCAATCAGCAGTGATTTCACAAGAGATGGCAGATATCTTCTTTCCTGAAGAAAATCCAATTGGAAAAATTATTAATATAGATAACCAAATCGACCTACGGGTTGATGGTGTGTTAAAACCGCTTTCTGCAGGAAGCCATTTGGAATTTGATTTCCTAATACAATTCAGCCGCTTGCCAGAGATCATGGGTTATGGAGGTGAGGACGAATGGGGAGATTTTGGTTTTAATACTTTTTTACTTTTGAATGATAAAGCATCAGTACAAAAGGTTGAGGAGAATATCAACCTCTGCATTGATGAAATTATTCCGGAACTCGGACGTGAGTTCTTTCTTCAACCTCTGACATCGATCCATTTGTACAACCTTGATGGCAGCCCAGGTAAGATGATCTATGTCTACATTTTTTCATCAATTGCCTTTTTCATTCTATTGATCGCCTGTATAAATTTCATGAATCTTTCCACTGTCCGTTCAATGCAGAGAGCTCGTGAAATTGGAGTCCGTAAGGTTGTAGGAGCATTGCGGAATCAATTAAAGATCCAGTTCATATCAGAATCTCTTTTACTCGCTTTTTTTGCTCTTATCCTTGCCGTCATTCTCGTAGAAATTCTCATTCCGGTTTTTAATGGGCTGGCGGATAAACAATTACATTTCAAATTATTGAGTTGTACAACACTCATTTCTCTTATAGGTATCACATTATTTACAGGATTTATCTCCGGATTATATCCTGCGTTTCTCCTTTCGTCTTTCAAACCAATAAGCGTTCTTAAAGGAAACCTAAGAGGTAACTCTTCATTTCTCAGGAAAGCTTTGGTCGTACTCCAGTTCACCTTATCCACAATCCTTATTTTCTCAACCATTGTTGTGTCTAAGCAAATACAATTCATACGTTCCAGAAACCTTGGTTTTGATGATGAAAATATTGTCTATCTACCTCTTAACAACGCATACTATGAAAGATATGATGCGTTCAAAGCTGAACTTTTAAAGAATCCACAAATAGCAAGTGTGACACGAACATCCAGCAAACTTGGGATGGCAGCTAAATGGAGCATGACTGTTGAGAACTGGGAAGGAAATAATGGTGAGACATCTCTCAGCCTTCCCCTCATCTCTTGCGACAAAGATTTTATAAGCACCTTCGGCCTTGAAATGGCGGAGGGAGAATTTTATACAAAAAATTCATATAATGATGAAGAAGCATTTGAATATATATTGAATGAAACCGCAGTTAAGATCGCAGGTATTGAAGATCCTGTTGGAAAATCCTTTGTCAACGGTACCATTAAAGGAGTGGTAAAGGATTTCAATTTTCAATCACTTCATAATAATATTAGACCTCTTGCTTTGGTGGCAGTACCTGAGTGGGATAACCATATTGCAATAAAAATTTCCGGATCAAACATAGAGCAAACACTGGATTATATCGAAAAAGTAAGCACACAAATCGCACCAGAATTTCTTTTTGAGTATAGTTTTCTGGATGAAGAATTTGATGAGCTTTATCAATCCGATATAAGCCTGGGAATACTCTTCAGATATTTTGCTATTTTTGCAATTATTATTTCATGCCTTGGATTACTTGGCTTATCTACCTTCATGATCCAACAGCGAACAAAAGAGATCGGAATCCGTAAAGTAC
Organism: Candidatus Cloacimonadota bacterium; assembly: GCA_049903315.1. Classification (GTDB taxonomy): domain Bacteria; phylum Cloacimonadota; class Cloacimonadia; order JGIOTU-2; family JGIOTU-2; genus Celaenobacter. Next base: position 111,828 of record JBNGBT010000001.1, on the reverse strand, counting down.
TCGGCTCTTCTGCATCTCAAGTCGTTAAATTACTTTCTACTCAATTCACAAAATGGGTCGTCCTGGCAGACCTGATCGCCCTTCCAGTTGCCTATGTCATAATGCATAAATGGCTTGAACATTTTGCTTTTAGAATAACCGTTGGAGTAATGATATTCATAATAGCTGGGAGTATCACCCTCATCATTTCTCTCGCGATGATCAGCCTCCAAACGATTAAAGCAGCAAACCTCAACCCGGTCAAATCAATTAAATATGAATAAGAGAATGTAATATGTTTAGAAATTATTCATCAAATGAAAAACTTACGGATAAAAATTGCCGTTACTGCGGAGTAAGATTTCATAGAAATATATGGGAATTCATTCTGCAGCATTCGGATAAATCGAAATTGGTAAAATCATTTATACAAGGTGATGGATTTTACACTATCAAAATTTATATTGGAGAAAAAAATCATGTATCACAAATTTAATTTTAGAATTGTTCTTTTCCTGTTTTTTGTCCTGCTTATATCAATTACATTTCAAGGATGCGATGAATCTAAGAAAATTCCCTTCGAACCGGAAATTCATGAAAGGGGTGAAATTGAAAATGTAGTAAGTATGGCTACCATGACGGTAAATGATATTCAACAATTGCTCGCAAGTGTAGAGCTTGCAATACCGTTTACTTTATCTCATTCTGTTGAAGCGATCTCTGTAACTTATTATACAATTGATGGAAGCGGCATAGAACAAATTGCCTCAGGAGCTATTCTCGTTCCACAAGGAATTACCGATTTACCAATGGTAAGTATTCAACATGGAACAGAAACAAAAAGGGATTTGGTAGCATCTGTATCAACGGTAAATTCAGTAGAAGGTTTTGTCGGATTAATAATGGCATCTATGGGGTATGTGGTTTTAATTCCCGATTACTTAGGTTTTGGAGTCTCGAATGTGATGCATCCTTACATGCATGCCGAATCTCTGGTTCCATCTGTAATAGATTTTATGCGTTCCGGAAAAATATACTGCTCAGAGAATCAAATTGTTTTGGATGGAAGAACATTCCTGACAGGTTATTCCGAGGGCGGATATGTGACGTTAGTAACTCAGAAGGTTATTGAAGAGAAATACACTTCGGAATTTAATCTGACTGCTGTTTCACCATCTTCGGGTCCTTATGACCTGGAAGGGATGATGCAGACAATTTTTCAATCAAACTCATACAGCAATCCTGCATATGTTGCATTCATTTTAACATCCTACAATACATTATACAATTGGAACCGATTGGATGATTTCTTTAATGAACCTTATGCATCTATGATGCCCGATTTGTTTGATGGGTCTCTCACATGGGGTGAAATCGTTAATCATCTGCCATCTTCATTCTCCGAATTAATGAATTCAGCATTTATCTCAGACGTTAATAACGGAAATGAGCAGGATTTCCTTTCTGTAATTCAGGATAATACAGTATTAGATTGGGCACCACAAACCACGATTCATTTCTTTCATGGGGAATCAGATGAAATTGTCCCTATTCAAAATGCTTATACAGCTATAGAGAACTTAACGGCAAACGACGCAATTAATATTATTTTAACCGTAATACCGAACGGCACTCATGAGAGCTCGGGGCAATCTGCAATTTTCGGAACAATAGAGTGGTTTGAAACTTTTTAAATGATCTTAATGTGTACTATTATTAGGTGGTAATAAATGTTTAAAAATTATTTTAAAATCGCGTTTAGAAATATCCTGCGGTATAAGGGATTTTCTTTCATCAATGTCTTGGGTTTAGCATTAGGAATGGCTGTAAGTTTACTTTTGTTATTATGGGTACAGGATGAGTTACAGTTCGACAAATTCCATGATAATCTCGATAATATTTATCAGATTTCCATGATCAATGAAGATACATCTCCAGTTTCTGTTGGAAGAACAATTCCCAATCAATTGGTCCCGGTTATCCTGGAAAACTTTTCGGAAGTGAAGAATGCTGCCCGGATCCATTCGATAAATGATCTTATTCTAACCTACGAGAATAAAACATTCCAGGAGGACAATTTCCTTTTAGCGGAATCTAATTTTCTGGAGATGTTTTCTTTTCCACTAATTGAAGGCAATCCGCAAACTGCCCTTACAGAAATAACATCGATTATTTTAACGAAATCTTCAGCAGAGAAGTTTTTTGGAAAAGAACCAGCTATGGGTAAATCTTTGATGATCAATAATAGCGTTCCTTTTACAGTAACCGGAATTATCGAAGACTGCCCGGAGAAATCATCCATTTATTTTGATTATATTATGCCCTTTGCTGTTACGGGCGGACAAGGAGATCCTTGGAGTTGGGGAAGTTCCGGCTTTATTGAATTGCACGATAATATATCGTTAGATTCTTTCAGAGAAAAATTCAGAACGGCTTTGGTTGATTACAGCCCTCGAGACATAGATAAAGATATGCTCTATCTTCAATCCCTTTCACGAGTACATCTTTTCTCCGCAAACGACAAACTGGAAGGGATGAATCTTGTTCTTGTTTTCAGTGCTATTGGGCTAATTATTCTTTTTCTTGCCTGCATAAATTTTGTGAACCTGACAACTGCCAGATCGGTGAAACGAGCCAGGGAAGTTGGTGTGAGGAAAGTCGTTGGAGCTCAAAAAAAACAACTCATTTACCAGTTCCTTCTCGAATCTGTGATGATCACCTTGTTTGCTATGATTGTTTCACTTGTTCTGATAGAATTATTGCTGCCTGAATTCAATGAATTAACTGGAAAAGCAATACAGTTCCAACTTAACAACAATCTCATTCTTCTGGGATTTCCAATATTATTATTATTTACAGGAATAATATCAGGCATTTATCCGGCTCTATTTCTATCTTCCTACAACCCGATCAAAGTTTTCAAAGCTTATTTTAGTTCAAAAGCAATGAGAAAATTCAGAAATGTCCTCGTTGTTTTCCAGTTCACAATTTCTGTAGCGCTAATAATTCTGACATTTGTGATAGTTCATCAGTTAAATTATATAAACAATAAAGATTTGGGTTTAAAGAAAGATTCGATCATATCGCTGAATTTTTTTAGTAGATATTCCAAGAAATATGAAACAATAAAAGAAGAACTGCTAAAGAATCCAAGCATAAAATCCATTACTACTGCCAGCACCAATCCGGCATCAGTCAAGTATGTCAATTCCGTTAGTTGGGAAGGTAAAGAAACTGATGACAGAGTTCTTTTCAGATGTCTTTATACAGATAGGGAATATATCGACATGTTTGAAATACCTTTTACGGCAGGTGGAGATTTCCAAAAAGATACAGGCGTACATCCTGAAATTGAATACATAGTTAATGAAGCAGCAGTAAAAATGATGGGTATGAATGATCCGATTGGTAAGAAATTCAGTATGGGTGGAGAAGACGGATATATTGTCGGAGTAGTCAAAGATTTTCATAATAGACCTTTGGAACAAGACATTCAACCACAACTAATAACGCAATTGGATTGGTTCCGCAATGAGATGTTTATTAGTCTTGAACCCAACAATGTAAAAAGTACACTTGAATATATTGAAGGAAAACTAAGTGAGATAGTTCCGGAATATCCAGTTGAATACAAATTCGTTGATGAGACGATCGAAGCTCAGTACAGAAGTATTCAACGTTCACGATCTATTATGAGTTATTTTGCTGTGCTGGCGATGTTTATTTCTGGCCTGGGTTTGTTTGGTCTCTCATCTTATATTACGGAGCAAAGATCAAAAGAGGTTAGCATCAGAAAGGTTTTCGGCTCATCCATTCGTGGAGTTATCTTTCTTTTGACAGCAAAATTTCTGCGTTGGGTAGCAATTGCAACAGTAATATCAATACCCATTGCGATTTATTTCTCAAAAGCATTTCTAAAGGGATTTGCATATCATATCAATCTCAGTATCACGGATTTCATATTGCCGATATTAGCACAATTCATTCTGGCAATTATTGCAGTGAGTTACTACACCTTTAAGGCAGCAAATTCAAATCCAATTGATACAATAAAATATGAATAAGGTAATATTCTATGATTAAGAATTATTTAAAGATTGCATTAAGAAATATTCTTCGGCATAAGGCTTTTTCTGTCATCAACATACTCGGTTTGACGATCGGCATTACCGCATGCTTGCTTATTGTTCTATTCATACGATACGAATATTCATATGAGAATATGCATTCCAACGCAGACAGATTATATCGCGTTCTTACCATAGATAGCGCACTGGGGACGAACAAACAGCGCGTGGGGATCACGATGCCCCCTCTTGGTCCGGCAATGAAGGAAAATATTCCCGAAATCGAGGACGCACTTCGCATATCAGGTGGAAGACAATCCGTATTTCAATATAATGGTGAAGAAGGCATCACGAGTGATAATGCGCGGGCAGCTGACGCTAATTTTTTTCAATTATTCGATTATTCTCTCATTCTTGGAAATAGAGAAACAGCCCTTGTTGAGCCCTATTCTATAGTGCTTTCGGAATCTCTGGCAGAAATGATATTTAAAAACAGGCCTGCCTTTAATGAAGAACTCGATGCAGGCGGCGGACTCATTCTGACAGTAACAGGCATCATGGAAGACATGCCCAGCAACACTCATTTTACCTTTGATGCCCTTGTGTCGCTTTCCACATTTGAGTCTCTTGCCCGGGCAAATCAGCCGGAGGGATCTACTCAGCCCATTTGGCTTGAAAGCTGGGGACTTGTTGCGATGCCCACCTACATATTGCTCAGAGAAGGAGCATCCGCAGAAGGATTGCCGGAAAGACTCACCACCTTGTGTCGTGAGAACGATGTGAGCGAAAATTTCGAGATCACATTGCAACCTATCCGGGATGTACATCTTCACTCGACAGACATCATTTTCGACCCGATCGGCAATAAAGGAGATATTAAGAACATCTATATCTTCTCAGCGATAGTATTTCTCATCCTTCTTATCGCTGCGGTTAATTATATGAACCTTTCCACTGCCCGAAGCATGCAGCGATCAAAAGAAGTGGGTATGCGAAAAGTTGTCGGGTCAAACCTGTCGCAGCTCCGGGGTCAGTTTATTGGTGAATCCCTGTTTATTTCCTTTATTTCTATCATCCTTGCAATACCTCTTGTTGATATTACCATCCCGTTTCTTAACAATATTGCAGGAACCTCAATCACTTTTAATTTTGGAATACTGCAAAGATTGATCCTGCCCATACTTGCAATCTGGACTTTTATCGGTGTAGTGGCAGGTTTGTATCCTGCATTTATTCTCTCCAGCTTCAAGCCTGTAACTATTCTGAAAGGTTCCTATCAGAAAAGCAAAGGTGGTGTGCTACTCCGAAAAATACTGGTTATCTTCCAGTTCACTCTTTCGATTGCGCTTATAGGATTGAGCATTATTATTCAACAGCAGATGCACTTTATTCATACAAAAGATTTAGGTTATAATAAAGAACAAATAGTATCCTTCAATATGAGAGATCAGGAACTATATAATAATATTGAAACCTTCAGATCTCTACTCCATGAACATACAGGCATAGAAAATACTGCTCGCACATCGAACCTGCCAGGCAGAACCTTTGGAAGAACCGGGGTGAATCCGGAAGGAACCTCTGAAGAAGATATATTCATCTGGAGAAATTTCTCAATCAGCCCTGAATTTATCCCTACAATGGATATGAAAATTGCCGAGGGAAGAAATTTTGATAAAGAACTCGATGCTCATATCGGGACGCGAGTACTCATTAATCAGACTGCTACCCGTCAGCTTGGTTGGGACATACCTGTTGGAAAAAGGATATTTTTCGGAGATACGGACAGTCTTGGTTCTGAAGTAATCGGTGTGGTGAGAGATTTCCATACCGATGGACTTCAGCAACCCATCGAGCCGATCGTCATTTTCAAACTTGCAGATTCCACGGGTAGTACAGTTGTTGCCCGGATCAAGGAGGGGCATCTTCATAATGCGATGGATTATATAAATACTTCGTGGAAAGACCTTTTCCCGGACAAGCCTATGAATTTCCAATTCTTGGATGAGTCAATCGATAATCTCTACAGACGTGATATCAGAACAGGAATGGTCGTAAATATCTTTTCTGGATTTGCAATTTTTGTGGCATGCCTTGGATTGTTCGGACTCGCCAGCTACTCTATCTCTCAAAAGATGAAAGAAATCAGCATCCGAAGAATACTTGGTGCAAGCTCCTCAAGCGTTATACGATTGCTCGTATTTAATTTCTTAAAACTCGTTCTGATTGCCAATATTGTGGCACTACCTCTTGCGTGGTTTGCTTCACGGCAATGGTTACAGGGATTTTCCTATCGCGTCAACCTCAACATGCTTACTTTTATTATTGCTGCCGTTATTTCTGTGCTTGCTTCTATCATAACCGTGAGTTTTCAGACACTGAAAGCAGCTCATTCCAATCCGGCAAATATAATAAGGTACGAATAAGGAATCTTTATGTTTAAAAACTATCTAATTCTTGCAACAAGAAACCTGAAAAAGAATAAGCTTAATAGTATGATAAATATCGTAGGTCTTGCACTTGGACTGGCTTGTAGTTTGCTCATTCTCTTTTACTTGAAATCAGAGATCAGTTATGATACATTCTTTCCGAAAGCTGATAGAATTTACAGGATTACTAATGAGAACCTTGATGAGAATGGATTACACTGGGCAGTTGTATCCCCCTTACATGCGTTAGAAATAATGGAAGATATTCCCGAAATTGAACAAGTCACTCGATTATTCGACACGTATTCAAATACATATACCTATGAAAGGTCCGCTGATGAAATGCTTCGATTTAAAGAAGACAGCGGATTTTATGCTGATAAAGAATTTTTCTCTATCTTTGATATTGAGTTTCTTAATGGTAATCCTGAGTCTGCATTTGAAAAGCTGAATTCGATGGTGGTCACAGAATCAATGGCTGAAAAATATTTTGGGGACAGCAATCCGCTGGGACAGGTTATTCACAACGAAACAGCCCGAAATGATCTAACCGTTACCGGTGTGATTAAAGATTTACCTTACAATTCTCATATGTCCTTTGATCATCTTGTTTCAATAAATTCGCTGTACAAACTTATGGAAGAGCGTGGTGCAAGCGACTGGATGGAATCTCGGGGATGGGCTCATTTCTATACGTATGTCCTTGTGTATGAGCATGCGGACATGAAAGCAGTTGAAGAGAAGCTGTTTACTTTCACAGAACATTTTTATGAAAGCATTTTCGAGGAAGGTGATGTTCACGATAATCTTAAACTTCATCTGCAGCCCCTTACTGATATTCATCTTACATCCCACCTCGAGCAAGAGATGGCTGCAAACAGCAACAAAGTATATGTTTATGTTTTTGCTTTCATTATGATACTCGTGCTGGTGCTTGCAGGGGTTAACTTTGTCAACCTCTCTACAGCACGGGCTTTTGGAAGAATGCGTGAGATCGGCGTGAGAAAGATCGTTGGAGCAAATAAGACTAACCTGATACGACAGTTTCTGTCCGAATCTCTTATTATTGCATTTATCTCTGCCGGAGTCGCGATATTCCTCATCGAGTTTTCAATTCCACTTTATTCAAAAATTACCGGGCTTTCATTCTCACTATCAATGCTTCTCACCACAGAGAACATTATTATCATATTAGCGCTTGTAATAATTTATGGATTGCTTTCCGGTCTTTATCCAGCATTTTTTATGTCTCGTTTCAAAGTGATCGCTTCACTTAAAGGACAGAAAGATCCCCATTCATCAGTAACGAGTATTCGAAACATCCTCGTAGTTTTCCAATTTGTCATTTCAGTCTTTATGATCTTCAGCACGCTTATTATCTTCCAGCAAATGAGTCTTTTTCAGAAAAAAGAGCTTGGATTTGATAAAGATCAAGTCGTAGCACTGAATCTATCAGGTGATATTGGACGGGAAGTAAGAAAAAATATATCCGCGTTGAAAAATGAATTTCTGGCACACTCCGGAATACAGTCCGTAGCTATGTCTTCTAATATTCCAGGTGAACGTTTTAGTGTGGAAGACATCCAACAGGAAACCATTCCCGATGATGTAGAAAATCCTCCAATAAGATATATTCGTGTTGACCAGGATTTCATTGAAACAATGGGAATTGAGTTGATCGACGGTAAAAGTTTTGTTGAGCGAGCTAATGATAATCCAGCATTTATTTTAAACGAGAAAATTTTACATGCAATCAGGTTAGATGAACCGATCGGCAAGATCGCATCAAACTTCAGGGGAACTGAAGCTGAAATCGTAGGCATTGTTAAGGATTTTAATTTCGCATCTTTACATAATACGATTGAACCATTGGTCATTGAATTTAATCCCAATTGGGCTTCATACCTGCTTGTTAAAATGAGAGGAAGAGATATTGCTCAAATACTCGAATATTTGAAACAAAAGTTCCAGGAGATATCTCCAGGTTCACTTTTTAATTATACGTTTTTGGATGACAAACTTAATACACTATATGCAAATGAGCATAGATTGAACAGAATCTTCAAGACTTTTACCATACTTGCTTTGATTATCTCTTGCCTTGGATTATTTGGTCTTTCCGCTTATTATGCGGAATTAAAAACAAAGGAGATCGGTGTCCGTAAAGTTCTTGGTGCAAACCTTCCAAATATCATAAAATTATTATCGTACAGGTTTCTGATCTGGGTATGTATCGCCAATATCATTGCACTTCCTTTTGCTTGGTTTGCCATGAACTCCTGGCTTCAAAATTTTGCTTATAAAATCTCTATCTCCCCATTGATCTTCATCGTCTCCCTCTGTACTTCGATAGTCATTGCATTTATCACAATAAGTTATAGAATAATACTTGCAGCACATGCCAATCCTGTAAAAGCATTAAAGCATGAATAGGATGTAAGATGTACAGAAATTATCTTTTAACTGCTATAAGAAACCTTCTTCATCATAGAGTTTTCACTGCAATTAACGTATTTGGATTGGCGGTGGGAATGGTCATTTTCGGTATCTTCTCAACTTCAGCCGGGATCAAACTAAACTCAGATAAATTCCATAAGCATGCCGGGCGCATCTTCACTGTGGTGCAGGTTTTTGAAGATGAAGAAAATAAAGATATCCATGCTGCGTATACTTCTTCCCCACTTAAAAAATCTATCATCTCAGAAATTCCGGAAATAGAGCAAGCGACAAGGATCTATAATTCTCCAACAATGGTGATTAAATCAAATGATCATATTTTCTATGAGAATAGAATTCTTTTTGCCGATCCTGAATTTTTCGAGATGTTCGCCTTTAAACTTATCACTGGCGATCCAAAAACTGCCCTATCTGAACCAAACTCAATTATTCTCACAAAATATAATGCTGAGAAATTCTTTGGTAAAATCAATCCCTTAGGAAAAAATCTTTATATTAATAATAAACTGATGGTCGTTACAGGTGTCATTGAAGACACGCCGCGCACTTCTTCAATACGCTATAATTTCCTGGTTTCCTACGCAAGTCTTCCTCAATTTCTTCCAAACCTTGATTCAAATCATGAATATCCTGTTACTACTTTTCTTCTATTGAAGGATAATGCATCTGCGGGTGAAGTTAATACGAAGCTTACTCAACTTCAATCCGCTCATTATGGTGAAGACGAGAATGCTCCAAAAGAAATGTACCTTTTCTCTTTATTAGATTTCAGGTTGAAATCCGAGCATATTTCTTCATGGCTGGCAAGCAGTTCTCTGCGTGGTATTATCATATTATTCGTGATTTCTATACTTCTGCTTTTCGTCGTGTGTATTAATTTCATCAATCTTTCTGTTGCGCGATATATGAAAAGAGTTAAAGAGATTGGAATACGAAAGATCATTGGTGCCTCGCGCTTTCAGCTTGTACTTCAATTTCTTGGAGAATCGATACTCATCTCCCTCATCGCACTCCCTCTCGCTTTCACCATATTTGAAGTCGGTTATCCCATGTTACTCAAATCTTTTATAGGACAGTCCATGCCAGAACTTCTTAACAGTGCAGGAACATCTGTCTGGAATTATCCCTTCATCATCAAATATTTTTTCTACACATCACTCATTGTAGGATGTATATCTGGACTCTATCCCGCCATCTACCAATCAGGCTTCAAGCCCATCAAGATTCTTAAAAATGATATCATAAAAGGGAAGAACAGAAGAAAAGGAAACAAAGTTCTGATAATCTTACAATTTTTTCTCGCAATCATTCTTATTACAACAGCAACCATTACAAAGGATCAAATTAAGCAGGTGGTCACAGCAGATTATGGATTCAACAGAGATAATATCGCAGGAATCCTCTTCGAAAATATTCCTTCTTCAGAAAAAGAAATCATCAAGAATGAACTGCTTGCTCGACCCGAGATTACAAGTGTTTCTGCATCTGCTCAACTTCCAATTGTATGGATTTCACCGCAACTTGCATCAGTGCCAGTCGAACAGAATCCCATGAATGTATCTGTTGAATCCTATGGTGTGGACTATAATTTCATCGATTTGATGGAGATCGAGCTTCTTGCAGGAAGGAGTTTTAAGAAGGAAATGGGCGATGACAATTCCTTTGTTATCAATAGCGTTACTGCAGAAAAACTTGGGCTTGCTGATCCTATCGGAAAAACAATCAAAGTCGGTGAGAAAGAAGGCACTGTTATCGGAATAGCTGAGGACTTCATCTTTGGTGATATCGAATTCGAGATGCCTGCTTCTATTATTCACATCGAGAATGATAATTTAAATTACCTGCTCGTGCGTTATAGAGAGGGCACAGATTTTACATTGATAGAAAATGAGATAAAAGCCATATGGGACAAGGTCTTTCCTGATATGCCCATGAGCATGGTATCATTAAATCAATTCTTCACGGATACCGTGGGTATGATCGTTAAAGTGAGTAATTTTTTTAGCATTATAGGACTTTTGGCGATTTTCTTCTCGTGCCTCGGACTTCTTGGACTTACTTCGATTCTCGTTGAAATGAGATTAAAGGAAATGAGTATACGTAAAGTACTTGGTGCATCAAGAAGACAAATTTTTTGGACGATAAGCAAACAATTTTTACTCTTGGTCACCATCGCGAATCTCCTTGGAATTGTACTAATACACTTCCTTTGGACGAAAGTCATGCAAAACGGCTTGATGTTCATTAATCAGGTGAACATCTTTACATATCTTGGCATTTTCTTACTCACCTTCGGCATCGCTTTTCTTGCGATCGGTTCGCAATCATATAAGGTTGCAAATACAAATCCAGCAAAAATATTAAGTTACGAATAGGGTCAGTATGTTAAAAAATTATTTATTGGTCACATTTCGCAATATTAAAAGAAGCAAGATCTTTTCATTTATTAACATATTCGGATTGGCACTTGGAATTTATGTTTGTATCATAATAGGATTGTATGTTGTTGATGACCTTTCGTTTGATCGGTATCATACCAATGCAGACAGGATCTATCGAGTGGTTTCATTTGATAATACTCGTGATTGGGTCTCTGCAGTTACATCAGGTCCAATGATGCTGAAATTTGGTGAAGATATTCCTGAGATCGAGGCATCTACTCGAGTTAGTCCCGCTTTTTTCAGATTACAACCTGGCACTATTGATCCTGCTTCGGACTCTCTTGCAATATTTAGGCGAGGAATTATAACCGGACCCGGATTTTTCAACGTCTTCGATTTTGAAATACTTGAGGGAGAGAAAGAACATCCTTTCAAAGACCCGAATGGAATTTATATTTCACAAGATGTTGTTGATGCAATCTATCCTGATGAAAATCCCGTTGGACAACCAATTAATATTCGCTCCAATGAGCATGCATATGTTGCAGGAATTATTGAATCTCCTCCAACTACTTCTCATATACAATTCGATGTAGTTCAATTTATGGACGTCAATCGTAATCTCGCGTGGTGGGATAGCTGGGAAAACCTTTCTCTTACTGGCTATGTGCTTCTTTATGAAGGAGTCGATCCAAAAGAGGTAGAACCTAAAATTGTCGCATCATCTCGAGAAGGAGGATTTTCTGAAGTATTTACTCCTCAGTTACAACCGATTCTCGATATGCACCTGGGTTCCCAGGATATCCGCTACGATGCCTTCAACATGAATAAGAATAACAGGTCAGCTGTATATGCACTTATTCTAATCGCAATTCTTGTTATATTCGTTGCTTCAATTAATTTTGTTAATCTTTCTATTGCCCGATCGGTAAAACGAGCTCGAGAAGTGGGAATGAGAAAAGTGGTCGGGGCAAGTAGAAAACAATTAGGAACACAATTCATCCTTGAATCCATAATACTCACAATACTCGCAATGATTATTGCAATCTGTGCTGCTGAAATCAGTCTCCCTCATTTGCAAACATTCCTGAACAAAACACTTACGCTTGATTTCCTCCAACATCCCTTAACACTGTTACTGTTTATGGTCCTTGCTATCGTTTTAGGAATGGCTTCCGGTTTCTACCCGGCAGTAATTCTTTCATCCTTCAAACCGACAAAAGTCCTGAAAGCTAAATTAAACAAAAAAAGAACGGGTCTCGGTCTAAGAAAAATACTTATTATCGGACAGTTCAGCATCTCAATCGGTCTTATTGCAGGAGTTTTGATCGTACTTCAGCAGATTCGATTTTTAGAATATCGTGATTTTGGATATAATCGCGATCAAGTTGTAATAATACCGGCAGGAGACCAGAATTTGAGTTTGGATAGCGATATTTTTAAAAGAGAAGTTAGCCCAGATACCCGGAATCATTTCCTTTGGTCGAGCATCGCTCGCACCAGGCAGAACATTACCAACCACTGAAGTATGTTTCGACTACCGGAAAGAGGGTGAGAGCAATATGTTTGAGCACTTCTGGATCGATCATGACTTTATACCCTCTTTGGAGATAAGCATTGTAAAGGGAAGAAATTTCTTTCGAGATTTTGCATCTGACACTTTAGCCGTGTTAATCAATGAAACAGCCTATCGAATGTCCGGCTGGAATGATCTGGAAGGGAAAACGATCATTAATCGTGGAGCGAGCATGATTGATGAGCCATTCCATGTAATCGGTGTGTTTAAAGATATTCACTTTGGTCTTGCAAATCGTCCCGTCGAACCAATGCTCCTCCAGCTAAATCCCACTGCAGCTGGACTTGCATTTATTCGTCTTGTAAACACTGACCCTGAAGCAACAATTGAAAATATTGAAGAAATATACACAGAACTCTATCCAGATCGAGAGTTCAGGAGTTTCCCATTTAATCAGATCTTCTCTTTCCAATTTGATGAAGAAAGAGGTTTTGCATTTGGCATCGCAGTTTTTGCTGGATTAGCTATTATCATAGCCTGCCTAGGACTTTTCGGTCTCGCGTCATATGCTATAGAAGTTCGCCAAAAGGAACTTGCAATCCGAAAGGTACTCGGTTCAACAGTTCCGCAAATAATATACCTTCTCTCAAAAGAATTTTCTCAATGGGTGATCTATGCAAATATTATCGCTTGGCCGGCTGCATTCTTATTAATGCGCGAATGGTTGAAAAGCTTTGCCTACAAAGCACCCTTTTCGATAATACCCTTTCTTTTAGCCGGCATTGCTGCACTTACCATATCCATTATAACAATTTCTTTAAGAATGATAACCGTGATCCGGTCAAATCCGGTCGAAACCTTGAAATATGAATAAGGAGAAATAACCATGTTAAAAAATTATTTAATTATTGCGTTTAGGAACATTAAAAGAAGTAAGATTTTTTCATTTATTAATATTACAGGACTTGCTCTAGGACTTGCGATCAGCTCAATGATCCTTATGTATGTGGTGAATGAACTAACGTATGATAGATTCAATGAAAATTATGAGAATATCTATCGCGTAACCATGGATCTCGAAGCAATGGGAAATAAACTTTCAGGTTCGATAACCATGGCACCACTCGCGCCTTATCTTAATGAAGAATATCCGGACATCAAACATGCTGCTCGTATGTCACAGGAAAATCACCCTATCGTAACCTGCGATAATAAACTCTATGAGCAGACCGGTCTCTATTACGCTGATCCTGAACTCTTCGATATATTTACGATCAAATTCCTGAAAGGTGATCCAGAAACCTGCTTTGAAAATCCATTTTCGGTCATCCTTACTGAAGAGACTGCAAAAAAATATTTCGGCGATGAAAACCCAATAGGAAAGGTTTTCACATTCAACAATAGTAACGAATATACAGTAACAGGAGTTGTAGAAGAAATGCCCTCCAATTCCCACCTGTCTTTTGATATGCTCGCATCTTTTTCAACAATGTATAAACTCAGGGGGGAGGAGATGATGAGTATTTGGTTAATGAATTCTTACACAACCTATGTTGAATTACAAGACGGCATTACACCGGCTGATATGGCACCAAAATTCAGGGAAATCATTAAAGAGAAAGCAGAAAGTCACCCCATCGCAATTCAATACGGAATGAAAGCTGAACTACTTCTTCAACCTCTTAAGGATATCCATTTACATTCACACTTCACTTTTGATGATGATAGCAGCGGAGATACTGCATTCATCTACATATATTCAGCTGTTGCACTGTTCATCCTCTTAATTGCATGTATTAATTTTATGAACCTTTCCACAGCCCGTTCAGCATCCCGCGCACGAGAAGTGGGCATGAGAAAAGTAATTGGTGCAGAACGCTCGAGATTGATCAGACAGTTTCTTGGCGAATCCATTTTCATGAGTTTATTAGGTTTGATCATTGCCCTTGCACTGATCGAGTTTCTCCTTCCTGTTTTTAATTCGTTAATAAATGTAAAATTAACATATAATATCTTCAAAAATTGGCAAATATCACTTGGTTTACTTGGAATTAGTCTTTTAGTCGGATGTATCGCAGGTATCTATCCTGCATTTTTTCTCTCATCCTTCAAACCGGTTAAGGTTCTCAAAGGCACACTCAAAGCAGGGTCGGGAAATCGAATTTTCCGGGATGTTTTGGTCGTGTTCCAATTCGTGATCTCAATTGCTTTGATAATATGCACGTTTACCATGCTAAACCAGATATCATATATGAAGAACAAACCATTGGGATTCAATAAAGACCATATACTCATCGTTCCGCTCAGGGGAAGTGATATCCGCTCAAATATGGATGTCTTCAAAGCAAATGTACTTGCTCTTGAAGGTATCCAGTCAGCCAGTCTTTCTTCAAATTATCCCGGAGATACTGGAGATATGGAATATCTGTTCAGTTTTGAGGGCTTGGAAGATCAACAGCCGATGGTCATGAAGTATGAAGAAGTTGATTATGATTACTTCAACACTCTTGGGATAGAATTTGTAGAAGGAAGGAATTTTTCTGAAGACATGCAGACTGACGATGAAGCATTTATCGTTAATCAGGCACTTGTAACACAACTTGGTTATGATCAGCCGATCGGCAAGGAAGTATATTGGTCGACAGTTGAAGATCCAAATGCAGGACTCGATGAGAATACAATGGTAGATTTAACCTACAAAATAATCGGGGTGATCAATAATTATCACTTCGAATCACTTCATGATATGATACGTCCGGTACTTATCCATTTGGGGGGTTCTGAAATGAATGAACTTGTTTTAAAAGTTCGACCAGAAAATATGTCCAAAACCATCAGTGCAATAGAAAAGGAATGGAATTCCCTTTCTCCAAACCGACCATTCACCTATCATTTCCTCGATGACCGTATTGCACAGCAATATCTCAGAGAACAACGTCAGAGCAAAACGATCATCTATGTTACGTTTATCGCGGTTTTGATTGCATGTCTGGGATTGTTCGGTCTTTCAACATTCATCGCAGAACAGCGCAGGAAAGAGGTTGGTATCAGAAAAGTACTCGGCGCTACTGTCGGCAACATCACACTGAAGCTCTCTCGTGAACTTACACAATGGACGCTTATCGCCAACGTGATCGCATGGCCTGTCGCTTATTTTGTTATGAGAAAATGGCTTCAGGGCTTTGCATATAAAGCTCCGATCAATATCGGCTTATTCATTCTGGCAGGAGTGTCTGCAATTGCAGTTGCATTACTAACGATCAGTTTTTATACGATACGCGCAGCACATACCAATCCTGCAGAAGTGATAAAATATGAATAAACAAAATCATTAAGGTTATAAAAATGTTAAAAAGCATCCTCGCTTCTTCACTAAGAAATATGCTCAAGCATAAAGGGTATGCAATTGTAAATATTCTCGGTTTAAGCCTGGGGATCGCATGCTGTGTCCTTATCTTCAGTTTTGTCTATCATGAGTTGAATTTCGACACATATCATAGAGATCATGACCGAATTTACCGCGTTGAATTTTACAGAGATTCTTATGTTGGAGAGTTTTATTCAAACTCCGTTGCAGGTCCAGTTGGTCCAATGCTTGCAGAATCATCACCGAGCATCGAAAAACAGGCAAGACTTATTCCACCCTTTGAAAACAGCAAGAATGTATTGGTCTCACAAGATACAAAAAGGTTTTTTGAGACAAATCTATACTTTGCAGATCCCGAGATCTTCGATATTTTTCACTTTGATTTTCTTGCCGGTTCTGCCGAAACAGCTCTCGTTGAGCCACGTTCATTGGTTCTTACTAAAACAATGGCCGAAAAATACTTCGGAGATGATGCCTGTATTGGTAAAACACTCAACATCGAGATAGACTATGATTACTACTGCCCTGTTGCACGAGATGACTATATCGTCACAGCAATTATCGAAGACACCCCTTCTAATACTCATATCCCTATCACGATGTTGATGAGCATGAATTCACTCAAATCACATCTTCCCTGGATCGATGAATATTGGGGAGATGCGCATAGAAAGTATGCTTACGTGAAAATTGCCCCCAATGCTGAAATAAGTGATCTTGAACTACCTCTCGAGGAATTAGCGATAACGAATCACGAGATGTATAAACAACTCACCGGGCGTGAATGGACAGATAGCCGCTATTATCTTCAGCCCATAAAAGATATCCACATGGATCCACGTGTAAAATACAAAATAATCCCTGGTGGGAACTGGTATTATATTAGGATCTACTCGCTGATCGCACTTGTAGTTCTCATTATCGGATGCTTGAATTTCGTTAATACTTCCGTTTCTTTAGGAATGAAGAATATCAAACAATTAGGTATTCGAAAAATTATAGGCGCGAAAAAAATCCAACTCATTTTCCAGTTTTATACAGAATCTGCTATGTATGCTCTCCTTTCATTTTTTCTTTCATTAGGACTAATTGAATGCTTACTACCACTCTTCAATCAATTAACCGGAATTCATATGTCATTATCTGCGCTTATGAATTTCCAGGTTCTTGCAACAACGTTTGGATTGCTTATTTTCATTGTGTTCCTTTCCGGTAGTTATAATGCATTTGTACTGACCAAATATAAAACACAAAATATATTAAAGGGAAACTTTCGCTTTGGTAGCAGAGGATCGACTCTTCAAAGGATACTCGTTGTGTCTCAATTCACTATAATCCTCTCATTTCTCATTTTCTCAATATTCATTTATCGGCAATTGGACTATATGCGCGGCAGCAGTCTTGGTTTTGATAAAGAACAAAAAGTTGTAATCCCTTTCAAAACCCATTTAGGCAGGCTGAGAACAGACTACGAAAATATCAAATCTCACTTTATTACTCACCCCAATATTCTCGGAGTCACCGTTTCTTCCGGTGTACCGGGAAACATGAGGGGTGGATATTACATGACGCGTATTGGTATGCCTGACGTTGAAACCAACTTTCATCAGGTTCTCACGGTTGACACGGATTTTATAGATGAATTCGATCTTGAGCTACTTGTGGGGAGACCATTTGAACGGGGTGGGGACAATGGTTACATTATTAATGAAACCGGCATGAAATTGCTTGGTTTTAATAATCCAGAAGAAGCACTGGGAGCAGAGCTTCGTGCTCATTATCATGGACTCACAAAAAAAGTAATCGGTGTTATAGCTGATTTTCACTTCAAGGGTATGCAGGAAGAGGTGCAACCGTTGGTATTGGATGTTGAGACCTCTTTATACAATACACTCACTCTTTCAGTCCAACAGGGAAATCTTCCTGCTACGATAAAGCATATGAAAACTACATTCGATGAACTTTTCCCTGATACACCTTTTTCTTATTCCTTTCTGGATGAAGATTTTGATAGATTATATAAGCACGAATCACAGATTGGATTAGTTGTAGGCACAGTTGCAATACTGGGAATCGTAATTGCCGCTATTGGATTATTTGGACTTGTCTCATTCTTTATTGTTCAAAGAACGAAAGAGATCGGGATACGCAAAGTACTTGGAAGCACCCTTTCTCAAATCGTTACTTTATTTTCATTACGATATATTAAATTAATCATTTTCGCAGTGATCATTGCATTCCCTCTTAGTGGATGTATTGTCTCAATGTGGCTCCAGAATTTTGCATACCGAATCTCTCTCAACACGCTTCCCTTTATTATATCAGGAATGTGTGTTCTCGGCATTTCAATTTTGATCGTATCACTGCGCTGTTTAAAAACCGCACAAGCTAATCCCGTGGATGCACTCAAGTATGAATAGGAGAATAATGAAAAATAATGATCCCTTTGAAGAGCAATGGAGAAAAAAATTACAGAATGGATTTATTAAGATTGGTAAAGCTCATTTATATAACGAGGTAGAGAACTTAATCGAAAGAGAAAATTTAATCGCTTGGTCTCAACAATTGATGAAGTTCCTCAATGATAAACTTGATGATCGTGAAATCACAGAGATCATGTGTTCCTGTGCTTGTCTCAAACCCAAGGAAGATCTCCAATACATCAAAAATGAGTATGATAAGACCAAAGATGTCGAGCACGCACATAATCTTCTCCAACAACACTTTGAGAAATTTATCCGTTCATATAAAAATCTCAATGAAGATCAGATGGAGTTTTTAAGGAAAAACGGTTGGGGATTAGCTGGTAAATTAGAAGGAGATGTGATCTATTCAACGAAGATCCCAAAGGATTTTCATAACTACTTTATAGAAGACGATCCTGTGAAAAAACGGTTTCTATATTGTCATTGTCCTCGCATCCGTGAATCAATTTTAGAGAATAAACCAATCGATGATCAATATTGTTACTGTGGAGCTGGATATTATAAAGATATCTGGGAATACATATTACACAAAGAAGTAGAAGTAAAAATCATCAAATCAATAATGAAAGGTGATGATGTGTGCCAGATTGCTATCTATCATGATGTAATAGATAAATCCTCTTAAAAGGTGATAACCGCCGTAGCTCTTACATTAAAGAAGTGTTCACTGTCGTACACTACTGTTTCATAAACGTACAGTTATTAAGACCAACGAATCACCAAATCCCTTGCAAATAAAGAGATGCATACATTTACGGCTTTTGGCACAAAAAATGCATTATTATTATCTATATATTTATAAAACTCAGGATAATAAAAATGAATAGGTCTCATGATGCTTAAGAACTATCTCACTCTTAGTTTTCGGAATATAAAGCACCACAAGGTATTCAGTTTGATCAATCTTATCGGGTTGATCCTAGGCACCACCTCGTTCATACTTATTATGATATGGATCGGTTACGAAATGAGTTTTGATGGTTTCAATAAAAATAAGGAACAAATATATAGACTCTGCGTAGATTTTGAAGCTGGGAATCACATGATCTATCCTATGACCATGCCAAATGCTGGTCCACAATTAGTAGAGGATTTCCCTGAAGTTCTTCAAGCAGCCAGACTTGAAAGCCCTCGAAGAGCGACTATAAAAATAGGTAACAAGACTTTTATCGAAGAAGGCATCTGTCATGGGGATAATTCGATTTTCGAGGTGTTTACTTTTCCATCTATAAGTGGCGACCTGCAAACATCACTCATAGAGCCTTTTACTACAGTTATTACAAAATCGATTGCACAGAAATATTTTGGTGAAATCAATCCAATTGGAGAAACGTTAGAGATTAATAATTCACCATATCGGATAACGGGTGTTATTGAGGACATCCCGCACAATTCTCATTTTAGATTTAATATAATGGGATCGTTTGAAACACTAGTCTCTCAAGATAATGATGCGATGTACAATTGGTTCCATATCCAGTTTTTCACTTATCTTCTCCTCAAAAAAAATACCTCGATCGAGGACTTCGAAGCAAAGCTGACTTCATTTGTCGATGCACATATGGGTGAGTTGCTCAATTCGGTTGGAGCTCAACTTACTTTCTTCTTGCAACCTCTTATGGACATTCATCTTCGGTCTGATTTGGCAGGAGATATTGCAAGGCAGTCAGATATAAAAACATTACATATCTTCTTTTCAATAGCAATTTTTATCTTGATAATAGCATGTATCAATTTTATCAATCTTTCGACTGCAAATGCAAGCGTACGAGCTCGTGAAATAGGACTTCGTAAAGCAATCGGCTCAAGAAAAAGACAACTTATAGCACAATTTCTTACTGAGTCTATTTTACTTTGTTATTTTGCTATGATGATCACACTCGTTATAATTGACCTTGTGCGACCGAGTTTGCAAAGTATTTTCGGTGTTTATATCGATCTCACTTTTCTTAATCCTGTTATGGCAATAGGATTTATTCTTCTTTTTCCTGTTCTCCTGGGCATATTAGCAGGAAGCTATCCCGCATTTTATCTTTCCCGCTTTAAACCCGTTGCAACTCTTCGTTTAGGATTTTTACAAACATCAAGCAAGGCACATTTAAGAAATACACTGGTGATTCTGCAGTTCACGATTTCTCTTATTCTTATTATTTCGACTCTTACAATATTTAACCAGATCAATTTTATGCAAGACAAAGAACCTGGATTCGAGCAGGAGAACCTGATCGTTGTTCCGAATACAAGACTTCTTTTGCAGAACAGGTCTGCCGAGGTCCTCAAGGAGCAACTTTCTCAACTTCCACACATCAAAAAAATTGGATTCTCATCATTAGTACCCGGATTTGGTATTCATAAAGCAATTATGTATCCTGAAGGTTTTCCGTTAGAACAACCACAGATGGGACAAAAACTCTTTGTTGATGAAGATTTTCTGGAAGCCTTGGGGATGCGTTTTACATATGGCAGGAATTTTTCCCAACATTATCCCTCTGATCCAACCGAAAGTGTGATAATCAATGAAACTGCCGCAAAAACCTTTGGATGGAAAGAACCTCTTGGAAAAACCTTCTCGTTTCAAGGTGAAAATGAGGAGCTGGTAAAACTGAATGTTATTGGGGTTCTCAATGATTTTCATTCATCCTCGCTCCATGATAAAATTGAACCTCTCATTATATATAATCTACCTGATAATGCAAATTTTCTCATCATTAAAACATTTACTAAACCCACTGAAGAAACGTTAAACATCATTAAGAAACAGCTACTGGGTTTTAATCCAAATTTCATGTTCAAATATTATTTCCTGGATGATGTTCTCCACAATCAATATGCATCCGATAAACAAGTCGGAAAGATGGCATTATACTTCTGCTTGCTGGCAATCTTGCTTGCAGTCCTTGGTCTGTTTGGTCTCACTACTTTTCTTGTACACAAGAAAACAAAGGAAATAGGCATCCGAAAAGTTATGGGAGCTTCTGTAAGCGGCATAACGATCAGATTATCAGGTGACTTCATTCATTTGATCTTTATTTCGATCTTCATTGCATCTCCGCTTGCATATATCGGCATGAATAAATGGCTTCAGGGATTTGCTTATCGGACAGAACAACCACCCTGGATTTTCTTGCTTTCAGCTTTTGCTGTACTGCTTCTATCAATTATTACAGTAAGTTTTCAAACGATCAAAGCAGCGAGAACAAATCCTGCAGAGGTTATTAAGTATGAATAGGAGGTCTTCTTGCTAAAGAATTATATTCGAAGTTCTATAAAAAACCTGCTGAAAAATAAGATCATCACGCTCATCAGCGTCATGGGGCTCTCTATTGGCATAACTGGCCTTTTTCTTGTATTTGTATTCACCAATCACGAGATGTCTTATGATACATTCTATCCGAATCATGAGAGGATCTTTCGGATCTGCCAGAAAGAGATGTCTCTTGGGAACGAATCGATAAGTGAAGCAACAGCTCCTCCTTTAGCACTCGAATTTGAATCAACTATTCCTGAAATAGAATCTACGTGCCGCTATCTTGAAATGAGCAGCCGGCTTGTTGCCGGACCAAACCATACAGCTTATGAAGATCACTACCGTTATGTCGATCCTTCTTTCTTCAGCATGTTTTCAATTCCAGTACTGCAGGGAA
Organism: Candidatus Cloacimonadota bacterium; assembly: GCA_049903315.1. Lineage (GTDB taxonomy): Bacteria > Cloacimonadota > Cloacimonadia > JGIOTU-2 > JGIOTU-2 > Celaenobacter. Next base: position 89,502 of record JBNGBT010000001.1, on the reverse strand, counting down.
AGCCATTGGAAGTCATTGATAATCCAGACAATATTGTTGTATCGCGACGAATTGCAGAACGATATTTTGGCACGACAGATATCATCGGGCAAACACTGACAATACGTGATGAGGATTATACTGTTGGTGCAGTGATCGAGAATCCCCCATCCTATTCCTATCTTCAATATGATATTCTCAGGACAATCTATACTATCGACGATCCTGCATTTCACAATTCTGCATGGTTATGGCATGCCATTGAAACATTTGTGAAGCTACGTCCAGAAGCGAACTTAGAACTTGTTCAGGAAAAAGTAAAATACCTTTCTAACGAACAAGCTATTCAGCAATTCAAGGATTCCGGTCTTGACTATACTTTTATATTACAACCGATATCTATGATCAGCAAGCAAAGACTGACCGATAGTGGAATAGTCGTCTCATCCTCTGCACGTAACATAGTGATCTTCAGATTACTGGGTGTATTTGTGCTGTTTCTTGCATGTCTTAATTTTATAAATCTCACACTTGCTCTATATTTCAAACGAACGAAAGAGGTAGGTATTCGAAAAGTACTTGGAGCATGTAAGGGTCAGCTTGTTCATCAATTTCTTATCGAGAGTATGATCACAGTACTTCTGGCTCTTATTGTATCCGTAATAGCAATCGAACTGGTGCTTCCATCTTTCCTAAATTTTACCGGAATTCCAACCTTGTATCTCAGGGAATTACCTTTTGCTAAAATCGCATTCTTCACCATTTTGATCCTTCTAGCAGGTATCGCCACAAGTATCTATCCCGCAATGTATGCATCCTTAAGAACAACATCTCACTCACTCGGTCAGAAAAAAGTACAGTTTACGAATAAAATACTCAGACCGGGACTCATCATTATGCAATTTGCCATTTCTATCGTAATCATTATCGTGATGCTGAGCATGAAACAACAAGTTGCATATATGCAAAATAAGGATCTTGGATATGATGCCAACCACAAATTTGTACTTACGATGAGAAGAGAAACAGAATTCCCCGATAAATATGAAACATATAAGGATATCTTTGTAACAATTCCCGGTGTGCAGGGTGTAACTGCCTCAGGTCAGCTCCCAGGTAGGAATTACCCAAGTTTTTCAATTGAAAGCGAGAATAACGAGGATAAGGTACAAACTACGATGTACTGCTTCAGCATCGATCAGGATTTTCTACCTCAATACGATATTCATGTTATAGAAGGAAGGAATTTTAATCCATCACTGGATACCGAACCAGATCGTGTTTTTATGATGAGTGAAAGTGGAATAAAACATATGGGATGGAATTCTCCCCAGGATGCTTTGGGACAGGAAATCCAAACAGGGCATGGAGGTCGAACCGGGAAGATCATCGGCATCTTTAAGGACTTTAATTTTGAAAGTCTGCATGTGGAGATTGAGCCGCTTTTCTTTGAATTTTATCCCGGATACTTCCAGTATCTCACCCTGAATATCCAATCGAACGACCTGGCACAAGTCATAAATGAGATCAATAATGTATGGCAGAAAAATTTCCCTCATATCCCAATAGAATACTTCTTTGCTGATGAAGCATTCAATGAAAAATATCAAAATGAAATGAAAGCGATAACGCTTATGCGACACTTCAGTATTCTCGCTATCTTCATTGCGTGTTCAGGATTGATTGGAATTTCATTATTCATATTCCAGCTTCGAACAAAAGAGATCGGTATCAGGAAGGTTCTGGGTGCTTCAGTAACTACATTAATAAAATTGCTTAATAAAAACTTTTTACTCTGGGTCATCATCGCAAATGTCATTGCCTGGCCCGTTTCTTATTATATCATACAAAAATGGCTCTTAAATTTTGCATATAGAAGCAGCATCAATCCTTTGATCTTCCTTCTATCAGGTGTGATTACTATTTTACTTTCAATAATTGTTCTGAGTTTTCAAACATTGAGAACAGCTCATACAAATCCATCGGAGGTCATAAAATATGAATAAAAAAAATATCTCTTTAGTTTTAATCATCGTTTCTTTATTAATATTGCTTTGTAGTTGTGATAACTCAAAAATAATTAACCCTGAAATTACCACATTAAAAGAAAAAATAGACGCTATTATACAACCCCATACTCAAGTCGGTATAATCGTCGGAATTATTGATAAAGACCAAAATGAAAAAGTATATGCTTATGGGGTTAAATCGCTAGGATCAAAAGATGCTCCAAATGGCAACACGGTCTTTGATATCGGATCGATAACAAAGACATTCACAGCAACCTTACTTACGAACATCTATCTACAAGGAAGCTATATAGATGACACGGTGAATCATTATCTCCCAGAAGAAGTTACATTACCCACGTTCAATGGAACTGAGATAACCATTGGTGATCTTGCAACACACACATCCGGATTACCTCGTACTCCTCATGAAGAAGGTCAGTCTTATCCGATCCCCAGTGGCTTCGATCCTTTAAATCCATATTGGGTCTATACTACAGATGATATTTATGATTATTTTACCAATTATTGTGTGTTGGATTTTGAACCCAGCTCTCAATGGAGCTATTCAAATACCGGTTATGGACTGCTTGGTCATATTATCGGATTGGGTGACGGTACCTCATATGAAACAGTCCTGCAAAGAGATATATTTGATGAACTCGGCATGGATAGAAGCTCTCTTTTCTTAACAACTGAACAAATGTCCAACTATTCGTTAGGCTATTCAGATGAAATGGAAGAAGTACCGTATTACATTGCTCACGATATCTTTCAGGGTTGCGGGTTTATCAAATCCTGTTTGAATGATCTATTTATTTATCTTAAAGCAAATATGGGATTACATGACTCACAATTATATGCAGCAATGGACCTTGCACATCAACCTCAATTTGACATAGGATCATGGGGTAGACAAGCGATTGCATGGTATGTTAAAGAGTTGGAAGATGAACAAGAAATTATCTGGTCCGGTGGTGATACACAAGGTCATTCATCATATATAGGATTTAATAATGTAACAAAAACAGGAGTTATCCTATTATCAAATTGCTGTATGCATGGTGACCAGATCACACTCGGTGAGGAGATCATGCAAGCAATTCCAAAATATTAAATATGTATAAGCATAAAGGAAGTATAATATGATTGGAAATTATCTTAAAATAGCATTTAGAAATTTATATAAGAATAAATCTCTCTCAATCATAAACATACTTGGGCTTTCAGTCAGTATCGCAGTATGTTTCCTTATTGCACTTTTCATCATTCATGAACTGAGCTTTGATACTTTTCATAAAAACCCAGAGGATCTATTCAGGATTACAATAAAAGGAGAGATCGCAACTCAACCAATCGAGTATGCAGTATCCATGGTACCGTTACCAATTGTATTAGAAGATGAATTTCCTGAAGTAGAAGCTGCTGCAAGCATTTTTTCTCATCCATCAAAACAATTAGTTACGCACAATGAAAAAAGATTTTATGAGACGAACATATCTGGCGCTACGAAGAATTTCTTCAAAGTGTTTGATTATGAGATTATTAGGGGAGATAAGGAAACAGTTCTTGAGCAGCCAAATTCAATTGTACTTTCCGAATCCTTGGCAAAAAAATATTTCGAAAATGGAGATCCGGTCGGAGAAACAATATCCCTTAATGAAACAACTGACTACACAATTACAGGTGTATACAAGGATTTTCAGTCCAATTCACATCTCCATATGAATGCCCTTACTTCTGTTGAATATACTGATGACATTCCTGAATACTGGGGCTCTTTTAGTGCTCATAACTATATACGCCTTAATGAGGGAACCAATCCTGATGAGTTCCAGAAAAAGATCGAGAATCTTGCAATGGATAAGATGGGTATAACATTGGACCAAACAGGCATGGAATTTCTCCTCTTCCTTGAACCTGTTAAAGATATTCACTTACGATCACACTACTCATACAATCTTGGTAATGATGGAAATATAACCTATGTCTACGTTTTCTCGATAATTGCATTTTTTATTCTGGTCATTGCATATATTAACTTTATCAACCTTACCACTGCACATTATCTGATACGAGCAAAAGAAGTAGGTATGCGTAAGGTTATCGGTGCCAGCAGGAAGAATCTTATCACACAATTCCTGCTTGAATCCGTTGTTATCACAATTATCGCAACACTGATTTCGCTCATTCTTGTTGAACTGCTGCAGCCCGTTTTTAAACAATTAAGTGGTCTCGAGATAGAATTAGAACTCTTAACCCAGGGATCGTACATTTTTATCGGCATCTCAGTTCTCCTCTTGCTTGCAATAGTATCTGGCATCTATCCGGCGTTTCATCTTTCTGCTCATGATCCCATACAGACTATTAAAGGGAAATTGTTAGGAAAAACCAAAAAATCTACGTTGCGAAATATTCTTGTGGTATTTCAGTTTATCATTTCCATTGGGCTTATTGCGAGTACTGGAATTATTATGAAACAACTACAACATATTCAGCAGAAGAAGCTCGGTTTTGACAAAGAGCATGTTCTCATCCTTCCCCTGCGAAGCAATGAAGCAAGAGAGCAAGCTCTTGTGTTTAAGGAAGACCTTAAGAATACTTCCGGCATAGTTGATGTGTGTGTATCATCGAACTATCCTGGTTCAGGAGCGTCTCAGGGGCATGGTTTCTTCCCTGAAGGATATAGCGAGGAGCAACCATGGCTCATGAAAACCTTCAATATAGATGAAGACTTCATTGAAACGTTCAAATTACATATAACGCAAGGAAGGGCATTCAGCTCTGAATATGAAAATGAATCAATGAACATACTGGTGAACGAAACACTTGTGAAAGATGTAGGTTGGGATGAGCCCATTGGCAAAACTTTCCATGATCCCTTTATAACTGAAGGAGAGGAAATGATCCCAATTACTGTGGTAGGAGTCGTAGAAGATTTTCACGTAAATCCCCTTCATGATAAAATCGAACCAATGATCATGTATTACAATCCACCCAATCGAAACTATATAAGCATGCGTCTGGAACCTGGAAATATCTATCACATGATCAATATAATCGAGGCAAAATGGAAAGAGATCAATCCCACGATGCCTTATGATTATTTCTTCCTGGATACGCATTTTGATCGTATTCATAGGACGGAGAGAAACCTTGCACGAACATTTATGTATTTCACTATTCTTGCGATTGTTATTGCCTGTCTGGGGCTTTTTGGTCTTGCTTCATACGCAACTGAACGACGTATTAAAGAAATCGGCATACGAAAAGTGCTGGGTTCATCAGTCGGACAGGTCATATTCCTACTGACAAAAGATTTTTCAAAACTTGTACTTCTTGCAAATATCGTTGCCTGGCCAATTGCCTGGTATGCCATGAATAAATGGTTACAGACTTTTGCATATAGAACGAGTATCAACATTAGTGTTTTTCTCTTTTCGGGATTGATTGCACTCATTATTGCATTCCTCACAGTCAGTTTTAAAACGATAAAAGCAGCAAATTCAAATCCGGTAAAATCATTGAAATATGAATAGAGGGCTTAATGTTCCGTAATTATCTTAAAATAACTTATCGAAATTTAATAAAACATAAGGCATTCTCTTTTATTAACATAACCGGTCTCGCAATAGGCATAGCCTGCTGTACTCTCATAACGATGTTCGTGATCGATGAACTTAGCTTTGACGTGTATCATGAAAAGGTTGATAATATTTATAGAGTCTGTTGTCAAATTGATTCAGAAGAACTGAAAGGAGCGTATTCTCCTCCCCCATTAATGCAGGCAATGCTGGATGATTTTCCTGAAGTAGAATACGCAGCAAGAATCTCTCTTTGGCCACGTAACAGACTGGTAAGCTATAAGGAGAAGAGCTTTTTAGAAAAAGGAATCATCTTTGCGGATTCAAGTATTTTTAATGTTTTTTCACTCAATGTCACACAAGGTGACCCCGACAAAGCATTGACACGACCATTTACAATTGCGATCACAGAAAGTATCGCAAAAAAATATTTCGGTGATGATAATCCCATCGGGAAACATCTGGTCGTCGGTACCTATAAAGGAAATTATGAGATTACCGCAGTCCTCGAGGACTGTCCGTCAAATTCTCATTTTCAATATGATATTATTGCCTCGATCATTACTACTGCCAACGCTTGGAATACAAGCTGGGGGGGTTTAAGCTATTTCACATATATTGTACTTCAGGATGGCATATTGCCCTCTCGACTGGAAGAAAAGTTTCCTGATTTCATACGAAGGCATCATGATCCGGAGTTATACGAAGAGTTAACTCAAAATGACAAAAGTTACTATGGCTATTTTCTGCAACCTCTTAAGGATATTCATCTTAGTTCAGGAATTAATGACGATTTAAGTAAAAGAGGAAATCCGACATATGTGTATGTATTTTCATGTATCGCATTATTTATTTTTCTTATTGCGTGTATAAACTATATAAATCTTTCCACTGCGCTCTATATTAAACGCTCGAAGGAAGTCGGACTTCGTAAAACAATCGGTTCGACTAGAAAGCAAATTATTCAGCAGTTTATTATTGAATCTATAGTTATTAGCTCAATCTCAGTTTGTATTGCGACTGTGATCGTTGAGCTTATACTTCCATTCTTGAATAATTTTACCGGGAAAAATCTTAGTTTTAACCTTTTCGGGGATTACTATATTATACCAGTGCTCCTGGGATTTATTTTTATTTCAGGGATACTTTCGGGGAGTTATCCAGCATTTTACATATCCTCATTTAAGCCAATTGAAGTATTGAAAGGCAGGTTCATAAGAAAAAATCGTTTGGGGTTAACTCTTCGGCATACACTGGTGATTTTTCAATTCGCAATATCGATCCTTATAATTATATGCACCGTTATTATATACAATCAATTGAGATTTGTTCAAAGGAGCGAACTGGGTTTTAATAAAGATAACATCCTTGTGATACATAGAGGATATTCTCTTGGAGATAATTACGGAAATTTCCGCCGGGAACTTTTACAGCATCCGGAAATCCTCAATATTTCAAATTCCGAGTCCATACCGGGCAGGCACTTTGAACCGAACAGTCATCAGATGGAAGGAACCCAGATCTCAGAAAAAACCACCTTGTTCACCACATATGGAGATGATAATTTTGCCGATCTCTTCGGACTCGAAATTTTACAAGGAAGATACTTCTCCAGGGATTTTGATTACGAAGAGAATTCAGTTATAATTAATGAGACAGCTGCCCAAAAACTTGGGCTTGAAAATCCAATTGGAACAAAATTTTATAAGAGATTTGGCAATGCAAAAGAAGGTGAATTTGTAACCGTCGTAGGTGTTGTAAAAGATGTTAATTTCTCTTCTCTCCATAATTTGATAGAGCCGATGATAATCCGCTTCCTATCAGACAACCAGGGTTATGTCCGTTACACATCATTGAAAATTCGACCTGAACATGTACGGAAAACTCTACAACTTATTGAGACTAAATGGAAGAAATTTACAGAAGATCAACCATTTGAATATACTTTTCTCGATGATGATCTTAATGCACTCTATCTGACCGATGTCAAAACAGGGCAAACAATTGCATTATTTTCTGTTCTCTCAATATTAGTGGCTTGCCTAGGATTGTTCGGATTAGCGTCGTATACCACGGAACAGCGTATAAAAGAAGTCGGAGTGAGAAAAGTATTGGGGGCATCGATTGAACAAATTGTTAGATTGCTTTCATCGGATTTTCTTAAGTGGGTCTTCTTAGCCAATCTTATTGCATGGCCCATTGCCTGGTATGCCATGAATAAATGGTTACAGACTTTTGCATATAGAACGAGTATCAATATTGGTGTTTTTCTCTTTTCGGGATTGATAGCACTCACTATCGCTTTCCTGACGGTCAGTTTCAAAACAATAAAAGCAGCAAATTCAAATCCGGTAAAATCATTGAAATATGAATAAGGAACTTCATGTTTAAAAATTATCTCAAAACAGCCCTAAGAAACATTAAACGCTATAAAATTTATTCTTTCATTAATATTATTGGGCTTGCTGTCGGTATCGCTTGTGCAGTAATGATATTTGTGATCACTCAGGAAGAGAAGAGTTTCAATACACACAATGAGCATATTGATGATATTTACAGAATAAACAAAGTTTACACGATGAACGGAGAGGAGAATATTAATTATTCTACTCCCTATCCCCTTGAACAATCTGTTCGGGATGGTTATCCGGAAGTGATCGATGCGACACATTTGTATGAATCTTCAGCAATTATTAAATATGACGATAAAGTATTTCGTGAGAGAGGTGTGTGCCGAGCATCACCTTCTATCTTTAATATCTTTACGATTAGTATTATAGATGGAGATAAGATACAACCGATCAGAGATGTTCATTCTATTGCTATTTCTCGATCCTCAGCACAAAAATATTTCGGTGATAAATCCCCTATCGGGAAGATACTTACCCTGAACAATTCTGAAGAGCTCCCGGTCACTGCAGTGTATGAAGATATTCCACTACTTTCGGACTATGAATTTAATTTCATACTTCATCTTGATACTGCAGCTGATATGGAAGATTATAATAATTGGTACTCACACTGGATGCAGACCTTTATCCTCACAAAACCAGGAACGGACATCGAAGCTTTACAAGCAAAAGTTGATCAGCTCTTTAAGGACAACCTTGAGGAACAATCCGGCGCAAGATTGCAATCCTTAAGAAATATACATTTGTACTCTGTTGAAGGTAAACCAACAACTCAGAAATATATTTATATATTTATCAGTATCGCTGTGCTGATCCTTATCATCGCATGCATAAACTTTATGAATCTTGCTACTGCACAAGCAACCAAACGTGCACGTGAAGTGGGTGTGCGAAAAATCTCTGGTGCACAAAAACGTTCACTCGTCTTGCAATTCATTGGTGAATCGATCATCTATACCTTCATTGCATGTATTCTATCATTCCTCTTGATAGAGCTTTCCCTTCCGATTTTCGAGCAGATCGTAGGCAGGAAAATTGTATTCTCTGTTTTCAATTCAAATATTTTGCAGCTCTATGCGATCATTCTATTCGGAGTGGGTATTATTGCCGGAAGCTATCCTGCCTTTGCTCTTTCCTCTTTTGCGCCGGCAAAGATCTTTAAATCCGGCTCGACCTCATTTGTCAAAGGGCTTTCACTTCGAACAGTTATCGTTGTGATACAGTTCACTCTTGCTGTAACATTGATCATCGGTACGGGCATAATCTATTCGCAACTCAATTATATGAAGAACAAGGATCTTGGTTTTAATAAAGACAACCTTCTCTATCTTAGATTGAACAGAGACCTGGATGAAAAGTTTGATGTATTCAAACAGTCATGCGAGCAGATATCAGGAATTTCCCAAATCTCACGGGTTTCCAGCATTCCCACAGAAGTGTGGTCCATTATGAGAGGTATTACCTGGGAGGGTAAGCAAACAGATGAAGGTTCTGCCTTTGCTTTTTTATCTGCAGATAAAAATATCCTAGAAACGCTTGATCTGAAACTACTCGAAGGAAGGAGCTTTTCGGACGATATGAAAACTGATGAGAATTCGGTTCTTATCAACGAAGCTGCTTTGGAAATGATGCAGGTTGAGGATCCGATCGGGCTGAAATTTGGTGACGAAGGATGGACAATAATTGGAGTTATTAATAATTTCAATTCTCTTCCCCTAACGTATGAATGCGAACCGTTAATCGTAGTAAACATACCTGATTATTATTATTTTACACTTATTAAGCTATCAAATATTAATGTAGAAGATGCAATTCGCTCAGTTAAGCGAGTTTGGAATGAAGTATGTCCCGACTTTCCATTTGAATACAGATTTCTTGATGAAATCTTCAATTTAACCTACAAAGAAGAGGTCAGGGCTGGTGTACTTTTCCGTGTATTTGCAGGACTTGGTATTTTCATTGCATGTCTTGGACTTTTCGGACTTGTCTCTTTTCTTGCAGAGCAGAAAAAACTCGAAATAGGAATCCGACGAGCAATGGGATCGACTGTAACCGGTATCATCTGGTTGCTTTCCCGCCAATTCGTTCGATGGATATTTATCGCAAATATTATCGCTTGGCCTGCTGCCTGGTATTTCATGAGCAAATGGTTGCAAGGGTTTGCATATAGTACTTCTATCAATCCATTCATCTTCATTATCTCTGGATTCTTGAGTATGCTTATTGCTCTTCTTACGATCAGCTTCAAAACGATAAAAGCAGCAAATTCAAATCCGGTAAAATCGCTGAAATATGAATAGGAGGTTATTCTGCTAAAAAATTATCTTAAGACGACATTGCGTACAATCTGGAAGCATAAAAGTTTCTCATTGATAAATATTATCGGTTTAGCTGTTGGAATCGCCGTATTTTCTTTGATAATATTCTATGTATCTTACGAAACGAATGCTGACAAATATAATGAAAATTACGAACGTATCTACCGTCCAAATGTAAACGATAAATATGGTGTCACACCTCTTGCTCTTGCTGCATATCTCAAAGAACAAATCCCGGAAATTGATACAACTGCCAGGCTCTATCCTTACTTAAGAACATATATAGTTCTTAATCATGAGTCTATTAACAGCACATTCTGTATAGCAGATCCCTCGATTTTCGACATCTTCTCTCTTCAAGCTGTTTCTGGAAATCTTCAAACCGCACTATCTGATCCAAACTCAATTGTATTATCCGAATCCTTCAGCAAGAAATTATTTGGCGACGAAGATCCCATCGGGCAGATAATTGACATTGAAGACGAATATGGTCTTACAGTAACAGCTATTATCAAAGATCCACCTACAAGGAGTTCGCTGGTTTTTAACGATGGCATCATTTCTTTCGATTTCACTATTCAAAGCTGGGGATGGGATGATCAGGAGTGGTATTTCAGCAACTATGTGACCTATCTGCTTGTAAATGAAAATGTCAATCAATCCAAGTTCATGGCAAAAATGGAAGATTTCTTTCTCAACGACGAACATACAAGCTGGATAGAGGAAGACCAACGCGTTACAACCTTTTTTATTTCACCACTCAAAGACGTATATTTTGATGACAGTAAATTTGATTATAGTCTTCACGGCAATGAACAAACAGTGAAAATCTTCTTTGCTTCAGGAATATTTATTATCCTTATCGTATGTATCAATTTTGTTAACCTATCCACAGCAAAAGCAACGAAAAGAGCAAAAGAGATCGGGATGAGAAAAACACTCGGAGCGCGAAGAAGCAATATATTGTTTCAGTTTTTAGGTGAGTCCGTTGTCATTTGTTTTATTGCATCATTGCTCGCATTAGTAATAATTTCATTACTCTTTCCCGGATTGAAGAATTTATTTAGAATTCACTCATCGATTGTAACTCCGATCAATGTGGTACTCTACTTTGTTTTCGTTTTCCTGTTAGGTATCTTAGCAGGCTTATATCCAGCGATATACTATAATTCGATACTTCCCATCAGCGCTTTACGAAGAGAACAGGTCAAGGGCAATAAAGGTACTGTAATACGAAAAGCTTTGACTGTCATCCAATTCGTCGTCGCAATATTCCTTATTATTGGAACTATCATCATTTACAAGCAGCTGAATTTTATTTCTCACAAGGATCTTGGTTTTGATAAAGACCTGATCGTCAATTTCAACCAAACAGAAGAAATCAAAGACAAGCAGGATGTGTTTAAAGATGCACTTTTGATGAATAGCAATATCAAGTCCGTTTCCTATACTTATACAAAATTGGGCTATGTGATACTTCAGCATGGTTCAGATATCGGCACATATAAATTTTATACTGCGGATGAAGACTTTGTTGATACATACGGCATTGAGATCGTCCGTGGAAGAGATTTCTTAAAGCACAGCATTGCGGACTCAAATGCGATCCTGATAAACGAAACAGCAGCAAGAGAATTAGACTGGGGGGGGCTTGATCCTATTGGTCAGGATATTATTCAGGGCTTGGAGATAGTAGGCATCATGAAAGACTTTTCTTTCAGAAAACTACAATATCGCATCGAACCGATTGTTGTTCATAACTCACCTCTTGAAACACATATTGTAAACGTAAAATTAGCTCCTTATAACATTGATGAAACCTTGGAATTTATTGAAAAAACCTATAGGGACTTTGTCCCAACTGAGCCATTTTCAATTGCTTTTCTTGAAGACGACTTAGCATTGCTCTATAGGACAGAAATTCGTTTTGGTAAGATATTCGGATATTTTACTGTTCTCGCAATAATCCTGTCATGCATGGGCATGTTTGGCCTTTCATTATTCATGATAGAACAAAGAACAAGAGAAATCGGTATCCGCAAAGTACTTGGCTCGTCCATACATCAGATCGTTATCCTGCTTTCGGGCGACTTCTTAAAATGGGTACTCCTTTCGGCGATTCTTGCAAGTCCGATCGCCTATATCATCATGAAAAAATGGCTGGAAGGCTTTGCGTATAAAACAGGGATTGATCTCTGGATATTCATCATTTCGGGATTGATTGCATTACTCATTTCATTATTAACAGTGGGTTTCCAAACCTTTAAAGCTGCAAATACTAATCCGTCGGAGGTCATTAAATATGAATAATTTCAAACTACAATCTTTAGCCATAATTTTACTTATCATTAGTGTCTTATTCTTTTTCACATGTTCAAATAAAAACGCTACTGGACCCGAGTTAACTTTTTATGAAAAGTTACAAAAAGCTCTAGACGATGGAGTTATTAAATATTTTGGAAAAGGGGTTTCCTCAGCTATTATCATGCCCGATGGGGAGATGTGGACTGGTGTAAGCGGAGTGTCACATGGAACAACTGAAATTACCCCCGACATGTCGTTCAGTGCTGGAAGCATTGTTAAGAATTTCACCGCCGCAACAATTCTTAAGCTTGCAGAAGAAGGTGAAATTACTCTAGATGATTCACTTCACGAATGGGTGCCAGCATACCCATTTGTTGATAGCACGATTACTATCCGGCAACTTCTCAACCATACCAGCGGTCTTTATGATATCGTAGATAATCCTGCTTTCTGGGAGGAGATATTTCAGAATCCTTCACAAGTTTGGACACCCGCAGAAATGATAATAGCATTTAATCAGGAGCCGCTTTTCCCCAGTGGAACTGATTGGAATTATTCTTCAATTCCTGGTTACGCTCTACTTCGTATGATTATTGAAAATATCACCGGCTTAGATGTAGCAACAGCATATAATAATCGCTTCTTTGTCCCGTTCGAACTTAATAATACTTTTGCCTCAATGGGAGAGCCACTCCCAGCAAATATTGCACATGGATGGTATGATTTGGACAACGATGGACTTTATAATGACTTTTTTTCATGGCCGAGAACTGCTTTTCAAAGTGGAATTGGCGGTGAAGTGTTTTCTACTGCCGAGGATTTGGCAAAATGGGCACGAGCTCTTTTCTTTGATAAAGGCGTACTAAGCCAGCAATCTCTTGATCAGATGTTAACTTTCCATTCTCCTTGCACCGGTGAAGAGTATATGGTATCTGGATATGGGCTAGGTGCAGTAAAATTCAATCCAGATTTATTTAACGATTTAAATGCAATCGGACATAGTGGAAATGCCCCTGGCTATGCTGCGGCTTGTATCTATTTACCAGATTATGAGGTTTGTATTGGGTTTATGGATAATACAGAAGAGGGCAATTCGATGTACATATTATTCGATCTTTTTGAATTAGTCAAAGAACATTTTCAGAATATCTGATCAATAAATTATATAGAAGGTATAATGTTTATACAGTATTTGTTACTCACCTGGCGAAATATCAAACGCCACAAAATCTACGCTTTTCTGAATATTGCCGGGCTTGCAATCGGCATGGCATGTTTTATTCTTATTATGCTCTGGGTTCATCATGAGACAAGTTTTGATAAACATAATGAGCATTATGAAAATCTGTATCGGGTTAGTCTCGATATAAAAATGGGTGACATGGAAGGCAAAGGAACAACATCTTCAGGATTAATGGGTCCAGCACTTGTTGAGGACTATCCGGAAGTTGTAAATATGGCTCGTTTTTATAAAGGCATCAATAAACTGGTCAGCTGGGTCGAAGGTGATGTTCATCATACAGAGAATAGTGTTTATTATGCAGACTCTACGATTTTCGATCTTTTCACCATTCCAGTCATCACAGGTAATCCCGATGAAAACTTGAGTCGTCCCAACACTGTGTTCATCACCGAATCTATTGCACGAAAATACTTCGGAAATGAGTCACCGATCGGAAAAATATTGAGTTATGACGGATACTGGGATTATGAAGTCGTGGGCGTGATAGAGGATGCACCTCCCACTTCACATTGGCAATATGACTTTATCACAAACACAATTGAGGTGGAACGCTTTCAGCATGGTTATTGGTTGAGTGATAATCTTACAACCTATATCCTTCTAAAGGATGGCACTGAATGGAAAGAATTTGAAAAAAAGCTGACAGATTTCCGCAACCGGCATGTAGAACCTATTGTTCTGCAAGATATAGGTATGGGTTTTGAGGAGTGGGGAAAAACGGGAAACAGATATGAATTCTTTCTTGATCCTGTAAAAAGTATTTATTTGAATCCAAGAGCAACTGAAGATCTAGGTCCTCAGGGTAGTATGACCTATGTAATCGTTTTTACGATTATTGCCATCTTCATTTTGTTGATCGCATGCATCAACTTCATGAACCTTACCACAGCCAGGGCTGCAACCCGTGCAAAAGAAATCGGACTTCGCAAGGTTGTAGGTTCATATCGTTGGCAGATATTCAGACAACTCCTTCTGGAATCTATCACCTATAGTCTATTCTCTATGATCCTTGCGATTATTATTGTCCAGATGGTGCTTCCATTCTTTTCTCACCTCTCGAACATTCCCTTGAATCACTATTTCCATCGCTTGGAGATCATCCCTTTATCTCTACTCATTGTTCTTGTTGTAGGAGTAGTTGCAGGCATCTATTCGGCATTGGTCATTTCATCTTTTAAGATCGTGACCGTACTCAAAGGAAGTATTTATAAAAGGGGAAAAAGATCATGGTTGCGTAATGGTTTAGTACTCTTCCAGTTTGCCATATCGATCATCATCATAATTTGTACCCTCGTAATCTCAAATCAAATAAAATATATGCAAAACAAGAAACTTGGATTTAACAAGGAACAAGTTTTTGTGATTGAACGGGCATATAGTTTACGGGATAAGCTGGGAACCTTTAAAGAAGAGGTTGCAAAATTTCCCGGTGTCGTTGCTGCATCCATTGCAAGCCATATTCCAGGCACTGGCTCCGATGGTAGTGTTATGCAGAAAGAAGGCAGTACCGCGCAGGAGATGGTGCATTTCCGCCAAATTGCTGGGGATTACGAATATCTTGAAGCAATGGGCATCGAGTTAAAAGCCGGCAGATATTACTCCCGTGATTTCATGGGTGATTCTTTATCCTGTGTGATCAATGAGACAGCAGTAAGGAATCTCGGTCTGGAGAATCCGGTCGGAGCAAGGCTGTATTTTTCTGGTAGTAATGATTATTTAAATGTTATTGGCATCGTAGAGGATTATCATTTTGATTCCCTCAAGCGCGAAATACCCAATGTATTACTGCTGCCACCCTATACACGTTACAACCACTTCATGGTCGTACGAGTAAAAACTGGAACGATCCTTCAAACCCTGGACCAGATCAAAAACCTCTGGGAAGAACTTGCGGTCAATCAACCCTTCCAGTACTTCTTCTTGGATGAACATTTTGACAATCTGCACCTCGCAGAAATCCGTTCAGGAATGCTCTTTAAAATTTTCTCTTTCCTCGCTATCATCATTGCGTGCCTTGGGTTGTATGGATTGGCTACTTTTACCGCCCAACAAAAACTTAGAGAGATTGGCATACGAAAAGTTCTCGGCGCAAGTGCTAGCAAGATCACTTTCAGTCTATTTCATCAATTCACTCGATGGGTACTCGTCGCAAACATAATTGCCTTTCCAGTTGCCTGGTTTGTAATGAACAAATGGTTGCAGAATTTCGCTTATAGGATTGATATAGACATACTCTCTTTTGTTGTAACTGCTGCGATCACGCTCATAATATCGTTACTCACTGTGAGTTTCCAAACAATACGAGCAGCACACACAAATCCTGCAGAAGTAATAAAATACGAATAAGGGAGTACCTGAAGAAAAATATATTATAGAATAAATAAACATAATCAACTAAATTCTATGAAAATGAAAACAAAAAAGTGTTCATTCTCGTACACTACTGTTCCATGAGCGGACACTATAATTGTCCCGTATAAAACACAATCACGATAAAATAAGGGCTTTGCTGAAATTTCCACTTTTGGCACAAAAAATGCATTAATAATAAACATTAGATATCTAATTTATCCTGGAAAAAAAACCATGAAAAAAGACTTTAGTGTTATTTATCAAAGTATCGTTGATATTTCCCTGCTTAATATTTCTCAGCAATACTGCATTATCATAACCAGATATATTAACAAAGGATAGATATGATCACTCAATCTTGTTAGGAGCTTTAATTATGTTAATATATTATCTAAAAACTGCTTTGAGAAATATCAAAAAAAACAAAATTTTTTCATTGATCAACATCCTGGGTCTCTCGATCGGGATGGCGATCTGCATTCTTATTATGCTCTATGTGAGTTATGAACAAAGTTATGATAAATTTCATGACAATTATTCGAATATTTATCGCGTCCAATTTAATATTTATCATCATGGGGAATTAAAAGTAGAGTGCGCTGCAGCAGTCCCTGCTGTTGGACCTGCCATGAAAGATAACTTTCCGGAAGTACTTGAATACTGCCGCGCATTCCCTACTTCGGGTATCGTGAGCTATGGAGATAAAAGTTTTCGTGAAGAAGATATGCAGGTCGTAGGTCCGTCTTTTATCACCATGCTTTCCTTTCCATTGACCAAGGGCGACACGGAAACCGCACTTACAGGACCTAATAAAGCAGTTATCACAGAATCGGCTGCTAAACGATTCTTTGGTGATGAAGATCCTTTAGGGAAGACAATAACATGGAACGGGAATATAGATTTCGAAGTAACCGGTGTCTGCATCGATGTGCCTGATAATTCCCATATCAAATTTACCATTCTCGTTTCCCATGACACGATCAGGGAATTCTGGGGAGATGCCGTAGATACTGCCTGGGGATGGTACGATTATAATACTTATGTGCTCCTTACAGATGGGACAGATTATAAGGCATTTGATAAGAAATTTGACGAGTGGCTCTGGAACGAACACGGAGAAATGTTTGAACAAAGAGATGCCAGATTTGAATTCCCACTGCAACCTCTTACGAGCATACATCTATATTCCGACCTTCTTCAAGAGTCTGAACCGGCAGAAAACGGAGATGGCACCGCAGTAAGGTTTTTAACAATAATTGCCTTCTTCGTCCTACTCATTGCCTGGGTAAATTATATTAATCTTTCAACATCCAAAGCTATGGAACGAGCAAAGGAAGTTGGTGTGCGAAAAGTTTCCGGAGCAAGTATAAGGGAGCTCGTACAACAATTTCTGTCTGAATCATATCTGATAAATCTTATTGCAATCATTATAGCAATTATTCTGGTAGCCGCTTTCCTATCTCCTTTCAAGCAACTAATCGGAACAAACATCACCATATCCTATTTATTCTCTTCCGGTCTCTGGATATGGATAGCATTATTCTTTCTACTTGGATCATTTCTCTCGGGGCTTTATCCGGCTTTTGTACTCTCTTCATTCAAACCGATACGAGTTCTTAAAGGTTCATTTTTCGGTACATCGCGAGGAAATCTTCTCAGAAAAATATTGGTGGTTTTTCAGTTTACAATTTCTGTGATCCTCATCTCTGGAACGATCATTGTTATAACCCAGCTCTCCTACCTCCGCAGTAAAGACCTGGGCATAGATATCGAACAAACACTCGTTCTGAAGGGTCCTGAAGTATTTGCCGATGATTCTGTCAGGGTTTCAACTATTGAAACTTTCAAGCAGGAGATTACTTCATTGACGACCGTAATATCTTTTACATCATCAAGCTATGTGCCGGGAGTCGAAATTTTCTGGGGACAGGGAAGCTATAGTGAAGACCAATCTCGAGAAGATGCTGAAGTAATGTATCTCGTAGGTATAGATCATGATTTCATTACATCCTACGATCTGGAACTCGTTGCAGGAACAAATTTTACTCCCGGTTTACATGAAGACAGGACTGAAGCTATCGTAAATAGATCTGCAGTAAAAAGATACGGTTATTCCGATCCTGAACAAATTATTGGAAGAAAGATAATGATTAGTGAAGATACTCTGCTTATAAAAGGAGTAATCGAAGATTTTAATCAAATGTCTTTGAAGACAAACATCATCCCTCTTGCATTTCCTTTTATTCAGGCAAATGAAGGTTTCTTTTCTATAAAACTTACAGGTTCAAATATTCGAAATACAGTTGAAATAATTGAGGATATGTGGAAAGAAATATTGCCGGGTAATCCGTTTGAATTCTTTTTCCTTGATGAGCACTTTGATAATCAATACCGCAAAGACATTCAGTTTGCAAATGTATTCGGCATTTTTACAGGACTGGCAATTTTCATCGCATGCTTAGGTCTCTTTGCTCTTTCTTCATTCAGTGCACTCAAGCGAACCAAAGAGATAGGGATACGAAAAGTGCTGGGGGCAACTTCTCCAAGCATTATAGGGCTACTTTCCAAAGATTTTTTCTCTCTCATCATCTTATCAATAATCATCGCTGTGCCGACTACATACTTCATTATGAAATCTTGGCTCCAGAGTTTTGCATATCACATTATGATTAGTTGGTTCGTTTTCATGCTCACCACTATTATTGTCCTTATAATCGCTTCAGTAACCATCAGCTTCCAGGCATTGAAAGCTGCAAATTCAAATCCAGTGGATTCTATAAAATACGAATAGGAGCATCTTGCATGTTTAAAAATTATCTCAGGATACCTTTCAGAAATATCCGAAAGCACAAAGGATTTTCTTTTATCAATATCTTAGGTTTGGCTTTAGGATTAACCGTTTTTATGCTCATTATGCTGTGGGTGCGTGATGAGATGAGCTATGATAAATTTCACGGTAAAATCGATAATTTGTATCGGTTAGTGGTTTCTGCCAATCTGGGAGAACAAAGCTTCAAAGCTGTGGTTACACCGGGAGAAATGCTTCCCTACTTGCAAAGCCAGATTCCGGAGATTGAAGCAGCCTGCCGCTACCGCCCGTTGGCTTACGACATTCTGGTTGAAGCTGACGGAAAAAAATTCTACGAGAAGAAAATTGCATGTGCGGATTTGTCGTTTTTCCGGCTTTTCGATTTCGAAATAATTTCCGGCAATGTGGAAGATGCGCTTTCCAGTACTGATAAGATCATCCTGAGCGAAACAACAGCAAAAAAATATTTCAGTTCCGGCGACCCAATAGGAAAAACAATCGACCTCTACAATGGCCGCCAAACCTTCACAGTTGCTGCCATTATCAAAGATCTGCCCTCCAACACACATTTCGAATTTGACATGCTGATCTCCATGGAACAACTATCGCCTTTCGATTGGGGTAATTTTTATTTCAACGGCTACGTCCTGCTCAATGAAAATGCCGATCCCAAATTGATTGTAGAGAAAATCAATCAATTGATCGCTGCCAAAGAACTGGGACTTGATGCCAATTATTATCTTCAGGCAGTTAAAGATATCCACTTAAAATCCAGCTTCGATATCGACATGGCAAACAGCACTTCCGAAATCAATAACAATGTCTATATTTTTCGCTATATTGCTTTTTTCATCCTGTTGATCGCCTGCATAAATTTCATGAACCTGAGTACAGCGCGTAGCAGTAAACGAGCTCGGGAAGTGGGCGTGCGCAAAGTCATCGGTGCAGGGCGAGGAAACCTGATGACACAATTTTTGGGTGAATCAATCCTGTTCGCCTTCATGGGAATGCTGGCTGCACTACTATTGATGGAACTTGTTCTCCCTTATTTCAACGATCTTACAGGAAAAAACATTTCACTTTTGAAAGCAGGGAATTTCAACCTGATCGTTCAAATATTTGCTTTGACAATCATTACCGGCATTATGGCAGGGTTATATCCTTCTTTATACCTTTCCTCATTTCGCCCTGTTACAGTTATAAAAAATGATCAAGAACGCCAAAAATCCGTGATGAGAAAGATTTTAGTTGTCGTCCAATTTGCTCTTTCAGTTATTCTTATCTGCGGTACGTTGGTCGTTTCAAACCAATTAAAATTCATTCAGCAGAAAAACCTTGGATTCGATAAAGATAATCTTGTTTATATGAGAACTGTCAGTGGCTTCAAACAGAATTATGATACATTCAGGCAGCAAATGTTATCGCTTCCGGAAATAGAAAACATGACACTCTCTTCCGATATTCCAACCAACACAATTCATCTTTGGGGTGGATTTGATTGGAATGGCAAACCGGCTGACAAAGAATATATGATGAATGTTTTTTCAGTGGATGAACATTTCCTGGAAACGATGAAGTTCAACATTTTGGAGGGCAGGGGTTTTGGACCAGATTTTGATGATTCAAACAATTATATATTGAATGAAGCAGCAGTTGCTTACAGCGGTATCGTAGATCCGGTTGGAACAAAGTTCTCACAAGACGGAAATGAGGGCATTATCGTTGGTATAGTGCAGGATTTCAATTATAAATCGATTCGCACACAAGTGGAACCACTGGTTATAAGGCAAAGTCCTTATAACTCGTATTTTATTGTACGCTTGAATTCTTCCAACTTTGAACAGGTCAAGGCAAAATTAGCAAAAATCTGGCAGAATAATTATCCTGATTATCCCTTTGAACTTCATTTTCTGGATGCAGATTTTGAGAAGCTATACGAAACAGAATTGCGAACCGGAAAAGTTTTCAATTATTTCTCCATTCTGGCAATTGTGATTTCCTGTCTGGGATTATTCGGCTTGGCATCCTTCACTGCGGAACAGCGCACTAAAGAAATCGGTGTCCGCAAAGTTTTGGGTGCTTCTGGCAGTCAGATAGTTGGATTACTTTCCTCTGATTTTCTCAAATGGGTTCTATTTGCCAACCTGATCGCATGGCCTGCTGCATGGTTTTTGATGAAAAATTGGCTGCAGAATTTCGCGTATCGGGTGAACATAAATGTGCTGTCATTCCTCGCAGCAGGTTTAGCTGCTTGCCTTATCGCTTTTCTCACAGTCAGCTATCAAACAATCAAAGCAGCCAACGCCAATCCAGTAAATTCTATAAAATACGAATAGGAGCATCTTGCATGTTTAAAAATTATCTTAAAATCGCTTATCGAAATATTATCAAACAAAAGGCATATTCATTGATTAACATATTGGGTCTTGCTCTTGGACTTGCTGCCTGCATCCTTGTGGGACTCTATATCTGGCAAGACTTTCACTACGACGAATACCATACAAATAAAGATAACATCTATAGAATCTCAGTGGAGACAGTTACACCCAATGGTACATTTCACATGGGAGAAACACCTGCGTTGGTTGCACCAACTGTACGGGAACAATTTCCGGAAATAGATAAGATAACACGTATCTTTTTTTCCTCCGAGGATCTTGTATCCTATGATGAAAAGAAATTCTATGAAGATGAAATCGTATTTGCAGATGAGGATTTCTTTGATATATTCACCTACGATACGATCAATGGAAATCCTGCAAAATTTCTTAAAGATAAAAATACAATAGTCCTTACCCGAGATATGGCAGAGAAATATTTTGGGAAGGTAAATCCAATTGGGAAAATTATTACACTAAACAATACACTAAATATGGAAGTCGTGGGGGTGATTGAAAATGTTCCTCCGAATTCCCACTTCAGCTTCGATATGGCTACAACCTATGCAACTTTGGAAGATACTCCCGTAGGGAATTACCTTGATCAGTGGGGCGCAACTTTCGGCTCCTATACCTATGTCATGCTGCATTCTGGAACTGACGTTGAAGAATTTGAAAATAAAATGAATGCTTTTTTTACTCAAGTGCTCCCTCTCACTGGAGGAGTAACACAAAAAGGCATTCTGCAGCTACTCTCATCCATACATCTGCATTCACATTTCTCTGATGAGATCAATCCAAACAGCTCACTTACCTACATCCTTGTGCTTGGATCAATCTCTCTTTTCATATTGATCCTAGCATGTATAAATTTTGTGAATCTTACCACTGCACGAGCGGTCAAACGTGCCAGAGAGATCGGTGTTCGAAAGGTATTCGGTGCGATGAAGCGGCAGCTGGTGCGGCAATTCCTTAGCGAATCGGTTGTACTCACCTGTGTTGCTCTATGCTTTGCATTTGTACTCGTTGAACTCTTCAAACCCGCTTTCTCTGAACTGATCGGCACACAGCTATTATACGACACATTCAGCAGCACTTGGATTTTTCTAACTATCATTATCTCCACACTGGTGATCGGATTACTTGCGGGACTATATCCTGCATTTGTCCTCACCTACTATCAGACTGTGTATGTGATAAAGGGCAACGAAGCGATGCTCACGGGTAAAAAGAATTCAAAAATATTAAGAAAAGGACTTGTTCTTTTTCAGTTCTCTATATCCATTATTTTAATCATCTTCACGCTGACTATCAATAGGCAGGTTCGCTATATGCGCGGATTTGATATGGGATTCGAAAAAGATCAGACAATTATTCTGAAAACTCCTACTAGGATGTCGAGAAACTCTGAAACAATAAAAAATGAAATGAATGCGGTGCTGGGTGTTCTAAAGACATCTACAAGTCTTGGCGTCCCGTTACTCGATAGAGGATTCGGCACAAATCTCGTTCCGGACACACAACACGAGGATAACTCATTTATGGTGTCTGTAAAAATGATCGATTTTGATTTCCTTGATTTATATGACCTTGATCTGATTGCAGGACAAAAACTGTCAGACCTACAAGGAGCTAACTATAAAGCTGTAACAATTGTCAACGAAGCAACGGTGAAAAAACTTGGGTTTGCAAGTCCGGAAGAAGCACTTGGGCATGCCTATACGATCGGACTGAGTGATGGAGTAAAGAGATTCGAACCCGAGATCATTGGAGTAGTCAAAGATTTTCATTTCAATTCTCTCCACAATGATGTTTCTCCCCTCCTTTTCATGTACTGGCCATATTTGTTTGAAGAGATTTCACTCCGGGTTAGTCCTTCTAATATGCATGTGACTATTCAAGGGATCAAAGACGTCTGGAACAAATTCTATCCGGAATATCCCTTCACTTACTCCTTTCTCGATGAACGAGTTGAAAAGATGTACAGAGCTGAAGAACGGTCTTTCCGTGTCATAACCACCTTTTCTGTGTTAGCGATCTTTATTGCATGTCTTGGATTGCTTGGACTCACATTTTATACTACAGAGCAACGTAAAAAAGAAATCGGCATCCGTAAAGTACTGGGAGCGTCTATTCCAGATATTGTTAACAAAATTTCGATAGAATTTTTTATGCTCATCATAATTTCAAATGCGATTGCCTGGCCACTCAGCTATCTAATTATACACAAATGGCTTGCGGAGTTCCCCTATAAAGTAAGTATCAATATTATGACATTCTTAGCTGCTGGTGCTCTTGCTCTTGGCATTGCCCTCATTACTATCAGTTATACTGTCATAAAGAGTGCATTTGCAAATCCAATAAAGACTATAAAATATGAGTAGATGACCATATGTTTAAAAATTTTCTACTTACTTCACTCAGAAATATTTCACGTCAGAAATCTTTTACGTTCATTAATATCCTTGGTCTTGCGGTTGGTCTTGCGTGCAGCTTCATAATATATCTCTACATCACCAATGAGCTTGCGTATGATACATTCTATACTCAATCTGAGAATATATACAGATTGTGCATCACAAACAACATGGGCGGTAAAATCGACACTTACTGTAATGCGCCGCGACCTACCAGTCCGACAATGAAAGAGATCTATCCTGAAGTGATCGAGCAGACTAGAGCAGTCGGTGTAAATGGATTATACACTCATTCTGCTCCGATATCCTATGAAAGGCAGACAATCACAACCGACCAGATATTTGCAGTTGATTCTACTTTCTTCGGCGTTTTCGAAAATGAATTCATATACGGAAATGCAGAAAATGCGTTGAACGAACCCAATACCATAGTCCTTATTGAAAGTTTTGCTAAAAAGTTCTTTGGTGACGAGAATCCTATTGGCAAAACAGTACTCCTGAACAACAATAATGAGATGACTGTAACAGCAATTATAAAGGATCATCCAGCAGGAACACATTTCAAATATGAAGCGCTGGTTCCCTGGTCTTTTGCTTTCAGGCAGGGAGAAAACAATGCATGGTACGGATGGCACTCTTATCATTATCTTCTCCTCGCTCCCGAGGTTGATAAAAGCAAGCTTGAAGCCAAGTTTTCCGAATTCTTCACCACATATATGAAGGAGACCTATGACCGAATAAATGGATCTGCAGAGATGTCGCTGCAGCCGCTTGAATCGATCCACCTTCACTCAAATGTAACGTGGGAAATGTATCCAAATAACGATATTGTGAATATTTACATTTTTGCCTCTATCGCTGTCTTTCTCATTGTAATTGCATCCATTAACTATATGAACCTTTCTACAGCCCGAGCAAACCGGCGCAGCAAGGAAATCGCTATCAGAAAGATCGTTGGATCAAGGAAATCTCTTCTCGTTGTTC
Source organism: Candidatus Cloacimonadota bacterium (assembly GCA_049903315.1). Lineage (GTDB taxonomy): Bacteria > Cloacimonadota > Cloacimonadia > JGIOTU-2 > JGIOTU-2 > Celaenobacter. The sequence continues at coordinate 64,714 of JBNGBT010000001.1, read as the reverse complement.
AATTCATTGTCGAATCAATCCTGATCGCATTTTGCGCTTTTTTGATCTCAATAGTCCTTATCGAAATATTCTCTCCCCTTATGAGATCCATGCTCCCGGATGTGATGAGTTTCCATTCGATCTTCTCTTTAGATAACACTTTGCTGCTTCTTGTTGCAGCGCTTTGTGTGGGAGCATTATCCGGTATCTATCCAGCTCTTATTATCGCTGGTTTCTCACCTCTGCAAGTGATGAAAAGCAGTACACCTATGGGTAAAGCAGGTTTCAATCCAAGGAAAATCCTGATATTTTTCCAGTTTGCAATTTCCATCATTCTTATCGTGTGCACACTTGTAGTGATCAAACAGCTATCTTATGCAAAAGGAATCGATCTTGGATTTGATAAAGAGAATGTCATTTTTGTAACAATTCGTGATCCGAAGATCGATCAGAACGCGAGAACGATTCGAGACAGACTACAAGAATTACCTTTTATAGAAAACACCTCTCTTTCCTATAATCAGCCGGGAACTACATTTAACCGCTTTCCTGCGCGTATCGAGAGCAATGAAGGAGAGATCATACAGAGAAGCACGCAGTTCATGCAAATTGATTATAATTTCCTCAAAACAATGAATATTGATCTTATAAAAGGAAGAGATTTTGATCGTGAGAGAGATCATTTCTGGTGGGATAGTTTTATTGTCAATCAGGCATTGGTCGATGCAATGGGTTGGGAAGAGCCCTTGGGGAAAAGATATTTTGCTTTTACAGACTCACTTAACAACGCCACATTCAGCACAGTGGTTGGCGTCATGGATGATTTCATCTCATCCTCAATTCGTAGCCAGATATTTCCGATTCTTGCATTCATTATACCTGATAATGGTCAGGATTATTATGGAGGTATCAAATGTCTATTCATACGGTATAATCAGAATCAATCTCCTAAAGTGTTAGAAACATTGAAAAATATGTGGATAGAGTATGGTTCGGAATCCCCTCCTGAATATCATTATCTTGATGAAAACTTGAATAAGCTCTATCAATCAGAAACAAATCTGTTGAAACTATTTGGTTATTTCACGATCCTTGCGATCTTCATTGCATGTCTTGGTTTAGTGGGATTATCATCATACTCTGCAGAACAGAAAATCCGAGAAATCGGCGTCAGAAAAGTACTTGGTTCATCAAGTAATCAGGTGATCGTATTCTTAACCAGGCAGTTTCTTGTTCTTGTACTTTTAGCCAATATTATCGCTTGGCCAGTTGCCTTCATTATAATGAGAAAATGGCTCGAGAACTTTGCTTTCCGGACAAGTCTTTCATTATATATATTTTTTCTCTCTTCATTTATCGCGTTGCTCATTGCTCTGACAACGGTAATTTTTCACGCCTGCAAAGCAGCAAATATTAATCCCGCAAAAGCGCTTAAATATGAATAGTGATATACGAATTTTAAATCTAAATTAAATTTTGGAGAAAATAATGATTAAAAATTATTTAAAAATTGCGATAAGAAACCTATCAAGGCAGAAAGTATTTTCCGCCATAAATATCATTGGACTGGCCATTGGATTGGCCTGCGGAATTCTGCTTTCTCTCTGGATATTTGATGAGAGCAACTATGATAAATTTCATGAAAATGGAAAGAATATCTATAGAGTTTTAGAAAACCAAAGTTATTCATCACAGAACATGCAGGTAGCAGTTACACCAGCTCCAATGGCAGAAGCTATGAAAGATGATTTTCCGGAAATCGAGCGTGCAACCAGGTACAACACTGGCTTTGTACAAACCATAGAAGTGGGAGATGAAAAATTTGAGGAAAGAACCGGTGCCTTTGCTGATGAAGATTTTTTTGAGATGTTCAGCTTTCCGGTCATTAAAGGTAGCCAGGATCCTCTTTCAGATAAAAACTCGATTGTACTTTCAGAATCAATAGCAGCAAAATTATTTGGAGATGAAGAAGCAGTTGGTCAAACAGTTTCAATTTACGATTTGAATCTACAGGTTACTGCTGTAATAGAAGATGTTCCCAAAAATTCGCATATTTCATTCGGATACATTCTTCCTTTCCAGATTTTGGCAGATCGAAACCCTGATCTTGATAACTGGGGCAGCAATTCAATTTATACCTACGTACAACTGGTAGATGGGACTGACTGCGAAGAGATGACGGCAAAAATTAAAATGTATCTGAAAGAAAAAAAAGAAGGATTATCTTCGGAACTTTATTTGCAGCCTATTACAAAAACTTACCTGCATTCAGTGGGGTTGGTCGCAGATTTTGGTGGATTAGGAGATTTTAGATATCTGGTTTTGTTCAGTATCATTGCTGTATTTATTATCATTATTTCCAGTGTAAATTTTATCAGTCTGTCCACAGCCAGATATACAAAACGCGCCAAAGAAGTTGGATTAAGAAAAGTTGTCGGTTCTCAGCGAAGCCAATTGATCTGGCAGTTTCTTGGTGAGTCGATGCTTCTGTTGTTGATATCTCTGGGAGTGGCTCTGGTTCTGGTTGAATTTTGTCTACCAGCCTTCAACAATATTTCTGCAAAACAATTATCACTTCTCTATTTATTGAAACCCGAAATGTTAGCAGGACTTGTTGCTTTCGTAATCATTCTTGGATTTCTAACTGGAATTTACCCGGCATTTATGCTTTCTTCTTTCAAACCCGTTACTACCCTGAAAGGCTCGCAAATTACGAGTTCGAAAGGTGTGATTTTCCGAAAAGTGATGGTGGTTACTCAGTGGACGCTATCGATCATTCTTATCATCAGTACTCTGATGATCGCCAAACAATTGCAATATATGAAGAATAAAAAAATGGGTTTCGATAAAGAGCAGATTGTATATACCAATATTCGTGGAATGGGAGAAATCGATGCCATAAAAGAGGGGCTTCTCAAACATCCTGGTGTGGAAAATGTGTCTGCAGCTCGTACACTCCCCAATAGAATAATGAGTTCAGCTTCTGGAAGTGCTTGGGAAGGTAAAAATGATGAAGAAACATTTCTGGTTCATTACAATATTGTTGATTATGATTTTATTGAAACCTTCAAAATAGAGATGGCCGAAGGACGCAGTTTTTCAGCAGAATTTTCTGATGAGGAAAATTTTGGAGTTTTGTTGAATGAAGAAGCTATAAAACAAATGGGATTAGAAGATCCGATAGGAAAGGAATATTCATTTTGGGGTAATGACGGTGAGATCGTGGGTGTGATGAAAGATTTCCATTTTAAATCTTTACACAATCCCATTGAGCCGATGCTGTTCATGGTGTTTAAAGATTATGTGGATTACCTTGTTGTAAGGATAAATGCAGAAAATTCGGAAAGCACTATTTCGTTTTTGGAAGAAACAATGGCTAAATTCGATCCGGAAGATAATCATGAATTCAGATTTTTTGATGAACGATATAATGCCATGTATCATTCTGAGCAGGAGATGGAAATGATCTTGAAAATATTTACCGGCCTGGCAATTTTTATAGCCTGTCTTGGTTTATTCGGTTTATCCACTTTCATGACACAACAGCGAACAAAAGAGATTGGGATCAGAAAAGTTTTGGGGGCTAATATCCCAAATATTGTCATTATCCTTTCCAAAGAATTTACTAAATGGGTGGTTATTGCTAATCTTATCGCCTGTCCTGCTGCCTATTTTATTCTAAATTCATTACTCCAGAATTTTGCTTATCGAGTAAATATCGGATACCAGATATTTGTTGCAACGTTTGTTCTTTCAGTTTTAATCGCGATCTGTACTGTCAGTTTTCAAACGATAAAAGCAGCAAATTCAAATCCGGTTAAAGCTCTAAAATACGAGTAATTTCTTATGTTTAAAATCAACTTAAAACTCATAATAAGAAACATCAGAAAGCATAAACTATATTCTGCAATTACAATTGGTGGATTTGCTATTGGATTAACAGTACTCTTTCTCGTGTTGCTCTATGTTTCATCAGAAATGAGCTATGACAGATTTCATTCAAAAGCAGATAGAATTTTCCGGGTAACAAGGAAGTTTGATTATCCGGGAGGCTATAATCCGCACTTTGCACGATGTCCCGATAGTTTTATGAAATTCCTGCCGGAACACATCCCGGAAATAGAAGAGCTCGTAAGGTTCCAGCGAAGTGATTTCAATAATATTAAAATAAATGAACATACGTTCCGCAACGATGCTTTCTTTTTTGCTGACGATAATGTATTTTCAGTATTCGATTTTCCCTTGAAGTCCGGTAATCCAGAAAATGCTCTCACAGAACCAAACTCCATTGTGATCTCAAAATCTATTGCAGAAAAGTATTTTCCAGACTCCAATCCTATGGGACATATCGTAAGTCTTGTCGGTATGAACAGAATAGACCGGACTATTGATTTTACGGTCACGGGCATTATGGAAGATATTCCAGAGAATTCACACATTCATTTTGATATGCTTGCTTCGTTTGATCCACTTGGTCGTGATGAAAATTGGTCCTATGTGTATGTGCTTACTCATCCCGGAACTACTACGAAATCACTCCAACAAAAGGTGTCACAATTTCTTGTCGAAATTACAGGTCAAGAGGACATCCTCGAAAGTAGTGATCTTCCTGTACAAAAATTCACAGATATCCATCTTTATTCCCATCTGGACAGGGAACTCGAACAAAATGGGGATATCAATGAAATCTACGCACTCATTGCATTAGCAGTTATTGTGATGCTTATTTCAATTTTCAACTATATTAATCTTAGTACTGCACGTTTTACTTCACGCTTCCATGAGATCGGGATTCGGAAAATTCTAGGTGCAGGGCATAAACAGATAGCAATATATAACATAAGCGAAACGATCGTATTTGCCTGTTTTGCCTTTATCATAGCCCTTGGACTATCGGAATTACTTCTGCCGGTTATTAATTCAATCACTAATAGTTCGTTACACTTCTACAATATCCTAAATATTTCAATTATCTTACCATTTCTTCTTGCTACGTGCATCATTGGATTTCTCGCTGGTCTCTATCCGGCACTCCATATGTCACTTGTATCACCATTACACTCTACACGGCAATCCGCTGTGATCCAATCTTATAAGAAACATTTCTTTAATCTAAGAAGAATACTGGTTTTTGTTCAATTTGCAGCAGCAATAGTGTTGATGGTTTGTACCTTTGTAACCTTTGCACAGTATCGTTTTATGATGAAAAAAGACCTCGGATTCGACACCGATAATATCTTCCTGATCAGTCACAATCCTAATGGGATCAAAAGTAACTATGAATTATTTAAGGAACAATTACTTTCTTATCCCGAGATCATTAGTGTTTCTGCAGTATGCCAGGATCCCTCTCAGGAAATACTGGATGGAGGATTTGTACGAGGTCTTGATATTGACGATTCAGAACAAAGCCCAAACATATATTTAAATCCAATCGATGATACCTTTGTCAGCACATTGAATATCCCTGTCATTGCCGGTGAAGATATGAGAGAATACAAACACAATTTCATGCCAAGATATAGCTATTTCACCGATCAAGAAGACTTTCTGAACTATATACAAACCCCTTATCGATACTTTCTCATCAGCAAGAAAGCATCAGTTATCCTCGGTTTTAAAAGTCCTGAAGAAGCAATCGGAAAAGAAATGGGGTGGAACAATGCCGCACTTAATTTTGACAAAGGAATGATCGTCGGTGTTGTGAATGACATCCACTACTCCTCAATCCGAAATGAGATCAAACCACTTCTTTATGTATACGAACCTCTTTTCTTCAATAACATTCTCATTCGGTTCGATCAACAAAAAGAAGCACTTGCCCGGGAGCACATCACAAAAAAATGGCAGGAACTTTTCCCAACTATTTCATTAAATTTATCATATTTAGATGATCAATATAAAGTGCTCTACGACATCGAACAATCACAATTACGGCTTCTGATGTCTCTAACATTCATAGCTCTTTTCCTTGCTTTTATAGGTATCTTCGGATTATCATTATTTATGATGAATAAGCGAAAACGAGAAATCGGTATCAGGAAAGTTTTTGGGGCTTCGGTCTCTGAAGTAACCATTACTCTTTGCAAAGAGTTTTTCATTGTTACACTTATTTCGATCTTTGCTGGAATTCCTGTTGCATGGTTTCTTATGCATAGCTGGTTACAGGATTACAGTTTCCATATTTCACTTAATATTTCTTATTTTATTACAGCAGGATTACTACTGCTCATTACAACGCTTGCAACGATCATATTTCAGACGTTCAAGTCAGCAAATGCAAATCCTGTAGAGATAATCAAATATGAATAGGAGGTCTTACACATGAAAAAATTATTATTATTCATCCCAATCTTACTTATCATTTCATCAATCTGCTATGCACAGGATACCTACCACAATCCTGAAAGCGTTGTGTTTGATCCTGCTGCAGACTGCTACTATGTTTCCAATTATGGAACATATACTGTTGTACGGTCAGACACCAGTGGAATCCTGGATACACTTGGCACAAACATGACCGAATGCCTTGGCATGCACCTCATGGACAACATACTTTATGTTTCATGCAACAGGCATGTAAAAGGAATTAACCTTGCAACAGGAACAGTTACATTTACACAATACCTGCCGGCAACAAATTGGCTTGACGGCATGACATCAGATTTGGATGGAAACCTCTATGTGGTGGATACAGGCGGGAAAATATTCAAACTCAATCCAGCTACACATGATTACCATGTTTTTGTTTCCGGACTCCCGAATTATACGCAGGATGTTGTCTTTGATATTCAGAACAACCGGTTGCTTGCTGTTGCATGGCAATGGCACTCATCCATCTATGCGATCAATGTTGCTGATTCATCAGATATAACTACGTTCCCTACCTCTACAGGATATTTTGATGGCATAGCTATCGATCCTGAGGGAAATGTATATATTGCATCTCATTATGGAACTGACTATGTATATAAATATGACAATTCACTGATCAATCCACCAGAAAATATTCCCGGAGATTTCGATGAACCGGCAGGGCTCTTCTATAATGCCGTTGATGACATTCTCGCTGTTCCCAATTTCGAGGCCAATACTGTAGATTTTATCGACCTTTCTACCGCGGTAGAGGAACCTGAAAAACCAGAGGAAAATATTGATTTTCGCGGCTCTTTCCCTAATCCGGTTCATTCAAATGGTACTATTAGATTTTCTCTAAAGCATAATGCAGAAATTCATCTTACTTTCCATAATGTAAAAGGTGAATTGGTGAGTAGACCGATCAAAGGAGCATTCGAGTCCGGCAGTTATTCTATCGGTTGGGACACGAACGACCTCAAACCTGGTGTATATTTCTGTACGATCAGTTCAGAAGAATTCTCGGAAACAAAAAAAATTACGTTATTGAGGTAATTTATTCATGAATAAAAAAGAAAAAACCGAAGAGCTGAAGAAAATTGAACAAACCATTCACAATATGATCGGGTGGGCGATAAACAAGGATTTTGATCTTTCATTCTCAACGCTTGCCCACGATGAAGATTTTATTGAAGTGCATCCGACAGATACTGTTGTCAAAGGATTCAAGGCATTCAAAAAGAACAGTGATTTCTTTAAGGATCCGCGATTTAAAGCAGTCGGGCATGAGATCCGAGACTTGCGGATTGGTCTTTCAGAATCAGGCACAGTTGCCTGGTTTTACTGCATTCTCGATGATCTGAACGAATGGGATGGTAAACCGGCAAACTGGGAAAATACACGCTGGACAGGTGTACTTGAAAAGCAAAAAGGAAATTGGGTTTTTGTACAGCAGCATTTTTCATTTCCGGCAGAAAGCTTAAATAAAGGAGATTAAGGTGAATAAATTACTAGTAATAATTTGTATTATGCTTTTTACCGCAACAAGCATTTCTGCTCAGCCTAACGATTTGCAAAATCTCACCGATGCTAATCTTGGTCAGAAACCTCAGAGTATGATACCGGAAAGATTTCCGTCTGACGAATTACTGAATTCTCAACTTTTGTTCAGCGATGAAATACTAATCACTTCACAAAATGTTGAACCAATACTGGCTTTACCTGTAGATATCGATAATGACGAAGATATTGATATAGCCGCGATTTTTGGTGGTGATCATAAAGTATGCTGGTTCGAAAATCTGGACGGATCAGGCATATTCAGTAATCAAAACTTGATTTCCGATACATATCAAATACCTTCCTGTCTGGCTGCTGCAGATTTTGATTCGGATAATCATTTGGATATTGTTGTGACATACTATTTTTCAGATCGAGTTGTCTGGTTCAAAAACGTTGATGGAATGGGTACTTTTAAAGAACAAATCACGATTGATAGTACTCGGGATGGAGCGTTTCATGTTTCTACAGCTGATATCGACAATGATGGAGATAATGATATTGTCGTTGCCTCGTGGGAAGATGATACATTTGCCTGGTATGAAAATCTCGATGGTCTAGGCACATTTTCGGCAGCTAATATTATTGCATACAACGCTGCTAAAGCCTGTCGTATCATTCCTGTTGATCTCGATTTAGACGGAGATTTCGATATGGTGACAGGAACGAACCATACAACAAATAGAATCTATTGGTATGAGAATATAGATGGTTCTGGAACATTCCAGCCACAGCAAACTATCACAACTGCAGTTGATAATCTTCTATCGATCTGGATAAGTGATATTGATAATGATGGCGATCCCGATGTTTTATCTGCATCAACGGGTGATGATAAAACAGCCTGGTACGAAAACCTGGATGGAAACGGCACTTTCGGTGATCAGCAGATTATCTCGACAGATACAGAAGATGCTTTCCAAGTATCCACTGCTGACCTTGATAATGATAATGATGATGATGTAATCGTTTCTTGCGGAGTGTGGAATAAAATTGTCTATTTCCTGAATCAGGGAGATGGAACATTCGGAGAAAGTCAATATATCTGGGATAATGCAACCTTTGTACACAGCACTCTGGCAGCAGATCTCGATAATGACGAAGATCAGGATCTGATTTCAACTTTCTGGGGCAGTGATAAAATCGTCTGGTTCAGAAATGAACTTACAATTGATGTCGATGATGAACTGCATAACCTGATTGATTCAAATATATTCTGGAATTACCCTAATCCGTTTAATACATCTTCAAAGATCAGTTTTCGCAGTGAACAATATAATCAAAACGAAAAAATAAAAATTGAAATCTTCAATTTGAAAGGTCAGAAAGTGAAGACTTTCTCGAATCTTCCAATCATACAATCACTCAATCAACAAATTGTATGGAACGGAACTGATCAATCCAATCAGTTAGTATCATCTGGTATGTATTATGCAGTTTTAAAACAAAACAACACCCCATTAGCTTCCTGCAAAATGTTATTATTAAATTGAGGATACTATTATGAAAATTAAACGAATATTTTTAATGTTATTTTTTATATTATCAAGCTGTTTTCTAGTTGCCCAAACTGCGCCAGATACACTCTGGACAAAACATTTTGGCGGCATCAACGAAGATACCTCCACGTGCATCCGGGAAACGAGTGACAGCAGCTTAATCATCATCGGAACGACTGATCAAACCGGCAATGGCATGAACGATATCTGGCTGATAAAAACCGATGAACATGGCACTATGTTATGGGACAGAACTTTTGGCGGCAACCAGAATGACTTTTCTATCATGGGGCAGCAAACAACAGATGGAGGATTCATTATAGCTGGAACTACAGAATCTTTTGGAAATGGAATGCGGGATTTCTGGTTGATAAAAACGGATGCCGATGGCAATGAAGAATGGAATCAAACCTATGGAACATCTGAAAATGACAGGACACAATATGTGGAACAAACCAGTGACGGCGGTTATGTCATCACGGGTGGAACCGGAAACATTGAAAACAACAACCAGGATGCCTGGCTGATTAAAACAGATGAAAACGGAAACCTGGAATGGCAGCAAACATACGGCGGTAATGGTAATGACAAAACTTACACTGTCCACCAGGAAGCTGATGGAAGCTATATTCTGGCGGGACTAACATCATCGTTCGGGAATGGAAATTATGATGCGTATCTCATCAAAACTGATAGTTTAGGTAATGAAACCTGGTCTCACACTTTTGGAGGACCGGAAATTGAAAATGCCTATTCAATGCAGATCCTACCGGGAGAAGGTTATATACTGGCTGGGAGCACAAAATCATTTGGAGCCGGAGATTTTGATGTCTGGCTGATAAAAACAGATGAACAAGGCAATGAAATCTGGTCTCATGTTTATGGCACAGATGTGGTAGATTATTGCTATTCTTTGGATATTACTTCAGATGGTGATTTTATTTTGGGCGGATTGACCAATGCCACTGTTAATGGAGATTTTGATGTTCTTGCTTTGAAAATATCGTATTCAGGAGATCGGATCTGGAGAAAAGATGTTGGAGGAACTGGAAATGATTATTCATTCTTCGTAGAACAAACAGAAGATGAAGGATATGTTTTAGCAGGTTATACAAATTCTTTTGGAAATGGTGATGATGTTTATATTGTGAAACTTGCTCCCGATGGCAGCAATGAGGTTGAAAATATCATCGATCAGCCTTCCGGTTGTAATCTTTGGAATTATCCCAATCCATTTAATCCGTCTTCAACAATCAGATTTTGTAGCGCACTATGTAAACATAACGAACGTTTAGAAATCGAAATATTTAATCTTAAAGGACAGCAGGTGAAGACTTTCTCGAATCTCCCATTCATCCAATCACACATTCAACATATAGTCTGGAACGGTACCGATCAATCCAACCAACCAGTATCATCCGGAATGTATTATGCAGTCTTAACACAAAACGGTAAAACCTTGGCTTCAAAGAAGATGCTTTTATTGAAATGAGGAGTAAGAAATGAAAATAAAAATATTTATTGTATTTCTACTAATCGCAATAAGTTTATCTGCAGAATTTGATTTCAGCGATGAGATAATCATTTCAAACTATAACATTGAACCAATACTTGCCTATCCAGTAGATTTAGATTGTGATGATGATTTCGATGTAATTACGATATCCGGATGGTGCCCATCGATATCTTCTGATGGAAAATATTTTTTCTTTGCTGCTTATCCTCAAGTACCATGGAAAAAATACTTTAAAGAGCATCATACATTTGATGTTCTACAGGAAATCACGCTTTTTCATCCCGCTCCTGAAAAAGCCGATATTTTCTGGATGGAAGTAAAGGTCATTGAAGAATTAAAACCAAAAGAACTAAAAAAAAGGAAATGAAAATGAAAAAAGAAATTGCTTTTATTTCATTAATGATTTTTAATATTATCATTAGTTCATTGATATCTTCAGAATATAGCAAATCATATGAAGATAGTTTAATGAAAAAATCTCAGATTGAGATTAAAGACTCTAAGGATCTGTCAACCCTTGAAACTTACATTGATGATTTTATTCATAAAAAGATGGAAGAATATCATATCCCGGGTTTGGCTTTTGTGATGGTAAAAGATGGAGAAATTTTTCTGAGCAAGGGATACGGTTATGCTGATGTTACAAAAAAAACTGCTGTAAAACCGGGAGAAACATTATTGAGTGTCGGTTCTGTATCGAAACTGTTTACTGCAACTGCAGTAATGCAACTTGTTGAACAAGGTAAATTAAATTTAAAAACCGATGTTAATGAATATCTTACACTTTTTAAATTACCAGAGAATTATCCAGAGCCGGTGACCCTGCATAATCTGTTAACCCATACATCAGGTTTTCGTAGTAAGCCAATCGGGATATTGACTCGTGATGAACGGAAAAGAAAACCGATTGGTGATTTTCTTGCTTCCAATATGCTTCCCCGTTCTCTTCCTCCGGGAAATGTAATTATCTATTCAAATCATGGATTTTACCTTACAGGGCATTTGGTTGAGACCATTTCCAGTCGTTCATTTGAACAGTACATGGAAGAAAGCATTTTGCAGCCGCTGGAAATGCAAAATAGCAGTTTTGCAATAACTGAAGAACTATCATCATCCCTGGCCAATGGGTATCAATTTATCAATGGGAATTATCAGGTTGTTCCAGCAGAGTATCCAATAATTATGCCATCTCCGGCTGGTTCTTTAATTGCAACTGCAGAAGACATGGCCCATTTTATGATTGCCCAACTGCAAAGAGGGAAATATAAAAACCAACAAATCCTGAATGAGAATACTTGCGCGGAGATGCAAAAACAGCAATTCACCAATGATCCTAAATTGCCTGGTGTATGTTATGGTTTCTATGAGTACAAGGATTACAATCAACGGGCAATTATGCATGATGGAGATTTCTCCGGATTTTCCAGCCGCTTATTTCTTTTACCGGAATGTAATCTTGGCTTTTTTGTCTGTAACAATACCGGTAATTCAATATTACGGATGGAGATAACTGATCACCTTATGAGCTATTTTTTCAAAAGACCAGAAGAAACTTCCACAAAAGAAATCCCTGAAGATAAGCCATTTAAAGAAACAAAACTTACAGGTTGTTACCGGGGTGTCCGATTAGGCCTGGATTCTTTTGATAAACTGACTTACACAGGCGGAGTATGGAAGCTTACAGAAAATACTGCTAACAGCCTCATAGAATTAGAACCGGGATTGTTTCAATTCCCTCAAAGTAATATTAAGATTACATATCGTGAAGATGAGAAGGGGAATGTCAAATATATACATATGGATGCTCAGCAGATGCCAATTAGCTATGAAAGACTGGCATGGTACGAGGAATATCTCCGGTTTGCAGAGTTATGGTATGGTATTTTTGCTCTTATTTTCTTCTGTATAGGTATACTAAGACCACTGGTAAATAAAATACGTTCCCGTAAAAATCCAGGCCCGGCTCATTCCCGACTGATACGCTATACAAAGTTTTCAGCTACCATTGTGAGCATTATCTATCTGACATTTATCGCAGGATTTGCACCTGCCTTCATGATGAATGAAGAACAATTCGCATTTGGAGTCCCTTTAATAATAAAAGCATTGCTCGTTCTTCCGCTTGTAAACATGATTCTGAGCTTAACCTTTATTATTTTCTTTATTAAGAGTTGGAAAGATGAGCACTGGAATTTTAAAAGACGACTTGGCTACATATTTACTGCATTCATCTTTATTGGATTTGCATTCTACCTGAATTACTGGAATTTGATCGGATTTCAATATTAGAAGATAACTCCTGTCATCCGGACTTTAGTGTGACAATGAAAAATGGGAAATGGGATTCACCTGCAATTCTTCTCTTTTTCTGTGATTTCGTGAATGAGGAACCATCCCTTTCGAGCGATGGCAAAATGCTATTCTTTGTTTCAATCAGGCCGAAGAATGGCTCTAATGAAGTTCATAAAATGCCTGATATTTGGGTGGTTAAAAGACTATCTGTTGGTTGTCTGCAAAAATCATCGAAGAATTAAAATAAGGAAGTAACAAAAATGAAAAAAACAATTTGTACCATCTTTGTAATGCTGGCCGCAGCCACAGGCATTTTGACTCAACAAACAGATTTTCCCAACCTCACCGGCCCCTACCTCGGTCAGAAGCCGCCGGGTATGATACCAGAGATTTTTGCACCGGGGATCATTTCCACAGTATCACATGAGTTCTCCTGCTGTTTTTCACCTGACGGCAATGAGTTCTACTTTACCCGCAGGCATTCAGGGCTTAATCAGACTGTTATTATGATATGCAAGATTGTTGACGGGGTTTGGACCGAACCGGAAGTTGCTTCCTTTACAAAAAATGAGTTCACGTTCGAGCCCTTTGTTACTCCCGATAACAAGAGACTCTATTTTCAATCCGGAAGAGTTATTGACGGAGCACTGCAGATGTTTACTCTATATGTTGATAGAGATGAAAATGGTGACTGGGGAGGGATAGGGGATCTAGGGGAGTTATTCAATCCCAACAAGACGATGCATATCGCTTCCACTGATAGCGGGACGATCTACACCACCGATATTTCAGGTGGTATGGGGAATGAAGCACTGGGAATCATAAGAAAGTCTGAGGGCATGTATCAGAAGCTTGAAAAACTTGGTACGCCATTTAATGAGGAAGGACGGAACCAGCATCCCTGGATCGCTCCGGATGAGAGTACTATCGTTTATACTGTGGGAAGACCGGGAGAAGAACCAAATAGTGTGCTGTTTTGCTCATTCAGGAAGAGGGATGGAGGTTGGAGCAAACCACTGGAGATTAATCTGGGGATGAGAGCCAGTCAACCTTTTATAACTGCTGATGGAAAATATCTTTTCTTTTCGTCGGGGGAACGTGGCAAAGGAGACGTTTACTGGGTGGGTGCGAAGATTATAGAAGAATTAAAATCAAAAGATTTGAAATAAAGGAAAGTAACATGAAAAAAACAATTTGTATCATTATCGCAATACTGACCATAGCCACAAACATTATTGCTCAACAAAATGAATTTCCAAAACTCACCGGTCCCTACCTGGGTCAGTCACCACCAGGAATGTCGCCAGAGCTTTTTGCACCCGGGATTATATCAACCGGCATGAGTGAATCCGCTATTGCTGTGGCACCTGACGGCAAGGAAATATTTTATACAGTCCATGCCGGGAATAGCGAAACAATAGTAACAACCAAACTGGAAAATGGCTGCTGGACCACGCCTGATGTAGCTTTCTTTTCCGGGAAATATCTGGATGGTTTTCCTTCGATGCATCCTGACGGCTCTAAATTATTTTTTCATTCTTACAGACCTCTTGATAATGATTCACTCATTGCAGATGTGGTCAACATTTGGTTTATTGAAAAAACAAGTTCTGGATGGAGTGAGCCCAAACCTATTGGACATCCCATTAATGGCGATGGATTTGTATGCTGCCCTTCTGTTACCGAAACCGGAACCCTGTATTATTCCAAAAAAACCAAAGACGGTGGTGAGAAAATTTATCGATCAAGGTTCGTTAATGGCAACTATATGAAACCGGAAGAACTTCCACCGCAGGTGAACAGCGAAAAAGAACAATTTCATGCGGTAATTTCACCGGATGAAAGCTATTTGATAGTACCTCGAGATAATTATTTTGTTTCCTTTAGAGATGAACATGACAATTGGAGTGATTTATTAAAACTCGGTGATAGTATTAATTCAATGATATCCGGATGGTGCCCATCAATATCTTCTGATGGTAAGTATTTTTTCTTTGCCGCTTACCCTCAGGTTACATGGAACAAGTATTTCGAAAAGCGTCATACCTTTGAGGATCTACAGGAAATCACACTTTATCATCCGGCTCGTGAAAAGACCGACATTTTCTGGGTGGAAGTAAATGTCATTGAAAAATCAAAAAAACAAGAGATCACAAAAAATAAGGAGATAACAAAATGAGTAAAACAATTTATTACATAGCCATTTTATTGATGTTTTTACCGAATGCCTCATCAGGACAATCTGAGATTGTTATTCCTTTGGATTTAAGCTTGAACAGACCAGTGATCGAAATTTTTATCAATCAAAGCGGACCTTATCAATTTATTTTTGATACCGGTGCCAGTGGACATGTCATCGATCAAGATCTGGCATCCCGTTTGGATTTAAAAGAAACCGGGAAGGTCGAAATTGGAGCACCCGGCAGTAATCAAAAATCTTCTGTTCCTCAGGTGGTTGTCTCTGAAATGAACGTGTCCGGCAAATCGTTTGCTGATATCAGCATGGTAGCAATGCCCCTGAGGAATATGATTCCTGTTGACGGCATTATTTCGTTTAAAGCATTTTCCGATTTCCTAATAAATATCAATTATCCGGACAAAAAGATCATTCTGACAGAAGGAGAATTGTCGAAAGGTCAGAAAAATGTCATTGATTTGATGCCCGATTGCGAAATCCTGACAGTGCCGATTAAAACCGATGTATGCACGTGGAACGCTCATCTGGATACCGGTGCTCCCTTTTCATTCTCTTTTCCCTTTGCGCTCAAAGATCGGTTGAAATTTAAAGCCCCTCCTGTTCCGCTGGACGCTCAATCACGCACCATCGGAGGAACGCATCAAATTTGGAAGGGTGAACTGGACGACCGAATTAAACTTGCGGATATCATTTTCGATTCTCCGGATATTATTCTATCGGACAGAAATAATGAATATGTCAATATCGGATATCCTATATTGAAAGATCTCATAGTGACCATCGATCTTAGGAACGAGCTCATTCAGTTCATAAAAACCGAGGTGGAGGATACCGACAAAGAAATAACGCAGAAAAATGATCCTCAAGGAATCACCGGCCGTTACGGCAATCTCAGAAATGTCACACTTGAAAACGGTTTCTATTATTCACAGCGGGATGGAAGTCTTAAATTGAAGCTTAGCGAAGTCGGTGACGACCTGTATGAAGTTCATTTGCCTGCAGGTTTTAAAGCGATGAACGAACTGCCGACAATCAGATTTGAACGGGATGACGATGATCGAGTAATCGGATTAAGTTTACTTTATCCTGACGGAAAAGAAGAATTTTGTGAAAAGGATGATGTGTCGGAATAAAACCTGTGAAAGCGCCAATGACAGGAAATATCTTGCCGTCAAAAATTATCAGAAAGCTTTTAAAATAAAACCTGATTATCCCAGTAGTAAAGAAGCACTGAAAGAACATATGAACCAATAATGAACATAATTTTATAGAAAGGACATCCGATGAAATTGATCCCCATAATGATATCAATATTCATGATTATCAGCTGTTCACCCTCCTCAAATAAAGACACATATCAGTCCAAAAAATTAAAGAGTGAATCTATATCCTATGATGTTTTCTATGATACTATCTTAAAACTTGAAAAGAAAGAATGTTACGATTCTGCTCTCATTCTCGTTGAAGATAATTTTGATCAATATCTTGAACAGGAATTCGAACTCATGAAAGAGCTTGAATATCTCTATCGCAAAACTGAGCAATATGAGAAATCTCTCGATCTCTATGCACAAGGGCATGAGAAGGGATATTTTTTCCTACTTCATCCAAGCCTGCCCAAGTGTGCACCTTACATTGAGTATGATCGTTTCAATGATCTCGTAAAAAAAGATACTGAACTACGTTCAGCAGCATTAGAAAAGGCAAAAACAATATATGATGTCCAATTACCGGAAAACTATGATCCAGCTAAACGCTATCGCGTCTTCTTGATCCTTCACGGAGGTGGAAGTTCATTGTCAAAAGCAAAAGAGCGGTGGAAAATTCCTGACGAGTTAAAAGATAAAATGATCACCGCTTATGTGCAGTCCTACCTCTATTATGACTCAAACACATTTGGCTGGCGATCCTATGATGAACGTGCGCGAAAGGATATCTCTCGAATATATCATGAGATTGTCACTGATTATGCAATCGACACAACTTCGGTTTATATCGGAGGTATGTCCGCTGGTGGAATTGCTGCGATGGATTTTGCAATAAATCAGATCATTCCAGTAAAGGGAGTATTCGGAGTATGCCCCGGTAAGCCGCAAGAGTTTGATGCTGTAAATGTGTCCGAAGCAAATAAATCTGGTCTTAAGATCATGATGGTAGCAGGCGAAAATGATCCCTACCGTCCAAAGCAGGAAGAAATGATTTCAGTTTTTGAAGAAGAGAATATCCCTTACACATACATCATTATTCCCGAAATGGGGCACGATATACCTGAAGACCTGAGTGAAAGGTGGGTTGAAGCAATGCAATTTTTTAATTAATGATTGCATGAAAAAAATTGTTTAGTTATTTCATATTTTCTAATGGGCTGAACATGTTCAGCCGCTACTTGGACATTGGAAATTGAATATTGGTTATTGGATATTCTCCAGTTTTCTCTCCATATACATCGCATTTTCGAATGGATTATAACGATAAGCGCTGATTTCCTTAAATCCAAGCTCCTCATATATTCTTATTGCAGTTTTCATAGAACGAAGTGTATCTAATCTCATTTTCTTGTAGCCAATTTTTTTTGCTCTTCTGATCACTTCTTCTACAAGCATCTTCCCTATCCCCTTTCCCCGATATCCTTCTCTCACATACATCCTCTTTAATTCGCAAATACCCGGCTCGAGTTTTCTGAGAGCAATGCAACCTGCAATATCATCCTGTATTCTACAGAGAAAGATACATCCTTCAGGGGGTGCATATTCACCAGGTAGATTCTCCAATTCCTTATCAAAATCCTGAAAATCAAGGGGAAAACCAAGCGACTGAGCATACTCGCTAAAGAGTTGCCCTGCTCCTGAGTTTCCATCAATAGAATAATCTTCATAGATTTCTACATTCATGATAATAATCTCCATTGCACTGCTTCGTTCCTGTAAAGAAATTCGAATTTTTAAAGTCATAATTCGCCGCATAACTTGACGAAAATAGCTTCAATATGAGAAATTCCTGAATTATTGAGGAAATTGATAAATCACAGGAGACATGATATGGAAACAAAAGACAAGAAGATAGACAGAAGCGGATGGGCAGTTGGCGGAGGAACAATGATAGGTATTGGCGTAGGATTTTTCCTGTTACCATTCTCAGTTTTCTATTTTATTGGATCTATCCTCGGTGGTATCGGACTCGGTCTGGTAATTGGAGCAATAATAGGAAAATAAAAACGAATATCGATCGGGATTTAAGATTTCATATCTCTTTATCTGGCTGAACATGTTCAGGGACTACACCCTAATCCCTAAACCCTAAATCCTATATTCCTTGACTTCTTAATCCCATATAAATCCATCACAAAAAAAAGGATCACTTCATGAAAAGAATAAAATACATATTTTTTATTTTCTTTTTCTGCTTCTTCCTCATTACAGTGAATTTGCTGCAAGCCGACGAGAATCTTCAATCATCACAAGCATTCAGCGTCGGAGCACTCCAGCAGGATTTCAAGAGATTCCGAGAAATCCTTGAGCAAGAACACTGCTGCACTTACGAATACACCTCAAAAGCAGAAATGGACAGTCTCTTTGATGCGCACTATGCGCTGATCGATCATGAGATGACCATGAATGAATTCTTCCAGATTCTCGCACCCATTACTGCCAAGATCGGATGCATGCACACATCCACATGGATGCCTGGGCGATTCTTTATCACAAAGCCCAGAAATATGTTTCCCCTCACCGTCAAACTCATAGATGAACAACTCGCTGTGATAGGCACTTATAACGATTCCCTTGAAGTACCCGATGGAAGTATTCTAATTGAGATTAATAAAACCCCAGTTGACACGATCATAGCCGATTTCAGAATGATCACCCCTGCTGATGCAATGAATCCCTATTTCATCGATTCACAACTCTCAACTCGTTTCTCTCAATTCTATGCAAGCATGTATGGACTGCCGGACGGCTTTGAAATAACTTACATCAAACCAGACAGCGAAGATCCTGTCACGGCAGAACTAACTCCCACTGACGATGCATCTGTGAGAAAAGTGGTGTTCCGACACTTCAGTAATCCTCCACTCGAATTCGAAATCATGGAAGGTAAAAACACAGCCATCCTCACGATCTACACCTTTGCATATTATTCTCGGGTGGATTACTTCCGTAATTTCATGGATTCATGCTTCAAAGAGATCAAAGATAAAGGGATCGAAAACCTGATACTCGATCTCAGAGGTAACAGTGGCGGTGATCCATTCTGCTCGACCATCCTGCTTTCCTACCTTGAAAGCGAACCAGTTCCCTATTTTGCAGAACGCTATGGAAAGTATGCAGATTTCGCTGATCCGATCCCTCTTGCTGAAAATCATTTTACAGGGAATCTTTATACGCTGATCGATGGCCGATGCGGCTCAACGAACGGACACTTTTGTGCACTTCTGGATTACAATAACATCGGCACCTTTGTGGGCACACCAAGTGGTGCAACGTTTAAATGCAACGCAGGTAAAGATACTGAACTCCGTCTTCCAAACACCCAGATGATCATCACGATCGGGAGAACAACCTACAAGGCAGCAGTCGAGAATATGGATAAGTTAGCACCCATCATGCCGGATATCCTTGTACATGAAACAGCCGAAGATATTGCAACCGGAAGAGATGTATTCATCGAAGCTACACTTGAAGAAATATCGAATAACGATTAACGATTTACGATATTAGATTTCATTCTGGGCTAAACATGTTCAGCCACTACTTGGACTTTGGTCATGGATTATTGAATATTGGATATTCTTTTTTTCTTGACAGCTAAAGAAACTATTTATTTAAAACAATCAGTTATGAAAATTATTAACTTAATAAATCAAATATTAATGATAACAACTATCGATAAAGGAGCATGCACATGCCAGAAGAAATGAACGTGGGCTGTGCCAGGCCAACAGGCGGTCCGGTCGGTGAGGAAGTTGAAGAAAAAAAAGACGAAAAAATAACACAAAAAACGGAGGAACGAAAAATGATCATGGTCGGAAGAAAAGCACCTGATTTTACAGCACCTGCCTATCACAAGGGAAAATTCATAAGCGTTAAGCTTTCGGATTATCTCGGAAAATGGGTTGTGCTCTGCTGTTATCCGGGTGACTTCACATTCGTGTGAGCTACTGAAGTCTCTGCGGTCGCAGAGAAATATCCAGTATTCCAGGAACTTGGAGTCGAAGTTTTATCAATGAGTGTGGACAGTGTGTTCGTCCACAAAATGTGGGACGAGAATGAACTTTCTAAGATGGTAAAAGGAGGTATCCCCTTCCCAATGCTGACCGATGCCGGCGGTAAAGTTGGAACAGTGTACGGCATCTATGATGAGAATGCTGGTGTGGAAACACGCGGAAGATTCCTCATTGATCCTGATGGCATTGTCCAGGGTTACGAAGTGCTGACCCCGCCTGTGGGCAGAAATGTCAGTGAAACCATCAGGCAGGTACAGGCATTCCAGCTGGTTCGTGCAAGCAAAGGCACCCAGGCAACTCCTTCCGGTTGGAAACCCGGAAAAATGGTCCTGAAACCAAGCCCCGATCTTGTGGGAAAAATCTGGGAAGTGTGGAAAACAGAAAACGCATTTGATTAATTCATTATAGAATATAGTGCCAGGCATTGGGTCATGAAATGTGGTTCAATGCCTGTTTTTGGACATTGAAAATTGAAACTTGATATTTGAAACTGTATAGGGAAAATAGGACACAGATTCTCACTGATTGGGCTGATTCGCGCTGATTATAAATATAATTTTGAAAATCGTTTACCGATTTGATAATTCTGACTTCTGACTCCTGCTTTTTGCTTTCTGCTTTCTGCTTTTCGATTTACATGTTCAGCCCCTACCCATTTGAAATTAGAAATTAGAAATTTGATATTCTCCACCCATTACCCTACACCCAATACCCAATACCTAATACCTAATATTTTTCTTGACGCTTAAATCCATTTTTAGTAAAAATCAAAAAAAGTCTACGGGATTGGATTGAAAATGGCAAACAAAAAGAATAATTATATATCTATCAACAATAATAACTGTTGTAACATTGGGGAAATAAATGAAAAGATTAACTAAAAAAAAAATTGAAGAGATCGAAGCTAAGATTAAAGAATTAGGTACTGAAAAAAGCATCAACGTAATTGCAGACATTTTATCAGAGTATTTAACAACAAAGGCTGTATTAGGTTTTGATATTTACCAATATAGCAAATTCCCACAAGAACAACAAACCCTCATTCCTCATGTTTTCCACCAACTCTACATCACTACTGTTTTAAATTGTCTTGAGCATGAATCTTATTTATTTCAAGATAAAAACAAGGATGATTTTTTAGACTATTTTATAAATATTGGAGATGGTGGCTATCAGATTTTTGATACACCATTCCACGCAATAATCTTTGCAATTTATTTTCAAGCTAATATTCAAAGATTTAATTCAATAAAATCCCTTCACAAAGAATTCAGAAAATTTATTGGTGAGATAACTTTAAGATATTCACTCACATATGATGTCATGTACAGATACAGAAAAAATTATTATGGAACTGCAATTATTAATAATTCTAGAATAATTTCTAAAGATAGACTAAATAGATTTTTAATTGATAATAATTCATGTTGTTGGTTAACAGAACAAATAAATGGAATAGAAAATATCAGTTCAATAACATTAGATGATTTTAAACATTTTCAATTCTTGGATCAATTTGATAAATCTATTTTAGAATCTAAGGATAATGAAGGTAAACATTCTCTTTTATTCCGAAATACTGAAAGTATCAGTTCAGCACGTATATTGAGATCAGTAGAACAGAAAATTGGAGAAATCAAGTCTAAATCAGATTATATATCAATACATAGTCTCTATATTCAGGCTTTATTGTATTCCGGTGATAAAACAAGATTTAATAAATTCACTGTTTCCTTAGGAAATTTGAATATCATGGGAATCTCTGATAATTAATATATTACAAATCATTACAATCTTATCTGTTTTAATAAATCATTAACAATTTCTTGACACCAAATCTGCCAACTTGTTTTAGTTGCATATAAGTTTGCGCTGCAAACTAAACTCAATATTTCACGGAGGTCACAATGACTCAAAACTTTGATGTAAAAGAAGTTCGTAAAAGGGCAGTGCAGACCCTTCATCAGGACGGGGTGTTGGATATTATGTGGGGATTCATCTGCCTGGTGATTGGGTTGTATCTTTATTTTAATGTAATGTACGACAAGAATCTCATCATGCTGGTAATCCTCCCATCCGTGATGGTTGGTCCGCTTGCAACGAGTATACGCAAGCGGTTCACCTTTCCCCGCATCGGGTATGTGGACATCCGTACGAGCCAGCGCATGGTCATGTTCCTTATTGCAGGGGTTGCTTTTTTTGGAGCAGGGGTGTTCTTCCTGTTTGCACGGAATATTGTCACCATTCCTTCCGGATTCTTCAGAGCATTGCCGGTTATCATCCTTGTAGGAATTGGAGTATTTTTCTTCTATTTCGCCAATCGTTATCAATTTAAAAGATACTATCTTTATGGGTTTGCAGTAATTGCGGGAATCGCGCTTGTATTTTTACTGAAGCAGCGCATGTTGCTCAATTTCATCTATTCCCTGTTCCTCATCGCAGCAGTCATGATCCCAGCGGGTTTGTACACATTCTACAAATTCATCAGGGACAATCCTATTCTGGAAGATAAGTCCGAGGAATACAAAGATCTGGAAGAGCAGCGAAAAGGATATTCCCTTGTGTACCAGGATGGGATCGATGAGATCTATTTGGGAGTCAACTTCTTTGTGTGGGTCGTGGTGTATCTCATCTTCAAGCAGTTGAGTGTTGTCTCTCTCTATGTGCTGCTCATAGTTCCACCCGTCATATTCAGTATGTTCACCTACTCAGCACGTAAAAGAACCACCTTCACACACCTTGAAGAAAACGAGGTTAACAGCTTTGTGAAAAGCAGAAGCTTTCTCAGGAATTTCATGGTCATGTTTTTGGTCAATCTTGCAGGATTGGCAGTGTTTTCTGTGCAGGGACTTGCTGAAGTTTCTTCCCGTTCTTTCGGTTTCGTTCCGGCGCTTATGTTTATCTGTCTTGGATTGTACTTCCTCATTCTTGCCACGATGTACAAAGCAAAGCGCTTCTTTTTTGTAGGGGTTATGGCATTATGCTGCAATCTGTTGTACCTGTTTGATCTGTCACCGATTTCCACTTTCATAATTGGTTCGGGTGTGCTAGCGCTGGTATTGCTGCTGACAGGATGGTCCGGTAAAGATGAATTCGCAAAGAAGCTGAAGTAGGAAGGAGTTCTCATGGCAAATACTACATCTGAACAATCATTTCACGCCCTTTCAGATATCGACAAACTGGTGCATGAACCTGCCCGGCTCATGATCCTCTCCTACCTCTCGGTAATCAACAGTGCGGATTTTACTTTTTTAATGAAGCAGACGGAATTGACGCGCGGCAATCTCTCCAGCCACATCAGCAAGCTGGAAGCAGCAGGTTACGTGAAGGTCAGCAAAGAATTTGTGGACAAGATCCCGCGGACCCTTATTCGTATTACAACAAAAGGTAAAAATGCACTAAAAAAATATCGGGACAATATGAAAGGTATCATAGATTCATTGTCTGATAATGGAGGATAGCATGAAAAACATTATACTTCAGATCGGTGATCATGCACCGGACTTCACGCTGTTGAATCAGAGTGAGGAGGACGTCTCGCTCAGTGATTATGCAGGTTCATGGCTGGTGCTCTATTTCTACCCAAAAGATAATACATCCGGCTGTACATTGGAAGCAAAGGAGTTTACCTGCCTTGTAGATGCATTCAGCGAACTCGGTGCAATTGTAATTGGCGTGAGCAAGGATTCGATACAGAGTCATAATAACTTCATCGAAAAGCATGATCTCGGCATCGAACTCCTCAGCGATCCCGACCATGTAGTAATGGAAAAGTACGGTGTATGGCAGAAGAAGAAATTGTACGGAAAAGAGTTCATGGGAGTAGTTCGCAGCACCTTTTTAATCACACCGGAAGGCATGATCGCTCAGGCATGGCACAAAGTGAAAGCAAAGGATCATGCAGAAAAAGTGCTCGAAACCTTGAAGGAGTTGCAGGCATAATAATTAATGTTGATTCCAAAAGAACGAGGACTCGTTGAGAAACGATGCAAATGAAGCATTATAAAGAAAAATCTTAACAAATATTCTTCACATTCCTGAAGTGTGAAAAAAAGGTATTATATACTATGCATTATCGGTCACTGTGCGGTCATAAGGTTTCAATTTTGGGATTTGGGGCAATGCGCTTGCCGATCATTGATGGAGATTCTAAAAAGATCGATGCGGACAAGGCAGAAGAAATGCTGGATTATGCGCTTGAGCACGGGGTGAATTATATTGATACTGCCTATCCTTATCATGGTGGTGAGAGCGAGAAATTCATAGGAAAATATCTACATAAGCATGGAAATCGAAAAGATATTTTACTTGCTACAAAACTTCCTGCGTGGTTTGTGAACGATAACGATGATATGGATAAACTCCTCGATGAGCAGATGGAAAGACTGCAAACTGACTACTTCGATTTTTATTTATTGCATGCTTTGAACCAAAAATCTTGGAATAAGCTCAAAGTAATGAATGTGCTTGAATGGTGTGAAAGCAAAAAGAAAGAGGGCAGGATCAAACATATCGGTTTTTCTTTTCACGATCATTATAAAGTTTTTGAAGCTATCATACATGACTATGATAAATGGGAATTCTGTCAGATCATGTATAATTATATGGATACCAGATATCAGGCGGGAAGGAAGGGGCTCAAGCTTGCGGCAAAGAAGAATATCGATGTGATCGTGATGGAGCCAATCCGTGGAGGTCTTCTTGCGAAAGAACCACCTGCTGAAATACAAAGAATCTGGCAAAATTTCAGCAGCAAGATGACTTATGCTGATGGTGCTTTGCAATGGGTCTGGCATCATGAAGAAATTCCTCTTGTGCTGAGTGGCATGACGACATTGCAGCAGGTACAGGAAAATGTTGTAAGTGCTAATAAGGCGAAAGTTAATTTATTTTCAATAGATGAAATGCACGTGTTCCAAAAAATCAAGCGAGCATATCATAAGCGATCACCAATCCGCTGCACATCCTGTAAATATTGTGAACCCTGTCCTCAGGGAGTATCTATCTCATCATGCCTTGGTGCATATATGCAGAGTAATATTTATGATGACATGGAACGTTCGGTTATGATGTATAATAATTTCATTAAAGAGGAAAACCGTGCAGATAAATGCATCGAATGCGGTGAATGTGAGTCGAAATGTCCTCAGAAGGTTCCAATCATTCAATCCTTAAAGGAAGCGCATAAGCTGTTGAGTAGATAGAATTAGAACAACGGATTTCTATTATAGATATACAATAGCACACTGATTAACACTGATTGCACAGATAAACGCAGATATTTTCTTATGGACCTCATGGAAATTATCGTGAAGAAATCTTGATAGGCAGATGTCATGCTGAGGTTCTCGAAGTATGACAATGAAGTGTTTAATCGTTTCGTTTTCTCATCAATGAGAAGATGAACAACAAATTACACACCCCGTCCGCCAATTGGCGGACACCCCTCTTTTTAGAGGGGATTTATTCATTTCTAAATTATTTTTATCCTATTTATCTTAGTGCTCTCTGTGTGCTCTGCGGCAATACTCCTAAAAGTAGATTTATCACAAGTAAACACACTAGCACAAGGACACTACTCCTAATTCCAAGAACAGGAAATAATAGCACACCTATGATCAGCCCCCCGACCATGGACCCTAGACTATCTAAAAAATAAAACGAACTTCCACTTTGAATGCTCTCTTTCTGATACTTCACATCAAGAAGTTTTGATAGAATGCTCCCCTCAAGAAAGGCAAAAAGTATATTGAAAAATAAATATACAATGCCGGGCATCAGCACATCAAATATGAGCCAGACACTTCCTGCAAAAATAATATTGAGCACATACAATAATGAAATATTTAATCGGACTCTCTTACGGAATACAAACCCAGCAGCCAGTCCGATTATAAAGAACGAGGTGAACAAAAAGACCATGAAATAGATATTTCCAAACTGCATCTGGAAGAGGTTGAGAAGCACCAGCTGCATCACAAAATTTACAAGACTTACCAAAAAAATCTGCATATCGGTCTGAGTTTGAGATTGAATATTCAGTTTAGAAGCGCTGAAAGCGAGTACAAGAACGAGAATAATGCTGAGTACAAAGAGCAATCCGCTATGAGTTTTCATCCATGCCAGAGTTGAATTAATATTCATTTCCAAAATACTCGTCCAAACCGTTACTGCGGAGAGATAGGCAACAGGATCGGCAATTGTATTCAGATCTCCTTTCCCCTTTATCGATCTGAAAAATTGCTGTAACCGCAAAGCATTGCACCTCTCAAAAATTACAGTTTTATTAAACCATTCGGATTGGTGACCTTCTGCGCGTAATTGAAGTTTTTCGACATTATTCGTGAGTATTTCTGCCTTGCTTCCTATGAAAATATTTTTTATCGAAGGGATTACGATCGTGCAGGGAAACACTTCGGCAAATGTATTCCATACCGACGCATTGAGCAGTACAAGTTCCGGCGTCATGAAATTTGCCCCGCTGCTCAGAGTAATCGCCAGAAGTGAAGAATCTGTCGAGAAATGCTTTTGTGCAAGTGTAAAAAAATCCATTGTATAATAACGGTTCAGCAGCAGGGATGTGGGATCTGGCACATCAATAAAAATGATATCATATTTCTCTGAAGTAGTCCGTAAAAAACGAACCGGGTCGTCCTGAATATACTGCACATCCGGATGGTGGGGAGCAAAGGCGATCATGTTTTTATCCAGTTCGAGATAGTCGATGTATTCGAGGGATTGATATTGTGTTATCTCGGAAATAAACCCGTTTAGCATCCCTCCCACGAGCAGCACTTTTTGTGCATGAGGATTTTGCATCATGACGAAATTCACCATCTGTGCTGCATACATTTTATTATCAGTGTGAGCAAAAAGTTCTCCATTCCAGAAATAATTCATCTGCTCCTGCTCTTCGGTCACATCGAGTCTGCCGTACTTGGAATCACGCGAGAACTGAAGTGTTTGGGGAATATATTTCCGGGCATAGATATCCATAAAAATGTGCTCCGCGAAGAAAGCAAACACAAAAAAGATCACGATCGGTATGAATAGATACTTCCTTTTAAAAATCAAAAACAGAATGATGCTGTTGAGTAATCCGATAACCACAAGCAGTTGGATATGCTTAAAAAAAAGTATCCCGACAGCAAAGAGTATACCGCCAACCACAATGCCGATACTCTCAAAAATATATCCTTCGTGCACCGGGTCTTTCATCGACTTGATGGCTGTACATAACAATGGAAATAATGCGCCGAGTATCAGGCATCCTGGCGTAAGAATGATCAGTGCAAGCAGAAACATATTCCCAATGCTGAACATTTCGCCGGAAATGATCGTGAACGCATTCCCCAATAATCGAATCCCGAAGAATTGCAAGATCAGAAGAACCGAAAGTAATATATAACCTGCTGAAATCCATCTTTCGAAATTCTTTTTATGCAAGAGGTATCTTCCGAGTAAACTCCCCGCTGCAATCATTAAAAGCCACAATGAAAGGTAGATTGAAAAGACAATCTCGTTCCCGCGTACTTCGATGAGCATTTCACGCAGAAGTACTGTTTGACCAATGAGTGAACTGACTCCTAATGCGATGAAAAGGAGGTATTTCTTTTTCATGAAAGTTTATTCAAACTCGCCAAATATTTCATGTCCGCAAAAATCACATTTGCCATCTGAAATATTTATCTCCTGCACACTAAATCCGTACCTGTCTATGATCTTCTTTCCGCAGTTCGGGCAAAAGGTATCTTCGGAAGCTGTGACCACATTTCCTATATACACATATTTCAAACCAACATCTTTTGCGATCTCGTATGCTTTCTCGAGTGTTTTTACTGGCGTGGGCGGTCTGTTCGTCAGCTTGAATTGAGGTGAAAATCTCGAAAAATGAAGCGGGTACTCTGTTCCAATCGTTTCTTTCAGCCACACGCACATATCGCGTATCATTTCAGGATCATCATTCGCATCCGGGATAACCAGGTTTGTTATCTCAAAATAGAGCCCTTCCTCCTTGCATATCTCGATGGTTCGGAGAACCGGCTCAAGTGTGCCCGTTGTATAGGTCGAGTAAAAATCTTCGGAATACCCTTTCAGGTCGATGTTTGCCGCATCGAGGTACGGAATGAGTTTTCGGAGCGGCTCTTCGTTTATGTAGCCGCAGGTTACCCACACGGTTTTGATGTCGTTTTCATGTGCACATTTCGCAATGTCGATCATGTATTCATAAAAAACGGTTGGTTCTGTATAGGTGAAGGCAATGCTCTTGCACTTATACTCCTTTGCCAGTTCGACAATCTCCTCAGGAGTGGCATCATAGGATCGTACTTCGTCTGGATTTGATTGTGATATTGTCCAATTCTGGCAGAAATTACACCGCAGGTTGCATCCCACTGTGGCAAGAGAAAGTATTTTTGAGCCAGGGTAAAAATGATAGAGAGGTTTCTTCTCGATAGGATCGATATTCACAGAAACGGGCTTGTTATATACAAGAGAATACAATATGCCATCAATATTCTGGCGGACACGGCATAATCCTTTGATGCCCTCCGGTAATCTGCAATAATTGGGGCAAAGTGTACATTGAACAGAGCCGTCATCGAGCTTTTCATAAAACTGTGCTTCCTTCAGTAACTCAAGACCACGCGATGATGCGAGGAGTATGAGTGAAATTATGAATACAAGCACGATAATGAATATTTTTTTCATATATAAATTGGGAAATCAATGCTTGGTGCTGTCAATAAAATGTTAGATGAAGGCGATAATGCGCTTTATCGCCTTCTCTTTATTATTCGTATATTAATTATTTAGAACTTGAACAGACCGTCCAGCAGATCCTTTGCCTGGTTTTGCAGTACATTTCCAAGAATATCTTCGTCTTCGCCAATAAGATTTTCGAGCACTGCAAATTCGCCATTAAATCGTGTTTTTTGATCATCAAAAAGTTTTTGCAGTTTCTGCTGCTGCGTCATAATTTCCTGGTTGAGCTGGTCTTTATACTTTTGCAGTTCGGCATCTACTCTGGCTCGAAGTTCTTTTTTAGCCTGTTCCAATTCCTGCTGGAATACATCTTTTGCTGCCTGTGTAAGTATCTTATCAAGATTGCTGGTGAGTGTGAATTTGAGCGGTTCTCTTGCATCCTGCCAGAGCTTTGCTTTGAAATCTATTGTATGTATCGAAGCCGTAAGCTGCTCGCTGATACGCACAAGACGGGCATCCATTTTCTCATTCTTGGAAGAAGGGGCATACTCAATATTTTCAGCGACAAAATCAATCCGTGCATCAAAATCCGGACGCTGAAGCAGCATGATCGCATCTATTTTTCCTGTGCCCTTTTCTATCCTACTCGGCAGAAGCGGCGTATCGCTGAGTGTCACATTTTTCATTGGAAGATTGCTCATCTGAACTACCAGCTTTTCCTCGCTCTGTTCAGATCGATAATCAAAAGTTAGTTCCACATCAAGCTGTGCGTTATCCTGCCGGATTCCCTGGGCAAAGAGCACTGTCGGAGTATCAATAAGTTTCTGATCGCTTGTAATATCCGTGATAAGTCCCGCGAATTTGAAGCCGGTTTCTGTAGTTCCCGAAAACTCGATCTTTTTTATCCAGAAAGAAGGATAGATCGTGCCCGGTTTGAGGGGAAATGATATATTCTGTCCTTTTGAACGGGGAGCTTTAACTTTTTTGGGCTTGTCATTTTTTTTGAGTATGTCCAGGTAATATTTCGCTTTTCCTATATAGTTCGTGATCTTATCGACTTGCTCGATCACCCTTTTGCCAAATACGATCTTACCCATGTTTCCCACGGAGAGATCCGGAAGTTTTGCATAGGAAAGTACTTTCGCTTTATCCTGATCTATCCATACCGTTACCTCACCCGATGTATTTTGTGCGAGCTTTGAATCCTGACCTATCGCCTGCTGAATATCGTTATATTGCTTCTTATACTGTTCTGCTTTATCGAGAATACCTTTAATCGTTGCCATGGCTTGTTCGGCATCTTTTACACTTTTGATATTATTCACATCAATGCTTTTCACCTGGGTCTCAAGCTCCTTCACATCCTGCTGATCCGGCAGATCTTCTATTCGTTTTTGCCACTGTGCATATTTCTGAGTATATACCTCTTTTAGAGAATCAACTTTTTGCGGCGTCTTCAGGTTGATCGCTGCCAGCAGACTATCCACGTTAATATCCTTTGTGTACTGATCCATATTCATAACCGGCAATTGCTTGACCTCATCCTTGATCCCTGCTTCAATATTTTTGATGAATTCAGGTGTTTTCTTTTCCGGCTTGTCCTCCTTCTTACCAGGTTTCCACTTTGCAGGAAGAGAGCCGTCCGTGCTTCGCTCCGTATTAAAAGCCACCTCGCTCATCTGCAGGTTCTCGATTACAAATTTCTTTTTCAGGAGCGGTGCAAATGCAAGATTGAACTCTGTGTATCCCGATTCAAACGAGTTTTGCCACACATCATCAGGATTGGCTACCTGCATGCTGTCCCATGACAGTCTCAAGCTGAAAAGTGAAAAATTCAATCCCTCAAATTCGACTCGTGCGCCCACCATTTTGCTGCCTGTTTTTTCCATTTGTTTTTCCAGCCAGCTATCCGAAAAAATGAGTGAAAGCACCACAACGATAATTGCAAGAACTGCTAAAAATATTATCCCTTTTACACGCATGTTATCCCCCCACCACTTTGATCTTCTTGTACAAGCCCACAAGCTTGGATGTGGAAAGCACTTTGACGATCTTGAGCTTCTTCACTCTGGCGGAGAGCTTATTCCTGTAGAGCATGACCAGTGTTTTGATAAGGAAAAAAACCGGTGCGATGAGCACGATCGAGCTGATAAGCGCTCCCAATACTACAGTATTATTGAAGCGTGAATATGGGAATATCGGAGTATTATAGAGAGCCGTCCAGAAGCCCTGCAGAAATGAGACCTGCGTGAGAAGGGAAAAACCGATCGAATGGAACAATCCGTCCAGAAGCAGCCCGAGTAAACCGCACAGAGCAAGGGACACGATCGCCATTGTAATGTTCACATTGAGCAGAATGATAAGAAGTACTATGAATATCTTAAAAAGACTGAATCCCGGAATAAAACCGAGGAACATCCCAAGCACAAATCCCCATGAGAGCTGCGCAGGTGATGCTGCGGATTCCAGAAGTTTAATAATTTTAGAAACTAATTTCACAATTATCATATTATGATCCCATTCGTGTTTTTAAAAATTTAGTAACATATTGATTTTTTTTGTCAATGAAATGATTCTAAAAATTAATAATAGAGTCTGAGCGCATTAAAGACTCAAAATAGCAATAAATAAATTAAAAAATTTGACAAATAAAAACAATGCCAAAAAGTAGTAGCATAAAACTACTACTAAATAGGATATATATGAAAACTCAGAATAAGCTTGCTGACCTGCTTGGTGAAATGGGGCTGTCCAACCTCGAAGCAACCATCTATATCTGGCTGCTTGAAAACAAACGCAGCACCGGCTATAAGATCGCTTCCAAAATCGGGAAACCGGTTGCCAATACATACAAAGCGCTGAAAAGTCTGGAGCGCAAAGGTGCAGTTATAAGCGACAATACTTCGAACAAACTGTACTACGATACTATCCCCATCGAGCAATTTCTGAATAAGATTGAGAAAGAGTTCACCAAAAAAAGAGAAGGGATCATTGAGGAGGTTGATAAGCTTAATGTGAAACAGGAACCTATTGGTATTTATGAACTGCAATCCAGCGAGCTCGTGTATGAAAAGGTTATAAGCATGATCGAAAGCGCAGAACATTCTCTCATCATAGACAGCTTCCCCACTCCCCTGCAAATGATCACCCCGCACATCCTTGAGAATAATTCAAGAGGTTTGCAGATATTCCTCAAACATTATGCTGATGAAACCATCAAAGGGGTACGCCAGATCGCTAAAACAGAATCGGATATCGTACTGGATGAATTACTCGGGCAATGGCTGATCATCATAAAAGATGCAAATGAAACTCTCATTGCATTTTTTGACCGGTCAGGTGAAGAAATGATACATGCGGTCTGGATACAGGATGCATTCCTCTCACTCATTCACTTCAGCGGTTCGATCATAGAATGCGTACTCTCGGAAATACTTGAAATAATCTATAATGACGAGAATACTACGATTGAGAGCATCAAGCATATCATACGCAGCTACCAATCTATTTTTTCATATTTTAATATAGCAGAAAAAGAAATATTCAGGAGAAAAAAATGAAAATGATTACAACAACTTCCCGGTTTTCGGGAAAAAAAATACTGACAGCCATCGCAGTTGTGTGCCTTGTTCTGTTACTCACCTCAGCACTCTATGCAGACCTTTGCATGTGGGAAATTCAGGGCGGTCATAACAAGGCATTCCTCTTAGGATCTATCCATGTTATGCCGGAAGATGCCTATCCGCTGGACAGCACGATCGAAGGTGCGTTCGATGAAAGTGATGTTCTGGTCGTTGAGCTCGATGCCACCACGCTCGATCAGAATGTAATAAATAATTTTATTGGCTTGCATGCGATCTATCGGGACAGCACCAATCTGCAAAGCAGACTTGACGAAGCGTTATTCGACACCCTTGTAGCCGACTTCGCAGAACTTGGTCTCAGCGAGCAGCAACTGAACATGTTCAAGCCATGGTTCGTGAGTTTGAATCTCGGAATGGGCGCATTGCAGAAAATCGATATAGAGACAGGACTGGGTATCGATATGCACTTTTTGAACCAGGCACATGAAAAAGAAATGGAGATCATTGAGCTTGAAGAGGCAACGTCACAACTGGAAGCAATCTCTTCTATGGACGAAGACACACAGATCGACTACCTCGAGTATACCATGGATGAATTTGAAAATGCTGGCGAGAACTTCAATGAAATGCTGGTCGCATGGCAGGACGGAGATACAAAGAAACTGAACTCAATCTCCAAAGAAAAGATCCTGAGCTTGGAAGAAGAAATGCCCGGCATGGCAGATTATTATGACAGGATGTTCACGCAAAGGGAAGAGGAAATGGTGCAGGAGATCATCGATCTGGTGGAAAATGAAGAAAAGCACACCTATTTCATCATTGTCGGGGTTTTTCATATGGTAGGAGATGACGGACTGCTTGCACGTCTGCAAGAAAAAGGATATACTTTAAAGCAATTAGAAAAGGAAGTTTCTTATGAACAAAAATAAAGCAATAACTTATGGTGCATTCATAATTGGAAGTGCGATCATCTGGGGTGCGGTCATTATCGGTGCCGCGATCCTGCTCAAGGGCACGCCATACAAAGAAAGTATAAACCGTCTTCTCATAGGCGGCACTTTAGCGCATTTGATACTTATATGGGGACCAATGGGAGCAATGATGAAGAAGAGGAAAGAGGGGGGAGGGGAAGTAGAAAAGAAGTAAACTGATCTTGTTTCAATTGATAAATCTATTAGTTTGGGAGTAATCCCTCATCAAGGAAGCTATAAAATCCTTTCTTGTTAAAGATTATATGATCTATAACTTTTATCCCTAATAATTTTCCCGCTTCTATAAGTCGTTTAGTAACTGCAACATCTTCATCACTTGGTTCAAGCTCTCCACTGGGATGATTGTGAGCAAAAATAACAGCGGAAGCTCTCTCGGCAATGACATCAGCAAAGACTTCTCGTGGATGAACTTGTGTTTTATTGACTAAACCAATTGTAACAACTCGGATGTTCATCACTTCGTTAGCGCCATTAATTGAAATGCAAAGAAAATGTTCCTGCTTACGATCTGCGAAATGCTGAATGAGCGGCAATACATCTGCAGGAAATTTTATCTTGAGCCCTTCTGGCTTGACTCTTCTCCGCACAAACTCAAACGCTGCAGAAAGTAATGCGGCTTTTGCAGTTCCAATTCCCTCAATTTCAAGTATACTAGCAATATCAAAATCGATCCCCTCTTTATCGATGAGTTTCATAATCTTTCTGGATAATGCCAGAACATCAAGATTTTTTGTACCTTTTCCAAGGATAACAGCAAGCAACTCTCGATCGGATAAATTCTGAGCTCCTGTTTCGAGAAGTTTTTCTCGTGGTCGTTCATTTTTAGGTAAATCTTTTATCTTTTTCATAATATTAGCGGTCTATAGATTACTTACAACCTTTCTTCCCCTTTCTCTCCTCTTCCAATTTATTCTTCTCCGCTTTTATTCTTTCCAGCAATTCTTCTGCTGTTTCGTAGCTTCGTCCTTCCTTTTCAGCGAGTTCAGCTTCGGTGGGTACAAGTTCTCCCCGGAAGGCTTTTACCAGCTCAGATTTACCTAAATCCTCAACATACTGATTAATCTTATACAAACGTGCTTCTAGTTTATCCGCTACTCCAAACAACTTCTCCACCCGACGGATGATTTCACATTGTTCCTCGAAAGAAGGTAAATTTATTATTATTTTTGCTAGATCTTTTGGAGATAAATTTGGTTGAAGGGTTTCACTTAAATTAGATCTTACTTCATTTTTGAAATTTTCAGACTGCATAAATAACAATAAATAATTTTTTGAAACTGTGCGATAAGGTTTAATTAGTGAAACTCGTTGATTTAGTAATGCAATTCCTCTTCCTTTGGGAAATAAACATACTTTAAGAGTATCGTTTGTTATTGGACGAGTTAATGCCATTAAGATATCATTTTTTCGGACTATAAATCTTGAATGTTTATCCAAAAAAGATAATGGTAAGTATTCTTGATTGATTGAATCTTCGTACAATCCATATTGAATATTTGCTATTTTTACAACTTCTATCCCTTTTTTAATAAAATCACGACTTGAAAAAGCGTAACCAGGTATTATATCACAAAATTTTGAAAATTCGCCTATTATCCATCCTCCGATATCTTGATTCTTTTCCCTCCACTCTTCCGACAATTTCCCGGTTACTGCAGCATTGAGCACACTTTGGCGGAATTGTTTTATTAATTCTTTTGCATTTTCTAGCCTTTCTTTCAGATTCTCAATGTGTGGTAAACCAGCATCCAGTTTGGCAGCAATGCGTTTTTGTTCGGCAAGTGGTGGGAGAGGGATAGGCATGTTCCAAAAGATCTCTGGATTTACATGAGGTATACCTGTACCTTTTGGATTAGAATTGATATAAGGATACTTGTGTTGTAAGAAATAATAAGTATAGATGCTATCAATTATACAAGGTGTAATAATCATTATTGTTGAACCTGCTGCACCTTCTTGAACTTTACCCACGAATCCAAATCTGGCTCCATCCCAGACAACCAATATATCATTTCTATTAATTAAAGAAGACGAATTTATTTCACCATATTTAGTGATTTCACTTTTTTCAAATGCTTTAATATCAATATAAGGCAAAAATCCATCTTTTAGTATATTAGAAAATTGCTTTGGTTTCTTACCCTTTTTATTAAGCACTAGTTCTAAAAGCTTAATCTCAATCCATCCTTCAGGCAAAGTTTTATTCATTTCCATTATCCATCTCAGCTTCGATAAGTTTTTTATCTTCCCGGAGAAGCGCTTTCAGTTTCTGCTCCAACTCTTTTTTATCAGGAAGATATAATTTGTATTGAGACACAAAAAGTTTATTCGAGATCGAGCCCGTCGCATATTTCACCATAATTTCATCTTTATCAGCAGCAAGAACGATCCCAATCGGTTCATTATCGTCCTCTCTGTTTTCTTCCTCTTTAAAATAATTCAAGTACATGTTCATCTGTCCAATATCTTGATGATGCACCTTTCCAATCTTTAAATCCATGAGAACATAACATTTCAGAATATTGTGATAAAATACGAGATCAACAAAGAAATGAGTGTTATTGATAGTGAGCCGGTATTGCCGTCCTACAAAACTAAATCCTTTTCCCAACTCCAATAGAAACATTCCTAAATTATCTATCAGTCTTTTTTCTAAATAACTTTCTGATATCGTATTGGTTTCAGGGATATTGAGGAATTCCAAGATATATGGATCCTTTACCGCATCTTCAGGAGACGTAATAATAAGTCCCTTTTTTGATAATTCCATGATTTCCTGTTTATCTTTACTCAGCGCCAGTCTTTCAAAAAGCCCTGATTGCCGTTGTCTTTTCAGTTCCCTCACAGACCAGTTTTCTTTGATCGACTGTTTCTCATAAAAAGATCGGGTAAATTCATCGCTAATTGAAAGCAGTTCAACGTAATGACTCCAGTTCAATTTGGCAGACACTGTCTGCCATTTTGGAAAGAACAGATAGAAATTACGCATATTTAAGACATTTCTTCGGCTGAAACCTTTACCATATTTTAATTTTAAATCCTTCGATAAATTGTTTAAGAGGTTTGAACCATATTCTGCTCGCTCTTTCCCATGTTGTTCATAATTGATTATTTTTTCGCCAATCTTCCAATACGTTTCAAGTAATACTCTATTAATTGCATAATAGGTTTTTGTCCGTCCTTGTTGGAGCAAAACCCCTATATCCTGGATAAGTTTGGAATAAAGATTTATTACTATGTCCATACAATATCTACTTTTGGCAGACGCTGTCTGCCGTTTTCAATTTACCAGACTGCGTCTGGCATTTCTGATTACTCACTTCCATTCTCCAGCAGATCGAGAATTTCCTGCAGCTCATCGATGCAAGC
This sequence comes from Candidatus Cloacimonadota bacterium, assembly GCA_049903315.1. GTDB lineage: Bacteria > Cloacimonadota > Cloacimonadia > JGIOTU-2 > JGIOTU-2 > Celaenobacter. The sequence continues at coordinate 27,445 of JBNGBT010000001.1, read as the reverse complement.
GCTCAGTTCGGTGATTGCTTCGCTGGCCAGCAATTCAGGTTCGGGTAAATCATCATTATTACCCAAGCTTTCATCTTTCAGCCAGGTAATGTCGAGGTTGAAATTCCGCTCTGCAATTTCTTTTTCATCAAAACTGCGGAAGCGTCCTGTTTCATCAGTAGCCTTTCGTTTTGCTCTTCCATCGGGATCGTTACCATAGCAGTTAATAAAATCCTCGAACATCGTTTCTGTGAGAGGACGATCTTTCTTTGTAACTCCGGGAATATTGGTGCGGTTATCATAAATCCACACTTCTTCTGTTCTGAGTCCTTTCTGGAAGAAAAGCACATTAGCTTTCACACCCTGGCTGTAGGGAGTAAAAGTGCCGTTTGGCAAACGCAACACCGTGTGCAAGTTACAGTCTTCCATCAAATATTTGATCACGTCACCCGCCTGATCGGCAAAGAGCACGTTATCGGGAAGAACCATGGCGGCGCGTCCACCCGGTTTGAGTATCGTTACAACGTGCTGGATAAAGTTGAGTTGTTTATTGCTTGTAGCTACGGTAAAATCATCGCGGGTGGGAACCTGATTGGCACCTTTGGTACCAAAGGGCGGATTGGTAAGAATGCAGTCAAAACGCTCTCCGCTGTCCGGTTCATAAATGCTGTCACCCAAGACGATCTGCGGTTCTACACCATGCAGGAACATGTTCATTAAAGCCAATCGGCGTGGACGAGCTACTAATTCCTGACCGTGGTAAGTCTTTTTTTGAATGCGTGGCCATTGTCGTTTATCTATACCGGATTTATATTTTTCCATCAGCCATTCATAGGCAACCATCAAAAAACCTGCAGTACCACAAGCCGGATCGCTAATCGTAAAACTTTTTGTAATTAGAGGATCGGGTTGCATCACTTCTACTATAGTTCGAATAAGCGGACGAGGTGTGAAATACTGCCCTGCTCCTTTCTTACCTTCACTGGCTGCTTTTTCTAATAGTCCTTCGAAGGCTTCACCCTTCACATCAATTTCCAGGGAAGTCCATTCGATCTCATCGATCATGTTCAAAACTTTTTTTAAGTTTACCGGATTGCTGAAACGAGGAATTGCCTGGATAAAGATTTCACCCAAAATACCGTCGGAATCACGTAATTTTTGGAGAATTTTGGTATAATGATCTAATAATTCCGTACCGGAGAGATTTATCACACTTTGCCAGTTGTACTCTTTTTTTACTTCCACACCGCGTTCATCTGCCATTTTCAGAAAAAGCAAGTATGTGAGTTGTTCGATGTAATCACCATAATCGATTCCGTCATGCCGCAGTGTGTGGCACATGCCCCAGAGTTTGTTGGTTATGTCCATTAATTAAAATCCTGTTAATCTTTATTTATGCCGCAACAGCAGCGTTAATCTCTTTAATCAGTTCAACTAATTTGTCACCAAAAACCTGTTTGGCAATTTTCTTGCCACCGTGTCTGGTAAAGGCAGGATGGCTGCTGAGATCTTCTTCTTCCAAAGCTAAATTACTGATGAGATAATGCTTGATGTATCCCAGCCATTTTTGCTGTTCTTCATTCAAATCCATTTTAGTTGGGATTGATTGTATAGCTCTTTCTATTCGTTCCTGAGCATTAAGAATTGGAACATCAAAATCAGCAGCATGTTTCACCATCGAGATAATGTCTGGCAAAGGCTTTTTATATAAATACTCATGAGCACGTTGTAGATCCTTTTCTTTGAATCTATGCTTATTTAGAGCTTTTCTCAGTTCTTCCAAAGCATCGTAGTTCCAACCCTGCGGTTTATGCAGCAGTATCTCGATTGCCTGGATATGTTCTGGATTTTCTTTCACGAATTGTTCAAATGATTTCAAATAATCTTCCGGTTTCTCGTACTTATCACCAACCGAAAATACTTCATCACTACTTACTTCATCAACCGTATCATATGCTTTGGTAAAAATCTGTTTCGGTCTTTTGTAGTTTGTCAGCAGTTTCTGAAAATCTTCATTCCGAAGTAGCTTCATGATATCAATGAAATTGTTCTTGATTTCGAAGCGTAATTTATCGGTGAATTTTTTGAGATCACCTTCAGAAATGAACTCAGCAAATTGTTCGATGGCTTTACCACTCATCGTTTTTTCAATGCGGCGCAGACGTTTGATTAAAACGGAAATATTGTATTGCCTGTCCTGGTTGTTATAAATCCGTTCGATTAAATCGTGATAGGTTAGGATTTCTTTGCTTAATTGAACTTTGAAATCAGTAGCATTCTTGAAGTACTCTATCAATGAACCATTAAAGCAGTCAAAAATGACGAACTTATCTTTGTGGATTTCATTACAAAGTCGCGTACCTCTTCCTAACATTTGCACCCAAAGAATACGCGATTTTACCATACGCATAAATACAATAAATTCAATGGCAGGAATATCAACTCCTGTGGAAAGCATATCAACTGTAACGACTATTTTAGGATTCTTACGATTACGGAATTCCCGGATTTTCTGCAGTGGCCTATCCACAGATGGGCTGCCGGTAATCTTTTTAACAAAATCATCTCCTTTGCCAAATACTTCTTTGCAGGTTCGTACAACTTCATCGCTATGTGATCTATGTTCAATATCATTAACTGCAAAAATCAAAGTTTTGGGAAAATGTCCGTTTTCTGCTTCAAATTTATCAGAATATTTTTTTAGTTCGTTAATGATTTTTCGAGTACAATCTGGTACTGTTATTTTTTCTTCGATTTCACCGGAGGAATATTCCCGTTCGTCTTCTAATTCATCCAATCTTTCAGCACCGGTTTCTGTATCAATTTCACCCACCAGTTCACCTTCTTTCAGGAAGGCACCATCAATCTTCACTTTGGAATTGATCTTAACTGCATCATAATCTACTAGGAAACCATCCTCTATTGCCTTATCGGTGGAATAGGAATAAACCTTGTGGGTGAACATAGCCATCGTGTGTGCAGCCGGAGTAGCAGTTAAACCGATTTTAATAGCGTCGAAGTGATCCAATGTTTTCTTCCAGGTTCCGGTTTCACTGGCAGAATATCCACGATGACATTCATCAGCAATGATTACGTCAAAAGCATTGATCGGAATATCCAGCTTCGATACATTCGGATCATATTCTTTGTTTTGCCAAAATTCATTACCAAATAAGTTCATCGTCATTCGCTGAATTGTAGAGATATAGACAAATGTGTGTTTATTCTTCGGATCGGTAAGATATTTATTGGGCATTACTTTTGAATCAAACTTCACATTTTCTTCAAAATCTTCTCGTTGGAATTTCTGACTGTATACTTCATACTCTCTATCAAGTTTAAGGCCATCAAGAGTTTTAAAAGCCGACATAGAAGTTACTGCCTGAGCAGCTAAAGCTCTACGGTCAACCAAAAACAGAATGCGCCTAGCATAACCGGATTTAAGCAGGCGATAGATTAATGATACAATTACGTAAGTCTTTCCAGTTCCTGTTGCCATAGCAAGCAGCATTTTTCGCTTCTTCTGCTGCAAGGCTGTTTCGATGGCTTCAATAGCTTCAACCTGATAATATCGCAATCGCTTTATGTCTGATACTGAATTTTTTTTGAGCCAATCTATTGAGACTGAATTATCGTAAGACAGTAAATCTTCCAGTGTTTGAGGTGTGTAGAAATCGGAGATTTCACGGCTAATGCTGAGAGGATTTCGAATATCTAAAAAAAAGATTTTCTCACCATTGGAAGAAAAGAGAAATGGTGCTTTGTAATCTCCCCACTCGCCAATGGTATTTGGAATATCAGAAGAATATCTCTTTGCTTGTTCAAGTACATTTTCAGTTCCCACAGATATCTTTTTTGCTTCAATGAAACCGAGAAGTTTTCCATTCACAAATAGTGCATAGTCAGCAAATCCTTTAATTGTTGGATATTCTTTTACTGCATGATTTGTAAGAGAAGAATAGTCATCCACATCCTTTGCATGTATGAGATTCCAACACTTACCAATTTTTACATCAATTCTTTGCTTTCTTGTTTGATATTCTGACTCGCTCATTCCATTTTCCCATGTTTCATAGTTTGAATAATAAAATTGAATAATTTTCGTCAAGAAAATATAGTTTTTAACTTATATTTTATTTTCATTTTATCTTGACAACTATATACATAATCCGACCTCTTTCAGTAAAATAAAATCATGCATTCGGTCAGTTCTTATTATATGTATCATTGAATCAGGACATGAGAATTTTGATAAAGTAATATCATGTTAATTTCTTTGATAGGAAAAAGTACTTTTCACAGGTACCTTTCAACAATATTATAATCATTAAAAGGTTATGAAACACATTTTATATGAACACTTAAAAAAACAGGAGAATGTATGAAAAAATTTTTAGTACTTATACTCATGCTATCTTTTACGGCATTTACGTTTGCAGACAATTTAGCAGAATTCAACGAAGAAATGGGGATCGACAAGACTTCTCAAACGACATCTTCAGAAGTCCGAACTGTGCGGGATATTCCTGCCGGAGGTCTTTTACTCATTCCGGATTCCGGTGATGACAGGGTCATGGCTTTTTATCCAGACACAGGCAATCTTTATGATGCAAATTTTGTCCCTTCGGACCCGACTAATCTATCCACGCCTATTGCTGCGGCTCTTCATCCGGACGGACACAGCATCCTGGTCTCTGACCAGTTGAAAGACGGATTAATAAAGTATGATCTGAATGGCAATTTCTTAGGTTGGTTTGCACCTGCCGGCGGTCCGAATACTGCCATTCTGGACAATGTGCGCGGCTGGGGTCTAAAAGCTGACGGCAACATTTTGGTGACGAGTGCTTCCGGCACAAATGCTGATGCAATTGCAGAATTTGATGCAAGCGGGACTTATGTCGGCAACTTTATAGCAATCGGAGCAGGAGGAATGGACAGTCCGTTCTGTGTTTTATATCGAACTCATGAGAACGATTACCTTGTTTCTACCAGCTCAAGTAATGCGATCCACCGCTATGATGCTACAGGCACATATCTCAATGATCTTGTTACCGGGATGCACTTTCCTGAACAAATTGCAGAGGCATCTTCCGGGAATATTCTTGTAGCAGGATTCAGCACTCCGAGCGGCTGTTACGAATATACCAACACAGGCGTGTATGTGGGCTACTATGATGTTGTGTCTGGATTGCGCGGCGTGTACGAGCTTGGTAACGGAAACATCCTTGTTACGAATGGTTCCGGAGTGTATGAGATCAATAGATCGAACCAACTCGTGTCGACTAAAATGACAGACGTGAATGGACGTTTCATTTACTTTGCAGATGGAGGTGGAACAAGTGCGGATGATCCACATGAGCAATCTCAGATAAAGAATTTCCCAAATCCAATGAAGGATGTCACGACAATCTCATTTGCACCAATGCAGATCACAGGGCAGACTGTGCAGATATATAACACTAAAGGACAGCTTGTAAATGAACTTGCTATCTCCGGAGATCAGCGTTCGATAGTGTGGGACGGCACCGGCTTTGATGGAAACCACGTACCGAACGGCATCTATCTGTACAGGATCGAGACAAGTGATGAGATTATTTCAAACAAGCTTCTGCTTTTGAGATGATCTGAAATTATTTTCTTAAAAAAGAGCCCGACCAATCGTGATCGGGCTTTTTGTTTATAACATATGAACGAGAGAGTATCTGGTTAGAGATTTTTTCCGAATTTTGTTCGAAAAATAATATTTAAATATTATTTATTATTTATATAAACTAACAACCTTCCAATACCCACCTTTATCTGATCCTATTCTTTGAAGAACATTTAGTTTCTTTAAACGAGAAATATTTTTATCTATAGCAGTTGTACTTATACCGATATTCTCAGATAATAATGAAATAGAAATTCGATTATTCTCTAACATAAGTTTGAGTATTTTAGATTGGTTTTGTGTTAATTTATGATCTTCTACCAACTTTTCTACCAACCCATCTACCAACTTTTCTCCCAACTTCATTTTTTTCTGGGTAGTGAGTTTCAATTCAACAAACGTGAGTCTATATTGATATTCAGGTGGTTCTTTTACATAAGTTTTCCAACCATTAAAAATTTTATCAAAACCATAACCGGAAGTTTCGGCCAGACCAATAACACGGAATATTTTAGCGAGGATTGGATTCCTTGGTTGTGATATATCGGACTTACGCAAAGTTTCCAGGTCTTGTGGTAAACCACCTGGATTGAAAAATTGAAGATGATCATTAAAGACCCTTACTCTTGGTTTGGATGTGCTGAAATAATCTGCATGCATCAACATATTTACCAGTGCTTCACGTAGAGCTTCTATGTGAGGTTGTTCTTCAGAAGCCATACCATCTAAAGTCATTTTAAAGGGGATATCTATCTTTTGTAGCAAACGCGGAAAAATGGCAAAATAATATTCGAAAATATTTTCCTGCTGATCTAATCTGAAGGTATATCGTTCCGACGCATCCTTCAACGAACTACCGGGTATTTCAAAATAATCTATTCTAAAATCTGTAAGAAACTTATCAATGAAATCGACTTTCCCAAAGAAAAGTAAACCTGCGATCGTTACTTTATCCTCATTTACAACTTGTAACTTATCTAATAGCTGATCTGTGGAAAAAAGATTATATGGATGACTTGGCTTTCTATTAGCCAGATAGTTTCTATATCTGTCTATTGATTTCTGATGAAGTGCTGATGTATCGAAACCTGTGAGTTCTCGATCTTTTGTGCCAAAAGACTGATCTCTATACATGGCATCAATCTCTGCTTGAGTTGCTCTTTGATCACCACTACCAGTTCTAATAAAAGTATTTTTAACGTTATTGAAATAAACAGGTTTTTGATCGGACACAGAAATGAAGAAAGCCAGAATTGTCTTACCATCTATACTATATTTTTTACAGATTGGTTGTATCATAATATTGAATTTTTCTTTAGACCGTAGGGTATTATTAAAATCTTGCTCTATTTTCTCAGGATTCGTGAGTCCGGTTATTGAATAATTTTTACCAGTTTGATGAACCCCAAAAACTAACCACCCACCTCCCGTATTTGAAAAAGCACTTACTGTTTCCCAAGAATTTTTTGGAATACCTTTTTCCGCTTTCTTTACCTCAAAGTCATCCCATTCAACATCTTGCAAACGTTTAATTAACTCATCCTTATTCACGATACTCCTCATTACTTCAACATAAATTTCTTACAACTCCCATTTATAAATATTCCTATTCCACTAACTCCATTTTATTGGTCACGGTCTGGGACATGGGAAGTGTCATTTCCTTTGCACCTGTAATTTTGATATCTCCACTTCCATTTCCCGATGAGTTCTGTAGTACGAGCACTCCCATTTTATAATCAAAATAAAGAGTTTCTTTTCCTTTCATTTCCACGGTTGTTTGTATGACCGAACCCTCTTTGGTGCCGCTTCCTGTTATTGTGCTGGTATATGTACCGGTTATCTTTGCGCATTCATGTCCGCTTATCATTTCATATCCTGCAAGAGTGTTATTGCTATTTGTGATGATCACTGTTTCCATACCCCCATTGCTTACTTCAGTTGTATCGTTCGTGGTCCATGTGTCACCCGGATTCAACACCTTCTCAGGCAGATCAGGGAAAAGATGCTCGAATTCGCTTTCCATATTTTGTTCACCTTCCTCGCCAAGAGAATAGGTAAGTTTGTCCGCACCCATAAGTCCGATCTCTTCACCTTTATTCGTCACGGTCATCTCAAAGCTCTTTCCAGGGATTTGGCTCAGATTCGGTGTGAGATTTGTGCCCGGAGCTGTTACCTTCATTGAGATATCGTTTATCATTACCTGCAGTTGATAGGCTTCCTGTGCAAATGCAAGTTGATAGAAGGTGACAACCATATCCTTCAAGAGAGTTGTTTTCATCGGAATTCCCATCATGCTTAAAGATTGCTCGTAGCCGTTCGATATCTTGTAGGTGAACGGTTTTCCTTCTGGTATTACATACTTAAGAACTGGTGGTTCTGAAGGCGGCGGAAGCATTTTCACTTTTGCTGCGCATCCTGCCAATATGATCAGAAATATGAGAATTGTAATAAAGGGTAAAAATCTGTGTTGCTTTTTCATCGGTTTCTCCCTTGTGCTTTTTTACATACATATCAGGAAGAAAATTCATAATTTTGTGTCAAGAAAAAAACGGGGTGATTCTTTTGCATCGTTTTCTCATCAAGGAGAAAATGAAGTGACAATAAATTCACCACAGAGCACGCAGAGAGCACAGAGACAATAAAAGAAATTTTTGAATATTGAATTGACTATTTCTATTCTTGGATATATGAAAAAAAATTATTGAATCATGTTTTTTTATCAGAGACAAAATACGAATGTGATAATTATTTTTCAAACTTGCCATAACATTGTTCACTGGACTCTCTCCGATGATTAATTGGAAAGAAGTTTTGATAAAGAGTAAAAATTTGCCGCATATTAAGAAAATGCGTAAATAAATTTCTTTTGCTGAGCGTTAATAAAGAAAAGCTGTTTGAGTCATACCGATGAATCGGGAGGACGAGTTCTTTTCTTTTAGTGAAGTGAATGAAATTTTAGCATTTTCTTGATCGCGGTTGATTCTTTTGCTTCGTTTTCTCATCAAGGAGAAAATGAAGATAGGATTACATATCATAAACTCGATCCTCATTAATCAAAGAGTATAAATAATATTCTATATTTTCTTCACTAAAAAAGAGGAGTATTCCTCCAGCAGACCGATTGAAATATATTTATTTCACAATAAATTAATTTCTCGTAATTTACACACCCCGATTCCTTCAGAATCACCCCTCTTTATAGAGGGGAAATTGTTGTCCGCATATTAAGAAAATGCGTAAATAAATTTCTTTTGCTGAACGTTAATAAAGAAAAGCTGTTTGAGTCATACCGATGAATCGGGAGGACGAGTTCTTTTCTTTTAGTGAAGTGAATAAAATTTTAGCATTTTCTTGATCGCGATTGATTCTTTTGCTTCGTTTTCTCATCAAGGAGAAAATGAAGATGTAATTTCCTGAAGAATTCTGAACGAACGTAACATTGTTACTTCCGTTTTTCTTTACATTTTTTAACTATATTTTTTTTATCTCTCAATATTCAGGTTAGAAAATTTATAGCTTCGGAGATAAAATGAAAGTGTCTGAAAAAATCGAAAATTTGAAAAATAAAGAAGCAAAAATAAAGGAAATGGGGGGCAAAGTCCGTGTCGAAACACAGCATAAGAAAAACAAACTCACTGCCCGGGAACGCATTGACCTTTTATTTGATGAAGGCACATTCCGCGAAATATATATGATGGTTAAGCACCGTTGCACGAATTTCACTATGCCGGATACCGAAATTCCAACTGACGGAGTAATCACAGGTTACGGACTGGTAAACGGTCGTCCGGTGTATGCATACGCTCAGGATTTTACCTGCCGCGGAGGTTCCCTTGGAGAAAAACATGCAGAAAAAATCGTAAAAACAATGGACCTTGCCATGAAAGCAGGTGTGCCGATCATTGGAATGAGTGACTCCGGCGGCGCGCGCGTGGAAGAAGGAATTGATTCATTGAAAGGGTATGGGGAGATTTTCTTCCGCAACTCCAGGGCTTCCGGCGTCATACCGCAGATATCCCTCATTATGGGACCTACAGCAGGCGGTTCTGTATACTCACCTGCAATGACCGATTTTGTTTTCATGGTAAAAGGCAGCAGTTATATGTTCATCACGGGACCAAGTGTGATAAAATCTGTGACAGGAGAAGAAACCACTTTTGAAGATCTCGGCGGTGCAGTTGCGAATAGCACAAAGAGCGGAAATGCTCATTTTGCGTGTGAAAGCGACGAAGATGCGATTGAACAGGTAAAAATATTACTGAGTTATATTCCCGGCAATAATATGGAGGATCCTCCTCTGATCCTTATGGGAGATGATCCCGGCAGGTTGTGCCCTGAGCTGGATACGGTAATTCCTGATGACCCAAAAGCAGCATACGACATGAGGGATGTCATTCATCCTATTCTTGATCATGGAGAATTTTATGAAATTCACGAGCTTTTTGCTCAAAACGCAGTCATAGGTTTCGGTCGATTGAACGGGAAAACAGTGGGTATAATTGCAAATCAACCGCTTGTACTTGCAGGTTGCTTGGATATCAATGCTTCTGATAAAATAGCACGTTTCATACGCTTTTGCGATGCCTTCAATATTCCTCTTATCACTTTTGTAGATGTACCGGGATATCTGCCAGGTTGTGACCAGGAATGGGGCGGAGTTATCCGTCATGGAGCCAAGATCCTCTGGAGTTATTCCGAAGCTACTGTCCCCAAGCTCACGGTTACAACCAGGAAAAGTTATGGTGGTGCCTATATTGCAATGAGCTCCCAACATCTGGGAGCTGATACACTTTTTGCATGGCCATCCGCAGAAATCGCAGTGATGGGTGCTCCAGGAGCTGTCAATATTGTGGGAAGCTATAAAAAAGAGATCAAGGAATCAAAAGATCCTGAAGCAACAAGGCAAGAAAAAATTGAGGAGTATGAAGAACTCTTCAACAATCCATACATTGCAGCAGAACGTGGATATATTGATGCGGTCATTCAACCCTCAGAAACCCGCACTCGACTTATTGATGCACTGGAAATCCTGTACACTAAAAAAGAAAATATCCCACCAAAAAAACACGGGAATATACCCTTATAATACTGACATGGAAGAGAATAGAAAACTACGAGCTGCCATCGCCGGTGTCATGCAATTCCTCAAACAGGAGGAAGATAGTAAAAAGCAGGACAAGAATCAGTGGGTAATGGCAGGCAGAAAGTTGATCATGCATAACCGTATTATGGTGCAGAGAAGAGAGCAGAAATGGTAGTGAGTAAAAGCGTGAAAGCGCAGAAGCGTAAAAGCGATAAGAGTGTAAACGATGCATAAAGATTTGGATGTGTGGAAGTTAGGAATTGAACTGGTTATAAGAATTTATAATATCACTTCTCATTTTTCCTCTGATGAGCAATTCGGTTTGACATCGCAGATGCAAAGAGCTGCTGTATCTATACCTTCAAATATTGCTGAGGGAGCTGCGAGAAATTCAGAAAAAGAATATATACATTTTCTTTATATAAGTCTCGGGTCTTTAGCCGAACTTGAGACTCAATTGATTATTTCAGAAAAATTGGGTTTTTTAAATGATGAATCAATTTTTGAAGAAGTTGAAAAACTAAGAAGAAAATTACTGAAATTTATTAAATATTTTAAAGAAAAAAGATAGAATAACGCATTACGCTTGTACGCTTTTGCGCTTATGCATAATAATGGAGTAATACATGAAATTTGATAAACATGGCATTTTGGAAATGGCAAAGATGAATTATGAGCCCAACCGCCCAAAAGCTGAGAATCCGATAAAGATACAAGACCTGAGTTTCCGTGATGGACATCAGAGTATTTTTGCCACTCGCGGCAGAACTGAGGACATGCTTCCCGTTGCTGAGATGATGGATGAGATTGGGTTCTATTCCATGGAAATGTGGGGTGGAGCAACATTTGATACCATGCACAGATTCTTAAATGAAGATCCATGGGAAAGGATCAGAACACTAAAAAAATACATTAAGAAAACTCCTTTCTCGATGCTGCTCAGGGGACAGAATATTGTAGGTTACCGCAACTATGCAGACGATGTAGTAGAGGCATTCATCCAGCGTGCAGGCGATAACGGGATCGATATTTTCCGTGTGTTTGATGCTTTGAATGATTTTAGAAATTTTGAAACTGCAGTAAAGATCATAAAAAAGAACAACAAACATTTCCAGGGCACTATCTGCTATTCACTCACAGAACCTCGTATGGGCGGCGAAACATATAATCTTGATTATTATCTGGAAAAAGCAAAGCAGCTCGAGAAAATCGGTGCTGATACGATCTGCATCAAAGATATGGCTGGTCTAATCTCACCCTATGATGTTTACAATCTTATCAGGGCTTTAAAAGCTCAGACAGACATCCCAATCCACCTGCACACTCACTTTACTTCCGGGATGGGCGATTTAGCGCTTTTCAAAGCCATTGAAGCAGGGGTGGATATAATCGATACCTGCATGGCACCTTATGCATATCGGACCTCTCATCCGGCTGTGGAACCACTCGTTGTTTCTCTTTTTGGAACAAACAGGGATACGGGCTTTGACATACAAAAATTGGCTATGATCGATAAAGAAATGGAAAAGATCACACCAAAATACAGGCACCTGCTGGACGATACAAAAAATGCCATCATAGATATCAATGTGATCCTTCATCAAACTCCGGGCGGGATGCTTTCCAATCTAGTGAATCAGCTTCGTCAGATGGATGCCTTGGACAGGCTTGATGATGTATTTGAAGCGCTGCCAAAAGTGAGAAAACAGCTCGGACAGGTTCCGTTGGTTACTCCAACGAGTCAGATCATTGGTATTCAAACAGTTAATAATGTTCTCTTCGATGAAGAGGAGGGTGAATATTCCCAAATTACAGAACAGGTAAAAGATCTCTGCTTTGGACTGTATGGAAAGACAACTCTTCCCATTGATAAAAAAGTTCAGAAAAAAGCCCTCAAAGGTTATCCCCGCGGAGAAACCCCAATCACTACTCGTCCCGGTGACATGCTGGAGCCCGAACTTCCCAAAGTAAAAAAAGAGGTAAAGGGATTAGCAAAGAATTTGGATGACGAAATCATCTGTGCGCTGTATCCTGTGACCGGCAAACGCTTTCTCAAATGGAAATATGATCTTGAAGAAGTTCCGCATGATGTGATGCCAAAAACTCTCGAAGAAGTCGAAAAGGAAAATGAGATATTGCGGAAAGCTCTCGCAGGCGAACTCACTGCCAAAACCAATAAAGACAAACCTGCTCATGTGCGCTCATTTGATGTGTATGTAGATGGTGAATATTTTAATGTAGAAGTAGCTGATCCGAATGCACGTGGCGCAAGAATAAGCCCGATTAAAAAAGAAAAGAAAAAAGCTGTTGAAATAGATAGATCCGGCACACTGCAAGCTCCCATTCCCAGTATGGTATTCGAGTATAGAAAGAAAGTGGGAGATAAAGTAAAAGCCGGGGAAACCATAGTCGTTCTCGAAGCGATGAAGATGTTCAATAACCTTGCTGCACCATGTAACGGCGTGATAAAGATAATCAATTTCAAAGCTGGAGATTCTGTAAAAAAAGGTGAAGTTCTCTGTATTATTGAACCGGAGAAAAAGTAGTCTAAATAGTACATATCAAAAAAAAGTACCTGTAGGATTATGAACTGCTCGAAGTGATATTCAGACTTCTTATAATAATTACGAATGAATTTTAATTTTTCCTTGCATATTTTTTTGGTTGATTAGAAAAAGAATACAAAGGCGGTACATATGTTAGAAAAAATTGGAATATTTTTATGCTTCATGCTCTTTTCCACAAACCTATGGGCGGAAACACTCGAGCCCTCTCTTGCAGGTTCCTGGTATCCTGGCTCCAAAAAAGAACTGGAAAGCATGCTGACCAAATTCTTCGACAATGTAGAGCTCGGAAAAAATAGAGATATAGTCCCATTTGGCATTATTTCACCCCATGCAGGTCTTGCCTATTCCGGTCCAATCGCTGCGTATGGATATTCGCTTCTAAAAAATGGAAATTTTGATACAGTTATTATCATTGCTACAAGCCATCGCTACAATGCAGGCAAGGTGAGCATATACTGCGGTGATAATGTCAAATCCCCTATTGGCACTTCTAAAGTTGATAAAGAGATCTCTCAAAAATTGTGTGCTTCTCATCCCGATTTTGAGTCCATCTCTCAGGTTTTCACCGGGGGGGAGAACAGCTTTGAGACCCAAGTTCCTTTTGTGCAATATCAGCTTCCGGACGCACAAATTGTCCCTATTATGACCGCAACTACAGATTACTCTCTTCTTAATAAACTTGCTGATGCCCTCATCTCAATACTTGAAAAAACAGATAAAAAGATTGCTCTTGTTGCCAGTTCCGATATGGCACATTTCCATCCTTACAAACAAACCGTAGATATGGACCACCACACAATAGATGTTATACTGGGAATGGACACTGAAGAACTCAAGAAGGAAGTTGAAAAAGGAAAATGCGAAATTTGTGGATTTCATGCGACCTACCCATTTATGAAAGTCATGAAATACTTTGGGGCAGACAAACCAATCATGCTCGCATACCAAAATTCGGCAGATATTACAGGCGATAAGTACTCGTCACATATTGTTGGTTATTCTTCGATTGTTTTTCCGCAGTCCGAATCCGATATTCAGAAAGAAGGGACGGATACTCAGCAGTCAGTGTATTCGTTTGAAGAAAAAAAATATTTACTCGATCTTGCGAGAAAAAGTATCACCTATTATTTGGATAATGGGAAAAGAATTCAACCGGAAAAACCGGATGATGAAAAACTTACTGAAGAACGAGCTGTGTTTGTGACCCTGAATAAGTTTGGCAATCTCCGAGGATGTATCGGACATATGCATGCGCAGATGCCCCTTTATAAAGCCGTATCTGAAATGGCTGTTTCTGCAGCGTGCGAAGATCCGCGTTTCCCCAAAGTGAAAGAAAAAGAACTCAAGGATATCAACATTGAAATATCTGTTCTCACACCCATGGAGCAAATTACAGACTGGAAGCAGATACGCATGGGCATAGACGGTGTATGGATAAAAAAGGGCTGGCAGAGCGGTGTATTCCTTCCCCAGGTCGCCACAGAAACCGGATGGGACAGAGTGACCTTTCTGGAAAATCTCTGTGCGCACAAAGCAGGTTTACCGAGAGATGCCTATAAAGACCCGAACACAGAAATCTACATTTACCAGGTTGAGAAATTCAGCGAAAAAGAACGCGATTAATCTTTGAAGAACTCCTCATAATCAGGAAAGTAGAAGTGCTTCTCTGCTTTCTCTTTTGAAAAAGTGAAATAGGTGACATATCCTTCTGCACAAAGCGTGTCTTCAGCATCGAGAAGGCGGACATAAGCAGTGTAAAGATTTCGTCTTTTTTCATGAAGTTTTGCCCGGAGAGTAATCGTTCCCTTATTCACATACACAGCTTTTTTAAATTTAACTTCCAACTTCGAAGTGACACCAGCAGTTCTTCCTTTTATCAAAATAACCCAGCTTCCTATTTCATCAATAAGAGCAGATTGTATTCCCCCATGCAGCACATCGAGGTATCCCTGGAAAAAATCTCTCGGCTCCCATTTTGAGACAATTTCATCACCATCTTCAAAGAACTTCATCTGCAGTCCGCACGAGTTGCCCGGCGCACACCCGAAGCAATTGTACCCTTCATACTTCATATAAGGATTTAATATCTCTCGCATAGCACCTTCTTTCTTTAATTTAGAAATTTCATTACCCCACATTTCTTTTCAAGTTTTTCTCATTTGCTTGACGAAAAAAATCTCACTTTTTTCAATTCCTCAGGAAAGTTGAAATAGATGAAGAATACCAAAGCAAAACTTATTGATGGTCCAATCGGCAAGCTCCTGATCAAGCTTACTGCACCGATGATCGTGGGTATGCTCGGGATGGTTGCATTCAACCTTGTGGACACTTTCTTTGTAGGAAGATTGGGGGCGACACAGCTTGCAGCACTCAGTTTTACTTTTCCAGTAGTTCTTGTTGTGAACAGTATCGCACTCGGAGTTGGAATGGGCGCTTCTGCAATCATCTCCCGCGCTATAGGCGAAGGTGACACCTATAAAGTACGAAGAATTACCACAGACGGTTTATTGCTTGCAGTAGTACTCGTATTTATTTTTGTGATCATCGGGCTTTCGACTATTGGTCCGCTTTTTAAACTTCTCGGCGCAACACCGCAGGTACTCCCCTACATCAAACAATACATGGGTATTTGGTATTACGGAATGTTCTTCGTACTCATTCCAATGGTCGGCAATAATGCGATAAGGGCAACTGGGGATATGAAAACCCCCAGTGCGATAATGATCGTGGCAGTCATCATGAATTTTATTATGGATCCTATGCTGATTTTCGGCTTAGGTCCTTTCCCCGCTCTTGGAATTCGGGGTGCAGCGATATCGACTGTCATTGCCCGTTTCAGTGCTTCTGTTGCTGCTACATGGGTGTTGGTTCGCAGAGACAGAATGATCACATTTGAGAAGACTCCTTTTCGGGAAATATTGGCATCATGGAAATCCATTCTTTTCATCGGCGTGCCAATTGCAGGTGCTCGCATGATATTACCCGTCTCGGTAGGTGTCATGACAAGGATCATATCTTCGTATGGACCTAAAGCGGTAGCCGGTTTCGGGGTTGCTTCCAGGATTGAATTCTTTGCCCTGGCTGTGATACGTGCGCTTTCATCGGTATTTGGGCCCTTCATAGGGCAGAATCTTGGGGCAAAAATGTTTGACCGGGTAAAAAGAGGACTTCGTCTCGCAGAATTGTTTTCTCTTGTATGGGGATTCGGAACTTTTATTGTTCTCTTAATTTTTGCCAGACCAATAGCTGGCATTTTCAATAAGGATCCTTTGGTGGTCGAAACGATTATAAAATACCTATCAATTGTTCCTTTCGGTTATGGCTTGCAGGGAGTGCTTCTCCTGTCTAATGTTTCTCTCAATGTACTACAAAAACCTTTCCATGCGGCGGGTTTGGTTACCATTCAGATGTTTGTGCTTTACATACCTCTTGCATATCTCGGTGCACAGATACTCCAGATACAAGGTGCATTCATTGGAATTACGATCTCGTATTGCATTTCAGGTATCATTGCTCATTTCTATGCAGTTGCTCATATTAGGAAAGCTGAAGAAAAGATTATAGCCGATTCTCTTTCGTAGGAACGTTCCTTTGCGAAAGACACAAAGCACTGTTATACCTACGCATGAAGTACAAATTTATAATTTTTAAAAATGTTGACATGAACAACTTCAAGCTGTTAAATAACTTTGAAAATTTTAAAGTTTTCAATAAAAACAAGGAGTTAAAATGAAATTTATCAAAATAATTCTCGTTGTCATGCTCGTTGCCATGCTTTCTTTCTGTAAGACTACTGGCAGCTCAAATGACAAACCAAATGCCCCATCAAATCCCACACCGGCTGACAATTCAACGAATCTGGGCATCGCTCCGCTTCTTCAGTGGGAATGTACAGATCCTGAGGGTGATCCTCTTACCTACGATGTTTATTTAGGGACAAACCCAAATCCGGGTGCAGCCGAACTGGTGGCACAAGATATTAATGTTGCGAACTTCAATCCTGGCGCATTAGGATATGTGACAAAATATTATTGGAAAATCGTTGCTCATGACGATCAAAAAGGCAGCACTTCCGGTCCTGTCTGGAATTTCACCACTATGGGATTTACTGAAGACTTCTCTGATGGAGTTGCGAACAATTTCGTCTTTGAAGATGCTCGTTGGTATGTCGCTACCAGCAATCTCATTATGGAAGGATGGGAAAACGACTCTTGGGCAAATGCTTACTACAACCAGGAATTCAAAGACTATACTATCGAAACACGTGTTGGAAGAATTGAAAGTGATGTAACTATAGGTTACACTTTTGGTTTATTCCTTCGTTCAAATGGTTTCTTAAGTTATGATTCTAAATCTGCTGATGGTTATTTAATCGCTGTAGCCGCAACTGGTGAGTACAGTGTATGGCTTCAAGATGGTGGCGTTGAAACAATGATCATTGATTGGACTTACACAAATAATATTGGTTATGGACTTTATGCATTTACCAAAATCAAGGTCGTCGCAAACGGCTCTACTTTTGACCTCTACTTCAATGATATTTATACAGACAGCTTCACTGACGCAACATTCCCGACAGGTTATGCTGGTCTTGTAACCTACGATTCTATTAACGGCACTAATGAGATTTGGTGGCAGTATTTCAATATGTCTGCGCCAGAAGCGGTTAAAGGAACTGCTGAACAACACATTCCTGCAACTTCGCAAAGTTCATCGGCATTCTCACCCAAATAATCGAAACATTCAAAAATAATAATACCCGGTAGTGAACGCTGCCGGGTTTTTTGTATTTATGATAAAAAATTGACTTATTTTTATCAAATACTGTACATTACAGACAAAGATAGGAGGTCCTATGCTATCGAAATTAAAGCATATTTTACAAAAAGCAGATGCAGACTATGCTGATATACGTTACGAGATCAAGAAGGAAACCTTCATTACCCTCGATGGGAAAGAGCTCTCAAATATTGGCTCAACTACCACAGACGGATATGTCGTGCGTGTGCTCAAAAACGGGGGTTTTACTTCCGTTTCCTTTACAAAAGAAGAAGATGCTGAAAAAGCGCTGAAAACCGCGCAAGAAAATGCAGTGCTCCTCGGCAACAATATTGAAAAACCGATCAAACTTGCTAAAGTGCCGATTATTAAAGATACATTCAAGCCAACTTTAAAAGAAGATCCGCGCACCATTTCTATCGAAGAAAAGCTGCAATTGCTGCGTCATTACAATGACATCCCATTGGCTCATGACAAGATCGCGATGACGAATACACGATATTTTGAAGTAACCCGCGAGAAATATTTCACGTCATCAGAAGGGGCAGAAATTCATGAAGACCTTGTCACAACGGGCATTGGGGGAAACCTCACAAGCAAAGAAGGCAACCTCGTACAGAATATTCGTATCGGCGCAGGCGGTAGTGACGGCTTTTATACACTTCGTGATCTCGATGATATCTTCGAGAAAAGGACAAAAATTGTTATTGATCTTCTGAAAGCAGAACCGCTCAAAGCCGGTGCATATGATTGTATTCTCAATCAGGGGCTTGCGGGAGTATTTGCCCATGAAGCTTTCGGGCACTTCTCCGAAGCAGATATTGTGGAATCACTTCCTGCAATGAGAAAAAAAATGCAAATCGGCAATAAGCTTGGCAGTGATGTTCTCTCGATCATAGATAATGCAACTATGCCAAATCAATTGGGATTCTACAAATATGATGACGAGGGTGTCGCTGTACGTGAAGTGAAACTTTTAACAAACGGCGTACTTACCAGCAGACTGCATTCGCGCAGAACCGCACAAGAGTTCGGAGAACCGATATCAGGGCACTGCGTTGCAGAAGATTATCGTTATGCCCCTATAATACGCATGGGAACGATCTATATTGAACCTCGAGAAAAAACCTTCGAACAGCTCATGGCAGAACTTGGTGACGGGCTTTACATTGTTGATCCAAAAGGTGGCCAGACGTCTGGGGAAAATTTCACATTCGGAGCCCAATATGGCTTTATCGTAAAGAACGGAAAGAAAGAACGCATGATACGTGACATTAATATTTCAGGCAACCTTTATCAAACTCTTCAGGATATCACTGCAGTTGGGAATGATCTGAAACTTTCCAAAACTGGCGGGTGCGGCAAAGGACAAACTAATATACGTTCATGCCACGGAGCTCCTCACATTCTTGTGAAAAATGTCGTGTTAGGAGGTATCTAATGGAAAAATTATTAGACATGGCTCGTAAAGTCTGCGATCAGGCAGAAATATATTATTGTGATCCGACAGCATCCGAAGTGATGTTCCAAAAAGGCGAACTCCATGATATTGAAAGCCAATTCCAGTCCGGAATGGCTCTGCGTATTATCAAGGATGGAAAACTTGGTTTCTCCTACACAAAGAACCTTATCAATCGAGAAGAATTTCTTCAAAATGCTTTGAATTCACTCAAAGGGGGAGTACAAGCACTTTATGGTTTTCCCAAAACCTCCAATCTTCCCGAACTCAAAACCTATAATGATCATCTTGCAGAAGTGACATCCTCCACCATGGTTGAGAACTGCCAGCGCATTGCCGATGTGTTTCTCAAGAATACCGATGCAGAGATTGAAGTTGTTGCGTATAAAGAGATTCAAAATGTGAGGATCATGAATACTCATGGAACAGGCGTGCAATCAAAAATGGGTTCAAATGGATACTGGCTCGGCTTGGTTTATCCCGGCGGTGGTGCAGGTATCTCCCGCGTATATGAAGAGAAAATCCCCTTTTCCATCTCGCATAATATTCTTGGTGATCTGGCGAAAATGTATAATAATTCCTCTGAAGTATGTATGATCTCCGGAGGTAAAATGAAAATACTTTTTATGCCGGGAAGCATATACACACTCCTTTGGCGTCTGCACAGCGGTACAAGTGCAAAGAGCATCTATGAAGATATCTCACCAATTAAAAATGATATCGGGAAAGAAATTGTAAGTGAGAGTATCACGTTCTATGATGATCCCCTTAATGATGAGGTTCCCGGAGCTCGCAGTTTTGATGACGAAGGTGTTCCTACTAAAAAGATGAATATCATAGAAAAAGGTGTTCTCAAAAACTTCTTTTATGATTTGAATTACGCACAAAAATTAGGAAAAAAATCAACAGGACATGGATACCGAACCACTATGTGGGGAGGTGACAGCATCACATTAAAACCTTCCCCTCGGCTGGGTCATCCACGAATAGAACCAGGTGAAAAATCATTCGAAGAACTTGTTGCAATGATGGATAAAGGCATCATTCTGGATGGTGTCATGGGAGCGCACAGCGGCAATATTCCAAATGGAGATTATTCTGTCGGTGTCAGTCCCGGCTTATATGTTGAGAAGGGCGAGATCGTGGGTCGCGTAAAAGATGTTATGGTTGCAGGAAATGTCTATGATACCCTGAAAAAAGTGATCGCTATTGAAAACAGACTTCATCCCTGCTGGGGCGGAAGAATGCCTGCAATCTTGTGTGATAGTATAAGCGTTTCATCAAAATAAAAGGAGAAAACATGGCAAAGCAGAAAATTATTAAAGCAAGCGTACTCTTTGACGGAAAGGGAAAAGCAGAAAATAAATACATTGTAGTTGAAGGCAAAAAAATCATTGATATCTCTGATAAAAAAATGAAAGCGGATTTTGAAGGATGGGTAACTCCCGCTCTTATCGATGCACACTCTCACATTGGTATGGACCGCGAAGGCGAGCCATGGACAGAATCCGAAACCAATGATATCATAAACCAGATACTTCCGCTCGATAACCCTATAGACAGCATCTATTTTGATGACCGTGCATTCAAAGATGCAGTAGATTTCGGTGTATTGTATAGCTGCGTCGTTCCCGGAAGTGGAAACCTCATTGGCGGACAGGCAATGATCATCAAGAATTTCGGGAAAAATCGTGATGAAGCATTTTTGAAAGCATATGGCTTTAAGATGGCGCTTGGATTTAATCCACGCTCTACAACCGACTGGAAAGGCGAGCGCTCAAATACACGAATGGGCGTGTATGCTCTTCTAGAAAAAAAGCTGGATGAAGTTCTTATTAAACAGGAAAAGGCAGAAGTCGCAAAAGATAAAAAGATCATCGAGCTTCAGGCAAAATATAAAAAGAAAAAAATCAGCAAGAAAGATTTCGATGTAGATAAAAAAATAATTGAACGAGAATTTGAACTTGGATTCTCTCCGGAAGACAAGGCTCTTCTCACTCTTTTATCCGGCCAATATACTTCAAAAGTGCATGTCCACAAAGATGATGATGTACTGTATCTCATTCATCTTGCAAAAAAATATAAGATCAAATGCACCGCAGACCATACCGGGGATGTCTTTCATAAAGATATTTTTGATGAGCTTGCAAAGAACGATATCCCTGTGGTATATGGACCTCTTGGTTCAGTGGGATACAAAGTAGAACTCAAGCATGCATATTACCAGAACACGCTGCTTCTTATGCAATCAAAAGCATTTTATGGATTGATGACAGATCATCCAGTAATACACACAATTGCACTTCGTGACAGTTTGAAATATTTCATGATACAGGGTATGTCTGAGGAAGATGCGATCTCACTCATTACCTACAAAAATGCAAAAATACTTCATATAGATGATATTCTGGGTACCGTTGAACAGGGCAAGCTCGCAAGTCTTGTTGTGTGGGATAAAAACCCACTCCGTTTGGGTGCATTCCCCACAATGGTCATGGCAGAAGGAAAGGTCATCAGAAAGAAGTAAGGAGGACTTCAAAAATATTTTTATCAAATGAAGGGTAAAATATTGACAGTATTTATCTATAAATTTTACATTTTTACAAAAGCCTGATTAAGGAATTAGAGGAAGCCATGAAAGGGGACGCCATGAAAAGGGTCATTATTTATTTGGGAATATTGCTTCTTTTTCTCGCAGGATGTGACACATCCATCGATTATGCCATGAAAATGTATATGCAGGATAATGCTGATCGAGTGGAAATTCTCTTCAATACAGGGCAAAACCATAAAGGAATAAAGCCGGTTCTGGCTCAGACTTTTATGGATCGCGAAAATATTGAGAGGGTGCTGTCATTCATCACAAAAAAAACTGCTGAATTCTATAAATGCGGGTATTCCGGCGAGATCATCTTTCTGAGTGATGCAGATAGTGGAACCACAGAAAGGATGAAGTTCAATATTGAACCGGGTTGTGAGCATATAGTCTATATGTTCAACCGAGAGTTATACTCGAGGCAAATATCCAAAAAAGGATTAGAATTTCTGAGGGAGCTTTATAATAGAGTGATAAAAGAATAAAAAACTTGCGCGGAGGACTCAATGAATGCAAGACAAAAATTGCTGTCTTTGTTCCTGGTAATATTGATAGTGGGGTGTGCTTCCGGAATTTCAAAAAAGGAGAGAGTTGGACTTCAGAACGAAGCGAAGGATGTGCTCAAAAACGCAGTGCTGCTCGATGATTATTTCGTTCGAAGCAGAGCTATTGATGCGATGAGAGATATTGCGGATCCATCATTTGTACCTGGTTTGATAGAAGCTCTGTATGATCCAGACGACATTGTAGTTATGAAAGCTGCAAGAGCACTTGGTACGATTGGAGATACTACTGCTATACCTGATCTTGAATTCACCCTTGCTTTTGATCCTAATTTCACTGCCCAGAAGGCATCAGCTGTTGCATTGTATAGACTCGGCAGGAAAGAAGAGGCATTAGAATTCATCAAAATCGGCCTTGCTGACGAATCAAGCTACAATCGAGACATGATGCTTAACGAACTCACCTTCGCACGAAGTGATGATTTTATTCCAATTTACATAGATATGCTCAATGATCCGGCGGGTTCTGTACGTGATGATGCTATCAATGCGATTTCTCTGCGTAATGCAAAAGAAGCAGTTCCTCACCTCCTGGAAGCATTGACTGACTCATTCCTCCTCATTAGAGCAGATGCAGTTGTGGCGATCTCTGAGCTTGGAGATGAATCACAATTACAAGAAGCCATGAATATCACGCAACAGGAAATCAAAAAAATAGAGAATGGAGATCTTGATAATGTTATCGAGTTTGATGAGTATAAACTTGAAGCATATAAGCTCCTCCTTGCAGGCACACTTCTCGTGGGACTTCAAGATACAACATATATCAGCTATTTATATGACTTGTCTACGGGTTCAACAACTCCGACGAGTATGGTTGCAACGATCTTTCTTGCGCATTGGGGTGATGAATACGCAGTTCAAATGGTAAATGATTTTTTAGACCACGAGGACTTTAATATCAGGAATGCGGTGGTTGAGATCGTCGGTGATATTGACCAAGACTGGGCATGGCAACTCCTGCTCAGAGCTACTCAAGATCCTGATGATGAAGTACGGGAAACAGCAACCCGTTTCCTGCGATTCTATAATAAGAAAGAGGTAAAAGAAACTCTTACAAACCTTCTGAACGATCCTCATCCAAACATCAAGATCGAGGCAGCGCTTTCTCTCAATGAACTGGGAGATAAAAATGGTGTGTTTGTACTTCAACCTTTACTTCTCGTTGAAGATTGGTATGTTAAAATTGAAGCAGCCAGAGCAATTCTTCTTATTTTACAAAACAAATAATATGAGGAATTGATAAATATGGATAATCTAGAAAATAAAACGATTCTCTACACCGGAATCCTTTTCACTCTATATCTTATCTTTTTCTTTTTATTAGATAAACCAATTAGTCTATGGATTAATGGTCATCTTTCCTCAACCTGGATCTTCGATGCAGGCACTTATTTGTCTTATATGGCTGATGGATCATGTATAAGGATTGCAGTAGCATTGTGTTTCATCATCATTTTAATTTTTGATCCGACAATAAAGCATCATTGGACTAGAATGCTTCTCTATGTTGCCTTGTGTGCTGCAATCGCACTTGTTGTGGGTGAAGGTTTAAAGGTATTCCTCGGTAGAAATAGACCTGTCATGCTCTATGAGCAAGAACAATATGGTTTTCACTTTTTTACTAAAGAATGGGCTATGAACTCTACGCCTTCAGGGCATTCTTTGAGAATATTCTCAATACTCACTGCTATGTCATTGATCTTCAAACGATGGGCTTTTGTATTTATTACTGTTGCAATATTAGTATGTTTAAGCAGAGTGATTGTTACAGCCCACTATCCCAGCGATGTACTCTTTGGAGCTTATATTGGAATATTCAGCGCACTTTGGACATATAAGAATTATCGACCACTGGAAAGGAAAGGTTCTTTAGCCATGCCCACTTCTAAAAATGAGAGTGGGGTATAATTGCTATAAACCATGAAGAATTGGCGATACCCGAAATGCATGACATCTTACATTAAAACGAAGGAAAAAAAGTCATGAAAACGAATAAATCGATACTTATGATCTTCCTGATCTTTGCACTCACATATTGTGCTCATCAGATTAAGACAGCAAAAACTATTCAGACATCTGAAGAAATTTCTCAGTACGAAATAGTATTGCGGGGAAACAACCTCGAACAGGGCGTGGGATTCCCAGGACTTATTACAGTATATGATACCCCAAAAGAAATGTATGAACTCCTCGGTACACCTCGAGAGGATATGGAACTTCCATTTACATATTTTTATGATACCGGGACTTTCTCAATAACTTTTGTATGCGAGTTCAATAGAAAAGACATGAACTTCCGCATCGATCAAATACATGTTGAAGCTGATCCTCAGAAATTCATTTTTACCGATAAAGGTGTTGCAATTGGAGATACGAAGGTGAAAGTCGTAAATGCGTATGGTACTCACTTTGAGACCTTTACGGACGGGATCGCTTACTGGGATGACGGGATTGGATTCCTTTTGGATGACAATGATCATGTCACAAAAATCGTTGTGTACAGGATACACAAACCAGAAATTCCAAAATGGCTTGAACCCCAAAAGTATGATGGTGAGATGAGCTCACAGGAATTCATGCAGATGCAGATGAACGTACCCTCTGATTGGATAAAATCCGGCGTTAATACTGAATGCTTAATAGATTTTGAACCTCCAGACCAGAGTGCACTCCTTATGGCTTCTTATGCAATTGAAGAGGATAATTTCACCTTTGATGGATTTGTTCAACTTGAAGTTGCACTCTTCGTTGAAGAAAATCTAATTCCCGAAAAAGACAGACGGCTCGAACCGGATATTCTCAAAATCTTCAATGCAAACCGAGGTTTCATAGCGCAATCCGTTATCAACGAAGGCACCAGGCGCAGTTATATGCTTATTCTAGAAAAAGAACGTTATCCACAGCAAATTTTTGAAAATTATTATTATTCGTTCTCTCTGGATATAGATCAAGATACATTAAATCTCAGCATCGAACCCGATGAGAAAGAAGTCAGTCTTGTTTCAGCAATTTTCAGCAGTATTCATCTTGACGGTCCCCTGCTTCCATACCTTGAACAAAATGATATTACTACTGTACATTCTGATACCATTCTTATCACACTTCAGAATATAATTGATGCCTGTGTTTTCAAACAGCTTGATGAACTTTGTAGGTACATTTCTTATAAAAGCATCCCAACTCCCTTAGATCCTTCCAATGAGGATGACCTCGAAATGGCAGCATCTTATCTTAAACAGATCAATGATTTCTTCCAGGGAGAATCCTATAAAGCATTATCTTTATTGACTGATGAGGAGGAATATACTTGGTTTGGTCTTGAAGTCATGAATTGTAATAATGAAAAGACAGTATTTGGATTTGTTCAATATGGGCAAGAATATTTACTTGGAGATATAGATTAACTAGGAGAAATATGAATGATATAATTTCAAAACACGGCACACCTTCCGGTACGCTTATACATGTCGGTCAGAAAAAAATGGAAAAAGTCCATATTAGCGTCATGGATTATGATGCGGACAACTTTACTGAGAAAACTCTCAATAGCGTCGAAGAATGCAAAGAGTTCATAAACACTTCAACAGTTACATGGATAAATGTTGATGGCGTTCACGATGCTTCTGTAATGGAAGACTTTGGTAAGTATTTTAATCTGCATCCCCTTTTGCTTGAAGATATAATGAACACCGAGCAACGACCAAAAGTTGAGGATTTTGGAGATTATATGTATTTCGTCCTGAAAATGCTCTATCGTAACAAGAACGATAGTATTAGTGCAGAGCAAGTGAGTATCATACTTGGGAAGGACTATGTGATTTCATTCCAGGAACGCAGCGGTGATGTGTTTGATGCAATTCGGCAACGCATCAGAAATAAAAAGGGACGTATCAGGAACTTCCATGCAGATTATCTTATGTATGCACTTATTGATTCGATAATCGATCACTATTTTGTTATTCTTGAGACTGTTGGCGAATCCATTGAAAAATTGGAAGATGAGGTCGTGAAAACTCCCACCACTAGTACCCTGCAGCTTATTCATCGAATGAAGCGAATGATGATGTATTTGAGAAAATCTATTTGGCCTTTACGTGAAGTCATCAACGCAATGCATCACTCAGAAAGCGATCTCATTGATGAGAGCATCAACGTATACCTGCGGGATGTATATGATCATACTATACAGGTAATAGACACTATTGAATCATATCGCGACATGGTTTCCGGCTTACTTGATATTTATCTATCCAGCATCAGCAATAAAATGAATGAAGTAATGAAAGTACTCACGATCATTGCGACCATATTTATTCCCCTGACCTTCATTGCTGGCATCTATGGTATGAACTTTGCATTTATGCCCGAGCTTCAATGGAAATGGGGTTACTTTGTCACACTTGCCGTAATGCTTGGTATTTTTATCGTAATGCTTAGATATTTTAAGAAAAAGAAATGGTTTTAAATAAACTCGTCTCCTCTTCTTGAGCTTTTAAAATCTTAATTGTACTCTTAATTAATATAACTTATAATCTAACTTGTTTTTTATTTGTTTTTAAATTCATCACATTAGAATACGACTCAAAACAACTTCATTTATCAGAATAATAGAACAACTACCTTTTTGCAGATCTCATTTTATAATAGCAAATCCCAATACAATTATTTAAAAAGAACACTTATTATTTGTAAGATTTTCACGCGTTGTTTACACTTTTAGGGAAGAAATATGCTATTAATTTCTCCATTGGTGTTAACTCGTC
>JBNGBT010000019.1:0-21930 GCA_049903315.1 Candidatus Cloacimonadota bacterium | reverse complement strand
AACAATATACAAAATACACTCGGAGAAGTCAACCCTGAATACTGAATTAGCTGAGGATAATTCATGATCTGGCTTTATTTCGCTTCCACCCTACCAAGAATCGGATGATTTCGAGCTCCAAAATCCAGGATTATTTTGAAAGCAATTGACCTTCCCCCTTTAACTAAGCCACAGAAAGAGTTAGTTATTTCTTACTTTCAAGCTCCCATTTGTGTCTAACCCCCCCGGGAGTCAAGTTCTTCAAAGAGCTGTGAGGTCAATTTACATTGTAATCAATCCGCCAGTTTTCAATTTTCTCACGAGCATCACTCAAACTAATAAAATAGTTCTCATTTAAACACTCATCCCGCATCTTCCAATTAAAGCTTTCCACAAAAGCATTCTGTGTCGGTTTTCCTGGTTGAATGAAACATAATTCAGTTGCATACTGCTCTTCCCAAGCGCTCATTGCTCTGCTAGTAAATTCTGATCCATTATCTACAACAATAAACGCTGGTAGCCCTCTCGATTCTTTGAGCTGATCCAGAACAGCAACCACTCGATTGACCGTTAATGATCAACTTCTATCCTTATGCATTCCTTACTGAAATCATCCAGTGTGTTCAACATTCTGAACTTTCTGCCACCATGAAATCAATCATGCATGAAATCCATACTCCAGCACTGGTTTAGGCCCGTTGGTACCGGCATTGGAACCCTATTTGATCTCTGACGCAATTTCTTTCGCTTACACGAGGAATGATCTGCAATCCAACCATATTGTAAAGTCGTTCAATGCGCTTTTGGGTTGATATGACCAAACTCACGGCGCAATAGAACTGTCATGCGTGGTGGTCCATACCTTGGTGTTGATTGAAATCAATGACGTGATCGCTGTTGGCAGGCTGTACTTAAGCAGAAAAAATGTTAAACCAGAGAATCTTGGTTCACTAATTTATAGAAAAGATGCTGCTTAACCTATACGTACACTTACTATTTAATTATAATCAAAAAAACTTCTAATCCCTATATCCGTGGCGTTAAAATATTTTATACTAACTAATAATTGACTATAATAGTTACATTATAGTTGGCAGTTAAGAACTGAATTCATATAATTAGTCGAACAGCTTGGAACTCTAATCCAAATCATAACAATACAACATTTTCGCAGTCGGCATACTGCTCAAATGTGAATACAGTTTTCATCTTGGCACAGATTAAACCAATTTAAGAGGAATTTTTGATAAACGTATCACCTTGCAAAACATCAATTGATCAAGGAGATGACTATTGAAAGGCAAGAATTTCAAAAGTAGTTTATACAAAAATATCAAACTAGAATCAAAAATCTGATGAAGAAAATAAATTGCATCGTTGAAAAACAATGATGAGGAGTTTATCTCATTTCTTGGGCTTGATAAAAAAATCAGCACAAGCTGCCTTAATTGAACATGAAAATTATTTTTGCCCGGTTATTAGAGGTTCGAGTGAGCTAAACGACTGCCTTCACAATATAAGTGTTTTTGCAACCAAAGAGCTTTTTGCAGAACTTTATTGTTGATTTTGGCTGTCTGTGGAAGATGTGTGGGATAAACTCTACACGAGATATTGTGAGTTAAATAAATATTAAAATCACCCACAATTCATTGTTCGGCATAGCTTAGGTGGTGCAATAGTAATAAATGCAACTGCGAAGTTCAGACATGAAGATGAACCATTTACAAGTGTTTACACTTTTGGACAGCAGCGGGTGATGACAAAGGACACATCTTTTTTTCTTTAACTCTGAATACTAATCCAGATTCTTCAGATTTCATAATAAGAATGACATTGTTACTGGAGTACCAACAAGGGTTATGGGGTATAGCCATGTTGGTAGCTATTATATTTTTAAAAACGGTAAAATTCACATTGAGATTTGGTTTTGGTTTAGATATGTCGATTGTTTTAGCGATACTATGCAAGCCTTGAAGGAGGATGGGATAGATCAGATTGAAGGTCATGATAGGAAAGAGTATCTAAAAGCGAGTATAAAAAGGGATTTAGAAAACTAGAAATATCCATATTGTTTTAATGAGAATAGACTGGGTTTTACAAGTTGCGAATGTTAAAAAAGAGTTTAGAGTTATTAATGGTAATGAAAATTTGTGACATATAGATGGATTAAATAATTTACAAACTTATTTTTTATTTGAGTTGTATGAATATGCGATAATTATGTAATTGTATTTCAATGTTGTGTCAATCAACTTAGGATAACTTTAGAAAATCATCATTTCATTAGGTGCTCCTTAATGAATTAGGAAACCAAAAACAAATTATATACAAAATGAATATAGTGTTTGATTTAATATTTTTTAATATCATTACGAAACGAGGGAAATCTATTTATGATGCCAAATGAAGAACAGCTATTGGCACTATGGCAGCTAGTTGGGCATCTTAACGCAGGTGTGTATAGAAATCAACCTGGTATGAATGGAAGGTTTGTCTATTTTAACGTAGCGGTTGAATCTATTACAGGCTACTCACATGATAGGTTAATCAACATGACAATGGGAGATTTATATCACCATCCTAGTGCTAGAGTAGAATTTGAAAGAGAAATTCAAGCCACAGGAATCGTTAGTGGGAAACAGCTACATCTTAAGCACAGAAATGGAAAATCGATATACGTTGAAGTGACTGCGAAAGCATGTTTTAATGAATTGAAAGAGATAGAGTATTATGATGGGATAGTAGTAGATGTAACTGACAAGGTTGAGGCAGAAGCATCAATTTCCCATCAGTTAAAAACTCCATTACTTGGGATTCAGAGTGGTGCAAAAAGATTGCTAAATGAGAAGTCGGTATTAGTAAACAGAGAAATAATTCTTAAATCAATAATTGGAAGTTCAAACATCGCATTGCTACTTGCAAATAATCTAAGATATATGTCTTATATTCTTGGAATACCGTCAGTTAAATTTAGTGAGAGGCTTGTCGAACAACAGATCGCAGATTTGGTGTTTGCCCTTGTAATCGATTTACAACAATATGCTTTGGAGAAAAATATTAAAATCCAAATAGATAGTGAGTCTGTTAACAGTTTGCCAGCTCTTTTAGTAGATAATACAGCACTTTCAATGGTACTATTTTGTGTACTTGATAATGCAATTAAGTACAGTTATAATAACACGCAGATTATGGTTTTTTCTTCCACTAGTAGATCATATCATAGTCTACACATCTCGAATGAAGGAATTCCAATAGACTCAACCTGTTTACCTCCATGTGAGCCTAATGTATTTACTAAGGGATTCAGGACAAAAGACGCAGAAGTATTTATTCCAGATGGATCTGGATTAGGTTTGTATTTCGTTTTGGAGATTATGAGGAAGCACGGAGGTAGAGCAATTATTGAACCAAGCAAACAATACAAGTCTACTGTTAGATTATTGTTCCCACAAGGATAGAAAATGAAAGATTGTTCAGGAGAAGTAAAAATTGTATTAATTATTGAAGACGATGATTATTTCCAACATGGTCTTATAGAGGAGTTTAATAAAAATGAGATTGAATGCATTTCCGCAATGACAGAAGTTGATGCAGAAAATGAATTATTATCTAATAACTTCCTTAGTGCAGTTATCATTGATGTGATGGTTCCAGTAGTGAACTTAACAATGGAAAATTATGAGAAAATTCAAGAAGAGTTTAAAGCCGGGAAACGACCTCTGAATAGCGCAAAAGAAACTGGTATTCGAATAGTAAATGACTTGATTAATGGAGTATATCCAAACCATGTTGGGGTACCATTATATGTTTTCTCAATTTTAGATAAAAAAGATGTTGAAATGAAAGTTAAAAATCTTGGTGCGAATTATCTCAAAAAAGACACGGACGGAATAGAGGCAATTGTTAAAATGGTTAAACGTAGAATTGGATAAGAGTACGTCATGATAGGCACACTAAGATTATTCTTACTAGGTATATTTGGAATTGTACTACCTCTACTACCTAAAAAACCTCAAACAATTAAGAAAATACCTAGTTTTGTCGCTGTCTTTGGATATGGGTACAGTATCTGTCTGTTTCTGGAATACTTATGGACCGACGGGATAATGATATGTAATACGAGTGGTTGTGAAATTCAATTAATGCTGTACCCAATGTATCCAGAATCTACGATTCCATGTACCATTATGTTACTATTTCTTTCTGTCATACAGTTTTTATTTTACATAATAACAGAATGTGGATGGTATATTAGAAGGATGTCCTCAGATATTTTCGGAGATGTGATCATCTTTAAAGTTGTTGGAGTTGGATTGACAATTGGATCAATTATTCTCCTGTCATTGCCGGCTGCAATCTGGAGGTGAATTGGAACCAATAATTCACATATTGTTAAGTATTTTAGCTGTAAGTATTATTACAATGTTTGTAAGTATAGCTTTATCAAACATTTCAATACACAAGTCAGCATTCAGATCTTTGCGGTTATCTAATCCTGCTAAGTTATTAATATTTATAACAAATCAGAATCTGTGTAGAAGTTTTCTTGGTCGAGTATATGTTCATTGCTATTCTGAAGACTTATACTTGTTGCTAATAAATTGTATTTCTGATGGAATACCAAATAATGAAGGGTGTGAAAATGATATTATTTATCTTGCTAAAAATCATACAGATTGGATAGTGCGATATGCAGCAATTAATGCGTTTGCAAAACATGTAGGTGAACAAAACACATTGTTCGTCAAAATAGTAAATCGCGAGATTAAAAGAAACAGATTTCGACCAACACGAGTCGGAATGCTAACCAATATCTTAAACAATCAAAATCTAGATAACTCATTGTAAGTATATAATATATATTTGCACTTGTTCTCTCGTGCATGTGAAACAAATTTGAATAATATGTGTTACAATACTACGGAAAGACTTAATATAACTTGATCAACCAGATACACCAAACAACCAAAAATCAAACACACATACAGAGAACCAAAGTGCACCAAAAACCGGTGATAGCAAGTGCCTACCGGGTCAAGTGGTGCATTTTGAAGTGCCGATTGCTGGTGCAGTTTGAAGTGCTTATTGACAGATCTTTGGTCAACCCTACAAACCAGTTGCTATAATTAGAATTGCTTGAATTTTTGAAATCCAAGAAAAGTGAGATTATGTCACTTTTTTTCATTGCCGGAAATTCTGATTATGGTTAGAAAAATGAGAACTACAGTAAATGAATATAGTACAAATTGTTACAAACCTAGAAGTGTAATTGTCTGACTTCCTATAATAGGTAGTGTAAGTATGTAGAATCGACCTTGGGATTGCGGAATTGGATGTAAATAAAGATATTAAGTCTAGCACGATTGATTTCTAAAATATTTGAATAGTTTGTATATATGTACTTGAATATATCAAGGAATGAGGCAAATTATCATATTGTGTTTTTCATTTAGAATTTATTATCATAGATTATTTGGCAAAATCAGAAATTGATTTCTACTTCAATCTTTCAACAAGAAAAAGAGTTTATAGTATTATCAGCTTTTCAGTAGTTTCGCAATAATATAAATTAATGATTATTAGTATTTTGAATATGAGGCCCATTTTGCCCGCAATTCCAACTTATTTTTTACCTTTAGTAAAATAATATTTTTAATTTTCGCTAAAAATTGGGCTTCTAATAGACTTCCACCTCAGTATAAATTACTTTATCAACGCTATTTTTTGAGTAAGCAAGTTCCCTTCCGACTCAAATCTCAATATATACATGCCCGAAGCGTTACCAGATGCATTCCACCGAACTGAGTGATAACCAGCGTTGTAATAGCTTTCATCACCTACTAGATCAATTACTTCCCTTCCGTTCATATCAAATACTTTTATCGTTACATTTGCATCGATCGGCAACTCAAATTTAATTGTTGTTTCAGGATTGAATGGGTTAGGAAATGCGGGGTGGAGAGCAAATTTGACAGGAATATCTGTGTCCCCATTTCCTTCAGAGATAATTCTTCCCATTTCATCAGACAGAATTACATCATATGGCAATAGCTCTAATATACTGTTATTGGTTAGTTGAATATCTTCAAACAGACCTTGGTCAGGATCACATTCTTCCCTATCCAAGCCGTATGCTTGGAGGTCGATTTCCAAAATTGAGCCAACACCTTGAGAAATGTTGTAACCAGATGTACTATATATCACAAATGATAATTGAGTACTATCAGTACTCAGCTTATACTGCAAATCCATGTTTAATGCTCTTTGCCCTTTTGAAACATTAGTTAATCTGAAATTTTCTTCTAAACTCACAACGAATTTCAATGCATTAATGACTGGTTCGTTTAGCATGTTGATAGTTATAGATTGGTTATTGAAATCATCGTGGTAGTTCAAAATTTTCGAAACTAAAATTTCACCATCCTCAAAATCATCATCAGATCGTTGTAACAATATTAAATCCTGTAACATCGATAGATCAATTACATCTATATTTCCATCTCCATTTAAATCTCCGGCAAACTGTTGATATGCAGTCGGAAAAATATCTTCAAGAATTATCGCAACTAAAATTGTAATATCTGTTACATTTACAAAACTATCATTATTTAAGTCCCCCAGAATATATACACAGCTTTCATCGTCAAAAGTAGCTTCTGAGTAAAAATTAAGTGCTTGAATGTCAGTACAACCCATTATATAGCCAACCAATGAGTCAATTTTTACAATTTTGTGGTTTGCCCATTCTAATCCATTCTGACTGATTCCAAAGGGTACTCCTGTATATTCGATACTTGAAGAAGAGTCTAATATCTTAAATGTTGGAACTTCACCCTCAAGAATGTATCCCTCTGACCATAAGGAATTGTCTAACCCCATAACAGGTACTTCGCTATAAGATCCTCCCCACTTACGGACGCCTATAACATTACCCACTTTGTAGGCGGCGATCCAGTCATCTTCAGTAATGGGAACCCCTTCAATAGAGATATTTTCAATAAAATAAAAAGCCTGTTTAGTGGAAGATTTATAAGAATAGCCCTCCGGTATGTCATGATCTCCAGCAATTAGCATTGTCTCACCGAATGAGGGACTATTGAACTCCATTGCAAAATCATTATCTGAACCAAACCAGTATCCCTTAGTAGGTTCAAATGTTGTCAAACTTCCTATCCATTGATCTGGATATAACGGGTGATGAGTTGCTGCTGCACCCTCGCCAATTATGGAGAATATCTGAGATTCAACATTATCAGGTAACGCTTCTGAAATATCCTGAATAGAATTAAGCGGATAGGAAACAAGGTTATAATTTTCATGTATATTTAAAATGATATTTTCAGTGGGCAATTCTCCATATACAATCAACTCATCGCTTGCATTCATAACAATCCAATATCCACTTTGGATATCAAATTCACTTAAACTACCAACCCACTCACCTGTTTCTGGGTGCAAGGTTGATGCAATCCCTTCCCCAATAACACCATCAATATTGGTCGTAATATCAGCAAGTACAGAAGAGATAGAGGGATTACTAAATTCAGTATAGAAACTAATCAAATTAGAACCTTCATGCAAATCGATTTGATACCCAACATTCAAGTAGATAGGAATATTATAATAGATAGAGTTCTCATTTTGTATAGGCATGTCATTACCTAAACAACTGATTAGAGTGATTGTAGATTCATATAATCCAGGGTTAACTAAGGCGCTTGTATCATACATTAGGGATAAAGGTGAGCTTCCATATGCTGAAATTGTGTTAGAAGAAGAAGGTAAAGCAATTAGCCATTCTTCAATTTTAGTTGGAAAAGTAGTATTGCTGTTAATGTATGTCAAATTCATTGAATTATAGACATCATCTTCTCCAGCAATATCATATACATTGTCCAGATTATTAAATGGAATATACAGTTGTAAATTTTCTTGTTGACTGTCAATGTTTCTATTATAAATATTTTGGATTATTTGATCCTGAGAAAGTGAAAAGTCCCAGAATCTTACTTCATCAATAGCTCCAGTAAAATGAGAATTTGCAGTAGGATATGATGAACCTATTAACCACAAATCCCCTGAGACAGGACCTAACATATCCTCAACTTGTCCTTCAATAATTAGCGTTGAATTCTCATATCCAATATTGTTGAATAAATCACCATTATTAAAAATGGATAAAGAAAAATGACTAGCAGTTATGTTTTCAAAAACGAATGCAAGATGCTTGAAGTCATTGTTATTTAGTCCATTTAGTACATATGTTGAGGAATTAATGTTGATCTCATATTCATTGCTAGTATTCAAATAAAAATCAATGAATACGTTTACAGATGGAATAAAGTGTTTAATTATGTGTTCATTGTGGGTCAATGGTCTAGAATTGTCATGAAAAAGCAATAACTCCATAGAAAAGGAGTTTATATTATTTGTCAATACATCCGTATGCAAGCTTATAAATGAATAATTGCCAGTTTCTCCAAACTGTGCGGCATAATCAGGATCATCATTAAGTCTAAGATCATAAGTGATTTCTAGATCACTGCTATTTGACAAAAGCAAATCTGATATTTGGGTTTGTCCAATAGATAATTCAGATGGAAGAAAATCTGTATCTAACTGCAAGGTTGGTGACCCAGCATTTGTAGAATTAACTCCAATCTCAGCATTTGGGGTTAAGAATACTACATCAGTTTCCATATTGTTTGGTGAAATAAATGCAATTCCAGGATTTTCCCCTGCTGTTTGATCAATCCAAGAGTTAAACTTATGCAATCCACCATCTGCTAAAAAGTATTCATCATCACCAAATTCGTAGTACTTTGGTAATCGAATCGAATAGTAGGGAAAGCTTAAGTTGGGAGGATCGCCACCTTGATGCAAAAACGCACTATAAGCTCCTTGATTGATTTCGTGATACATTGAATGTTGTAAACCAGGTAAACCCGATCCAGGCTCTACATACCAAGGATCTAAAATTTCAAATTGCATTTCATCAAATTCGGATGAAAAAGTAATTTCATCTTGGTTGGAGAACACAGCTACATATTCATTGACATACTCTCTTAAAAGGAAATTGTTTGTTAATTTATATATGTCACTTCTATCATTCCACCTAAGATGTTTCTTATCGTTTTCCAACCATCCCTCATCAGTATTAGTTTGAATAGTATACATGTTCCAAATAGGGGTATTAATAACAGTCCCAGAGGAAATATTTTCTACATCCAAACCACCATAACTGTGGTTATAAAGATTTAGAGTACTAACAATATGCTGACCTGGATTTTCAAATGTTTGATTTGAAATGAGTAAGTCTACATTTTGTGAGTTAACAACCCAGTTTGATATTCCATAATTAAGCCAAGCGTGCATACGTCCTGCTTGTTGATTGGTAAAATCTTCTCGACAAGTTGAATAACTCATAATATTAGTATATTCTGTTTCACCCCATGGGTCATTAGGATAACAGTAATCCGTTCCTGCCGGTGAAGAACAATTTTCGTTATTATTTGTAGATGGTGTATCAGCACACAGATCTCCTACCATATCACCTTTTGCACCACAATAATAATTCTCGTTATCACTGTCATAGTTCCAAAAACAATTACTTGAATTGCAGGACATCTCATCTAGGTAAATTGAGCAGCTTGTTTCATCAGGCAAACCAGGTGATTCCCAACATTCCCCACATTCACCATCAGTATTCCTTAACTCATCTGTGCCATGAAAGGGATGCCAAAGACCTAACGCATGACCAATTTCATGTGCTAGGCCTATTTGATCAGCACCAAAAAGCTCATAATGCATAAAAACATAATTGTATATGCTATATGGATCCTCCCATGGGAAAGAGGCTATTCCAAATAAATTTCCAAAAGGATAATTGGGTAAATCCGTTACGTAAATATTTAAAAACAATTCTGGTTCTTGCGAATATTCTTCACACATGTCAGTCCATGAAGAACCATAAATTATTTCGTTATACGGTTCACCATCGAAAATTGGATCAACTAATAGATAATTTGAATTTTCTATAAGAGTATAGTCAGCAACAAACTGTATTTTATACTCCAAATAGAGATTATTAAGAGTTTCAATCTGTTCTGTAAAATTTTGTTCAGTAGTTAGAACAATTGAACCGTCATCTGAAGCAAATGTTATAACATGTAATCTGATATATTGAATGGATTCAATATGTTCAGGTAAATGAGCATCTCGGTATATGGGGTAATTAGGGAGATCGGGGGTACAACCTCGACTATGATCACTATGCTCGTTACCGCAAAACCAATCACCATTTTCTTGACAATATATAAATTCAGAACTTGTCGTAATTAAAGCTAATACTATTAAAGTCATAATATTTTTCATCTCACACCCCTGTGTAATAGTTTGGATTAAATAAGAATAAACTTCTAGTTTCGATAACCCCTGAAAATGACGGCCTTGTTATTACAATATCCCGCTCCGGTAATTATATCGTTAAAAAAACTCCCACAACAAAGTTGAACATTACAGTTATTTAAATAACTTCTTATAAAGTTATCCAAATACCAGCTTGTACCATTGTAATGAATTAATTCCCCCGATGATGCTATTAGCACTAAATCATTTTGGCCATTTGCTTCAATTGCTTCAATTTGTAGTTCATCAGAATTTGTTACATCACTAGGTAAAAAGGAGGTACTAGAATCAGTATAGTCATATTTCCAGATACCATAAGCTGTTAAGCAAAACAAAATAGTGTCAATAACTTCTATGGAGTAAATATCACCATAATCACCAATATCAGGTTGTGGGATTGAGTCATCCTCATATATAACCTGCCACCCATCAATTTCAGAATTTAGTTCAAGTACAACTGTCCCTCCTTCATAATTCCAACCTGACACAAAAACATGTTCTCCATCGATTGTACCATGAATATCCACAAGATTGACACTCGTTCCGCTTTCCATTAGCGTGTAATCAATACCATTGTAATTGACTATTGAGCCGTTATCCCCGATGAAATATAGGTTATCATCTGAAGTCCCCCAGATTTTCCTAATGTACCCATCAAAATTCCAGCCATTTTCCCATCCATCTTCAGGTAAAACTTGGTACCAAAATTCACCATTATATCTCTTAGGCACATTTGATCCGATCCAGATGTCCGTTGGTGATAATGCAAAAATACTATAAGGTTCAGAAAAAACATAATATGGGGGAACAGTTATTCGGAAAAGCTCCCATGCTAGACCATTCCAATGCGCAACATTGTAAATATCGTCATATGTTTCGCTCATTACAATTTGACCTACAGCCCAAATATTGTTTGAATCAATTATTGTAATGTCATGTATCCAACTGCCATAAATCCCAAGCGTATCTATAAACCACTCAAAATCATGACTGGTTGAGTCTAAACAACATTCTGTAAGATTATGGCTACATGGAGAGTAGTTTTCAGGGCATTCTTCGTATATTAACAAAATAACTTCAATTAGTATGATTGCATCAATAATGTTCGTTTCATTATCCGCATTTACATCACTTGACCAAATTTCATCCTCGCTATAATCAGCTCCATCGGTCAAGGCTATATCTACTAAGAGTACAACATCATAAATATTAATTAGCCCATCATTATTTATGTCTCCTAAAATTAGCTGATCTTGTGAAATAAGTACAACTAGTAGAAACATTATTATTATAAGTGTGGCAGGGATACTAAAATAGTAGGTGCTTTTGAAGGGTTGAATTCTTGAAGTAAACATTTTGGCAATCTCGATGTAGCAAAATATGTTATTAACTTATGTGCCTTTATACAAATATAAGCAAGTTTAGATACCAATGTCAAAACTGGAAATTCCAGAACAATACTTACTACATCCTGCCTACTCGATTCCCTTTAACCCTTCCACAACAGTGAGTTATGAGGTTGGAAAAGATGGGAACGTTTCCTTAATTGTATACAACATGTTAGGTAGAGAAGTAGTACGACTTGTTGACTCCTATCAAAATGCAAGTTACCGTGCAATTACATGGGATGCAAGTAAAATGGTTCCGGTGTATATTTAATATAAACTATATGTTGATGATTATTATGCAGTTCAAAAAGTAGTCCTTGTAAAATAGGATTATCAAATTATATAATGTCAGATGAGATGAAAAAATGATATAGTCATTGAAAGAAAAATATGATTAGGTTGAATATGGGCAGTACGCAAACAACCGATGGGAAGTTTTAAATGCTTTGTTTTATACACTATTCCAACAAGAGTGTATGGTAAGAAAAATGAAGATCGGTTAAGCAACAACTTTTCTGTAAATTCTTGATTCAGGACTCTCTTGTTTAACAATCTCGTTACTCAAATACATTCTACCGACCATCCAATCATCATTGATCTCAATCAGTACTGCTGACACAAGCCTTAAGCATGATTCAACATTGGGAAACAGTCTGGCCACGCGAGTTCTTCTTTTTATTTCCTGATTCAGTTTTTCCAGGTTATTGACCGTTCTAATCCTGCGATGATTGACAGATGGAAATTGGAAAAATGTTAACCCATCCTCAATATTTCCCTCCAACCAGTTAACAAAGTCAGGCGCATTGTCCTGGTAATTGTCCACTGTACGACAAACCACTTCTCGGGCCATGTGAATATCAGGTGCGTTGAATATACTCCTCACCACACTTGCAAGCTCTTTGCGCATCGATATTTGCGGAACATAGTGCTGCACATTCTGCTGCATATGAAACTGGCACCGTTGCCAGGGAACAGATGTAAACACCTTTTTACGGGCTGCTTTCAGACCTTGATGATCATCACTGATAATCAACTTCACTCCATGAAGACCACGTTTTACCAGAGATTGGAAAAACTCACGCCAGTGTACTTCTGCCTCCGATAGAGAAACACTAACACCCAGAATCTCCCGCGGCTGCCCAGGATTTGCGCCTACTGCTACTAATACTGCCAAATCCCGTACACTTGCCATGTAACGGCATTTCTCATATCGAGCATCAAAATATACATACTCAAATGAATCCAATGCTCGTTCACGAAAAACCTGAAGCTGCTCATCCAACTCCTGGGCAAGTCTGGATACCTGAGTTGAACTGATCTCAAGACCACATAACTGCTCGGTGATCTTGGTGACTCGTCGTGTTGAAACCCCTTTTACATACATCTCTGCGATAGCAAGTTTCAGTGCTTTTTCGCTTCGTGTACCTTTCTCTAGACTTCGGGGATAAAAACTCAATCCTCTTACCTGCGGGGTCTCTACCGTCATTGGACCTAAACGTGTGTTCAGTGTCTTGGATTTAAATCCATTGGCATAACCTTTTCGATGATCGCTTCGTTCATAAGGCTCTGCTTGAAGAAACTGATTCCTTTCAATTTTCATGGCGGTGTTGAATAACAACCGTAAAACTTCCCGAAATTCTGCAGGACCGTTCTCAATTAATGTTTCAAGTATATCAAAAAACTGTGTATTTTCTACTGTGGGGTTCATTCGATTCTCCTTTTAGCTTCGTTACCTAAATTTGAGAATCCTGAACCTCACTTTTCTAATTCAATTTTACAGAAAGAATTTTACACTACCTGAAGATCGAACATCTATAAATGACTTAGTAGAGAAGAATGGCTGTGAACCAGTATTGAGAGAAATCATTTATACCTCAGTAAACAATTTTCTTTCCAATACATATGACCAATTTAATATATAGAATCAATATTTGGAGAGTGGGAATTTATCTAATAACTACTCTCCGGTATTCAACGCCTAACACTTCCTTCAACAAACATTATAATTGATTTAAGTTTAAAAAAGGGCCACCCGATTGGGCAGCCCATTCTAAATTCAGTATAGACTTTTATTTCAAAAGCATAACTTTCTGACTATTCCGATAATCTGGGGCAATCAACTGAACAAAATAGATGCCAGAAGAAAAACCGGATGCATCCCATTCTACCAGGTGAGTACCAGCGGAATGGAATGTATTGGGTCTAACAAGTTCAGCTACTTCACGTCCCATAACATCATAAACCTTCAGACTCAAAGAAGAGTCGATGGGTAGATTATAGCTTATTGTAGTAACAGGATTGAATGGGTTTGGATATGGATTATTTAACCTAAATCCAAGTGGAGTAGTGGGGGCAATTGAAGTATTAAAAATATTTCTACCGAAGTTATCTGAGATCACAATATTTTTTGTATCAATATCCGTAGCACCATTATCACGAAGAAGATTGCTGAAGCTAATAACCATAACATCATTTTCACCTGCTGGAATCTCAAACTCATCTTCTGGATATACAATCACTCTGGTCGAACCATCATCCAATTCATTGTAATCCAACAATAATCCTCCAGATGCATTTGTAAGTTCAATATCATCTATACTCAAGCCCTCAAAAATGAAATCGGCTTGTATACCTCGAACCGGCACGTTTGAATTTACACTAACCACATATGTGCTGCCATCCCATCTAGAAAGGCTAGGAGAGTTAATCAAAACTAAATTTGCATTACCAGTGATAGGTATGTTTTTTTGTAAACCAGTCGGACAATTTTCAGCAGTTTGGCAAGCGACCAGAGCAGTAATATCAGCAACATCTAATGTGCCATTACGTGCCACATCGCCACGTATCTGTTGCGTATAAGTTGGATTTTCACAACCAGTATTCTCTAATATAATACAAACTAGCAAAACATTGTCCCCAACATCTACAGAATCGTCCTCATTGACGTCTCCTCTATCACCCCAGTAACTAGTGGATTTGTAACCAATATCTGCAACTGATCCATCTGTATCATCGGCAAGATTAGGATCTCCCTTATTGATACAGGGACTGTCCCAGTCTAGATTGTAATCATATGGTGAACCTCCAATAAATTCGGGATCTATATCATCATCAGTATCAGACCAATTAGTTGGAAGATCATGCCCATCATCATCCAGGTTTTCATCTGTAATATCCTGGTAATGGTAATCAAAACCTGAGATATTGTTGTAATCCCTTACAAAACTTGTGATTGTTTCATCATCAATGAG
Source organism: Candidatus Cloacimonadota bacterium (assembly GCA_049903315.1). Taxonomy (GTDB): domain Bacteria; phylum Cloacimonadota; class Cloacimonadia; order JGIOTU-2; family JGIOTU-2; genus Celaenobacter. The sequence continues at coordinate 6,905 of JBNGBT010000019.1, read as the reverse complement.
TCCATTGAGATCCACAGCAATATTATCAGTATCAAGAACGTCACCAACAATTATGTTATTTCGTATATCGACATTATAGTCTTCAGTTCCGCCAGTGAACGAAGTTATGTCGATGCAATAATCATATGCATTTTTAAAGGTGTTTTGTTGGATCGTTAAATTTGTTTCCTCCGTTGGGTTAGAACCTCGATTAAATAAAATTGATCTATCATCCGGGTCTCCCTCAAACAAATTTTCAGTAAAGGTAAAGTCGCCTTCTGCAGAATTAATGTGGAATTTTGCATCGCCATTAATATCTCCTTCAAATCGATTGTCATTTAGTAGATAAGTTCCTTCTGCTGTGTGAATCCTAAGATAACTTTCATCCATGGTATTTCCCTTAAAGGAAAACTCACCATCCCAACCATAGGCGATGTTAATGTCATCTGAAAATACAGAGTTTTCAATTAAGATTTTATTACCAGTCTGTTGCGCTTCATCTTGGTTGTAAATGGCATAATTACTGAAACCCTTAAAATCGCAATCATCCAATGTTATAAAATCCTTTTGTACGCCTGAGTAATCAGCGCCCCCATCACCTCCAAAAATAATCCCATTGGTGGCATCGGATATGGTTGTATTTTCAATTGTTAACTCACCAAACTGTGAAAGATTTATCCCATTCCAATAGAGTGTTGGAGTCGACTGATCAACTTTAATTATACTACTAGAACCACTCGAAGAACCGATATTTAGGATACCATCGACTGTGAAATAAGCACCGGCATACATTTCCAGTGTTGCACCATCTGGGATTGTCAATGTCTCTCTGGAGTAGATTTCAATTTCATCATTGTCATCCTCCCCCATTTGATCATATTCAACATCAACAATATAAGAATAAGCCTGATCATTCTCGGTAAATTGAATCATAATATCTAAATAATAGTCACTCGACCAATCATCTGGTAATGTATACGCTTCAAAATCAGCATTTACATTGGTTTCATCAAATTGAACGAACTCGTAAATTCCTGATGTGGTTGCATCAAGCCTTTTGATTTTTACTTTATAATAAGGATAGGCAGGTGTACCTGGCGAGCCACCAACATCCTTAAACGCATTATATGATCCTGATGAAGTTAATTCGTCAAGTTCAACAAAATAGTCTTCTCCGTATGAATCATTATTCCCATCAACCAACCATGGATCATGTATTAGGAATTGTACATTGCCGGTTGATTGGAATGTCACCGCTTGTTGGTCATCAAAATGAGCCACGTATACATCAGCAGTTGCATCATCGCAATGATAATCATACCATCTTGGATAGTAAAGTGAATTAGTCCTCCAATGGAGAAATGATTCTCCACTTGCTGTTGCATCGGTTAGAAGTTTGTAATCATTTCCAACGGTTACTGGCGTACTACTACCAGATGCTACAGTTACTGGTGTGCCTGTTCCAGATGAATTGTATAAATACCAGTTCCCACCAAGGTCATTATTTGAGGCATCTACATTGGTAACCGTAAGAGTTGTTGTTTGTGAGAGGATAAAGCCAAAGAATAATATTAGGCAAAATCCTATATTGTTGATTGATTTTGTTTTCATGTTGATCCTTTATTTGTATTTAACATCAATGCTTCCAACATAAAAACAGCTTGATTACATTTATACTTTTTCACAATACGGAGTATTGTTTAATATAAAGTGGTCGCTACTGTGATTTAATCAGAAGCGTCTATCTTTGGGCCGGTGTCTTGCAGTCTAAATACAGATGCCGGTCCAACTTTTATTTTAGTTCCTGGTTCCTTTTGCCACCCAAGCAAATTCTCCGGCATTTGCTTCACCATAAGCAATAATTGTGTTACCTTTAACGCATAACCCTAAACAAATAATTGACACTCCCATCATATCAAAGTAATCACGGATTTCGGTACCCTGGTACCAATCTAATCCATTCCAATGTCCATAGTAACCTTGCCAACTTATGGTAAAAATATCATTATAATGGTTCCCCATAAGGGATACTCCATGAACATATAAAAATGGATCGGTAGCATCAATATTACCATCATAATATCCCTCGCCCGTCAAAATGGATTCCTTCCAAAGTCCATACCATCCGCTGACCATGTAAAGTGTATCCTCAAAAGCCCATGCATTGTATATTGTGCCTGAAACTTCTCCTTCTATCGGGATCCAGGTGTCTATATAATATTGGTCAACCCATTCATCTCCATTATAGAATTGAAGAGTGATTGGTTGATCTTCTGTTACACCCCCTTCATTAAATGACAATGCCCAAATATGGTTGGAATCGAGGCCAAAAATGTCAACAAAATTTGCAGTATAAAGGAATTGAGAGCCAGTACCCGTACTTGTTTCCATAATAGAAAATTCGTTACCGTTCCAAAATATTATATCTTCGGAACCCATACCAAAATAAATCTCATTTGATGATATGCCCCACATCTCATAAATGCCACCCAGATCTTCAGGGAAATTCGAATTATTGTGCCCATATTCAAACCATGTATCACCATTATAATATACTGGTGCACTAACACCAGTCCACAAATCACCTGCCGCAAAACCATAAACAGATAAAAGATTGTATGGGCCATAATCATTATTGTCCGGTTCCATAGAGATTGTATTCCATTCAAACCCATCCCAATGGATCATATTCATCAAATAAGTCCAAGGTGGCTCCTCAATATAGTACTTACCCACAACCCAAATATCATCTTCAGAAATTATAATCCCGTCTTGAAACATATTAATTCCAGTTGACGAAGCAAAAATCTCAAACTCCCACGTAATATCATGACTGGTGATCTCATAACAACATTCGGTTAAATTGAATTCGCAAATATTTTGATACTCACCACATTCCATATTGGTATCCAAGATTACATTAACAATGACTATTACATCTTGGATATTTATTTGAGTGTCAGCGTTGACATCCGCTGCCCACATTTCGTATTCTGTAGGACTTGGATCATTCTCTAAAATGATGTTAATAACCCGGATTATATCCTGAATGTTAACAGTGCCATCGTTATTCGCATCACCAAGCTGATCTCTGGCGGTCAGGGGGAATAGAAGAGAAGAAAATATGATAAGTATTAAAGAATAATTGATTTTCATAGAAAACTACTGTTATGCTAAAATAAAAGTACATCTATCATTATTATTATTCAAGCAATATTCATTATTGTTTCATATTGTAATAACTAAATGCCTCTATTTGCCTATATGATGATAGTATATGTTTATTTAATAATACTAATGTGTGTAAAGCTTGGATAATTGAAAATTGACTAGCAGAAATGTATTAATAAATATGTATTATGCCTCAATTATTTAATGAGTACGTTTATCGCCCAATGAAATTCATTTTCTGATACATTGAAATCTCCGTAATATTCCATTGCCAAACAGTCATTGTGATCTAACCTAAATATGAACCTAACAAGGAAACTCATGTGGGCAAGCTATGCCCCTTGAAAGCTCCCCTTGTTGGGTTAAATCCTTGGCTGTTTGGCGACACCATGTGAGGCTTATCAAGGGGTTATTTCGTTATTACCCCCAATACTAATAACTTGGAGGAAATATGATTTTTCCAGTTGTAATTAAGACAATGTCAAAGAGAACTCGCAACATTATTGTAGGTGCATTTATTGTCTTAATTCCACTTGCCTTATTAGTGATTGGTGTATATAAATATTTCATCCAAATACCTAATCCAAGGGACTTATCAGGAATTGTATTCTATGAACCGGTAGGATTTGTTGTTGATGCACCATACGACATTGAAGGCAACATGATGTCAGCAGATTCATTTGGAGAGATAGATAACTACCAAGTGAATGTTGACTATGACGTCAAACATGTAAACATCGGTAGTAAGTCATTTCCCTATGAAAGTGTTTGGTTACGCTCTTACGATAATGAAGAGCCATATTATGCCTATAACAGGGACTCGGAGCCCATCCCTGGAGAAGACTACGAAGTGTATCGTTCTGTGATCCATCTTTATCCCAAAACTGGAATCATTCACATTTTTTACTACGAGCATACTGTGACAAAGGAAAATGATCTATGGCCGTGGATTGAGGGCGAGAAAAAGTATAAGAGAAGTAGTGGCATCAGCAGGCACACTATGTATATGCCCCTTGAATGGGTTAAGAAAAATGCCCCCCAATACCTCGACTAGCAAATTAATGTGTACTTAACTGGACAAGGAAACGATGGCTAGCAGAAAGATTAACATCATCCTATCGATAGGCATTCCAATATCAATAATTGCCTTCATTGTATTTTCAAAATCAATTAATGGCAATACAATCCCAAAGGAATTGACTAGTGAAACCACTCCAATTCGAGAAAATGAATATGTATCTGATCCACAGTATATCCCTTCAGAGAATCGAACCGGTATTGAGGTTTTTGATGAATTTGAGACCCTGATAATAATGGAGTTCAGTCGTAGCGGTGCTATAAAGAATCCGCAACAAACGATTCTTGACCCTGTCATTATTATTGATTATGACCAACACTCAATAATACTTAAGAATGACATAAGTTCTGAACCTGAGACAATACCTTACCAACAGGTACGAGATATTAAAAAAGGAGAGTTTCAGTTTGAGATAGATAGCAATGAATGGGCACACCTCATAACTGGAGAGTCTTTTACGATCTATGTTGATTGGGAGGATACTGGGGATAACCATAAACAGGTGATTAGTTATATGACAATTGCGGCTTTCAAAGCAATCCCCAAAAGAAGTAAGGGAAATTATTGATAGGAGGGGCTCTTTCACTTTTTCATCCAAAATACCTGTTGCGAATATTTTTGAATCAGAGGATATTCAAAACAAAAATTTGTTAGGGGATTTGATACATCTACTAGAATACAGTAATTTTCACTGCCAAACAGTCGGATTATAATCCACACATAGCCCACCTGGGGGAGCTTCAAGGGTAGATAGCACCTCAACGATCAGTATTCCCGGTTTATCCATTAGCCTCGATACATTCAATCTTGTTAAATTCAGGTTAACTATAATGTTATAAATATTCTTGCAATCTATTCTTATCGGAGTGTGAATAATGAGTCCTGCTTACAATCCTCTTATCGACCTTGAACCCACTGATAAATTCCCATTTAATGAGATTAGGAATGACCATTTCGAACCTGCAATTGATCATGCACTGAAATTGGCCTATGGGGAAGTTAATGAAATTGCCAATAATACCAATTCGCCATCTTTTGACAATACAATCCTGGCTTTAGAGTGCTGCGGATCATTGCTGTACCGAGTCCGAAGAATATTCAGTTTTCTATTGTCCCATGAGTCCGATAATGAACTTAAGGAGCTTGCAAAGGTTATTCATCCCAAAATTGCTGATTTCCATCACAGTATATTAGTTGACAAGCAGCTGTTTCAACGAGTCAAAACAGTGTATGAGGGTCTTGATGAATCTGGATTAAACCAAGAGCAAAGAAGGCTGACTCAGGAACGGTATGAATGGTACACTCGAAATGGAGCAAATCTCTCAGACAAGGACCAAGACAGATTGCGTGAGATTAAAAAAGAGCTAACAAAACTCAAGACTGATTTTGCACAGAATGTCCTTAACGCAACCAACGCATTCGAACATCACATCATTGATGAATCTGAACTAGAGGGTGTACCAGAAAATGTAAAAGCAATGATGGCTAAGGCAGCAAAGGATCGTGGAAAGGAGAATGGGTGGTTGGTGTTGCTGCAACAACCTCACATCAATCCGATCCAAACTCATTGCAAGAACAGGAAACTTCGAGAGTTGGTGTTTCGAAAATCCAAGGGCAAGGCATATAAAGACAAGTTTGATAACCAGGAGGTTGTTCTTAAAAAAGCTAAGCTGTCGTGGGAGTTAGCGAATATTCTGGGGCACAACAATTATGCTGACTATGTCTTTCAGGAAAGAATGGCCGGTGATATTGATACAGTTACAAATTTCCTGGATGAGATATTTGATATCAGTAAACCCAAAGCTGATGCCGATATGCAGCAACTCAAAGAATACTCTGAGAAACACGATGGGATTACTGACCTGTATGGCTATGACACAGCTTATTACACAGAAAAATTGAAATCTGAGACTTTTGGTTATCATGAAGAAGATCTGAAACCTTATTTCGAACTTGAACAGGTTATCAATGGGGTTTTCAAACTTGGAACGAAGCTGTACGGGATCTCAATCACACGGACTGATGATATCCCTACTCCCCACCCTGATATTCGTACTTATCTTGTCAATGATAATAATGGGGATTACCTTGGGCAATTATGGTTAGACCTGCATCCAAGACCAACAAAGCGTGCGGGTGGCTGGTTAGTTACAATTCAACCTCAAGGATTTGATGGTGTAGATATAAGAAGACCAATAGTCTGTATCGCATCTAATATTACTCCCCCTTTGGATGGTATCCCAACTCTCCTAAGATTGAGGGAAGTGGAAACTCTTTTTCACGAGTTTGGGCATGCATTACACCATCTCCTGTCTCAATGTACATACAAGTCATTGGCCGGCTCTAATGTATACTGGGATTTTGTAGAATTACCTTCTCAAATTTTGGAAAATTATGTCTTGGAGTCTGAAATGCTCGATCAGTATGCATTTCACTACAAGACGGGAAAGAGAATACCACAAGATTTGATAGACAAAGTCATTAAGTCAAAAAAGTTTTTTGCTGGAAAGAAATCGATTAATAGGCTCACCCAGGAATTGCTCGATCTGGCCTGGCATGGAACGAATACAGAACATGTATGCGATGTTCTCCAATATGAGATGGAATCCGTCGCTCACACACTGCTTGTCCCCAGAGCTAAATCATCATGTTCATCGTGTTCATTTGCACACATCTT
>JBNGBT010000018.1:0-27615 GCA_049903315.1 Candidatus Cloacimonadota bacterium | reverse complement strand
TCTGAGACTGACAACATGGGCTGGTTTGTATATAGAAATATTGAGAATGATTTCTCATCCTCAGACGTAATCTCAGATATGATCGAAGGGTATGGAACAACCACGCAGCAGCAGTTCTATACCTATGAAGATGATATTGAGGATCCTGAAGTAGGAGAAACATATTATTACTGGTTGGAATCTGTAGATTACAGCGGAATGATCCATCATTACGATAATGTTGCTATTCTGGCAATACCTGATGATGGTAATTCCGGCAATAGTGGAATAACTACCCCAGAACGTTTTGGGCTTTTCCGGAACGAACCCAATCCAGTTATTTCTTCAACAAGGATCTCATTTAATCTTATCGAAATTGCCAAGGTTGATCTTGCGATCTACAATCTCAAAGGGCAGTTGGTTAAGAAGCTTTATTCAGGCGTTACATCCAAGCACACAATTATGTGGGATGGTAAGGATGAACAAGGTAAAGAGCTTGAGAATGGGGTATATTTCTATAAGCTTATTGTTAATGGAAATATAAAGGAAGTAAAGAAGCTTATAATGCTAAAGTAAAACATATATAAGTGAGATTGAATTTCAGCCCTGTTGTTTTTCTTGACATGTGAGGCAAAAAAATATCGGTTATTAACAAGTTCAAAAGGAAAAAGTAAGTATATTGTTACGGAATATGTAAACATAATATTTCGAAAATGTCGGAGCGATCATGAAGAAAATTACAGTATTAACATTTTTTCTTTTAGTTGTAGTACAGCTCTATGCCCAGAATTATGCTCTGGATTTTGATGGGATCAATGATCAAGTGCAGATTGCACACAATACAACTTTGAATATGGGGACAGGTGATTTCACAGTTGAAGCATGGATAAATACATCTGCCAGTACACCTGAGGATGAATGGCCGGTTATAGTTGGCAAAGACACGTGGGGAACAAGGCAGGGTTTTGTGCTATTTATAGCACGTAACACTAATAAGATTGCTTTCGAGGTATGGGTCAGTAATGTTCAGTATGGCGTTTGGGGAGAAGTGGTGAATGATGGAAAATGGCACCATGTTGCTGGTAGAAGAAGCGGTGACAAAATTTCCGTTTTCAAAGATGGTATTGAAACCGGATGGACACAATCTGGTTCAAATGGGAATATAAATGTATCGGATGTATTAACAATCGGAAGGAGATCATGGTTTGGTACTGATGCCTTTGATGGAAAAATTGATGAAGTGCGAATATGGAATGTTGCGCGAACACAGTCACAGATTCAGGATAATATGTATAAACAACTAGATAATCCCACATTCGAAACCAATCTTGTTGCCTATTACCAATTTAATCAAGCTGGAACATCGACAAATCTTCCAGACCAGTCATCACAATCTAATAATGGAACCTTGAGTGGTTATGGTGGGCAATCAGGTTATTGGATTACATCCGGTGTGCCAATGCCCACAGATCTCATGCTTATCAGGAACGGTACACTTTCTCAAACATCTGGGGGATTAACCGTGGAAGCTTCTTCGATTTCTGGTAGCAATTTTGTAGCATTTGGTCATAATAATGAAGATTTGGGAAATCTTGAGGATTGCAGTATTGAAGGATATAACCAGCAGTTATCCAGAGTGTGGTTTGTCGACACTTATGGAGTTACGACACCAACTTTGAGTTTGATAATAGAAGGCACACCAAGCAGTAGTACGCCATCGGATTATGGACTTCTTATATCTGCATCTTCTGATTTTTCCTCACCATCAGAAGTAATGACTGCAACCACCGTAAATACAGGAACAAAGACAATAACATTCGAGATGTCTGGTAAAGCAGCTCTCTTGGATGGTTATTATACCCTTGGTTCTAAAGATGGTGCTTCGCTTCCTGTCGTTCTATCAAACTTCACCGCTCAATATTTACAAAATACACCAACGATCCACTGGTCAACCCAATCCGAGACTGATAACATGGGGTGGCTTTTATATAGAAATAGTGAGAATGATTTTTCAACTTCGGAAGTGATATCTGATATGATAGAAGGACATGGCACGACAACACAGCAGCAGTTCTATACACATGAAGACAGCATTCAGGAGCCAGAAGTTGGGGCTACCTATTATTATTGGCTTGAGAGTATTGATTACAGCGGAATGATTCATCATTACGATAAGGTTGCTATTCTGGCAATACCTGATGATGGTAATTCCGGCAATAGTGGAGTAGCAGAACCTGAGCGATTTGGACTTTTTCAAAATGAGCCGAATCCGGTTTGTTCTTCTACAAGGATTTCATTCAATCTCCATGAGACAGCTCAGGTTGATCTATCTGTTTACAATCTTAAGGGTCAACTAGTTAAGAAACTCTATTCTGGTAACACATCTAAACACACTGTCATGTGGGACGGTAAGGATGAGCAGGGGAAAGAGCTTGAGAACGGAGTGTACTTTTATCAAATCAATATAAATGGAAGTATAACAGAAACGAAGAAGCTGATTTTGATGAGATAAAAAGTTTACCACGAAAAACAAGAAATGCGCAAAACATAATGTTTTATAATCTACACTTCTCTGTGATCTCTGTGGTGTGAATATAATTCTCCCATCTTGAGTTTTTCTGATCCCGAGTCGTTCCCTTTATGACCGACCCGTGTTTCAAAAAAATATATTTGTAGGGGCTGGAGATATTCAGTCTCTTTTATTATCTTCGGATTAACCAATTCTTAAAAACTTTCCTCAACAAGATATACTTTATCATCATCTTTAACAGCAAGATAGTGAATGTGATTATCATCATCAAAAACGATCCTACCGCCATTGTATGATATGATCGCTGGAAATGATTGCCCTTTTACGCCATTAATCACAACAAACTGAGTGTCATTCTCCTCAATTGTATAAGCAAGATATCTTCCATCCGAACTGAAGATCGGTGGGGTTACAAGAGCTTCATAAATATTAAGAGGTTTACCATCTTCATATACGACCACACCACTATCGACAGCTGCTGCATACACAAGATGTTTGCTGTCGGGTGAAAATTTTAATGTTTTCTCTATTATTCCTGTGTGCCGTGCAATCTCTCTCTTATCTTTTATAACAATCCATTCTTCATCATCTTGGGCAGTATATGCCAAATGCTTGCTGTCTGGACTAAAAACTATTGTGCCTATTGCATCATATACTACGCCTTCAATCTCATCCTGTACGACGAACCAATTCTCACCATCGAAGGCAACATATGCCAGGTGTTCACTGTCCGGGCTAAAGCGAATGGATACTTCCGGTACCGATTCATATCCTGTAAGCTCTTCACCATTTACTACAACTCTTTCAACAATAGAATCCTGTACCACGTATGCTAGTTTTTCGCTATCAGAGCTAAAAGTAAGAGAATAAGGATACACGTATTTATAACCTTTTCCTGCCACGTTATTCATAATTGCAGCATAAGCCCATTTATCACTATCGACAGTTTCTGCAACATATGCAAATTTCAAACTGTTGGGACTGAAAACAAATGGTCCAAGCACGTTATAAACCATGACAGAATCCATGGTATCGTCTTGAGAACATATAAAATCTGGCAACGCTTGATGGTCAAAGTAAACCTTTGCATTAATAAAATTAAACACTCCATAAGCAACATGTTTGGCATTCGGACTAATGACTATAGAATTATTCAAAAGGTCTTGGTACTGACCAAATGAACTTTCATCAACAACCACCGCCCAGAATGGATCAGTTGCAAATAATCCAAATATTCCTCCGGAATATCCTTCGTAATACGCGAAATATGCCACATAATCATTTGATGGACTGAACTGCATACCCCTCGCAATGTCATCATAACTTTCCTGTGGATTATCATCCACCACAACTCTCAATCCAGAATATACATCTTCAATAAAAGCGATATGTTTTACATCCGGGCTGATAATAATAGACTCGGGATAGAAATCAGTATTAAGATCAGCAATCTCTGTTTCAACAATAATTCTATTGAGTTTTGTTGGTCTCACCATACGCGCACAACCGAACACACATAAAATCATTCCAATGCATAAAATAATTGATCGTACTTTCATACAACCTCCTGCATTTTTATATTTAGTATTAAAAAACTATAGGTCCCAGATTTATTTGATAGCAGCATCAGTCACGTGATTGAACTTGGAGAAAACTTTGATTAATATGTCAATAAAATATTGGCAAATAATTGACAGGAAATTTTTTGAAGCAATCAAAGAATTAATCAAAATTTAAGAGAGGAATAGTTAATGAAAAAGATTATTATAGTTTTAATTATTAGTTCACTTTTTATTTTATCATGTTCAGAGAAATCCATAAAATCCACGGATGAACAGATCTCTGAAGCTTTAGAACTCATACGAGACTCACTTGAGGTAACACTCGGACATATTGTGCAAAGCATCAGTGTGTATATTCAAACTTCTGACGATGTTTATTTTGCAACAACCACACTTCATGAAAGGGATGAGATCACCCCGGATACCTATTTTCGATTTGCGAGTAACTCAAAGAATTTTACTTCGACAGCAGTCTTGAACATGCATGAGGACGGCTGGCTTGATATCTATGATACGATCACCGACACGATTCCCGGAACAGATATTGCCTATGTACCCACAAATCCTTCGTGGGATATTCCTTACAAAAATGAGATAACGATCGAGCAACTCCTGCAGCACAGCGCTGGTGTGTATGATGTAGATAATGATTCCGTTCCCGGATTTGGAGGATTGTCCTATGTGGCCTATACCTTTGAATCTGATCCCAGTCATCAATTTACTTCTGAAGAACTGGTCAACCAGGTTACGATCAATGATCTTTTCTATTTTCTTCCGGGAACTGATTATCATTACAGTAATACCGGCTATACAATTCTGAGTGAGATCATTGCACGTGTTTATTCTGCTAGGGTAAAGAATGAAAAGAATTTTGCCGACTACCTATATGATTATATTACAGGACCAGGTTCGGAAGTTCCTGTCGATGTCTTCTTTCCATGGGAAGCGACGGATGTGTCCCTGTCCGATCCTCATCTCTGCGGAAATCTGTATGACGTATCGGAAGTCTATGTTTTTGATGAATCAAACATGAGCGCTCATGTGGCAGAAGGGAACGGCTACAGCAATTTTGAAGAAATGAACACGTATATCAGAACACTCATGAAAGGGCAGAATGTACTCGAACCAGCGACGGTTACTCTTATGCAGACAGACACCTCACCCGGAAATGATGGTTATGCTCTAGGATGTTTACATGCAACAAATCTTGGATATGGTCATAACGGGTGTATTAGAGGATACTTCTCTATTATGCTCTACGATCCAGATTATGATGTATCGATTATTGCATGTATACCATCAGTTGATATGACAAGTGAAGCTGACTTCTATGCAAGTTTCCTTGGCATGTACGATGCTGCATGGAAAGCACGAGAAATGTTAGGCTATCCCGGTAAGCCATAATCTAATGCTCTTTTAGAAAAGAATGAATGGGAGAAGTTTTCACTTCTCCTTTTTTTATATGATATTGTAAAGGATAGAATTTCTGTATATAATTCTTTACATTAATTTGGGAAATGTTTGTAAAATGCTTTAGAAAGTGAGGTATGATGAATAAGAAGTTTATAATTTTTATAATGATTTTTTCATTTATTATTTCGATATGTGCTCATGCTGATTCTCTTTTTTCAAGCGGCTCGATATCGGGTGTTTTTGGCGGTCCGCTCATCAAATACACAAAACTGAACAGCGAAGATGCGCTGATCGTGGGAGCGCGCGGCGGATGGGCATTCAACAGCACATTTACGATCGGCGGGGGAGCTTATGGGCTTCTGAACGACATACCGATCAATGCTGCCCAATCCGATACGAATTTTATAAATCTCGGGTATGGCGGTATCATTGCAGAATATGTCGGCATGTCTGATGAACTGATCCATTGGCAGGTAAATATGCTACTCGGCACTGGAGCTGTGAGCACACGTAATGGAAACAAGACCGGGAAAAATGATATGATATTTATCATCGAACCGGGCGCTGATGGCGTACTCAATATTTCTTCTACAATTCGCGTCGCACTCGGGATAAGCTATCGAATTGTGTCCGGTGTTGATTCGGATAATTTTAACGGCTACCTCAAAAACTGCGATCTTTCCGGCTTTACTGCAAGTCTGACTATGCTCTTCGGGAGTTTTTAAAAGAGCACTTTCCATAAATAAAAGCCCACAAATGTATGTGGGCTTTTTTGTATGATCAATAGAAATAATTACTACTTTGTATTCCGTGACTTTGCGTAGTCTTTTTGTAGTTTATTTATTATTTCATTTGCGGTGTATTCAGCCATGTGTGTGAATCCTGTTTTCATCTGATCCGCGGTGAGTTGAGAAAGTTGTAATGCGGTGAGCACATTGCCTACAGAAGTAGTACCAGTGAGGAAGAAGGATGAAGATACAGGTCGTGATTCCGAAACATTTACTTTCCAGATCAATGCAGAGGTGTGATTATCATAAATTTTCAGCGTCACATCCATATTAAAATTCACTGATGACGCCCATGAATTTGCACCAATACCATAGCTGTTTATTGTAAGGCTGAAAAGGAAATCCGCAGTATGCGTATCATTAATGGGATTATAATGAAGAATGTTGGAACCTTGCTGGAGTGTTTGTGATTTTATGATACCCGCAACATCCACATGTTTCATGGCACTGTCCATTTTTGCCTGAGCTTTACCTGCTTCAATACTGTTGATAACAGTCGTTCCGATGTTAACCAGGGTGTTGAGGACATCATCAGGTTTAGATTTTCCGCTGGAACCTATAGAGAAATAACTATTTGTTGTAACGTTACCCCACGGGGTTGAAGTAACCACCGCCGCAACGGTTTTACCGTTGAATGTATAAGGGATAAGCTTTTTATACGCATTGCTGCATGCGAATAAACTGACAAGAACGATTACGGCTATGACAAGATGAATTGATTTTTTCATATTTTTATTCATGTGTACTCCTATTTTTTTCTATGTTTTTATGTGAAAAATGACTCTTAAAGTGTCAATTTATTTAATGTATTTCCATACACTTCCAAATCACTTTCCGAGAACAGCACAAATCTGATCTCGTCAAAAAACGAGTGTCTTTCCACATATTCAATAACAGTTGCCAGTGCGATCTTGCTCGCTTTTTCAATTGGATAACCATAGATGCCAGTACTTATAGAGGGGAAAGAAATGCTTTTAATGTCTTCTTTTTGCGCAAGGGTCAGTACATTCCGGTAACAATTTTTTAATACATCGGATTCTTTATTTTTCCCACCTCTCCAGATCGGGCCAACGGTATGAATGACAAATTTTGCGAACATATTGCCTGCTGTTGTAATTACTGCATTACCGGGGGGGAGTGAGTCTTTTTCTTTTCTGATTTTTTTACATTCTTCCAAAATCTCTGTACCACCGGCTCTATGAATTGCACCATTTACACCACCACCTCCCATGAGAGAGGAATTAGCTGCGTTTACTATTGCTTCTGTGTGTTGTGCGGTAATATCATCTTGAATTATGGAAAATAAAGTATTTTTGATCTTGATCTGCATTTTAAATATTCCTTGTGTCTGCAAGCTTAAGAACCTTTTGAACCAGCTTTTCTATACCAATTGAAATATACGAAATACTCGGACCGATCATGTACGCAGGAGTTGTCACAATTTTGGTTCTTTCGTCGAAAACAATTTCATCCACTGGACAATTTACATGCTTTGCCCCGAAAGCTTCGATCTTTTGTGCGGACGCATCGTTATTGCCGATAGTGATTTTCGGATGTTCAGACCCAAAAACCTTTGCTGCAATCATCGGCGCGATGCAGATGAATCCAAGTGGTTTTTGCTGTGCCCGTAGTTCTTTGAGGAGCTTCTCAAAGTGCGGCTCAACTTCCATTTCCATGCCTTTCACTGCAAAGTTACAGAGATTTTTCATAGCTCCCGATCCCCCGGGAAGTATGATAGCATCAAGATCACTTGCGCTGATATTTTTGATTGGATTGATGTCACCACGAGCAATTCGTGCAGATTCGATAAGCGTATTCCTCCGTTCTCCGGGAACCGGTATATTGTCGAGATGATCTATCACATCCATCTGCTGCTTGTCCGGTGCCATCATTATGATGCCGGCATGAGCTCTATCCAGATGAAGAAGTGTCAACACCGACTCATGTATCTCAGATCCGTCCTTCCATCCCGATCCACTTAACACCACTCCGATATTCAAATTACTTGCATCTTGCATTATTCCTCCAGAAGTATTTTACCATCCGACTATGCTTCGCTCCGCCGTGACAAGCGAAAACCTAATTTTATAAAATTAATAAATATTTTGATTCTGAGTGCTAACAATATAGTTTATTGAATAACCTTTAAGAACTGGATTCCTTAATTGGAAATAAAACATTATTTTCTCAGCGTCCTCTGTGTTCTCTGTGGTTTAATTTGCTTTGGTGTTTTTTCGTGAATTCCGTGGTTAATTCTTTATTCATTATTAATTTTTAGGATATCCTCGATCTTTTGTTTCATTTTCTGATAATGAGTACCTTTCCAATAAATTTTATCACATTTTTCACAAATAGTATAGTCGTTGTGCAACTCTTTCACTTTCTGAGGAAGGCGATGCTCGATCTTTTCTTTTTCAATCGGGTGGAGTATTGAATTGCATTCAAGGCATCGTGAAAAGAGCGAGATATGATCTCTCAGTTTGAACTGAAGTAACAATTCTTCGAGTTGAGAGTCGAGATCATCAGCATAAACAAAATATCCAAACTTCAACGCATTCCACTTTAATATAGAATGATCCTTTGTGATAAGTATCCGATTCTCGCGATTTGCTTTTTTCACAAGCTGATGACCGGATAGATCCTCATTATATTCTGTGTCGATGCCGAGCATTCGAAGATAGCGAGCAAGTGAACCAAGGTGCTGATCTACAAGAAATCGAATAGTGTCTGGAAGCTGATGATGTATCTTACTTACCGAGGTAATGTTGAGGTTATGAAAAAAAGGATAAACGCTGATACGGTCATTATCCTGAACAATATAAGAGAAATCCTTTTGCTCTCCTTTTACCATTATCATCTGAACTTGTATATGGGGTATGTTCAGCGATTCAATCAGATCTTTTACGGATGTTCGTACGGGGACTGAATGGGGGAATTCTACTTTTCTTTTTTCTATTGGAAGAAATTCATTCAACTCTTCGTAGCATCGAAGGTGAATGGTTCGCATGATACTATTCTTTTACAACCCGAGCATCCCTGCGTGAGAGGATAATGATCGTATTCAGCACACCTGTGAGCAGCATCACATAGAGCAGGGCATGTACAGTATCCTGGCTCAGGTGCGACCAATTAAAGATGAGCATGGTCATCAAAACAAAAAACAGCCAGAAAACAGGGAAAAAGCCAAGCCGCTTGATAAGCAATCCGATGAGTATTGCAGGGACAAACCACACTACGAGTTCGAGCGGCAGAAAAGGAACGAGTATTCCGATAATTGGAGCGCCACCACGTCCGCCGTAGAAATGATTATACAGAGGAAAACAGTGCCCGATGATCACGAAGGAAGCAGCGATGATTATATGAGATGTCTGCATTTTCAAAAGAAAACCAATGCAAATGAGAAAGAGCCCTTTTAAGCCATCCAGTACTGCAACGACGCATCCCCATCCCTTGCCGACATTTTTGAATACATTATAGGCACCGGCATTTTTAAAATCAATGTTGCGAATGTCTCTTCCGGTCACAAGTTTGGTAATGATCACACTAAAGGAGAGCGAGCCGATCAAATAACCGGCAACTGAAAGAATGATAAGCTTTAAAATCTCAAAATTCATACATAGTCCTACATAGCCTCTAATGTTTATCGATCCCGAGCTCCTTCATCTTTCGTGAAAGATTGGATTGCTGAAGACCGATACTTTCTGCCGTAAGACTTATATTCCAATTATATTTGTCAAGCTGTTCTTTCAAATAGTCTATTTCAAACTGTTTTTTTGCTTCTGTAAAATTAGAAATTTCAAACAAATGTGCTCCCTCTTTATCCTTTACAGGAAGCATTTTTATCTGTGGAGCAACCTCGTCTTCAGGAATAATTTTCTCTGAAGAAATAATATACAATCTCTCGATCAGATTTTTTAGTTCCCGAATATTGCCCGGAAATGAATAATTCTGCAAGAGCCGCATCGCCTGTGAAGAAAATCTCTTAGCGTGTACTTTCAATTCACCTGCATAATAATCAAGGTAGTACTCCAGCAGAACAGGTATATCCGTAATTCGTTCCCGCAATGGGGGAATGACGATGGGAATCACGTTAAGACGATAAAAGAGATCCTCGCGGAACGTGCCATCCTGAACCATCTTTTCAAGGTTTTTATTGGTCGCAGCAAGAATGCGCACATCGATATCGATGACATTGTTGGAACCCACCCTTTCGAATTTTCCTTCCTGAATGACTCGCAGCATCTTTGCCTGAGCATTGAGATTCATATCACCGATCTCGTCGAGGAAAAGTGTGCCTTCATGAGCGACTTCAAGTTTACCGAGTTTCTTGTCTTCAGCGCTGGTGAATGCACCTCTTTCATGACCGAAAAGTTCGCTTTCCACAAGCTCGGTTGGGATTGCAGCAGAATTGAATTTCACAAAAGGACCATTTTTTCTGTCGCTCTTATTATGTATCGCATATGCAACGAGCTCTTTCCCCGTACCGCTTTCTCCGCGGATGAGAATTTTGCTGTCTGTTTTACTGACCTTATCAATAAGCGTTCTTACCCGTTCGAATTCGGGAGAGATGCCGATCATTTTGTAATGGGATTCGATATCCTTCTGCTCTTCATTATATTTTTTGTACAGCTTGATTTTGTCAGAAATATTCCGCGCTGAAACAATGATCTTATGAAGCGAGAGTGGTTTTTCAAGAAAATTGTAAGCACCCATCTGTACTGCCTGCACCGCAGTTTTGATTGTGCTGTGCCCTGAAATCATTATCACATCAAGTGAAGGAAAATCTTTGCGAACTTTTTTAAGTACTTCAATACCATCCATGCCTGGCAGTTTTACATCCAGGAGGATAAGATCGATATTTTCACGCGCAAGAACCTGCAGACCTTCTTCACCAGAGCTTGCATCAAGGACTGTGTAGCCCTCGTCTTCAAGAATATCCGTCAGTGTTCTGCGGATATTTTTTTCGTCGTCAATTACTAAAATTTTCATTGTAATCTTCTATGTCTTTTTTTCTGAGGTTAATTTTTATTATGAAAATAGTGCCTTCATCCTTTTTGCTGTCAACTTCAATTGTTCCATCGTGTTGGTTTATCATTCGTTTTACAATTGAAAGCCCGAGACCAGTGCCTTTTTCCTTTGTTGTATAATAGGGACGAAATATTCTATCCATATCTTCAGGAGAAATGCCTTCACCGGAATCTTTGATCATAAAAATAAATGTCTCATTCTCATATTTTGAAGTTATTTCAATGTTCCCACGCGTTGACATAGCCTGTATTGCATTTTGGATAAGGTTCACAAAAACCTGTTTCATCTGCATCTTATCACCATAAAAAGCAGGAAGCTCAGGATCAAGAGTAAGAGTGATATCAGCTTTTCCGCGATAGGGAGGAATGATGTCTCGAATCTGCTCATTGATGTCATATTCATTAAAATTAGCAGATGGCATTCGTGCAAATTTGGAAAATTCTTTCACAAGATGCTGCAGGTTGTTTATTTCTTCATTTATAACTTCCATTGAGTCCTGAAATATCTTATCAAAGTTTTCGCTTTTACCCCAGTATTTCATTTCCATTCGCTCAGCAGAAAGCCGGAGTGGGGTGAGTGGATTCTTGATCTCATGTGCCATGACCTGCGCCATTTCTCGCCACATCATATCTTTTTCTGCCTGCAAAAGCTTATCGCGATTGCTTGCCAGTTCTTCTACCATATTATTAAAAGAAATGATAAGTCCATTTATCGGTGAAAATCTCGATTCTCTGATCTTAGTCTGCAGATCTCCTGCAGCGATCGTCTTTGTGCCGGATTGCAATCGGCTGAGAGGTCTTGTAATGAGTGTGAGAACAACGAGCATAACAATGAGCACAACCAGTCCGGAAATGACCACATAAAGCGTGGAGTAGAGTGTCATCTCCTTGCGGAAAAGATAGGTGGTCAATTCGATTTTATTTATGTCAGTAAGAATAGGAGACACTTCTTCTTTATCTATAGTGTCCTTATGTTTTCCATAGAGATCGTGCACCTTGTCGTACAAATTCAATGAAGTGATGTCCCGGGAATATTCATTGAACTGAGTCATGAAAAAATATCTTGTGAAAAGCCCGGATATCACAAGCAGGATAAACATTATGGCTATGATCTGTAATTTAAAGGAGGGGAGTTTCATGATTCGAGGTCTTGAAGTGTGAAAGCAGGGGAGTGGTAAGCGGGAGGTTTGTTATTCCAACATTTCATCAATTCTATATTTTTTTCCATTTCTTCAAGATACACGGGATGTAAAGCTCCGGTGACTACAAAATAATATTCCCTGCCTTCTTCAAAAAAATCTATATGCTGAATCTCCAGAAGTTCGATGAGGACAAAATGTTGTTTTGCTTCTTCAAAATCCAAAAATATGGAGCTTTCTGCCTCTTCCGTTTTATCTATAGTGTAGAACTTATCAACTACATCATACTTTATGATATGTGATTCAGAATTCATGTGAAGTGGAGTTTCATTGCCCTGTTCGTGTATTCGATAGGTGAATTCCAACACTACCTGTTGACCGGACTGCATGATCTGTTCGATGTCTTTATTGTAGCACGTGATGATACGAGCGGAAAAGACAAGCACATCATTCTGAAGATGATACGAACAATTATCAAAGAGAGGAGTTACATGGGACGAGAAGAGCGAACTGGCAGCAATAACGAGCGAAGTTATTTGTTTTGATAGGGCACCAAACATTGTATGTACTCCTGATATCTATGTTGCTACATTCAAAAGATTCTATGAATAAGTTGGCAAGTTTATAATAAAAAAATGAGGATAAGCAGCAAACACTACCTATCCTCATTTAATTGCTATGCTTATAATTCAACGGACTTGCCGTTATCTTTATAATTTACTTTTCCAATACCTGTATCGAATTCGTGCCGGTCAAAATGGGATTCTGAAACTGAAATATTTCCGATACCGGAATTGCAATCTGCTTGCTCGGCTGTTGAATTGAATACATCGATATTGCCCACGCCTGTATTGCAATCTATTTCAATAGCAGTAACAGATTTGACGAGAATATTACCTGCACCTGAATTCATTTGAATAATATCAGTCATGATATTGGTGACATTGATATTTCCAGCGCCTGTTGAAAAGTCCATGGATTTGAAATTACAATTTTCAAAAGTCATGTTTCCTGCGCCGGTATCCACTTCAAGGGCTTTTCCATCTGTATCATTTATTGAGATATTCCCTGCTCCTGTTTCAATATCAAGAGATGTATTTATAGGAATGATTCCTTTAATTGAAGCGATTGCATAAGGTTTTCCCGATGCAGTTTCACCTACAAGTTTTCCATTTATAATAGAGAGTGTGACGTCATTTTCATATTTTTCCCAGATCTTTACTTCAAGATCGTAGGACTGTCCGCCTTTAAGCTCGATATTTCCAGAACTGGCTTCGATTATGAATGTTTCAGTTTTCTGATCATCAGTAAGAGTAATGGTTCGTGAATACTCCAGGGTAATTCCTTTCACACGCATTTTATTGCCGTCAAAACGGATCTCGCATGAAGCAAAAAGCAATGGTACAAGAACCAGGATTATAAGGATTTTTAGAAATTTCATGATGACTCCTTGCTAAAAAGCCCCGTCAAATCTGGCGGGGCTTATTAAGCTAATAATTTAGAATCCAAACCATGGTCCCACACTGATAGTCATGCCATCAAGTTTGGTGTCCGGTGAATTCTTAACTTCGAAAATGTCATCACAGATGTTTGCATTCCAGCCGCTATGATAGGAATAGCTGAGCATATAACCAACTTCTGCGCGAATGCCGAGCCAATCGGTTAAACGATAGAGAACTTCAAATTTGGGTTGGAAGAGAATGTAGTTTTTCTCTAATTGTACGTAATTGTTGCTTGAGCTTGCAAGTTGAGTATTCAACTGATTCCAATCATAGTTATCACCAACATGAGAAAGCTCGAGGGTATGACCTCCCCAGCCAAGCATAAAGCCCAGGGATGTGGCAAGATTTTTGGAGAGCATGATACGCTTATCAAGAGTAACACCACCAAAACCAAGACTATATTTCATTCTTTTCACACCGGTAGTATCGATCATTTTTCTGTCGATTGAATACCATTCACCTAGTCCACCAAGGAACCAGTTTTTGCCGATGTTTCCTTTACCACCGAATCCATTCAGGAACATTCCGTCTTCATGAAGTGGGGTAAATCCGAAGTCTTCGATTACTTTATTTACGTCTTCAAATTTATTTTTATCCACAAACCACATGGGAATCCAGCCGCCACCACCGCCGCCTGCATCGATTTTGGTTTTATGGGAAATAACAACTTCACCTGTTGTTTCATCGATTTTGGGTTTTGAGCGTGACTGAAGTACTGCTTCAGTTTCGAAGACTTGCTCATTTCTGAAAAAAACTATTTCAACGGCTTGACCGGCTTTTTTGCTTTTGATCATAGTTGAGAGTTGACCTTCATATCGAGGTTTTTGACCATCGAACTCCATGATGATATCACCTTTCATGAGACCGGCTTGTTGAGCTCCACCACCAGGTACGATGCCGGCAAGAAGGACACCATAATTATAATCATAGTGCATTTCGTAAGCTTCTTTGAAGGTCATATCTGCAAGATACACGCCGAGTAGGGGAGTGTCCGCACCGTAATCACCTGACATGGAAATCTGGATCTTCTTCAATTGATCTTCATTGAGATTCTTGAGATCTTTCAATTTTTCCAGATCAGACATATCAATATTGATTTCGACATCCTCCTGTCCCCATCCGTCCACGGCATATGTGAAGGGTTCATCTGCATTGAGCATTGCTGCTGCTCCGAAGAGCAAGACAACCAGGATTACACTTAACTTTTTCATTTGTTTCTCCTTTCATTATTTGAAATTTTGAAAAAGGGAAGGGAAGCGGGGGACTCTTCTGTTTGCGAAGAAGAGGTGCTTCCCTTTGTGAAGCTATGTTATTTCTTAGGGAGGTTATATAGTTTCTTTCTATCTTTCCATATTAATAGTATTGATCTTTGCTTCATGTGAACACCTCTATGTACTTTTTTCTTTTCTATAGTACAAGTTCCGTGCCAAAAATTATTGAGAATTTAGTAACCTGCTTACTGACATGGAGTTAAAAAATAATTAATTGAAATAAAGAATGTATAAATGACCTGAAATCATTGTGTGAATGATATATAATATATCAAATTGATATAAGGTTTGATGAATTTAGCTTATTTTATAATTACTAACTTTTGTATGGAAGATGCTTTATTCGTTGATAATTTACAGAAATAAATTCCAGAATTCATCTCTTTGGGGTACAATTCTAATGAATGTTCTCCCGCAGGTTTATTTTCATCGAGTAGTGTTTTAACGAGTTGTCCTTTTAGATTGTATATCTGGATCTTTACCTTTTCCGGGTGGGGGAGAGAGAAGGATATTTTGGTTGAGGTTGAGAAGGGATTGGGGAAGTTGGGTTCTAGGATTATTCTGTTTTCTTGATCGTGTGTTGGTTCAGTACTTACCGGAACGTCAAAATATGACATAATACGATCCATGAGGTCAGTTCTATCCTCCAAAGTGGATATTGCCTCAAAGCCAAAACTCAGAAGTATACTTTTGTAATCGCCTTCATAACGCACACCGCAGTTTGCGGCACACCCATCATAGATACACACCAGAGCCGCCTGGTCATCTGCATCGATGGAACTCTGTGTTACCTGGTTATCAGCGCCATCTCCTCCTGAAATCGAAAAGAAAAGATCTTCTCCGACCGGATCTCCGTCACATCCTGCAATGTCATAAAAGGGCCATGCATAGAGATCGTGTACTGCATGAAAGTAGTCAGTGAAGAGTTCTGTGTCTTTTATATCATCACACACATCCTGCCCGGTCATAAAAACATTTCCGCTGGAATCCATATAATTTTTTAATGCATTTCTTTCTACGGTTGAAAGTATATTTTCAGAAGTATCTCCGGTAAACCAGATCAGAGAATTATATTCATCATACAAAGATCCGGGTACCTCACCCCAGGTATTCCTATCCCAAAGATGACCAATACGATCTGTCTGTACGAGCGCTTCCTGAAAATATGACGAGTATTGCTGGTCCGAGTCACCATTCACCAAAAGAACATTTCCAAGACCCAAAAAAAGTTCAAACTCAAAATCGCATTCGTAGCCGTAATCAGTTACAATAGTAATTGTAAATAAAACGGAGTGAGGAGTAATATCATCAGCCGGAACAATGATAAAAGGATCATCAAAGTTGCTGGCAAATTCACCTGCTGCGATAGTGCCTAAATAAATTTCATCGTTTATACACTGCACTGCCGGATCATCGGTTTCAAGGAGAAGGACTGTTCCCGTACTCATATATTCCGGCTCTATCATCATAACTATTTCTGCTGGTTCTCCCGGCTCGATAATGTAATTGTCATCAGCATCAGAGTAGGAGATATACTCCACATTCACATTCCCGTAATTCACAAATTCAAAATTTTCAACATCAACATATACAAGACTTTCGAAATCGCGATAGGTAGATATGAACACTCCTTCATTATTTATATCATACATAGTTGACCATTCTGTCCCATTGGATGGAGTTCCCCATGAAACATCGGAGAGTAGACCAAAACCCTCCAGATAATCTACACAACCGCCATAATTTTGTAGAGATGAATAAAGGATATTATATCTCCAGCACCCATTCAGCAATTGATAAAGAGGGACATTATAAATATGTGAGTTGGTAAGAACCTGCCAATCAACTGTTGGTTCGATCGCAATGAATTGGTCAACCACATATTCCAGGATATACGAAGCGCCACTTGCATCTGTCACAATATAATGATGGGAAAGTATATCATTGTTGGCACCGGTATCAAAGACATTGAAGCTATTTGCAATGACTAATGCTTCGTCGACAGTGCTCGCATAATCAAGAACTTCACGTATTACGCGGGTTACCCACACACTTTCTTTAGTAGGATCAACCTGAATTTGAACTCCCGGCACGTACGCTATACCAATCGCGAGACCGGCTTCATTCACTCCGTCTGCAGCAAAATAGGGGGAGTATAACAATCTTAGACTCTGAGCATAGGTAAGATTGTTGAAGTTGGTACTTGCAGGCAGACCAATATCAGCTAACCGGTTAAGAGCAATAGAAGAATAGCCGTCCGGAGGATTATATCTTCCAGCCAGAATGTCACAATAGGGATTGTCGAAATTCCTTCCGAGTAATAGCTCGTTCTGATCACCCAGGGCAGAAAATAGACTGCAAAAGAAGTGATTGGCACCCTGAGATTTTCCATCAGAAAACCAACTATTCACAAAGTCGAGAATGTCACTATAATCACCTATAAAGTCAATCGTATGGAATTTGCCTACATGATCGAAGCTTGCCAGTGTCTGGGTTGTATCGACGCGTGAAAGTTTTGGATAAAGATTGTTTTTTTGTGTGTCGCAGGCAGCAGTATGCGTCAAGAAGAGCATACCTATTAATAATGCAACACAAAGACCGCCTTTTGTTTTCATTTTCATCGTGACCCCTTTTGCCCGAAGGCAATTTTATTATTTTATTATGATTAGCTTTCTAATAATTGTCTTTTCCTCCGTCAATAATTTCATGAAGTAAATTCCAGAACTCATCTCAACAGTGTACAATTCTACTGAATGTTCTCCCACAGTTTTATCTTCATCGAGTAGTGTCTTTACGAGTTGCCCTTTTAGGTTGTATATCTGGATTTTTACTTTATCGGGATGCGGGAGAGAGAAGGATATTTTAGTTGAGGTCGAGAAAGGATTGGGGAAGTTTTTAACTTGAATGCAGTTGTTATTTTGTGGTGGATTATCAATAGCAACATCTTGATGATAATAATACGCTCCCATATCTGTGATTGTACTATCGGGATCAAGGGGAGAATTTGGATCACCTGCGTCTATGCAGGGTGAACACCATTGTAGGTGATAATCCTGATTTGCAGGATCAACGAACATTGGATCCATCTGGATATTATAATAAATATCGCATGAATCTCCATTTGCATTTGTAGTTACATTTATACCAGTTGAATCAAAAATACCTAATATATTATTATTCCAAAAATTTGAATAATTTATTGAACAATCCCCATAAACATGTATTCCAGCATCTTGTGTATTATTAGTAATGATTGAATTTTTGATCACAAGTCCATATATTAAATCACCATATATCCCACCTCTGCTGTTGTAAACAATAGTTGAGTTTTCAATATTTCCTAGATCATACTGACTATAAATACCACCTCCAGTGTAAGTCGAGGTGTTGTTAGCAATGACAGAATACTTTATGTCATACCTACCTGCCCGGAAAAAAATTCCACCACCCTGATAAGCAGTATTATTTTCCACGATTGTATTAAATAAATTAGCATCATCACCACAGATGTACATTCCCCCACCGATATCAGCGGAAGTATTATTAGTAACTATTACTTCCGAAAGAAAAATGTCGGTATTAGAAGAACCTATCCCTCCTCCAGCATACTGTGAATAGTTTCCTTTAACGGTTACATTCTCTAAATTAAGTTCACTCCAATAAGAAGTTAATCCTCCATAAGGTGAATTATTTTCAATAGTAACATTTTTCATTGAAATTGTTGAAAAAGTGCAGTAAATTCCTGAGTCGTTATTATGAACGTTAACATTAATAAAATTTGCAAAACATATACAACCTATTCCTCCTCCCATAGCATCAGAGCTATTATACTTTACTATAATATCAGATAGTTCAATGTTTGAACCACCCAGAAGCATGCCACCGCCCATATACTCAGAGTGATTATTCATCACAATCAGATTCATAAGAGAAGGTGATGATTTATAAACATTAATTCCTCCTCCTGTAAATGGATCAGCATCAAATCCTAACCCATTAATGATTGTAAATCCACATAACACAGTTGTAGTATCTTCTCCACTTTCAAATGTAACCACGCTCCCTTGATGGTTCCCATCAATAGTAGTCTGAGAAATATGACTCGTATCTGCACTTGTTAAGAACAAAGACCCAACAGTTATATTTTTGCCATTGTAGTTAACATTCTCTATATATGTTCCCGGCTGAACAAGAACTGTGTCTGAATCCTGTGACGCATCG
Source organism: Candidatus Cloacimonadota bacterium (assembly GCA_049903315.1). GTDB lineage: Bacteria > Cloacimonadota > Cloacimonadia > JGIOTU-2 > JGIOTU-2 > Celaenobacter. The sequence continues at coordinate 8,183 of JBNGBT010000018.1, read as the reverse complement.
ATGCCTTGCTGAATGGTTGAGTACTCGCTCGGAACATTCAATATTGTTGCAGAGAGTGCTCCGCTAAAGAGGAATAGTATTCCCATTCCAATAATGAGCATCTTTCTCATCTCGTCCTCCTGATCACATCCTCCGAAAACTTACGACAGATGATTTATTTTATTATTACAAACTTTCTACAAATTTCCTTTTCTTTCGTCAATAATTTCATAAAGTAAATTCCAGAACTCATCTCAACAGCATTCCAATTACAAGTATGATTTCCAGCAGGAATATTTTCGTCAAGAATAGTATCAATAAGTTGCCCTTTCAGATTGTATATCTGAATTTTTACTTTTTCCGGCTTTGCGAGTGAGTAAGAGATCTCTGTTGACTGTGTAAACGGATTAGGATAATTATGTAATGAGAGTATTTGTAAAACAGGTTCATCGTCGTTGCTTACATTAGGTTGGTAAATGAATGAGCCGTATATGTCATTCCATCCACCAAAGCCAAGAACCTGGAGCCAATAATAATATTGAGTAGTGATAGATGCAGCCTGGTCATCGAAATCATAGGTGTGGGGAGTTGTCGATGGTGCATGTCCGGGAATGATAGATACATTTATTTGAGAAGCAGTTGCGAAATCATCTGTTTGAGATCGGTACAAATTGTAGCCGACAATATCTGTCTCGGCTAAAGTAACCCATGTGAGATGAACGGAATTAGTCGAGTCAGCATAGGCAGCTTCGAAAGATGAAAGTTCTATCGCTGAGAATACTTCATCGTATGCAAAGATCTCGATATCATCAAGATTCCATCCGCAGTATGTCCAGCCGCCATCGGTTTCTCCCATGACCCAGCGGAGATAGACTGTGGGTTGATCGTCTGCGTATTCAGAAATATCAAACTCCATTTGAGACCATGCATAGTCTTCTATTGTTTCGTCATTTTCCCAAATCGTGTACCAGTTTGTTCCGTCATTACTTATTCTCACATAGGCATGATCATATTGTGGCTGCTCGACTCCGAGCCAACGCCAGAATTTCAGAGAAACTCCATAGAGATTGGAACAATCAATTGCCGTAGTTGTGAGATTCGTCTCTGAAAGGTTGTTTGGATAATCACCATATAGATTATACCCTAGAACATTATCTCCGGTATATCCAGCAGTAGGATCAGGTCCGCCATATTGACCGCCTTGACCTGTTGGTATGCCATAAGCCCACTGGTTTTGGTTGTTCCAGCTTGGATTTGTGTCCATATACCAACTGTACCGAAGTGTTGGTTCGCCCACTGCCAGTTTCACTTCAATTGTCGTGTCACCATAATGATTGGAGGCATTGGTGAAATAAAGTGATGAAGCATGAAGACCTTCAGTCAAGGTGTTTGCATTACTATTAATCTGGACAGTCACTTCTGCAGTATCTCCGGCTGCGATTGAACAGAATACATCTCCGGATAGAGTTATCCAGTCACAGGTCAGGTCATGAGATACTTCGAGAGATATTGTTGAGGCTTCATTATTTATGATATTGTATGTCATTTCTGCGGGAGCAAATGGACCACCAGCAGGTCCAGAAGAATTAAAGGATTCCTCCGGATTAACGCTGATACCTCTTTCTTTTGTAAGTGCTTTAATGCAGAAATTTGCTGTTTCATCCCATGATGGATTGGTAAAATTATAATCATATAAATCAAGCCAGACAAAACCATTATTATAGTAACTCTCATCAGGATTGGCTGAAGATTCTACTATCGTTCTGTAATCTGCTCCTAGAAGGACAGGTACATCAGAAGTCCTGTCGATTGCAAGTCCTCCATCCGAGACAAGCAGGTACACATAAAAATTATCTCCGTTACTAAGAGTGACCGGAGTGTCCAAAGTGATCGTGTGAAGTCCACAGTATTCAATAGTACCTGTCTGAGAACTGAGTTCGTTTTGCAGGGAACCGCCCTGGAAATCATCGTAAATTTTTACTGTATAGTCGACATTATCCGTTGCAGTAAAGAATGAAACAGCTTGCAAGACCTCATCATCCTCAGCAATGAATTTGTTGAAAGCTTTATTATATTGGGTAAGTGTATCCCGCCAGCCATGATAATCATGATAATAGATATTGCTGTAGGGCTGAAGCACGGCATTATATAAGGAAACCGCTCCCATTTCAGGATTCTGTCCGCAGTGCTTATCATAATAGGATATCCAGAAGTAACCACTCAGACCCCAGCTTGCTCCCCAGCTGTTCTTAATCAGCCAGGCACCAGGTAATGGAGCTTGGGTGACTTTATTGTCATCCCAGCCAACGATTGCGACTGCATGGTTCGGATCAAGAGTAGAAGTGGGGGGTTGATAATGGATATAACTACTGATAAACTGCGAATCATAGCACAGGCATGTGCCCATCACCCCATGTTCCATAACTTTATTTTTGATAGTATTAATGTTACTCAGATCAGCTCCTGCAATATACCATTCAATGTCATTCACATAATAAAAATGATAACTTGGCTCTGATCGCTCGGGAGCTGTGGTATATGATTGTGCGTCAATATCACGAACTGCGCCTTCTCCCCGCGAAAGGTACGCGGCAGTCACGCGGTAGTCACCACCCTGATGCACTTCCAAACCGCTTCCTGATGGGGGAGTAATGTCATCATTATTGTACTGATTAAAACCGTTCCACCAGTCCAGATGATATTCCGCAAGATCCGGTTCACCGATTTCGCCATTTGCAATCCAGACACCGGTCATCATTAGATTTCCCTCGATAGATGCCATTGCGCCATGTGTCCAGCATGTGCCGCCTTGCTGGTTTTTCACTGATGTGACATAGTTTTGTCCACCTACATTCCGAAGGTCATATGTAGCTGGCGGGTCTGCCTGAAGTAATTGTGTTAAAACTAATAAAGTCAAAATTAGTATTATTTTTTTCATGATGCTCCTGATATTACATGTATTCCATTGTACCTTTGACAAAATGAATGTCAAGTGCGATGATCGATGCCCCTCCGCGTTTATCAAGGTCGCCGAGGAGATCTTCAACACCTCGGATGATTGTATGCAGCTCGGATTCGCCAATGATCGCAAAAATCGTTTTACTGTAGTTTTTATTTTCTCCGAGGAAATTTATAAAATCTGCAAAAAGTGGTACTTTTGTGAGAATCCCTCCCATGCCTTGAGAATCAATAACTGTCGACCCCTTTACACCGAGTTCAAGAAAAAGTTCCATGATATCTTCAAGATATTTCTGCTCGTACAGGATGATCATAAGGAGTTTTTGTTTTTCCTGGGGAAGCTCTTTTCTTGCTTCTTCACCATTGCTCATTGCAATAGTTTCATAAATAGATTCTCCTGATCGGGAAGCGATAAGTTCATTCTTGATATCCTCATCCCGAAGCGTCCGGGAGATTGCAGAAAGCATTTTTAGATGTTCATTCGGTGAGTTTGATGGTCCAAGCAGCACAAAAAAGATATGCACTTTTCTATTATCGATAGCGTCGAATTGCACGCCTTTTTTGGAGATTGCAAGGGCGAGAACAAAATCATCAAGACCTTCTATTTTCGCATGAGGGATAGCTATCCCACCACCAAGGCCAGTACTTCCGAGTTTTTCTCTCTCCTTCAACGCAAAATATATCTTGGATGATTCAATATCTTTGATTTTAGGACACTTTTTTAGGAGTTGTACAAGTTCATGAAGTGCTTCATCCTTTTTCTTTGCCTGGAAAGAAGCGGAGCAACTTTCTTTGCATAGTTTTTTTAAAAGTAACATAATATTACCTCAAATCAAGGTTTTATGCCCGTGCCTTTTATGATTGCCCACTTAGAAAGCACAGGTCCGATGAGTTCATTTATGAATACAGAAAAAATGATAATATTTACCATATTGATCGCGAGGAGTTGCATCTCGGAAGTGGCATTTGCAATAATGGGGGATGCCTGTATCATGAGTACCAATCCTATTGCAACACCTGCTTGAGGGAACATGCAGATCCCAAGATATTTTTTTGTAGGCTTATCAGAATGAGCTGAGAGTGCTCCAAGATACACCCCGAAATATTTTCCGATCATACGGGCTATGACAAAAATCACTCCGAGAATGAGGATCCCGGGTTGAGTGAAGATGCCAAGCTGCAATTCGGTTCCTGCAATAGCGAAGAACAGTGCATAAATTGGAGGAGTTAAACCCTCTAAAATTCGTGAAATTCTTTGATTTTTAGGTGAAAGATTTACTAAGGTTGCTCCTATCACTATATTCGTGATAAGCGGCGAAATATGAAGCGGATGTGCAATACTGATCACCATAAAAATGATGCCGAGTGCTATGATCATGATCTCGCTTTTGTTTTGCTTTTTATGTGTTGCTTTATGTAGAATATACCCGACTACTATCCCGATTATGATCGAGAGAAATATCTCGCCAAGTGCAGTAAATATCATTATCATAGGATTATTCTTGATGCCGCTGATATTCGGCAACGTGAGTCCTACAAAAGCAAAAACCAAACCGAAAAGAACTACAGATCCTGCATCATCAAGAGCTACAAGTCCATAGAGATAATCGATGAATTTGCCACGTGCACGCAATGATTGCACAATAGCAACAGTGGCTGCAGGTGCGGTTGCAGTGGCTATTGCCCCCAGAAGTAGAGAGAATTCATATTTGAAACCGATAAGCATCAATGATCCGGAAACAAGCACAAAAGTCAGCCCTATCTGGAAGATGGTGAGGATGACTACTTCCTTGCCTATGGATTTCAGTTTTGATCTGGAGAATTCTCCACCAATTGCAAGAGCAATAAGTCCGAGTGCAATTTCAGTAATCGGACGAAGTGCATGAACCATTTTGAGTTCGATAACATTGCCGATCGATTCACCAAGAAGAATACCCGCAATGATGTAGCCGGTGACTACCGGCAGTTTTAGTTTGTCAGCAAGTTTTCCAAGGAGGTATCCGACAATAAGCACAACACCAATTGCAAAGAGGATGTGGTGGCTAACAAGGGTTCGTAATGCGGTCATGCAAAATTCTATAGAGGTAACTGACCAATTAAAAGCAGATGGCATCGAACATCCTTATCGAAATAAATTTTTGTTAGTTTGCCGATGAAGTGTCAAATTGGTCAATATCTTTATTTGATTGACCTGCTCTCCGCATTGATGAGGAAAAATTGACAATGAATACCAACCTAAAATAAACAAGCACATTCGATGAAAGCACATAGTGATGAACACTGGATGAGGTTGGCACTTGAAGAAGCCGAGAAGGCATTTCAAGAGGATGAAGTCCCTGTTGGGGCAGTGATCATACAGGATGAAAAAATTGTAGCAAGTGCTCATAATTCAACAGAATCAAGCAAAGATGGACTGGCGCATGCAGAGAAATGTGCAATCGAAATCGCTCAAAAAAAAGTAGGTAAGTGGCTTTCTGGTTGTGTGTTGTATGTCACTTTGGAACCTTGTACTATGTGTGCCGGAGCCATAGTTCTTTCACGTATCGATAAAGTGGTATTTGGTGCATTTGATGAAAAGAATGGAGCTTGTGGGTCATTGTATAATATCCTTTATGATACTCGCCTGAATCATAATCCTGAGTTAAAAAGCGGTGTCATGGCACGTGAATGCGGCGAAATCTTAAAAGAATTTTTTCAGAAGAAGAGAACGAATAAAAACGGAGAGGTGTCCGAGCTGGCTTAAGGAGCACGCTTGGAAAGCGTGTGTAGGCCACAAGCTTACCGCGGGTTCGAATCCCGCCCTCTCCGCCATTTTTTTTTCAGGAGAGATGCCGGAGCGGTTGAACGGGACGGTCTCGAAAATCGTTGTCCGTCATTTGGCGGACCGTGGGTTCGAATCCCACTCTCTCCGCCATTTATCAATTTTATCAGAACTTTTTTTATTATCAAAATTCTTGACCATATTAATTTACGATTTTCTCCTGTCACACTAAGAAAATAACTTACTCGTTAAGTTATCAAAGTTCAAAATATTTAGTATTGAAAATAGATTTATTTTCATCTATTCTTCATGATAAGTATGCGAACAAGAAAAAATAGGAGAATAGAAAGAATGGAAGGTAAAAAACTCTATGTGGGTAATCTTGATTACTCAGTCACAAAAGACGAACTTTCAGAACTATTTGCTGAATTTGGCGAAGTGGTTGAGGTTACTATCATTGACGGAAAAGGTTTTGGATTTGTAGAAATGTCAGCGCCTGCTGAAGCTGAAAATGCAATGAGTGACTTAAATGGAAAAGATCTTAAAGGTCGTTCCATGAAGGTTGATGAAGCACGTCCGAAAAGAGATAATCGAAGAGACTTTAGAAGATAGAGAATCAAGTTGTTACGTAAGAGTGGCATGATACGCATATGTGTTCATGCCATTTTTTTTTATTGGAAGTTCTGTGAAGTTTTATTGACAGGAATTTACGATTTTATGCATCTCACAAAAAATAATTATGGTTTGAATAATATTTATGTTACACAATAAAAATGAGATTAGTGAATTGTTTGGAGAGTTAAGACTCATTGAGGATAGTAGTTGGTATGCCGTATATACGAAACCACGTCACGAAAAGAAGGTGGCAGAGAGCTGCATCGATTACAATATTTCCTATTATTTACCCTTGCAGGATAGTGTGAGGTATTATCATAACCGAGCGATCACGTTTAAAAAGCCACTGTTCTCAAGCTATATTTTTTGTAATTGTTCGCCCGATCAGAAAATTCAATTGTATCGCACAGGATTGCTTTGTGCATTCATTGAAGCACCTGATCAGGAACAAGTTCTTCGAGAACTTAAACAGATACATGAAGCGCAAAATGAGGGAGCAAAATTGATTCCGCACAAATTTCTTACACGTGGGAGAAAAGTGAAAATTGTTCGGGGACCTTTCAAAAACTATGAGGGAAAGATCTCTTATAGAAAGGGGACATATAAATTAATACTAAATATTGACTTGATAAAGCAAGCTGTAGCAATCGAGGTCAATGCAAAAGATATCGCTTTACTCGATGAATAGAAGGACACAACAATGAACGTACCAATGTTAGATTTATTTGCCCAATATAAACCCTTGGATAAACAAATTTTAAATACTATAAAAGAAGTCTATGTTTCAAAAAAATTCATAAATGGACCTCAGGTTTTAGAATTAGAAAAAAAGATCGCTGATTATTGTAATTGTAAATATTCCGTGGGAGTATCATCCGGAACAGATGCTCTTCTAATCTCACTAATGGCATTAGATATCGGAAAAGGAGATGAGGTTATCACGACTCCCTTTACATTCTTTGCAACTGCAGGTTCCATATTCAGGGTTGGAGCGAAACCTGTCTTTGTTGATATCGATCCCAAAACCTATAATATCGATTCTGAGCTGATCGAAGCTAAGATCACTGAAAATACAAAAGCGATCATGCCTGTTCATATATTTGGGCAGTGCGCAGAGATGGATAAGATCAATGAGATTGCAAAGAAGCATAGCCTTTTTGTAATAGAGGATGCTGCTCAGGCTATTGGATCCGAATATAAAGATAAGCGTGCTGGTTCATTGGGGGATGTTGGATGCTTCTCATTTTATCCAAGTAAAAATTTAGGTGCTTGCGGTGATGGGGGTATTGTTACTACGAATAATTTAGAAATAGCAGAGAAGCTCCGTATCTTTAGACAACATGGCAGTGTAAGCGCGTATAAGCACAAATATATTGGTGGCAATTTCCGTTTAGACACTCTTCAAGCTGCAGTACTTCTTGAGAAATTTCCATATCTGGAGGAATGGCATAAGGGTCGTCAGAAAAATGCAGATTATTATAATGAACACCTAAAAGATGTGCTTACTACACCCTTTGTCGAATCCTATAACAAAATGATCTACAATCAGTACACGATCCGAACTCTAAAGAGAGCTGAATTGCAGAACAAACTCAATGAAGCAAATGTTGGGAATGCGATCTACTATCCTGTTCCATTGCATTTGCAGGAATGTTTTGGATATCTTGGCTACAAAGCGGGAGACCTTCCAGAATCAGAAAAAGCTGCACAAGAAGTATTATCAATTCCGATTTATCCTGAATTAACTATTGAACAGAAGAATTATGTGATTCAGAATATAAAAAATTGTATAAAATGTAAGAAAACTTAGCGTTGTTTACAGAAATTGGGAGAAGAGTATGTTGTTGCAGAAAGGAGTACATGCCATGGT
>JBNGBT010000017.1:0-28588 GCA_049903315.1 Candidatus Cloacimonadota bacterium | reverse complement strand
CTTCGATGGAGTGAAGAGGGGAAGAGGTGAGGGGGAGATTTCGAATCAGTTGTCCTTTTATATTATAGATTTTAATTTGAGTTAATTCGTGTAAATTCGTGGTTGCATATGAAATGTTGGTAGAACACGAGAAGGGATTGGGTGAGCAGGTGAGAATTGGTAATGATGGAACTGGTTCGTCATCAGTTGCAACACATTCTCCGAAATCGATCATAAGCGCTGTAAGAAAATCCTGCACAGTTGGTAGTTCCATAAAAAAGAGGGGAAATCCCAGTACTACAGCTGCTTTGTCCTGTTTGTTATCAACCAAGCCCACAATTTTTCCGGCATTGGCACCGGATTCAGAGTTATAAGTATAGAGCGATTTATCTATCATCGCATCAGGGAAATCAACAATATAATTCCATTTGTTATTCCATGGAGGAAGGATCGTGCCATCCACATCAATATAAGGATATCCATCTTCTCCAAGTGCACCAAGAAAATCAAGGTCATTGATTATAACCGCTTCTTCAAGTCCGTAATAGTGCTGCAGGAATGTGTCGGGAATATAATCAGCAGTTTTCCAGCCGCAGATGAGCACATGCCCTCCGCTCAATATCATCGCATTGAGATTCTGAATATTATCCTCGATATATTTCTCATTCATATCCTCATCGTGCCAGATAATGGTTGAGTAATTGGCAAGAAAACTCAAATCCGGTTCACCCTCATCCTCATAATCGTACTGCGTTATCTGGAAGTGGGTAAGTGCATCCGCATAAAATTTATCAACAGTAGAATCCGCAGGTGTGGTAGGTCCACCAGAACCATTCTTTGTTTCGTCAACAACAAGAATCCCCTGATCCATTGGGAAGCTGATCGGCGTGGCAGAAAGTATGTTCGAATGCTCTGTTTCTCCAGAAAAATAACCAGCAATGACACCATATGAAATCTTATAATAATATGTTGTTCCATTTACCACATCAGTATCCACGTAGTCCAGTTGATCTCCGGGTACATTTGCGATTATTATAAAGTCTTCGCTGAGATTTTCACTCCTATAAATGTTGAATAATCCCTGAGAAACTACGTCGGGGAACTCCTCCCACATGAGAGAAACTGCCCCATTACCAGCAAGTGCGGAGGAGAGTTCCGGAACAATATACGTGCTCCCTCTATCCAGTATCCATGAATCTGGATCGAAATCTACACTAAGAATATCATCACTAATCGAGTATTCCGCAGAAGAGAATTCGGGAGTAGTTTCCATAAGAACGGTTTCTGTGCCGGATGAGGTGTTAACTCCGAACGGGATAGTCATATAAAATTGGCTTGCTGTGGGAGATGTCGATCTGCTTATCATGATAAGATTGGGGTCACGCGAACCGCTCGTTCCTTTCAAATAGGAATATTCAAAACTTGGGATGCCGCTTCCATAGATCCACGCATTAAAATAATCATCAAAATCCTGCCCGGATATATCTTCGCATGCAGACTGGAAATCTTCAGTGACCACACAGCCGCTATGGTATTGCTGGAAATAGGTTTGAATTATATCAAAGAATGTGCTGTCACCTACAGCGAGCCTGAGCATGTGCAGGAAGGAAGCAGGTTTTTCGTAGGTTGCAGGCGTAAAATATGATAAATATGCCGGATCGTACACGGTGTGGGGAGTGCTTCCTGCCCAGCTCAGATAATAGTTATGATAGGAGGTCTGCACATAATCACACATTGCATCATAGCCATCTGTGCCCTCGACATAGAGGGCTTCGGAGTAGGTTGCGAATCCCTCGGAGAGCCATACATCTTTCCACGTGAGAGGAGTCAGGCAGTCACCAAACCACATGTGTCCTAATTCATGTACAAAGATCATCTCGTACGTTTCGTAGCCGTTTATAAGACCACTTCCGATCGAGGTCATAGTCTGATGCTCCATCCCGCCCATTCCACCAAACACGCCGCATTCTGCAGCACCGTATTTCTGCCAAGGATAATTTCCGAATCTGTCTTCGTAGATGCCCATTGCAACAGGAATGCATGCAAAATCTGTCTGCGCTGCATTGAGATGCCCGGGATAGACATAGTTTATGATAGGTACGCCCGGGTATGTTTGCTCAAAAGTGCTGTATGCACCAATGCAAAGAGATACAAGATACGTCGCGATTTGCCCAGTGTTATTCCACGTAAATGTTATTGTATCGTCGCCGTTATTTATTTCGCTTTCCAGTAAGCCGTTAGATGCTACGAGTTTATCGTCTGGTACAGTGATGACCATTTTGGTCGTTGCTTTATCCCACGGATGATCGTAGCCGGGCCACCAATAGCGTGCGCCATTCGGGTCTGCATACGTGTATATGTAGGATGACCAGTGAATTCCTGTGCTGTAGCCGTCATTGCTGAGTACAGGATATCCTTCGTAAAAAACCTGCGTAGAAAAATCTTCCCCTATTGAATAAGCATGATCCAACGTAATGGTGATAATTCCATTTGAATAAGTGTATGCTGCAGAGGTTTCGTTTACAAAAACTCCAGTCACATCAAAACTTTCGAGTTCGTAGGTAATTTCGGAGAGTCCATTTTCAGTCGCAGTAACCTGAGCAAGAACATTTCCCTCAATGTAGTGTGTAGAAGGAAACAGCTCCATTGTGATATCATAATGCTGCATATCGAATCCATGCAAAGAATCGGCACGGGGTAAGTAAAATTGTGATGGTGCGTTGTTTTTATGAAAGAGTTCGCGCGGGAGATGGTCAGCAGAGAGAAATAGAGAAAATATTAATAAAAAAATACAAAGAAATAAAAAATATTTCTTCATTGAGTACCTCCTTTGGGTTACAAAAAAAGTAATCCAAAAACAAAAACGGGCAGGAGATCACTCTTCGATCAACCTGCCCGAATAATTTATTTAAAATTCAGTCGAAGATTTCCCTCTTCGGTCTCGCGGACGAAACGTGCATCTGGGATGATCTGCAGGAAAATTTCTGCGGTGTTCCACACAATACCTCCCAGCAGATGCCCACCGAGCAACTCGTGAGATTTCTCAGCAAGCGCCACATGCACATGCCACTCATGCTTACCCGCAGGATTGATATACATATTACCACTGGTCGAAACAAGCTCTGCCGGGTCGCCGATCGTCTTTATCTGGTATGTGCCTCCAAATAAATACCCGATCTTAGCACTTTTGAGCATACCCACCCCATTTATAATAATAGCATTTTTAAAATCCTGCTTCTCCGCAAGTGCATTAAGCTGAGCAAGGAAATCCTCTCCATGGATCATCCGAATGCAATAAACCGAACTGTATTTTTTTTCTATCATAATAGTACTTTTTTAATTTTTGAAGAAATCAATAATAACTTCCGCTACTTCCAATCCCACACGGTCCTGAGCTTCTTTGGTTGACGCACCAATGTGCGGACTCACAGATACATTCTGATGAGAAACAAGTTCTAGGTTAGTAGTCGGCTCCTCTTCAAAAGAATCAATACCTGCAAATGCCACTTTGCCCGAGTTCAAGCCTTCGAGAAGTGCTTTTTCATCAACCACGCCGCCACGGGCACAGTTTATGATCATTACGCCGTCTTTCATCTTAGCAATATTATCTGCATTAATAATATAGTGCGTGCTGTCTGTATGCGGAATGTGAAGAGAAATAATGTCCGCACGTTTCACCAGTGTGTCGAGGTCAAGGATCTCCACATTCATATCCGTTTCTTTAACATACGGATCATATGCGAGCACTCTCATATCGAGGGCAATCGCTTTTTTGGCAAGGGATTTTCCAATATTTCCGAATCCGATAATACCAAGGACTTTTCCAGCCAATTCCTTGCCTTTGTACTGCTTCTTATTCCACTCGCCATTTCTCATAGTGATATTTGCCTGTGGGATAAATCTGTATAGCCCAAGCATGTGTGCAAGAGCGAGTTCGGCAACGGATTGAGAGGATGCGGTCGGTGTGTTCGAGACTGTAATTCCTTTTGAACGGGCATATTCATGATCAATATTGTCAATGCCGACACCACCGCGCACAATGAGTTTCAGTTTGTCGGCTGCATCGATCGCGACTTTACGGACTTTTGACGCACTGCGGATCACTACTGCGTCGTAACCTTTTATCATATCTGCGAGTTCTTCGGGAGTTTTTTTGTCCGTTTTAATATCCAGTTCGTGTCCTGCTCGTTCAAGAAGCTCAATACATTCTGTCGAAACAGGATCGCTAATCAGTATTTTTGCCATTATACCTCCGTTTTTTTAGTGAACAACGGCTAATGAATAGTGAATAACTAAAGTTTTAAATTCATCACTATTCACCATTTTTCATTCACATCTTTATCATTTACTTTAATTTTTTTTGCAGTTTTTATACTTGTAGTCAACATTTTTATGATTTCAATGAGATTTTCAATTATAGAATTTGTTTCCTTTTCTGTCAGATATTCATCTTTCAATAATTCAATCCAGTATTCACTTTCGCTCGCTTCTTTTAACGCAATACTCATTTTTGAAATAAAGTCTTTTTTACTTTGAGCATATCTTGCTTCTCTTATATTTGCTCCAATAGAGGTTCCACTTCTTAACAATTGCTTGGATAAAACGAATTCTTTTTTATCATCAATTAAATATTTATAAAGTTTTATAATTCGTTTCGAAAAATCAAATGACTTATTACGCAAGATACTATCTTTCATAACCGGTTATTAGCTATTCGTTATTATTTATTCACTATTTAATAATATCATTTTTTTGATGTCTGAAGAATAATCTTTTGATTGGATTCGGTAGAAATAAACACCGCTACTTACAGGCTTTTGCGTCATATCCTTTCCGTTCCATATTAAGGAAGTTTCGTTATCTTTGAGCAAGTTTTCGGATACGAGCTGTCCTTTCAGATTGTATATTTTTAAGGTAGATCCAGACAGATCTTTGGGAAGTGAAAAGGCAATAGTTGTTGAACCCCTGAATGGGTTCGGGAAATTCTGCCCGAGTATGAGCTCATTATTTCCAGGAACAGGATCATTCGTTCCGACAAGTTCGATAATAGCCACATCATCGACATACCAGCCGTAGTATTCGTGCACAGAATAATCTGAAGCGAAATGCCAGCGCAAGATAATCTCCTGGTTTGCATACGACGCCAGACTGAACTGTGCAAGGGTCCACTCGGTGCGAGTTCCGCCATATCCCTGCTGACTCAATGCGCTTATATTGGCGTCGTATCCACCGACCGGTGTCAGAAGTCCAAATGAACCCCCTCCGTTGGTTGAAATGCTTACATTCCCACCGTCGTACAAGGTTGAACTTCCTTCAAAATAATGCAAATGATAGAATTCGAGCATGGGATTGTTGCCAAGTTGAATTGCAGGTGAATCAAGATACCAGTGTGCATTATCAACATAGTAGCCGCTGAGATTTGTTGCCCATACTTTAATGCCGGAGTATGCATTGATACCTCCTGCAGAGGGCTCTCCCCACTGCCATCCGCTTGGATTGTTGCTGGTAAAGTCTCCGTCATTCTGTTCGAAATCCCAGAAAAGGTAGGGTTGATAAAGATTAAAATTTATTACGTTATTGAGCTGGGTGACAGTAATATCTTCGGTCAGACTGCTGTAGCCGTCCGCAGAGACTTTGAATGTATAGGTTCCTTCCATCACGTTATCAATCGCATACGTGCCGTCAAAGCCGGTATAGACAGGAGCGTGAACAGAATCAACTATCTCAACCCTTGCGCCGATGATAGGTGTATATGTATCTCCATCCCGGACAGTGCCGGTTATATCGACTGATTCTGCTTCAACAAGGACTACGTCAACCCGGGTTGCACCTGTGTCGGAAACCGTGATGTTGGTTATAGTTTGAGGTATGAAAGCATAAGCGCTGACCGTTATATCATACACACCAGGCAGAAGCATTCTGTGGTAATCACCCACATCAGGGTCTGTGTACACCTCAGAGTGGTCAAAATCGTGATCGACAACCGTGATCTTTGCATCGAGCGAATTGCCAAGCGAGTCCGTGACAATGCCCCGGATGCCATAATAGACATTCTGTATATATTTGATAAATGAACGCTTTAGGTATGTCCAGTGTGCATCGAGCTGTGATGCGGGGAGCAGTTTAGTGTCCGAGATCTCGATTGTAACCTCTCTGCATGCCTGGAACCAGTTCATATAATCCTGACGACCGCCACTGATCGTGTACCATTCGTATCCATTTGTTATACCATTATTCATAAAATTCATATAAGTCGCTGGAGAGTAAAGATGTACGGTATCGGCAAAGGCACGTGAAATGTCATAGTACCAGTCATTATCCGCGTGGAGGATTGCCCATGTATCCCAGGGATAGTTCACTACTTCTGCACCACCATGGAAGTTTGCGGAGTGGATGAAAGAATTCGCTTCTGCGATATCCATCATCGCAATAGTTTCCGGTTGCCAGGCATGTCCATCTGGGTGGGGTCCATCTTCCGGGTCAGGGAAATTCCTATTTATATCTACGCTGTTTGCATTAACTCTCCTAGCGCCATAAATATTATTATTACCTCCGTAATAAGTTCCGTCCGGATTCGCAAGGGGGTTGATCCAAATTTCGATCTCGTTTACCATTTCTGTTACTTCGGGATCGAAGCCGTAGCCGGAAAGCAGGTAATCGATCAGTCTCAGCATGAGTACGTATCCTGTCGTTTCATCACCGTGCATTGTTGCGGTGTACATAAATTCCGGCTCGTCTTCTTCAATACCCACATTATCGGAAATTACTGCAAAGAGAAGCTGGCGTCCATCAACGGTACTGCCGATGTCCACGATCCTGCAAAGATTGGGATAGTCGAATGCAAACTGGTACATCATAGCGATGTACTGATCATATGTTGGATAATAATCCCAGTCGCGCACTTCACGAAGTGTCGGTGCCATTTTAGGAATAATAAGTTTTCCCGGGTGGGGAAGTTCCGTTATCTCATATCCGAGACTTTTTAACTCGGAGATATCCTGGGGATGCCCATATGCATAGACGGTATTTCCGTCCACATTATCGATGGACACGATGCGTGTGAGCTGCTCGAGCTCGCTTCGTTCTATAATTTCAAAACTAAAATAGATTTCCTGCACATCTCCGGTTCCTGCATACAAGCTGCTGGCAATGAGGATGATGAGCAAAAAAAATAACGCGTGTTTCATATTATACCTTTCAAAAAAATTCATTTATTTTCATACACGAGGATCTTGGGATTTTGTCCTCGCCATTTTTCATATTCTGTCTTTATTTCGAGTTTGAAAAAATTTTCTTTATCCTCGTTGGCAAAGGTGATGATATTCATAAAATACATCTTGCCGTCTTTGCCGCGGAAGGATTTTTGGGGAAGCTCTACGATTATATCGCCGCCCTTTCTCAGAATAGTGATCTCATTAAGAAGAATGCCTTCGTCTATTTCTATCACGGCACGTGCCTGAACGATCCCTGTGTTTATGTCCTTAAATTTGATATTCATATTTTACCTGATTTGTCCTATATCTAGGAGTATATTCTCAAACCATTTCTGGTGTATGTCAAAGGGTTTACCTCGGTTGATGCGCTGGAAACCGATACACCTGAGTTCATTATTGTGATCTTCATCGAGGGCAACCACACCGCTCTGTCCGTTGAGTCCACAACGTGCAGCTTCTATGCAGGTTTTCTGAATAAGATCGAGGTCTTCTTTGTTCGGAGGTGCCGAGCGTGCAAAATACCCGCTTTTCTGAACGAGCACCTTATCTGCTTTCAGCATGGTTTTGAAGCGTTTTGCAAACCACTGTCCCGGGTTGAGTTCATCAAGGCGCACATGTCCGAAGGCGTCACGCACGACGGGTTCACCCTTTGATTCCATTTCAGATACGATCGTTTCCATTCCTGCGCCCTCACTCAGGAAAATATTCACCGAATCCTTGCTGTCCATGAGCTGATTCAAGCGCTTTTCTTCCTCGTCAATATCAATTCCCATTTCCGGTATATAGATCGCATCGATATCCCAGCGTTCCCGAGCAAGCAGAATGTCCGGTAAAAAACTTTTTTTCTTCAGACGTTTTCGATACTCGCGCGCAGTCGCAGCAGTAAGCCATCCGCAGTGCCTTCCCATTACTTCATGTATGAGAAGCTGGCGTGAGCTGGTTGTGTTTTCATTAGCAACATTCTCAAAGAAAACGGCACCCTGCTCAGCAGCGGTTGCAGCACCGAGGGTTTGATGGATCGGTATTACATCATTATCGACTGTTTTTGGGAGTCCTACTACAGTAAGATCATAACCGTTCATCTTCAAATAGGATGCAAGCTCTGATGCCATGATATTCGTGTCATCACCACCTATTGTATGGAGGATGGAAACGTTGTCATTCATAAGCTGTTCGGCGGCAACCTGTAGAGGATTCTGTCCTTCCTGAATATAACCCTTCTTTACGCAGTCTGCAACATTGGTGAGTTTGACGCGGCTGTTGCCGAGCACGCTTCCGCCGTATTTTTGAAGACATTTTGCTTTTTTTCGAACTTCGTCTGATATAATAATGCTGTTGCCCTCGAGAAGTCCTTTATAGCCATTCAGATAACCTATGATCTCCATATCCGGCACGAGCCGTGTGTACTCTGTGATCAGGAATCCTGTTGCCGCGGAAAGGCAGGGAGCAATGCCCCCGGATGTCAAAATTGCAATTCTGTCTTTTTTCTCGCTCATGCAGCGTACTCCGTTATGATTTTAATCACCAAAACTGATGCCAACTCCCCTGGCTGTATGCACAAGATTGGAGTGCACGTTCACCAGGTTATATGTATTGATTGCATCTTTGATTGGGACACTTTTTATATCATTATTTTTATAGGCAACCATTTCACCAAATTTTTTATCGAGCACCATTTCAAATGCTTTCACGCCGAACTGGGTTGCGAGTATCCTGTCAAAGGCACAGGGAATACCACCTCGCTGCAAATGCCCGAGGATCGTGACACGTATATCTGCTTGAGTACCGGCATCTTCAAGCTCATTTTTGAGCCGGATGCTTGCGCCGCCGAGTTTTAAATTGTGGTAGCCGATCTCATCGATTTCCTGCCCGACAACTGTTCCGTGCTTGGGATATGCACCTTCTGCGATGACAATGTTTGCGAATCCTCTTCTGTCCTCAGTGCGATCTTCCACAAGCTCTTTTACTTTTTGGATATCATAGGGAATTTCCGGGATCAGGCAGACCTCTGCACCGCCTGCGATGGATGCATACAGCGCGATCCAGCCGGCTGCACGTCCCATCACTTCGAGAATAATAATTCTGTGATGGCTTTCTGCAGTAGTGACGAGTTTGTCGACCGCATCGGTCGCAACCTCAACTGCGGTTTGGAATCCGAAAGCAAAATCCGTTGCAGAAAGGTCATTATCGATTGTTTTTGGGACACCCACAATATTCAATCCCATATTAAAAAGTTTTTGGGAAATGGATTGAGAGCCATCCCCGCCGATATTTATCACGGCAGAGATATTTTCTTCTTTGAGGATTTCCAGCATCTCTTTTGAGCGGTCGATCTCTGTCCAATTGCCCTCTTCATCCTGCACAGGCCAGGCAAAAGGACCGCCTTTATTTGTGGTGCCGAGGATCGTCCCACCGCGCACATGAATACCTGCAACAGTTCTTAATGAAAGCACACGCAGTTCGCGGGAATCTTTGAGCACTCCGTTGAAGCCGTCGATACTTCCGACGATTTCCCAGTCTTCTTCCTTTGAAGCGCGTTTGACTATTGCCCTGATCACCGCATTAAGTCCGGGGCAGTCACCGCCGCCGGTCAACACTAAACATCTTTTTTTCATAATTTTAAAATATATACAATAATTGAGTAATGTAATTAATATAATAGAAACTTGCTCGTTTATTTTTGTGTCAAGTTTAGGGAGTGCGGAAGAGGGAATGCAAAATTATAAATGAAAAATGGAAAATTGAATTTAGAAGAATTTAAAATAAAAACTCACAATTTATTCTGCCAAAGAGCCAAGTATAGCCGAGTTCCGCTGAAAATCTTATATAAGAATTAACGAAAATTGGTATGCTATATCCCAAGCCAATTGTAATATTTGGGAACCATCTTTTTTTCCGTTCAGGATCATCATCAAAAGTATCCTGCATTTCTGCATATTCGGCACCAAAATTTGCTCGGAAAAAGAATCCTTTTGCACGTGTATTGCCGAAATGTTCAGTAATCAATGACAGTCCATATGATTGGTGGGTGTTTACCCAGTAATGATAATTTGCAGCAATCGTAAAATCGATAACACCCTCATCCTCTAATCTAATTCTATGTGTATAACCGACAGCAACGCCGGGTATGAGAAGTGGGGAGACCCGCAGGTAGAAAAAATTCTTCCTATACACAAGCTCAATTTTATTATTGATTTGCGTTGTGATATTTGAGGTAAGGGTATTCTCGTCGGCATGAGCACACGTCATTACGCAGAGTAAAATTAAAACAAAAATTACTTTTTTCATAACCAATCCAATTTCATTAGTCGATATATTCATTTTATAAAACAAACTCAATATTTATTCTGACAAGTATCGCCGTATACCCTATCTCAAGCGATAATCTAATATATGAGGTTTTGTTGAATTGCATACTGTGCCCAAATCCAATAGTTGCGTTTGGAATCCAACCTGCTTTTTCTTCAGAGCTGGGCTTATTGATATATTCAGCTCCAAGATTAAGGCGTGAGAAAAAACCTGTGGCTTTGGGATTACTAAAATGTTCGGTGATCAAAGACACTCCAAGGGATTTAAAAATTCCGGGAACAAATAGATCCCAATCATGATAATTTACGGCAACAGTAATATCAATGACCTTATCCCCAGAAATGCTTAATCTATTTGTGTGCCCAACTGCGATACCGGGAACAACAAGAGGAGTGATCCGCAGAAACATAAATCCATGCCTTGTATCACTATCAGTTTCTGAATTCGATAGGTCGATCACAACTTCTTCGCGCTTTTGATTAATTGTTGTATTTGAATTATTTGCTTCTTGAGAATATACCTTAGTTTGAGTAACAAGTATTATGCTTAAAACCAAGACAAGCATTATATTTTTCATAAAAACATTCATGTTATTTTAAGTCTTGAAGTCTGAGTCTTCAAGAATCTGATTTTAAATCTAAGTGCTAAAACACAAGCTCAAGATTCATTCGTCCAAGGATTGATGTAATTCCTATTTCGAAACACAATCGGAATGATGAAGAATTACCATTGGAAAAACCATATCCCATACCCCAAGTGATATTAGGCACCAATATTTTTTTGGAATTCTGACCTTCATCAAGCGGATTAAAAAAATAACCATATTCAAAACCTATATTCAACCGATAGAAAATTCCTTTCGGCTGGTAATACTTAAAACGTTCAGTGACCAAAGATAGTCCATAGGATTCATGGTAACCGGTGTAAAAGTGGTAATTCGCCACGATAATATAATCAGTGAAACCGCCACCAAGCTTGTGCTGTCTTTTTACATATCCTGCTGCAATACCCGGTATCAGGAGTGGTGTGAATCGAAAATATACAAAGGTATTTTTGTCCTTAAAATCAATCTCTGAAATATCTTTCTCTTCTTCTTCATGAAAAAGAATAACGAGATCTTCTTTGGGCATAAAGCGCTTTCTTGTCCAAAATACCGTGTACGTGTTATTTATCTCCAGCAAACTGTCCGGGATGGTCGAAAGGGAGTCTATCCGAATATTTTTTGGGAAAGTAAGCCGGAAGCTGGCACATTCAAGTGGCTTGCCCCATGTATTTGTTGTGGTAAAGATGTACTTTGCCTTGTTTCCGAGGAGTTCTTGCCGATATGCGATCGTGTATATTGCGCTTTTATTCGCACCAATAGCAACGTTGAAGAAAAAGCCGTTCTCTTTCATGACAGTAATCGGGGAATCTGTTTGCTGTGATGGACCCGTTACGCTCACAGAATCATAAGCGCCGAGTATGCTGTCCCGGGGGATAGGGTAGAATAATGTTACTTTTATATCATGATCGCCGACATTCCTAAAATAGTAGTCACCTTCGACCGAAAAGGAATTCTCTTTCAGATCAAATTGCAAATTTTCTTTGAAAAAATCGATCTGTGCCCATAATCCCGAAGAGGCAAAAAGGAGTATTATAAGAGTAATAAATATTTTTTCTATTTTCACTCGAATATTTCTATCTCAGGTACAGCATCTTTCCCGAAGCTAGGGTTTTATCTTCACTTTCCAGATTGTAGAAATACACTCCACTCGGGACGTATTTATTTTTCTCGTCTAAGCCATACCACGAGACCGAATTTTCAGTTGGCGAAACAGGAATTTCTTTTATTTTCTGACCTTTGCTGTTGAAGATCGTGATAGAACCAGATGAGGTGTGAGGTAATGAATAATGAATTTCAGTTTTTTCATAGAATGGATTGGGATTATTGGAGATCGAAACCGTGTTTTCTTGAGGATTTGGATCAGCAGATTGAGGAACAAGAACGAATGAGACACTTGATATTGAATCCGGTTCGACAGTTACGCCCACCTCAACAGATGGATATCCTGCCTTATATGCAGATAATGTATAATTCATGCCGTAAAGACCATCAATTAAGAAGTACCCAACTTCATCTACATATACCGTTAAGGATATTGGTGAAATTATATCTACTTGTACACCTTGAATAGGATAACCTGAATCATCCGACACATTCCCCTGTATTCCACCAAAAGTTTGTACATGGAAAGGATTATACCCAAGAGAAGGCTGGTTCTCTTTTGCGAGGAGGAAATAAGCATCGTCTCCATAAATAACCACTCGTGCCAATGACTGACCGGGATATGGTGAGTTCACATTGGAGTTCGGCATGTCACCCCAGCAGATAGTGTCGAATATATATCCGCCCCATATATTTCCATATATTGTGAGAACATCACCATCTTTGTCGATGAAAAAATCTGTCTGCATATCTGCATTGGTTACTACAAGCGTATCATTTGAAGTAAAAGAAATTCCTGTATTGAAATGCGCTGTGTCGGACTGACTCATCAATATGCAGAAATCGAGAGAATTTACACCAAGTTGTAAATAATCATATAACTCGATCGACCAGTCTCCATTGTCATCGAAATAAATCTCGCTTAAAACAATAGGTTCAATTGGATTCGCATGGAGTATGATAGTAAAAGACAGAAAAAATATTAGAATAATGAACTTTTTCATAAATACCGCCTTTTCCCGGTTACCTCAGGTACAGCATCTTTCCCGAAGCTAGGGTTTTATCTTCACTTTCCAGATTGTAGAAATACACACCACTCGGGACGTATTTATTTTTCACATCCAAGCCCGACCACGAGACCGAATTCTCAGTTGGAGAAACAGGAATTTCTTTTATTTTCTGACCTTTGCTGTTGAATATCGTGATAGAACCAGATGAGGTGTGAGGTAATGAATAATGAATTTCAGTTTGTTCATAGAATGGATTGGGATGGTTGGAGACAGTTAGGATTTCTTGGTGCTGATGTGAGTCGATACCAAAACCGGGAGAAAGTTCAATATAAGTTGTTCCGTCAGGTTCGATAGTAACAGTCGTATCAATTATTACTGTGTCATTAACTGTAACAGTGAGATTATAATTCATACAATACATATCGCAGATACAGAAATAGCCCATCTCATCGGTTATAACATTGTAATTAACAGGAGAAAATGAAACATCTGCACCATATATAGGTATGCCGCTGTTGTAAGTAACAATTCCCTCAATATGACCAAAGGTTTGGACATCGAAAGGATTATACCCAAGAGAAGGCTGGTTCTCTTTTGCGAGGAGGAAATAAGCATCGTCTCCATAAATAACCACTCGTGCCAATGACTGACCGGAATAGGGAGCATTTATATGATTGGAATAATTACCCCAACACATCTCATCATAGGGAAATTCAAAAATTCGCAAGAAATCACCCTCTTTATCAATTGTAAAATCCGTCTGCATATCTGCATTGGTTACCACGAGTGTGTCAAGGCAACAGAAATTTATTCCGTCATTAAAGTAAGCAGTGTCAGATGTGCTGGTAAGATAGCAATTATCAAGGTTCCCTGACGACAATCCATAAAAATCGTATAATTCAAGATGCCAGTTATCGTTATCATCAAAGTAAAGCTCACTGAAAACAGCAGGTATAATAGGATTTGAATGCAAAATGAGGGTAGAAGAGAGAAGCAAAAAAAACAAAATAATAATTTTTTTCATAAACACCGCCTAAGTTGAAAGTCATTTATATTATTTAAATATTTTTGTCAAATTTATTTTTTGGGGGTAGGCTAACACTCTTCCATTCTTGACAAATAATAACCAAAAATTGTTTGTATAAAAAAATCCAGAAGGAACATTTTTATGTCCACACCGAAGAATCCTGATATTCGCGTACGCTTCGCACCAAGCCCGACCGGCTATCTGCATGTGGGCGGACTCCGCACCGCACTGTTCAATTACTTATTCGCCAAAAAAAATAACGGATCCTTTATACTAAGGATCGAAGACACAGACCGTAAACGACACATTCCCGGCGCACAGGAAGACCTGCTGAAAACCATCAGGGAAGTCGGGCTGGACTATGATGAAGGTCCAGTTACCGGCGGAGAATACGGACCTTACATTCAATCCGAACGCACCGAGCTTTACAAAAAATATGCACAGGAGCTGATCGACAAGGGTGCTGCATACTATTGTTTCTGCTCCGAAGAGCGGTTGGAGAAATTGCGAAATGAGGCGAAAGAAAAAAATGAAGTAGTCATGTATGACGGCACATGCAGAAATCTTGCCCCGGAAGAAGTACAGGAAAAACTCGCACAGAATGTTCCCCATGTGATTCGTCTTAAAATTCCCAAAGAAGGATCAACCGTATTTTATGATGCAGTCCGCGATCGCGTGGAAGTGGACAACGCACTTGTGGATGATCAAGTGATTATTAAATCCGATGGCTTTCCTACATACCACCTTGCAAATGTGGTGGACGATCATCTCATGAAGATCAGCCATGTGATACGCGGTGAAGAGTGGCTCATCAGCGTGCCAAAGCACATCTTTATGTATGAAGCACTCGGCTGGAAAGTGCCGAAATTTGTGCACCTGCCTTTGCTGCTCAATCCAGACAAGACCAAACTCAGCAAACGCCAGGGCGATGTCGCAGTAGAAGATTATCTCGCAAAGGGATATCTGCCGGAAGCACTTATTAATTTTATTGCACTTCTCGGATGGCATGCATCGGAAGATAGAGAATTCTATACACTCGAAGAACTCATCAAAGCATTTTCCCTCAAGCGAATTAGTAAATCCGGTGCAGTTTTCGATGTGGAAAAACTCAACTGGATGAATGGCTCGTATTTGCGCAGTCTCGATCTCGAATATATTGCAGAAAAAGCAAAACCTTTCTTTCTGAAAGAAGGAATCGATATTTCAGATCACGAAAAATTCCTCCGGGTAGTTGACAATGCGCGTAAACGTGTGGCAACACTACCGGAAATGATCACACATTCCGAGATGTTCTATCACGAGCTTGAATTTTCAGACGAAGATAAAGAGATCATATCAAAAGAAGATGCACACAAACTTTTTTCTTTTTGGATCGATCGGTTGAGCACTCAGGAAAACTGGGCTGAGGACGAGATAAAAGAGCTGGTCAAAGAAACAACTCAGGCAGTCGGAGTGAAGGGAAAAGACCTTTATTTCCCGCTTCGGCTTGCACTTTTTGGAGAAGTTCATGGTCCTGATATTCCTGCATTAATTGACATTCTTGGAACAAAAGAAGCAATTGCACGCCTGAAAAGCGTACTGAACGCTTGATCGGCAGGAGCAATAATGGACGATAAAAAGATACTCGCGATACTCACAAAAAATGAGGAGTCGGGATCGAAGGATTTTATCCGGCAGATCATCGAAGAAGATATAAAAAACAAAAAGCATAACGGCGAAGTGCACACAAGATTTCCGCCGGAGCCCAATGGATTTCTCCATATCGGACATGCAAAAGCGATCTGCCTGAATTATGGTATCGCAGTGCAGTATGGAGGTAAATTCAACCTTCGTTTTGATGATACGAATCCAATAAAAGAAGAAGCCAAGTACGTTGATGCAATTCTCACAGATATGAAATGGCTCGGCACCAATTGGGAAGACAGGTTGTTCCACGCTTCGGATTATTTCCCGATCCTTTATGATTATGCCGTAAAGCTCATCGAAAAGGGAAAAGCGTACGTGGATGACCTGAGCGCAGAAGAAATACGGGAATATCGCGGAACGCTTACCGAACCCGGCAAGAACAGTCCTTTCCGTGACCGCTCCATAGAAGAAAACCTCGAGCTTTTCGAGCGCATGAAGAACGGCGAGTTCGTAGAAGGAGAAAAAACCCTTCGTGCGAAGATCGACATGGCACATCCCAATATGAATATGCGTGACCCGGTCATGTACAGAATTATGTACAAAACTCATCATCGAACCGGAGATGAATGGTGCATCTATCCCACATATGATTTTACACATGGTGAATCGGACTCTATCGAGAGAATTACACACTCACTTTGCTCTCTTGAATTTGAAAATCACCGCCCGCTTTATAATTGGTTTCTGGAAGAGCTTGAAATATTTCATCCTCAGCAGATCGAATTTGCCCGGCTCAATCTTTCTTACACGGTGATGAGCAAACGCAAGCTCATTATGCTTGTGGAAGAAGGATACGTCGATGGCTGGGACGACCCGAGAATGCCGACGATCTCCGGATTGCGCAGAAGAGGGTATACTGCGGAATCAATCTGGGATTTTCTGGATAGGATCGGCATGGCAAAGAGCGATAATCTCGTTGATTATGCACTACTCGAGCACTGCGTCCGCGAAGAACTCAATAAAACCGCGAGCCGTTATATGGCTGTACTCAAACCGCTCAAAGTCATCATTGATAATTATCCCGAAAACCAGGTTGAGGAACTGGAAGCAGTAAACAATCCAGAGGATGAATCAGCTGGAACGAGAAAAGTGCCCTTTTCTAAAGAGCTATATATCGAGCAAGAAGATTTCATGGAAGATCCTCCCAAAAAGTTTTATCGACTTGCACCAGGACGCGAAGTACGGCTCCGCTATGCCTACTTCCTGAAATGCAACAGTGTAGTGAAAGATAATGACGGAAATGTGATCGAGCTGCATTGCACTTACGATCCAGCAACCAAAGGTGGTTCTGCACCGGATGGAAGAAAAGTGAAGGCAACCTTGCATTGGGTTTCTGCAAAACACTCCCTCGATGCTGAAGTACGCCTGTATGAAAAACTTTTCATAAATGAGAATCCAAATGATGCACCTGAAGGCAAGGATTTTACTACAAATATTAATCCGGACTCTCTGGAAATTCTTGCAGACTGCAAACTCGAACCTGCTCTTGTCCATGTAGAACCGGGAGAGAGGGTGCAATTTGAACGCAAGGGATATTTCTGTGTGGACACGAAATATTCTTCTGAGGACAAACATGTCTTTAACAGAACGGTCACTTTAAAAGATGATTGGGCAAAGCTACAGAAAGCAATACAAAAGAGTGAATAATGAAATATTATAAAAAACTTATCGGAAAAAAATGTTATCTTTCCCCTATCAATATCGAAGATGCTGATAAATATTCAGAATGGTTAAGCGATATCGAAGTGGGCATAGGCTTGGGGATTTTTAAAATGCAGCTTAGCCTACCAAAAGAAGAAAAAATTCTTCAGCAGATGATCGACAAAAATGAATATATTTTCGGTATTATTAACAAAGAAAATGATGCCCTTATTGGCAACTGCGGTCTGCATAACGTGAATAGTATCGACGGCAGAGCGGAGTTCGGCATTTTCATCGGCGAAAAATCAAATTGGGGAAAGGGTTTCGGGAAAGAGGCAACCCGTCTCATCCTGGATTTCGGCTTCAATATCCTGAACCTTCATGAGATATACCTGCAGGTTTTTGAGTACAATCCTGCTGCGATGAAACTTTATAAACAGGTAGGCTTTAAAAAAACCGGTACCTTTCGGGAAGCAAAGGTCATTGGGGGCAGGAAATTCGATATCATTATAATGGATATTCTCGCAGAAGAATATTCTAGTGTTTTTATTCAGGATAAAATACCTAAGCAATACTAATTTTATTATATGAGGTGACTATGGACCTACAAAAAATTCTATGCAAAGATTCAGTCGCTATAGATGATTCTTTGAAAGACAAAGATGCCATCCTTCATAAAATTGCAGACATGGCAGCACAATGCAGAGGACTCAAAAAGTATAAACCCGAAGAGCTTTATAAAAAACTCTCTGAACGGGAAGAGCTGCTTTCAACAGGAATAGGGAAGGGTATCGCGCTTCCTCACTGCACATTGGACGATCTCGACGATTTTGTGATCGGGATACTTGTCGTACCCTCGGGTGTGAGCTTCAAAGCAATCGACAAGAAAAAAGTGAAGCTGTTCATCTATATTTTTGCCCCAAAAGAAAAACGGAATGACCATATCAGCTATCTGGCGCGTATATCACAGATATTGCAATCCGAGGATGCAGTTGAGGATATTGTAAAACAAACCGATCCTGATAAAGTGTATGAGATATTCACTCAACATGTAACACTTAAAGAAAGCCCAGAACAAAAATCAGGTATTGAAAAAACGCTTTTCCATGTATTCGTTCAGATCGAGGACACATTCGAGGATCTGCTTCAGATATTTTCTGAGATCGCAGAAGCTCATGTTTCTTTAATCGATGCGAACAACCCGGGTTATTATCTTCATGCTCTCCCGCTTTTTGCAAGCTTTTGGAATGAAAGTGATAAAGGGTTCAATAAGATCATCCTGGCAGTTGTTCCCAAAAAACTCGCAAACGAAATTCTCAGGCAGGTAAAAGCCATAATGAGTAGCCAGAAAAATAAAGATGGAATCCTCGTGATAACAAATGATGTCAGCTATTTTTCCGGCAGTTTGAACAGATAAAGAGAGCGGCAAAATGAACTTTTTCACTTCAATTCAGCACTACTTTATGGCACACTCCCTTCCGATTCTCGCATTGATAGGCATGGTCGCGCTGGTCAGCTTCTATTTTGGAAAACTCACGAAAACGATTCGGCTTCCACTCATAATCGGTTACATGTTTTTTGGTGTGCTTATTGGACCATCCTTTTTGGGTGTATTAACGCCCTCGATACAAAGCCAGCTTTCTTTTATTACTGAAATTGCACTCGGTTTTGTTGCCCTTACGATCGGGCTCGAACTCAATTTGAATGACCTTAAGAAACAGGGATCGGGCATTATCTCGATAATATTTGCCGAGTCCTTTGGTGCGTTCATCCTTGTATTTTTTGTTGTGTGGATTGTCACCGGAAATATTATTCTGGCTCTTATTTTTGGTTCGATTGCCCCTGCCAGCGCTCCAGCAGGCACAGTTGCTGTTATAAAAGAATATCGCGCAAAAGGACCGCTAACAAAAGCGCTCTATGCTGTCGTCGGTTTCGATGACGGGCTTGGAATAATCATTTTTGGATTTGCATCGGCTATTGCAAAAAATATTCTGAATAATCAAGCCGGCACTACATCAGGAGGATTTTTCTCACTAATCCTTACACCTTTGAAAGAGATCGCTCTGAGCATTATTATCGGACTCATTGTTGGTGCGCTTTTCTGTATATTGGTGAGAAAACTAAAAAGTTCAAGTGATTATTTCATCCATATTTTCGGCGTGGTGCTCCTAATGGTAGGAATCTCAAATGCCCTTCATCTTTCTCTGATCCTCACCAACATGACAGCCGGAATTTTGATCATAAACACACAGAGACGTAATCTTATTGAGATCATGCACAAAGAACTCACTAATGTTATTCCACTTCTGTTCATTCTATTTTTCACCCTTGCGGGAACCAATCTTCAGATTACAGCATTACCTTCTCTCGGATTGCTTGGTGTCGCATATATTGTTGCACGATCAGCAGGACTGATCGGAGGGTCACGACTTGGGGCCCTTTTTGGAAAAGTTTCTAAAAACGTGCGTAATTATATTGGATTAGGAATACTCTCTCAAGCTGGTGTTGCGATCGGCTTGTCGCTTATTGTAAAACAGGATTTCAGCGGACTTGGTAAAGTGATTGATACAACCGGAAAAACACTCGTTACAAGCGGAGATCAGATCGGCACAATTGTCATTACAACAGTAACAGCCACCTGTATTTTCTTTGAGATCATCGGTCCGATTCTCACCAAAATAGCTCTCCAGAAAGCTGACGAGATACATGTGGAAGAAGAGGAATAGTATCCCATGTTTAAGCTTATTAAGGGACAGCCGCAAGCACATAGAATACTTGCCCAGCTTATTAATGAAGGAAAAGCAGGGCAGAGCTATCTCTTTTACGGACCTGCGGGTGTGGGCAAACTCTCTACAGCGCTTGAGTTTGCAAAGATCATCAATTGTAAGCATCCGGACGCGGGAGCTGATGAGACCTGTCCTTCGTGTCATAAAATAGATTCCTTCACTCACCCGGACGTTGATCTGATCTTTCCTACTCCAAAATTTGATGTGTCCGATGAAGGAGAGTATAAGAAGCAGGAAGAACAGCAGAAAGCGCAGGCATATATTGAGCAGCTTAAACTCACACCGTATGAGCGTATGCAGTTTGGTAAAGCAACTGCCATACATGTTGACAGCATCCGTATGATAGAGCGGAAACTTCGTTATCGCCCAAATGAAGGAAATTATCGCGTTGTGATAATCCTGCAGGCAGAGGAAATGACGGTTCAGGCAGCCAATGCTTTTTTGAAAACCCTTGAAGAACCTCCTCCATATGCCGCAATAATACTCACAACCACCAATTACTCACAGCTTCTGCCAACGATCATATCCCGATGTCAGAAAGTCCGGTTCAATGCTATTCCTGCGAAAATCATTGAGGAACATCTCGTACAGCATTATTACACCGAACCGACTTTGGCACGGATAAGCGCGCGCATCGCAAACGGCAGTATGGCAAAAGCAGTTCAATTTTCAAAAACAGATTTCATTGAAGCCAGAAAAATAGCGCTCGATATCATTGATGCGCTTATGAAAGACAATCTTGCAACGATCCATCGGATCTCCCAGAATTTTGCAAGCAACCGCAACGAAGAGCTCTTGAAAGATATTCTGGATTTCCTCGCTATCTGGTTTGATGACGTATGCAGTTATACCCATGGATCTGAAGCTATCTCAAACATTGATCATGAGGATAAGCTGCAGGAATTCCTTGATATGTATCAGGTCTCCGATCGTATCATACAAAACATTATTCTACTGTTTGAAGACTGTAAGCGTATGCTGAGTGGACATGTCCACCATGAACTTATTCTCATAAACACATATTATGAGCTTCGGAAAAGACTTCACTCTCAGGGAAACTATTTATAATTTTTCTCATTATGCAAAATATTGACAGGTTTTTATCATAATTTAACATAACAGGCGCATGAAAAAAATAATGAAAACAACAAAAACTTATATGGAGGTAGCATGAAAAAATTAGCTATTTTATTAAGTCTTCTTTTGTGGGCGGGACTTTGTTTTGCCCAGGCATTACCCGACGACTGGACGGGCGATACCGATATTGACACCTATCAGGAAGACACTATTGTACACGGTGGCACGTACAGCTGTAAAGTCGTAGTAAATTCCGGCACACAGGCAAATTGCGACTTCAGTAATGATGTTGCAATTCCACTAACTGCCGGTAACACGTATACAGTTTCTTTCTGGGCTTACACCAGTGAACACGTAAGAATTACTTGCGCGTTGGATTGGGTGGGTGCATCAACTTCCTATCCTGGCACGTATATAGGACCCGACACAGGTGGTTGGGCACAATATACTCAGAGTGATGTTGTGCCGACAGGCGCTACAGCGCTGGAACTTCGTCTCCGGTTCTATGACACTTCGGGCTTCGCTGCTCCAGAAGACTGTTATGTGGATGATGTAACTGTTGAATCGCCAACAGGAACTTCATTACCTGTAACAAATGGTGATTTTGAAAGCTGGCCAAGTGGAAATTCTATTGCAAAAGCATATGCCATAGGCACAGAGGATATGGATATAGAATATGTTGGAGCCATGACTTCTGTTTCAGCAGCCGACTATCAACTTACTGGAACTGCAACGATCACCTTTACCGGTGCCACAATCGACGGAACCGATCCAACCCTTGTTCACCTGACCGATGCTTCCCAGAGCATGATCGGCGACCTGACATTGGATACAATTACTGACCTGGCAAATACAACAGATTATGAATTTTATGCAGGAATTACTCCTATAGCTCTGACAAATACCCTCTGGCCAAGTGACGGGCATATTGAAAACGGCATTCTGGCAACCTTTGATGCGACAGTTACAGCGAACGATGATTATAGTGATGTGTGGCTCAGCGATTTCGAAGGTGCATACAACGGTGCAATGGTTTATGATTATAATTTTTTCAATGATGTGGCTGTAGACGATCAAGTGCTCTTTGTTGCAGAGCGAGATGAATATCTCAATCAAACTGAACTGGTTAATCCCGTAATTCTCAATTCATACAGCGGATTTGCTATATCCCCAACTGCTATTGATGGATCTGAAATCGATCAGACCATTCCTGCAAATACAAACCCGGCAGAGCAGTGGGAAGCACAGCTTGTCCTGATTGAAAACGTGGAAGTTGCAACGATAGTAAAAACTGACCTCTATGTAGGCTCAGACGACGAGTGGGTAACGAGTTTCATTATCGGAGATAAGGTTGATTACCAATATGCATCTACCGGTACTGCCCTCGACGCAGCAGTTTCATCCGGGAATCCTGTTAATATCGTTGGTGTAGTGGATTGGAGAAACGGCGATGGCTACTATCGAATAAATCCACGCTCCGGAGATGACATTACTCCAAGCGGCGGCGAACCGAGTGTTATTAAGGCATGGGCTCTTAGTGTTGATGCAATGGACGTGCTTTATGATCTTGATATGACAAGCGCTTCTCCAGGCTGGTATTACCTTACTGGAACAGCTACAATTACCTTTAGTACTGTGGAGATAGATGGGGATGAACCACAAATCGTTCACCTTTCAGGCTCATCACAGGATATGATCGGAGATCTCACACTTGATAATATCTGGGATTCCAACAGCGATACGGATTATGATTTCTATGCGGGCATCACCCCGATTGCACTGACAAATACAAATAATCCCAGTAAAGGGCATATCCAGAATGACAGAGTGGCAACATTCTTTGCTACTGTAACTGCGAACGATGAGTTCAGCGATGTTTGGGTAAGTGATGACACGGGTGCTTATAATGGTGTTCATGTTTTTGATTATGATTTTATCGATCTTGTGTTTGTGAATGATGATGTACTTTTCTATGCGACACGTGACGAATACAATAATAAAACTGAACTCGTAGATCCGGTACTCCTTGATTCTGAAACGGGTGAAGAAGTCATCCCCACAACTATTGCCGGACTGAACATAGACTGGACAATTCCTGCAAACACCGATCCTGCGGAAATATGGGAAGGTCAGCTTATCAAGATAGAGAATGCGGTTATCCAGGGCATCGACACAGATGCGTATGTTGGCACAGATGACAGCGGAACTACGACATTTGTGATTGGCGATGCCGTTGATTATAATTATGCTGTCACGGGAACGCTTCTTGATTCGGCAGTTGCATCCGGCGATCCGTATGATATCATCGGAGTCGTTGATTGGAATTATACCGACACTTATTATCGCATCAATCCTCGTGACGCTAGTGATATTATTTCGAATGTATCTGTAGATCCTATTCCAGGCAACGAGATCGTTATTCAGAACCACCCAAATCCCTTCAACGGATCGACCACAATTTCCTTCTCACTTCCTCACCATGTAACAGGCACCATAGACATCTACAATATTCATGGTCAGCTCGTGCGTTCTCTTACTCCTGAAAACCAATCTGCCGTATGGAACGGTCTTGATGAAAACGGAAAAACAGTGACGAATGGAATTTATTTCTATACTCTTGATACAGGCAAAAAAATTGTCACAAAGAAAATGATCTTAATGAAGTAAGAAATTTCCCAACATGAAAATATAAGGCGCACTTCGGTGCGTCTTTTTTATTATTATCTGTTTCTTGACAGCAGGTATCATAATTTTTAGATAAATGGAAATTGAAACACGGAGGATATATGAAAAAAAGTGTTTTTCTTACAATTTTACTATGCGCATTGTATACAATTGCACTGTATGCCGAATGGACATCAGATCCATCTGTTAATACTGTTGTATGCAATCTCCCCGGCGAAGATGCAATTCCCAAAGTCGTTCCCGGACCGACCGGAGATATCTATTTTGGATATTATGCTAACGAAGAAGGAAATTATAATGTCCGATTACAGCGATTTGATTCTGCGGGAAATGCGCAATGGGTAGCTAATGGCATACTTGTTAGTAATCATACGTCGATGTCGTGGCTTACGGACTGGGATATGACAGTCGACCAGGACAATTATGCTATTCTGACATTCCAGGATGTTCGAAATGCTGGAAATAATAATATCTATGCTTATCGTATTTCACCAGACGGAACTTTTATGTGGGGAGCTGACGGGCTTGAACTTTCTAATTCTGGAGCTTTCGATGCAGCACCAAAAGTAACTGTGACCAGTGCAGGGAACGCAATTGTTGCATGGACTTCTGATGATGTAACTCGTATTCAGAAAATCAGCCCGGGTGGGACATTACTCTGGGGTGCAACAGGCATTGAAATCTCTGGCACGAACAGCTATACATGGCCCCAGCCAATCGGTGTAGAAAATGATAATGTAATCGTTAAATATTATGAAGATTCCGGACCGGCCTGGGCACCGACGCGATATATTTATGCTCAGAAATTTGACACAAACGGCACTGCACTCTGGGCACCGCCATGTGCAATTTCCACTTCTGGTGGTATTTCCGCGTGGACCCAAGACCTGGCAATTATACCTGATGGAAATTACGGCTTCTTTATTGGCTGGCATGATGACAGAGATGGTAATATGAATGCTGATGTGTATGTACAACATGTTGATTCGAGCGGAACGTGCATTTTTACGTCGCAAGGTGTTGCCGCTTCCACAAACCTCGGAAACGAGCATTACTATCCTTTCCTTGCGTATCTTGAGGACACACAGATGCTCTATGCCTACTGGAACGAAATGGATGCTGATCAAAACTATCGCGGAATATACGGTCAGAAATTTGATATTGCCGGTACAAGAAAATGGGTAGATGCAGGCAAAATGATAATACCTCTTGCCTTGACGGATATTTATCTCTTCGGTGCAGGATATACCGATGCAGAAGTGGCTGTTTTTTATACGGAAGGATTGGTTGATGATTATGTGAAAGCTGTTGCCATGGATGGTGATGGCGCGTTTATCTGGACAGGCGATATCGTGACAATGTGTTCAGTGAGTTCATCAAAAGTACATCCTGAAGCAAGTAAATTAACTGGTTCACAATGGGTGCTTGCCTGGGAAGATGAACGCAGCGGTAGAGATATTTACGCCCAAAACATAAATACGAACGGAACACTCGGTTATATCCCAGTGGCAGTCGAACCGGAATATGATGAATCCTCAGTTTTTCTAACAGCTGCACCCAATCCTTTCTCGATTTCGACCACCATATCGTTTAATCCAGCCACGAATTCACACCAAATAATGCAAATTAAAATATATAATGTCAAAGGACAGCTTATACGCACTCTCACAGACACATTTTCACCACTTCGCTTTGTCGAAGTAACCTGGGACGGACGCGATGAGAATGGAAATGAAGTAAAAAGCGGTATATATTTTTGTACTCTTGAAAATGAAAGGAATACCCTTACTGAAAAAGTAATAAAATTAAAGTAACCTTTCCAACGGGCGAGGAAAGGATTGGATGTTATGAATAACTAATTTTGGGAATTTCCCAAAGGAGGTACAATGAGACGGTTATTGATATGCATGGCATATCTTTTTGTGATATGCAATACGGGGAACCTGCACGCAGACTGGACGGAACTTAATTCCGGGGTGACGCATAATTTGTATGACTGCTATTTTCTCACACCCCAATTCGGTTTCTTCACCGGCTTTGAGAATGATGCAGATCCCATTGTTTTAAGCACTTCCACAGGAGGGTATTTCTGGACCCAGAACATTCCATATTCGAACATAGCTTTATATTCGATTTTCTTTGTAGATAGTGATACAGGTTTTGTTGTCGGCCATGATGCCACAAATGGATTTGGTGTTATTATTAAGACTTCGGACAGTGGAACACAATGGAATAACTTCATCTGGGAGATGGGTTGCACGAACATATATGATATCGATTTTCCTTCTCATGATATCGGGTATGTATCTGCTGATAACGGAAATGTTTATAGAACACCCAATACTGGCACAACATGGCTGCCGAGATCTCTTAACGGATACCCGCAGGTCAAATTCATAGACTTTGTTAATGACAATGTTGGATTTGTCATAGCTGCAGATGAAAGTAAGGTGTACAAGACAAACAATGCGGGTGATTTTTGGAATCCCATATACATATATGACGATTTGAACGTGGGAGGAATACACTTTTTTGATGAGAATACCGGAATTATAGTTGGAAGAACGGCAAATAGTCTTTCGGAAGTAATTTATCGAACGACTAATGGGTGTTCTACAATGACACAGGTATACACCGGTATAGCAAACAGCACTCTTAATGATGTGCATTTCTGTGGAAGCCGGGGATGGGCAGTCGGCGATAACGGAAGGATTCTCCGGACGAATAACAGTGGTGTAACTTGGTTCATTGATGATACACTCAATCCACCCGTAGATCTTTTCTGCGTCTTTGATACAGGTGAATCCATCTATGTCGCAGGAGAACAGGGTAAGGTCTTTAAAAAAGAAGAAATATACTCGACAGATTTTGAAACAACTGAAACGATCCAATTTACGAGCTACCCCAATCCCTTCTCGATCTCGATAACTTTGCAGTTCAATAAAACCACAGAGCACACAGAGAGCACAGAGATTAAAATCTATAATATTAAAGGACAACTCATCAGAGAATTAAAAATTAAAAATTCAAAATTTAAAATTAATAAAGCAGTCTGGGATGGAAAAGACAACAATGGCAACGAAGTGGGCACAGGTGTATATTTCTATAAATTCAATAATGATGACGAACATGTCGGGAAGGTTGTTAAATTACAATAAAGGAGGAATATGAAAAAGATAATACTGTTGATTATATTAATCATTGCAACTTTCGTTTCAACCCCCTCCGCTTCAATAAATTTTTCAATAGAAGAAGTACATAGGTTTGCTTTTTGTCAAAACTATTATTCCAATACAACAATGGATATAGAACCACCTTACATGTATGCACTCACAAGTTATGGTTTGGAGATATACATGATAAAGGATAATGGATTATTGCTAAAAATTTCGGAACTACCCATAACGAATTCGTGGAAATTCGTTAGGAAAGATGATTTTCTCTATATTGGCTCTTATAAAAGATCATATATATCTTACGACCAAATGCCGTTATATATTTATCAGGTTGATATAAGTGATAAGTATAATCCACAGATAACAAAAAATTTTGAATTTGACAACTCCTATGAATTTATTACACCAATAATGATAGGGAATTATTTTATAGCCCAAACATCTTATGGTCCGGATTATATATACACGACACCAGGACTAGACTTTTATGGAACAATTGAAAATTATAATATGTTTTTACAACCACTCAATGATACATTGTGTATAAACTTTACAGAAGCTAGCGTATTTGATGTTTATAAAAGCAACAACATTATAAATCTTGAGTATATTGCAACTATAGATGTGTATAACATTCATGGTGATTATAATCCTAAACAATTTCAAATTATTAATGACACAATATGCGTTGTTTCAGGTCAAACGGCTGTTTCGTTTTGGAATATTTCAGATATAACTCAATGGGAATATATGGCTCATTATGAACCAACCGAAACTCTCCAAAACGGAATTAATTTCGTGATTCAGGGAGATTACATAATTCTTTCCCAGTTTGACGGATTAGAGCTGATTGACATTAGTAATATATATCATCCCCAATCTCTCAATTATTGTGATTTTGAGAGTTATGTTGAGTATTACATTACAAGTGATAATAATTACATTTATATCGGTTCGTGGCAGAATGGAATAGGGATATATCATATTGAAAACGAGGAGATACAATTCGTAGAGAATTATTACGAATATCCAAGCTTTAATTATTCCACACATCTTTATAACGATCATCTTTTTAATGAGAGTTACGGTCATGGTATTTATGTTTTTGATGTATCAAATCCATCGAATCCCACGGAAATTATGACATGCCTGAAAGATGCTCCCCTGAGATCACCTATAGGACACGATTCCCGTATTGTGATGCATGATTTTAATGATTATATGTAAGATTTTCACGCGTTGTTTACACTTTTAGGGAAGAAATATGCTATTAATTTCTCCATTGGTGTTAAC
>JBNGBT010000016.1:0-32299 GCA_049903315.1 Candidatus Cloacimonadota bacterium | reverse complement strand
TACCGGTATGTGCCTGCGTGCAATAACAATTGATGATAACCCGGCAATGCAGGTCATCTATAATAATACGATTGAAACCACTATGATACCGTGGGTTGACTGGAGTACTTCCGGTGCATATCAGGGTATCAACCTCGTCGGTGATCTTGGTACTGTATTTGTTCAGGATAACTACATTGGTGGAACATCTTCATCTTATGGATTCGCACAGGGTATCAGGGTAGGTAGTGACAGTGATGATACGTTCACTAATGTCGCTATCGGTTTTACAGATAACACCAGACCTAACGAAATAAGCTATAATACGTACGGTATTCTAGTAAAATCTGCAACCAATGTCACTATCAACTACAATATAATTGATGGTAACGATGTTGGTGTACAGAATGATGATACTGGTGCAAAAGCAGTGCTTGATGCGACCTACAACTACTGGGGTGCGACAGACGGCCCGAGCTGGACCTTTGATTATGGTCTAGGTTCAGGTTCCGGTGATGAAGTATCTGAGTATGTGGACTTCAATCCCTGGTATCAAGATGTAGGATTGACAACATTGTATACTGTTACAATGGATCAGTTCCTGCTTCAGATCGATCCTGCTTCACCATACGTAGACAACTACTTTGATCTTCGTGTGTGTGCTGCGGATGCCAATGGCATCAGGGACTTCTCCTATGGTAATCTTGCTGACTTCAGCAGCAGTCATGTTGCTCTCTCCGTTCCGGAAGAGCAGCTCCTTGTTTCTGGATTTAAAGAGATCACAGGTGCATGTATTTCTGCACTGCCATTCGATGCAGCAGATCATCTGACCATTTATGCATGGGAGTACGATACTAATCCTCCGGATTACATGTCCGAGCTTACAGATATTGTCATACAGGAACTGAACGATCCTGCACCTCCTACCGGTGTAGTATTCACTGATAATCCTGGTGATAACGGTGGATGGATACTCGTTGATTACACTCTTTCTATTGACGATCCATTCTATACAGCCGTAAAAGATACTGCATACGGTGTGAGCTACTATGTGGTTGAGATCTTTATGCCGAGTGTTTCTGGTGGACAGTGGGATTTCCTCGCAGACATAGCTTGTTATGATAATGGCACTGGAACCAATGACTACACTGCACTTCTTCCTGCTCCTGCCTCTGACACACCATACGACTTCAGAATGGCATCTGTGTACAATCCAACCAAGCTTGGTGGATTTGACGAAAATCATATCTCATACACAGAACCAATCTTAAAAGATGCTGGTGCTCAGTCCGCATGGCAGACTGGTTCTGCAGCTCCCAAGGATAACCTTCCTGCATACGCAAACATGAAGGTATTCCTTCAGGGTCCTTATTCCAATGGAACAATGACTGATGGTGCTGTAAAACCCCTTGTCTCTCCTTATGATGGTGAGACCATTACTGCATTACCACTTCCAAACAACCAGATAATTGACTGGATCTACGTTGAACTGCGTCTTGCTGCAACTGGGGAAACAGTCAAGCAGGCAAATGCATTCTTACTGAAAAACGGTACAATCGTTGACGTGAACGGTAACAGCAGTCTCCCATTCTACTATACGACTGATGTCGAGTACTATCTTGTGATACATCACACAAATCACATTGATATTATGAGTGCATTAACTCATACATTTGGTGACTTCGCTAGCCAGGCGACATCCATTGACCTTACTGGTGCAACTGCTGCTTACGGTGGTGGATTTGCCAGTCTTGGTAGTGGTAACTATGGTCTCTATGGCGGTGATGTGAATGACAACAACTCCGTTACCATTGGTGATGCGATTGAGATATACAGTCACAGAGGACAGACCGGCTACCTTATCTGGGACTTCAACATGAATGGTTCGGTCACGATCGGTGATGCGATCTCCTGTTACAATAACAGAGGAAAAGCAACCACTGTTCCTAACCAGACAGCCAAAGATGGCGGACATCCCCTTGATGTACAAATCACTGCTCCTGGTTCAAAGGCTAACACAGTAGATCTTCAGATCTCTAATCCTCGTGTTGAGGGCGGCATGTTCAAGATGGAAGTTCAGCTCAAGAGAACTTCTGATTGGCCATTCATTGTTCCTGGTATTGGATATGATAATCTACTCCAAGATGCGGACTTCCAGTTCGATTATAATCCTGCTGGATTTACCGGTGCTCCTGCATACAGCAATCTGAATGCCGGTCTCGATACTGCTGAGTATTCGACCGATATCTCTGTTGCTGCGAATGCGCTTACTCTCTCCATCACTGGTCCCAATCCTGTAACTCCAACCATGTACAGCCCTGCATTTAATGTCTGGGAAACCATCTGTACTATTGAACTTACCATTGCTGATATTCATGAAAACTCTGGTGTTGTCTGGAATGAGTCCGGTACAGGTCTTATCTCTGCTGCGAGTTTCCCTTCGGGCTTGCTCACAAATACCTACTATGGCTCTGGAGACATCACACTTCCTGTTGAACTCTCTGCATTCAATGCAATGTTCAGTTCGGCAAATGAAAACATCGAGCTCAGATGGGATACTGCAACAGAAACTGACGTTAATGGGTTCAACATTTATCGTTCAGAATTTAAGGATCTTACACGTGCAGGAAGACACATCAATTACTCGCTCATCCCTGCTGCCGGTACGACAACCGAACCTCAAAGCTACAACTACGATGATGTCGTTGCTGATGTCTATGTCACTCATTACTACTGGCTTGAGGTGGTAGACTTTGGTGGAACTTCTTCCTTCCATGGTCCTATTGCCTACACTCCCGGAGATATTGATGGTGACAGTACGCCTGACCTGATTGCCAGCACTCAACTGATCGGTAACTTCCCCAACCCGGCTATCAACTCTACAAAGATCAAGTACCAGATCAAAGGTACGGTCATTGATCAGAATGCCACGATCAGTGTGTATAATATTCGTGGCGAGTTAGTGAAAACACTTCAGGGAAGAAACGGTGTCGCAACACTCGATACTTCTGATATGGGACATGGCATCTACTTCTACAGATTACAAACTGACGATTACTCCGATATCAAAAAACTTATCGTTGTAAAATAATGTATT
Source organism: Candidatus Cloacimonadota bacterium (assembly GCA_049903315.1). Lineage (GTDB taxonomy): Bacteria > Cloacimonadota > Cloacimonadia > JGIOTU-2 > JGIOTU-2 > Celaenobacter. Next base: position 29,223 of record JBNGBT010000016.1, on the reverse strand, counting down.
AACTATTTAACCAATCCCGGGTTCGCTTAATGCGAATCCGGGATTATCTTTTTGATTATGAAAAAAATTATATTCTTCCTTTTATTTATATCTCTTATTTCTATGCTTTTCTCTCAATCCTTTCGAGATGAAAATACCATTGATCTAAGAATCTCAAATGCGAGAACTGATAATGGTGTGTTTAAAATGGATGTTGAGCTAAAACGTACATCCTCATGGCCTTTTACTGTTCCGAATATTGGTTATGATGATCTCCTATGGAATGGTGATCTCCAATTTAGTTATAATACACTTGGATTTACTGAAGATCCAACATATACAAACCTCAACCCAAACCTTGATACTCCAGAATATAGTATAGCAATATCGTCTGCCGGAATAGCCTTGACTTTCTCAATTATCGGTCCTATATCTCCGACCACTACTTTATATAATCCGATATTAAATGAATGGGAACCGGTTTGTTCTATCGAATGGAATATTTCCGATCCTTCCCAGAATTCCGGGATAGATTGGTCAACATCTGGTACCGGATTAATATCAGCTGCTGGATTCCCTTCGGGCTTACTTACAAATACTTTTTATGGTTCAGGAGATATTTCTTTACTCTCTGTGGAACCTTCAATCGAGGATCCTCTGCTCTTTTATATACAAAGCGCACCCAACCCCTTTGGATCACTTTCATCCTCAACAGAACTTTTCATACATTCTCCCTCTCAAGGTCACATGAAGCTGAATGTCTTTAATATTAAAGGACAGCTTGTCGGTACGTTATTTAATAATGCTGTCCAAAAGAATCAGGATCTTCAGCTTTCATGGGATGGCAAAGATTCAGGGGGGAATGATCTTTCCTCTGGAATCTACCTTTACCAACTTCTTATTGAGAACAGATTGTATGAAACCAAAAAAGTAGTGATAATAAGATAACGAATTTTTTTTACAAAAGAAAGCTCACGATTTCGTGGGCTTTTTTATTATATCGGTTACGATATTTTCCCCTCAATCTTAACTCCATCCAGGGATGAAGACCAGCCTGAAAAAACTCTATATTATTATCCCCAACATTTCTCTTTGCTAAGCCCCAGCTTAGTAAAGCGTCTGGTTACCCGGCTGTGGCTAACCAGAAAAATTTTAGACAAAAAGAAAGGCTCACTATTACGCAAGCCTTTCATAATTATATGTTATTATGGGGTTATTATTCGTTTGCTACTTTATCCGCATGTGTGAACATCTCTTCCAGCGAACCATATTCATCAAAAAGTTTCAGGGCTGCTTGAAGTTGGGGGTCTTGTCTTATCGCAACCTTGTTCCCTTCCTGAAGCCCGAACTTGTTGCTGATGATCTGTGCCTCAAGTGCATTCCTTAGCCAGGTTTCCGAATCGGCAAGCTCTTCTTCAGTATATTCAATATCCTTCTCTTTTATGCTTTCAACAAACTCATCAAAAAGTTCGTCATCGACATAGAAATTCTCATCAATATCTACTTTTGAAAGAAAATCTACGGCAAAGGGAAAGAATAAATTATTCCTGCGCACATCAAGCTCAAATGAATTTAATGTATCCTGTACGATAATGATATCCGGTGTTATGCCGCCACCGCCATAAACCTCACGTCCACCAACTGTATAGAACGCCTCACGCGGCTCATCATCGTTCTTTTCTTTCTTTGTCAGATCAATATGTCCCTCTTTTTTAATGGCATCTTCATTCGCATCGTCATGAATACAGCGTCCGCTCTCAATGTAATATTTTGAGGTTGTTATCTTGAGTCCATAATTCATAGGAAGAGGGAATAGCTGCTGTACAGATCCTTTGCCAAAACTGTTTTGCCCAACAATAAGTGCCTTGTCCCAATCCTGAAGGGAGCCCGAGAAAATTTCTGCTGCACTCGCACTCGCCTGATTCACCATCACAATGATTGGAATTCCTTCAAAGGCATAATTGTCTGCTGTGTAAAATTTTCTATTGAACGTCGCAATCCGTCCCTTTGTTTCAACTACAAGTTTGTTTTTGGGAAGGAATTGGTCCACGGTTTCGATCGCGGTACTGAGCAAACCGCCCGGGTTCGAACGTACATCAATGAGCAATCCTTTGATGCCCTGCCTTTCAAGATCGACCATTGCGTTATGCAGATCATCACCGGTACTTGCATTGAAGTTTGTAATACGAATATAACCGATATCTCCGATTTTATAGGCATAGGGAACACTATCCATTTTGACTTTATCTCGTTCAATAACCACATCAAAGTTTTCAGATAGACCTTCCCTTTTGATGGATATAGTAACCTCAGAGCCCTTGGGACCACGAAGATGTTCCACTGCTTTCGTGGAGGTCCATCCTTCGGTTGACATGCCGTTCACCGCAACGATCTCATCTCCAGCCATAAGATTCGCTTTATACGCAGGAGTTGCTTCGATCACGGATATCACCATTATATAGTCGCTGTCTTCCGATGAAATATGAATACCCAATCCGCCGAACTCGCCCTTGGTGCTTGTTTGCAGATCAGCAAATTCCTCTGGGGTCAACAGGCTTGTATAGGGATCGAGTGTATCCAGCATACCATTGATCGCACTCTCAAAAAGTACCTGCGGATCGACCTCTTCGACATGTGCCTGATTGAGTTTGGTTATGATATCTGTAAAAAGTTTCATATAATCATACAAACTGCCCTGGGTGTTCTCTGCTTTTACCAGACTAACCCTGCCGATCAAAAAGCCAAAAATCAGTATGACAACAACAGCAAGGATCACTACTTGTTTCTTTTTCATTTTTTTTACTCCCCTGATAAATCTTCGTATCTTTGTTTAATATTTTTCATTATATCCTGATGAATTTCTTCAATATTTTTTGTCCCGTCTATGACAATTATTCGATATGGTTCTTTTTCTGCCAATTTAAGGTAGCCAGCTCTGACCCTTCTGTGAAAATCAAAATTTTCGCTTTCAAGACGATCAATGTCCTCGGCTTTTGTTCCTTTATGTAACCTCTCAAGACCTATCTCGACGGGGACATCAATAATATATGTCACATCCGGTTTTAGTCCAGTAGTAGCAATAGTATTTATTGTTTCAATTTCATAGTCGGGTATTTCTCTGGCTGCTCCCTGGTAGGCATAAGTGGAATCATAATACCTGTCGCATATGACGATCTGCCCTTTTTCGAGTGTGGGAATTATCCATTCAAGTGTGTGCTGAGCCCTGCTTGCCATATAGAGAAATACCTCAGTGAGTCTGTTCATCTCAGTAAATTCTTTATTGAGAAGGATTGTTCTGATTTCTTCGGAAATCCGTGGTCCGCCAGGTTCTCTTGTGAGAAGAACCTCATATCCGCGCACGCGGAGCGATTCCGTTAGAAGCCTTGCCTGGGTGCTTTTCCCGCAACCTTCTATACCTTCAAACGTAATAAAAAGACCTTTTTTCTTCATATAGCTATTAAAAAATTTGGCACGCCCGGAGGGAGTCGAACCCCCAACTCACGGATCCGAAGTCCGTTGCTCTATCCAGTTGAACTACGGGCGCAGCGTCACTTCATTTCTCGGGAGAAGTAATTTCTGTCAATTATTCTGTGTCATAAATAGATGAGGGATTTCATTTAATTATTGACATCCTATCTTCGTTCAAGAGCTAATAACCATACGTGAGTTTGCCTATATGAAAGGATATATAACCTCAAAGCTTCTTAAAAAATTCCTCCTTGCAGGAACTGCGCTCCTCATAGTTGTATTTGGTGCAACGGCAGTGTATTGGGTTATTGCTGGCGATTCATATTCTATGCTCGATTGCCTGTATATGACAGTTGTCACTATTTCTACTATCGGATATTCTGAAATTATTGATCTGTCCGGAAACAACTTCGGTAGGATCTTCACAATGATCATTGCCTTTACTGGTGTCGGTATTCTCACCTATGTGATTTCAACGATAACCTCGTTTACGGTCGAAGGGGAATTAAAAGCCACCTTCAGGAGAAGAAAAATGGAAAAAAAGATCGAACGTCTGAAAGATCATTATATTGTATGCGGTGTGGGACAGGTTGGTCTCCATATTATTAACGAACTATACGCAACTGGCAGAAACAGTGTTGTAGTAACTCCAGATCCAGAGCGTATTTCGCGTCTTGAAGAACGCTTCCCTGAGCAGGTTTATGTTGAAGGTGATCCGATCGATGATACTGTGCTGAAAAAAGCAGGTATTGAAAAAGCGCTTGGGCTCTTTGCTGCAATGGACGATGACAATAAGAATCTTGTTATCAGTCTTTCTGCACGGCAGATCAATCCGAATATAAAGGTCGTGGCAAGCTGCCATAACAATATGAATGCAGAGAAGATGAGGAGGGCTGGTGCTACTGCTGTTGTTTCTCCTACGTTGATCGGCGGATTGAGAATGGCTTCTGAAATGATCCGACCGACAGTAGTCACCTTTCTTGATACGATGCTGCGGGATACGAATAAAAATCTTCGCATTGAAGAAACTCCTCTCCTTGATTCATTTGAGGGTAAGCAGTTAAAAGATTTAAATTTGAAGCAATATAAAAATACTCTCCTCCTTGCCGTCCGCACAAAAATTGGATGGATATATAGTCCAAATGATACAACCACAATAGCAAAGGGAACTTCTCTCATCATAATGACAACTCCCCAGGAACGTTCAGCTATTGAGAAATTTGTTTTGAAAAATAAGTAATCTTTTACGCTTTGCAGAGGGGTACTAATGTTCGAAATTAACGTTCAATCATATCAAGAAATTCCATGCCTTGTTCTTAAAGGACGTCTCGACGGTTTCGGTGCAGATCTTTTTGAAAAAGACACACACAATCTCTATCCTGATTCCTCTCACTGGATCGTTGATTTTCGGAATGTCGACTATATGTCCAGTGCTGGAATCAGGGCATTGCTTAAAAAGGAAAAAGACCTCCGAAAAAAAGGCGGCAAGCTTGTTCTATTTGGCATGGACCAAGAAGTGGCGAAGGTTCTACAGCTTACTGGACTCTCAGAACACTTCACTGTTGTACCCCATCAGGAAGATGCTTTGGCACATATTGGACATTTGAAACAAGGGGCTGGGCACAAAGAAGAGTTTGCGGTGACAGGATGCACATATAGTTGTACTGGTAAACTTGAACCAAATTCTATGATTGATATTTGGAATAATGCAAAGAAGCTTTCTGCGAAAAGCTTTGATAAAAGTACGCTTATGCCTACCAATCTGAGTGAACTCGGGATCTCTTTTGGGCTGGGTGGATTCGGCAATTCTTCTGCTCAGGCGCAAGAGGGCTTGGGCTTGTTCGTCTCATTGAAGGGTGCTGCTGGTGTTTCTCCGGCTGATGGTTATTGCAGACCCGACTTTCTTTTTACTGGCACTCCTGTCGAAGTTCAAATGTATCTTGCTCAAGCATTTAGTTTTTCAGGCGAACCTTCTATAATGATAAAACAGGACGGGCGCGATCTCGTCACACTGGAAAAACTCCTTGAAAACTTTCATTCTTTTTTTGAGTCGAAATTAGACGCTATCCCGCCTGCGTGGGGTTTTATTATATTAGCAGAAACCGAAACACTCCATACCTCAAAATTAGAAAAAGAGAAAGACCTTGCTCCTCTCAATTTTACTGAATGCACAGCCGGAACAAGCAAAAAAGCTCTTATTGTCGGCATTCATTACGATGCTGATATGCTGACAAAAGACGAAAGATTAAGAAATCAGTTTAAGAATTTTTCTCTTATCTCAAGTTCTTTAAATATCTATGCACATGCGTTTTTATTGAATAATGACTTTTCTGTGGATATCCAGTATATGGATATGCTTATCTCGCAAATCACAAAGTCAGAATGCGTGAAAGATGTCGTGCATGTCGAACCAAAAACTGAGATCTCAAATTCAAGATCGTGGATATTTCTTCCTTCAGCACTTCGTCCGGCAGAAGAAAAGCAACTTACTATTGAAACCAGCGGAGAAATTTCATATAATTCTGAATGGGACACGATAATTCGGAGGATCTATGCTGACTGCGGGAAGGTTATTCTTAATCCCTTACATGGAGGTTTCACCTCAACTACATTTAATGTAACCAGTTATGACAAAGACGGTCGGCGGCTCCTGCCAACTGTTTTAAAGATAGGGTCGATCAAGAACAATGACAACGAGGTGAATGCATATCATAAATATGTGAAGAAATTTATACTCAACAACAGCACCACTATCATGGGAACGACAACCTACAAGAACTGGGGCGGGCTGCGCTATAATTTTCTTGGCATTAATGGATCGGACAGCACGCTCGTGTGGTTGACAGATTATTATAAAAAATATCCTGCAGAAAAACTTATCCCGCTTTTTGACCGGATTTTTACCGACATCCTCAAGCCCTGGTATGGACAGCCGCACTGGGAGCATATTCATCCTTATATCGAGCATTCTCCCCTGGCTCTCTTCACCAATCTTTATGAATGCCTTGAGCGAGAACTCGGTATTTCTCCTGATACTGAAAAACTCCAATGCGATGAATTGGATAGAGAAATTATCAACCCTTTCTATTTTCTCAAACATGAATATCCCCGACGTAAAGAACAATCAAAACTCTGGTATAAGGCTGTCACGCATGGCGATCTGAATATGCAAAACATTCTTCTGGATGAAAAAGAGAATATTTATATCATTGACTTCTCAGAAACAAAACCTCGCAGCATAATTGCTGATTTCGCACGACTTGAACCGATCTTTAAGATCGAGATGTGTGGCATCAATACTGAGAAAGATCTCACACAAATGCTCGAGTTTGAGCTGGGTTTATTGCAGCCGAGCCAGCTTGGGCAGATCCCCCCATTTATATATCATGGTGAAGATCCCATGGTAGAAAAAGCCTACAAAATGATCTGTAAGCTGCGGGAGTATGCAAATGTGGTGACCCTTTTTGAGACAGATATCACCCCTTATCTTATCGCGCTTCTTGAGTGGACATACAGCGTTGTCTGCTATACCCAGCTCAACATATCAAAGAAAAAATATGCTCTTTACAGCGCAGCGCTTATGTGTGAAAAAATCATTGAACTCGAACAGGAACGTTTATGAAGAAATATAAAATAATCTCCTGGAACGTAAATGGGCTTCGTGCTGTTCTAAAAAAAGGATTTGATAATTTCCTTCAAGATGAGGAACCCGATATCCTTTGCATTCAGGAAATAAAATTACAAGCCGGTCAGGTTGAATTGAATTTCTCCGAATACCATGACTTTTGGAATTATGCCCTGAAGAAAGGCTATGCCGGAACAGCAATTTTCACTAAAGCTAAGCCCCTCAATGCTTATAATGACATGGGAATCATCATGCATGATAATGAAGGGCGCGTAATCGCTCTTGAATACGAAAATTTTTTCCTTGTGAATGTGTACACTCCAAATTCTCAAAGGGGTCTCACGCGGCTTGAATATCGCCAGGTGTGGGATAAAGATTTCCTTGCGTATATGAAAAATCTGGAAGCGTCCAAGCCCGTTATTTTTTGCGGAGACCTTAATGTTGCCCACAAAGAGATAGATCTGGCTCGTCCAAAAGACAATCGTCATAATGCTGGTTTCACTGACGAAGAGCGTGAAGATTTCACTCGCATTATTGATGCGGGTTTTATAGATACCTTTCGTGAATTCAATCAGGATGGTGGAAATTATTCGTGGTGGAGTTATATGTTCAATGCCCGTGCAAATAATGTGGGGTGGAGGATCGATTATTTTCTTATCTCGAAAATGCTTCGCCCAAGCCTGAAGGATGCATTCATTCTCCCGAATGTTATGGGTTCGGATCACTGCCCTGTCGGGATAGAGATCGAGTTGTAATGGATTTATAACCACAGAGAACACAGAGTACACTGAGAACAAATTATCATTGTTAAAATACCATCAGTGTTGATCTGTGAGCTATAAACAAAAAAAGGGGAGCGCCGCAAAGCACTCCCCGCCCTCAATAATTTCAGATTTTTTTATTTTTTAGTTCTTACCTGAAGGAAGACCTCTTTTCCATTCACGTCCCAGCTTTTCAAGTTTTCTGAGCTTTCTACTTCAACAATTTCAAGTGCCAGGGTTTCTTTTCTGATATAGTTGGTAAACTTCTCGAAGGTTTCCTTGATATCATCGGATTCAGTAAAGAAAGAAATAATTATCCTGTCCATAATATCGAAGTCTTCTTCTTTTCTCATAAACTGAATCTTGTTCACCAGCTCACGGGCATTCCCTTCAAGCAGGAGTTCTTCATCTATCCGGGTGTCCAGCGCAACAAAAACATCGGCATCTTCACCATACACAAAACCTTCTTTATTTTGAGTATCGATTTGCAGACTTTCTTTTGTCAGCTTCACCTCAACAGTATCAACATCAAGATGATAGACACCATCTTTGTTCAGGACATCAATGAGGTGGTTTGCGCCCATATTTTGAAGCGCTTGCGCAATGTGTGACATATGTTTGCCGTATGTGGGTCCCAGCACTTTATAATCCGGTTTAACACTGTAATCCATAAAACGAGTGTTATCTCTTACAAATTCTATATCATGGATGTTAATCTCTTCGATTATCAGAGGTTTCATCCGTTCAACGACATCTTTCATTTCTTCGGGGACGAAGAGGGTTCGCAACGGCTGGCGTATCTTTATCTGCACTTCGTTTCTTGCAGCACGTGCCAGAGAGACAATGTCGATTATATTTTGCATCTCATTCTCGAGTTCCGGCAGCATCAAATCTTCATCATATTCCGGATAATTTTCCAGATGCACACTTTCCTTATCAGTCAGCGATTGATATATCTCCTCAGAAATATACGGCGTGTAGGGAGCGCATAATTTTGAGATCGTCAGTAAGACTTCATAGAGGGTCATATATGCTTCAATTTTATCATCTTCCATACCGGATGCCCACACGCGTTTTCGGATGCGGCGCACATACCAGTTGCTCACATCGTTGATCACAAAGGATTGTAACAGGCGTACAGCACGGGTGAGATCATATTTTTCATTGAACTCTCGAACTTTCTTTATCACAGAATTCAAACGGGAAATTATCCACTTGTCCAGTTCGGGACGTTGCTCTATTTTTATAGAATATTCCTTATATTCAAAATTATCAATATTGCCATAGGTTGCAAGGAAGGATGCCACGTTTTTCAGCGTGCCGATGAATTTATTATTCACTTCCAGCACCCCCTCTTCGTCAAAGCGTGTAGGAAGCCACGGGGGACTTGTAGAAAGCATATACCACCGGGTGGCGTCAGCGCCGTATTTCTCCAAAATTTTAAACACATCAACGGCATTTCCTTTGGACTTACTCATCTTTTTGCCGTGTTTGTCCAGAACCATTTCGTTCACCAGGCAGCTCTTATATGACGACTCCCCTTTTATAAAAGTTGAAATCGCCAGCATGGTATAGAACCACCCTCTTGTCTGATCAATACCTTCTGCTATGAAGTCTGCGGGGAAGAGTTCCTTGTCAAAGATATCCTCATTTTCAAAAGGATAGTGCCATTGCCCGAAGGGCATTGATCCCGAATCAAACCAGCAATCTAAAACCTCTGGAGTTCTGCGCATGGTGCTCTTGCATTCCTGGCATGTAAATACGACATCATCCACATATGGTCTGTGAAGCTCGATGTCGTCCGGAACGGGTGTGCCATCTGCAAGCGTGCCCTTCTCCCGAAGTTCTTTTATTGAATCAGGAGAAAATTGATGTCCGCACTTCTCACAGATCCAGATATTGAGCGGAGTGCCCCAGTACCGGTCTCTGCTTATCGCCCAATCTCTATTATTCTCAAGCCAATCTCCGAATCTGCCTTCCCCAACATAGGAAGGATACCAGGCGATCTTTTTATTATTCTCGATCATTTTATCGTTGTATGCGGTTGTTCTGATGTACCAGGACTTGCGTGCAAAATAGATAAGCGGGCTGTCGCAGCGCCAGCAGAAGGGATAGGTGTGTTTGATCTGTGTGCGGTTATAGAGCATTCCTCTCATATTGAGATCTTTTATAATGCCTTTGTCCGCATCTTTGATGAACTCGCCAGCCCAATCCGTGATCTCTTCAGTGAATTTGCCCTCTTCGTCGACCGGTCGCATAAAGGGAAGATCGTACTCCTTGCCGATTGCAAAGTCTTCTTCTCCAAATGCGGGTGCCGTGTGCACGATCCCCGTCCCGTCTTCAAGGGTAACATAATCTCCAAGCGCCACATAGAATGCTTTTTCCTCGGGCTTGATAAACGGGAAGAGCTGTTCGTATTCCTTGTATTCGAGATCTCTGCCTTTGTACTTTTCAACTATTTCATAGCTCTCTTTGAGGACATCGAGCCGGGCTTTTGCTAATATAAGATATTCATCTCCGGTCTTTACTTTCACATACTCATGATCAGGATGAACGACGAGTGCAACGTTTGATATAAGCGTCCAGGGTGTGGTTGTCCACGCAAGAAAATAGGTGTTTTCCTCATTTTTGACCTTGAAGCGTATATATACTGATGGATCCTCGACTTCCCTATAACCCAATGCCACTTCATGGTCAGAAAGCGGGGTGCCGCAGCTCGGACAGAAGGGAACGATCTTTTTATCAATATAGATCATATCCTTCTTCCAATATTGATTGAGTATCCACCACACAGTTTCGATGTAGTCATTCGTAAGGGTGATATAAGGATCGTCCAGATCGAGCCAATAGCCCAGGAGATTCGTCATCTCCCGCCATTCTTTTTCATACGTAAAGACCGATTCCCTGCATTTCTTATTGAATTTCTCTATACCGTATTCCTCGATCTCTTTTTTAACTGAAAAACCAAGTTGTTTCTGCACCTCTATCTCGACTGGCAGTCCGTGTGTGTCCCACCCGGCTTTCCTGCGCACCTGAAAGCCCTGCATGGTTTTATAACGACATACCACATCCTTGAGTGTTCTGCTCATTGCGTGATGAATACCGGGCATGCCGTTTGCGGTAGGAGGCCCTTCGTAAAAAATAAATTTCGGTGCGCTATCGCGGAAATCTTCGCTTTTTTGTGGAATGTTGTGCTGCTTCCAGTAATCGCGAATTGGCTTTTCAAACTCAGCCGGTTTTGCTTTCACGTCGATCTTTCTGAACATAGTAAAATCCTTATAATTTATTTAAAATATAAAAAAAACCGCCACAGGTTACCCCGTCGCGGCTCGACAGAAATTTTGTCAGAACCGGCAGGGCGGTGCATTAATGATTATAATAACGATGATTTTTTCTATATCCTTTATCATAAGTTCAGAAAAATTTCGTCTACCTGTATTGTGTCAAGAATTTCCAAAGTACACAAAAGGCGAGAACGCTCATTCTCGCCTGAGATAGAGCTCACTTATGTATAAATTCTTTCTATTTGCCCGGTATGAATAAATAAATTACATTTCTCGGAAATTATTACATAATTCCAAAAATTGCATTAGCGGCAGCCCCCATGAATTCAGTGTTATAAGTATTATATATTAAGATCAGGGCTGTACCGATCGTGGGATTAATCATCGCATAAGAAAAAAAGCCAAGTGTCCCTCCGGTATGACCAAATCCAATCTCTTCACCAAAGTTGAGTATTCCAAGCCCATATGAAAAATTCGAGATAGGAGTAAAAGCAAGCATCGCATTTAGTGTTGCCTCTTGTGAGAAGAGTTCGCCAGAGGAAAGAGCATTCAGGAAGCTCCACAGGTCTTCCGTGGTTGATACCATTTGGCCATGTGCCCACTCAAAATAAAGCGGAAGCGTCTGGTCTGACACAACATAGATCGTGGTTTCATCGAGCGGCTGGTATCCTTTTGAATAGTTATCTTGTGGTATCCCTTCGTTGCCCGAATACGTGTTTTCCAGGTTAAGCGGATCAAGTATCCTATCCCTTATATTCTGCTCCATGCTGATGCCAGTGACAGATTCAACGATCAGCCCGAGAAGAATATAATTCGTGTTCGAATAACTGAATAGCGTCCCGGGTTCGTTGTGTACGCTCGATGGAGAATTTACGGCATACTCCAGAAGCTCGTTCGGAGTCCAATGATAAAGAGGATCTACCATTAAATTATATAGAAAATTATCATCTTCAAAATCATAAATTCCACTTGTATGGTTTAATAGCTGTCTTAAAGTGACCTGATCTCCATAAGGAAACAACGCAACAGTGGAATCAGGAAGATATTGGCTCATCAAATGATCAATATCAAGCAAGCCCTCTTCCCAGAGTTGTAGAACAACAGTCGCAAGAAAGGTTTTAGAAATGCTGGCGATCCGCATTTTGGTGTCTGCAAGCATTGGAATGTCGTTTTCAACATCTGCCAGCCCGGCTCCAATGTTGCATATCTCACCATCATTGTTCCTGACAAATACGGTGACTCCGTTAACTTCACACAAAGCTAATTTGTCGTTGAGTATTTTTTCTACTTTCTCAGCAAACGTACTATCCTGAGTATCGGGTCCGGTTGCCTTTTTGCAACATCCATTCGTTAAAAGAACTATTCCTGTTGAAATAATACAGATACAAACAAATAATGTAATGTTACTTAAAATGTTTTTTTTCATTTATATTCTCCTATAATTTGATTTTATTCCCAATCTGTTACCTCCAATTCTTAAGCGGCAGGTTGCCTGGATTTACTTATAGAGAGCATATAGAATGCGTGAACTGGCTTTTCAAACTCTGCCGGTTTTGCTTTCACGTCGATCTTTCTGAACATAGTATAATCCTTATAATTTATTTAAGATATAAAAAAACCGCCACAGGTTACCCCTGTCGCGGCTCGACAGAAATTTTGTCAGAACCGGTAGGGCGACGCATTAATGATTATAATACCGATGATTTTTTCTATATCCTTTATCATAAATTCAGAAAAATTTCGCCTACCTGTATTGTGTCAAGAATTTCCAAAGAGCAAGTACAACATGCCTATTGTTGAAGATTGAGTATTACATGCTCGAGATATCTTGATTTCATCTGCTTTGACGCAAGAGTCTGTTTAATGCCTGGTAATTTGAGAATCACCCCCAGTAGTGCCGCCAGGGCTCTATGGTGCCAGAGAACCTGATTGTCGAAAATCAAGTTCTGGAGTTTTCCGCGCTCAATAGCCATAACAACTGCCCGGTGCGCACCATTGACTGGCGTGATCACCCGCTCGGATCGAGAGAGGAGAGTAATACTTTTTGTTGGACATTCTCTTACACAGAGTCCGCATCCGAGACAGATTTCCTCATTAAGGCAAGCAACTTTCCTTTTGGGATTATGCGGATCGTTTGCAGAAACTAAAGTCATTGCTTCGACAGGGCAAACCTCCACACATTTACCACAACCATTGCAGGTCGTTTCGTTGATTGCGGGGATAAAGTTTGTGGTATGTATTGGATGATAAATAGCGAAGCTTCTTGCTGCGATCATAGCTTCACAGCAACATCCGCAACAGTTGCAAATAAAGGCAACGCTCTGTCTTACATTCTCGCCAAATTGAACCAATTTATGATCATATGCTTTTTGCAGCAGATCGTGCCCTTCATTTTTATCTACTGTCCGTGCATAATCATGCATGCTTAGAGAAGCAGCAGTATTATTGAATGTCATGCAAATATCCATCGGGGCATCGCATGCTTTGCCGAGGTGCTGCATTTTGTGCCTGCAATAGCATATTCCAACAGCCATGTGTGTAGCGGTTTCGATCACTTCTGAAGCCCGTTCATAATCCAAAACGTGTAGTGCATTTTCTTCTGAGAGTACTGGTTCGTGCACAAAGGTTCTGCCAAGTTGAGTTTCACCATCAGTAAACAGTCCTTTAATGAAGTCTTCTTCAACATTCATGTACTGATAGAAAAGCTCTGCGAGCACTTTCTGGTCTACGTCGGTTCGCAATCTCATCATAGAGAACTCAAAAAATCCAGCCATCGGGGGCGGGAGCACATAGATCTGCTCGCCTTTCTGCTCTATATCAACAAGTAGCGCTTTATCCGCGAGTTGATCTAATAATTTTCGTGTTTCTACAATATCGATTTTCCAGACTCGGCTTGCTTTTTCTGCATTAAACGGCCGGATAGGAAGAAGTGAAACGAGTCCTGCTTCTTTTTCTGAGAACAGCATGCTCAGAATTTTATAAAGTGTTTTTGAGGGAGCTACACCTTGAGGAAATTTATTGAACCTTTCTACAAGTGAACAATAGTTGTTTTTCAGTGTTCTATGAGCCATAAATGGAATTATTTCTTATTTGACCATATCCTCGATCGTACTTGCGGCAATGAGATAGGTCATTTATGTTTCTTTTCGTATTACTTCTCCTGTTTTATTCTGATCCAGTACTGAAAGCTCCTTCATCAGAAAGTTCTCTCAGGGTATTTTCAAGTTCCTGCAGCGCATTCGATGCGTCAATATAACGTTTTTCTCCTAAGAAGTTTATATAATTCTCAAACGCATTACTTGCTCTTTTGATCAATTCTTCCATGGTAAATACGTCGCCCACATTAGTTTCTGTGATAACTTCTGCTAAAGTTTTTTCAAACAATCCCTGCAGCGCTTTATCAAAGGTTTCTGCATAACTGAGTTCGTCACCATGCATGACTGCAACAAGTCGAAGTTCCGGATAGGCAGCCGTTTCTGCCTGTAAATAAATTGGCTCAACATACAGAATGGTATTCTCAATTGGGATTGCAAGCACATTCCCGCGTATCACATTCGAGCCCCGCTGATCCCAGAGGGTAAGCTGTCCCGAAAGGTAGGAATCCTGATCGATCTTGGTTTCTACCTGCTGTGTGCCAAGCACTCGTTTTTCTTTCGGGAATTTATATGCGATGAATCTTCCGTAGTTATCTCCATCGCACATACCTGCGATCCAGCCGATCATCACCTGCCGCTTCTTGGGTGTGAAGGGAAGGATCAATACAAACTCCTGTTGGTTGGTTTCGGGAATTTCCCACATAATGTAATAAGGCTCAACCGCTTGTACTTTGCTATAATATTTCTCTGTTGCTCTGATCCACAGATCTTCCTGGTTATAAAACACTGCCGGGTCATTCATGTGATATTTTGCATACACAAGTCCCTGTATCAGCAGCATTTTCCCGGGATAGCGCACATGCTCTTGCATTGCCTTCGGCATTTCGTCTTTTGCTTTGAACATGCCAGGAAATATCTTGTTCCACACCTGAATAATTGGATCATCTTCATCATAAATATAAAAGTCTGTCGAGCCATTATAAGCATCGATAACAATCTTCACCGAATTCCTGATATAATTTATATTTGCCATAGAATTTGAGACAAGGTTCTGAAGAGAGCGATTCGCAGCCCTTTGCTGAACAATCTCGCTTGAATAATAAGGTTCACTATAAGGAAAATATCCTGAGGTCGTATACGCATCGAGCATCCAATATAATTTTCCGTCGATGAGCACCACATAAGGATCGGCGTCGAATTGCAGGAAGGGAGCAAGCGTTCTTACGCGGTCTTTTATCTGCCTGTGGAACATGATCCTGCTATTTTTTGTCGGATAGCCGGAAAGCAGCAAGCGCGTGCCGTCGAACTTCCATCCGTACAGAAATTTCCTCCAGAAGTCAGTTATCTGCACACCGCCTACTCCGGAATAGCGAGTATACACATTATCTTCGCCTTTTGGATAATCAAATTCCTCCTCTTCGGAGTTCACGATCACATGCCCGGAAGACAGTTCTCCATAATATATCTGTGGCACAGTTACATCCAGCTCGGGATACGTACTCACTGGAGGGATATTTTTAATGAGAAGATTGGGTAATCCCTGCGGTGTGAACTCGCTCACATTTGTCAGAGTGATCCCATATCCGTGCGTATACTTGAATCTTCTGTTCACAAAAGTCTGGCTTTGATACGGGAGGTTGGAAAATCTCAGCTCTCGTGCAGACACCATGACTTCCCGGTAATTACCATTGATCATATAACGATCAATATCTACATCAACAAATTCATAATAAAGCCGAATTTCCTGGAACTGCTTATACACCGCATCTAGCGCACGCCAATCCCAAAGCCGGATATTCTTAAAGATATTTTCATTCTCGGTCACCATATTAGGAGTAAAAACATCGCTCACAGGAAACTCCCGTTCCTCGACATTATCAAGCTTGAATCCTTTGCGAGTAAACTCTATATTATTCGCGATATAGGGCTTTTCCATGGTAATCTCGTTTGGCTCAACCCGCATCCACTGAAAAAGTCTCGGCATTGCTTCAAGCGCAAGTATCCAAAAAGCAACAACAATCACTGCAAGAACTATTATTGGAGAAAGTCTCCTACGCGCACCAAATCCATCCCCTCTGCTGAGCTTTTTCTGTAATACTGTTCTTAGCTGAGGAATAATCAAAAACAGAGCTGCAAGGATTGTGAGAATAATCACAACTGTATATGCAGGAAAGCGTAAATGTACATCTGTCCAACCGGGTCCGTGTACTGCTCCCCATGTGGAATACATAAGATGAAACCGCTCAAGAAACTTACCAAAAGCCAGTACCAGCACGACAATACCTGCATTGAAATAGACAGAACCAAAGCTTACCTGTTGGAATTCATCACCATCGAGGTTCACCATTTTTACCTGCCCCTCCTCAAGACCGAAGAGCTTCGAAAAGAGTAATGCGATGAGCGAAATGACAGAAAGAATGATTAAAATGGTGTAAAGCGCATCGTAAAAAGGAAGCTTGAAAAGATAGAATCCTGTATTTATGTGGAGGATCGGATCTAGCTCCGTGGTCGTAACCGAATGAAAATATTTAAGAAAAACCGACCAATTTGCATATCCCCAATTCGCGCCAATGATCGCACCTATGCCACACGCAATTATACGAATCATTTTGGGGCTTTTCCTGAGAGAAAAAGTTAATAAGAAAATAAATAGTATTCCAAATAATCCACCTGAAACAGCACTGAAAAACTGTGACAAAACTACTTCCCAAAAACGTGATCCGTAGCCAAGATTTTGAAACCACAGCATTTCTCCCCAAAAATCCAGCAGCCAGAAAAAAAGCGGGGTAAGCACGAGAATAATAAACCCGAGTATCGTCACAGCCTTTTTCTTCTTTTTGATACCGCTGCGAATGATCAAACCCGCAACGATCAGTAATAGTATAAATAATACTGTATACATTTTGACTCCTTATTTAACACACCTACCCAAATTCAACCTGGGAACGAAGACATGTATGGTTCTAAAAATACTATTTTTTATAAACCAATTTCCCCTTTACAAAAACCTTTTCGATATAATTCTCTCCATTACTATAGATCAGCTTTGAAACAAGGTCTTCGGGATTTGTGAAAAAATTTTCATTCAAAACATTAAGCTGCGCAATATCAATGACAGAAAAGTCTGCGCTTTTCCCTTTTTCAAGACTTCCGATCTCGTCTTCCAAAGAAAGTGCTTTTGCTCCGCCGAGTGTGGCAAGATAGAATGCTTCGATTGATCTCAGCGGTTTGTAGTTATTTGAAGAATCCAGGAAATGTATTGTTTTTGAGGATTCGATGGCTTCTCTCATTTCAGAGAACATAGAAAGGCTGTACCCGGCACCCACATCTGTTCCCAAGCCAATCGGAATTCTGGTTTTTTCTAATTTCCTGTATGGCATTATGCCACTTTGAAGAAATCTGTTTGATGAAGGGCAATGGCTTATCTTTGTTCCTGTTTTCTTGAGCAGCTCTATCTCTCCGTCATCGAGATAAATGCAATGTGCGGCAATTGTTTTTTCTGTGAGTAATCCTGCTTTATAATACACATCGGTATAATTGTCAAAGTCAGAAAAAATATCCATCACTGTAGCAATTTCTTCTTTACTTTCTGCAAGATGCGATTGGATGTGCACACCGTGCTTGTTTGCAATTTTTCCAATCCCCATTAGGAGATCAAATGAGCAAGAAGGAGCAAAGCGAGGGGTGAAAACATAGCGAAGTCTTCCGTCATCATAGCCGTCCCATTTTTCAATAAGCTCTTCTGAGTCTCGCAGCAAAACTGGTGCATCTTTAATTAAGTATTCCGGCGCATTTTGGTCCATGAGCACATTACCGAGGAATGCCCTTATTCCCGATTTATCTGCATGCTGAAACGCAATATCGGTCGCATCTTTATGGCTCGTCACATACGAACTGGTGGTTGTCGTACCCCTGCTGAGTAGTTCTTGAAAAAATCTTTCTGCAAAACTTTCTGCAACTTCTGGGGACGAAAACCGTCCTTCTGCAGGGAAAACGATGTCGCTCAACCATTCAAGGAGATTACCCCTGTATAATCCGCTTAAAGTAAATTGGGGAAGATGATTATGAATATCAATGAAACCCGGGCATATCAGCTTGTCGGAATAATCATAATATTCTTGCCCAAACTCGCTGCCTTTTGGGTTATCATTGCGAACATCTTCTATAACACCTTCTTCGGAAATAACAAGATATCCGGGATCAAGAAATAAAATGATTTCAGGTGAGATTGCCGTGAGTAGCTTTCCTTTAATTATCTTTTTCGTTTTCATTCTCTTTTTTGATGCGGATAATGGTTTCGCCTTCTTTTGTAAGTCCCAATTCACGGGCTTTTTTCTCAATTGTTTTTGGGTCCTGCTCCTCGAGGTTGAATTTTTCTTCTTCCAGAATTTCTCGCTCCTGTGCGAGTCTCTCGATCTGTTCGGTTTTCTGGTTCAAGAGAAAATTCGTTCGCAAAATCTTGATAACGCTATATTTATAAAAAAACAGGAACCACACAAGCCCAAGAAGAAGAAGGATCAAAAATATGGTTATATTACTTCGCCATGCAGTGGATTTTTTCCTTCTTCGGGCATCCATGATCTATTTATTTTGTATGCTTAAAGACGTTTTTTCCTGGAAATCGTGCTGTTTTGCCAAGTTCTTCTTCAATTCGCAAAAGCTGATTATACTTTGCAATACGTTCGGAGCGTGATGTTGAACCGGTCTTTATCTGTCCGTTATTCAATGCCACGGCGAGGTCTGCTATGAATGTATCACAAGTTTCTCCTGAGCGATGCGAGACGACAGAGGTATAGCTTGCATTCTTTGCCCGTTCAACGGTATCTAGGGTCTCGGTCACAGTGCCGATCTGGTTCAGCTTGATAAGAATAGAATTCGCCACGCCTTCTTTTATGCCCCGATCCAGCAGCCTGATATTTGTGACAAAAATATCATCGCCTACAATTTGAATTTTATCACCAAGCTCATCTGTGAGAAGTTTCCAGCCTTTCCAGTCATTTTCATCAAGTCCGTCTTCGAGGGAAACGATGGGATATTTTCTTGTCCACTCTTTGTATATTCCCACGAGTTCTGCGCTTGTGAGCTTTTCTGTTTTGCCTGTATTAAAAGCATATTTGCCTGATTGGAAAAAAGAAGATGCGGCAGAATCAAGTGCAATAGAGATGTCTTCTCCCGGACGGTATCCTGCTGTTTCAATCGCTCTCAGTATAAATTTTATTGCATCTTCGTTAGATTCCAGGTTGGGGGCAAAGCCACCCTCGTCGCCAACTGCTGTACTAAAACCGCCATTTTTGAGTATCATTCTGAGTGCGTGAAATGTTTCAGTAGCCATTTGTAGTGCTTGTGAAAAAGTCTCGGCTCCCAGCGGCATGATCATAAATTCCTGAACATCAACATTATTGTCAGCATGCTTTCCGCCATTGAGCACATTAAGCATAGGAACGGGGAGGGTTTTTGCATTTGTGCCGCCCAAATAGCGATAAAGAGGAAGTTCGAGTTCCAGCGCTGTTGCTCGAGCTATTGCCATTGAAACACCAAGAACCGAGTTCGCTCCGAGTTTTTCTTTATTCGGTGATCCTGCCATATCACACATTATGGTGTCTATTTCTACCTGTCGTTCGCTCTCGATGCCGAGTATTTCCGGTGCAATTATTTCATTAATGTTTTTTACTGCTGTCAGTACGCCTTTTCCATTATATCGGTCATTATTTTCATCGCGAAGTTCTACTGCCTCATACTCACCTGTCGAAGCACCTGAAGGGACAGCAGCTCGACCCCAGTAACCGGATTCGAGCATGACATCAACTTCAACTGTAGGATTCCCTCGAGAATCTAATATCTCACGAGCAAAAATTCCATCTATTAGAGACATATATTCTCCTCTTTATTTTTTTAATACGTAATCGAGTTTTTCGCCATCAATATATAAAAATTTTGGCTTTCTCGGATAATCTTTTTTCTTGATCTTGTCAGAATCTCCTTCTTCTTCGATGCGCCAGACTTCCCAGCGGTCATCGCTGCCGTCCACACAGAATGTCACCTTCTTATCAATGAAGTCATCGATCACAAACTGAATGCTTTCAAGGCTGCCGATCTTTGTTACGGGGACACAGAATTTCTTTGCGTCATAGAGATATTTTTCATCAGTTTCTTTTTTCTTGGCCATTTCATCTCCTATCTATGGGTTTATTTAAAAAATTAGTTCTTCGGTAAGCCTGCAGAGGATGTGCCCAATTGTAATATGGGCTTCCTGGATTCGGGCTGTATCTTTATGGGGAATGATAATTGAATATTGTGCGATTCCTGCGATCGTGCCGCCATTTCTTCCTGCTAATAAAACTGTCAGGATGTTCTGTTCGTTCGCATATTCTATTGCTTTGTACACATTCGGGGAGTTGCCGCTGGTGCTTATTCCGATTAAAAGATCTCCCTCGTTTCCAAGCCCTTCAACCTGGCGTTTAAAAACCTCGTCAAATCCATAATCGTTTGCACATGCCGTGAGTAATGATGTGTCAGTTGTAAGTGCAATTGCCGGTAGAGATCTCCTGTTGAACTCACCACGGAACCGTACGATGAATTCGGTGGCAATATGCTGTGCATCTGCTGCGCTCCCGCCATTTCCGCAAAGCATGATCTTATTGCCCCTTTTAAGTGTTTCGGATATTTGAGATGCAATTACCTCAATGTCCGGATAAAAAGTTTCTAATCCGTCTATAACCTTCTTGTGTTCTCGAAGGGCTTCATCAAATAATTCTTTCATTTTCATAAGTTATACCATTTGCTGTAAGTGAAAAAAAATCACGCAAGAAATATTTTGACCAATTTTCATCATACAAAACTCCGCTCCCTCGCATATTTAAAAATAAGTCCCATTGAAGCCAGATTGACAAGCAAGCTGCTTCCACCATAACTGACAAACGGAAGTGGAATTCCTACGACCGGAATGATCCCGATGTTCATGCCGATATTCACGACTATTTGAAAAATAAAATAGGACAGAATGCCTGCAATGACAAGCCGCCTCCTGTCGATCCTGATTTTCCTTAATATTATTACAATGCGCCAGATAAGCGCTCCAAAAAGTAGTAAAAGGAAAAAACAACCAACAAAACCGAGTTCTTCCCCAATGACAGAGAAAATGAAATCGGTTTGTTGTTCGGGCAAAAAATTTAAGTTCTTCTGTGTCCCAAGTAAAAAGCCTTTGCCAAAAATGCCTCCGGATCCAACAGCTATTTTTGATTGAATGATCTGATATCCGCTTCCAAGTACATCAAATTTCGGATTTATAAATGCGAGAATACGGTTTCTCTGGTATCCATGCAAACTCCACCACATATAGGGCGTTACCAAAGAGATGAAAGCGTTTCCTATAAGTATAGCTCCTGCGGGGAACAAAGATACCTTTCGAAGGATCAGCACAAGGAGAAGAAAGACATCAAAAATAATCCAATATGTGATGTTGAAGCCGACAAGAATACTTATTATTGGGGTAATGATAATGAATAAAGTAAAAAAAGACACGCCTGCAAAATACATCATTGGGAATAAGATTGCAAAAAAGACCAGCGCACTTCCGAGGTCGGGCTGTGATAACACAAGTAGCGCCGGGAGTGTGGCGAGAATGAAACCGAAGATCACGATCTTGTAATTGGGTATATATTTGGTTGAAAACACCTTTGCCATAAGAAAAATGACGCCAAGCTTTGCAAACTCTGATGGTTGAATATGCACACTTCCGAGACTAATCCAGCGATGAACACCTTTAATGGGCGGAAGCAAGAGCACAACAATCAGCATCAGAAGGATCAGCACGTTATAGGGCACGATAAGCAGATCCAATATTATATCAGGAATATATAATATGGTGAAAAAAACAACAAACCCGACCATTATCCACACAAGTTGTTTAACGTAAAAATCGCTTACAATTATTTCCTCTCCTACTTTCTGCACTGAAGCGCTATACAGGGCAAGTTCGCCGAAAACCAAAAGAAGCAGAAGAATGATCATCAGCTTCCAGTCGAATTTCTGAATGATGGCTGTTGAGCTCATCTACACCCAGTACTTCCTGTCCAGACTTCTGTATTGGATAGCTTCGCTTATATGGACAGGAGTAATTTGTTCGCTTTTTTCAAGATCGGCAATAGTCCGTGAAACTTTTAGAATGCGGTCATAAGCACGTGCCGAAAGCCCAAGCTTTTCAATAGCGATCTTCATGAGCTTTTTACCTTCGTCGTCTATCCGACAAAACTCCCTTATCTGTTTTGACTCCATATCCGCATTAGAGTAGGTTCTTTTTGATCCGGCAAAGCGCTGGTGCTGGACATTCCTCGCAGCATTCACCCTTTCCTGTATGACTGCAGATCGTTCACCTTTTGGGTCTCGTGAGAGTTCGTCGTATTTCACTGCCGGTACCTCAACGTGAATATCAATACGGTCCAGGAGCGGTCCGGATATTCTTGAAACATACCTTTGTATAATTGTCGGAGAACAGGTACAGGTATGCCCCTCTACATTGCTCCCGTAATAGCCACACGGGCATGGATTCATTGATGCAACGAGCATGAAATTTGCGGGAAATGTGAGTGATTGAACAGCTCGAGAAATTGTGACAATCCCGTCTTCGAGTGGTTGCCTGAGCACTTCTAATACAGCTTTTTTGAATTCCGGCAATTCGTCAAGAAAGAGTACGCCATTATGCGCGAGTGAAACCTCTCCTGGTTTTGGATAACTCCCTCCGCCGATGAGTGCAACATCGCTTATTGTATGGTGTGGTGAACGAAACGGCCTGGTGGCTATGAGCGAGTGCTCCTGAGCCGTTTTCCCGGCAACAGAATGGATTTTTGTTGTGGTCAAAGCCTCGTCAAGGGTAAGTTGGGGAAGGATAGTCGGAACTCGACGGGCAAGCATAGTTTTCCCGGAGCCCGGAGGTCCTATCATAAGAATATTATGGCTCCCAGCTGCCGCAACCTCCAGTGCCCGCTTCACATTATATTGCCCTTTCACATCGAAGATATCAATCGTTTCTCTGCGTTCATTTTCAAAAAGTGTGGAAATATCAATTCTCAATGGTTCTATAGCCTCACGACCTTCTATAAAAGCAACGCATTCTACAAGACTTTTCACGGGATATATTGAAATACCCTCCACAACAGCCGCTTCTTTCGCGTTTTCTTCAGGAACGATCAATCCCTCTAACCCTTTTTCTTTCGCAGCGATCGTAATTGGCAGAATGCCTGTCACCGGACGAACCTCGCCATTAAGCGAAAGCTCTCCAACCATACCGACGGTTTCAAGAAGAATTGGATGTATCTGCTTAAGCGAAGTAAGCATACCTATCGCAATAGGGAGATCAAAGCCAACTCCTTCTTTTTTCACATCCGCGGGTGCGAGATTAACCGTGTATGCACGTGGCGGCTTATCGTAACCATTATTTTTTATTGCCGCAGTGACCCTGTCTTTGCTTTCTTTGACCGAATTCGTCGGCAGTCCGACCATTGTAAAATAGGGCATGTAAACATGTTTAGTATCAATTTCCACCTCAATAGGAATGGCATCGATGCCTAAAATTGAAAAAGAAATTATCTTAGTAAACATATGACAAATAGAAAAATAATATCTTGAGTGGTCAAGATATAAAATAAGCAATTTTATGTGAGTTAAAAATGGTACGCCAGAGAGGATTCGAACCTCTGACCCACAGCTTAGAAGGCTGTTGCTCTATCCTGCTGAGCTACTGGCGCACATGCAAAAAAAACTGCCTTATCGGCAGCAAAAAATGGTAGCGATGCAGGGACTTGAACCCCGGACACTCGGATTATGATTCCGATGCTCTAACCAGCTGAGCTACATCGCCGCGAATTCAAAAAAATGGTAGCGGGGGCAGGATTTGAACCTACGACCTTCAGGTTATGAGCCTGACGAGCTACCAAACTGCTCCACCCCGCGTTAAAGGAATACAACATTTTTACTCGTCGAATATGCTGTCAAGAAAATGACACACCTCTCTATGAGGAAGAATATAACACAAAAATCCTGAAAATGCAAGCGTGGATGTAAATTTTCTGTTTTCATTAACAATACAAGAGATTTGACTTTTTATACAAGGTTTTGGAAAGTACACACATAAATTCGTTTGTAATTTTGAAAAATTTTTAGGACTTTATATGAAAATAAGATTGTTATTGTTTGCTATAGTCTCAATAATATTGCCGCACTCCCTGCCCGCACAGGAGATTTCTTTATCACTGGAAAGTGCCATTGACAGTGCACTTGTCAACAACAGGAAGATCAAACAGCAGGAAGAGGTTGTTCTGCAAAAAGAGTATTTGAACAAAGCTTCCATCAGCAATTTTTTTCCCTCAATCGATCTTTTTGCCGGTTATACATACCTGAGTGATAATCCAGAATTTGACACAGAAAAGATTAAGGAATCCATCGATGACATGTTCGGAGATTATGGCGCGGTCATGGCAAAACAACTTGGCCTTTCTCCGTGGACACAGCAGGTGATACATGATGAAATAGTGGCTGGTTTGAGTACACTCCCCGCATACAAGCTTGAGATAGACCAACAAACATATAAAAATGCAAACCTTGTTGTCACTCAGCCGATATTCCTCGGTGGAGAACTCTGGGCGGGAAAAAAATTTGCACAAGCCGAGTTGGGTCTCGCAAATGAAGGACTCAATAAAACCCGCAATGAGATAATCAATAGCACCACGCAACAGTATCTTTCCGTGATCCTTCTCGAACAGGTGGTTGAACTACGAAAAAAAACACTCGCCGGCATGAAGAAACACGAGTCTCAAGCTGAAAGAGCTATCAAGATAGGGGTTATTGCTCCACCGGAAATCATTCGCGCACAAGTCGCAGTTGCAAATGCAGAAAGAAATCTGGAAGATGCACAAAACGAGCTTTCTCTTGCAACCTCTGCGCTTCGTGCAACACTCAATTTGCCAGCATACGCGCACTTGCTTCTTACCGATTCACTCTATTTCCACGATGTGCAGCTAAATTTGACGGAGATGAAAGAGCTCGCTCTTGCAGGAAACACCATCCTAAAAGAGATCGGCCATAAGCAGAAAATCGCAGATCAGGCATTTGCCGTAAAACGCGCAAAATTCCTTCCGCAAATCGTTGCGATTGGGGAATATAATCTTATCCGGGAAAATTATCCAATTGTGCTTCCGCGCTATTCACTTGGCGTTCAACTCGAACTCAACTTATTTCATGGTATGAAGAAAATAAACGAATTAAAGTCTATGAAGCATCTTACAAAAGAAGTGAGGGTCGCCAAGCAATATGCAGAAGACGAGATAATGCTGCTCACAGAAGAACTTTTTTATAAAACAAAAAACAGCAAAACTCGCTTTCTCAAACTGAAGCCCACAGTCGAACTGGCAAAGAAAAATCTGGATATTAACGAGACGCGATTCCGCGAAGGGTTGGGCAAATCAATAGATGTGATAGATGCACAACTTCTGTTCCAGGCGGCTTCAATAGAGCGGCTTCTCTCGTTGTATAATTATTATACATCTTTATCCCAACTTTTTATCGCTGTTGGGCAGCCCAGCCGGGTAATTGAAATCTTAAAAAAATAAGTTTCGGAGAATTATATGAACAATAAAAGCCTGCTTTTGCTCATTCCTCTGATTTTGATCATTATTGCCATCATCTTTCTGTTCATGCATTCATGCTCAAGTGAAAAGGAAGTTTTCACCGGCACGTTTGAAACAACGGTCGTCGATGTTGCCTCGGAAATACCCGGTCGTATCGACACGATTTTTGTGGATAGAGGAGACGTGGTTATAAAAGGACAGCTCCTTGCAACAATCCAGCCCAATATCATGAACGCAAAACTCGGCCAGGCACAAGGTGTCTTGCAGGCAGCTCAAGCGCTTGTGGAAAAGGCAGAAAATGGTGCGCGTGAACAGGAAAAATCCGCTGCAAAAAACCAGTATGAGATGGCAAAAAGCCAGTTTGAATTTGCAAAAAAAACCTACTTGCGTTTCACGGTGCTCTATGACGACAGTATTATTTCCCAGCAGGAAATGGATGAGATCGAGTTTAAATACCACGCTGCTGAAGATCAGATGAACGCAGCAAAAGCAATGTATGATATGGCACTTCAGGGCGCTCGAATCGAGGATATAGACGCTGCAAAAGGGGAATATGTCGAAGCGCATAATGTATACAAAGAAGCGCTTGCATATCATAATGAGCTTGAGGTTATCGCTCCTGTATCCGGTGAAGTTTGCAGCCGTATTGCCAATCCGGGTGAGGTAATGGGGGCAGGATATCCATTGCTTTCAATTCAGATTCCTGAAGATATATACCTACTTTTAAATGTACGCGAGGATAAACTGCCTGCTTTCCAAAAAGATAACACATGCAAAGTAAGAATCCCTGCTCTCAAAAACAAAGAATTCGAATTCATTGTGCATTTTATCTCTGTCATGGCAGATTTTGCCACCTGGGTTCCCACAAAAGCCACAGGGCAGTTCGACCTGAAAACCTTCGAAGTACATCTTAAACCCATAAAACCAATTGAGGGATTACGTCCCGGCATGACCGCTCAGGTTTACTTCTAACAATATATGAAATTCTCCCCTGCGTTCTTTCACGTAACCATGCGTGAACTGGACAGAATAGTCCACCAAAAATCTACGCGGAATTTACTCCTCTTTATTCCCGTCTGTGTATTTTTGCTGCTCTCCTTCATCTATGTAAAAGGAATCCTACACGATATTCCAATCGCAGTTTATGATAAGGATAATACAGAACTTTCCAGAACGATTGTGCGCTTTATAGAAGCATCGCCGGAAACAAAGGTTGTGCGCTATCTCGATTCGTCGGATGACATCAGAACCATCTTCCTGGAAAACAACAAGATAGAAGCAATTTACGAAATCCCAAAAGGGCTTTCGGACAATGTATATTCTGGAAAAAGCACGAAGATCGGGGTGTACACGAATTCATCAAATATCATTTTTGGCAACACGATCTATAAGGAAGCTGAGGATGTCGTGAATACGGTGAATGCAGGCATCCTGATAGAAACATTCATGAAACAAGGCATGACCGAAGAACAAGCAATGAACCTTGCGCTTCCCATACGCGTTGATGCAAAACCGCTTTTTAATCCTAACTATAATTACTTATATTACCTCGTGCCCGGACTCATGACAGTGCTCCTGCAGATGATCATTTTCTTTGTGGTGACTCGGGCAATTAATTCCGAATTCAATAACAATACCTTTAGCGAATTGCTGCGCACCGCAAAAGGAAAAATGCTCAACATCCTTGCTGGAAAAGCATTTGCCTACCTGATCATGGGACTCCTCATCCTGCTCTTTATTCTCGGTATTATCTATCCACTCTTTGGCATTCCGATAAACGGAAACCTGCTTCTTATCTTAGGTTTTTTCATCATATTTTTGGTGTCCGTTATTTTTCTCGGGCTCATGCTCTCCTGCATTGTAAAGGATGAGATCCTCGCACTCGATATAGCTTTTTTCTATAATTCGCCAGCTTTTGTTTTCAGCGGCTTCACATTCCCGATCTTTGCGATGCCGCTTTTTGATAAATTCTATGCGCAGTTCATTCCATACACCCACTTTTTATACGGCTTTTTCAAGCTCTTCCAGATGAATACTCCCGCCCGATATGCACGTCCCGAAATCCTTGTGCTGCTTCTTTTTGTGCTTGTCGGATTTATTGGAAGCCTTGTCGCACTCAGCATACGAACGAAAAAATTCGAGCTTCGGTCCATATTATGAAGACTTTTCTCAGAGTATTTTCCCGCGAGCTGGGCATCATTTTCAAAGACCACAGCATTGTACTGACTGTGCTCATTGCTCCGATCCTCTATGCCTTTTTCCTCGGCTCCATCTATCTATATAAGGATGCCAACCAGATAAGCTTCGCTGTCGTGGACATGGACAGAACTCCCACCACGCGCCAGCTCTATCGATTCATGGATGCAAGCCAGAAGATAAAAATGATCGGCACACTGGGAAGCTACGAAGAGGGCATTGACCGACTTTATAAGATGGATATCCAGGGATTTCTCTATTTCCCAAATGGTTTTGAAGATGATATCAAATCTTTGAATGGTACGGATGTAAAACTCTACCTGAATACAACTCGCTTTATGCCCTCGAATGACCTGAACAATGCGGTGCAGGAAATCCTTCTTACCTATAGCGCGGGTATCCGGCTGCGCTTTTTTGAAGCAAGAGGAATGACGCAGACAACAGCACAGGAGTTGGTCGAGCCCCTTTCCGCAGAAGTCCATCCCATCTATAATACAACAAACTGCTACGGCAACTTCCTCCTACCCGGCTTATTCCTACTAATCCTGCAACAGACACTCCTCATTGGCTTTGGAGAAAGCATTGCAAAAGAAAATGAAAAAAATAAATTCTCTAAATTCTTTGCTGAGGGAAAAAACAACCTGCTGCAGATGCTTTCCGGTAAAAGCGGGTTTTATTTTCTTTTGTATGTCGCATATTTTCTATTCTTTTTCGCAGTTGTTTTTCAAGCCTTTGAAATCCCGATAACGGGCAACCTGCTTGCTGTGGCTGTGATGAGCATGCTCTTTCTATTCTCGGTTTTGTTCTATACGCTCTTTGTTGCATCCTTCTTCCGCAGCCAGAAAAGGTATATGGAAATTATAGCATTTACTTCATATCCGCTATTTTTAATCTGCGGCTACTCCTGGCCGCTTTCGACCATGCCGCTGCCCATTAAGTGGCTTGCGCATACAATTCCCACCACCCCGTTTTTCAATGGATTCATTAAGCTCAGTGTGATGGGAGGAGGATGGTCTTCCGTAAAGGGCTACGCCTTCCATTTGATAATTCTTGTGCTGGTGTCGTTTGTTGCAATGGTGTGGAGATGGAAGTATTTAGAGAAAAATTTAGGTGTATAATATGTAAGATTTTCACGCGTTGTTTACACTTTTAGGGAAGAAATATGCTATTAATTTCTCCATTGGTGTTAACTCG
>JBNGBT010000015.1:0-34803 GCA_049903315.1 Candidatus Cloacimonadota bacterium | reverse complement strand
AGTTAACACCAATGGAGAAATTAATAGCATATTTCTTCCCTAAAAGTGTAAACAACGCGTGAAAATCTTACATATAAAATGATTAAATTTTGATTTTATTTCATTTTTTGTTGACAAAGAAATTTGTCTGAATCAAATATCAAAAAAATAATTATATAAAGAAAAAAAATGAAAAAGAACGCATATGTAATAATAGTATTAATTTTCACTTCTAGTATTTTTCTTTCTTCTACGATCTTTGCTTTTGACTCCTATATTGAACCAACCTCAGAAAAAGATGAATTATATTGGGATAGTGTCATGTCTTTCTTTGATGAGTTTTTGGTCATTACCTTTGAAGATCCTGAAGATCCCGATAATCCTGGTGATAATATTGGTCCTAAAAATGAAGAATCCGAACTCAATCGAAGAGGGCATCGAATACGTATACCTGCAGCAGAAAGAAAAGAAAAGAAATTTATTGAGATTGATAATTAATTCTAAAAAGTAAAAATTTACATAAAAAGCATAGTAAGTTTTAAAGGTGTGCTGAATTGTTATCCCTTTTAAAACAACAAAGCTTCTTTATGGGAAATTACATTAAAGGAAAAATAAATCTAATAAAACCTTCATCTTTTCCTTTACTCTGATTTCAATCTTTTTTTTTCTTTAAAATTATTTACAAATAATAACCAGATACCTTATATTGCAGACATGAGAAATATAGAATACAAAATAAAAGACAAAACTTTATCAGGGTTTGGCAGAAAAGAGATAGAGCTGGCAGAGATTGAGATGCCTGGTTTGATGGCACTTAGGGAAAAGTATTCAAAAGATAGACCTTTTAATGGAGCACGAATAACAGGCAGTCTTCATATGACTATACAGACGGCAGTTTTAATAGAGACGCTTGTTGCACTGGGTGCGGAAGTAAGATGGGCTTCATGCAATATTTTTTCCACACAGGACCATGCTGCAGCAGCTATAGTCAAAGATGGCATTCCAGTATTTGCCTGGAAAGGTGAAACCCTTGAGGAATACTGGTGGTGCACAAAGCAAGCCCTTTTATTCGGAGACCAAGAAGGACCTGATCTTATTGTGGATGATGGCGGAGACGCAACTTTATTTATTCATGAAGGCGTAAGATTAGAAAATGATTACAATAAAACCGGTACAATTCCTAAGCCCGATACATCAAGTAGAGAACTTGGTATTCTTCATCGAACTATCTTAGAAGACATTGTTGAATATCCGGAACGCTGGCATAAGATTGCAAAGAGTATTAAAGGTGTGAGCGAAGAAACCACCACAGGTGTTCACCGGCTTTACCAGATGATGAAAGATAAAAAATTACTATTTCCTGCGATAAATGTAAATGACTCGGTAACAAAATCTAAATTTGATAATCTCTATGGTTGCAGGGAATCACTTGCAGATGGAATAAAGCGCGCAACTGATATCATGGTTGCAGGCAAAGTGGTCGTTGTTTGCGGTTACGGTGATGTGGGCAAGGGGTGTGCGCAATCCATGAAGGGCTTTGGGGCACGAGTCATCATAACTGAGATCGATCCCATCTGTGCTCTCCAAGCAGCCATGGAAGGATTCAAGGTTACAGTTCTGGAGGATGTTATCCAAGAAGGAGATATCTTTGTCACTGCTACAGGAAACAGGGATGTGATACGTGCAGATCATATGCAAAAGATGAAAGATAAAGCAATAGTCTGCAATATTGGACATTTTGATAACGAGATACAGGTGGATGACTTGTATGAAACTCCGGGTGTTAAAAAAGTGAACATCAAACCACAGGTTGATGAAATACAATTTCCTGATAGTCATTCAATAATCCTTCTCTCAGAAGGGAGATTGGTCAACCTTGGAAATGCAACAGGACATCCTTCATTTGTTATGAGCAATTCTTTCACCAACCAGGTTCTAGCGCAGATAGAATTGTGGAAAAATAATTATGAGGAAAAAGTGTATAGATTACCAAAAAAACTTGATGAAGAAGTCGCCCGTTTGCATCTTAATAAAATTAATGTAAAATTAACCCATTTGACTGATGAGCAGGCAAGATATATTGATGTTCCGGTTGAAGGACCTTATAAACCAGAACACTATAGGTATTAAGAAAGGCTGTTTTGAATGAATCAAAATAAATATCTTTTTAGTTCAGAATCTGTGACAGAAGGACACCCTGATAAAATATGTGACCAGATAAGCGATGCGATTCTTGATGAATGCCTTCGTCAAGACAAAAACTCGAGGGTTGCTGCTGAAACTGCGGTCAAGAACGGGGCAGTCTGGGTATTTGGAGAAATTACCACAAAGGGCTTTGTTGACATAGATAAAATTGTTCGAAATACTCTACAAAAGATTGGTTACGATCATAGCAAACTTGGGATTGATTATGAGAATTGCGGAGTGTTTTGTAGTATCATTCCTCAATCACACGACATAGCTATTGGAGTGAATGCCGACAAATTAACTCGTCATATGCAGGGAGCCGGAGATCAGGGAATGATGTTTGGTTATGCTTGTACAGAAACCGAAGAACTTATGCCCATGCCAATTATGTTTGCTCATAAATTAACAAAAAAACTTTCTGAGGTGCGGAAGAATGGGATTATTCCATATTTAGGACCTGATGGAAAGTCACAAGTGACGGTTGAGTATGATGGCAACGTTCCTAAGCGAGTACATACAATTGTTGTGTCAAATCAGCATGCTGGAGGTATTGAGAAAGAGCGAATCAGAAAAGATATTATAGAACATGTAATAAAACCCGTTTGCGGGGATTATCTTGATAATAAGACTGTTTTCCTCATTAATCCTACTGGAGAGTTTGTAATTGGTGGACCTCAGGCAGATGCAGGCTTGACCGGGAGAAAGATCATAGTGGATACGTATGGTGGAATGGGTCGTCATGGTGGTGGTGCATTCTCAGGAAAGGATCCGTCCAAAGTTGATCGCAGTGCAGCTTATATGGCGCGATACATAGCAAAAAATATTGTCGCTGCAGGTATTGCAGATTGCTTCGAGATTGAGATTTCATATGCTATTGGTATCGCTGAACCACTGAGTCTATGGGTGGACACATTTAGCACAGGTAAACTTGATAATGAACAAATTCTTAAACTTGTAAGAAAGCATTTCCCCTTGACACCACAGGGCATTATTGCACATCTCAACCTCCAAAGACCTATCTTTGAGAAAACTGCTGCTTACGGTCATTTTGGAAGAAATGAACCTGATTTTACATGGGAAAAAACTGATAAAGCGGATGTTCTCAAAAAAGAATTCAATAAACTTCAAAATAGCAAATAATTAATACATCAATAATATAACAGTCTTGCATTAAGTCAGTTACAGAATTTTGGAAATGTAAGTGAGAGGCACGAAGTGCATAAGGAAAAATAAATGCTACTAGATCTACACACACACAGCACCGCTTCTGATGGGACCTTTTCTCCAGAAGGTCTTGTTCTTGAAGCTGCAAAAAAACAACTTAAATATTTATCTCTTACAGACCATGATACTATTGATGGTTTATCGCAGATCACGTCGATTCCAGACGAACTCATTTTTATCAATGGTGTTGAGATAAGTGCAGAATTTCCCAAAACCCTTCACATTCTTGGCTATGGATTTGATCCAGAGAATGCTGAACTTAATAGCACACTTGAAGAATTACAACATTTCCGTCTAAACCGGAATAAAAAAATGATAGAGAATATGAAAGCACTCGGTTTCGATGTTACACTTGAAGAATTGGAAAAGGAAGCAGGTGGAGAACTGATTGGTAGACCTCATTTTGCTAACCTTTTTGCAAGGAAAGGATATGTAAGCTCCTATCAAGAAGCCTTTGACAAGTATCTCGACAAGGGTAAACCGCTATATATGAATAAGAAAAGGCTGCAACCAAAGAAGGCAATACAGCTTATCCTTAATGCAGGTGGGATTCCTGTAATTGCACATCCATATCAAACAAAGCTGAGCAATGATAAATTAGAAGAACTAATTGTGGAACTCACAGTTTTTGGATTGATGGGTATAGAAGTATTTTATTCTCAACACACTCGTGATCAGGTTAAATTTTATAAATATATTGCAGATAAATATAGTTTGTTGATTACAGCAGGTTCAGATTTCCACGGATCCACGAAACCGCATATAAAACTGGGTATGACTGTAGAAGATGAGCTTCTACTGCCATTCATTCAAGAGGTAGAAAAATAATATGAGACTCTCAAGAAAAAGTGAATATGCATTACTTGCACTGGTCACACTTGCAAAGAATTATAATAGTAGATTGGTCACCATAAGTTACATTGCAGAGGAAAATAATACACCGCAGAAATTTCTGGAACAAATACTCATTTTATTGAAGCAGTCGGGATATGTGAAAAGCGTTCGTGGTCCGAGTGGTGGATATAAGTTATCAAAAGATCCATCTGAGATTACCACCGCAGAAGTTTTCAGGAGCATAGACGGACCGCTTGCTCCGGTCGTTTCAGTGAGTCTGCATTTTTATGAAGAAAGCCCGATTGAGAGGTGTCCGAAACTGAAAAATCTATTAAGGAATATTAGAGATTACGCATCTCAAAGACTCGAGAGTACAACCTTAAAGGATTTAATATAGGTATTATAGTCTATAATAATGATAAAGTATATAGACAAACTTGACAAAAGAAATTTCTCGTCTTTGAGTGAGATAAATCAAAGAGGAGAATGTAATGGAATGGACTTTTATTCTTCAGATAGGTTTGCCGGTTGTATTTATGGCATTTGTTGCCGAATATTTCGACTCAACGTTAGGAATGGGGTACGGCACATCATTGACCCCTATTCTATTATTACTCGGGTATCAACCCATGCAGATCGTGCCCTGTATTTTATTATCAGAACTTTTTACGGGAATTTTTGCAGGTCTTATTCATAGTAAAATGGGTAATGTGAATTTACTACCACACCGCACATTAAACGTGAAAAACAGCCAGGTTAACTTTATAAGCAATCTTAAGAGTTATCTTCCACATCATCTAAAGATATCTCTATTAATCGCAGCATGCAGTATCGTTGGTACAGTTGGGGCTGTGCTCATAGCTGTGAGTTTGCCCAAATTTTATGTGAAGCTTTATATTGGATTGCTTATTCTCACCATGGGAATATTAATACTTATCACAAATAAAAAAATATATAAGTTCTCATGGAAAAAAATCGTAGGACTCAGTGTCGTTGCTTCTTTTAATAAAGGCATGAGTGGGGGTGGATATGGACCAGTTGTTACAAGCGGACAGCTTCTTTCTGGTGTAAATGGGAAAAATGCAATTGGTATTACTTCTTTTGCTGAGGGCTTAACATGCCTTGTTGGTTTGATTATGTACTTATCTATGAATCAAACAATTGATTGGACGTTAGCACCTTTCCTTGTGTTTGGAGGTATGCTTTCAGTACCATTGGCTGGAATAACTGTGAAGAAAATGAAGACAGATAAATTGCGATTAATCATTGCAATCGTTACAATTGGTCTCGGATTATTAACTCTTGGAAAACTTTATATCAAATAAAACAAAAGGAAAATTAATTATGGCACAGAAATTACCTGAACCTCACGGCGGAATGGGATTGATGAATCGAATCATTCCAGAAAATAAGGAAAAGGATTTTATTAATTCTTTAGAGGATAAAAAAGTCTATACTATCAGTGATGCTGATCTTTCGATGTTTTACAGCATTGCAAATGGACTGCTCTCCCCTCTTGTTGGTCCTATGGATGAAAAAGCATTTGATAAAGTTCTTAATGAAGAAGTTATCGAAAGAAATGGTAAAAAATTTGCATGGACTATCCCAATCTCTTTTCCAATCTTCAAAGACGAGAGTGATAAATTGCGGATTGGTGAAACTGTCGCCATTAAAAATGAAAACGGTGAGTTTGTTGGTTCATTAAAAATATCAGATATATTTTATTTCGACAAGGACAAATACAATCTTTCAGTTTATAGAACTGACCGAAATGATCATCCTGGCCCAAGAATAGTGAACGATGATCCAAGGGATTTCTTGCTCGGTGGTGAGATTTGGGCTTTGGAACATAAACATACTCATTACTACGAGAAGTATATGTATCCTCCAGAAGAAACAAGGAAGCTGTTCAAGGATAAAGGATGGGAGCGAATTGTCGCCTTTCAAACAAGAAATCCTCTGCATAGAGCTCATGAATATGCATTGGTGTATGGACTGGAGACCCTTATCAGAAAAGGGTATAATGCAGGTGCTGTACTTAATCCACTTGTTGGGGCGACAAAATCTGATGACGTGCCTGCTGATGTTCGGATGAAAACTTATGAAGTACTCATCAATAATGGCATTATTGGAGAAGGTGACCGCGATGAAGAGCTTTGGAACACAAAAGGCATGATTTTCAAAGATCATCTCATGCTTGTAGGGATGGATGTGAAAATGTTCTATGCCGGTCCTAAAGAAGCGATAATGCATGCGATATACAGACAAAACTTTGGTTTTACAGATATTATCATTGGAAGAAAACATGCTGATGCTCCCTTCGATGACGGTACTCCTGCGTGGGGGGATTTCGATGCACAGGAAATATTTAAGAACTTAAAAGGTGAACTACAAGTCCAGCCCGTAAATGTCGGTTTTGCGGCATTCTTTGAAGAAATCAACAGAGTCGGTTTGATTAATGAGTATTCTCCGAAAGGATACCATCCTGTTAGTATTTCTGGCAAAGAAGTAAGAAGAAAATTACATGCTGGAGAAGATCTTGATCCTCGAATAATGAGAAAACCAGTTGCAGATGTCTTAATTAAATTTTATGCAGAAAAAGGAGAATGAAAATGATAAAAAGTCAAAATATTACATGGCATGAAAGTGGAATCTCAAAAGAAGATAGAGAAAATCAAAATGAGCATAAAGGTGTGGTTATATGGTTGACCGGTTTGTCAGGTTCAGGAAAATCAACCGTTGCAGTTGAATTACAAGCTCAATTGTTCGAAGCTGGCTGTCAGGTTTTTATCTTAGATGGAGACAACATCCGACATGGGCTCAATAAGGATCTTGGTTTTTCACCCGAAGATCGAGAAGAGAACATTCGAAGGATCGGTGAAGTGGCTAAACTTTTTGCAGATGCAGGGATTATTGCAATAACTTCATTTATTTCTCCATATAGA
Organism: Candidatus Cloacimonadota bacterium; assembly: GCA_049903315.1. Classification (GTDB taxonomy): domain Bacteria; phylum Cloacimonadota; class Cloacimonadia; order JGIOTU-2; family JGIOTU-2; genus Celaenobacter. Next base: position 27,634 of record JBNGBT010000015.1, on the reverse strand, counting down.
AAAGACAGAGATATCAATCGAGAGCTTTTACCCAAGGGCGAATTCATAGAAGTATATGTACAAGCACCACTCAATGTCTGCGAAGAGCGTGACCCTAAGGGGCTCTACAAAAAAGCTCGTGCGGGCATCATTCCTGAATTCACTGGCATTTCCGCTCCTTATGAAGAACCTTTACATCCAGAAATAGTAATTGATACTGACAAATTATGCGTGAAAGATTCTGCAAATAAAATAATTGAGTATTTAAAAAATAAGAAGATAATTAACTGTTAATATTCCAGTTTTCAAAACATTCATAAGTTCCTATAAATAACTATACAAACGATAAATTAACAAATCTAAACTATAGCAAATAAGGAATCATACTATGAAAACAAAAGTATTTATACTATTATTTATATGCCTTATAATTTTCATTTCTCAAAATTTTCTCTGTGCTCAGGAGCTTACAGGACAAGAACAATCCTGGTTAGAAAACTCAGATCGTTATGAGAAAGACGGATGGATTTTTGTTCATATAGAAGGTGCTCCATTTGAACGTGGATTTCAGCACGGATATCTCCTTGCGAATGAACTAAGAGAAGCCATCAGAGTAAATAATTTTCTTGCTGAATGGTACACGGGTGAAAATTTTGATTTCTTCATTAAACATGCGAATGATATGTTCGCTTCAAAGATAGATGAAGAATTCATTCAGGAGATGAAGGGGATCGCTACCGGTGCTACAAAAGCAGGACTTGAAATTTCATATGAGGAAATTTTAGCATGGAATGGTCTAACTGAACTTCTTGATTACTGGTGGCCAACGATTGTAGGAGAAATGCCGTTAAAAAATGATAAGTGCAGCGCGTTCATTGCTACTGGTGACTACACAAAAGATGGAAAAATTGTCATGGCTCACAATACCTGGAATATCTATGCGGCAGGTCAGTACTTCAATGTAATATTAGATATCAAACCTGATAATGGACATCGTATATTGATGCAATCTGCACCGGGACTAATTGATAGCAGCACAGATTATTTTATTACAAACGCAGGTATTATTGGAACTGAAACAACTATTGGAGGTTATTCCGGATTTGATGCAGAGAAAACACCTGAATTTATGCGTGAAAGAAAAGCAATGCAGTATGCAGAGAGTATCGATGAATGGGTGCAGATAATGCAAAACGGTAACAATGGTGCATATGCTAATAGCTGGCTTCTTGGAGACATCCATACTAACGAAATTGCGCGGTTTGAGCAAGGATTGAAATACAGTGATCTTGAAAAAACTACTAATGGATACTATAGCGGATATAATGTTGCGAATGATTTGAAAATCAGAAATCAAGAGTGCTCAAATGCGGCTTATTCTGATATTCGAACACCAATGGGTGCTCGAAGGGTGCGCTGGGATGAGCTTATCCAAGAAAACAAAGGTGAAATAGATCCCGATTTAGCAAGAGAATTCCTTGCTGATCATTATGATATTTATCTTCAGGAAGACAATATGTGCAGCAGAAATATCTGCGGACACTACGATCTTGATCCTATGCAATATTGGCCGGAAAGACTTCCATATGCTCCACAGGGGTGTGTGGATGGGAAAGTCGTTGATAGTAAGATGGCTGAAGCAATGCAAATGTGGGCACGATGGGGATGCTCATGCGGCACTCCTTTTAATGCAGAAGAATTTATTGCTCTACATCCTCAGTACGATTGGTTAGAAGGGTATCTGATAGATAGACCAAGCAAGGAATGGACAACATTTTCTCTCGAAGATTAAAACTTTTAGATGTGTTAATATATAATGTTTGAATTAATTTTTACTTCTTCAGTCATCATTCTCATGATCATCGCTCTTGCGAAAGAGTGGTTCAATCCTGCGGGAATTGTATTTTCTGCATTACTGTTGCTTATTGCCGGGGGAGTAATTACTATAAACGAAGCATTTGCAGGCTTCTCAAATAAGGGAATGCTTACAGTAGGATTTCTATTTGTCGTAAGTGCTGCTTTGCAGGCTTCGGGTGCGTTTGAAAGATTCATCATTAAAATTCTTGGAAATAGAAGTAATAGTGAAACTTCACGATATATAAGGCTGATGTTCCCGGTTGCAGGTCTTTCTGCCTTTTTGAATAACACTCCCATAGTCGCAACATTGATCCCAATTGTTAAAAGTTGGGCTAAACGCAACAATTTTGCAGCTTCAAAATTTCTTATTCCACTTTCATATGCGGCAGTGCTTGGCGGCACATGTACACTTATCGGTACGAGTACAAACCTGGTTGTGCACGGTTTATTACTTGAAAACGGATACAAGGGATTCTCTTTTTTTGAAATTACTCAAGTCGGTATTCCCATTGCGATATTAGGAATCCTATTTGTTGTCTTTGTCGGAAAGAAATTGTTGCCCGACAGGAAAGATGTGATCGTCAAACTTGGAGAAGAAACACGAGAGTTCGTAGTAGAAATGCGTGTTGGAAAGACGTATCCGCATCTTAATAAAACCGTAGAGCAGGCAAATCTGCGTCACTTGCACGGATTATTTCTTTTTCAGATCAATAGGGGAGAAGAGATAATTGCTCCAATTGCTCCTGATGAGGTAATACTGAAAGATGACAGACTGTTTTTTACAGGATTACCTGAAACAATTTTTCAATTGCAAAAAATTCGCGGACTGATCACGGTCCCTGATCATGAATTCGATATAAAAAATCTTGATTCAGATAAAACAAAAACATTTGAAGCGGTCATTTCAAATTCATCACCACTTGTAGGACAGACTGTAAGAGACAGCAATTTCAGAAGTGTTTATAATGCTGTTATCCTTGCAATACATAGAAGTGGAGAGCGAGTAAATCGCAAAGTTGGGGATATTATTATCAAGCCGAATGACACTCTCTTTATGCTTGCGAGAAAAGATTTTGAGAAAAAATGGTATCATTCAAAAGATTTCTCGCTTGTTACCTCCAGTCTTGATATCTATGAAAAGCCACGATGGAAAGGCAATCTTGCGCTTATAATCCTTCTTGCAATGGTCGTTGCTGCTGCAACTGGCTTAGTTCCTATTATTTTTGCTGCTGCTATTGCTGCAGTTCTCATGATGGCAACTAATATAATCAATCCTAAGGATGCGACAAATTCTGTAAATTGGGGAGTGCTAATTTTAATTGCATGTTCTTTTGGAATTGCTCAAGGAATAGCTAATTCCGGACTTGCAAGTGTAGTGGGGAACAGTCTTATCAATACTCTTAGTTTCATGGGTCCGATTGGTATAATCATTGGGATCTTCATACTTACAAGTGCTTTCACACTTCTTATTACAAATAATGCTGCTGCAGCAATTGTATTTCCTATTGCATTATCTATATCAAAAGTTGTTCCTGGTGTGAGTCAAAAGGCAATTATGCTTACTCTCGCGCTTGGAGCATCGACCTGTTTTGCATCTCCAATCGGGTATCAGACAAATTTGATGGTCTATTCTGCGGGTGGCTACAAATTCTCGGATTTTTTTAAGATAGGTGCCCTGATGAATATCTTTGTAGGTATTTGTGTGATCGGTTTGATCTATCTTCTTTTTTTGTAAATGAAAAAAACTTCGGGGAGTTGAGGTGGAATCCACTGACAGGTACTTAAATGAACGAAAATAATGCTTCTAATTATTATGATTAAAATTTTCTTGACAAAGAATATATATGATTTCACTTTGCTAAGTGCTCATCGAGTAAAGAAACCATAAAGGAGGTTCTAAAATGAGCAAAAGAACACCGAACGTCAATACAATAATCATCGGTGGAAACATCGTAAGGGATCCGGAAGTCAAAGAAGTCGGAGAAAAGAAAACAAAAGTTACCACGATTACAATTGCGAATAACCGTCCCTATCAAGACAAAGATGGCAATTGGCAGGAAGAGACAACTTTCGTAGATGTGGAAGCGTGGGGTAACCAGGCAAAGAAAATCGAAGACAAGGCAGAAAAGGGAAGCCCGGTTCTTGTTGAAGGGAATCTGAAACTTAATCAATGGGAAAACAACGAGGGCAAAACGATTTCTAAAATTCTTATTAGAGCTGATAAAATACATGTTCTTGAGCATGAAAAGAAATAGGTAGTAATCCCTCCCCCAAAATCTAAATCTAAGCAATAAATCTTATCAGATTCCGTGAAAAGACTATTGATAAGAATTTATTTGCAGTATTTATTATTTCATAACCGAGTAAAAAACGGGAATGGGTGATTTTTATCTAAAACTGAGTGTAAGTTAGTCAAAAATTAATAATGCCAATCATTTTACTATTTTCTTTCTTTCTTATCTTATTAAGTCTATCAATTTTAATTTCTCCTGCAAAAAAAAAATTTTATCAGCATTCATTTTCTATAATTATTGCATGTAGAGATGAACAAAATAATCTTCCTCTACTCTTTCGTTCTTTAGATGCTCTTGAATACCCCAGGCATTTATATGAGATAATTTTTATTGACGATGCATCACAGGATGATACTCAAAAATTAATAAGAGAATATTGTCAGTATAGAGAAAATTGTCAGGGCATAATCATAGAACAGAAAAGCGCAGATTACAAAGGGAAGAAGTATGCTTTGAGAATGGGAATCGAAAAAGCTCAATTTAAAAATCTCTTATTTACTGATGCCGATTGTCTGGTACCATCTCACTGGTTAGACACTTTTAATAAATTCATATACAACGACATCGGAATGATTGTTGGTTACTCACCGGAAAAGGATGTGTCATCTTTCCGAAGATTTTCACAGATCATCACTGCGGATTTCTATTGTGCGACGATCAATCTTGGAGTTCCTTTCAGTAACAATGGAAGGAATCTTTATATAAACAAGGAAGTTTACGATCAGGTGGATGGATTCGAGAAGATCAAGAACTTCACATGCGGAGAGGATAAATTATTACTTAATCTTATAAAAAATACTGAGTATAAAATAGCTTATAACGCAGATTGCAAAGTCTATACACATCCTCAAATAGAGGATCATGTGAACCAACAAAAGCGCCGTTATGGACAGTTTTCGTTATCATCTCCACTTTACAAAGTTGTCTCCTTGATCATATTTTTATTCTATCTGTATTTGCCATTCCATATTATTTTTTATAAAAATTGGCTTAGTTTGGGGATTTACTATGTTTCTTTTATGATTTTTTGGATAGTTGGTCTGATAAAACATAGAGAGTCATTCTGTATTTTTGATTTACTATATATTCTCGTGTATCCATATTATCTAATATTTTATTCTCTATTTGGAATGTTCAGCAAATGGACATGGAAGTAACCCTGTTCTTTTAAAAAATATGAAATTATCGAATACATCAAAAATAATTATTATTATTCTCAAGGTAGTTATAACTGCATTTATACTCTATTTCATATTCAAAAAAATACAATTCCCGCAACTCATTCATGATTTCATTTCAATTAAAATATGGATAATTCTTGTAATAATATTCACAACAATCATCAAGCTTCTCATTCAAGCATATAATTGGGGAAAATATCTAAAACTTAATTCTGATTATGTGCCAAAGAAGTATGAGGTACTCAAATCCTATTTTGTAGGGTTAGCATTGCGGTTTCTTGGTCCTGGCGGGATCGGTGTTATCGGTAAAATATACTTTGTCAATAACAAGAAGAAGGCAACTTTAGCGTCAATAGGGATCGAGCGAATATTCCTCACGTGGAAAAATCTCTTCTTTGCAGCTTTTGCGGCAATCTTTTTTTTCACAAATATTAGCATGATCATAAAAATAACAGTATTGATTGCTGTAGTGTTTCTTCCATTCATAATTTATTTATTTTCATATTTTACTAAGAACGAGAATATCCAATCATATTTATTAAATTATTTAAAAAGAACACCTGGAATAATGCTTGCTCAAGTCATTTTTGTGTTACTAACTTTCTATCAATATTTTATCCTTTTAAGGAATTTTGTTGATATTAGTTTTTTCAAGATCATGATATCCGTTCCGCTTATTCACATCTCTCATATTATTCCTCTTTCTTTTAATGGTTTCGGTCTTCGAGAGACCTTTGCGATTGAAGTTTTTTCCAAATACGGTATTAGCGCAGAACTTGCAGTGACTGCAACATTTCTAATTTTTTTCTTAAACTCAGTAATTCCTGCTTTAATTGGCGTTTATTACATTTTCAGGATAAAATATAGCAAAGAAGCGATTGTATATGAGAAATAATAATGCCCTTTATTCAATATAAAAATTGCTCAACCAATCATCTATTTTTCTGAATAAACTACAATCCAAATATATGGAATTGTAAAACAAAGTAAGAAAAACTTGACATACACTTGTCTAAAAAATAAGAAACATCTAAACATACTCTGAAAGGAGATCGTATGGGAAAGAATCTAATTAAGATCATAACTTTTTTATTGATCGCATTCTTTGTGCTGTCAGCTTGCTGTCATAAGCCACCTCCGCCTATTTCCCAGACTGAGCTGGATGACCTTCGTGCAAAAGTCGAACAATGCGAAGCACAAGTAGGTGCACAAAATGCAGAAATTGAAGCACTTCAAATGGAATTGCAACAGAAAAAAGTTGAACTTCAAAATCTACAAGATTACGAACAACAGCTAAAAGACGACGGTTTTTTAGGAGAGGAGTAACATGAAAAAGTATATCGCGCTATTCGTTTTATTGATGATACTAGCTTCTTTTCTACAGGCAGAAGTCCGCTATCTGACAGAAGAGGAATACAAGGACCTCTCCAAAGAAGAAACCCTTAAATACTGGGAAGCTCTGGAAAACGAGATGATGATGCTTCAAGTGCGTCAGGCAAATACGTGTCCTCAAGTTGCCGAGAATGACAAAAAGATTGCAGCTCTCAAAGAAGAAATTACTCTTCTCGATCAGCAATACAATGTGATCTATACCAGAATAATGAACTCAATTGGTACAGTGTCTCATAGCGATTTGATCAATTTCGAACAACAACTGAATGAGATAAAGAACAAGCTTGATTACTATGATCAACTTCCTAATTCCGAGCTGTATAAAAGCAATCAGGAAATTAAGAATTTCATTGCTCAGTATGAAGACCTGAAAGGTGAAAATCTTGCAAAAGTTCCGCAATTCCAACAGGATTTTGCAGAAATTGATAGCAGAATTGAGATGCTTCAGGAAAATATGTATCCTTATGGCGAGTACTATGAGGATGAATATACTGTCGTGAAAGGTGATTATTTAGTGAAGATCGCTGGTTACGAACATATTTATAATGATCCTCAAAAATGGGGAATCATTTATCGGGCAAATAGAGATCAAATAAAAGATCCTGACCTGATATACCCTAACCAGGTTTTCAAAATACCTCGCGGACTTCCTTCGAGCTGGAAAGTCTATAAAGGTGAATGCCTATGGACTATTTCAAGTTATCCCGAGATATATAATGATCCGTTCCAGTGGCCCAAAATTTATCGGGCAAATACAGATCAGATCAAAGATCCTGATTTGATTTATCCAAACCAGATTCTTCGAATACCCCGAGACTGATATATATTCTTAAAAGCCCCTTATCTCATTTTTCGGAATAAGGGGCTTTTGTTGTCTTAAGATCAGATTATGAAAACATATATTCCTCTAAAAAAAATTTCACAAGCATTTATTGCAGTCGGTATCTCTACACTAGTCATCTTTCTTGTAAATTTCTTCTTTACAAGAGAAAAAATTTATGAAAGGAATTCAACATTCAATGTTGGTCAGATCTCAAATCAGACTATTGTGGCTCCATTTAATTTCTACATTTATGAAGATCCTGAAGTCCTCAAAAATAAACAGGCAAAAGCAGAAGAGCGTGTATTATTAAAATATCAACTATCTGATGATGTTACTTTTGATGTTCAGTCTCATATTAATGAATTCTACAGTTTGTTGGATAAAACATTTGTTCGTGATTCATTAAATGCAGATAGAATATTAAGTTTCCATCAAGAAGGGTACGATTTCAGCGAACAGGAACTAAAATTTATTGAAAATAAAGATGCCCGTGAACAACTGTCTGAGTTCCTGCTCGTGCAAGTAAAGAGTGTTCTTGGAGTTGGAATACTCACAAGCGAACCCGCGAGTGAGAAAATTACTTTAATTACGGGTAATACTGAAAGAGTAGTTGCTATTAATGAATTATTCACAAAGAAAACTGCACTCAACTATATTCTCAATCAGCGCACTCCCAGATTTAGCTCCGATGAATGGAAAAACATCATTGATAAGACACTTAATAAAATTTTACAACCTAATATCATCTTTGATAAAGAAGCGACAGATGTTGCGAAGAAAAGAGCCAGTGAAAGTGTTCCTCAAGTCCTGGGAGAAGTGCTCAAAAATGAACTGATCGTGCAAGAGCATCAGAAAATAACAGGGGATATGCTGCGAAAATTGAACGCTCTTGAACAGGCTGAGCAAAGAAGGATCGTTACAGAGCATCCGGTGAGACAGGTCTTATCTTATATAGCAGAATTTATTTATATTTTCCTTGTACTTTCGCTTTTCATAATATTATCATATTTCATGTACCCGGAACTCCTTTTGACATTTTCATTCTTTAGGACATTTCTACTTTTCACTGCATGTAATGCACTCATGCTCATTCTGATAACAAATCTCACAACCTGGTCTGTGTATATTCTTCCTTTTGGTTTACCGATAATTCTTCTCGCATTTCTTGTCAATGTACCCGCTGCAATGATATTCGGTTTTGTGAACTATTTTCTGGTAGCGGGTTTGCTGGATTGGAAGATCATCCCCGCCATGATAATATGTCTTTCCGGCTTGAGCGCGGTACTTCCGCTTGAGAATCCTCGAAGCCGAAGAGATTTCTATAATGCAGCATTCTATATGCTGATCTTTTTCATTGGACTTGTTTTTATTTTTGGGGCAATACAACATACAAAAATACTCGAAATTTTTAATGATATCAAATGGGGTGTTCTTGGAGTATTGATTTCTCTCGTCGGCAGCATGACGCTTCTTGCACCGATCGAGCAACGCTTGCCTGTTATAACAAATATTCACCTGCTTGAACTGGGGGATTTTAGTAATCCATTATTAAAATCGCTTACTGAAGTTGCTTCCGGAACATATCACCATTGTATTATAGTAGGAAATCTCGCCGAAGCTGCTGCTAAAGCAATAGGCGCAAACCCGATCCTGTCACGCGTTGGAAGTTATTATCACGATATTGGAAAAACCCAAAATCCAGAATACTTTATCGAAAATACTACTGAAGAAGACAGTATGCATAACCAACTCACACCTCGTCAAAGTGCGCAAGTAGTTAAGAAACATGTTGAGGACGGGGTCAAGCTTGCACGGGAACATCACATCCCTAAAGCGATTGTCGATATAATACAACAGCATCATGGCACTTCCCAAATAAGCTTTTTTCTGAATGAAGCACTTGAACAGGACGAAAAGATAGATGAAAAGGATTTTCATTACAATGGTCCAAAACCTCAAAGTAAAGAAGCTGCTATCGTGATGATTGCTGATATTGTAGAATCTACAACCAAATCTCTGGATGAACCCACGGTTGAAGAAATTGAGAATACTGTGAAGAAAAGCATCAAGCGTTTGATTGATACCGACCAACTTTCAGAGAGCGGAATTTCTCTTAAGGAATTAAAAACTTTACAGCAAAGTATGATACCCATATTACTTGGCATCTATCAAAAACGTATAGCATATCCGGAATAAATGGAAGAAAGTAATCAACAGATAATTAATGAGACAGACGCCGAAATAGATCAACGGCGAATACAAAAACTCATTGCACATATTTTGGAGAGTGAAGGATTAACACCTGATACAATTCTGAATATAGTCTTTACTGACAATGCATATATTCACGAACTTAATAAACGCTTCCTTGATCGTGACCGACCAACAGATGTTCTTTCTTTTAATGTCCACACAGAATATTTACCCAGCGAATTGCAGATTCTGGGTGATGTATACATTTCAGTTGAAAAAGCAGATGAACAAGCAGAACAATTTCATGCACAACTTCAGGATGAGCTTGAACGCCTAGTCATACATGGAATTCTTCATCTCATTGGATACGAGCATAATGACCCCGAGCAACAAGAGAAAATGGAAACTCTCACTGAGAAGTATCTCGCATTTTCACAACAAGGGAAATTGTAATGGTTTTTAAGATCATATTGATGGGACTGTTTCTTGTGCTCTCAGGATTTTTCTCATCCTCCGAGACCGCTCTTTTTTCGCTTTCAAGAATGTATCTGAAAAAGTTGGAAAATTCAAAAAAGTGGTCGAGCAGATATGTTCCACAGCTTCTCAAACATCCGCAGCAGCTTTTGATTACAATACTCCTTGGTAACACCATTGTAAACGTTACCTTTGCTTCTGTGGCTGCGATGATAGCACTCGACATAACTCACTCAGTACCAGGAGCTTCTGCCGTCCTTGCACTTGTTGTAGAAATTATTCTGGCAACAGTGATCGTACTTATATTTGGTGAAGTGGTTCCCAAACTATTTGCTATTCAGTATGCCGAGAAATATTCGACTATCATAGCACTTCCGGTTGGATTTTTTAAAATTATTTTATTCCCGATAGTTAAAATATTGGAGCTATTCACTAATATTTTCACCAAAGGCACGGATCACGGTTTGATGGATTCAAATATAAAAATTACTTCGGAAGATATAAAAAGCATCGTCCATGATGAAGCTCCCGATCTGGTTGATATTCACAGAGAAGAGAGGGAAATGCTCAATAGCGCTTTTGAGTTTTCAGATACAAAAGTAAAAGAGATACTTACTCCAAGGATCGATATTACTGCAGTTGAGATAGAGGATGGCTTTGATAATCTCATACAGGTAATTAAAGAGACCGGATTTTCCCGAATTCCGATCTATCGCGGGACGATTGATAATATCATTGGGATGGTGTACAGCAAGGATATCATACTAAATCTCGGCTCTCAGAAGCGGATAAAGGATCTTATGCGTCCATGCTATTTCATTCCAGAAAACATGAAATTGAGTTTCATCTTAAGCTATTTCAGAAAGAATAAAATTCACCTGGCAGTTGTCGTGGATGAGTATGGTGGCACGACTGGTTTGGTTACTTTGGAAGATGTATTAGAAGAAATTGTTGGTGAAATTCTCGATGAAACAGACGTTGAAAAAATAGATATCAAGCCAATTACACAGAATGAGTATGTTATCGATTGCTCAACAGATTTCAATGACGTGTGTAAAAAATTCGGCTTGGAAGTCGATGATCAATTCGATAGTTTTTCCGGCTTTTTATATCATCTTTTTGGCAAGATACCTAAAGCTGGTGAAACGGTCATTTTTAAGGATAAATACAAATTTACTGTCGAATCCATTGATGGGCAGCGAATGACGGCTGTGCGACTGAATATATCATAAACTCTGCATGAAGAATAAGTTCTGGCTTACTTTATTTATTCTTATACTACCATTCATATGCTTAGCAGAAGAAACCGTTTATGAATATAGTGTTCATTATGCTGGACTTCCGGTTGCAGTCGTTAAGATATCACTGGCTACGACAGACTCGTTACAAACAATCACGCTTGAAAGTACTTCAAGAGGACTTGTCTCTGCATTATTTTCAATCGAGAATACATATGTGAGTTCTTGCAACACTTCTTTCCTACCTTTTTATTATTGGAAAACTATCTGCCAACAAAATGTACATGAAAAAAAAGTAGTGCTCTTCAATCAAAAAAAGGGGAGTATTACAATTCGAGACTTATTAGCAGAGAAAGTAGATTCACTTCATTGCGACAGTCCAATTTATGATATTATTAGCATGACTTTCTCGCTCCTAGAAGATCTGCCGGAAGAAAAACAGTATACTTGTTATGGTAATTATCGTATATGGCGGCTTAATGCAGTGAGATCCAGAACAGTCCCTGTCCGTTACCAGAAAAAGAATTATAAGTGCTTGGAGTACAGGATCAACTCTGAAATTCAGTATGATACAAAGATCAGTTCCAAGACAGATATTCTTACGAATAATATTTTTAAAAACAAGGGAATGACCTATTACTGGGTCAGTCAGGATACTCCACATTTGTTACTCAAAGCAAAATACAAGCGTTTTCCTTTTAGTATATATTTATATCTTACTAATTATTTTATTCAATAGTGATACAGGGGACATTTTTTCAAAACTTGACATATTAATAATCAGTTTCGTTTTATCAAAAAATGAAAATGGGATTTAGAATCGCGTTAGTTATTTGGACAATTCTTATGCTGACATTGTCCTCTATACCGGATTTTCAGGCACCGGAAGGCTTTCCAAAATATTCTGACAAGGTCGTTCATTTCTTCGAATATGGGATCTGGGCAACCCTCTTTCTTCTAATGTTAAAGCAGGAAGACAGAATCAATAAACTATTGGGTGCTTTTATCGCAGTTCTTATTTTAGGAGGATTATTGGGTGTGTTTGATGAGATACATCAAAGTTTTATATCCGGTCGTTCTATGGATAAATATGATTTTCTCGCTGATGTGATAGGAATTACGGCTGCGATAATTATGTTCCGTATTTTTTACAGGAAACCACGATATTATATTCCAGAAAGAAAATAATAAATAATAATCTCACAATAGCATTATGAAATACCAGGCACCACGCGGAACCTATGATATTTTGCCGGATGATAGTAAAAAATGGCATTATATTGAAGGTATTATACATAGAATCACTTCATTATACAATTACTCTGAAGTTCGCACACCAATTTTTGAGCAACTAGACCTTTTTCAACGGAGTGTAGGAGAAGACACAGATATTGTCGAAAAAGAGATGTACACTTTTGAGGATAAAAAGGGACGAAATCTTGCACTTCGACCTGAGGGTACAGCTTCTATTGCAAGAATGGTTGCCGAACATAATATGCAGTCATCAAAAAAAGGACCTTTGCGGCTCTGGTATGAAGGTCCGATGTTCCGGTATTCAAGACCTCAAAAAGGACGGTACAGGCAGTTCTATCAGTTCGGTGTGGAGTGTATAGGATCACCCGACCCGATCATTGATGCTGAAATTATTACTATCGGTTGGCAGATACTGCAGGAAGCACAAGTGCCTGATGTATCTCTAGAAATCAACAGTGTGGGCTGCCTGGAATGCAGGGAAAAATATAATATCTTACTCAAAGAGTTTCTATATAAAGATAAAGAGAAATATTGTACAGACTGTCAGCGCAGAATGGAGCAAAATCCGCTGAGAGTCTTTGACTGCAAGAATAAAACCTGTCAGCACCTTATCGAGAAAGCACCACGCATGCTTGATAATCTTTGTAATGAGTGCGCTCTCCATTTCGAAGAAGTAAAGAGCAATCTTACAATGATGAAAGTGCCTTTTACTGTTAATCCCGAAATTGTCAGAGGATTGGATTATTATACGAAAACAGCTTTCGAATACAAAATCAATTATCTAGGAGCTCAAGATGCACTTGGTGGTGGGGGAAGGTATGATGGATTGATCGAATATCTTGGAGGAAAGCAAACACCTGCTGTTGGGCTTTCAATGGGATTAGAAAGAATAATCCTTTCTTTAGAGAAATCGGGCTTTTCTTTTCCAGAAGAAAATAATCTACAAGTGTTAATTATTCCTATAGGAGATGATGCGATGCTCGCATCCCTTGAGATGATGCAGGATTTGCATAGAGCTGACGTTTCTGCAATCGTTGCAGATGTAAATTCCTCAGTTGGAAATAATTTAAAGTATTGCGATAAAAATAATGTGTCTTTCGCAATTCTGATTGGAGACAGTGAACTTAAATCAGGTTCGTATGTGGTAAAAAACATAAAAAAGAAGTCACAATCAGAAGTGAAAAAAGAAGAAGTAGTACATTTCATAAAAACTCATGAGGGGGTAGCATAATGATACTTGTAACAGGCGTAGCGGGTTTTATCGGCTCACATCTTGTCGAGCAGTTGCTTTGTAAGGGGGAAGTCGTTATCGGATTGGATAATATCAGTGATTTCTATGATGTTGCGTTAAAGAATCACAATCTGAAACTCATTAATGAAAAACCTCAAGCTGAAAAGAATTTCACTTTTGTTCGAGGAGATATCACTGAAATGTCATTGTTACAGATACTCTTCAATGAATATGATATTGATTGTGTGATTCATCTCGCAGCAATGGCTGGAGTACGTCTCTCGATAGAAAATGCACCCTACTACCAGAAAGTGAATATTGAGGGAACACAAAATCTGCTTGAATGTTGCAAAGAACATAATGTGAAGAAATTTATCTTCGCATCATCATCCTCTGTGTACGGGAATAATAAAAAAATACCTTTCTCAGAAGATGATCCTGTGGACAAACCGATTTCACCTTATGCAGCAACAAAAAAAGCAGGTGAGCTTCTCTGCCACACATATCATTATCTCTATGATATTGATGTCGCCTGTTTGAGATTTTTTACCGTGTACGGTCCCCGCCAGCGTCCCGATCTTGCAATCCATAAATTCTCTCAGTATATCATACATAAAAAAGCGATTCCATTTTTTGGTGACGGCACAACATCAAGAGATTACACCTATATCGATGATATTATTGATGGTGTTATGAAAGCATTTACCTGGCTAAAAAAACATGAAGGTGTATTTGAGATAATAAATTTAGGGAATAATGAACCGGTCACTCTCGAAGAACTAGTTAAAGAAATTGCGGATAATTTCGAATATGAAGTACTTACTGATAAGCAGCCAATTCCTAAAGGTGACGTGCAGAGAACCTATGCTGATATAGCAAAAGCAAAGAAATTATTGCATTATAATCCCAAAACTAACTTAAAAAATGGATTAAAGAAATTTTATGAATGGTTCAATTCATATTATAAATTAAATTTGATGGAGTAAGATGTTTGACTTATTAGAAAACTGGAAAAGAACTGATTATGCTGGTGATTTGAGCATTGAATCTGAAGGACGGGATGTCGTGATCATGGGATGGGTTCATAATCGTCGGGATATGGGAAATCTTATTTTTATTGATCTGAGAGATGTAACGGGTATTGTACAGGTTGTATTCAATCCTTTGAACAGCACTCAGCTTCTTACAAAGGCGCACAACCTTCGTCTTGAATATGTGGTCGCAGTAAAAGGCACTATAGCTGTTCGTCCTGATGAAATGATAAATCCTGATATGAAAACAGGACGGCTCGAAGTGATTGCCAAGGAATTAAAAATACTCAATTCATCCAAAGAATTGCCTGTTCAAATCAACGAAAAAGTTGTCGCCGATGAGGATTTGCGATTAAAATTTCGTTATCTTGATCTGAGACGACAGGATTTGCAGCGCAAGATATTGCTTCGTCATTATATAATATTTGAAATGAGGAAATTTCTTACTGAGCGAAATTTTTTTGAAATAGAAACCCCTTTACTTGTCCGAAGTACTCCTGAAGGCGCACGGGACTATCTAGTTCCGAGCAGGGAATATAAAGGAAAATTTTATGCTCTTCCTCAATCACCACAAATATATAAACAACTTTTAATGATCAGCGGATTCGATAAATACTTTCAGATAGCCCATTGCTTCCGAGATGAAGATCTTCGAGCAGATAGACAGCCAGAATTTACCCAGCTCGACCTTGAAATGAGTTTTGTGTCCCCGGAAGACATTTTTGAGATCATGGAAAAGATGTTCTCCAAAATATTCAAAGAGATACTTGATATCGAATTGCCAATTCCATTTCCAAGACTCACTTATCATGATGCTATGCGACGTTTTGGCTCTGATAAACCTGATCTCAGATTCAGCATGGAAATTCAGAATGTCACTGATATTGTGAAAAAAGCAGAATTCCGTGTATTCTCATCAGTGGCTGAATCGGGTGGTTGTATACGTGCACTCAATGCAAAGGGCTGCGGAGAGTATACAAGAAAAGATATTGATAAACTTGAGGATATTGCAAAGCACCTTGGCGGCAAGGGATTAGCACGCATGAAGGTAGAGGGCGGAACCTTGCACTCCAATATTGATAAGTTTTTCTCCGATGAGATAAAAACACAAATCATGGAGCGCATGGAAGCCGAGGATGGCGACCTCATTCTTTTTGTTGCGGACAGAGAGAAGATCGTGTGCAAAGTCCTTGGTGAACTAAGAAACCGTCTTGCAAAAGAGCTTGAACTCATAGATAATTCCCAATATAATTTTTTGTGGGTAACCGATTTTCCGTTATTTGAGTGGGATGAAGAAGGCGGCAAATGGGAGACAGCACACCATATGTTCACGATGCCAAAGGATGAGCACATTTCGTATCTCGATGATCCCCAAAAGTATGGCGACATTATCGGGCAACTTTACGATCTCGTTTGCAATGGGCTTGAATTATCCTCAGGGAGCATTCGATGTCACAGACCAGATATTCAAAGAAAGATATTCGAGGTCATTGGCATTGAAGGGGAAGAACTTGAACAACGATTTGGTTTCTTCTTGAAAGCATTTGATTACGGCACTCCTCCTCATGGCGGAATAGCTCCAGGAATAGATAGAATTGTGATGATAATGACTGCCGCTGAATCAATCCGTGATGTTATTGCCTTTCCGAAAACTCTTAAGGCAGTTGATCTTATGAGTGATTCTCCGTCTGAGATTGATTCTTCTTTACTGGACGATCTGGGATTGAAAATCGAAAAGTAAAACTCACTCGTAATTTCTGCAACAAATTCACATGTCAAAAAGAAGGATTTTCTGTGTAATAGCGCTGCTGATCATAATTCCGATTGGTTTCTGTACAAAATTTTATTCGGGAAACGCATCTGCATGGGTAAATAATTCACTTGGTGGAGTATTTTATGAAATATTCTGGTGCCTTATTATATTTTTGTTCTTTAATAAACTTAAGCCAATTTTGATAGCATCCGCAGTATTCATCGTAACTTGCGCACTAGAATTCACTCAGCTATGGAAAACTCAATTTTTAGGGTTACTCAGAGAAAATTTTATTATAAGAACAATAATTGGCAGCTCATTTTCATGGAACGATTTTCCTTATTATATCATCGGCTCTATCTCAGGCTTTGCGTTACTCGTATTGATTAAAAGAATTTCAGAAAAATAATCTCTATTATCATTCCTATCAGCCACATGACTCATAGGAATGATTAAGTATACTGTAAAATATTTAGGGCACAGAAATGTGTCCTTTTTTATTTATCCGGAATTATCGCGATACCCGGAAGTTCTTTTCCTGAAAGATATTCCAGAGACGCACCACCTCCGGTCGAAATATGAGAAACCTTCTCGGCAAATCCGAATTTTTCTATTGCTGCAGCAGAATCACCACCCCCAATGATCGTGATCCCTGTGCATGCAGCAACTGCGCGTGCAATGCCTTTTGTGCCATGAGAAAAACTGCTTATTTCAAACATGCCCATTGGTCCATTCCAAATTACTGTTTTAGATGTTTTGATAATTTCAGCATATTTTCTTACAGTAAGAATTCCAATATCAAGCCCGATCATATTATCAGGAATTGCATCTACTGGAACTGAGTGAAATTCTGTGCCTTCTTCTATCTCTTTGGCGACAACTGTATCTTCAGGAAGAGTAAAGAACACGTTCTTTTCTTTGGCTCGATCCATGATCTCAAGTGCGGCAGGAATTTTGTCATCTTCAACAAGGGACTTACCCACAGAGTAACCAAGTGCTTTAAGAAACGTGTACATCATTGCGCCACCAATGAGGATGGAATTTGCTTTATCAAGAAGCTGCTCTATAAGCTCGATCTTGTCAGACACTTTTGCCCCGCCAAGTATTGCGGTGTAGGGCTTTTCCGGACTAATAAGCGCTTTGTTAAGGAACTCAATTTCCTTTTCAACAAGAAATCCAAGAGCTGAGGGAATAAATTCTGCTACACCTACGTTTGATGCGTGCGTACGGTGTGCTGTACCGAATGCATCATTGATGAATATGTCGCCAAGAGAGGATAGTTCTTTTGCAAAATCAGGGTCATTCTTCTTCTCCTCTGGATGGAATCGTGTATTCTCAAGGAGAAGGATTTCTCCCGGTTTCAAATTTACTGCGGCTTTTTTTGCTTCGTCGCCTATGCAATCATGAGCAAATCGAACCCTTTTGCCAATGATTTCTTCCAATCGTTTTGCAACTGGCTCCAAGCTGAACGTTGTCTTGTCCTCGCCCTTTGGACGTCCTAAATGGGACATCAGAATAACCGCAGCATTATGTTCCAGCAAGTAGTTGATAGTAGGTAATGCCGCTTTTATTCTTGTATCATCTGTAATATTTTGATGTTTATCGAGAGGAACATTGAAATCAACCCTAACAAGTACTTTCTTTCCACTTACGTCAATATCGGAGATAGTTTGTTTTTGCATATTCCTCCTTATTTAGGATTTAAGATTTTAAGATAATGATAAATAAAATCATACTGTTTTTTTAAATGGATATTATAAGCAAGATAGTTTTTCTGTTTTTCGGTTCGGTATTTCCAGTCTGGTGAAAGTGAGAGTAACTCGTTCTGGAATTCCCATTCGTGTGAAAAGGATTGTTTTGAAAGAGTTTCAAGAGATCTGAATTGTTCAAATGTAAGAATGTTTTCTGATTCAATATCCTTTAAAATAGCTGGATTTACATAAAAACTATCAACTGCTGCATAAGAATATATAACTGATTTTTCTTTATTTGTGAGACTCTTGATTTTCTTTAAATTCTGTTGCAATCTCAATCCTGTTGAAAATCGAGTACCTTCAAAGCTCTTGATCTTTTCGATTGAGAATCCCTCTTTTTCCAATTGATCAATCACTTTTATTGAAAGAGAGTAAGGAGTGGTATGATAGACATTCTGATCGAATACATTTTGTACAAAAAATAGAGCGACGAATGATATTATACATGCAATAACAGGGGTTGTAATCCACCCGGAAGATATTTTCCCTAAAATATTGAATTGAATATTTCTTCCGCCTTTTGCAATAGCAATTCCGAGAATAGCTCCAACCACGGCTTGAGAACTGGAAACCGGCACAAGAGGGTATTTCGGTATGCCAAGTGACATGAGAACGTGGCGAATTTCAGTTGAGGCAAAAAGATACAGAACAATTGACTGAGAAAGCACAACAATAAAAGCAGTTACTGGCGACAATCTAAAGAGTGATTTGCCAACGGTCTTTATGACTTTATGTGAATAAGTAAAGATGCCAATTGCAATCGCAATACCCCCAAGGAGAAAGAGTATTTGATTACCCGAAATCGTGAATATATTATAGACATTAATGTCATGAAATGGTGAAGAGGAAGTAAAAACTCCGACAACATTTGCGATATTATTTGCACCAAGACTATAGGAGCCAAAAGCGCCAACAATGATAAGCCCGATTCGGGTGTATGCATCAAGATCGAGAAGATGTATTTTTGCTTGGGCAAGAAAGAATTTAAAGAATTTATATAATACAATAGCAATCAGTGCGGAAAGAACTGGGCATACTATCCATGTAAGCACAATTTTCGTCAAGGAAGTCATGTCTGTAATTGATCCGCTGAACATATTCCATCCGATAATAGCGCCAACGATTGCTTGAGAAGTAGAAACCGGAAGTTTGAGCTTCGTCATAAAAAAGACAGTTCCTGCAGCAGCAAGTGCAACGGTAAATGCGCCCGGCATGGTGTTAATTGAGCCAAGTTTGCCAAGTGTGATACTTGCCCCAGAACCCTCAATTACAGCTCCAAGTACTACAAATATGGCTGCGATCCAAGCGGCTGTACGGAACTTGATCATTTTTGTGCCCACGGCAGTGCCAAATACATTAGCAGCATCATTCGCACCGAGAGACCAGCCAAGGAACAATCCGCTTGAGAGAAGAAGGTAGATCATATTTAGATTTGTCGCTTTATTGTATAGATTGCGAGACGTTCACTCATATCTTCAGCAGAATCAGATATTCTTTCTATCTGTTGAACACAAAATCTCAAATGTATTTTATGACTGAGATCAATATCAGCTTTGAAGATTTCATTCTTGAGCGACATGGCAATTTTATCAGCTTCTCTTTCATAAAATTTTACTTTGTGAATATGGTCATTTACCGATGCGATGTCCTTAAAAAATGCGCGAACGCTATGGATGAGACTTTCTACAGCCTCAATGGATGAGTCGGCAAGCTCTATGAAAAGCGCATCAAACGCTTCTAAAATTTCAGGACGCTCAACTGCAAATACCTGAAGCGCTTCTTTGATATCATCCATTACGCGATCTGTGTTCTCAAGTATTGCAAGAACGTCGCCTCTGCTTTCTGGTATAAGCGTATGAATATACAATTGTTTTTCGATGTTTAGGCGAAGTTCATCAGCTTTTCTCTCATGCTCAGAGACAGCAAGAAGACGCTTCTCAAACTCAGAAGAATTATCTTTGAGATAATTTTCTAATCCTCTCTTAAAAAAAATTCCGGCTTCGCTGATGAAATTCAAAAAGTCATCAATCTGCATTTCGATCATCTTTGATGTTTTTAATAAAATAGCCAAAACTACTCCTTATTATTTAACTTCCAGTATTTTGCGCCACGTGGGCATCTCCCCAATCCTATTCCTAATCCTCCGAAGAGAATGACATAACGCAATCTGCACTTCGTACATACATACAGTTTTTTAATGCCGATCAACCTCATGAACCATGATCTGTGATCACGATGCCGGTTTCCATTTCCACAGCATGGGCAATACTTGCCAAAGGCAATCTTCATATTTATTCTACCCTCGTCCAGGTTCCATAAATGATGCTTTTTCTTATCTCGCACAAATCTCTTTCCGGAGTAAGAACAAGCGTGTTGTAATCTTCAATTAAGAACTTATAAATACCCGCATTCTTGCATTGCAAATCACTCAAAAATGCAACTTTTTTGGATATGATACTCACGTTGCCATATGTATTTACATGTCCAACGACAGGATCTTTTGCTTCATATGAGAAGGTAAGATCTTTATTGAAAGTGAGACGTGCAATATATGAAGACTTTTTAGTCTTGATAGTCCTTTGCCATGAACCCATGAGGGTCAAGGGTTTTCTTGTCACATAATAAGTGCTGCATGATGTCATGCAAATCACGAGAAATATAAGTATGATACATTTTTTCATACGTCCTCCGCAGATAATTCATGTAAGTATTTAAAAAATATTAAAAATTTTTATAATGAAAATTCACATTTAATTTGACACCGCATGCGTGAAATTATATGAAAAACATATCAACACAAAAAGAGGATGCAGTGTTTCTAGAAAATCATATGAACATTCAGCAGAACGTGAATAAATTGAAAATCCTACTTACATTGTCAATCCTTTTATTAGTTATTCCTTCATTTATGTATGCAAATACACCTATGCATAGAGAATATTATGCGGATATTCCAAGTCATGATAAGTCTTTGTTGCCGGCACTACTGCAGAACACCTCTGACTTCATTTCCCGTGCTTTGCCCTCTATGAAGGTCTTCCTGATAATCACGCCGGTATTATTTTTTTATACCTGGTTCTCTCTTTGGTTTGCCAGTTTTTTGAAAATTAAAAAAAGTCTCAAAACAGCATATACAAGGAAAGTATTTCATGTTATGATATTCCTAATGGCTGGAATTCTCCAGATCGTATTAGGGCTTTCAGGTGTCGTAATGTTTGGCATAATCGTTGTCTTATTCGTGCTGTTTTCAGTTTATAAAGGAAATGATTTCCCATTTTATGAAGCACTTGCACGACCCAAGGACGAGCCGCGAAGAAGTGTCTTTATTGTAGTTCCTTTGCTGACAACTGCTCTTGGCGGAGTGCTTGCAAATGTGCTGTTCTATCCATTCGCTATAGTCGGCTATTTTGTTTGTGGATGCGGAGATGCGGTGGGAGAACCCATTGGCGCAAAGTGGGGGAAACATGAGTATAATATTCCCTCTGCCTTCGGCGTGAAAGTCACGCGAAGTATCGAAGGATCAATTGGAGTTTTAATTGTCGGTTTCCTGGCGGCATTCTTTGCTTTGCTTTTTAGTTCATATGGATTGTGGACTTCTTTGTTTGTCGGCTTTGCCTGTGGTTTGGGAGGTGCACTTGTTGAAGCAATCAGCACTCACGGATTTGATAATCTGACAATCCAGGTCATTGTGTCAGGAATCGCATATTTTTTGTTAAGATAGGAGAAAATATGAAAAAAAATTTATTATTTATAGTCTTAATTTTTGGGTTACTCGCTTCGTGTTCGCAATTTTCCAGAGTAAAGAAAACCTCAATATTAAAGGAAGAATCAAGTGTAAGTATACCCTTGCCCAAGAGATCAACTTTTGAACTTACTCAAGCGTTTGAAAAAGATGGATATGTCATCGATACGGTCATAACATATCAGGGCAAGAGAGGTATAAAAGCCCATAGCATCTCTGCATTCAATTATGAGACAAATAATCCCAAAACTGTGTATTACCTGGAAGGAACAGGTTATCAGATGGGGTACATATTCGGTAAAATTGCTCATCAACAAATCGAAACAATGTGCACAAAATTCATGGACGGTATTGTACCGGCTTTTCTTCAACCTGGTTCTGTCAAACCATATAAAAGTCTTCTCGGTAAATTGATGATCGACATCATAAAAAGCAATGATAAAAACATTAGCCGTATGTTGCCCCAAGAGTTGATGAATGAAATGGTCGGGATAGTTGAAGGATGCAAGGAAGCAAATCCTAATACATTGGTGAATCTCGATAATATATTTGCCCTCAATGTAGGCATTGATTTTCTTCTTGCCCAAACATATAATATCCAAGGTTTATGGAAATCGATCCCGGGGATAAGCGCAGCAAACCTGAAACCTCCTTTATTCTGCAACGCCTTTTCGGTATGTAAAAAAGCCACAAAAGATGGGAAGCACTATTATGGAAGAGACTTTATGTTTCCAACCGCAGATATTTTCCAGAATCTTGCATGTATGATAATTTATAATCCTGATCCAATGCTTGACTATCCAGCACGTGAGCCAATAATCTCTGTTACTGCACCAGGAATGATTGGTTCGATAACTGCAATGAATGCAAACGGGCTTGCACTCGGTGTCGATATGGTTCCAGCTGCAAATTTAAATGCGAAACAGCCCGGATTGAATTCGTTACTCCTTGTTCGGCATGCTGCCCATTATGGTACAACTTTTCAAAAAGCATTACGGGTCATGGTTCATGCACCTCGCGGAGTTCCCTGGCTTTACTCAATCGCAGATGCCCAGTCCGGACGAGGAGCTGTATTGGAAGCTGGTGCCTATGCAGATAGTCTGGATTTTTTATCATTCCCCAAACCTGGGCTCGTTAAAGAGGGATTGTTTCCAACCAGAGAATTTCTGGCAGAATATGACACACTTGCCCTTAAATATGGGTTGAAGATCCGCTATGATGATTATGCATATCCTGATACATTTTTCTATTTTAATACCGGGCTTTTCATGAAGTTCGATAAGCCCTACGATCCTGAAGAATTCTTTGATAAAACCGCTTTTATAGATTCGACATTCAAAGCTCAAGCTGTGCCGAATGGATATTATTTTGCTCCTCAACGCGAAGACAAACCTGATCTCGTACTGGTTACAAATATGTATATTAATCCATCAATGCGTTTTTGTTCCATGGCTCCCTGGACCACCATGATGTCTGCTGACCACATGGATGACACTCAATGGAGATATGATGCTCTGAATAAAATATTATTAAAAGAATATGGGAAAATCGATTTTGAAAAAGCGCGTGATATTATAAATTTTCTTGCTCCTAATGGGAAATATTATACCCATTTTTACGAAGAAATAAACAATAGTGATTATTTCTATCAAAGTGCAGCGAGTTCGGATGGAAAGACTCTTCAAATATTTGGCGCTACCTCCATTTGTGATCTGACAGAAAAGATCATAGAAAGCCATTACGGCTATTATGCTGACAAGTGGATTAAGCTCAGTATCGGGAATTATATTAACAATGAGTAAAGTTAAAACTATTGATGACAAGTAGGCATTAATCGCATATTGCGGTTTGTATTGTGGTGACTGTGGTGGATATTCACAGGATGTTGCCAAAGCTGCTGAGAAACTTAAAGCACAATTAGAAAAATACAAATATTACTTAACTGTTCGGGCTATGTTTTCTAAGCAGTTTAGGAACTATGACGAATTTATAAAAAATCTGAACTTTCTCACTCAGATGAAATGCCCTATAATTTGTACGCAAAGGGATCACACTGAATGCAACGTATGGCACTGCTTTCGCGAGAAAGGTTTTGGTGGATGCTATGAGTGCAATGAATTTGAACATTGTGATAAAATAAAGAATGCTCTTGGCGAGATATTTCACAATGCATGTATTGCCACTTTGAGGAATATCAAAGAAATGGGGGTTGATGAATTGATTAAGAAGGGCAAGCGGTATTGGTTTAGTTGTGATGTAGAATAATCACCGATATTGCATAAAACTTGACTGAAAAAACTTGCATATAAAGGTATCCATCTTAATATTTTTTATTGGAAATATTTGGAAAAACGGGGTGTAGCGCAGCCCGGCTAGCGCGCTTGAATGGGGTTCAAGAGGTCCCGAGTTCGAATCTCGGCACCCCGACCAGTTATTTAATATGTGGTGGATGTAGTTCAATGGCAGAGCACCGGATTGTGGTTCCGGTTGTTGTGGGTTCGAGTCCCATCATCCACCCCACCCTTTTTTTTCGGGTATTTTGAGCAAATTTTTACCTGAGAATTTTCGTCATCAAAATCTGCTAAAAGCAGCATGTCTAAAGGCTTTCGTACGATTGCCACTAGCTTACCATTATCCCATAAAAAGTTCGAGAACAGTATCTGAAGCACCTCTCTTTTCTCAAATGGCAAACCTTGTAAATATATATCAGTAAGGGATTTACAGATTTTGAGAATAATCGTCATTTTGACCCTTAAACCGTCGCTTTGAGCTTTTAAATTCCACAAATTGTCCTCTAAAATGTCGATTTCTTCCTCCCATTTATCCCTTATGCGCTCATAGCGTTCTTTATCAATACGAGCTAGTTGATAGTCCATATAAATCTTATCAAGACCCTTTTTCAGATCTTTAATCCTCTGTTTATTTTTCTTCATTATGGTCTTATTTTCTTTATTCTCTTTGTCGATACCGGCTTTCAGGGCATCGGTAATGAACTTCATCTTTTTATCATCAAAGGATATTTTCCTGATGATCTTCTCGATTGCCGCATCAATGACCTCGCTCCTGATATATTCACGATTCTTACACTTTCCTTTGGCAAAGGTACAGTGGTAATAAATATACTTCTTTTTATGTTTTTCCCCGGTCAGCAAACATCCGCAGTCCCCGCAGTGGATCAATCCGCGGTACAGCATGTATACCTTTGTGTCGTTGTGTTTGCCGTTACCGTTACTTGTTAGATACTCGTTCACAAGCTGAAATTTTCTTTTGCTAATGAGGGGTTTATGATTGCCGTCATAGAGTTTTTCCTTGAACCTGAACTTACCATAATAGATCGGATTGTTCAGCATTCTTTGCAGCACCGAGGTCGGGAACCGTGGTGTTGAAGGGCAGTAAAAAAATCCTGTTTTATACAGTTTATCAGCAAGGGATTTCAGGGAGTAATTTCCTGAAGCGTAAAGATTATATATCTTCTTCACCATGGGAGCTGTTTCAGGATCCGGTGCTATGTGGTTCTTTTTACCGTCTTTGACGTTCATATAGCCATATGGAGCCCTGCAGGGATAATTTCCCTGTTCAGCCTTCTTGTTCAACCCCTTGATGGTCTCCTCCTTCAGATTATCAATAAAATGTTTTGCTATCAAGACCTTCATACCCATGATCATCTTGTCGGTAGAACGACTGCTCTGTTCCGAGTAGACGGTTCCCTCTTTCACAAAGTGAATGTCGATATCCAGTTCATCAAGCAGTAAATAATCTCTAAAGTTCCTACAGAAGCGGTCTGTCTTTTCAACAAGGATCGTTCTGCAGTAGTTATTTCTGCGTCTCCTCTTTTCCTCCTTTATGAGCTTTATCATCTTGTTGAATTCTGCGCGTCCTGTGGTCTTAGCCGACTCCACTTCGACATATTCATGAACTATCTCGATATAATTCTCCTTAGCATAAGCTCTGAGGAGGTCCACCTGTGCGTCGATTGAATAACCGGTATCCATTTGCTCTTTTGATGATACTCGTGCGTAGAGTACTGCTTTCGTCTTTGTTACACTGTGCATTTTACTCCCTGATCTATGATCGATGATCCGTGTCACCGGTGCCCCGTATAATCAGGGCACCGAGTGTTTTCGGGCGTCTAATTACTGTTCTGCGACTATCAGCAATTCAACTGTCGCCACGCCCGTCATTTTTCTTCTTCATCCTTTCTACTTGCGATAGATACCAACAACAGAATTAGTCTTGTCATTCTGTCCAGTAACTCCTTGGCATCGTTTTCATCAAGATTTTCGATCATAAATACATTGTCTCTTCTTAATTATTTTGGTTATTATAAAATACATTCAGAAATGCAAAGCAATCGAACAAGCATCTTACCTGTTCTCGTTCACTGGGATCACTTTTGTCGACATTTTCTGAAAGCGTTAATACTCCGTCGGAACAACCACCCATGCGTTTGATCATTGTTGATGTCTCATATAGATCGGCGACATTCAATTTGTCGATACCGACCTTTCGCCCTGCGTTCTCTATCATCATATAGATGTTATTCTTCATAAGGGTATTTCCCGATCTTGTCTGAAATAGAAATCTGTCAGTCGGGATTTGATTCATGTGATTGGTTCCGTGAAATTCATTAAGGATAGTCAAGAGCATGGATCTTGGGATGACAGCAGATCGTTGATTCTTGCTATTCCTGGCAAGCATAACTCTTACTGCATCATGGTATGAAAGCTGCATCACCCCCTTCATGGTTAGTCTGACGAGTTCCTGCATATTGCTACCGGTCATGAGAATAAAGGACAAGATCAATGTCGTCCTTTTGTTGGCAGCGTCAAGAAGCAACGTCAGTTGTTTTTCGTTCAATGGATTGGGTTCACCCCTGGAAACTCCATTCTGGCAATTATCAAGCAGGTCCTGGTCAAAACATATGTCTTTCACAACGGTTTCGAATATCTGTTTGAAATACTCATTCTGTAGTTGGATTTTCGGTTGATTCATGATGACTCCCTTGAGCGCATTAGCCTGGATATAATATGTATTTTCGGAGATTTTTCTGCTTCTTGATTCTAGAAAATCATAAAGAATGTCGAGAAAGGACATTCTGAACTCCCCGAGAAGAGAGAAATTGTTAAAATACCTTCCTATCCGTTGCATCTCTTTTCTATATTGAGATGAAAACACCTCCCCTGTCTTCTGTGATCTTAGGGTAGGAATAATATCCAGATCAAGCTTCTTTATTTCAAGAGGCTCAAGGTACTCATTAATCAGTCTTTTAACTCTAATCTTTAATTCATCATTTTTCATACCTATATGTTTCATATAAATATATTCTTGTCAGGTTTTTTATCAAATAATTTATAACACAATTTGTAAGAAAACTTAGCGTTGTTTACAGAAATTGGGAGAAGAGTATGTTGTTGCAGAAAGGAGTACATGCCATGGTA
>JBNGBT010000014.1:0-37804 GCA_049903315.1 Candidatus Cloacimonadota bacterium | reverse complement strand
TACTGGTTGATGAAAGTCATCGTACCCAGTTTGGGTCCTTCTCTGCCAGAATGAGACAGATGTTTCCAAACGCTTCATATTTAGGGTTTACTGGTACTCCACTTCTGAAGAAAGAAAAAAACAATTTTGCTAAGTTTGGGAAATTAGTTGAACCACACTATTCCATCACGCAGGCCGTGGAAGATGGTGCAGTAGTACCATTGCTATATGAAGGTCGTCATGTTGAGATGACACAGAACAAAAAGGCGGTTGATCTCTGGTTCGAACGCCATACTCAAGGGCTTACCGAAGATCAAAAGGCTGATCTGAAACGTAAATATGCGCGAGCAGAAATGCTTAATAAAACAGATCAGGTGATCTACATGAGAGCCTTTGATATAAGCGATCATTTCAGGGCAAACTGGCAGGGAACCGGCTTCAAAGCACAATTGGTTGCTCCCAATAAGGCATCCGCATTGAAATACAAGTCATACCTGGATGAGATCGGGTTAGTAGAATCGGCTGTGGTCATCTCCCCTCCGGATACACGCGAAGGTTATGAAGAGACAGATGATCAACCCAAAGATGAAGTTGTAAAGTTCTGGCAGAAAATGATGAAGCGGTTTGGGAGCGAAGAGGAATACAACAAGCAACTCATCAATCAATTTAAGCACGGTAGTCAACCTGAGATATTAATTGTTGTCGATAAGCTGCTTACCGGGTTTGATGCCCCAAAGAATACAGTTCTGTATTTATGCAGAACTCTGCGTGAACACACATTGCTCCAAGCTATCGCCAGAGTCAACCGTATATATGAGGGTAAAGACTTCGGTTTCATCATTGATTATGCAAGTATCCTGGGAGAACTGGATACTGCATTAACCATGTATAGTGCCTTCGAAGGATTTGATGAATCCGATATAGTGGGCACTCTCGCATCTATTAATGATGAAATTGAGAAATTACCGGAGCGGTATTCAATTCTATGGGATTTATTCAAATCGGTTAAGTATTCCTTAGATGAAGAAGAGTATGAGCTGCTTCTAGCAGACGATGAATTGCGTGAAGAGTTTTATGCGTTACTAACTGAGTTTAGTAAATCACTTGCAATTGCACTGTCATCTGACCAGTTCCTCGCTGAGACGGATGAATCACTAATTCGCAGATATAAATCTGACCTGAAAAGATTCCACGCATTGAGGAAATCGGTAAAACTGCGATATGCTGAATCGATTGACTATAGGGATTACGAACCGAAAATAAAGAAATTACTCGATACCCAGATACAAGCAAATGAAGTTATCCAGTTGAACGAGCCTGTCAACATCTTTGATGATAAAATGTTTGATCAGGTCAAGGAAGATCAGGGTGAGTATCAAGCAAAGAAAACCACTGCATCCAAAGCGGATACAATTGCCCATGCAACAAAGAAGGCAATCACCGAAAAAATGGATGAGGATCCTGCCTTCTACGACAAATTCTCAAAGCTAATTCAGCAGGCAATTGAAGGCTTCAGGTCAAAGAGAATCTCTGATATGGAGTATCTGAATAAGGTCATCGAAATACGGGATAAGGTAGTTGGAAAAGTACACGACAATGTCCCGGATGTTCTCACAGAAAATGAAGATGCCATGGCATATTTTGGTATATTGAAACCAATCATTGAACCACATGTCTCTGATAAAACTAGGACAGAAAAGATCTCAGCTGATACTGCTATAGCCATTGACACCATTCTGAGGAGGTATTACAAGGTCAACTATTGGGACGACGACGATGCCCAGAATCAAACTATTAACGACATAGATGATTACTTATATGACCAGTTGAAAACTGCTGAAAAAATCGAATTCTCACTGGATCAAATGGATGAAATTATTAAGCGCGTGATGCAAGTGGCAAAACATAGGAGTTACTGATCATCGAAGGTGTTGCAGATATCAATCGGATTATACAATATGGATCCAGCACAATAGAATTTCGGGTTATTTGGGCTAATAGAAAATCTCTAGAAATTGCTGTTCACCCAGATTGTACAGTAATTGTCACCGCCCCAAAATCCGCTGATGTTTCAGCCATTGACCTGAAGGTTTGTAAAAGAGCTAGGTGGATAATGAAGCAGATTAAGTACTTTAACCAATTCACCCCTAAAACACCTCTCCGCAACTATATCCCGGGTGAAACTCATCTATACTTAGGCAGACAATATCGTATAAAAACAGTAACTGGCGATACGGAGTTTGTCAAATTGATTCATGGCAAATTTGTAGTTTCACATACTAAAGCTATTACAACCGAGAGGACCAGAGAATTACTCCAGCAATGGTATACTGATAAAGCAGCTATTCAGCTGGGGAATAGCTTCGAGCGTTGTTGGTCTATTTTTAATGGTTCAGGATTGAACAAACCAACATTCGTCATCAGAACAATGAAAAGAAGATGGGGCAGTTTATCCCCAAGTGGAAGGTTAACTCTCAACCCGGATCTCGTACGAGCCCCCAAGGAATGCATCGATTATGTAGTGATCCATGAACTGTGCCATTTGAAACACCATGACCATGGACCGGATTTTTATGAGCTTCTTGAATCTGTCATCCCCGATTGGGAGAAGATAAAGCACAGACTTGAGTTGTCATTATCTTAACACGCTTCTACCTGAGCCAAGCCTACAGCAATCCCTCATAAGATGCTTTGACGCCTAACTGTTCGAAGAATATGTCTGTAAATGTCATTGCCATTTTAATTGCCCACCTGCTGCAATTAATACCTATCACTTTGCTTGGGAAAAATGGATTACCCGGAGCAATACGAGGATTAATTTCAAATCTCCCATTGATGCTTGATTCGAGCGGGTGAAAACTTGTTGCGGTAGCTCTAATTCTTAAATCTAACTTTGTATGGACCATTTTCCCCTTATAGTGCACCAACTCATTTCTGATTTTGATCAATAGAGAAACATCCTGATAAGGGCTTTCCCCTTTGGGTATTTTTGGAAGCCCGAGTATTTCGGTTGCGACATCATATTTATTTAAAATACTGCTTCGCTCTAGATTGCGTTTATTATCTCGCCAAGTAGTCTCTAACGCTTCAAGGTCTTGAGGTGTTAAACCACCGAAATCATCATCTTCATCAGAAGCACGTTCAAAGAACTCGTTGATGGTTGACTCTAAGAATGCAACAGTTGAGAGAATTGTGTTTGTATTATAGGCAGTATATTTTGGATACTCAATTTTTCTCGTCCTGCGATCACGTATTTTATCTATCTCTAATTCTTCTGCGCATTGAAAAAAATATTGCTGCTCTGATGTGCATGACTGAGAGAACTGGCCTTGTGGATACTGTTAATTCAACCATGATTAGTCTTTTCCGATAGGTTTTTCTTTTGGGTAAATTTCGAAGGTTGAGCTCATCACCTGACCAGAAGGTGATGTCTTGATAATCCTATGTCCTATCAAAGATAAGTTGTTACGTGGAATATCCCCGAAATGGGCAATCGATTCTGGCCACCACTCGGCTGATTTATCTGGTTCTGTTTTTTGGGGTAAGCGAGAAATCTTTAAGATGTACTGAATCTCACCTTCTTCAAGTGAATGTAGATCTGCAATACCATCAGCATATTGTTCGATTATGTATTGAAGATTATCACACTCAAATAGAAGAATTACAGTATATGGAGGGTATGAGGCCCAAGGATGTTGGGTTCTCTTTAGCCAACCACTTCTCCTGATCTGTTCTAGTCCAATTCCAGATTCAAATCTGTAGTATGGACTCATATCACTTCTCCTTCTAAATATTATATTGGTAATCAATTTAATGTAAATCTATGACACTGATCCACATACTAGGAATCCAATTGAGTCAGACAATTGGTATAAGAACAATGAATCATTAATAGGAGAACATCATGTCAAAATGGAGAATCACACCAGAAAAATACCTCAATGAAGAGGAGGTAAAAGCACTTCGCAAAGTGGCATCAGATCAAGCTATCATTGCCAGAAGTAAGGGGAATCAAACTGCTGTCCGGAATCATCTGATCATTGAACTTGCTCTGGGTACGGGTCTGCGGGTTTCAGAAATGACCAATCTCAAAGTCACCGACGTACATCTCGGCAAAGGTCAGAACTCACTGATTGTCCGAAATGGGAAAGGTGGCAAAGATCGAGTTGTGGCTTTTAACTCGGCTTTGAAAAATCTAATCTCAGATTATCTGGATTACCGCATCAGTCACAGTCCTTATCTGTTTCACTCAGAACGCGGTGAGCAGATGACCCGCTTTGGGATTGGCAGAGTTTTTAAAAATCTTGCGAAAATGGCAAGAATTGCAGAACACCATTCCATCCACTCCTTGCGGCATACTTATGCAACCAATCTGTACAAAGCCTCGGATTATAATCTCCGACTTGTTCAAAAACAGCTTGGCCACAGCAACATCACCACTACTTCGGTTTATAGCGATGTGATCAGTAAGGATCTGGATGAAGCGTTGGAAAAGTTGGATTAGAGCCGCTTCGGCTCTTTTCTATCTTAAACTTGGAGGGAATTGACAACAATACTTGAAGGACTCGCTACATTACCCGCCAATCTGTAATGAAACTCGTAACATAACCATACTTTTGTTGCGAGTTTCAGGATTGTGCTTGAATAGTGCGAGATTTTCTAAGCTAATTCAAGAAAGGGATTAGATTGAGGACAGGAAGTATACTGGTTGATAATTCTAATTACTGGTTCTCTCTAACACCACGTACTGCAAGTGCATGTATGTAATATCCTTCTCCCCATCTATTACCTCCCGCTACAATATTATCCCCATCGACACGGACTGTATATAAATTATCACCCTCTTTGTGCCTTGGGTCGCCTGTATAAAAGATTTCTTTGATTTTCTTTTTGTGGTCTTTCTTAAGAAGGACTTCGTTTTTTCTAAATCGCCTGTGGAAAGTCTCAATAGCTTGGGAAGTATTTAAGAAACTGTTTTCTGTGAAATTTCCAGCGTTGTAAAAACTATCAAAAAGCAAATTAGTTATAGGTCGGATTGTCTTTCTAATAGCGTACCATTTTGCAATGATCTCAGAGAATTTGGAAGCTATATCCAGATAATTGAAAAAGAACTCACAATATTCTTTCTTTTTTATTGGTCTGGCAATTACCGAATAGCAAAAAAACACCTCAACTCTTTGTGGAATTTTTTCCTTTCCAATGTCCTGTTTCAATTTATTGTTTTTAAGATAAATAGATATTGGTTGTGTGGCCTCAAATGTTCCAAGAGTCAAGAAGTTTTGAAAATGGAATAAGTCGTCTAATATGTCCTAAAAGGATTTCGCAGTCTTAGTTTCAAGTATTACCGAAACTTTTTGCACCAGTTCGACTTTGCTTGTGTGCCTGGAAAATGGAGGTGAATAAGTAAAGTTAAGTTTACCTGTTAGGGCTGGAGTAGCTTTAAACTCAATCGGACTAGGCAGTTCGTAATCTATTTCGGTGGTTTTTGTTTTAAAGTCAGTGTCCACTTTCTTAAATCCGAATTCGCTAATCCATTCTTCGAGATTTTTCAGCCGACCTGTTACGGAATTGAAAATTATGTCTGCTTCTGTCTCGAAATGCGCTCCTTTTAGAATGGAGATCATGGAATATTTACAAGTTTCTAATCCATTGTGGCTCATAGAACGGTTGGATTGAAAGCATTTGTAAAGAGTTAAAACTGTCCCGTCCGTAGTCAAACCGATAATGAATTTGGGTTCATGTATGTCTTTACTTGACCTAAATCCTACAAGTTTTCCCATTAACTCTAACTCAATGCCAACCTGTAGATCAAAAGTTAAAGTCCCTGTTACTTGGTTGTCTGGATTATCTGGAAGAAACCAAACTCCCATATATGTAAAGCTATCTGTCATTATTTTTTTATCTTGCACCCAACGGTAAATTGTATGGGTAGTGGTAGATTGCGTGGCACTTTCCTTTATAACCACTACGCTGTTAGAGCGAGCTACAATCCTCGTAATTAGCTAATATCTCTGCCATTACCCAAACAAAATGTTGTGCTTTCGTGCTTTTATAATTCTCGATTAATTTCAAGTAAATAATTATATGGATTTTCTCTTAATGCTTTCTGCTTATCAAGATTATAAGAAATCAATGAAGTCACTAATGAAATTCCTGCACCTGCTATCAAGGCTTGAGGTACAGTTAATCCAAGTAAGTATGTAGGAATTGCTGTAGTGCCAACAGAGAAAAATCCAATTTTAGCAACATTATCACATGTCCATTTAATTGGAGAGTTGTCAAGTTGTTTTTTTAAACTATTAAAGGAAGGGATAAATTCATCTTGATAGACACTTTCAACTTCTTCCCTTAGTGCCTTGATTGATGAGTCTGTGGAAACCTTTTCTAGAAGTTTTTTCATATTAGTTCTGAACAACCCTAGAGCATCGGAGTGGTTATTTTTAAAAGATAATATTTCATTCACATTTGTTGACGGGTGAAACTCAATAGTTTCAATAATCAAATTGGTAAAAATTCCATTTGCAAGTTGACGATTGATTCTTTCAGCTCTATAGATTCTATTTTCAGGGTTTAATCCTTTTAATCCTTGCTTCACTTTGTTTGATAGGCTTGAACACAATGGGTTATTCGTTAAAAGCCTCAATCCACTTTCATCACATATTTTATTAGCTAGTATTGTCATATAGTAACCTGCAAATGACGAATTAACCATTAACCACCCATCCATCATTCCGTCTTCCAACATATATTGTAATTCATGAGCCATTTTCATAGGATGAAGTCTTAGCAGCCTTTCCATTCTATGTCCCATTTTATCATTATGCAACAGAGCCATTTTATCAGTATGAATCTTAGAATATTCATCTGATGGGGCTAAAAGCTGAAGACCTTCTTCAGTATTTAGAAATTCAAGAATAAAATCCGATAATTCTCGAACAATTTCATGGTCTGGATTGACAATTACAGGTTTAAGAATTTCTCTTTCAAAAAGAATCGCGGTTGTTTCATTGTTATAAGGATATTCTATTGATTCGGGAACAATTGTTTTAATCTCATCCCAAAATAATAAGTTTGCTTTTAACCAGTTTTCATTAGTGATTTCGATTGATGGGTAAAATAAAGCTTTTGAATTAGTCATATTATCTCATTTTGTTTAGTTTTTTTTACATGAAGCACAACGTTCTGGCAATACGCAGTGTCCCGACGGCATTGCATATAGGTTTTGTTAGCACCAGTCTTATAACCCAACCTGCTTAACCCAGTCTCGAATATAAATCCCGAGTCTTTCTATATCTTCCTTCTCCAGTTGTCCACTATGCATTATTACATTTCTAGATCGCTCGATCGCATCAAAAATTGCAGTCGCCCATTCAAGATTCTGAATGTGTGGCTCAAAATGTATCCAATTATGTCTGATAAGGGCTAATAAGTTACTTAGAGTTGTATACTTAATCGGATCTTGGCCTCTTTGTGTATGCCATTTAGCATTTTTCTCATCATTCATTCTTTTCTCCGCTGGCTCTCGAATCCCTTTTGCGACTTTGCTCCACCATTTCTCACCAACTTTCTCCAATAGAATTCCAGCAACTAATTCTCGAACTGAGTTCTCAAATGATGCTGTAGCTGTATAAACTATTGACATTTGTCGGGCTGCTTTGGTGATATCATCATCCATGAGATCAATAGAAAGTGATTTCGAAATCTGTTCTTGAGTCAACGCAAGACTTCGTGTTGTTTGCCGTCTAGTACCGTCCAAAGATTCTTCAGTAAGAAGTCCTTTGAATGCAAACTCGTAAATCTTACTAATACTATCGCTCACTGTATATGCTCTTTTAAACTCTTAAATAAAGCATCATATACCTTTGGGTCTCTCGTCTCTGGAAGTACTATTTGTATGTTGTAAACTAAACCACCAAATTTTAAGTTGGAATGACCTTCTTCTACTGTGGTGGCTTGTTTTTTACCTTCCAGATTACCAATGGTTTGCGATCTGGTAATTTCTTTTTCAGGCTTAGAAATCCTTTCTTGGGTTATAATTTTGGCAGGTTCAGTTTCGAAGTCGGCCAAAGAACACAGAGCCAAGAATGTTGAGGCCATATAGTTAATAACAACATCAGAATATTGTCCTTGAGACAGGGTCTTGAGTTTTCCAACTACTTCCGATCTAGTAAGATTTTGAGCATCTTTTCTTACTTCGAATAAGTCTTCATATGCTTCCTCAATTCCTTCCGCAAGAACGATCGCTGATTGTGATTGATCTAGGAATCGAAAATATCGATCAACTGGATGACCTGTATCATCAAGAAACCCAAGTTTCTTAAGAACATTGATAACTAATCTATCTCCTTTGGATTTAAACCCTAGACTCTCTAGAAATCTCTGAGTAAATTTTTCTGGGGCTTTCGCGGTTTGCATAGATTCAAACATTTCTGGAAGCCTTTTATTACTTGTTAAATATGCTGTTGGTAATGCCATATGTTCATTTTCTCCAATTGGTGCTATCATTACAATAACCTATTATTGCGTTTATCAGGTTTTCACAAGAACTAAGTATAGCAGCTAGGTTAAACTATACTATATATAGTCTTTTGCAACATTAACTACTATTGGAAATTCTCTGATTATTTTATTATTCTATCATCATTATCGATTCAAACTATAATATCACTATAATAATACTAATATTACAATAATAATACTATAATAAGAAATATATTACTA
This sequence comes from Candidatus Cloacimonadota bacterium, assembly GCA_049903315.1. Taxonomy (GTDB): domain Bacteria; phylum Cloacimonadota; class Cloacimonadia; order JGIOTU-2; family JGIOTU-2; genus Celaenobacter. The sequence continues at coordinate 29,104 of JBNGBT010000014.1, read as the reverse complement.
TTTCCTTAAAATTATTAATATTTAATGTTAACAGTTACATAGATAATATTCGCAGAGATTAATTAAAAGTTGTCACTCTAAAGTTTTGGAAAATCCGTACAATTTTGAGTTGCTAAAGCATCAATTAGCTTGATGAAATTTTTTCCATTCATCAGTTTATCGTATTTCTGTGATAAGTCCACAAATTGCTTTTGCATCTCATTGTTTGATTCCTTAATAGTTTGCAATTGCTCATTTAGAACCTGGTTTTGTTTTTCTAAATGAGCTGCATCGAGTGCCTTTATTATTGTTGGAATATTCTCTTCATACATTCCCTCCCGATCAAGATACCTGTTTGGCATATTACTTGACATTGCCCAACCATATCGGTAACAAAGTTGAAAATGTGTAAGATGATTAGCATAATAAGTTGCACAAGAATGTCTAAGAACATGTGGAGTTACCTTTTTTCCTATTCTCCTACTACTTCTGTGCAGCATTATTCTTAAACCGCGATAGGTTATTGGAAACAATAATTCTTGGTTTGATTTTGGGTTTTACTCCGCAAGCCAGAATTTTAAATATTTTGATGAGATAGGTAAGTGAATTGTGCGTAGTTTCGTTTTTGAATATGAAATTCTTACTTTATAGATATCATCAGTTTTAACTAAATCATTTTCTCTAACATTTAGTAGCTCTTCAACTCGAACTCCGCTATCAAACAACGGCATAATAATTGCCTTATCTCTAGTCTTCGCTCCTCTCGCAAGATACTCCGCTTGTTCTCTTGAATTCGATGATATTTCATTTACGATATCATATGTTTCAATCCAGTCTACATGAGGCGGATAATGTTCATTATTACCGAATAACCATTTATAGAATTTCTTCAGAGTTTTTTTATAATCTAGTTTTGTAGAATGTTTGAATTTTGATGATTTAGTTATATCCCCACTTCTGGTTTTAATCACATATCTATACTTATCATTTTCTAAATCCTCAATAAACTTCTCCATATCAGTTTGATTAACTTCATCAAATGGAATATTAATCCAAGATGATAATCTTGTAAGCAACTGTAAATATTTTAAGCATCTGGCTTTTTCAACCACTTTTTTCCGTCGATTTTTTAAGGTTTTACCTAATCTGGAATCTCGTAAAAAATTAATAATTAAGTTTTTGTTTTTCAGAATTATACAAGAATCATTTTCTAGTTTTTCATAAGTTGTATGATAATTCTTTTCCAGATTGTGAATATCTTTCTTCTCTTCTGTGGTCATGGCATACAGTAATTGATGAATCTAATTAATTTTGTGGCACTCGTCTTTCACTAGCCCATTAATTGCTACAAATAGGTGATAAGCCCCAGCTGGGCTTTCACAAGAAATGTTATCTTTTTTGGGCCGAGTAATGATTATTGCACGATACATTTAGAAGAGTTACTAACCATTTATAAACTTTTTAGTCTTATATTATTCAACTCACAATTGAAGTTTGTCATAAATATACTAATATTAATTTGTCCACATTATAATATACGTTATAATCATTTTAACATCAATATCATATATATGATAATATTAATAATTAAATGATAATAATATAAATTCATTGTGCTTCTAATTAATATATTAATGCCATTGTCATTAGAAATATATGTAATAATCCAATAACTGCTTGCCTTTCTTATCAAATAACAGAAACGAAAACGAACACTAGTAACATAAGGAATCGAGGATGTCTGATTTACAGGATTTAGTTTATCAAACTTTTATTTCTCACTTGAATACAAAGAATTTATTTGTCGATATGGATTTCAATAATGTAGAGCTTAAGAACACTGTACCATCTGAAAATCTCAGAGAAGATATTGATATTAATGATCCAGATTTTAAGGCAATAAACAAGATATATAAATATGTATTTGCAGATATTGAAGATGAAATTTCAAATTCTTCTATTTGGAAAACAATTTATGCTTTTCCATCTAAAAATTGTAAATCAAAACCGGGCTCGTTACTCCTTGATAAATCTGTAATATCGCATATTAACTGTGATGAGAACACTGTTAAACAGTTTGTGATTGAGACTCTTCAGAATGCAAGAGATAATCACCGTAGCCACTCGAAGTCAAAGATTAGAAAGGATACGTCGAGATATTTTATTATTGGTGATATAGGAATTGGAAAGTCTACTTTTCTTAAATTTGTTAATAAACATTATTTTGATAGAATTCATCAAGATAGGTCAATATTTTGGCTAACAATAAATCTTAATAAGGGGCATTTCGATAATTTAAGTATTCCTGAGGCGATTAAATTTGATGCAGCGAGGTATTTTCGAAGATTCTTCTTTCCATACTTATCAGGTGAAGAAAAAAGTAGCTTAAAAAATTTGATCGAACAAAGTTTCATTTTGTCAGAAATCCCGACTGAGTTTGAGCATCATTATATTGATTTTATTTCCGAATTTGAAATAGAAAGAACTGAACCTTTTCATAAAAATATCCAAAATTGTCTTATTAAGTATATCGAAGAAAGATACCCCACGATATACATAATAGATGGTCTAGATAATCTTTCAGGAAAAAAAGGATTCCAAAGGAAATTAGATGATGTTAAGAACATTGTCTCAGATTCATACCGAAAAGGTGTATTCTTTTTTGTAATGAGAAAAGAAAGTCATTTCATGTTCTTGAAGGAAATGATCGATGTCAAGAATTCAAGCGAATTGGCAAAATTATCTAATAAGATTAAACGGCTTGAGGTTCGGCCTGCACAGCTGTTTGATATAGTGTTCAAGCGATTTGAGATAATTCTGCAAGAATGGGAAAACATAGTCTATACCCATAGAAGCAGCATTTTGAATCAAGATAAAGAACCTGAGAATGTTATTTCCTCAAAAGCAAAAATTCTTATAAACGAATTAGGAAAGCACTCGATTAAAGACATTAAATCTATCAGAGCATACTTTGGACTACTAATGGTGTTCCTTTATCGAGGTATTCGACCTGAAGAAGATATAGATTTTAACTCATGGAGTATTGAGGAATCTATTAAAGCATTAAAGGAATTAGTCGGAACTAATTTTAGAAAATTGATGGATTCAGTAAACTCTATACACCAGGCATTTATGGAGTCTGCAATCTATGCTGGAATAAGCCCAAAAGAAATTATTAGAATATTTGAGTTACTATCGTCTCAGAAAAATAATTTTTTTAAAACTGGTAATCCTTATGTTCAACGGTATAATGAGTTGATGAAGCGAGATTACAGAGTTATACCACTACTCCTGGAAGGAAATAGTCATTATCGCCACCCTTATTCTTATAGTTATAATGAAGCTGAAAAAAAACTCAAGATGAAAGAAAATTGGGACTTTTCAAAAATTATTTTTAGTGTTTTCTATCCGGTTAACTCTATTAATCATGTAACATCTTATAACTTGCTTCTAAAAGTTAGGATTCTTCAGTATTTACTAATGTATGGTGAAAGTGATACAACTAGAGAAGATATTATTAATTTCATCAACCGTCACTTTCCATACAGTGAAGGTGATACAGAAATTGCACTTGAAGAGCTGTTTAATTCAGGATTAATTAATATTGAAATTTTACCTGATGGTTATTCTGTGCAGTTGAACAGGACGGGGAGAAATCATATTACTTACTTAATTCATGATTTCGGTTATCTTAGAATAATTCTTGATGATATGTTGGTTCCACAAGGGTTTAAGCATTATTTCCAAGATCCATGCCATAAACTATATAAAACTAATAAGGAGAAATGGATTATTAGTCAAATTCCAAGGGTATCATTATTCATTTCACTTATTACAGTAATGGAATCATGGGATTTATCTAAATTGTCTGAATCCGAATCTAAAAAGTGGAGAATAGAATCAGACATAATAAACTCTGTCACGAATAGAATATTTAGGATATGTAAAAGACCGGATCCGGATCTAGTACTTCTTAATATGGCATTTAGAAAATATGTTTCGAACTATGATTACGACTCAACGACATAGTCATTTTCTAGTTCAGATCAACTCTTACCAATCAAAAAAATAAGGTATATTCTATTTGACTGAATTACTAGATACACTTAAACAAAACATTGATAGTCATGCTTTTGATATCGATTCATCCGTGATTATATTTAATGAGATTGTTTTGGAGTCAGTTAAACTGATTTTCCCTGCTATTGTTGCAATTGTATTGGTATTTATTCCAATTTGGATTAAAAACAAGAAGGATCGAAAGATAGAATTGTTAAAAGCTGTTGAAGAACTGAAATTGCTGTTAGAGGAGCTTCAGCTAAATAATCAAAAATATGGATATTTACTAAAAAAAATGGATGTACCTATTGGTGATGAGATAAGGTTGAGTTTTATCACACAACTATTCAATTCAGTCGATGATTTTTTCAGCTCTGACAATATAGACAGAGAAATATCATTATCTTCGGATGGGAAAAACATCAAACAGTATTATTCATTGCCAAAAAATGATGAGCTAAATGAATCAATCATGTTAGTGTTAAACAAACAAACAGGAATATCTGATGTAAAGAATTGCATAATTTCACATGATTATGAAATTAAATATGTGATCGAGAAGCTAGAGATGCAAATCAAAAAATTGAAATATACAAATTATTAATTTTAGATGAATCTCATTATTTACAATATTATAGCATCTTTATTGATAATCAATTTTTAGGTTTTAGATGCACAACATCTTGATTAATAACTCTGGACCTACAATTCTAAATGAAGGTTCTCCGGATCATAATAATTGATAGATTTGACGGTCTTTGATTATATCAGTTTTATCTATTGTGTATCATTCAATGAAATAGATACTATAACAAAACATGAGCTATCTTGTATTAGATATGTAAATACCGTCAAGGTGCCTGAGGTAATATCCTTTGATAAATATGATGATCTGACTAATTCATTCTAGTCCCAAGAATGACAGTGGCTTTATGACTAACTCCATCATTATAATTACAGCCAATTGCTACAGTTTCATCCTGGTAATCAGCACTAAAATTTATGTGTAACCGATAATTCCCTGTATCTGACAATGAAGTATCGATAGTCCATTCTTGCCCATTATAATGATAGATCTGTGCTTCATCACCGATTAATATCAAGTCATCAGGAGAGTTTCCAACAATGTCGCATATTTGTACGAATTCGCACCCAATTTCATCTCTAGTAAAAAGTTTTATAAAAGAGTCTGTTTTGTCAGAGTACAAATAAAGTCCATCCAAAGACATAATGTAAAGATTACTTTCAAACAACCAAATAGCTTCGAGTCCACCCATGAAATTTAAAGAATCTGGTGACGAATTCATTGAGCAATAAACCTCTGAAATTGCATCACTTTGATATCTTAAGAGCTGATAGTAAACTGGTAGACCCATTGTTTGAGTATTAGCAAGTATGAAAACAACTTCATCTGATCCAACGATTTTTGTGACTGAGCTTGGGTAGTCAAGCTGCCAAAGTTCAGTGAAGTTTATCCCATCAAAGTGCATAATAAAGCCATTGACACTTCCAATAATAATGTCTTGTGGAGTGATCCCCCACATAGAATATGCATCGTATCCAACCTCTGCTGGCCAACTCTCTTCAACAGCATATAATCCAAAATCATTTCCATTGAAAGAAGTAATGCTGTTTATCATACCTGAAAACCAAATACTGGTATCGTTGAAAACATGTACAGTATATAATGTTGATATTCCACTGTTTGCGATTTCACCTTCTGGGTTCACATAAGCAACTGGGACTTCAATATGCTGCCATGTGTTACCATCCCAATGAGCGGCATCAGTGTTAATCATTGAGTTTGTTACCGAATCTATGATACAGTATTTACCCGTTGCCCAAATATTGTTCGAGTTGACAATACCACAGTCAAATATATGAGAGTCAAACCCACATTCGGGTAATACGTAAGTTGACCACAGGAAATCTCCTGTTACATTTTCGCAGCATTCAGTAGTGTCATAGGAACAATTATGAAATCCTTCGACGCAAGTTATTGTATCAATTTCAAGCGAACTTTTACATCCTGATAGAATTAGATTGATAATCAATAATGAATAAATCTTAGAGATTTTAGTAACCTCCGATTTGTAAAAATGCATATTTTAATCCTTTAGCCTATCGATTCTTTGATGTAATGAAATAGTATCAGAAACAAATTTTTGCTAGTTTGAGTGCGATAATAAAATTTTTTATTTCATAATACCATAATACTCCTTTTTAACTAATCATTGCTTAAAAACATATATGAAATACGATAAAGTATTGACCTATAACTTTTTTTGCTGATATTTTAAATATTACACTAATTAATTTGTTAATCAGAATTTAGATAATCAAGATATTTATATTAAACAAACTTAGTTTTGGCGATTAATTTCACAAAAGTCCAAAGAAAATTCACTAAGTTTAGTTCCAATGGTGTTCAAATTGAATTCCGTATATCAATATATCTAAATGCGTCGGAAAGTCATCATTATTAGTTATTTGGTTACTTGTTAAATTCGCGTTACCTAACCTAGGAGACTTTTAAGAATTGAATTAAAACTATCATTCTCAAGAGATCCCAAATTAAATACATCACTAATTTCTTGTGATGAAACATAAGTAAAACTTGTCTCATAAGTAAAGAAAGTCTTTACTCCTCCAAATAAATCTGCAACATTAAAACTTTTTGAGTAATACTATTTCCAGTTTCGTTAAAGTAATCATTTAGTTGCCTTCCACACAACTCTATATGAGAGTTTTATATTAGTTTTGTTGGGATATATCCAATCCTCTTCGCAACAGGGAATCATTCAATTAATCATTTATCGAAATCTTCGAGACGTATAACAGTTTATTAATATGCCGTTTATAAGTTAAGATATCCTCTACCCTAAATGCTTACTGTGTGATGATATGTGACTTGATAATCATTAGCGTAAATGGCAATTTGATGCTATGAACTAGATAGAGTTTGTCCGCTTGAATACAAAATAGGATTGCAAAATATTTCCATATCCGAATTTATTGTAAAGTAAAACTTCAAATTCTTTTTCAATAGTGCTGAATTGTGAATTGGACTGGTCCTTTCTAGGATATTATTAGACATTCTAGAAATAACATTATAATAGGTGTAGAGTACTTCATCTGACTTTTCTCCCTTGTGTTGATTGGATCAATGATATTGCATCTATTAAAATCACATTAAATACTTAAATGCTTATTAATATCTTATATTAAGATACTATTATTTTCAAATTATATCATAACTAATAAGATGCCGAACGATTTATGTCTGTATATATTAAATATATGTAACACTTATTCATTGTAATCATTTCTCTATTGCTAATATATTGTAATTTTAATTATTTAATAATAAATATAACTTATTATATAGCTTCATAATAGACTATTATACACTTATTAAAATAATATTGTGTTTTATTTATTATTATATTGTCCTAATATATGGTTGAAAAATAGCAATAATATTATTATAAATGGTAAGTATACTTATTTATGAATTTGTTAATTATTGCTGTGAGTTCATCAAAATTCCAGTTTGACAATACCCAATTTTGCAGATAAAGACTTATATGTACTAAAACTACACTAAATGACAATTAATTAAATAGTATGTATAGAAAATTCTAAGCACAGGTGTGAAGCTAGAATGTCAATAACTAAATCAATGGAGACTAAAATGAGAAAATCTGTATTACTCACAATCGTTATGCTTTTTTGTTGCTCTTTTCTTTTTGCAGAACAAGAACTAATTGATAAAAGAGGTTTTCAGACAAAGACTTATAAAATTTATGCGGACTCATCAAAATACAAAACCGTATTTTCAAAAGATCCTATTCATTACCTTGATTCTGAAGGAAAATTTGTTGAGATACCAACTACAGGTACCACCAGAGACAGTTTATATGATTTGGCTGTAGATCAGATGGACAGTAGGGATCAAGACACATGGAACCATGATCATATGAGTCACTTCGGTCGTTATATGAAAAATGTTACTAATTCTGGTATTGAGTATGAGGCTGAGGATTTCTTTGATTGGGATTGTTGGGTTGGACAACGTGAATATGACTTAGATTGGTATGATGCAAATTGGTCCATTTCAAGAGGGATTGCAGATTTTACAGGAATATCTTTACCATGGGTCGATGAAATCGAAACATGGGTAAGTCTTCAAACTAGTTTTGATACATATAACGACTATTATAGTGGTTACGGATCTTTTGGGGACGTAGATGTTGGCTTTTTTTACAATTTTAATTTTGAAACATGGCCTGACAATACAGATTGGAATGGCTTGTTAGATACTTCACCGATTTACACACTCGATCCAGATAGTTATACAAGTCAAACTTTTAATTCATACTATGATTACGGAAATACTTCCAACTTATGTTATATGTTTTCGAGATATCTCCTTGGCATTGTTAATGGATTTACATTTTCATTTGTGAAAGATGGAGATTCAAACACAAATCACCAAAGTGTTTACCCAAGTGGAGAAACTCATGCAGTGCAAATTGAAGATGTACAAATAACACTCACTTATTATCTGGCTGAGTCAGAAATCGATGCAACACTTCGAAATAGATTTGCAACAACTGATATAGGTGGGGATCTTAGATATAAAGAATCTAGTTCTGGCGGTTGGAGTGGCTGGCTTGACTCCGGTGATTCATTTCTCGCCATTCCTGATGAGAACTATGATTGTCAAACTAAAAGAGCAAACCTAACGCACTCTGGTTCAAATGTAAAATTTCACAACTGGATGGCGGAGGTTGGAACAGGGTTGATTGATTACAACCATGAGTTTACCGATGCTGCAGATTACAACTATGCATACTTTGAATATATTTATAGTATTGATATTACTAGAGATGGTGGTTTAGTAGAAGTTCTAGATCCTTGGTACACTACCTATGGCGCAAACTATGACACAAATGAGAACCCTCTTACCTGGCACAGCGCAGATTATGGTGATTATGATGCTTTTCTAGACGAAGGTACTTACGCAAAGAGATACTCACTGAAAGTACCAAACACATATGTAAGCAACTATCAATATTATGAATTTGATTCATGGTCAGGAAATTATTATACGCTTTACACGTATAGTGGAAGTCTAACAGTTGATACTAATGAATATACAGTAACCGATGTAAAGTTCACTAACACCTCCGCATCAATAGATGCATCCTATGATGCTTGTGGAGATGGTGATGTTGTAGGTGGTGATGATGGGGCTGACATTCTTGATATTGTGGCCATTGTTAGCTATACACTGGGAACATCAACACCTTCTACTGAGCAGGAATTTGCAGCAGACCTAAACTGTGATGATGAGTATGATGGTCTTGATATAGTCATTCTGGTGAATTTCATTCTTGAATCAAATAGAATGACTTATCCAGAAGGTGGTGCATTGTTTATAAGCCAACTCGAAGTAATCAATCAAGACTCAACATTGATGAATATTTATTTGGCAAATGAAGCTATTGTTGAAGCTATTCAATTAGAAATTGATGTCGATCAATTTGGATACAAAGCAATAGGGTGCGAGTCAGGTAGCTATGTGGCAGACTTGACTTTTTCTTCTGCCATCTCTACTGACAGTAGCGAAGTAAGATTGATTACATATGACTCAAGCGGAGATTACCTTGCAGATAGTTTGTACGGTCAAGTTGCAAAAATCTGGCTTACAGAATCAGGCACAACTAGTAACCCTGACAGCACTGATTTTCCAAAACAAGTTTTTGCAAACATGGATAACGATGGTTCTTATATCGAGCATGAGTATGGTAGTTTAAGCGATTTTCAATCATTTGTTTGTGGTATGGATAGCACATTTTGTTATGGATGTACTTCATCTACTGCATTGAATTATAATTATGCTGCCTCAATAGATGATTCCAGCTGTGTATATCTTCTCGGTGATATGAATGCAGATGAGAGTCTAAATGTTCTTGATATTACTATAATGAACAATATCATTTTAGAAACAATTACTCCAACTGCATATCAGGAGTTTGCTGGTGATATGAATGGTGATGGGGATATAAATTCTTCAGATGTGGTTATCCTTGTTAATATTATTCAAAACCAGAGAGGAATTGATAGAGATAGTGGTGAAGGTGATATTTTGTTATCAAAAGTTCTTAATTCTTATGGGATTCATGAAGGTGAAGATGCATCTCTTACCATAAATCTATACAACGAATCTTTAATCCAAGTATTGTTTGCAGAAGTTGATCTAGAAGAAAACTATGAGGTCTCAAGTGTCAATCTCGGTACAAGAACGTCGAATTATGATATTCAGTATAGGATTTTTGAGGATGATTCAAAGTTGTCATTCATTCTGTACAATCTTGGTGGATTCATTATAGAAGATGGTGCTGGTGCAATTCTTGAGCTTGGCCTGCAGTCAACAACATTGAACAAAAACTTGAATCCTGATTGTGGTGAATTTACCAAAATCCAAATTGTCAACCTTGAGGCTGAGATGGAAGACTATGAAGTTGTGAGTTCATCAGACATGGACAGGGTTTTAGGTACAGGAATGAATATCTCTGATATTCCAATTTCATTTGAATTGCATCCAGCCTATCCCAACCCATTTAATCCTAAAACAATGATTAGCTTTGATGTTGCTGAAAACTCCCACGTGTCAGTCAAAATTTACGATGTAATGGGCCGGGAGGTCGCGCAATTGGTAAATGGAATTGTTGAACCTGGATATCATTCAATTTCTTGGAATGCAAATGATTTTGCTTCAGGAATCTACTTTGTTAGAATGGTAAGTCCAGGATTTATCAATACTCAAAAAATCATGCTTCTGAGATAAATAAATTCCTTTTGAGAAAAGCTCTGCAATTTTGCAGAGCTTTTTTTTTATTTATTAATTGATATGGGATCTTATAATAGTTTCAAACAAATCCCATATCAGCCAAACTAGTATACTCACTACATGCCACAATTACATGGTCATGAATTTTGATTACAAACAAGCTTGCTGCTTCTTTTATCCTTCTTGTCAAATTAATATCTTCCTGACTTGGTTTTGGATTTCCAGAAGGATGATTATGAGCCAAAATCATTGCTGCAGCATTATAGTTAATGCAGATTTCACAACTTCTCTGGGATAGACAATTGATCCAGTTAGTATACCATTTGAGATGATCTCATTTTTAAAAACTGGTTTCTCCCATTTTAATCGCTCGAAGACAGAAATCCACGGGATTCCCCGTGGATGAATGAGACAGAAGGCGGTATTTTATCATGTGGAATATACGAAGTCTGCACATAGCATTTATCATCTTAAGTATCATTCTGTATGGGTATGAAAATACCGCCGAAAGATCCTAAATCCTGGCGTATGCAATTACCTAAGAAAGATATTCCCAAAACTGCTCCAACAGCTTCCTGGAGTAAAGGTTGAACAAATAGGTTTTGATGAAGATCATCTACACATGGTGATAGAAATCCCACCAAGATATAGCATATCATCAGTGATGGGTCAGTTGAAAAGCAGATCTTTATCAAAATTCAGGGAGAAGTTTCCGCATCTTAAGGAAGTATATTGGAATGAAAACATAGTATGGTCTGCTGGTTACTTTGTAACCAGTGTTGGAGCAGATGAGAAAACAATAAAGGAGTATGTAAAACATCGAGGTGAGCAGGATTTAGGTCAACTCCGAATGGAGTTGTAACAGTAAGGACCCCGGGCATGCCCGGGGGAATCTATTATAATGCATGAAACTCTTCATTATTTAACCCACCCATTGAAAGACTGAGATAATTCATTACATCATCTGAATTACTCAGTGCAGGTTTATATTATACTTTCCTCAAATTGTATCTGACTAGAATCTCATGAGTGTCAATGGGCACTTTAAATTAGGCCAGTAGTGGGCACTTCAAAATGGGCCACCTTACCTTAATCTAAATTAGTCTGAATTCTGTTTATTCACTACATCATTTTCCTCTCTTTTCATGTTCAGATTCTTCAGTCGGTAACTTTTCCCAGTAATTTTCACATAATGCACATTCTCAAGGAAGCGGTCTAAAACTGCTGAGGTTGCGGTATTGTCACCAAGGATGGTTCCCCAGTCCTCGATCGGTCAGTTGGTTGCAATGATTGTAGAACCAACCTGGTAGCGACGGTGGATTATCTCCAAAAGACTATCAGCAGCTCTTGACGTCAAAGGCTTCATTCCCAGTTCATCCAAGATCAGCAGGTGAGGTTTTACATACATTGGTATAACATCGTCAGGATGTTCTTTGTTAAAATCAGCAGCCATATCAAAAATGGAACGGTACTACACTGCAAAACCATTCTGGAGAGATTGGATACCAATGCCGACGGCTAAATGTGTTTTACCGACCCCAGGAGGCCCCAAGAATAGTACATTTTCAGCCCAGGACACAAAAGCTGTTGACTCCAACTCCTTTATCTGCCGTTTCTTTATTGATGGATTGAACTTGTAATCAAAGTCCTCCAAAGTTCGCAGGAATGGAAAGCGCGCCTGTTTCATACGCCGGTTTAGCAGCCGCTCTTTTCTTTTGTGTAACTAATCCTCCAAAAGATTTTTCAAAAAACTCTCGTAAGAAAGATCGTTTGCTTTGGTTTCCTGTAAACGGATATGGACATGCTCTGCCATTCCTGAGAGTCGAACTGATTTTAATTGATACTCAAGCTGTTCGATCATGATTGTACCTCCTGTTCAAAAAGATTTGCATAAGCCTTTGGAGTACGGATAATGTCATTTTCCAGCTGGAGTGGAAGACGGGTCTGGATCTGATCTTGAAGTGACAGTTCCTCAAGATAGTTATGAATGAGTTTACTTGAAAAAGATTGTCGTTTGATTGCCATGACACAGGCACGATCAAGAAGCTCAACTGAATATTTTTTGGTTAATCTCAATGCTCCCTGGATAGATCGGTAGGCAGGTAAACCTCGCTCAACCACTGCCAGATCAGCCCACCTTCGGATGTTTAACCCAAGGTCACTACACTGTGTTAATAGATTTTTCTGATAGGTATTGCGGTCCATAGCCTTATTCGCTGGCAGGCTGCGCTTATCTGGGTGGAACCGCCCTTTCTCTATTGCTGATAACCATTGGATGACCTTTCCATTAACCAGTACTTTCACCCATTGGCTGTTAAAATGCACATCCACTTGTCCCCCCATATAGCGAGGAGGAACTGGATAAAATGCTCCCTGAACTTCTATATGGCTGTCCAGACTGTTGACTTTGCGTTTGCTGATTTTGAAAAACGAAAATGAGCTTTCTGGGAGTGGCTTTAGATGAGGCTGTTCTTCTTTGAACATCTGACCAACTTGTCGCTTTGTGGTACCATGAATACGGGTCGTAGCCCAGGCACGATTCCAGTTGCGTAAAATGCATTTTGCTGTTTAATTGACTCAAACCGTTTTCCCTGAAGGGCATTACTTTGTGTATACTTCACACCAGCTTCTACCTTTCCTTTGTGCTGCGGTGTCCTTACCCTGCAAGGGAGCGGGATAAACCCACAGTGTTTACTGTATGCGAGATAGGTTGGATTAAGCTCAGGGTCATATAGATCGGCCTCAAGAACACCTGATTTTAGATTATCCAGTTTGATGTACTCAACTACACCACCGAAGTAATCAAAGGCATTTACATGGCATCTGATAAAGGTCTCAACATCCTGGGACCAGACAACTTCCTCATAGCTTTTTCTGCTGTTTGATAATGTCATTACAAATAGCCAGGGACGACGGTAGCGTCCGTTCTTCAGGGTTGGAGCCCCTGCCCAAAGTCAACCTGAGCTTCTTCTCCAGGAGCAGTCTCAATACGAGCATAGAGCATTGGATGTTTACGCTTGAGCTTACGGACATACCGTTTGATGCTGTCGTAACCGCCTCTGTATTACTATTCCTGGTAAATATCCTGATAGATGCTTCTAGCGCTTTGTCCCATCTTTAGTTTTTCCAGGATCTGTCTTTTGTATTTATGGGCTTTGCTTTTGGATTTTGTAACCGAGTTCGAGGTTGGATCGGTGGGCACTTCAAAATAGGCCACCTCACTCGGTGGGCACTTAAGTGGCCCATTTTGGTTCGGTTCGAAGGATGTATTTTGTGAATGGTTTGGTGTTGGGAATTTATGTTCTCGGGCTGACTGGCTCTTTTTGATTACTTCCCATTCCTTTTTATAGGAAGATATCGTGTCTCTATGTATCCCCATTGATCTATTGATCTTACGATTACTCCAGCCTTGAGTAAACAGTCGGTGCAACAGGTCTATCTTGTCCATCTTCAGAGTGTTCCCCATTTAAAAGTTCTACAGTCTTTGTTACTGAAAAACTTAGTTTCTTTAACTCTAAAGGTGGTACACTTTCAAGTGCCCCTAAGTGGCCCATTTTAACTGCCCCCTGACATCTCATGAGGAAGTCTAAGACCAAAAATACTTGCGGGTTCTGCAATTTGCAGACCATTAGGTGTTTCCTGAGCTCTGTCAATTACATTTGAATTGATTATCCACCACACTGGTCTAATATTGTTTTGGCAGTTCTTCTAAAATTAAAATTAATGCATTTTACATTAGTAGCATTTCAATTGTCTCTACATCATTCAATGTTTTCAGCCCATAATTTGTAAATCTGTCACTCAGTCTGTTTGTTGTTTTCATATTCTATTTTAACTAGAAAATGACAAAACCTTTTAAAATATTGTTACTTCTTGGTGGCACAAAATATATTTAGTTCAGCTGTCTAATTTTAAGATTGGTAAACTGTCTGATGAGGATGTTTTAGGAAAATTAGACTTATTAAGAGTTTATTCCATTTGTTGAATGTACCTAAAGATTGGTACGTAAATTTTGAAGGCATGTATACGAGATTAGATTTTTTGTTATCTAAATTGTCTATTATAATTAGAATGGAAAAAGGTTGTTGATCTCTTGTGCTAGTTTTATATAATGCTGGTTTTGGGGATCAATCGACAAGGCTTGGTTCACAGAGTTCAGTGCTTCTATTGCAATTTTTTGAGCTGTTTCACCAGACTCATTAATAGCTGTTTTAAGAAGAACATTTGCTTCGGTGTCCCAAAATTCTGGGTAAAGTGGTGACCATTCTACCTTATCAATATATGTTGAAATAGAGTCTAGATGATTCCGAGCTTCCAGTAAATTGTAGCTTTTAGTATCATCAACAGAATATATATAAGCCAAATTATTATGGCAAACAGCCATCATTTCAAAATCCGATTTATAATATTGCAGTGCAACAAGCGCATCAGAAACTGCTTTTTTAAGTAAATCACTTTCATTTGCTTTTGAAACAACAGCCCAATAGTAGTAATTAACTGACCTTGCATGATAAAATCTTGGATCATTCGGGAATAGTTTAATTGAAGCTGTACATTTTTCTTCACATTTCAAATAATTCCTTTGATATCGATATAAGAAACAAAGAAGGTAGGATATTTCTCTATAATATTTGCCATTAAGTTTTTTAGTTTTTTCATGATTAGACAAGCTAACAAGATTATTCTCAATTATATTTAACAAGTTTTTATCTTGAATTAATATATAGAGATAATTTCTGAAAATTTCCATTTCAATGTTTAGTGTAAATGGGGCGGTTAAAGTGAGGAAATCACCAAAAATTTTTCCTAACAAAGACCATTTCTTTCTTTTCTCTGAGACAGGACATTTTAGATAACTGATTACTCTTTTGTTAAGTAATTTAATTTCTTCATCTTCAAAACTAATTCGAAGTGGATACCTTTGGAGATAACACGAAATATACCCACTTGGATCAATTTGTTCGGTTGGAATTGTATTTTTAGGGATTAACTCAGCAAATTTAGATTTTATAATTAAGGATTTCTGAAGAAGTTCTTCTTCTTTGTGGATATGCTCAGATTTCAACTTATAAACTTCATTTAAAAAATCGATTACATGAAAATAAATTGATGTTTTTTTTATTTTATTCAAATATTTTATTCTCTTTTTTGATACATTACCCACAAGCTTCAGGTTATCCAATTCTTTAGTATTCTGTTTTATAACTTCGTAAGTATTTACAAGTCCATCACATAAATACTTATATTGACAATTAGATCTATATAAATAATCGTGATTCACACAATACTCACAATCATCCTTCATGTGTGTCAGTTGTTCTTTAACAATTCTTGTATTATTAATTAAATTCGTGAGTTCATCAATGTTTTCAATAATTTTTATTTTATCTTCTTCTTTAACTATTAAATACGCAAACAAGTGTTTTGTACTTCTATGAAAATTAAATTTTTTGGATTCCAAAATAGGAAGCTCAGCAATTAATTCTGTTTTTTGAAAAACCTTATCTATTTTTGGAGCATTAGAGACATAAAGAAGCATAATTTTGTGAGGGTTGAGTTTTTTGTTGATACCAATGACACGTGATATTGCTTTTGCGTCTCGAAGATCTGCCCTATCTTTTTTGATATTTTTGGTGGAATTATTTTCATGAAGTCTATTACTTTTCAATAATCTATTTAAAAGACTAACAAAAGTGTTATTAATTAGATCTTCAAACTCTATTTCAATATCGCTGAGATCAATTTTATTTATTAAGAGTTTATCAAAAATATTCGATAGGCGATCTGCCCCAATACTATATAAACCTGAAGATAAGGCTAATATATTATTGAAATGGTTTTTTATGATATCAGTGATTTTTTCTAAGTCTCTACTATTTTGACTATAGTCGTCATAATCCAATCCAATTTCTTGATAATATCTATTAATGATATCGTTCGTAGTAAATACGCGATTGGAAAACTGTTCTACATATCTTACTAACCCTTCAAGCTCAATTTGGTAATCTATAAGTAAAATGGGTTTATGTGGCATATTATAAAACAACTCATGGTATGCATTTTGATCTTGAGAAATTGATTCTAATTCCTCTGAAAGATATTCATCAATTTTCTCAACGTCAATTGGAAAACAGTATTTACTAATTTCATGGTGGTCAACGGTATAGTAAATGTCCCATCCATTTTGTAGATTAACAATATCCTCTTTAAGTTGATTTAAAACCTCCAGATTTGTTGATTTATTTATCAAGTTAAATGCAATCAAAGGATGGACTGTATTTTTTAGATTCATGATTCATTTCCTATCATATTTGCTGAATCAACATAGGTGATGCTCTCAATTGTTAATAGATAATTGAATTCATCAGGGCTTAAAATTATTTCTTTTTCATCAGTAGAGGTGAAAAGAGA
This sequence comes from Candidatus Cloacimonadota bacterium, assembly GCA_049903315.1. Taxonomy (GTDB): domain Bacteria; phylum Cloacimonadota; class Cloacimonadia; order JGIOTU-2; family JGIOTU-2; genus Celaenobacter. The sequence goes on along the minus strand of JBNGBT010000014.1, from coordinate 11,796 downwards.
AGGTTGCTTGTTAGAAGTAAAATGGATATTGTGGTCCATAATCCAAAATTTGTTTCCTGTCACATCAATATATCTATCAAATAATTTTGACATGTCTTGATCTGATTTTTCATTCTTATCTTTTAATTCTAGTATAATTCTGATTGCATTTTCAGTTAATGCACATTTCAAATCAATATGCAGATTAAGCAAAAGTTTACTAAATGAGTTATCTTGAAATTGTGATGAGTTCTCCAAAATTGACTCATCCATGTTATAAGTTTCAAACACCAATAAATTGAATTGGAGCAAAGGTTTGTCACTCAGTTTACTTCGAATTCGAAAATAGGAATTTATAAAACTATCCCATCCAAGTTTTGCTATAGAATATTTAAATATTTTAAGGAAACGACTCTCAAGTTTTTTTTGGTCTCTCAAATAAAATATTATTAAATCAAACGGCAGAATTAATGAGTTTATTAAGCCATTATAACAAATTAAAAAATATTCGCAATAATTATCTTCATATGGCAGTGAATTAAACAAATAGTTCTTAAACTGTTGATCCACATCATACTGTGTATTTAACAATATCAACATTCCGAATAAGTCACTTGAGTCATACTCCATACTTCGAAAATATCCAGCATATAGTAATTTTCTAATTCTTTCTTTGCCTTGTGCGGGTTTGATTGTTATTAGTACACTTAATATGTTATAGATATATGGCTTTGGATAATCTGGATTACTCATGTCCTCTATTAGAAAACAAAGAATATTCTTAATTTCATTTTTAAAATTCCTATCGACAGATTCTTCATAAATTTTTTTAAACTTAATATCATAATCTATATCTTGTAATGGACATATTGGGACCGGATCAAGTTCATACAAAAAATCATTGGTCCACTTCAATAAATCATTAAAGGTCATCGATTCCAATTTTACAATAAATTCAGTCCAGTCCATTTAGTCACCTTAATAAATAATGTTTTGTACAATTTCATTTAATCTATTTATAGCAGTTTGCAATAGAATGTGTTTTGAATTATTTATACTTTTTGAAGTTTCTCCTAAAAGATAACCTTCAAATTCTTCATTCAGGCCATTTTCAAGTGATCGGTGTACACTTTCTTTGATTGATTTACCATTTTTATCTAAAGGGCATGTTCTTCCCCAATAGTCTTTTGATTCAATTGATAAATAATAATCTGAATACCTATAATGAGCATCTAATTGCGTGGGTTTATGAAATGATACCATCTTAAATGACTCAGGATACCGTATATAGATAATTTTTTTCCCCTTACTAGTTATAATACCCAAAGATTGGCAAATCATATCTGAGAATCTGTCAGGATCAAATGTTTTAAATTCTTTGATTGTTGATAGATCTGTAACCCAAACGTTCTCGTGAGCTCCACGGAACGAAACTTTAATATCCTCAAAGTTATTTTTAGGTTCATTATTTGGTGTGTGGAAAAACATTTCTAATGCTTGCTGTTCACCCATATAGTTATCTGGAATCCAATATGTGTTTCGCAAATAATGATTAATGAATGTGGGCAACTCCATAATCCTGATAAACTCAGAATCACATTCTTTAATTACAGGACCTTTACATAAAAAATTATCCGGATCCTTGTATGCCATCTTTGTGATTTGCTCCCCAATATGTTTATCAAGATCTAACGATAAAAACCAATCCGAAAGATGATTTTTACCGAGATATCCACAATAGATGTCTATAACCAAATTGACAATACATATTATATCATCCCTACTTAACGATGATGACAATAAATCTTTCATTTTTTGTAGATGATTGTCATCCAATTCAAGTTTAGGAATAACGGTATTAATTTGATCAATTATTTCTTTTTTATTCTTTTCAACTGTCATAAAACCTTTTAAGTTTTCGTTACTTATATTAATATATATTTTTATATCAATTCATTATATTAATTATATATTTATTATTTGTAAATTATAATATTATAAATACAACATATCGTTATATCATTTAAATATAATTATCTTATTATGGTATTATAAACCATGGAAAACCTAATTAGTGTGAGAATAAACACTCAATGGTTCTTTTATACAATTTCACAGTTACGGTCTAAAATGCAAGTAAGCAAATATGTTTCTGCGCCTTCCTATATTGGACTATACCTATTGGTAGTCTCTATTATACTATTATTTTTTGTTATAAAACTTTGGCCAATAGATACCAACTATCTGCCAATTGATAATAAATACTTGCGTGAGCAATCTATTCCTAATAATGCATGGACTGTTCAATCAAAACAAAACGTAGATCCCGATTCAAAATTAACAAAACAAAATGAAACTTTGAATTCTGTAGATATCAAGAATAAAGGTACAGTGTTACCAATAAAAAATGTTGTGGATTCTGATAAATATGAGACCAAGTTATATGATCTTTCCATTGAAGACAGTTTAAAAAATAGATCCTTATTAGATTCACCTAATAATGTTCCAGAGATCCACATGATCCTAATTGCCATTATTCTTGGAGCACTTGGTTCATGTCTGCATGCTATAACATCTCTAACTATCTACCTAGGGAATCAAAAGTATAACCGCAATTGGGCTCCTTGGTACTTCTTTCGCCCCATAACAGGAGCAATACTATCCCTAGTGGTTTACGTAGTAGTTAGAGCGGGTTTCATCACTCATATTGAAAATGTCGAAGGATTTTATATTATTGCAGCTACAGCATGTTTGGTGGGATTGTTTTCAAAACAAGCATTAGACAAACTTAGCGACATTTTTGACATCCTCTTTCAAAGTAAAAAGAAAGATAGGTTAAAAAATAATCTTATTCAAGATTAGAGATAGTTGTGTAATTAAGGCCTGAATAATCATCCGCTAATAAAATCAATGATTCTACCAAAAGAATGATTAATTATTTAAACAGATGCAATGATGATTTTTGTAATTAATAATTCAAGAAATTTACAATTACTAAAAAGTTTTTAATTTCAATCAGTTTGAAAATTTCAAAATATAACTAATGGTGCAATGCAAACTGATCAGAAATAATATAGGAAAACTATAATGAAATGCATTGAATGTGGTGATTAGTTTGACAGTACCCTCTGCATCATTTGTGGATTAGATCTCGATTGAAAGGACTCCTCCATTGTCAGGCTTGCGATGATAATAGGAATGAGATGCTACCGATAAATAAAAGAAAACTTGACGAGGAAAATCATGAGTATCATCAGCAAGACAAAATCTTTTTCGATTAATCCATTGTTTTGAGCACCCGGAACTATATGGAAATTGTAGGGAATGTGCAAAAAGAAGCAGGGACAGAATAATAAATACTATTGAGTCTAGATCCCATAAGTCTTGGTTTTCTAATAATTATTAGTTATACGTTTAATATTTTAGTTATTTGAGTAGAAAGGTTTCGATTTATAATTAAATTCAGAGCATTTTGGTTATTTCAATATCGAAATTAATTCATTAGCTACTTTTAACCCCAACTCCCCGAGATTTTCTATTCTATTTTTTAGTTCACCAATGTTCTCATTTTTTGCATTAGATTTTTCAACTGCATCAATCAGTTTGTTAAATGTTTCGCTGTCACTAACTTGAGGCCTAAGCGATCTTAAATCAACTTTGGTAGATAAAAGCAATTCGAGTTCTTTTTCAGCAAATTTCTGATTTGTTTTTTCTACTGCTTTTTTCCTGAGTTTTGACATTCCAGAGGATTTTGGAGACATTGTTAATTCCTTTTAATTTGTTCAGTATCGATTTCTTTTATTTTTTCAAGAGATTTTTCAGCTTCTTCTGAAACAATAATAAGTTTGTTATTGATTTCATTACGCAAATTTTTCAAATTCAATGATTCTAATAATTGGTCCTGAACTTCGGAAACTTTTCTTAAACTATTTAAATGTGCTGTAATTACTGAGTTAGCTCTAATAGTCTGCATAAATGCAAGATTAATACTCCGAATTAAGTTTTCTTTTTCTATTTCTAAAGGCTGAATTAGCTCTACCCTTTTTTCATCATAAGCAATAATTGCTTCATTGACCCAGAGATTTAGAGAATTCAACAATTCTAGGTTATTATCTCCGCTATTTGAATTAATAAATGATTGATCGTAGTCTGACCAAATTTTCTCTCCCCTTGCAATAGGAACTAATTCTCCATCTGTGATCCAAATTTCAAGAAAACGTGGATACCAATCGTTATCTAAGTAATTCAATCTCTGGTTAATTAAGTTTTCAAAGTAAGCATCAATCAATTTTATGTAGGACTCATTTATTGCAACTAAATCCTCACCCGTGTGGTAAGAGAGTTCAACAACTTCATGTGGGATAATGGAACATCCAAGGAAAACTAAAATAATGATTAAGAAAAATGATTTTAATTTCAATTAATACTCCATGGTTTAATACTTCTTTTTATTCGTTTACAGCTGTTTCAGAAACAGATCTAGATAATGAGTTAACCAACTGAGGAACAAGTCTCTCACAAAATCCAGCAACAAAGGACCAAAATAACAACTTCGCCCAATCTTGTCCAGTTTGTGGGTAGTTCTCAATACAAACCTTTTTAAAATATTCAAATATTGGGATTTCAGGAGCAACTGGCACATAAATTGTTGGAAATAAATGACCACTCAGAATTTCTGCATAAAATAATGAGTAGAGGACAAGAGCAAAGATACCCCCATAAAGTGGGATGAGTAGGATTCGGAAAATTGAGTTGGAGAGTAAACGAATTTCAAGTGCATCCATATTTTTTAATCTTTGCTGGATGCTAACAAATCCCCCCAATACCCCGCAGGTAAACACAGCCCAAGTCACCATAAATATTTCCACGTTTGTGAACATCACTATCACAAACATAGCTGCAAGAATAACCAGAACAGCTACAGGAAGGATAAATAAAACTTTGCTAATATTAACAATATCATTATCATGTATTTCAATTGACATAATACCTTAATCTTTCAGATAATATATTTATAATACGACTGGTATCTTCAATGACTACTATTAATCTAGTTCTACTTATCTCAAAAAATGGTTTATTTACCTTAATACATAATCCTGTAATCAATTCTAATTCAATTTCTAGCCAACAATTAACCCCAAACTCGGTAGTAAATCTCTTAAAATGTGTACACGGTGGAAAGCAGAAGCTTGATAAAAATGGACAACGGAAGAGTCTGTAGCATCAATTGAGTTCCTTTTAAATACTAGTTTCGTGAAATCTTCACTCCATTTGTCACCAAGGTAAGTAGGTATGGATTCTCCCTTGTTACAGAAAATTCCATTTCTAGACGCCCTTTTCCATTCCTTGATCCTGTCTTCCTTTTCTGCTTTTTTAGCTAAGATTTTGCACAATGAATCTTTAAAATCATTAAATTTCATTCGTTTAGAACTTTCAAAGCTTGATTTCTCAGCATATTCTGAGAAGAAGTTGTGCAGATTCTCGCAGGCTTCTAAAAAGGTTTGAGGATTATCTCGTTCTGAATTCCTACCATTTGGACTATCCCAGTTAAGTTTCCATTTCAAATATGGTCTATCTGGATAGGTTGCAGCAGCTCCATGTCCAAGTGCTCCTGAAAGATTTTTCCCTAAGAATCCTTTTATATTGGCAAGTAATCCTCCTTGAAAACCATTCAACTTAAAAAACATTTTTCTTTTTGATTCGACATGCTCTATGATTTTAGCATCTGTTTCTGAGTCAAGGTTAAGTGTCATTAAGTCATTTGCTCTATTTGATCTCGAGCTAACTCCAGAAAAATCGTAGTGTGCAAATGTGTCAGCATAAACATGTGCTGAAATTCCAATCAAGGTATCGCCATATTTACACTCTAATGCTTTATTTAGGTTAACAGCTAGCATCTTTTTTGCAACTTCACTATCTTTTCTGCATAGTAATTTTTCTGTAAAACTTTCACCTTCATTACCTGGTAAGAAATGAAAAGGAACCCAAACCTGCCTCTGATCTCTTTTCTCAATATTTTTAATATCAAGCATATGATGTGCGGTTGCTTTCGCGACAAGCATCGCACCATCCTGAAAATCCAAGTTAAGTTGTTGAGCTGCATCATCAACATATTGTGCTGCTGAAGCAATAATATGAGCATTTTTTCTAGGTATACCGGCAGCCCGTGCCAAACAATATGTACCAAAATAGTGCATGTCTATTTGCATAAATACTCCTTTTTATTCTGGAAGGTGTAATCTCACCCACAAAGGAAGGTGATCACTAACAGTATGTTCAAATTTTCTTACCAACTTTTTGGTATTAGATTTTGATAACTCATTATATGATTTGTTATAAATAGCTTTAGAAAATAAATTAGTGAAGTTAAATACTCCATAGTCTTCAAGAGATGCAAACTCTCCAAGTGTATGTCTATTTTCTGATTGAGGAAGTCTTGGATCTGTTGAGAAAAAACTGATTTGATCATATGTTTGGTTCAATCTGGCATTACTTCTAAAAGTACCTTCATCAGGACTTTCTGGATGAGGAGTAATAAAGGGAAAGTAAATGTCTGATCCTGGATTATTTTGTGCCACTTCTTTACACCGGTTCTTAATTAAATCATCAACTCGTTCTCTATCTGCATCAGTTTCAATATCCAAATTCAAATCTCCAAACAGTGCAAAACTTGAATAATAGGCATTACTACTATTTTTTAACTTATTCGAAAGCCAATCAAAAAGTGCCTGGAACTCTTTTTCTCTCTGCTCCGGAGTCCCAAACACTAAATGAGCACCAACCGCCATTATCTCATATGGATTAGGTGAATTTGGGGAGAGTTGAAAACTTACAATATATGGAGAACGTACGAAGGTCAGAAACTCAGCAAACTCTGGAGTTGGTGCCTTTGGTGGCCTTGGACGGGATTCAGATATTTTCCATTTCTTTGCCCATGCTAAAAGGTCTTTCCTATTCTCTTTGTAATCATCAATTTGTTTAGAAAGAGAATCTACATACTTACCAATTTGATCTTTCAGAAAGTCCAAAACAGGTTTTCGGTCAATAGATATATCGCTTGCAACTTCAGTTCGTTTAACTTTGTCTCGTTTGTAAATAAATGCTAACCTTTCCTGTAATCCCTCTCCTCCTGGAATAGCACCAGTAACATCTGATAACACCAACCCATAATGTTCCGCTGGATCTTCAATATCTAGGTTAAGATCATCACGAATTTTACAAATACCTTCAAGATCACTCATGACTTCCTGAATTGCGATTAGATCAAACTGGCTAATTACTTTTTTAAAAAATCTGAAGTGATTATCATCACGCTTTTGGGGTTTAATTTTACCGAGTTTCCGAATATTCCAAGAACCTAAGAGGAGTGAATTATTTTCCCTAATTGGGAATCCATAAGAATCTCTATTTCTGTTCAATTCGTCAAATATTTTTAACCATTCTTGGTCGCTGATATGAATAGGCATAATTAATCCTTTAGGAATAGGGGAAATAGTATGATAATATAGCTATTAATCGTGATATTATTATACTATAAGTATGATATTAATATCAATATATATTTATTAGTTTAGATGTAATACAATACCATATTAAATTATACTATGGTAGTTTGCTATAATAGTAACAATGGAGTGTGAATATGAAATTTCGAAATGTGTTATTAGTGATGATTAGTTTGATTGTTGTGAATTGTAATAATAATTCAGTAGTTAGTTATGATAATACCCAAGATAGTTATTTAGGATCTTTATCAAGAGGTGCAGAAGATTTAGCCCAAATTGAATCTTCTCCCCCATCTGGCACTAAATATGGTCATGGGAATAATGTCTGGACAGCCACAGGTGGTGAGTATTTAAAAGATGGGTATTATGCTAAAAATATTTATGGAAGTGATTTTGAAGTGTTTATCTTTTCAGAGGTAGTGGTTTCCTATGCTTCAGCTTCTTACATCTATGTAGATAACCCCGTCGGTGTTCGCTATAAACACCAATCTAGTGGTTGGCAAACTTTGTCTAGTGCAGGGTATATTACAACAGACAGTCTATTAACAAATTCTTCAGGTAGTTGTTCAGTAATAGGTGATGATGAATTGGAGATTGGAGGTTTGCCAGGAAATGCTTAAATATTATATTATATGTTATGGAAAAAAACAATTTTTACACAGTTAATCCCTTGGCAAATAATATAAACAGTATTCATCAAAATGAGTTTCATAATTATATTAGTGAAATTGGTTTTGTAAGCTTCCAAGAGGCAAGGTCTTTTCTTTTTTCAGATGACTTAGAGTTGTTAGAGGAAAATGACTTTAAGGCGATTATCATAGCAGGACGGTCAAAACTACTTCATCTAGAGGGAGACCTTGCCAGCTCTTTAAAATTATCCAATATTGCACTGAGAATTGCACGGAAACTAAATACCAGACTTAAGAAACAAACCATTGATGATTGTCTGGCATATGTTTTATTAGAAAAAGGCGTTTTACATAGAAAGCTCTTTGAAGAAGATAAAGCAATTGAAATGTTTTCAGAGGCTTTGTCATTTGCGCACTCTGAAAAATTAAAATTGTTGTTATCCTTTCAGATTGAGTTATTGAATGCAACCAGGTATGAGCATTACAACCTTGGAAGTATTAAGAATTGCTTAGAAGAAGTTAGACAAGCAAATCTGAAAACAGCTTATTTCTTAGGTGTGTTTCGATATTGTGATTTGCTTATTAAACATAGAGAATATCAAAATGCTCTTAATCAACTTGAGCTAATTAAAAATGAAGTTGATGATTTAGGCTATAACTATGTTTCTGATTTAATTGGATTGACAGAAGCATTTATTTATCTATTGAAACAAGAGTATTCAAAATCTATTTCTTTATTTGAGAAAATCGCTGAAAAAACAAAAAGCCATTATATACTTTCCTTTGCTTTTGAAAATATTGCAGCATGTTATTATAGATTAAAAGAGTATCAGAATGCTGTTGATTGGTGCTATAAAGCATTAGATAACTCTATTGACAATAATGTTGTTTCTCAGATTCCCCAGGAGTGTTTATTTCTTGGTCGAATATATAATGATGTGTTGGGTAAATCTGTTAAGGCAAAACACTTCTATCAAAAAGGTGCTGAGTTTGCAATTTCCCATATTCAGATGGGTTTAACTATGTCTGGATTTAGGAAAGCAGCAATTGAGAAATTCCAAACATTCTTAATTGAAAAATTTCCTGAGGAAGTTAGAGAAAAACCAAAAGAACTTAAGCCTGACCGGTTTTTCAAGCAATTTGAAGGAAAAACCTGGGCTGAAATCACAGATATCTTTGACTTTAATTTGATTATTTATCATCGAATGAAAACTCATGACATTGAGCAGTTCTTATCAAGCTTGGGATTGAAGAAACCTACCTATTATTCTCATCATTTGAAACTGAAAAACAAGGGATTTAATTTTCCTGATTTAAGGTTCAGAAAAAAAGAATTACCCGAAAAGCATTTTGAGCAATCAATTTTTGATTTTATTGATAGATTAGATGATAAGACCTGGCATAGTGTGAAGGAAAAATTTGAGAAAGAAGTAATCTTCCATTTGTATCAAGTATATGGGTATAAAAAAACTAATCTAGCAAGGACACTAAAACTTAGTTATCAAGTAGTCAGGAAGAGAACTGAGAGTTTTAGCTGAATATTTTCAAATTGATCCGAAAAATACTTAAACCCAGATACCATACTAATGTATGGATAATTTCTGTAAAGACAAAATAAAGGAATATTCTGACACACTTTCAGAAATTCACAAATACTCTGAGATAGCCGAACCACAAATAAATGAACTACCCCGACGCAGAGCGTACGTGGTATCAAGAGGGATCGTTTTTATCTCGCCGCAGAGTAGCGGGGAATTAAACCCCATTTAGATTAAATGATGTCGATAAAAGACTCAAAACCACTAATATAACTCTTTGAAAATCAGCCTGATTGTAGCAAATTTTTTCAGGTAAAAGAATGTAAATGTATCAAGACCACAACATTCCTCTCATTGTTATTAACTCTGATTTTTACAAATATTTACTTGCTTTCATAGATTCTGAATTTTGTACGATCGCTTCTATACCTCTTATCATAACTATTATACTCAACAATTTCACCAGAATGTGCATTTACAATTGATTGTCCTCCATCTCCCCAGTTAATAATCCAATTATACCTAAACTCACTTATCTCATTTGTATCAGGATCTCGATGTGGTTGAATAATAAGTTCAGATTCAAATGGATTACTACGAGGTTCTGACAATCTATTATAAAAATCATTTATCTTGGAAGCTAATATTTGTTTTGCCTGCTCACATGAGATAGTTAGATCTTTTAATAAGCCAGAATCTACATTCTTAAAAATATTTGTTTGGACTGAATGAACCCTATTTCCTTCAAATGTAACTATTGCCCCATATCTTCCAATCCTGGTGCCGTTTGATGAATATTGAACAAATTCAAAACTCGTATCATCGTAGTTGTTATCGGCTTTCTCAGTTATCGGATTTAGAAGTTTTCCCGATCCGTCCCAAAATTCTAATTCCTTTCGAACGTCATTTACTGGTAACAATACAGAGAGTTTATCAAATAAAATATAGCTAAACTCAATAGGATCCTGTATTTCATCGGAATTGACAACATACAAAGACTCGAACTTAAAATATAAACTATTGAGATATTTCGTATCTGAGTGAGATACTACTACTACTTTTTGATCTAGAACTTGATCTAGTTTAGCTTTAATGTTTGACTCCTCAATATCTTGACAAGCAACTCCAATACTTAAATAAAAAATTAACAGAACAATATTTCTCATCTTCTCTCCGACCTATAATATTCTTTTAATAATTTTCAGGATTTAAAACCATATCAACAAGTAAGATTACACATTTCTTATAAGAAAGCAAAACATACCAACCATCTTTTAATAAACACTATACACTTTTTACTTCTCCCCATCCGATAATACCTCATCGTCCATATTCCAACACAAATCCAAACAGGCAGACTTATAACTATTGCTTAATTACCATGTTGACACATCTTGTTTCTTTTTCAAAAGCCAATTCTTTGCATCAACATGGTTAGTAAAAACCTTAATATGATGCCCTCTGTTTCGAGACCTGTCTTCTAGGAATTTTGATTCCTTAAAAGATTCAGGGAGCACTACTGCTCTTTTGAGTTTGTTAGTAATTCCGGTTTATTCGGACACCCATTCCGGCAACCTTTCGGACAGTGTTCCGGTTTTTTTCCGGACATCAATCCGGTGGTTTGTCGGACAGTCTGAACCGTCTCCTGTTTTCAAAACTTGATTTTCACAAAGTGTCCGAGACAATCAGCAAAAACCAGGGAAAAATTACAGAAAATGCCAAGATTTCCTCATTCTTTTTCACTGCGTGCAATCACCGATTTTTCCTTTCGCATTGAGTCTCCTTTCAGCTCGAGACGATGAGAGTTGTGAACAAGTCGATCCATGATTGCATCAGCTACAGTGGGATTTTTGAAGTAAGAATGCCATTCCTTCACAGGTAACTGACTGGTCACGATGCAACTTCCCAAACCACTCCTTTCCTCAATGACCTCAAGAAGTTCCTGCGCCTGCTGCGTTGTCAGTGAGCTTAATCCCAGATCATCCAGGATCAGCACTGAAAAACGGGAGGTTTTCTGCAGCCACTTCAGATATGAACCATCTGCCCTGACTAAAAGCACCTGACTCATCAGTTGAGACACACGGGTATAAAACACCGGATATTCCGAAGAGATCGCATGATCGGCAAAAGCACAGGCCAGCC
>JBNGBT010000013.1:0-45167 GCA_049903315.1 Candidatus Cloacimonadota bacterium | reverse complement strand
TTACCATGGCATGTACTCCTTTCTGCAACAACATACTCTTCTCCCAATTTCTGTAAACAACGCTAAGTTTTCTTACAGATTATACAATAAAGGTATATGACATTAGCGAGCCTAATAATCCTGTATTACGAAATACTATTGAGGATCTTTCATTTATGGATTGGCTATATTCTGTCGTTCGATTTGATGATTCGGAACCTCAATCGATGTATATTTCTGATTTCATGGATGGAGACATAAGGAAGTATGATATTTCTGAGCCTGGAGAATGCCCCCTTCTTTTAACATACAATATTACTAATAAAGAAACTGATTTCATTGCAAGAAACGGTTATGGATATTTTTATACAAGAGATACATATCCTCAACATCTCTATGTAGTAAACGGACTGTATAACAATGAGCCTGAAATTGTAAATACTATTAATAACTTTACCCAGATACAAGATAATTATCTATATTTTAGATTATGCGGAGACTATTTTTGCGTATGCAAAAGTAATCCATTGGAAAAGACAGAATTGTATTCATTGGAAAACCCAATATCCCCAGAGCTCAAGTATATTCTTGATTATCCGTCTATAAATTCATGGCCTGAAGTTTATAATGATATTTTATTCACCAAGACCAGTGATGTGTCTTTTGTTTATGATTTGAATGAAACAACAATCGACACATTACATTCAATAGATTGTTTTAACGGACTTTTTGTAATGTATGGATTTGATTTTTATGATATAGGAGATATACATTATTTATTTGTCACCGAGCGATCGAGTATTGGAGTGTATGAATATATTTATAGCTATGGCATCGATGACGAACCGGAAGAAGCAGATCAGTATTTCACATCCTGCCCCAATCCCTTCTCATCCTCGACAACTTTGCAGTTCAATAAAACCACAGAGCACTCAGAGAGCACAGAGATTAAAATATACAATGTAAAAGGTCAACTCGTCAGAGAATTAAAAATTCAAAATTTAAAATTAAAAATTAATGAAGCGGTTTGGGACGGAAAGGATGATAATGGCAACGAAGTGGGCTCAGGTGTGTATTTCTTCAAACTCAACAACGGTGAGCATATCGGGAAGGTAGTGAAATTAAGATGAATAAAAAGAGTAAGATATGAAAAAATTTATAACTCTTCTTAAGAGAAATTTCGTTGTGTATGGAGTTACCCTATTTGTCCTTTTTGGAATATTTGTCTTCCTCGTTGAAAAGCTATTCTCCTCTCTTTTAGTTCATTGGGGAGAAACGTCCTCTTTCTACAAGATCGTTATTACGAGTATTATATACTCTGTTTTGATGACAGTTTATGTATTTGTGATAAGGAAAAAGAAATTTCTCGAATAAAGCTTCTCTATTGAATAGAGATCAATAAACTTTACAATAATTCAACCTCGCAGCAATGACGGTGCGAGGTTTTTTTTTATATGAAGAAAGTAGTTTTTGTTCTTGTTTTTATTTTTGTAGTCGTCTCATTTCTGGGTGCAGATTATTACGACGGCACCGAAGGATTGTATGGTGATGAGCTGAAAGCAGCTCTCTATAATATCATAAAAGGTCATACCGAATATACCTATGCGGACCTTCGTGATTATATTCTTATCAATACGGATGAAGATCCGGCAAATAACAACAATGTGATACTGGTTTACACGGGACGCTCTCAAAGCAAGGATTCCTTCGGCGGCTTGCTCGATGAGTGGAACCGCGAGCATGTCTGGGCAAAATCACACGGTGATTTTGGCACAACCCCACCCTGCGGCACTGATGCTCATCATATTAGACCAAGTGATGTCGGCGTCAACTCGATACGTGGGAATAAGGATTTTGATAATGGTGGCAGCCCAGTCTATGGATATTATGGAGATTTTGCGGGAAATACGGACAGTGATTCCTTTGAACCTCGCGATGAAGCAAAGGGTGATGTCGCGCGTATGATAATGTATATGGCTGTGCGCTATGAAGGCGAGAATGGAGAGCCCGATCTTGAAATGGTCGATTACATACCTTCTTCACCAAGTGGACAACCCTATCATGCAAAAGAGAGCACGCTTATTCAGTGGCATCTTGCTGATCCGGTCGATTCATTTGAGATGATGAGAAATGATAAAATTTATACAAATTGGCAGCACAACCGCAACCCCTTTATTGATCATCCTGAATTTGTGGAACGGATTTGGTGTTATGGCGTGGACGATCCTCCGGAGGAAAATCTCAAAATTGAAGCCCTTCCAAATCCATTCAAAAATTCAACCATCTTACAGTTCGCCAAAACCACAGAATTAACAAAGAACCCAGAGGTTACAATTTACAATATAAAAGGTCAGTTGGTTTGCAATCTCCCCGTCGCCACTTCTCCTTCTCTCCCCATCGAAGTGGTTTGGGATGGAAAGGATGAGCAAGGTTTCGATGTAAAAAGCGGCATCTATTTCTGTATAGTAAACACCCGGGCGGAACAGATAATAAAGAAGATCACAATTCTAAGATAAAGAATTTATATATTCAAAAAGGGCGAAATCATCATGACTTCGCCCTAAATTTATTTGGAAATAGTTCTATTTAAGCAAGATCAATTTCTTGATTTCAGATTGATAGGAATCAGTTTCAAGTCTGTAGAAATACACGCCGTTTGGAATATCCTGTCCGCTATTGTCTTTGCCGCTCCACACGAAAGTGTTTTCGCCAACCTGAGGATTATCAATATTGTAGGATGAAACAATCTGACCAAGCAGGTTATACACTTTGAGTTGTGGATTCTGGATTTGAGTATTAGGCAAACCAAAGGAAATACTTGTTTGATTAGCGACAGGATTCGGGAAATTCTGTGTGATAAAGAACTTATGCAACTGGGGATCGCTTCCAACTCCAGTTGTTTGAGAGCAGTCAACAAAACCTGTTCGCGCGAGATCATAACGGTAAATACCGCTGAGCAGTTTGCCATCACCAAATGGTGTTTTATAATCAATGATCCACATTCCGGCATTGGTACCAACTGCGATATCATAATCTCCGTCATTATCCACGTCAGCGATCTGTGGTGAAGATTTTATATCATAATCAAAATAGATCGGGAATTCGGGAGTTGCACTACCGGTCATGTCGATGCTGTAGAGATATTTGTTGTTACAGCCAAAGACGATGTCGTAAATGCCGTTTCCGTCGAGATCTGCAACTGCAGGAGTGGACTCTATATCGGCGGGTACATCATATGGGAAACCCGCGAGATCATTACCGTTCCAATCTAAAACGTAGAGTTTGCTGCTGAGCGTTCCTACAATAATGACAAGGTCATCGATCACATTGGAGTTCGTGGGATTGATCACAACTGGCGAGGTGCGGATATCACCGGAAAGAGGATATTCATGCTGAATAGTGCCACCAGCATCCAAAATTGTAAGTGTTCCATCAGCAGTGCCAATGACAATCCAAAGTTCGTCATTAAATTTAACAACGGTCGTGGAGCTATGCGGAGCAGCAGAAAGAGTTGTTGACCATGCGGTTGTGCCATCCTCATTTATACAATAGAGCACGCCATCGTTACAGGGTACAAGAATTTCTTTAGTGCCATCACCATCAAGGTCTGCCACTCCAGCGCCTACAGTGCTGTACATGAAATTAGGAAGTGTGATCGGAAAATTCGGATATATGGTGCCGGTTTGATCTATAACGTAGAGATTCCGTGTAATCGTTTGGACAATGATCTCTTTAATGCCGTCATCAGTAAGATCTGTTATGACAGGAGTACAGAGCATATTATTGTCTGTGGCATAATCTAAAAGAACGCTTCCGTCAGGATTGAGGGCAACTACTTTATTGGCACGTGATGCAGCGACTATTTCAAGCTCATCATCTCCATCAAGATTTGCCAGAGCAACCGAGCCATAGATTTGATTTGTCGTGTTATAGGGGAAGCCGCTGACTTCAGTTCCGTTCATATTATAAAGGTGTAATTCGCCATTTTTATCTCCGCAGGCAAGTTCGAGGTCATTATCAGCAAGGTCGAGATCTGCGATTGCAGGAGAACCGGGAACTCCATTTGTGATCAAAACAGGCCAGCCGGCAAGGTTAAGCGTCACTTCGATTTCGAGGTCGAGGTCTGCATAATAATCAGTATTACTGGTCACATGCAGGTTGAAGGGAATCGTGCACACGCCGATGCCCTCATCGAATTCAACTACAAATGGGTCGACGAGGTTGAGCTGCGATGATCCTGCCGGAATATCGTTGTAGGTTCCTGTAGGATCTGTCACTGTTGCACGGGGATCGTTGCATTCAAGCGTTGCGACAACTCCTGTTGCAGTGGAAAAACTCACTTTATTGGTTAGGCGCACACGCACCTGAGCAGTCTCGCCCGGGTTGACCTGACCATCTCCATCACCGGAAAGTTCGGCTACGAACATCTCATCGTACTCAATAAACGGGTAGATACCACCCTGAATATTCATAACTGCATTATCCACGGTAGTGAAACCTGCAGGCATACCGCTCGGAAGTGTGTACCAACCATTATAGGATCCTCCCCATCCATAATTCAAATGGTAAGTGTCTTCGGCAGTATTGTATCCGTCCACATTAATGGCGTGTCCGCCAGCACCGGTAATGCCCATTTCACAGGGTCTTGCACTCATCATATCATTCTGCATTTGCGTATAAAAACTTGGATGTGAGGAGTAATAATGAGTTGCAGTATCGAAGCCAAATTTATTCCGAAGGGCTGTCCCAACATCAGAACAATATGCACCTGAGCCATCCGAGGAATATTTCATCTCAACAGAAACACCGCAGGCGAAGGAGAGAACTGCTTTCATCTGATTGTCTAACGGTGTATTCGTTTGATAAAATCCGCGGAGTTGGTCGAGCAGAAGGTTGAGTTCCGGGAATGAGGGGAAATCGAGTGATGCATGATCATTATCAATGTAGATATACGGTGAAGTATAATTTGAAACATAATCATCGGAGTCATCGAAATATAAATCGTCAATATACCTGTGGTAGTCCACGATCATTGACATTGCTGTGGCAACACATCCTACCACTGATCTTCCACCATGCTGGGGATCGATGGGGCAGTACATGTTCCAAGGATATCCTTGATCATAGAGCTGCTCTATCCAGCCGCCGGTCGTTGTTGTTCCGGCAGGAGGGTAGATATCTCTTCCTTTGGTCTGGGAGATAAAATAGTCGGCATCGTTATTCTCATACTTTTTCCAGAGCATGTTGTTTTGAGCAATCACATCAGATGATGTATAGGGAATTGCTTCATTGCGCAGTGTGAGGTCGAGCTGCACATAATGATGCCCGATCGTCCATTCACCTTCTTCTACTTCCTCAAAATTATTGAGAAAAGAATAGCCGAGTATGGGAACTATGTCTGTGTCTGTGGTTACTATAATAAAACCCTGTGGATCGAGATGATACACATAGGCAAGGACCGAACCGTTATTTCCTTTTAGTTCGTAAAAATCCTTAATGATATAATCGTTTTTACCTTCAACTTGCAATTTCAGCTTTGCGGTCTGTTCTGCCTGGTGAAATGATACCGGCACAGCAGAAAGAGCTACTGCAAAGAGTAGGAGAAAAACACCCAATATAAAAAATTTCTTTTTCATTGTAGGCCTCCATTGTTTTATATAATATAAGTTTATAGGGTTATTTATGTCAAACTTTTTGGGCTGGTGCACTCGGTGTCTCTCAGGTAGTTTGGTTTTTCACGAGAAGCTTATAATAATTCTGTACGTCAGATTTCCCGATATTGCCTTTGGGAATTTCCGTGATCTCACACTCAAGAATGAAACCATAGAGAGTGACTTTTATGATATCACCTACATGTGTCTTTTTTGAGGGTTTGACCTCCGAGCCGTTAAGAAGGACAAGTCCCTTATCACATGCTTTTTTTGCAATAGAACGGTGCTTGACTATGCAGAGTTTATCCAGCAATACATCTATTCTCATAATTATTTGATCGTCAGTGTGTCTGCAAGCTGATAGCCGTTTGCCACCAGTCCGCCAAAGTGAAATATCGAAATATTATCAAATCCGTATTCTTTTGCAAGGCGAATTTTTGACTGGATCTCTTCCGATGTATAGCGTTTCTGCTCATCCCAGGCGCGCAGTGAAATGGCAATTTTTGGAGAGGTAATTTTGGTGAGATTTTTTCCCAACATATCCTTAAATGAAGCATCGGATTTTGTGTACATCATCAGGTGAACATAGTCGAGATCTTTGAACTGAAGCCATTCCTCCCAGTTTTGATAAAAACGGTATTTTGCTTCATGGTTATCTGGCTTAGCAGTTACCGCAAAATCCACATCGGGCTTGAGAAATTTAATTTTTTCCCCGGTTTCACGAATAAAATCAGAGATCACTCTCTGCTTCCATTCAGTATAATTATTTGAATAGTTCTTTTCTGTAACATCTTCTATGAAATGCTCGAGTGCCAGCGAATTGTAGGAGTACTCATCTCCGGGGTAGCGGATGTAATCCAGAATAATACCATCAATACCATAATTGGTAACGACATCGAGGATTATGTCCTGTGTGTAGCGCTGCACTTCGGGGATTCCAGGATCGAGATATGCTCCCTCGCCTTCGCTATGACTTATCATCTGTTCGTCGCTGCTGGTTCTGCATATCCATTCTGGGTGGGTAAAATATATATGATCTTTCGGCAGCTTATACGTGTAAAGCGGTGTGATCACAAAGGTCGTCATCCAGGCATACACTTTGATGTTAAAGCTCTCGGCAGTTTGAAGGAGAAATGCTAGGGGGTCAAAGCCGCCAATAGTAACGAAATATGAGATAGGTTCCGGGTTAGGAAAAGTGCGGTCAAATCGATTCGGTTTGTACAGTGCATCTCCGCGGTAACGTATCTCGGCAAATATTGCATCAAAGTTTTGCTCTGCAGCGGTTTTCACCACTTTCACGATTTTCTGGGGGGTGTTGATATCCCATGAAGTTGCCCACAGACTTCTGGTTTCTGAATGCAGAAGCGCACTTCCCGCAATGAGGATCACTATCAAAAATACAAAAAATCTACTGAGTTTCATTCTCCGGTTTTTCCTGAATTTCCGTTACCATACTTTTACATGTGCCGTCATAGAAATGGGTTTCCAGCCGGTCATCAATTGCCAAAATTTTGATGGTATTTAGGATACGCTCTCCTTTTTTCGTCAATGTATAGCCGCTTTTTAATATTTTCAGCGGATTGAGCTCCTCAAGCTTTGCGCTTAGATCAATAAATTTGTCATGAGCTTTTAAGTAATTTTCACTCATTGCATATCGCATCTGCGAGCTGATATCATTCATGCGCCTGCTGTTTCTGTCTATACAACTATTTTTCAAAGATTGCAGGAATTTTATCTTCATTTCTTCGAGATCGAAACGAATATCTATAAGATAGCCGAGAGAGTCTTTCAGGCGTATGTGCAGGTCATCGAGTTGCTGGGAGTAGTTCATCAGTACATTTTCAGGATGTCTTCTTTCCAATCTATAGGAGAGTTCTCTGCACTGGGCTGATTGCTCACGCACCCTATTATTGAGTAGATTCTGCATTCGGTCAGAATAGGAATACAAAGAACTTAAGAGCGCAGTTCTTTCCGGGACAACAAGCTCTGCAGCAGCAGAGGGAGTGGGTGCACGCAGATCTGCAACAAAATCCGCAATAGTGAAATCGGTTTCGTGCCCGACCGCAGAAATAATAGGAATTTTTGATACATATATTTCCCGCGCAACGATTTCTTCATTAAAGGGCCACAGATCTTCGATGGAGCCGCCGCCGCGTCCGATAATTATCACATCCACGTTTTTGCGTCTGTTGAATTCACGGATTCCCTCTGCGATTTCCTGTGCTGCCCCATTTCCCTGAACACGTGCAGGATACAGCAGTATCTCAACAGGGAATCTCCGTGAAAGCACATTTTTCATATCCTGGATCGCAGCGCCTGTCGGAGAGGTCACGATGCCGATACGTGCAGGATATTCAGGAATTGATTTTTTATGAAATTCATCGAACAGCCCTTCTTCTTCGAGCTTTTCCTTCAAGTTTCGGAATGCGATCTCAAGCTCACCTATGCCAAGCGGACGCATCTGGTTCACGTAGAGCTGATACTGACCACTCCGTTCATACACCTTGATCTGTCCGTAACACATGACTTCCATGCCGTTTTCCGGCTCGAAGCGAAGATAGTTATTGAACTGGCGGAAGAAGACACAGAGAAGACTACTGTCCTCATCTTTCAGTGTGAAGTACATGTGTCCCGACGAGTGTTTTTTGTAGTTTGAGATTTCTCCCTTTACCCACAACGGTGTAATTGCAGTTTCGAGAATATTTTTGATATGAGAGGTGATCTCTGATACGGAAAAAATATTCTCATCTGCAAGCTGCCTGCTTTTTTGAGGTTTTTCCGGGGGGTCGGGACCAAATAAATTCATGTTTAGCAAAAGTCTGATGCGTTGAAAATTTGTCAAATTTGATGATTAATCATAAACAATACGAGTTGCCATGAACCATTCCGTGGTAAATAAACATCTGTGCAAGATAAACCTGCTCCTACACCAATTTTAAAACAATCGTTGTAGGGATTTAACATGTTAAATCCGAGGATAATATTTATTCATGAATATAAACAAGCATATCATAACTTCAGTTACATTACATAAAAAATGTGAAAGAAACAAGAGAAAAATATTAATAAGTTCTTCATTTTCTCCGTGATGAGAAAACCAAGCAAAAGAATCACCCGCTGATCAGGAAAATGCTAAAATTTCGTTTGTAAAGTTAAAAGAATAACAACTCGCCCGATAGATCGGGGCTCAAACAGTCATTCTTTAGACTCTTCACGGCGTAGTTCATCTCATCTATGAATTCTATTTGCCACAGCGATTATTTATAAACGAAGCCGGAACGCTTTACTCACAAAATTTCTTAACACATTTTCTTGATATGCGGGAAACAATTAAATATTATTAAGTGCCATGGACCATTCCGTGGAACACAAATATGCGCATTGGAAACATAAACCGACTCGAGGTTAAAGAAAAAAATTCAACTTTTTTGAGTGGTGGCGTAACAAATTGGGCAATTTAATGATATATATATAAAGAGAATGATACAGATGGTGAAAAATGAGTAAAAGAATTACCGTGTATGGTGGATCGCTGTAAGGATAATAGGTCGTATCCTAAATGACAGATATCCGCAGTATAATGAAAATAATGCCAAAACGGTTTGTTGTGTATGTGATGCAACCAATAACTAATACATATATTGAAATAATAACTAAGGGGAATACTGTTTCCTTTACTAAAGCAGCAGGTAAGAACAAATTCACCTGACCAGAACTATCTATCGTGCTTCCTAAAATAGATAGGTTTTCTTATTGACAAAAAATTCGAACATGGTAAAATAGAATTATGAAATGGAATAGTGAGTTTGACGGGAATACTCCTTTACGAATTACCTTTATAGGAAGGAGGAAAAACGGGATAAAGGAAAAAAATAAATGAGGTTAAAAAAAAATGAAAAAGAAAATAGCGATACTAGCGATATTAATAACAATATTCATTGGTGGAAATTTATTGGCAAGCCCAACTTACCATTTACGAGTATGGTTTGGGCACAAGATGTTGTAGAATGGAAATTATATGTTGATGGTGATTTAAAGGTAACTGAAACTGGAGATCGGTATTTGGGTGAACAGCCATCTTGGGAGTTCAAAGACTGGGAAGTGAAAGTGTTGGGGGTTGTAGTGGCAGATGGAACATTCCCTGGAATGGGTGCAATATACGATATAATAGTACCAGTTGAATGGCCAACAAATCCAGATCCGGAGGAATAAAAAATAGAATTAAAGGGCGGAGATTCCACTCCGCCCATATAATAAAGAATTAGAATGAGGTAAAATGAAAAAATATATCATACTGCAAATTTTATTATTTTACGTTTGTATATGTTTTGCACAGGATATCATTCTTAACAAGATCGTCGAATATCCAACGTGTGGTGAATATTTTGATAAAGATCAACTTGATGTGAAGGATCAATATCTTTTCGCTGTATCAACATACGGATTGGAGATATATGGGATTGAGTCAAACACTCCTGCACAGTTGATTAGTAGGATACCTCTGCATGGAGACGCTCGCGCGATCGAAGTAAAAGATAATTATGCCTATGTGCAATCTGTATCATACAATGGTGAGGGATATACAATACTGTATAAAATAGATATAGGAAACGTAAACGTACCCACAGTTGTTAAAAGTATATATAACTATGAAGAAAGTGGATATGCTCAAATCGACACGTATAATGATTTTATTATAATAAAGAATCGTAATACTAATGATACTTATTATTATAGCATTTACAGTATTCCGG
The DNA here is from genome assembly GCA_049903315.1 of Candidatus Cloacimonadota bacterium. Lineage (GTDB taxonomy): Bacteria > Cloacimonadota > Cloacimonadia > JGIOTU-2 > JGIOTU-2 > Celaenobacter. The sequence continues at coordinate 34,783 of JBNGBT010000013.1, read as the reverse complement.
ATTTAGAGTTTATTCAAAACTACTACTGTTCGGGCGTGTTTATGAAATTGAATGATTCATTGGCATTCAAGGCATGTGGTGGGGAAAATTTCATGCTATATGACATGACTGATCCTCAAAATATTACTGAGACCAATCAGGTCAATTTTAGTGCAGGGGATATTTCGACTAACCATATACAAGCCATGAACGATACAATCCTTGCCTGTCTTGGTTACGATGGTGTATCCTTCTGGAATTATTCTGATATTTCCAATATACAATATTTATCGACAATTTATTCCTATACTGATGAATATTTTGGGCGTAATTTATATAATAATGAAAACTATGTTTTTGTTTTGTATTCACCTATTTCGGATTATCCCGGACTGAAGTCAATTGATATTTCAGACATTTACAATCCCAATATAACCGACGAAATAATATTTACTGAAATTTCTTGGTTTAATTCATGGCTTGATATTACGGGCATTGGTAATTCGGTTTTTACAGGAGAAGGAAATTTTATGAACCAGGTTATTTGTAATGATGGATATTTTGGAGATCATTATATCATTAACGAACATTATGGGCAATATGGAGGGGATGTATATGATGATTATTTATATGTAAATTTTATCGATGGATTGATGGTCTATGATGTTTCATCTTTACCCGATGTTACTCCCACTGATACACTTTTAGACGGTTATATGTTTTTGTCTATGCAAAGAGTTGATAATTTCCTTTTTATATTTGAATATACCGACCATAAAATTCTTGTGCTTGATATAACAGATCCTTTATCTCCAATCGTGAGGAATGAGGTGCCTGTTTCAGTGTCCGGTTCAATCCTTCTTACAGATTCCCCTTATACGATATACTATATAAGACGGGACAATAATAAATTGTATAAATATTCGATTTCCCAACCAAACGCTTATACGATGAATTTTCAATACAACTTATATGATTCGGGAAAAGGATTTATTTATAACGATCATCTATACTTTGTGGTAGAAAACTCAAAAGGATCAGATCTGCGCATATATGGAGGATTGGATGAGAATAATCCTGAACTTATTGAAACGATAGTGGATATCGGGGGAGGAGTTGATTGGTTCCGAATGAAGAATTATGATAATATATTCTATCTGAGTAATTGGGATGAATGGGAAGGTTATACTATGTTTTATGAAATAGGAGAACCGACAGAAATAACGTATAGATTCAGCACACCACATTGTTGTAATGGTGAATTTTTTATTGACGGGGATTATCTTTTTGCAAGCGGTTATTTTTCCTATAATTATATTTTTAATCATACAACTTCAACTGGATTAGTTGAACCGATGGCAAGTTATCAGGATTACGGCAGTAATTTGTGCTGTAAGGAATATGAGAGTAATGGACAAAAATATCTCTATCACTTCCAAAGTACTGCTTTTTCTATTTATGAGATAGAGGGATATGGCACCGACCCCGAACCGGAAGCAAGCGATCAACTTTTCTCCAGCTACCCCAATCCCTTCTCGGCAATGACAACAATTTCATTTTCAGAGAAATTGAATTTGCATGGATTTTCGCAACTTAAAATTTATAATATAAGAGGACAACTCGTCAGAGAATTAAAAATTCAAAATTTGAAATTAAAAATTAATGAAGCAGTCTGGGATGGACACGACGAGAATGGCAATGAAGTTAGCTCAGGAGTGTATTTCTATAAAATTGATAATAATGATGAAAATATTGGGAAGGTCGTGAAATTGAGGTAGAGGTTTAACATGTTAAACCGATTTTTGTTGAGGTGCCATGGACCAGTCCGTGGCACACTCGAGTCTAAATATTCCCAAACTTGACGTAAATTTTCCAACATTTTCTTTCACATCATGGAAAAGATCGCAGTGGCAATGAGCGGTGGCTTGGACAGCACTTATGCAGCACTCAAGCTGATAGAGCAAGGGTATGATATTTTCGGTATCACACTTCAAATGTTCTGCCGTCAGCATCCTGCCGACGAACCGGATAACGCTGATCAATTTTGGGAAGTTAAAGCAATCTGCAAAAAAATCGGCATACCGCACGTGCTTGTCCGCGCAGAAAAATTCTTTGAATCAACAATAATACAAAATTTCTGCGATGAATACATGGCAGGTCGAACACCAAATCCCTGCGTGCTGTGTAACAAGGAAATAAAGTTTGGACTGCTGCTTGATGAAGCTCTTGCACGTGGAGCAACCCATGTTGCAACAGGTCATTATGCATCCATCGAAATTGATAAAGATACAAAGCGAGTTTTACTCAAGCGCGGCAGGGATCATACAAAGGATCAGTCATACTTTCTCTGGCGATTGAACCAATACCAGCTCGGGCACACAATATTCCCGCTTGCAGATGAATCAAAAGAAAAGATAAGAAAGAAAGTTGCGCAGTATGAACTGAATGTCGAGGACAAACCGGAAAGCCAGGAAATTTGCTTCGTGCCGAATGATGATTACAAGACATTTCTCAAAAAGAGAATTTCCGGAGATATTCAACCGGGAGATATTGTTGATGTGGATGGTAATGTGCTTGGAATGCATAAAGGATTTCCTTTCTACACGATCGGACAGCGCAGAGGACTTGGCATCTCAGCTCCCAATCCGCTGTATGTGCTTGAGATAAGACCGCACACAAATGAGATCGTTGTTGGAGGGAAAGAAAAATTATTTCATAAAGGATTGCTCGCGCGTGAATGTAATTGGATTAAATATGAAGAAGTGAATCAACCGATAAAAGCAAAAGCAAAGGTGCGTTTCAATACAACCGAAAAAGACTGCACAATATACCCGGAAGAAAAAGGTATAAAGGTGGTTTTTGATAAGCCGCAGATGAGTATTACGCCCGGGCAATCTGTCGTATTTTATGAGGGAGAATATGTACTTGGGGGCGGGATTATTGAGAAGGTAATCGAGTGAGAATTACATTCAATAAATTTCTAAATCCGAAGGTCTAATAGAATGTCAGTCTGAGTTTGTCGAAGACTGAAAAAGATAAATATACGTTTGTTGCGCTTCGGCAGGCTCAGCGTGACAGTTCTTGATTATACATGTAGGGCTGATTGCCCCAACCAGACACGTAAATATAGAGGTCAATTCGGGGAATTGACCCTACGGATCAATAATAAAATCATTTCCGAAAAATTTATTTCTCAGATATTTTTTAAGCGGAGTTTTAAATATTGTTCTCGTTGCCGGAAACATACATGACAATCCGATAAAATCTGTAATAAGTCCGGGTGTAATAAGGAGAGCGGCACCAAATAAGATTATTGCCCCATCCAGCAGGCGTTCTGCAGGAAACCTGCCCTCTGCAATATCCCGCTTTATTGCATCGATAGTGCTGAAGCCCTGCGCCCGAGCAAGATAAGCGCCACCCAATCCTGTGATCAAGATTATGGCAACAGTACGCCAGAACCCGATCAGAGATCCCACCTTGATGAGGAGTGAAAGCTCAATCAGCGGAACAAGGGTGAAAATGAGAAATAGATAAAAAACAGTCCTCTTGCGCATATATTATTGAGCTTCGGGATCTTTCTTTTTAGGTCTAATAAGAAGGGAAAGAGGAATAAGAACTGCATATCCAAGAACGAGGAGTATCGCCCCAAAGGTTGTGGTTGAATTCACTATAATGAATCCGATAATGATCGCGACGATCGCTGCGATAAAAAGTAATATATTGATCTTCTCAAATTTAAAGCGTTCGACCTTATCTGCTTTCTTCTGTGCCATTAAAACTCCTTTTGTATAAATATATGTTATTATTTAAGTGTTTCTATTTTTTTGTCCAAAAGATTTTTCTGCATAATCAGATATCGTTACTTGAGTTTTTCGAGGACTTCTTGTGCTTTACCAGCAGCTTCTTCATTATTATTAAAATCGACTGAGTATTGGAGAAGTTCTTTTGCTTTATCCGTCATGCCGTTTTCCAGGTAGATCACCCCGAGATGATAACAGATGACAGAATCATCCACATCATCATCAATCAGTATCTGCATAGCATTCAGGGCATCTTTATACATGCCGAGTTTATAATACACCCACCCAAGACTATCCCATATATAGATATTATCAGGGGCGAGTTCAACTGCTTTTTCGAGCATTTGACGCGCCTCTTCAAGCCGAATATCGTGCTCAGCCAGGGAGTAGCCGAGCCAGTTCAGAATATCGGGATTTTCAGGGAAAAATTTCATGCCCTGCCCAAGCGTTGCAATTTCCTGCTCAAAAAGATCATTCTCATTATAGAACTGTGCGACACTGAGGTAGAGATCAAGGTTTGTGCTGTCCTGCTCAAGAGCTTGTGAAAAATAGTATTCTGCGTTTTTTACGTCTTCAATATCCGCATAGTACTGCCCAAGCCACTGTGCACTGGTCATGTCCTTGTCTGGACGCATTTCAAGGAGAGTATATACAGAATCCGGGGGAGTCCCTGTTTTTAGCATTGCATAGGAGATCAATACGAGTGGATAGTTTTGCATACAAACCTTAAAGTCAATTTCAGAAAGATATTTTTGAGAGAGTTCGAGGGAATCAAATTTTGCATAGTTGTATGCAAGCAGTGCTTTCAGAGTGCAGGAAAGTGTGTCTGCATGGGTTGAGTCTGCATAATCAAGCAGTGAATGAAAGAGGGAAACATCGCCGGTCTCATTCACAATAAATGGAATAATGTTCAGGTGTGGGAGCAAAAAGCGTTCATCGTTTATCGTAAGAAAATATTCGTTTGCCTGCTTATAATTTTGGAGTTGAATCTCGGAGACTGCCATCATTTCATACAGCTCCTGCAAGCGATCAGGTTCTATATTCTCTTTTTCCAGGAGAAGAGTTTCTCCATACTTTATCGCTTCGGGAAATCTTTGAGCCTGATACGCGGAAAAGAAGAACATTCTCTTTTGTACGGAATCCATGAGGTCGAGTGGGAAGTAGTCCGACATTCCGAGCACTTTTTCGAACTGCTGGGTAAAATAGTATGAGAGGAGAAGCTGCCGCATAGATATCGTAGAAGTTTCCTGGGGATTTTCGAGAAGAAACTCCAGCTCCATGATCGCTTTTGAGAATTCCTTGTTGTTATAGTAAAAATCACCCAGCCAGATACGAGCTTGTGAAAAGTCCGGATCAAGTGCAAGAATTCTCAGCAGCGTCATTTCGAACATCAAATTATCCTGAAGGCGAGAGTACTCCATTGCAATCTGGTAGAGAATTTCCGGATCTTCGGTCTCTATTTCAGCACGATGGAGATTCTGCATGGCTTTCGTGCCATCTTGTTCCCGGGATGCAACTCTGTATAATGCCAGGTACAGCATACTCTTTTCTTCAATTTGCCCAAGTCCTTCATTCAGGATTTCGTTTGCTTTGTTCATCTCCCCTACTGTCATATAGCTTTCAGCGAGCATTACATACACTTCCTTAAGCACGATGCCCTTTGCAAGAACATCTTCGGCAAAAGAGATGAGCTTTTCATCATTTTGTAGATAATACAGCACGTTCAGACGTTCGACGATCACCTCTTCGGAGTTAGGATCAATCTGATAAGCGATCTCGAGGAGAGAGTCTGCAGTTTCATATTGTCCTTGATCCAACGCAACTTCTGCAAGGGAGTAATAAAACAACGGGCTTGAAGCATGGACGAGTACGCATAGAAATAAAAAGCCGCTCAATAAAACAAGCGGCTTGAGTATCTTTGTTTTGATCATATTATAGACGAGCAAAATACCCGATCGATATTGAGCGGTCGGGATTTTTATATTGATTGCCAAGAAAGTCGCGGAAGTTTATCTGTATTCTGATATTTTCTGCAACATTAAACAGGAGTGCGGCGTTCAGATAGCCGTTCCCTTCTCCAAAGCTGTATGTTTCTTCATCTTTACCTTTGCCATTATCGTTAAAGGCAAAATCGTATTCGACAAGCAACGTGATGTGCTGGTTGATGCTTTTGTCGAGTCCGGCAAAGAAATTCAGATTGCTGTCATTGTCATCCCATTCTGTGCTGTAGTTGATGCCGCCATGTAATCCGAGGTTTCCAATAAAATTGAAATTTCTGCTGGCGACTGCGTAAAAGCCCTTTGATTTTATTGCAAACCGGTTAATCTCGTTACCGTCACTCAGCGAATCTGTATATGTGCCAAATCCCCGTGAATCAAATCCAATAGCAATAGCAGGCAGTGTCGGAGATTCGTCAAAAATACGGTATTTTACAAAAACACCCGGGTAAGAATCCCACTGCGGGATCGAGTCGCCGATTATATATTCCCCTCCGTACTGGATACCGAACATAAGCTTGGGAAGCACTCCCACGCCAGCACCAAATGAAACGCCCCCTTGATCGAAAATGTTAATTGGGAATTTTACTTCCCCTTTCTGAAGTATGCCTGCAGTAGGACAGTCGATCAGTTCTGTCATCTCCAGCGCAACAAGTGCCTGGCACGTAAAGAGAAGTATCATCATTACTAAAATCTTTTTCATGCAACCTCCGTATTTATGCATATGAGAAGAACGTACATGCTTTACTGTCAATGTTTTGAAGCTTTGAGCTTATTCGTGTATAGCTGATAACGGTTTTCCCAATATTGCAATCCTTTTGGCAGATCGTAAGAACTCAGCTTTTTCTCAACAAGATCTTTTCTCCATCCTATTTGTGTCTGAGTGTAATGTTCGTTGTTAGAAGCTTTTCCAAGCAGGATCAGGCGCATAAGGATGTGTTCGAGGGCTTGCGGATTGTAACCGGCTCGTGCCGTATAGAGTAAGGCAAGCATGTCTGCTTCTTCTTCATATTCCTCGAGCCGTCCCTGATAAATGGTTTCATAGATGGAAAGTGCGATATCCTCGAGTTCAGCTTCAACATCGTCATATTTTTCGTCATGTCCATACATTTCGTCAGACAGGTCATCGAGTTCTGCAAAGGAGTCCTCCGCAATGATCTGCACTTTTCTTTTTTCCAGTTCCTGCATCCCGTGATAGTGGGAAACGTGCGCGATTTCATGACCGAGTACTGCAGCCAGTTCTGCTTCATTTGCAATTGCTTTAAGCATTCCGGTTGTGATGAAAACGATCCCGCCCGGGCAGGAATATGCGTTGGGAACATTGATGTCCAGGATGAAGAATTTGTAGGGAATGTCATAGGAATCGTTTGCCTGAGCAACGAGAAGTCCCACATAGTTCACATAATCCTGAAGCGCTTTGTCATGATATAATCCGAGTTCTGCAATTTTGTTCGCAATAGCAAATCCCATCGCTTCTTCTGAGAATGTGAAGAATTGGGGTGCATCGAAGCGGGGAAGTTTCACGCCCTTTTGTATCTTTTTCAGATTTGTAGAGCGATAGGTGTCCTTCCGAAATTGCTCAAAATTATACGGGTTTATATGATAGCTGAGGAATTCATCTATGAAATCAACTTTTTCATCAATCTTCTTTGAGAATTTTCCGCTCATTGCTTTTATGCCCGCAGTCATACCGATCTGAGAAATTTCTGTAATGGCTTTCTGAGAACCCATCTGGGCAAACATATCGTCAGCTTCTTTTTTACCTTCTGTAACTTTGACTGAAATATATCCGGCGAGCGTGTCTGCTTCGACTTTCAGCCAACTGTCATTGTCCTCGATAACTGTCACAGAATATCCTTCCGGGAGTGTTGCAACAGGGGGATAATACGAGCCCGGTCCGCTTCGAAGATATGCCTGCTCGCGCTTGATCGTAACATTTCCAAGCGCAAAGAGCTGCAGAATGATCACAAAAATACTGAGTATGATCACAATAATAAAAAGATAATATTTATTCTTCATTATTTTACCTCCAGGGTAAAAATGCCGTCCCAGTCTTTGGGCGTTTCATGCTTAAATTTTTTGCATCGCTCCAGCATCACACCGGAAGCTTTATCATTGACTGGATTTTGGGAAAGTCTCTCAAATATGTCAATAGCTTTGTTCCAATCTGCTTTTTTATAAGAGGAAAGCCCCTTCGCATAATCATCGATCCACACATTTTTCTGAACCGCTTCGTCCGTATTGTTATCAAGAAGTTCATAGACGGAGGTAGGTTCTGTTTTTCCTTTTACGCGCAACCGGTCAAGTTCACGGCATAGGAATTGGTCTTTGACCAGGTCATAAGTGGATTCGCTCAGCATGATCTGTGTTTTGTATATTTTATTTACACCTTCAAGGCGCGCTGCAAGATTCACATTGTCACCAATCGCGGTATAGTCCATTCTGTTTTTTGAACCGATGTTTCCTGCAACGATCGGTCCGGAATTCAGTCCTGTCCTCGTGTGAATATGAAAATTATCAACGGAATTGAATTCCTGCTTTTCTTCTTGCAGTTGCTGGCAATACTTTCTGTGTTCAAGTGCAGCCCTGCATGCCATGAGTGCATGATCATCTCGTGGAATTGGTGCGCCGAAGATCGCCATAATGCCATCACCTGTGTATTTGTCGAGGAGTCCGTTATTTTCCAGCATGAAGCCGGTGAGTTTATCAAAATATTCATTGAGAAAATCAACCAATTGTTTGGGGGTTTTACCCTCGGAAAAGGTAGTGAAGTTCGCAATGTCTGTAAATAGAACAGTTGCATTAATACTGTCTCCGCCGATCTTTATTGAATCCGGGTCAACAAGCAGGGTTTCTATCACATCCGGATGAAGATACCTCGTGAATACCTTTTTTATATCGCGCTTAGAACGCCCTTCCATAATGTAGCTGATCGTAGCGCTATATCCGTAGGAAAGCACAAATCCTATCAGCGGCATAGAAAGATTGAGTAATATTCTGTCAGCTTTCCAGAGCAAGATTGTGATGCCGATGATGTATGCTATTACAAGGATCATGAGTGGATTTGCGATCTTGGGTTTGAGGCGAATGAAAATAATAAAGGTTATAAATGCAACGAGAATGACATGAAGAAAATTTATCCAGCCCGGAACAATACTTACGAAATCTGTGTTCAGGAAATTGCTCAAAGCTGTTGCCCATATCTCCATGCCGGGATATGGATTGATAAACGGCGTAGGACGCAAATCCGATAAGCCGGATGCAGTTGCGCCGAGAATGATATATTTATCTTTGAATGTGTTGGTCGGTAAAGAGGGTTCACCGCCTGTTTGCATTGCAAGTGCAGATTGAAATACTGCCGCAAAAGGATAATACTTGAATACGCCTTCTTTGCCGCCAGGTCCGTACCAGTTTATAAAATATTTGTCGTTTTTATCTACAGGAATTGAAAGTCCGTTTGTGACAAAAGTACTTCTCTTTACAGTGACTTTATCCTGTTTTTGTCCGGCGAGAAAACCGCTGTATGCGACCTGAGAGTAATAATTTCCTTTATATGAGTAGATCAGCGGCACTCTTCGGATGATGCCGTCGTTATCCGGACGGATGTTGAGAAATCCCAGTCCGCGAGTGGCTTGTAATAATACTTCAATCGGTATTATGCCACCTTTGAAATTTTGAGAAAAAAGAGGGCTTTCTATTTTTGGTTTTATTGAAAAGGGTGTAATGTCCGATGTGTCGTCAGTTTCGTTCATGGTAAATTCAGCACCAAGGATGACATTCCCCGCCTGTCCTATGAAATGAGCAAATGCGCCGTCTGTTTCGCTGGCATCTGTCTCTGCTCTGTCAATATCGGGATCATCGAACATCATATCAAAGATGATCGCTTTTGCACCGACAGAAGCAAAATAATTTACAGCAACACCGTAGAAATTGCGGGGCCACTTCCATAAAACACCGAAATCCTCAAAGTAATTGAGACTGGTATTGTCAATGGCAACGAGTACGACATTTGAGTCTGCACGCTGCGGAATAGTGAAAGAACGGAAACGATAATCAACGGTTTTCCACTCAAGCTGTTTGCCAATATCCGTTTGATAAAATAGCGTTGTCATGATCGCAATGACGATGGCAACTATAAGCCCGACCTGCCATTTTTTATATATTTTGGCGAAAAAATGCCCGAAATTCGATTTTTCCTCAGTACTATCTTTTTTCATTGAAACGCCTTTGAAGTATACTCATTTAACGCAATCGACGACCGGATATTTTTTTGTGCAATATTTTTGTCGTTTTAATAATTATACGATTTAGTCCTATATTCCAGGATAGGTTATTGGTTTTCATCGACCTTTACTGCGTGTACAACACCATTCGGTTGAATGAAAGACATCCCAGTTACTCTCTTTTTATCAAGCTGAAATTCCACATAGTAATTTTCGAGATCACCAATTTGAAATTTATTATCAGCATAAGGATGAAGCTCATATGCCGGCTGCCCCGGGTAGGTGAGAATGAGAAGCCCAGATTTGTTGAGATCAACTGATACTTTTATCTCAGCCAATTCGTATGTACCTGCAAATTGCACAAGATATGCCGGATCGGACATTTTTTCCGGTGGGAGTTTCTCAAAAATAATTGGCGAAACTGATGCTTCAAATGGTGCAGACAACCTGAAGATATCTCCCTGCAGATTTGTATGGAATTCTATAAGGATATCTGAATCCGCAAGCAGTCCCTCTGTTGGTTTAAAGACATCATAATGCCAGTGCTCAAGCGGACTTGCAAAGGAATGGTACACCATGTAGAGTTCGTTGTCATTTTGCTCGATCTGTATTATACCATATCCTGGATTTTCATAGACACCAACATAATCTTCAAGCTTATGAGATGGCTTGGTTCCCTCAACTCGTTTTAATGTTTCTGATACATTCTCGATCTCAGAAAGAGTCTCCTGCTGAATGAGATTTCTTCCATGCCAATCCACAGGTTCAAGATCAAGAAGCTGATCAATTATATAGTAACTCGCAATGCTTGCATAGTAGGAATTATTCTGATTGGTCAAGATTACGACACCGAGATTGTCATCTGGGAGCAGGTTTACAAGTGCCGTGAATCCGTCGATATTGCCGCCATGATTGACATAAGGGTGACCCCGATACGTGAAGATGAACCAGCCCATTCCGTAAGCGCGATAAGTAAGTTCCTCACTCGAACTTTCTCCGCCAATGAACATATGCGGCGTGATAAGATTCTCGACCGTTGCTTCAAGCATGATCTGAGTGTCATCAACAGCTCCTTTGTTAAGGAGCATCCTGACCCACTGAGCCATATCATCAGCGCAGGAGTTGATCGAACCTGCTGGGCCTACTGCAGAAAGGTTCATGAAATCCATTTTTGCTATTTCGTCATTTTCGTTCACTTGATATGGCAGAGAATAATTATCAGAATTCTGAGAAGCATCAACCGAGAAATTACTGTTACTCATCCCCAAAGGTATAAAAATTCTTTCATGAACTACGTCCTCCCATGTGCTGTTTGTCAATCTGCCGACCATTAAACCCGCAGTCATATACATAAGATTCTGGTATTGAAAGGTGTAGCGGAATGGTTCGTTTGGTTCAAGATATCGAAGGCGGTCATACATTTCTTCACGAGAAAAATATGCGCCATACCACATCAGGTCATGCCGGGGTAAGCCGCAGCGATGTGAAAGAAGGTCGATGGCAGTCATTTCCTGTGTGGCGAAGTCATTATACATTTTGAAATCAGGCATATATTCTTTTATGGGAGTATCCCAATCTATAATTCCTTCATCAACAAGCAACCCGACCGAGAACGCAGTAAATGCTTTAGATGACGATCCTATTGCGAAGAGGGTTTGCGAGCTCACAGGTAGCTCATTCTCGAAATCGCGATATCCAAAACCTTCTGTCATAAGAATCTCATTATCCTTTACGACTGCGACAGATAATCCTGCGACATGCCACTGCGACATAGTGGAATCTATGAAAGTTCTTATCGCTTGAAGTTTTTCTTCCAGTTTTTCTGCTTCATGCAGCTTTTCCTGCTCGGATTTCCTGATAAGAGAAAAGGGGAAGGTTGCGCCACTCTGTGTAAATTCACCACTTATTGTGTTGCCATCGTCGGACAAATTTCCATTAAATGTGGGCTCACCCGGCACATCTTTAATTGCAAAAGTAATATTGGAATTTTCAAGAGTAATATTTTCAAGCGAAAGATCTATCGCTTGCTGAAGTGGAATATCAATAAATCCTACAACAAGGTTGTCTTCGAAAAGAAATTCAACAACGACATCCAATTCCTGCCCCGGAACTTTTACTGAACCCGTCCATTCTCCGATGAGAGCATTTTTATCCGCTGACAATACAGTGAAGCTGAGGATAAATATAATTAAAAATAAAGTGAGACTTTTCCTGAAAATCATTGCAACTCCTTATGTGATTTTTCTTATTCTTCACACCCTCCATCTTCGGTGGAACCAGAACCATTGTTCGGGATATTTTCTGATCCATTGCTCCAGCCTGCTCGTGAAGAGTTGGGTGTAATATTGGACTGCTTCATCTGCCGAGTTTTGTGCTTCTGGAATAATTGATTTTTCCAAACGAAGGCGAAATTTTCCATTACGAAGACGAGAGCAGATAGAAAAAATAATAGGAACACCGAATTTGAGAGCGATCTTTGCGGTTCCTGGATTTGTTTGCGCAGGCATGTCAAAAAAATCTGCCGAAATGCCTGTTTTACCAGCATTCTGATCTCCAAGCATAAGGATACTTCTATTCGCTTTCAGCGCATCAATAATTCCGCGAAGAGCTCCCTTTTTTGGTATCAAATGAACATTATTGGATTCTCGAAGTTCGTTTATTAAGGTATTGAAATATGGATTTTTCTGTTTTTTTGCCACAGCATAGATGTTGCCGGAGAGATAACCAATGAGTTGTGCGGCAAGTTCCCAATTCCCAAAATGACCTGAAAAAATAATACATCCTTTTTCATATGTAAGTGCTGTTTTTAGATTTTCTTTCCCTTGAATAATAACATACTCTTTTATTTGATCAAATTTTTTGGGTGAAAACCAGCAGAATTCAACAGCTGTATAGCCAAATGAGATATTTATTTCAAGAATAAGTTTATGAATCTCTTTCTCGGATAGTTCAGGAAATGCTTCTTTCAACTGTCTTTTCACCACAGCGCAGCGCACTTTTACGATATGGAAATTGAGCAGTCCAAGTGTGCGACCAATACGGCGCGCAGCAGCGAGAGAAAAAAGATTGATCGTTCGCAAGAGTGTTCTGAAAAGGAGTGTTTCGAGATAGTAAACAAACATTTCCGTCTTCATTTCATTACGCCGTGACATTACAGGATTTTTTTCAGATGGTCTTTTGCGTTCATATCCATGAGAATGACATTTACATCAGCATCAGCGAACATGCTTTCTGCGAGCTTGTCCGGGTACGAATCTGCAATATACACTGTTTTTATCTCGGCATTCACGATCATTTTTGCACAGATGGAGCAGGGCTGGTTCGTGCAGTACATAGTCCCGCCTTTTACAGATATTCCATTGACCGCAGCTTGAATAATTGCATTCTGTTCGGCATGTATTCCGCGGCAAAGTTCATGGCGTTCGCCCGAAGGCACCTTCATTCTTGATCGTAGACAGCCACCGACATCGGCACAGTGGGGAACTCCCTTTGGTGCGCCGTTGTAGCCGGTAGAGAGGATTTGATTGTCGCGTACAATTATTGCACCCACTTTTCTGCGAAGGCAGGTGGAGCGAGAAGATACGAGCTCGGCAATTTGCATAAAATAGTCATTCCATAAGGGACGTTCGGTTTTCATTGGCTTCCTTATAATTTTTATTGAGACAAAATTTTATCAGCCCGTTCCAAAACGAGGTCTGGAGAAAGGTCCATCATACATTTAAAATGACCCTTCGGGCACCGGTTGTTTCCATGAAGCGTACATGGACTGCAATCGAGATTGAGGGTGAGAACTTCAGCATTCTGATTTAAAGGACTAAAGCCGAGTTTAGGATGAGTGGGACCGAAAATTGCTATTTGAGGAACTTCGAAAGCAGCAGCTATATGCATTGGTCCGCAGTCCCCGCTTATGAACAGGTCAGAATGTTTGATTATTACTGCTGATTCTATCAAAGTTGTCTTTCCGCCGAGATCGATAATTTCAGCTTCTGATACTCTGGCTAATTCTGCTGTCAAATTTTTCTCTTTTTCAGTGCCGATAAGTACAATTCTCACATTATAATTATTCAGAAGATGCTGGATTAATTTCTTAAAATATTCTGCGGGATATTGTTTGGTGAACCACGAAGCACCGGGTGAGATCGCGACGATCTTTTTGCCATCATGAGGCACGAAAGTATTAGCAATTGCCTTGTCATTCTCAGGAAGGCAGAGATCGAGTTTCCTCTCATCCAATGTAATATTGAAATATTCCAACACCGATGCATAGAGATCCAGAGTAGAGGAAATCGGTTTAAGGTTGCGGTCTTTCAGCAATTTTTTTCTGTAAGTATGCTTCTTGTTATACGTAAAAACTTTCACCCGCACAAAGCGTTTGATCAGCGCAGAACGTAATTTGTCATGCAGGTCAATGATGTGAGTATAGTGCTCTTTTTGCAGACGGATTATAAGCTGAAGCATGGATTCGTTTTCTGCATCGTAGCTTATGAGATTATCGATATTTGGATTATATTCGAGAAGCGGAGCATAATGTTTTTTTGTAAGAAAGTGAATTTCAGCATCCGGGAAGTGTGTGCGGAAAGTGCGGATAATTGGAGTGGTAAGCAACACATCTCCTAAAGAACTGAACCGGATAAAAAGCACTTTCATAGAGAAAAGTTTACTGTGCCTGATACAACTCCTGTCAATCTTTGCAAGAGTAAAACTATTTTGCTTGACAGAAGGAACAACAAAAAATATGAAAAATTGAAGTTAAAAAATTCAGGAGTTAAATGAATAGTTCTCTATTTGTATCAATTTTTTTTATGATTTTTGTGATCATGCAACAGAGAAAAAAGAAGAAGATATTTACATTTTTTATAAGAAGAAAAGCAAAGGACAGGTTACCAATGGATATATCATTATTAAAAAATCTTATGGGAAGGGAAGTCAAAATCTATTATCTCACAATCGAGTCGACCTCAAGCTCGGAAACGGGGATGATCAAGTCGGTGAATGAGGATTGGGTGCTGCTTGAGAACAAAAAAGGAAAAGACGTTCTGATCAGCAATGATAAGATAATTAAGATCAATACAAAGTAAAAAAATCGGCTTACCGTTTCCGATAAGCCGATTAAAAAATAGTAGAATTTATTTCTGCGAAATTTGGACGATCTCCGGTTTTACATTTTTATATCTCGGCATACACACACCGATATTTGCATTGATATAGGTTGGATCGCAGATGAGGTATTTTTTGCCATTCACTGTTACATGATCACCGGAAACATTATCGATTTTCACTGCCGTGGCAATATGACCCGGGTAATCCAATCCAATAACTTCAAGCCCGAGTAATTTCTTTACGAGATAGGCAAAAATAACTGAGCGGTCTTCGCAGTCACAGTAGGGGTAGAAAAGAGTTTCTTCTGCAAAAAGGCATTTTTCCTTTCCAAACTGCTGCTGATCGGTTTTATATTCGAACGCAGTCTGGACAAAGCGAAGCAGAATGTTGAGGGCTTCCGATTTTGACTTCCCTGCTAAAATGGGCTTGAGCTGCTCGACAAGAGAAGAATAGGATTGGTCCATTAAAGGTGTGTTGAAATAAATAGGATATGATGTATGGGGATAGGTGTTCAAAAAATTTACGATATTTTTATTATATGTATATTTAATGTTGTAATTTGTTCCATTATATGAAAAATTTACCTGCTTCGGCACATTCCCGCATAAAACAGGAAGCGTGTTCAGGTTCAACGAAACTATTTTATTTGCATCAGGATAATCGCCTTCGTAGGTGTACATAGAACCGAGTTCAAGCTCTTTTCCATCGAGGGACATCACATAAAAACGGCGGTTATCGATCGTAAAGTAGGGCGCTCCGAAGATATCGTCTTTGCTTGGAAGGAGGATATATACATTATTCTCCGAGTATCCGATCTTGGAATCGTATCCCGACTTGTTGAGCATGAACCATGTGAAAAGGAGTGCTTCTGTTTCATCTCCATTATTTATGACATTTCCAATATCGTAAAGGAGCATGCAGTATCCCCAGTCATTCAAACCAAGAGATTTTTTGTAAGATTCCGCCTTTTGCAGCGTGCCTTCAAATTTAGCATTGCTGATCTTTTTCCAGTACTCTGCAATAGTATCGTTGTTGGGTTTTCCACTCATAGAAATGCGAAGAGAGGACTCATCCGGCAGTGAGATTGGAGCTTCGAAAAAATCAATCGAGATTGAGAGCACATCTATTTTTGGTTCTTCCTTTTTCGTCTGGGGCTGAGGTGTGTCCTTCTGTTCGGTCTGCTGCCACGGTTTTGTGGTTGGCTTTGCTTTTAATTCTTTGTCCGGCGATTTAAAAGACTTGTGCGTTTCAGGAACATCAAGTTCTTTTATGGTGTCGTTTCTTTCAATTTCGGTCTGCTGAAGCGGTTGAGGTTCTGCTTGCGGGATTTCGGCAGGTTTTGGGGTGTCATCGGCTTTTAATCCCTGGAAAACCTGGAACTGCTTCCAGTCATCTTCGAGAAACTGCATGAAAAGCTTGTCCTGCTCAGTTTTATACTCATCGAATTTTTGCTGATCTTTTTTGAGCCACTCCTCATAGTCGGATTGCGCGAGAAGAGGTGCGGTGTTCATCACCAATAAACAAGCAATAAAAATACGGATTTTATTTTTCATATATACTCCGATCTTTCAAGATACAATTTAATAAGATGATGATGAAAAAGTGAAATTTTTATGGCAAGAATTTTATTTTTTTCTACTGCTAAAAACCGTAAATTTGTCAACATATTGACTAAATCACGCCAAAATCTGTCAACATACTGACAGAATTGCGGCTGGCTCTGCTGCTCTGACTTACATTTTCCAGCGGAATAGAGTTCTGTTTTCCGATTCATAAAACACTGGAGCTTGACATCCAAAACCCACATTAATAATGTATTCCACTTTTATTTTCAGGATTTTAAATTTTATGAAAAAAAATATAATTATTAAAGGTGCTTCAGAGCACAATCTTAAGAATATCGATGTCACTCTTCCTCGCAATAAGCTGATCGTATTCACCGGGGTGAGCGGTTCGGGCAAATCGTCACTTGCATTTGACACACTTTATGCAGAAGGTCAGCGCCGCTATATTGAATCCCTCTCATCCTATGCACGCCAGTTCCTTGGACAAATGGAAAAACCAAAAGTCGATTATGTTGAAGGACTCTCGCCTGCGGTGTCTATTGAGCAAAAAGCTGCAAGCCACAATCCGAGATCAACTGTCGGTACCGTGACGGAAATTTATGACTATCTCCGTGTTTTGTTTGCCCGTATCGGCACACAATATTGCTACCAGTGCGGACAGCCGGTTTCTTCTCAATCACTTGATCAGATGGTCAACACGCTGCTCGAACTCGAACCAGGATCAAGGATACAGATATTGGCTCCTCTTGTACGGGAAAGAAAGGGAGAGCATAAAGACGTACTGAGCCGCATCAAGCGCGAAGGTTTCGTGCGTATGCGCATCAATGGTGTCGTTCATGACGTAAATGATGCAATTAAATTGGATAAAAAGAGCAAACACAATATCGAAGTTATCGTTGACAGACTGGTTATAAAAAAGGGAGTTGAAAGCAGGTTGACTGATTCGATGGAACTGGCACTCGATCTTGCTGATGGCGTGGTCATGGTTGACTTTCCTGAAAAAAATGAAACGCAGCTTTTCAGCATTCAGAATGCTTGCCCGACATGTAATATCAGCTATCCGAAACTTAATCCGCAAATGTTCTCATTTAACAGTCCACTTGGCATGTGCGAGACTTGTAATGGGTTGGGGACACGTATGGAACTCGACGAAGATAAGATAGTTCCGGATCAAAACAAATCTTTGCTGGAAGGAGCTGTGGCTTATTGGGGACCACTTCAGGAAAAGCGCCGTTCCTGGCGATATAAAATTCTCCTCCAGCTTGCAGATGAGTTCGGATTCTCTCTTAAGACTCCATGGAATCAGCTCAGTGAGCAAGCCCGTGACGTCATTCTTTATGGGTCAAGAGGGAAAAAGTTCAGGATCGACTGGGATATGGAAACGAGTTCCGGGCACTATATGACGCAGTTTGAAGGATTGATCGCGACAATACAGCGCAGGTTTCGGGAAACAAAATCAGAAGCAATGCGCAGGATGTATCTCACTTATTACAGCGAAAAACCATGCATAAGCTGTGAGGGAACTAAACTCCGAGTGGAAAGCAGAAATGTAAAAATTAACGGGAAATCGATAGTCGAGATTTCACAGATGTCTATCCGCGAAGCCTATGATCTCATAAAAAATCTGAAACTTATGGGAAACCAGAAGATCATTGCCGAAGAACTTATCAAGGAAATTAAAGCACGGTTGCAATTCATGCTGAATGTCGGGCTGCACTATCTTACACTAGATAGAAGCGCACCAACTCTATCCGGAGGAGAATCCGAACGAATCCGCCTTGCAAGCCAGATCGGCAGCGGACTTGTGGGAGTCATGTATATCCTTGATGAACCCACGATTGGATTGCACCAGCGGGATAACAAAAAACTTATTGAGATGCTTGTCGGTTTACGCACTATAGGAAATACGGTCATTGTCGTAGAGCATGATGCAGAGATGATGAAGCAGGCAGACCACATTCTTGATTTTGGACCTCTCGGCGGAGTATATGGCGGCAAGATCGTTGCACAGGGCTCTTTTAATGAGATCATTAGAAATGAGGATTCCCTTACAGGTAAATATCTTTCAGGAGAGTTGAGCATTCCTGAACCAAAATTTTACCGCGCGAAGAAACATGGCTACTTGACACTGAAAAATGTGCATCAAAATAATCTTAAGAGTATTGATGTAAAAATTCCACTTGGAGTTTTTACCTGCATTACGGGCGTGTCCGGCTCGGGTAAAAGTTCTCTTATTAATCAAACCCTTTATCCAGTTATCGCGAATCAACTTTATCACAGCACGCATACAGAGGGCAAATACGAGGACATTGAGAATCTTGAGAGCATTGATAAGATCATTAATATTACCCAGGATCCGATTGGGCGAACTCCCCGCTCAAATCCTGCCACGTATACAAAAGTTTTTGATGAGATACGCAACATCTTTGCACAAACGCAATCAGCTAAGATCCGTGGATATAAACCAAGCAGATTTAGTTTTAATGTCTCAGGAGGACGTTGCGAGGCATGCAGGGGGAATGGCGTCAAACAGATCGAGATGCACTTTCTTGCAGATGTGTTCGTGACGTGCGAAGTTTGTAAGGGAAAGCGGTTCAACAAAGAAACCCTCCAGATAAAATATAAAGAAAAGAATATTTATGATGTGCTCAATATGGATGTGCAGGAAGCACTGAAATTTTTTGAAAATATACCTAAAATAAAAAGAAAATTGCACACTCTTTGTGATGTCGGATTGGATTATATCAAGCTCGGGCAACCGTCGCCAACCCTTTCCGGTGGAGAAGCACAACGCGTCAAGCTATCACGCGAGTTGAGCAAAACAAGCACAGGAAACACGCTTTATATTCTCGATGAGCCCACAACCGGACTGCATTTCCATGATATCAGAAAGCTCATTTCGGTCCTTAATAAATTGGTCGATAAAGGGAATACAATAGTTGTGATTGAGCATAACCTGGATGTCATTAAATGCGCGGACTACATTATCGATCTTGGACCCGAAGGTGGCGATGAAGGAGGACTAGTCGTTGCAACAGGCACGCCATTTCAGGTAGCAAAAGAAAAGAAATCCTATACGGGGCAGTATCTTCAACCACTTTTTCCCGAATTCAAAGAGCAAAAGAATTGACAGAGACAAGCAGCTTCTGATGGTTATCATATATTTAGACGGAGAAAAAAATATGCAAAGGATTTTCATCCTGCTGTTCATGATATGCCTTCTTTTTATTGGGATAATTTCATGCACATCACAGGAAAGAACTTCTAAACCTGCAGAATTTACCGTCAAATTACAACCCAATCCTCTTGATTCAACACTGACAGACGTGTTTGTGAAAAATGTGCAAAAAGATCAATCGCAGCTATTCATTACACTTCCGGATGTCGAGGTCCAGCACTATCATCCAGCAGAATTTCACAAGGGTTCAATTTATGTAATCAGGCGCATCCATCCGTTTTCAGAATTTCCAGACCAATGGAGAGATGAGTTGTGGAAATACACAAGTATGAAAAAAGGGGACAAGATTTTTTCTTCTCAGGGAATGGATTTCCGGGTTTCTCCTCAAGAAGTTGATGTTGCATTGGTTACCGATACTGTACTTTACTTTCTTAATTCATCAAATGGTTCAGAAATAACGCATTTTTATCCCTCAACATTATCAAATATGCACAGAAAAGATCTTCAAATTCAGCCAATTGCATGGACAACGGGGGGAACATTTTTCTGGGGATATCTATTTCAAACAGTTAATATTTTTACCTTTTTCCGTGTGATTGCGGAAACCTGGGAAGTTAACTCATATGATGTGGACACCCTAAAAATAAACTCATCAGACTATGCACTTAATCCCACAAACGGTATGCTTGTGTACAGTGATTTTCCGGCTGTTTTTGATGTGGATACCTATCAGCATGTGCGAAAGAGCAAGATGCGGATCCACCTTTATCTTTATGATCTGATCAACGGCCAAAGCACATTGTTAGCAACAACGTATTCAAAAGATTTTAAGCCCAAATGGTTGTCCTCACGCACTATTGAAGTGAATAATCCGGAAGGTGAGGGGCGCATCATTATTTCTCTATGATTCATCAATCGGATAAATGGATAACATAAATTTCAACAAAGATGTGAACTTTTGTATATGTGAACAGGAACGAATAAATTACATAAGAACGAAATTCAGAGAAAGGAAATAAAATGAAAAAGGTAATTATTTTATGTGTGATATTAATAACAAGCTTAAGCGCAGCATATGCGTTTGATTATACATACTTTCCCACAGCAACAACCGATGATTTTCTTGCAACGAAAGTCAATCCTGCGGCACTTGGATTCGGGAATGCAGGAGGAGTTGGGTATCTTCATTCATTTCAGGATAAGCATATGCAGAAAAACTGGGCGCTATTTCTGAATCTAAAGAGTCTGGGATACTGCTATGAAAAAATGGATTCAACAGAACTCCACACACTTTCTGAGGGGTCGAAAATCGCGAAGAATATTTATTTTGGAACAGATTATGTGTGGAAACCGGCAGGATTCTGGAAAGGTGACTGGGGATTATATTTTCTTACACGACCATGGGATTTCCTTTCTATTGCAGGATCGTGGAGAAATGTTTCCAAGAAAAATGAAAGCTACACTATGGGATTTGGACTCCGCCCGATCAGGGTAAAGGGCAGATTCTGTTATAAAATATCTCTCACCTGCGATGCAACCTACTCAAACAAAGAATGGAGAAAACCTATCGTCGGTATCCAAACTCAATTTCTTAATGGTGTTCATTTGAACGGATATTATGATTTTGAGGATGAAGGAATTTCTGTCGGAGTTGGCTTTGATATATCACATTTCAAAACCGGAGCACAATACAGTGATAAAAGCAAAAGCGGAATGGTGTATGGCAACATATCCGACAAACGTTTTCACTCTTTTTTAACTCACGACAAACAAAATAAATTTTATAATTATAAATTGTCCGGTGCTGTGTATGATGTTCAGCCCGTTCAAAAATTCGGTCCCATTGAATTCGTGACATCTTCTGGTAATACAATGGAGGAGATCATCAAAAAGGTAAAAATTCTGAAAGATGATGAGAGAATTCAGGGGATTGTCTTTCAGTCGGGAACTATCTCAGCTGGACTTGCAAAATTTCAGGAACTGCAAGATGCCTTCATTGATTTCAAATCTTCGGGCAAAAAAATTATTTTCTATTATGATTATATTACGAATTCCAATTATGTATTTGCCTCCTCGATAGCTGATAAAATCTACCTTAACCCGGGAGGTATCCTCGATCTGAGAGGGATATCCGCTTCAATGCCCTATATAAAAGGATTACTTGATACTCTTGGTATAGATGTAATACGATTTCAGAGCCATGCATATAAAAATGCTGCAAATATGTTCACCGAAACTCACATGACTGAAGCTGAGCGCGAAATGTATGAAGATTTCCTTTCTGAACTTTATGCCCAGATGGTTCTTATGATATCCGAAGGCAGAGGTATGACTGATGAGCAGGTGAGAACTGCGATCGATAACGGACCATATCTCATTGCAGAACGAGCTCTTGAAGCTGGATTGGTTGACGGATTGATATATCGGGATCAGCTTGAGGATACACTGAAAGTGCTGTATGAAGATGTTCAGATCACACAGCAATACATAATTCCTGAGAATAGGTTGGACTGGAGTGATGATCCCACAGCAAAGATTGCGGTTATTTATGCTATCGGAAATATACACTCCGGCAAGAGTGTCCTCGGCAAATCAATTGGTGACGAAACCTATATGAAAGCGGTTGAACAAGCACGGGAAGACCCATCAATTAAAGGAATTATTTTACGTATCGATAGCGGTGGCGGATCATCACTTGCGTCGGAAAATATCTATCGGGAAGTATTACTCTGCAAAAAAGGTGATAATCCTAAGCCTGTAGTCTCGTCATTTTCAGGCGTTGCCGCATCAGGAGGATATTACATTGCCTGCCCCTCTGATAAAATATTTGCGGAACCAACAAGCGTGACCGGCTCTATCGGTGTGATAGCAGCCGTGCCGAATCTTACAAGATTATTTCAAAAAATTCATGTAAATTGGGATAACGTCAAAGAAGGAAGGAATGCTGATTTTGTTTCCTTATATCGACCTATGACCGAAGAAGAAAAGCAAATGATCACCGAATCTGTGAGCATTGAATATAAAGATTTTGTAGGCAAGGTTGCAAAAAACAGGGGCATGTCCTATACGGAAGTCGATGCCATTGGCAAAGGACGTGTTTGGACTGGTACAAGAGGGCTGGAAAATGGACTCATCGATGCTTATGGCGGCATGAAAGAAGCTATTGCAGAGATAAAAACTTTAGCGAACATCCAGAAAGAAGTTGAACTGGTTACCTATCCGAGATCAACATCCGCATTCTCCATCAAGCTTGATATGGATGCTCCGGGAGTTACACTCGGTGATCTTCCAAAAGAAATAAAAGATCTCGTTGACTACATTCAGGAATCAACTTTTTACAGCGAAGAACAAATCCTCTATCTTATGCCCTATATTTTACCAGAGATATTGGAGTGAAAGTTATATAAATCATACTATATAAGAGAGATTGAATATGAAAAAAACTCTTAAAATAATTACCGTTGTGATGCTGATCCTTCTGGTCGTGAGCTGTACTGCTGGAGTTAACCAGATGGAAAACAAGCCGGATAAAGATGGCAAGGTAGCCGGTTTCTGGAGGGGTTTGTGGAACGGATTCATTATCCTTTTCTCATTTATCATCTCCCTCTTTAGTGATAATGTGACTATCTATGAAGTTCATAATAGCGGCGGCTGGTACAATTTCGGATTCCTTCTTGGTATTATGTGCTTCTTTGGTGGAAGCGGTGGCGGGGCTGCAAGCCGGAAAAGGCACTAATTTCTTGAATGCAAGGGAGATAATGTATGGAAAGAAAAGGGGAAAAGATCGGATGGATCGGCGGGTGGATTGGCTCCTTTTTATGGTTGGGAGTACTTGCAGTGCTCTTGCTTATTAGAGGAAGAACTCCCCATGGTTTGATTGGACTCATTCTTTTTTGTTTAGCAGTCTTCCTCATTATTTCTTTTGAGCCCTCAAGGCATCCCGAAACCAGGTATTGGAGACTCATGCTTCCAATGTATGTGCTGCTTGCTCTTTCTATATGTTTTAGCATATATTCCTTTGGGGGAATGAAAAAGCTCGGGCTGAGCGTGTTCACATTCTTCTGGATAGTCCCCTTGCTTTTACCAATGCTTACTATGGGAAGCAGGAAGTGGAATGAAAAGGAATGATTTTATATTGATTTAAGAACACCGAACATCGATTGAAGATCACAGAAGGATAAATATTTAGCAATCTTCTTAAATCGTTAATCGATATTCGATATTCAGTAAAACTCAAGTCGTTCTTTTCACGACCGACTCGTGAAAAAAATTACCCTTCCAACACTTTTACAAACACTTTTCTCTGTCGTGGTCCATCAAATTCGCAGAAGAAGAGCGCTTGCCACGTGCCGAGTACCAGAGAAGCATTTTCTATCATCACCATTTCGGAAGCTCCGACAAGCATAGACTTGATATGTGCAGCGGAATTTCCTTCCATGTGTAAATAATTATCGCGTAACGGCACAATTTTATCCGTTTCTTTTAGAAAGTCTTTCATAACTGAAGGATCCGTCCCTTCGTTGATGGTAACCGCTGCTGTAGTATGAGGAATAAAAATATTTACGATACCGTCCACAATTCCGGAATCATGCACAATATTCCGAATTTGAGTTGTAATATTAAGCATTTCACACTGCGAATTTGTTTTGATCGAAAAAGATTTCATGTCACATCCTTTTTTATGAGGAAATTGTGTGCAAAAAAAAATATGTCAACCAAAAATATTTGACAAATTGTGAGACGTCTTACTATATGGCAAAGCTTAAATAAAGCAAAATCATATGTGTAAACATAAAAAGAAAAATTTAGGAGGCAACATGAAGAAAATTCTCTTCGGTTTGCTAATTGCAGCATTCGTCGTAGGCGCTATTGGCTGCGGCGGTGGTGAAAAAACAGTGAAAGAATCCAATATTCCTGATTGGTTCTTAAATCCTCCCCAGGATCCTGATTACATCTTTGGTGTAAACTCTGCAACGTCAACCCAGATGCAGCTTGCACTTGACAAAGCAAAAGCAGGCGCACGTGCAGATATTGCACAACAACTTGAAACGAAAGTTTCTGTGCTTGTAAAAAGTTTTCAGGAAGAAGTCGGAAGCGGCGAAGATGCAGAATTGAATGCATTTTATAGCCAGACCATGAAAAATATTGCAAATCAGACCCTTCAGGGAAGCAGAGTCCGCGAGCAGAAAGTCGTCCCAGAAAGTGGCGGTATGTTCAGAGCATATATGCTTATGGAACTTCCCCTCAACGCCTTCAATCAGAATGTTGTGAAGAAGGTTAAGGACTTGCAGCTTTATGACAGATTCCGCGCTTCACAGGCGTTTGAAGACCTTGAATCTGATATTGATAAATATCAGCAAGAGCAGCAGAATCAATAATTTTCTTATGGAGCAGAAAACCCTGGGAATTTTCCCGGGGTTTTCTCTTATCAATTTATGAAGAAGCTCATTCTTGCTTTGCTTGTAGCATTGCTTATGCTCTCTTGTGCATCGTCACAAAAAAGCATAAAACCTCCTTCACAGACAAAATACCCAAAATGGTTTATTACACCCAATAATGCGGTGATAGGTTACGGACCTGTTTATTATATAAAAGAATCCGGCGCAAAAGAAGCAACAAAAAGTGCGATTGATAATTTTGTGAAACTGTCGCACTGCTATGTACTGGGAACGCAAACCTATATCCAATCTATTAAAGGGCTCGATCTTGTGTATGATTCTCTTTTCATACATGTGGAAGATTCTCCTGCAGACGAAAAAACGCTGCAAAAACATTTTACTCACGCAGATACATTTGCCACTGATAATATGGTCCTCGTGATCTACTCGCGCACTTCTCTCAAATCTCTGAAAGACCTCATTTTGTTCTCTGATGATTGCGATTGGATCGGCACACCGCCACAAGATAAAGAATATATTTATGCGATCGGTTCATGCAACCAGATATTCAGCGAACATAAAGCGTGGGACAGCGCAGAGAACAATGCAATACTTAATCTCGCCCGAAAAATATCTCTAAATAATGCAGTGGAAGTACTTGTGAATGAAGATAAATTGATGAGCAAGTTCAACGAAAACGTGAATGTTGAACTGAAAAATATCGAAGTAGTCGAGCGCTGGAAGGATCCGGCAACCAATTCCTATTACGTGCTTATACGCATGTAATTGGATTAAAAAAATAACAGATAGCAAAATAGGGGGACCAATGAAGAAATTTTTCTTCATTTTTTTTATTGCATTGAGCATTGTCTCATTGCTGCAAAATTCATCTCTCTTCGCTGCAGAAATTATTTTATCTGAAGAATTTAACAACAACGATAAGCAATGGCCCATCGAAGATAATGAATATGGAAAAACTTCAATAGTCGGCGGTACTTTCATTTTTGAATACAAAATGGATGAAAGCGGCTATCATTTGTTTTATCCTGTAGATATAGATACGGGAAGAGATTTTGAAATTGAAATAACTCTCTATCAAATCAGTGGGCACGATGATCGCGGATACGGATTAATCTGGGATATGGTTGATGATTCTAACTATTATTCTTTTGAAATTTCGGATAATGGATTTTATCGTGTAGGTAAAGCAGCTGCTGGTGAATGGATTGATGTTATTGGATGGACAGAAAGTGAATACATCAACACCTATGGCGGAAAGAACACACTTACCGTCGCGAAGTTGGGTGACATTTATATGTTTTTTATCAATAAAAATTATGTAAACCTGACAGACGTTCAACCCCTTTGGGGGGATTACATTGGCTTTGATATTTGGCTTAAACAGAAAATAGCTATCGAATCACTTGAAGTGAGTTACATAGAGGAACTGGATGTCATTCTTGATGAGGATTTCTCAGACAATTCCCTGCTGTGGTTTGAAGGAAACGATGATGAAATGTACGCTGAAGTAAAAAACGGGTACTACTATTTCCAGCACAAAGAGAATGACGGAAGCTATTTTGTGTGGAATCATGTTGATATTCTGCCGGAGAATGATTTTGAAATTACTACAACAATCACACATATCAGCGGGGCGAGTGATTTTGGATATGGAATAGTCTTTGGTCTGGATGATCTTGATAATCTTTACACCTTCAATATTTCTGACAACGGATACTACCGCTATGGTAAATATGTAAATGATGAATGGGAAATTTTGATCGGTTGGACAGAATCTGACCTCCTCCGGTCATATAATGCAACAAACACCCTGACTGTAGAAAAGAAGTTTTCCGAATATAATTTCTATATTAATGGCGGATGGGTAGATTCCTATGATTTTGAGCCTTTTTTTGGAGATGGTATTGGCTATGTAATTTATAAAGATCAATATATTAAAATTGATGATCTTGTAGTGAAACAGGATATTGTGGGAGAGATTTCTATCCTTGAACAAGCCAGGCAGTTGCTTTCGGACATAATAATCGATACTCCAGGTTACAATGAGACATACCACTTACTCGCGGATAAATATTGGGACGAAGCTGAAAATGGCAAAGATATTCTAAATAATAACGCCCTTATTGCGCTGTATCTTAAATCGGCAAAAGCAGAAATCTTAAGCGACGAGCTGCGCCTAAATAATCTTGCTGACGCACTCTCCAATGCAGGTTACCTCTTGAATAAAACAGATGACACATATGAAGATCAGATGGGAAATTATCTCAAGGCATTTGAATGTTTTTCTTTGACACTGGAGATTGACCAAATGCTTGGAAATGAAAGCCATCTGGCAGGCGACTACATCAATGTCGGTGCTACGTATCATAATCGCGGTTATTATGATGAAGCAATAGATAACCATGCAATTGCACTCGAACTTGCTAAAGAGCTGGATGATACTAAGATGATTCTCACTGCTTATGACCACCTTGGATGGACAAGCACCAATAACGGGAAATATTACAGTGCGATCGACTATTATCAGTTGGGTCTTGATTATGCATTACAGGTAAGGGATAAAGACAATGAAGAATTTTTCTATCTTGCTATCGCAGATGTCTATAATTTTGATCTTGAGGAGTGGGAAACAGCCATTGAATACTACAATAAAGCGCTGCAAATTGCGAGAGAACAAGAAGAAATGGCTGATGTAAAATCCTGTCTCAATTTTATTGGAGATTGCTATTATTATTTATATGAAGATGATCTAGCAGATGCATATTACGAAGAAGCCGATGCAATAATTATTGATGAGTAAGTGTATTTGGTATTTATATATTATTTAATTTAAGAATAATATGTATTGAGTTTTAACATTCCTTTTTCCTTCTCCTCAATTAGGAGAAGGTTTGGATGAGGTGTTAAAAGAAGTTAAAATTCAGTTCTCATTTCCCTTTGAAGAACCAATCCAAATCCCCATATAAATATTTTGGTATCTTCATAAATCACAAAGCGTTATAGACATTCGATATTCAAATATTTAACAAGAATTAATTCAATATGAGAACAGAGTCCTCAATATCGCAAGAATGAATTAATCTTCTTTCTGGATGCAGATCCTGTTTCTTCCTTCTTCTTTTGCTTTGTACAGCATAGCATCAACCTGGGTTATGAATTCTCGTGGAGATACATTCGGGGACTTTGTTGCAGTGATCCCGGCACTAAAAGTAACCTGTATGGTTATATTATTATAAGTAAATGGATGCTTTTCGCAGATCTGACGCAGCCGGTCAGCCATTTCAAATGCTTTTTGCGCATCCGTATTAGGAAGGATGATCATAAATTCCTCACCCCCAAACCTGCATGGTACATCCACATTTGTACGGATCGTATTTCTTATGAGTTGTGCAAGTTCGATCAGTACTTTGTCCCCGAACAGATGCCCGTGAGTATCATTCACCATCTTAAAATGATCAATGTCGATCATGCAGAGTGCAAGAGAACCGCCATACCGTTTTATTCTGTGCAGCTCTTCGTGAAGCCTGGCGTCCAACTGCCTGCGAATGTAAAGACCGGTAAGGGAATCGAACATTGCGAGTTGGGCTGATTGGGCATATTCAAGAGAAACCGCGATCAGCGTTGTCAGAATAATGAGAGAGTTGAGTTCAATATCCTCGAGCTGCTTCTTATTACTCACATGCAATACAAGGATTCCAATGGCATTATTTCCTGAACCTATCAGGGGAAGATAGATTATCTTCTTTGAGTCATCGGTGACTATTTCCGGACGTTTGCGAGTGATAATTTTCTCTAAAATGGAATCTTTGATATTGATCTCTTTATTCAATTTCGAGATGAGCCCGTTTTCCAGCAGTCCTGCTAAAATGGCTTCATGTTTGTTCTTTGTTTCAAGGATTATAAATTCCACCTTTTTGCTGTGACCGAAATCAGAGAGGATATCCAGCGAGTTTTCGATAAGCTGATCGAGATCCTTTTCTGATGCAAGCATTCGGGTCGCATAACTGAGGGTTTGAAAAATTATATCAGTATCTGTAAAGCGCGTTTTTTCCATTGTGTTCATCCATTAAAATTTGATGCAGAAGACAAATCCGCACGAGTTGGTCAATTTTTTTTATTACCTTTATTATTTATTAGGCTGATATGCTAAATGAAAAATTTGAATATCCAATAATCAACACGGAATATTCAACATCCATTTTTCCAGTTCTATTGTCTGTTTTGGTGTAGGGCACAAGGAAATGGAGTGGAGCATACCATAGAAGAAACTGAAACGTAGAATCAATGGAAGGTCAGTAGCGTTGAAAGCTTTCATGCTGTTTCGACACTTCTATCTCTCAGCAATTTATTGTAGAGAATGTGCCATTTTTTAGTGTTGAAGAAGAGATTGTTTTTCCAAATTTATTTTGGATAGTTGCTCAATAACTTTGATAATTCACACAGTATAATCAATAAAGCCCTTAGGGGAATTAATCCTTTCTTACTCATCAATTTTTCCTTCATAATTGGTTATTGGATATTATTTCCAACTTACCACCTAATTCTTCATAAGTTCATTTTTTATATATAAACCGTGTAAGATTGATTGCAATGAGAAATACTGTTCCGCAAAGTATGATGATAGTTGCACCGGTCGGAATATTCATAGAAAAGGAAATCGCGATACCGCTCAATGTAAAAACCATGCCCAACCCAATGGCAGAAAACATCATTGCATGAAGCGTGCGCGTGTACAGACCTGCGATCGCTGCCGGCAGACTGAGAAGTGCAATCACGAGAATAATTCCAACAATTTGTATAAGCACAACAATAGTAAGTGCAATAATGCAAAGGAGAAGAATGTAGAGAAAATTCACCGGTAGTCCGCGCAGCCGCGCCTGCTCCTCATCATAGGTGATGGCAACGAACTGGCGATAAAAAATGAGTACAATCAGAATGATAAGTACATTTAGACCGGCAAGGATGTAGAGATTCGCAGAAGAAACCATAAGTATATTTCCGAAAAGATAAGAAAGAAGATCTGTGCTGTAGCCGGGGGTCAGATACATAAAGATCACGCCGACAGCCATGCCCATTGCCCAGAGTGCGCTGATGACCGTGTTCTCATGCTGGTTGGCTTTCAGTTTCACCAATCCTATTGTGACTGCAGCCAGTATCGCAAAAATAAAAGCGCCAATTATTGGCGGCATGCTCAGGTAAAATGCGATACCCACTCCTCCAAGAACTGCATGAGCGATCCCACCGCTGATAAAAGTGATCTTTTTTACCACAACAAAGGTGCCTGTAATTCCGCATACAATACTCGCAAGTACGGCAGCAATGATAGCATTTTGAAGAAATGTGTAGGTTGCTATATTCGAGAAAAATTCAGCCATGTTATAAATTGCAGTGATGCTGCAGGAATTTACTGCTTTCGCTATAAATATCAAAGAGAGATTTTCCGGTGAGCTCCGCTACAGAATGCATCGAAGCAAAGCGGTTCAGGCAGCATATTTTATTTACATAGGAAGAGACAAATCCCACATCATGGGTTATAAGGAGGATCGTGGTGTTTTCGTTGAGCATTTTAAGCGTGTCGTATATATCCTTTTCCATAGTGGCATCAACGCTTGCAGTCGGCTCGTCCAGCAAGAGGATCTTGGGCTCGTTTATGAGCGCTCTCGCGATGAGTACACGCTGTTTCTGCCCTCCGGAAAGTTCATGAAAATTTCTGTAAGCAAGATTCTGTATTTCCAGTTTTTCCAGGAGAGAGAATGCAGTATTAGTTACGTCTTTTTTATATGTAGGAAAGAACGAGTTCGCAGTGAGTGTGTTCATCTTAACGATGTCGATCACGTGAATGGGATAGTCCTTGTCAAAAGTGCTGTATTGTGGCACATAACCAATGAATTTACGTGCCTTGATCGGCGATTTTCCTAATATTGATATTTTGCCCTTACTCGGTTTGAGAAATCCTAACAGAAGTTTTATCAATGTAGTTTTTCCTGCGCCGTTGGGTCCGAGAATGGCAACAAAGTCATTACTGTCGATCTCGAATGTGATATCCTGGAGAACGGGATCGCCGTTGTAGGAGAAATCTACTTTATCCAAAGTTATAATAGGATTGCTTTTTTTATCAATCATCGAGCACTTCCCTGAATGTATCTGCGATGTGTCTCATATTTTCACAATAATTTTCTGCAAGCGGATCGATACTCATAAATTTACCACTGATTGCCTGCGCAACTGTCTTTGCGGCGGTAGCGCTGAACTGTTCCTGCACGAAGATCACGCGGAAGTTTTCCTGCTGTGCAAAAGCAATTATTTCGGCAAGTTGTTTTGGCGCGGGAGATTTCCCTTCTATTTGAATTGGTATCTGTGTCATGCCAAATTCGTCTGCGAGATAGCCCCACGATGGATGAAAAACGAGGAATTTTTTATGTTCGAGATGTAAAAGACGGTCATTAAAATATTGTTGGAGAGAAGTCAGGTCTTCCAGAAAAATTTGAAGGTTTTCGTTGTAACAATCACTATTGACGGGATCGAATTCCTGAAGAGTGGTGCAGATTATCTGCGCCTGTATTTTCACAAGCTTCGGACTCAGCCAGATGTGCGGGTCCATCTGATGTGAATGCTCGTGCTCTTCTTGTTTTTCGGCAGCATGATTGGAATGCATCTTTTCCTGAAGGGTGATAAAGGAGTCCATCGGACGAAGAGGAATTCCCTCTCTTGTATCGACCACGAGCAATTCTGGATTGAGCTGCGCAAGCTTCTTCATCCATGTTTCTTCAAAGGGAACCCCGATACGGAAATAGATATCCGCTTGCGAAATTTCCTTCATTTGAGAAGGGGTCGGCTCATAGGTCGCAGGGCTGTGCCCGGGAAGCACCATAACGTGAATATTTGCTTTATCACCTGCGATGCGTTCGACAAAATATTTCTGCGGAAGCACGCTGACAAAGATGTCGAGTTTATCAGATTTTTCAAGAGTTTTCGCACAGGATATCATCAGAAAGAAGAGCATCAGAGTCGGCAGATATTTTTTCATGATTCCCTGCACTCCTTGCAGAGCCCTTCGATTTGAAGGAAGTGGGTTTCTGCTTTCGATTGAAGCTGATCTTCAACAAGCTGTTTTATGTGATCAAAATCGCAGTATTCCACACAGGAAACTTTGTGGCACTTGCGGCAGATAAAGTGGTGATGATCTTGTTGTGTCGAGCACAAAAAATAATAGAGCTGGTTATCTTCTTTTTGTATTGAAGAGACAATGCCGATTTCCTGGAATTGCTGGAGTATTCGGTATACGGTTGGAAGTCCTACTATTTGGAATTTTTTCTTAAGAATGTTCCATATTTCTATGGGTGAAAAATAAGTATTGTTATTGTGCATGATCCGAAGGATTTCCACCCGTTTGGGTGTTTTCTTTTGGTTGTGTTGTTTCAGTATCTCAAAATATTTTTCAATCATTTTTTGCACTCCGCGACTGTAAACGAAAATCATTTTCGTTTGAGGGGGTGTCAATGTTTATGTTTTGTGAGGTTATTTGAATGACAAGTTCTTAATTATTAAAGGTATATCAAATTTACATACCAAGTTTTATTATTTTTTTGACGTTAACATATTTTTCGGTCTCCAGTTTTATAAAGTAAATTCCAAAACCGACTGGCTTATTACTGCTGTCTGTTCCATCCCATATTATGTCATGATTGCCTTCTTTCATCAGTTCGTTATCTATTAACATTTTTATCTTTTGGCCCTTGATATTATAGATCTCAATCTGAGCTTCTCGAATAGTGTGAGGTAAGGTATAATGAATAACTATGGATGAACGGAATGGGTTGGGTGTATTGTTCAATATAATTCCAAGATGCTCTTCTCCTTCATCTATTGCATTGGGATCTTTCACATGGATATAATTCTCTCTTAAAAATTCATCTGATTCATCAGTGTCATAAACAGTAAGTTTTACGGAATAATATCCCGTGTCCTGGTAAGTATATTCAGGTTCGGGTTCATTGGAATCAATTATACCGTCATTATTAAAATCCCATTCATATGTCTGTATATCACCGATAGAATAGTTGCAAAATTGCACTGTAACCGGGACTATACTATCTGTTTGTGTTGTTGAAAAGTTTGCTACAAGAGGTTCCTCTCCATAAGAGAATGGGTGAAATACTTCAAAGGTTTGTCCATTATCGGTAGAATGAAATATATAAATATGTTTATCTATAGATAAACCGGAAATGTATGTCGCTAGTAGATATACTTCTCCTTCTTGTCTTCCACCTATTAAATCTGTAAAATCAAGGCCATTGTTATGGAATGTATTAATATATCTAAACATATTGCCACCATCTTCAGTATAATAAATTTCCTTTAGAGACTTTGCAAAAATAAATAATTCTCCATCAATGGTTCCTCCGCTTATTTCAAATGAATAATCATTTAAACCAAACTTATGTTTAATAAAGCAATTATCAAAATTATCATAGGTCTTATATAGATTAATTGAATCGTTTGTGGTGTCATATGTAATTGCATAACCTACTAATTCTTCACTATCTAACTCAAAGTCAATAATATATTCACCAACACCTAAACAATAATGTTGAACAAAATTAAATCCATAATCTTCACTACTTCTATAAGGACTACAAAATATTTCTCCTTCATTTCTACCGCTTTCTAAATTATAGGAACAGTTAGGTGCTCTAAAAATCCAACTTGCATATTGTCCGTAATTATAAGAAATATAAAGGTTTTCAGGCATAGAATAGCCATAGATAACTCCAGGTGTTAAATCCGCGCTGATGCTCATAAGATCCCAATTCGTGTGTAATAAACTGTCCATACAGGTAGCGGTTTCTCCAAAATCTATTGAATGGTATAGACCTTCTTCAGTAGTCGCAGTGGGACCAATAAAGTATATTTCACCAATGTCGGGTCCTCTTGTAATATGGTAGTCAGCAAGAGCAAGAGTGGTGGCAAGGAAACCTAGTAATAATAGTAGAATAAGTTTTTTTCTTAGTGAAAAACGTTTAAAAATTTTATTTTTCATATTTGCTCCTTATTGTTAAATGCCTATTTATCAAAATCTCACTATGTGTCATAAAAACAAGTATCAATATTTTATTCATTTGATGACTCCAATTAAATAATAACAAGAGTATTCAAAATATAATTCATAACTGCGCAATTTTTTTTCATTTTTTCTCTCATTTAGCTGTAGACTTTAAAACTTTAGTGCCAAGAAAAAACAGCTTTATCGTTTGTCAATAACTTTTAGGTAAGAAATAACTAAATTTCTAATTATGAGACAAAAAAACCTCGCAGAAACTTGAGACATGTCGTAGAGCATGTCTTAAGTTAAGAAGAACGTGTCGTACTTATCACAAGGTCTTCAACTTATGACAAGTACTCGTAATTTATAGATAAAGAAAAAGCCCCAAGTAAAATTACTCAGGGCTTTCCTTTTATAGGGAGGAATGTAAGAAAACTTAGCGTTGTTTACAGAAATTGGGAGAAGAGTATGTTGTTGCAGAAAGGAGTACATGCCATGG
>JBNGBT010000012.1:0-90555 GCA_049903315.1 Candidatus Cloacimonadota bacterium | reverse complement strand
CTGGGGCGGGCGCCTCCTAAAATGTAACGGAGGCGTACAAAGGTTCCCTCAGCGTGATTGGTAACCACGCGTAGAGTGCAAAGGCATAAGGGAGCTTAACTGCAAGACCGACGGGTCAAGCAGATGCGAAAGCAGGTCTTAGTGATCCTATCCCACCGTATGGAAGGGGGATAGCTCAACGGATAAAAGGTACTCCGGGGATAACAGGCTGATAGCGCCCGAGCGTGCATAGCGACGGCGCTGTTTGGCACCTCGATGTCGGCTCATCACATCCTGGGGCTGAAGAAGGTCCCAAGGGTATGGCTGTTCGCCATTTAAAGTGGTACGCGAGCTGGGTTCAGAACGTCGTGAGACAGTTCGGTCCCTATCCTTCGTGGGCGTGAGATGTTTGAGGAGATCCGCATTTAGTACGAGAGGACCAATGTGGACAGACCTCTGGTGTAACGGTTGTGACGCCAGTTGCATTGCCGTATAGCTAAGTCTGGAATGGATAACTGCTGAAAGCATATAAGCGGGAAGCCAACTCCAAGATTAGACCTCTTTTAGACTCCTTGTAGACGACAAGGTCGATAGGTTACAGGTGTAAGTACAGCAATGTATTTAGCCGAGTAATACTAATTAGTCGAAGCCTTACTTTTTCTCTTTTTATCTCTTACTTTAATCACTACCTATTTTTATATGGGCAGTGAAATGATTGGTTGTTATAGCAGTGTGGTCACACCTGTTCCCATCCCGAACACAGAAGTTAAGCACACGTGCGCTGATGGTACTGCATGGGAAACTGTGTGGAAGAGTAGGTCGCAGCCAATCATTTTGCTGCCCTTTTGTTTTTATTATACCTAATGTAAAATATTATGCTACAAGAAAATCGAGTAGACTCTTTATTAACAAGCTATAACTTCACTACCTTCCCAATATGGTCATCATCATTATCAATTTTATAAAAATATACTCCGCTTTTTACATCATTGCCATACTCATCCTTTCCATCCCAACTTACTTTGATAGAGTGAAGTGGCGAAGAAGCGTCAAAGCGCAATGCACGGACTAATTGTCCTTTTACATTATAAATTCTTATTTTTGAAAATTCACAAAAATTTTTGTTTTTAAATGAGAATGTTATCGTATTAGAAAATGGATTGGGGTAGATGGTAAAATATTGCTCGGGAAATTCCGGTTCGGGATCAGTGCCATATCCCTCTATTTCATAAATAGAAAATCCCGGGCCTTGAAAATGATAGAGATATTTATTCTCGTTACTTTCATTGATTATACAATATTGTGAAAACCCATAGTCACTGTAATCAGCGATTGGTTCTATCATTCCCGATGCATTTTCGATATTATGTAAGCATTTGGATAATCCATATATCCTTCTGCAAAATCTGTTATAGTATATATCAATTCAGGATTATTTTCTTCAAGTTCTCCATATATTTGTAGGTCAGGTCCATTTGTATTATTCCCTGCTAAATAATAAAAATGATCATTATAAATAAAACCATTGCCCGTACAACCTAAATTATATTGAAAATCTACTGTATAATCGTTTGGTTCAGGTATACTGTATTTTATTAATGTGTTACCAGGATAATGTTCTTTATAATATATCGACTCATATTCTTCATCAATCAACAAGTCACCATTTGACATTGGTATCGGTATTTCATTTCTTAACAAAGGTGTTTCTGGTGTTGATATATCTAATACGATAATTTTATAGTTAGTAAAATCAACAAAGAATAATAAATTATCTCTTAAAAAAAGAGTAGTAGTTTCAACCTCATCATACATTGAATCAATGAAGATAATATCAGGGAGTGTCGAAATATCATATATTTTCAAGCCATATACATAAGAGACAAATAAATAATTCTCATAAATTACCCCTCCTCTTTGAAGATAGTTTGAATAGATATCATACTGTTCTTCAAAATAACCATTATCAAAATTAAACTGATGTATCTTTTGATAGGTTCCTATAAATGCTGAGTTTGATGCTCCAACAATTGGAGATCCTGTCATATAATACCAATATGGATTTAGAAGTATTGAATCTACTATATAAGGATTGTAGATATCTGTAATATTTATACACTTCATCCCTGGGTTGTTAGATGAATAACTTACAAATATAAAGTCATCTACTGCATAGATCTTACCTGACCAATTTTCATTTGAAGGTGAATAAATTGTTGAAAGATATTGCCAGCTTCTATTGTCTGAATAATTCCAGAAAGCAATTCCTTCAAAATCAATACATGCAATTATTGAATCATTAACAGCTTGAATTTCATCTATAGGGATACCTCCGGCTGTTAAGTCAACTTGTCCTATTTCAGTAATGTTTTCCAGGTCGCTGAAATCATAAAGAGTGAATATGTTCCCATTGTATCTATACAATGCAAGACTATCATTAAGTTGTATGAAATGATTACTACAATAGTAATTTTGAACAAATTCAAATTCGGGTATTCTGTAAATACTGTAATAGAAATTATAGTCTATGTCATAATTTCTAAACATTATAAAATCATTATAAATATCTCCCTGCCCAAAACCGTTTTCATCGTTTGTAAAGACACTATCCGCAATATATGGATTGTTAATATCTGAAATATCGATTTGATATAGATTTGTGTGATTCTCATAATAAGATACTGCTTGAACATAGGCGTACTGATCCTTTATTGCTATCGTTCTCGCGTCATCACGGAGAGGTAATCTGCTTATAAGCTGTGCCTGCTCATCCTCTTCAACCTCGTAAATTTCAAGTCCATAACTCGAAGCTGCAAAGAGATAGTTATCTTGTACACATAGATTGTCCTTTTCCAAATAAACGCCGCCTGTTGGGTATTCAACAATTTTTTCGAGTGTCGGGTTCTGTGCAAAACATCTTATTTGAAATAATAGCATTATAATGCAAATTAATGTTAATTTATATTTCATTTTATCTTCCTTTATTATTTATGGGTGGAGAGTATCCCCTCCACCCATTATGTTTTTATTTTTATTGTTCCGGATCTTCTTCGCCCGGTACAGTCAATGGTATAACAATTTCAAACCAGTCTGAATTAGGTAGATATCCAGATTCAACTAAGACCGTTTCATCTAAAGCCCACATTTGATAATAATCACCCTGACAACCATCTGCATTTTTATCCATCGTTCCATAACCTGGTATTTTCCATGGAAACTGTACTCCATCCCATATCCTAAGTTCCCAGTCA
Organism: Candidatus Cloacimonadota bacterium; assembly: GCA_049903315.1. Lineage (GTDB taxonomy): Bacteria > Cloacimonadota > Cloacimonadia > JGIOTU-2 > JGIOTU-2 > Celaenobacter. The sequence continues at coordinate 87,325 of JBNGBT010000012.1, read as the reverse complement.
ACTTCTTGTTGTGCAACTACATGTATAATAAGCGGATCTTTATCACCAGCAAATAAATTTCCACCAATGAGAATTGTCGCTAATATTGCGATTATTGCAATTTTTTTTATCATTTTATCTCCTAATTCTTTTAATTTACCCCAGTGAGAATGTCCTTCTTATATCCTAGAGTCTTTTAAACTACAATATAAGAAGTTAGTTCCCCCGTCTCATTTTCTACCCACAGCTTTAATCATAGAAGGAAAAACCTCACGAATACCCTGCCTGCTTCGGGAACTTCACAGACAGGGAATGGTTATGTAAACTTATTTTTGCAAACGATATTTGTTGTAAAATGTTCTTTGTATTCAGGTCTATAATTCCTATTAGAATTTTCATAACTTACGCCAAATATGTACCTTATGGCATAGGGGGGGGGGTAAGAGAATAGTGTAATGTATAAAAAACCCGAATTTATTTTTCTTTTCCATAATAAACCTTTTGTAGAAAGCAATAAATAAAATAATTTATGTCAAATTTTTTTCACTAAATATCAAAGGACAATGAAACAACTCATTGCCCTTTTTCTATTTGCTGAGTTATAACCTTATTTTTTCTTTGATGTATACAAAGTACTGAAAGGTATGGCAAATCCAACAGTGAATGCCAGCATTACAGAAATGCTCCACATGAACCTGCCGGAACCGTGTATGATCAAATTGTAGAAAAATATTACAACAGCACTTGCAATAAATGCAACCACAAATGTGATGATAAACTGAATTACGAAATCTTTGAATTTCATGTTACTCCTTTAATGTTTTATTGTATGTTTACTTGTCTCGACACGATTGACATCCCATTCATATCCGCAATTCTGGCATTTTCTGTGGTCGAGATAATTTTCAGTCGTTGTGATCTCTTCATCATGATGCCTGTCATAATGTTTTGTGGTCACATTTCCGGAAGTTGTCGAACCTTTATACACATCCCGTGTTTTCCATGCTCGTGATTTTTCAGTCCCCGTATGTGTGGATCCTTTATCCTCTGCACTCCACATCGTATGACAGCTTGGGCAGCGGTTGTAGTTGATGTTACTGTTGTTTCTTTTCACGAATATAAACCATGGAACAAGAGTAAATATCGCGATAATAAGGAACTGATCCAATATAATAAACAGAGTCAGAACGAGAAAGAAGAAATACATAAACGCAGTAAGGAGTATGAAGCTGAAAATTTTTACCAGTCCGTTTCCCATTGGTTTGATCGCGATAATGAGCCGCCTGAAGGGCCAGGAAATAAGCTGTGGAATCGAGAAGAAAATGAAAATTCCTATAATCGATACAATAAAACCAATTACTTTCGTGAAGAAGTTCTTCTTTCTAAATTTTGACCACCAATTTTCACCAGATTTATCATAATAACTCTTCTTACTGTTCGACATCCAGTTGAAATTGATGTTGCGTATTAAGCCGGCAAGTGGTAACTTTTCAGCAATAGATTTCTTTGCTTTTCCAAGCAAAACTATCTCCTTGGCTTGGTCATTATCATACACCACTTTAATGCCGTTATGACGCATTTTTTGTTGTACTGCTATCACATATTCAAAATAGAGTTCAGATGACGTTTGATCATTATTAGTGTATACAAAGGCACTTGCAGGACCAAGATAGTCCAGTGTCTGCTCTTTTGTATTGTTATTGTTGATCAAATTCTCTTGCAATTTGTCTATAGCAAAAATTCTGTGAAATTGTTGATCTACCTCAGGTAAGCTTTTGAAGTAGGGGGAACGCATATAATGACGAATCACAGAGCCGGTTCTTCCATCTTCGAGTCTGACGGTATATACTCCACCATTCTGAATAGTGGCTATTCGATATGCCCTTGTACCAGGGGGGAGCAGTTCATATTTTCCCTGTCCATATTCTGCGTTTGGATAGAATTTAATTGAATCTGGTTGTTCATTTACTACCCAATGTGCTTCTTCAAGATCATCCGCTACAATAAGTCCGTATTCTCCAGAAGGTAACTCTACTTTAAAACTGAATGCTTGGTTAGCAAAGGGAATAACTTTAGTGCCAGCCCACACCTGTTTGAGTTCAATGGATGGTTCCCCCTTTGATTGATACGTATCCCAGCAAAGCCATGTGTTGTTTTTCACCGTCCAGGTCTCTCTTTCCTTTGTCTCTTCCTGAGCAAGTACTATCGACGAGGCAAGGAGGAAAATTAACAAAAAACTCATACCCTTTTTCAACATAGAATTCTCCTTTTTTTTATTAATAAATTTTGTAATGATAATATGAAAATTTAAATCCACGAATCATTTGATATTCTTGTAGATTTAGCTTCCAAATGAGTCAAGTTTATTGAAATTATCATTTCGAAGTGAAATGTTTAATACTTTATTTTGATTTCCATGCCGGGAGCATTATCCGGTCTGGGACAGAAACCTAATCTTTGATAAAAAGAGAGGTTGTTTGCTGCACAAAAAAGCTGTATATCTCTTATGTGAAGTTTTTTGCACTTGTCCAGAAGCCGTTTCATGATCTCGGTGCCAATACCATTTCTTTGATAATCCGGCAGCACGATCACATCAAACAAAACTGCATGAAGAAGCCCGTCACTGAGCATTCGCCCGAAACCGACCAGTTTTTCTTTATGATAGGCACTGACTGAGAACCAGCTCTCCTTTATTGTCGAAATAAGTTCTTCCGGTTTTGCCTTATAATCTTTGTTCCAACCAGAACTTTCAAATAATGTGAAATATTGCTCCACTTCCGGAAGAGAATTTGTATAATAGATTTCCAAATTGTCCATCTGGTCTTAGTTTATTCTGTAGAAAGAAGATAATCAGCAGAAAGTATGAATATTACGTTACCATTTTCTAAGACAGGATACGTGTACGTTGTCATATAGTTTTTTGCTCCTGAACCGTCAATATCATAATAGGGAAGGCTCCACATGGCTTTTTTGTTGAGATAGGGTTTTTTTATCCAGTTGCTGTTTGCAGAGGTCATAAAATTGTATGACGGATCGTGGAGTGTTTTTAAGTCTTTGTCCTTATGAAAAACATAATAGGTTTCCATCAGTTCATTGTTTTCATCATACGGTGCAGTTGCATACGCAGCGCTAAATATGCGTGAATTCCCTGATAGAAGAGTACTGAGTGCAGCAAGAATTTCCTCTTCCTGAAGATTTGATTTTTTGCTTAAATTCTCAGCCTGTTTTTGTATTTCCGCTTCGATAGTTGTCTGGGTGTCCTGATACTCCAGTTTTTCGCAATAGGGGCAGGTACATGCTGAAATAATAACTATAATTGCTGCGAGAGTGACGAATGAAGAAATTGTTCTAAACATTACTACTCCACAATGTAATATTTTGATTGAAAATTGTACATACATACTCATTGAATCAAGTTTTATATATTCAAAGTATAAATTTCTTGCTTTGATGTTTAACATATCATTTTTTGTTACCATGCCAAATAACATTCTCATTACAGGTTATCCCGGTGTTGGGAAAACCACACTTATCAATAAAATTACACAGCAACTCTCTTGTGAAGTCGGCGGCTTTTACACTCACGAAATGAAAGAGAACGGAGTGCGAACCGGTTTTTATATCACAGATTATGAAGGCAATCAGATGGTCATGGCATCAGAAAGATCGAGGTCACCATATCGTGTGAATAAGTATGGTGTGAATATTGAAGCTTTTGAGAAGATCGGCATTCCTGCGATGGAAAGAGCTTTGCAAAACGCTGATATTATTGTGATTGATGAGATCGGCAGGATGGAGATGTTCAGTTTGGAATTTTGTGATGCCCTAAGAGAAGTATTTGATTCTGAAAAGCCCTTACTGGCATCTATAAAAATAATAGATTGTGAACTGACAAAAGAATTAAAAAAGAGAGAGGATGCTGAGTTATTTGAAGTAACGAAGCACAATAGAGATATACTTATTGATGAAGTGATTGAAGTTATTCATAGGATTTTGTAACATTTGGTTTTCACACCGTAGCTAGTGAGGAAATATATTAATTATATATGACAATAAATATTATTGCCTTCGTTGAATTTTATCAATACGCCACTCAATGCCGACTGAATCGCACCAGTCCTGAATTTCTGTATCGCCAAGCTGAGCTGATTTGATGTAATATTTATCCCTGTTCGCTATATCACCCATGTATGCATACGCATATCCAAGACTATTTAAAACCCAGATATTTTCCGGTTCTACTACAAAGGCTTTTTTGTAAGTGTCAACTGCGTGAGAATAATCCTTAACTTTGCAGTAAATATCTCCTAAATACATCAAACTCAAAAGGTCTTGAGGATCTTGCTCTAGTATAAGATTATAATAGGTTATTGCGTTGTAATAGTCTTCCATTTTTTCATATACACGTGCCAGGCAACCGATCTCATACGAGGTTTCAGTATCAAATTCCAGCATTTCTTTATAACAAGTGATAGCTTCATCATAATATTCCATATTCTCATAAGCCATTCCAAGATTTATGTAAGCGCTAAAATCCTGAGGATCTATTTCCAAGGCTTTTTTATAATAAAAAACGGCTTTGTCATAGTCATGTTTTTCGTGGTAAATTTCGCCGAGTCCAACTATGGCGTAAGAATACAGCGAATCTAACTCCAATATCTTATTATAACATTTGATCGCCTGCCCATAGTCGCTGTTTATTTTATGAACAATACCTAAAGTAAACCATGCAATTGTAGAGGTTGGATCAATTTTTACAGATTCTTCTAAATATGTCACAGCCTGCTCGAGATTATCATTATAAAAAGCTTCTGAACCCTTTTCATATAAATTCAAAGCACTCAATTTTTCTGTTTCTGTGATGTAAGCTTGCTGCAGTTGTGCCTGCTTGTTTTTATCTTTTTCCTGCTCAAGTTCGGAGCGCAGTCTTTCTATTTCTGCAAGTGCTTCGTCAGTAATTTTACGATTGTCTTCAATAACTTTCTTATATTCCTTGTTGTTTACAAGGTCCTCGAGTCTTTTTAAGACATCATTTTCATCGAGCTGGATTTCAGCTTTCAACCAATAAGACTCCCCATTCCATTTCTCACTGACGATCTTCGTCTCCGTAATACCGGCAGAGATAACCTCGATTTCCTGTTTTGTCAAATCCTTTACTTCATCACTGATTTCAATTGTTTCAATTTCGAGAGAAGTGCTGATATACACACCTACTTCTTCAAGTAACAGACGTTTGACCTGTTCAAGTGCGATTGCCCGGGCAGAGAGTTTGCTGTCTGCTTCACCAGCCTGATAGCTGTACTCCCGTATAAAGGTTTTCGCAGAAAGAGAAACAGCTATAAAGATAAATATTAAAAATATGAGATTTTTTTTCATAGAATAACTCCTTATGAACTGATAGAAATATATCAGTAATTATGGATTTGTCAAAGTTATTACATTTTATTTTATTCTTCGTCCTATTGTTAGTGACGCAGCAATAAAATAATAGCGTTTAGAATACTTAATGTGAATACTGAATTTCAGCTATTTCTTCTGTTTATTTATTCCCTTCAATAGCAAAATTGCTTTCTCGTGTCCAAGCTCAGCAGCTTTTTTCAAATTCATGAGCGCTTTCTCATTTTCTTTGAGATTCTTTTGTACTCCGCTCAGCTGGAAATAAGCGACAGCTAATTCAGGATCTTTCTTAATCAGTTGTACAAGTATATCCCGCGCTTTCACATAATTTCCAATCTCGTTATAAATAATTGCCAGATTGAGTTGTCCATTTATGTAATTGGGCTGCAACTTTAATGCCTCAGCTAATCGCGGTTTCGTTTTGATGAGAGTAAAGAGAATTTCCTGTGCTTCATCATAATCACCAAGTTCGTTATATATAATTGCAAGATTCAGTAAGCCATCTATGTAATCCGGTTGGAGTTTAATTGCTTCAATAATAACCTCTTTTGCTTTTGCCAGGTCTCCCTGATTATAATACACCAATGCAAGCCCCACCATTGTTCGTGGTGAATTCGGTTTTATTTTAAGGGATTTTTCATAATACCCAATTGCTTCTGGAAAATTTCTTTTTATACGATAGCAAAGCCCAAGTCCTGCATAAATACGCGGATCATCCGGATTATATTCCAATGCTTTCTGGAGATTATCTATCGCTTCATTAAAATTGCCTTTGTCTTTTGCAGTTACCCCCATTTGAAACCAATGTTCGGCTGCAAGTTTGTTGTTCTCTGTTAAGTATTGTTCCTGTAACTCTCTCTTTTGCAGATCGATCTTGCTCTGATTTACTTCAATCTCATATTCCTTTTCCTTATACTTTTCATCTGTGAGAATTATTTTACTGTCATTAAGCTTCTCTTTTTCAGTTTTAAGAGTTTCGTTTTCCTGTTGGAGTGCTGCAAGTTTGTTGTTCAGCTCATCGATCTGTGCTAGTGCTTCATCAGCTCTTTTGCGGGATTCTTCTAGTTCCTCTGTCCGTTCCTGGTCCTGAACCACATCATTAAGGCGTTCGAGCACATCATCTTCATCGACATCGATCTCAGCTTTGATGTAGTAGTTATCACCTGTCCAATCTTCCTCAACAATTGTGGTTTCAGTAATTCCTGCTGATATCACTTCGATGTCTTTTGTGGTAAGCTCCTTTACTTCATCCCCAATTTCTATAGTCTCATTTTCAAATGATGTGCTTATGTACACACCTATTTCTTCAAGTAAAAGTCGTTTTACCTGCTCCAGAGCAATAGCTCGTGCAGTGAGTTTGCTGTCCGCTTCTCCTGCTCGGTAGTTATATTCTCGGATAAAGGTTTTTGCACTGAGGGAAGCAAGAAATAAAATAAAAATTGTAATGATAAGAAATTTTTTCATTTAATGACTCCTTATTAGTTAATTCCTCTATAAAAAGGATAAAGTCCTTGTCAAGAAAATAGGTTTGATAATAAATATTGTAACCATTCGCAAATGAATGCGTTATAAAGGTATATGAAACATGGAAAAGATGAACGTGTCTGAAAAAAAGCTCATACTCAAAGCAAAAAAAGACATCTCCGCTTTTGGAGAGGTGTATCAGAAATATTTTCCAAAGATCAATAATTTTGTATATCATAGAGTGAACGATGACGCAGCACGAAACGAGATCGTATCAAATATATTTTTTAAAGCTATGAAGAATTTAACAAAGTACAGGTTTGTAAACAAAGAAAGATGTTCCTTCAGCTCCTGGATATTCCGTATCGCAGTGAACGAGACCAATCAATATTTCAGGAACGAGAAGCGGGATCAAACAGTGAAAGAGATGCTGAAAGAGAAAAAAATGAATGCAGGTGAGATGCTTATCGATCTTGATTATGACTCTTTGAAGCAAGCCATACAAGCGCTTCCCCTTTATGAGCAGAATCTGATCTCATTACGCTTCTTTGAGAAGATGAAACATAAGGAAATCGCCGAGATCCTCAAACAGAAAGAAGGGACGATCAAAGTTCAGATGCACCGTACTTTGGGCAAGTTACGAGATTTTTTACAGGGAGATCTATCATATGAAAAAGTTTGAAGACAAGTTAGATAACATGAGCATTCCAAAACTTGAAAGCGATCCTTTTGAGCAGGAACTTAAAGCTCAATTGGAGGGACATTATTTCAGCCCGACCAGAAAAGCACAGACCCAATTAAAATGGGCAGTTGGTTTTGCTGTGCTCTTTTTTGTAGTTGCAATCGGGCTCATTATCAAACCGCAGTTTGCGCTGAGAGCACATAATTTTACTTTTCGTACATCAGAAGGATCTGCAATTCAGCCAGATGAATGGACACCGTTAAATGATTATTTCCGCTATACTACAATTCATAATCCGTCTATTGGATCAGAGTTCAATCCTGACAACTATGTTCAAGACAAAGCATATGTTGTAAGAAAATATAGATCACAACAAACAAATGATGCGCTGCTGATCGTCTCAGAATTTACTTCCCAGCCGGTTCAGCTTGCATCTAATACATTATTCTAAAAATCATGGAGGTATCAAACATGAAAAAAAAGAAATTCGTTCCGATCTTAGCTGTCGTAATCCTATTGCTTGCAATGCTACAACCCCTTGCTGCAGAGGAAAAGGCATTTGTCGGAATCTATCCAGGGGATATCTGGGATTATGAAGATGCCGGAGTTGAATACGGCATCATCGTCAATGGTGTGATAGATGACACGCCTGCAAAAGAAGCTGGAATGATGAGTAAGGACATCATCCTGGAAATGGATGGGACAAAGCTCTTCAATCATGACCAGTTCACAAAAATGCTCAAAATGTATAAACCCGGGCAGAAAGTAAAGTTCAAAATTTATCGCGATGGCGGTGAAAAAACAATAAAACTTACCCTTGCAAATAAAGCAGATTTTGAGCCCAAGCCGGAATACAAAGCATACCTTGGTGTGTATCTTTCAGACATGAAAGACAAAGAATACGAGAAAAAGGGACTCAATACCAATTATGGTGTTTTGATTTCTGATATCGTTAAAGACGGACCCAGTGCTGAGGCAGGTATACTCGGGGGAGATATCATGCTCGATCTTGCAGGTCAGCATGTCTATACGTCAGACCAGATCAGCAAAATGCTGCAAGGTATGGAACCGGAACAGACCGTTACTGTCGATGTTTTCAGAGATGGAGAATACAAGACATTTAATGTGGTCCTTGGAAAGAAAGAGATCAACAAAAAAATCTTCGGAAATTATGAATGGTTTGATAAACCAAGTAATGTATATGTGTGGAATTACAAAGACAAGGATGGCAAATGGCTCGGTCTGCAGGTTGATAAACTCGATGACGCCAAAGGGCTACTTATAAACAAGATCTACGAGGGCTCTCCCGCTGCAGAATCTTCGCTACAGGAAAAAGATGTCATTGTTGAGATCAATGGTATTCTGGTTGACGATATCAATGATATTTCAACGATTCTCGATGATGTAGAGGTTGATAACGATATCGTTGTTGATGTCCTGCGTGATGGGCAAGTTATCGCTGTCACGACAAAGGTTGGAGAAAAATCCGATTTTGCTGACCAGTTGCAGATATCAATCGATAACGGATTGATGAAGATGTATATAGATGGTGATGAGAAGAAGATCCTTGATTTCGAAAATATCTTGCAGAAGATCCAGCAGGGTTTTGATAAAGAGGGTTCAAAACTAGATACAAAATTGGATTCACTTCAGGAAAAACTTAAAAAATTGAATGTCGATGTATTACGCATCGAAGATAGCGGAGCGATCTAAGATTACACGATAGAAAGCTCGTTTCTCCCAAAAGCCCTTTGCAAGAAGGGCTTTTTTTATAAAAATGAAGGCGATAATGTGTATTATCGCCTTCTGTATTTGTCTATTTTTCGTATATTATTCTTCGATCTTTCGTATAGTATCAAGTATGGTTCCATCCACCCATTCAACGACCGCTACTGCTTCATCAGAGAGTTTTGGCTTAACCAGCACCCCACACATATCATCAACTTCCGCTTTAATATCATTAATATCTCGGATTGGAAGTCCTGAATTCCTGGTCGCTTCAATGAGGTCTGTTCTCAATGGATTGATCGCAATCCCGCGCTCTGTAACAATGACATCAACAAGTTCGCCCGGAGCAACAAGAGTGGTAACTTCATCTTTTATGACAGGAATCCTATCTCTGAATGTGGGCACAGCAATAATCGTACATTTTGCCATTAAACAGTTCTGGTATCCACCAATGCCGTGCAGCATGCGCCCGTCGCTATGTGTGACGCAGTTAGCATTGAAATTCACATCAACTTCTGTACTGCCAAGCACGATCACATCCATCATCTGCACAAGATTACTCTTTGCATGAAAATCATAACTCTCATAAACATCGATTGGTATATGCCTGGGATTATCTCGCAATGAAGAGATCGCTTCGAGTCCAAAGGTTTGTCCGTCAAAAATATAATCCGCACGACCATTATTCATCATATCAACAAGATATTTTGTGCTCCCACCTATCATACTCCTCGCTTTGATGCCTTTGTCTATCATCATCTGCTGGATAAAATCTACAAAGGCAAGCGACGCACCTCCTGCACCAGCCTGAAAGTTCATGCCATCATGAAGAATACCGGCTGCTTCCACAAATTTTGCAGCGTACTCAGCGATCAATAATCTGTCCGGACTTTTTGTCAGATGTGTTGTTCCTGAAACGATCTTCTGTGGATCACCAACCTCATCGACCACGACAACAAAATCTACGTCATTGCCCATGATTTCCCATGGATAGCAGGGGAAATCAATAAGCGTATCAGTCACCACAATTGTTCTATCTGCATTTTTGGAATCAACTTTCGAGAATGCCATCGGACCAAATGGATTTTTTCCATAAACGCCATTCGCATTGCCCATCATGTCCGAAGCTGAAGTAGCTAAAACTGCAATATCAATATGAAGTTCTCCGTCTGCGACTGCCCTGTATCTGCCGCCATGACTTCTCAGGTAGCCAAGTCCTTTCATTTTTCCACGGCTGCAAAAATCACCAAGAGGTCCGTTCAAGCTGCCTTCAATATGATGCACCACACCGGATTCGAGATGTTTGATGATCGGGGCATGGCAGGGGAATGCTGCACTCGGCAACCATACAAGGTCTTTCACACCAAGTTCAGCAGCAATATCAAAAATCCAGTTCGCAACATAATCTCCATTTCGATAATGATGATGCGTTGAGATTGTCATGCCGTCTTTCAGTCCTGATTTTATAAGAGCATCTTTCAAAGAGTCGACGACCTTATTACAATCCTGCGGATAATCTACTATTGTTGGTACGCGAGGTGCGGCTCCTCTGTGTGTGGGTATGTATTTATTTACTCCCATGAAAGGTATGACCGGCTTTCCGTTCACGATTGTAGGTACAAGACGACCTGCAGCATTTTTCACAAATTTATCAGCTTTTATCATTTGATCATACCTCCGATCTTTGCCAATTTGAGAACTTGTTGCGCTTGTTTGACGACCGGAGCATCGATCATCTTGCTCCCAAGAGATACCACTCCTTTGCCTTCTTTCTTGGCAGTAGTATATGCTTCGACAATGTGCTGCGCTTTTTCTAACTCTTCCTGTGTGGGTAGAAATGCTTCATGGATGACCTGTATCTGACGTGGATGAATACATCCTTTTCCGTCAAATCCCAATGCCTTTGCCTGCTTCACATTTTCATAGAGCCCGACCATATCATTCACGTCGGAAAATACTGTATCAATCGCCTGTACACCTGCAGCTTTTGCCGCATTGATCACCATACTTTTTGCAAAGAAACATTCATCTTCACTCTTTGAACGGGTCACACCAATATCAGCGGTATAGTCTTCAAGTCCCAGCGTAAGGGCAATAACATTTTTGCTTGCCAAAGCGATTTCATAGGCATGCATCACACCTTTTGCTGATTCGATTATTGGCATAAGAAACACGGGTTTTTTGCCTTTTTTCAACTGTTTAATATAGGTATCGACGTCTATCACCTGCTGTTTTGATTCGCATTTTGGGATGAGTACGACATGAACATTTTCGTTTATGACCTCTTTTATATCTTCAAAACCAAGAGGAAGCTGGTTGATGCGCACCATTCTTTCCGCACCCTTGAAATCGATTGTTCTGAGTGCATTTCGCACAAGAATTCTGGCTGAATCCTTTTCGTCAGGATGAACAGAATCCTCCATATCAAGTATTATCGCATCAGCTCCATGCAGACCGGCATTCAGCATCAGTTTTGGTGATTCTCCCGGAAGATAGAGACGCGAACGTCTTAAAGCATCTTTTGCAGATTTATACAAACAGTGCTTTCTCATTTCGGGTAAATAAGATTTTGTAATTGTATTGTCTGCTCTTTTCAAAGCAGCTTCGATGCGAGCGGTGATAACAAAATCCAACGCTCCCCGATCTTCGATTTTCATCCTGGAGTTCTTTATGCCGAAAAATTTCATCTCATCCTGAGCAAGTGCAATAATATGATCACCAAAGAAATCCTTCACCTTACTGATGAAGTCAATGCATACTCCACCACTATCAGTGAGTTCTATTGTCACCATGCAATCGGAGCGGATCTTCGGTCCGTAATTACCAGCAGATGCGATCTTTGCCATACTGTCTCCTATTTATGAATCAATTTAACTTTTAATAAGGATTTTCTTATTCACCTTCGTCTGGATTATCCACAAAACGATCATCCAGATATTTGCGATGATGATCATGTAGCAGAAGAAAATTATGGGTCTGAACAAAATTGCAGAAAGGATCATCACGAATGCCTGTGCTGTGGGACCTATCCAGAACCAGAGATGTATTAAAACTTTATTTTTTTCGTAATAAGTTTTCTGGTCATAAACTTCTTGTTTGCCTAATCGGAAGAGTTGAAGATGCGAATATCCCAGATAGAGTGCGATCATAACTTTATCAAGAAGTTTGCCTTTTTCATGTTTGATAGTGCGCAACTCTTCTTTGAAGTGCTTCTTCGCTTCCCATGTAGATTTTATCATACCGAGACCATGTGCCATGAATTCCACACGATAATAATCAACGATCATAGAATGAAATATCCAGCTCACAGCCGATATTGCAAGGAGTGTCCAGTGAGATATGGAAATCGAAAAAGGCACCTGATAACCCGCATTAGCTAAACCGAGGCCATACCCGATAAAGACTGCTACTCCAACAGAATAATCAGCAAATCCGTCTATGATACGCCCGACTGCCGATCCACTGTTTTTCAAGCGTGCGATCATTCCGTCCACACAATCCAGCACGAGGCAGAAGAAGTGTAATCCACCCGCAATGATAAAGCATGTTGCTGTCCCTTTTGAAAAAATAAATCCACTTATCACGCCTGTAATAATAGTCATCAATGAAACCTGGTTCGGTGTAATGCGTGTTTTGTAGATCAATTTCACAAAGATGAATGCGATAGGTCTTAGAATATAGAGGGTTAAAGTTTCATCAAAAATGATGTGTTTCAAAGTGCTTTTGAATTCTTTAAAAACTTTTTGATTATATTCGGTAATATTATTTCGTACGTTTGTTTTTTTTGACATTTATTACTTATTATCCTTTAAAATATATTTGTCCTGACCAGTTTTACAATCTGTTCATAAGAAGGAAGCCAATAATATTTTTTTTGCATTTTATAGAATTATAAGATCAACTTTTATGATTTTCCTATCCATACACACATAAAAACATTTTTCTACATAATCGTAATCGGACATATAGTCTATCTTGCTATCGAACGTTTCCTCTGCGATCACATCGCCTTTTCCTGCGATGATGAGTTTCACCGCATTTTTATTTGATAGGATATAATAATTCTGCTCGAGCCGTCCATCGCGTATGTAGTCGATAGGAATCACTTGCGGGGACTGTTTATAAAATTTCTCATGAGTCGCGGGTTTGGCTTTTTGCCATTCGATCTTTCCGTGAGCTTTGTCAAGCAGAGAGTGATTTCCGCGTCCATCTATAATGAGGAGTTTCTCGTCGCGGAGTGATTCAACATTTTTGATTTCACCATCAAATGCGACCTTCCATCTTAGCTGGAAAGTATTCTTCTTTACACATGTCAGTTCAGTACCAGTGATGATATAAATATTTTCAGCATCGAAGAAAGGGGGCATGGTGATCTCAACCGGGCTGATCCACTGCCACTCTTTCACCTCGAAACCGGGATAGGGCATATTCTGTAAAAGCGACCTATAGTCGATCAAACTTTTCTTCTTCTCACTTATGAATTCCTTACCGCTGCTCAGAATTCCCTGTCCCCATTTGCGCCCGAATACGACATATGCGGTTGCAACGATAATTACAATGAGCATGAAACGTCCAGTTGTTTTGGAATTAATGCGGAATTTCCTGCGTGGTTTGTAATGGGAATGCATTTCAGCAGCAGTTATATGTACTATGGGTGTTGCACTTTCCGAGAATAGATTATCAAAGGTTTTTAAAAATTCTTTTTCATTTTCAATAGAAGTGTCGAGCTCTTTTGCATAGAGGAAAGGAAGGATGAGAATATTCGTGTCATGTTTTAGTTCTAGAGTAAGCACTTTTATCTGGAGCTCGCCTTCCTTTATGCCGAGTATGGGAATGTGAAATGACTCTTCAAAATTCTTCTGAATATCAAGTCCAACTGGTGTAAGCTTGTCATTGTATGTGTAGATTATCAACCGACCTGTTTGAACAAAATATGCGACACCGTTTTTGATAACGCATATCACTGCGGACATTTCAAATTTGCAGTTTTCTCGATTGAAGAAAGCAGTTAGATGCCAGCTCATTTCTTTTATAGTGTTCTGCAATCGTGTTTTTACATCATAGGATTTGTCATAGAAATTTTCTTTGAATACATTAAGAAGCACACCGATCGCTTTCTCTGCATTATCGCTTTTCTCATAAGAATTGAGGATGAGTGCTACCTTTTCCTGTGACTTTTCATAAAAATCTGTATATATGTAATTTCCGTCTTTGATGGAATATTTTGTCTGGATCGTGATATGTTTTTTGATCATTTCTTCAGGAGTCTCAACACTGCTTTAAATAATATTTTATTACTCATGAGCATATTCGTATAAGAAGCATTTGCCATTGGGCAGTAGCATTTTTCTTTGCGGATCGCTGTGCGTTCCTTCTTTAAAAGTGCACTCTTTTTCCAGAGCTTTTTGAAATTGTAGTTGAACTTTTTGAGGTTACCGACCACAATTGATTTAATGCAACATGGCCACACATCGCCATTTGGCACCATTTGAGCAGAAAGAATTCCGGCATAGCAGGGAAGCACACGATGCTGTTCTTTGAGGATCTTTTTTACCATTTTGTAGTATTCAATGCGAAAGGTTTGTGTGATCTTATTCATGCCTTTAAATGGAGTGTTCCTTATTTTATGGAGCAGAAAATCGATTGCTTGTGAATAGTCCATGACACGGGGTGTGATGTCCTCGTTCATCGTATCCAGCTCGACTCTATTCTCGGCGATTTCAGTAATGTAGGAGTCAGGATGAAGGTCCATGAGACTTCCGGCAATTTCACGAAAACGACCGACATTGAACTTCGAGATCACCGTATGAATTCCCACATTCACATTGCACATATTTATCTTTTTGATCCCCTCAAACGTTTTCAGTGCTTTCTCATACGCTTCGGAAACACCTCTTATTGCATTATCCCGTTCCTCAAGATCGTCTATTGAAACATTTATCACGATATTGCTTTTCGGGCAGTTTTGAGCTATTCTTTCGACACGCTTGGGAATTTCTTTGCAGAGCAGTCCGTTTGTAGGGATATTGATGATACTCGGTTTAGATCTTTTGTAGATGACATTAATGATCTCTTCAAGATCGGGTCTCAGGAAAGGTTCACCGCCGCTGATGGTTATCCAGTAAGCGCTTTTGCCGATCGTTCGGAAGATTTTATCATATTCATCTACAGTAAGTTCGTCACTTTTAATCTTGTAAATATTACAGGTTTTGCAACGGGAATTGCAGCGGTAGGTCACGCTCACAGTGTAGTTTACAGGCAGCATGATCTTCTGATAGAGCTGGCGTGAAAGGCGGAGAAAAATAAGTTTCAGGAGGAGTTTTATGCTTTTCATAGGTTTTTAATTATAATATCAATTTGTGTTTTTAATAATGGGATGTCAGTACTCACTGTTTTCCACACTGCTTCTATATCTACTCCGAAATATCCATGTATGAGCTTGTCTCTCAGCCCTGCTATGTCTTTCCATGGAATTGATAAATACTTTTGTTTAAGTGAATCTGGTATTTTCTTAGATGATTCACCGATTATTTCAATCTGTCTAATTACTGCGTCTTGCACGAGATGATTATTGAGAAATTGCTCGTGAGATAAATCTGAGATATAGTTTTCAATCCATTTGATCGAATCCAAAATGTGCTGCAAATAAACTAAATCATCCTTAGTTTTCATAAATTACCTGCTCTTCCGACTTTATTCTGTCAATTAAAAAGGGGCTTATAGAATTTTCGGTCAGAAGGTCTATTTTTATATGTAGCAATTCTGTTAATTCTCTTTCAATTTTCACAAGTTCAAGCAGGCTTTTAATGTCTGCAAATTTCACAAGAAGATCAATGTCGCTCGACGTACCAGCACAACCTTGAGCATAGGATCCAAAAACTCCGATCTTTCGTGCTCCGGCATTCACAAGGTAAGTTATGAGTTGCTTTTCAATTTCTGTGCTTAAATTGCTTTTATTTTTCATTTTATTTATGACTTGCTCAAATCTTTTGTAGATTCAGAGATTTCCCATTTGTAGGGAACTTTCTTTAATATTTTGTAATCATACCAGCCGAGGAAGCGTCCCCATATCTCAAGCAGCATCGTATAGATGATCTTCAAATCCTTTATGGGATTGAGGGAAAATTCCTTCATGGTCAAGCCGATTATCAAGCCCGAGTTTTGCGACACGACAGTATAATCCTGGTTTTCCTGCAGCCACAAATGCCCGGTATAAATTCTCCTGCGCTGTTTGAGGAAATCCGATGCATTTTCAGGACCTTTGTTATGCACGATGGCATCCGGAATGTATTTGAGTTTCAGTCCGTTATGCGTGATGATAGACTCGATGCTTGCTTCATCAACCGGGCTGTGCTCGGGAATTTCTTTCACGATATTTCTGAAGGATGCCATCTCTCCAAGTTTTGGGGAGATCATTGCCATCTTATGATGCAAACGCCACATCATGCACACAGCAAATCCAATAAAGCTTTTGGGATTATTAATGGGTTCGGGGCGTCCACCCGTCATGCCGATAGTGTCATCATAATAAGGTGATGCGAGTTTCTCGATCGTATTTTTGGCAGGGATCGTATCTGCGCTTTCTATGATGAGAATATCTCCGGTTGCAGCTTTCAAAAAGAGATTGATTGCTGACGATTTGCCTTTTCTTTCTTCCTGTACAATGAGTCTTATGCGCGGGTCTTTTTTCTCGTATTCGCGCACGATCTCATCTGTTCTGTCTTTCGAAGCGCTGGAGACCACAATTATCTCTTTCAGCTCAACAGTTTTGAAAACCTGCTCTTCAACTGCCTTGAGAAGCTGCCCGATATTTTTTTCTTCATTATAGGCAAAAATGCCAAGACTTACATTAATCATTGTTCTTTTCCCTGTGCATAACAGCATCGAGGATGCCGTTCACGAATTTTTTTGATCTTTGTCCCGAGAAATCTTCTGCGAGTTCAACCGCTTCATTGATCGCTACTTTTTGGGGAATATCAGAATATTCAATTTCCATAACTGCAAGCCGGAGAATACTTTTTTCGATGATATTGATCCTTTCAAATGACCATTTTTTTGAAAACTGTATTATAAGTTCGTCAATATCCTGCAGATGTAAATATGTGTTTTTTACGAGATCGATACAGAATTCCTTTTCGTCAAGAGTAAAGGTAATCTCATTGACGGATATTGCTTCATTGAACTTTTGTTCCAAAAGGTGCCCGAAAGAGGATTGATCTTCAGGTATCTCCTCAAAGTAAAGTCCGTACAGCATCTGAACTGCGATTTCTCTTGCTTCTCGTCGTTTCATATTTCACCTTATCAAATAAGGAAAAGTCCCTGTCAAGAAGATATGTTGTCAATAAAAATGAGGGAAGCATAAATATATTCATTTAATACAAAAAAATGGATAAATTATTTTTTTTTGGGCAAGAGAATTATTAATACTAAATTTTCCTTTGCAAAAAATTTGACAAGCAAATTGCAATTCTCACCAATCTATTCAAAGGAAAAAATATGATGGCAACAAAAGATAATTGGAAAAATATTTTGGGAGGACTTACCCCCCCCCCCCCATTTGAATTTGGTAACTGACGTATATTATGCAAGTTACTATAACAAAATATATTTTAACAATGAAAAATACAACACAAATACAACATTATCAATTCTCGGGAAAAATAAATTCCTTAATTCCTACCTTACTATTCCGTTTCCCGGGAATAGTGGGGTGCAAGGAATATGAGTATTCAACTGGATAAGATTAGAATGAATATGATGTTGTGGGATATGTATTATGGGTTGCTCTTTTAAGAGTTAATGTATTCACAGAAAACAAGGAGAAAAATGAAAAAAATAATTTTGATAACAGCATTCCAGCTGTTAATAACAACAATTGGACTAGCTGATACAATTATTGTTGACTGGAATGGCAGTGGTGATTATACAACTATCCAGGCAGGTATAAATGCAGCTTCGACAGGTGATTCAGTTAAAGTAAAATACGGGACTTACACGGAAGTTGTAACAATTAACAAGAATATTACTCTCATGAAATATGCAACACAATATCCGACTATCACAAGTTCTGGCAATTCAACTATATATATAACAAACTACTATGGAGCTAATGTATATGGTTTTATTATAGAGAATACATCCCAGAATGGGTATGGAATATATAAATTGAGTGGAACTTCAATAATTTATGATTGTTCAATTTCGGGAATGGATATTGGAATAAAGGCTGTAAATAATAATGAAAATCATATTGAAATATCTAATTGCCAAATATTTGGTAATGATACTGGTATTCTAATTACATCAGATATTGATGAAAATGAGTCAACATCTATAATTTCTAAATGCAACGTATACCAAAACTCAATTGGTATAAAACACTATCCATATTCACCGTATGATCTTATAATCGAATATAGTAATATTAATGATAACACATCAAAAGGCATTTCAATAGATGGTGGACATGAAATAACAATAAGAAATTGTGTAATTAATGATAATATTGATGGCAACAGCGGATATGGTATTTATGATATTGCAGGATACTGTGATATAATTAACTGTACGATTTATGGTAACTATAAAGGTGTTAGTTTTGCATATGGGCAAAATCAAGATATAGTGAACTCGATTATATGGGGTAATACACATTCAAACATAATTGGACCACCTTCTGTTACCTATTCCTGTATAGAAGACGGATATCCCGGAACGGGTAATATCGATGATGATCCATTGTTCGATGACGCACCCAACGGTGATTTTAAGTTACTATGGGATAAAGAAGTGTTTAGTCCTTGTATAGACACCGGTGACCCCGATGAAGAGTATGAAGATGATGACGGTACCCCTGCTGACATGGGAGCTATTCCTGCAAATGAACATGACTATTTCAAAGATGATTATGATTATGGTTCATATGACAATATAGACTGGATCTCGTTCCCGGTACTGAACAGAACAACCGAAGGATGGATGGATGCAATAGATGTACTTGAAAGGCAATACCTTATTGATGATGATTATCAAACTGAAGACAGTCTCAATTATGTACTCTTTGAAGATGATCAAGTTGTTTATTATTATATTGATTATTGGAAAAATGACTTAGGTGATTTCGAAACAAAGCAAGGGTATAAATTTGTGCTCATAGACAGTTGTGACTATATGCCCGCACAAGGAATCTCAGGCACATGGCTAGATCCGAGTACACCAGTTCAATTGTATCCCGAGCAGGCAAACTGGATCGGTTGCTTCCTTGAAGAGCCGATACACATAGTGGATGCCCTGGAGTCGATCGAAGATGAATGGCTTTCTGTGAGATCGGAACATTGGTATCTCTCCAAGGGAGGAATGTCCGGTTTGAATTGGACAGCCAATCCGGGAGAATTATATATCATCTATGTCGATAGTTTGTGCCAGCTTGTATGGAATGAGAGTTGCAGTAAAGGCGTCGAAGCATACGTCAAGGAAAAAACCGAATACTTTACCTATACAGAGACAGTCGATTACATGGCTATCGATATCGATACTATTTATTCTGAAGATCCTGTTATAGAAGTTGCTGTATACTGTGATGATGAGTGCCTTGGAGCATCGAAAGTGTATGACGATGAATATCCAGTGCAAATCCTTGCCTATACACCGGAAGTATCGAAAAGCGGAGGTAATAACCTCGAGTTTATAATATATTGCGGGGATTATAAGAATGCTGACACACAAGCTTTTTGTGTAAAACCACTTTATTATGAGCATAAAGGTTATGCGAATGTTCAGTTGAGCACCAAAGACACCCCTGTAATCAACAAACTTACCCTACTGCAAAATTATCCAAATCCCGTGAGAACGAATACAACAACAATAAGATTCATGCCGGAACAGAATGCTGTACATACGGAGTTGAACATCTATAACATTCGAGGTCAACTGGTGCGATCGATCGATTGTGATGAAATTATCTCCTCAGGAACAAAGAATGTCTATTACTCGGTCATGTGGGATTGTAGAGACAGGTATGGAAATGCGGTAAAGAACGGCATCTATTTCTATAAACTCACCTCAGATGATAAAAACGCTGTTCATAAGATGTTACTCATGAAATAACAATTAATAAAATCCTCTACCCCCTCTCTGATTTTTCGGAGAGGGGTACAGGGGGTGAGGTAATGATGAAATATTTATTCACAGCTATTATATTAATTATACTGCCTTTTTTTCATATTTGGTCATCGACGATCATTGTTGATATAAACGGCACAGGAGATTACACGACTATTCAAGAAGGGATTGATAACACACAGGATGGAGATATTGTTTTAGTATATCCGGGAACATATTTTGAGAATATTGATTATGGTGGGAAGAATATTACGGTTGCCAGCAAATATTACACCACAGGGGATGAAGCATATATCGACAGTACAATAATAGATGGAAATAATAATGGAAGTTGCGTATTAGTTAATTCAGATGAGAATAATGCATATATAGTAGGAATGACACTTCAACACGGGAACGGTTATTATACCAATAATACTCATTTTGGAGGAGGTGTTAATATACATAGCGCTTCAATGACAATTGAAAAATGTAATATTAAAAACAATTTTGCTGGAGCAGGTGGTGGGATTTATGTTGGTGTTTCACAGAACACGTACTTAAAAGGTACAAATATCCATAATAACTTTTCATCAGTTCAAGGTGGTGGAATATGCAAACAAAATGATGCTGAAATTACTTTCTCTCATCAAGATTTATGTAATATTTATATGAATTATTCTCCTATAGGGAGTGATATTTATAATTATGAAGAAGACATGACTGTTTTTGTTGATACGTTTACGGTAAGGGAACCAGATAAATTTTATGCTTATGCAAATGATGGCAATATTACCATGGATATTCTTCACCAAAAGATAGAACCAATAAACGATGATGTCTATGTTTCGGTTAACGGAAATAATACAAACAGCGGTTTGGATTGGAATAACTCATTTCAGAATATCTACCATGCATTAATAATGGTAAAATCAGACAGCGCAAATCCAAATACAATTTATGTTAATAGTGGTACATATTCACCATCACTAACCAGTGAATTCTTCTCTATTGGGGGGAAAGATCATATATCGTTAAGGGGAGCAGGTGAAGAATTCACTATACTCGATGCTGAACAGACAAATCAAATGATTCTACTACGCAATATTCATCATTTTTCTATGGAAGGTTTTACAATACAAAATGGATATGGATTTCAAGCAGGGGGGCTCGGTGTGGACTATTGTTCAAATATTAAATTTAAAGATATGATTATTATAAATAATGATATATTTCATAATTTATCAATAAATTATATTTCTAGCAATAGTAATATAATGTTTTATAATGTTAATTTTATCTCGGAATATGACCAGGTAAACGCAAAATTATTTCATCTTTCAGCATTCCAAGAACCGGTTTTTATAAACTGCACTATGAGGGGAAATAAAACAAATCCGGCAAACAGTCATTTCGGCGCGATAGCTTCAAATTATTATTGTTACCCAATATTGATAAACTGTGAAATAACGGATAATTACGGTGATGTTGCCAGTGGTATTCGCCAAATGTGCAGTCCAAATGATTTCATGTACCTCATTAACTGCACGATATGCGATAATGACAATTGTTCGCAAGGTACAATAAGTTTAGTTGACGATGGACATATAAAAATGATAAATACTATCCTTAGAAACGAATCCGTAACAGAAATATGGTTTCATTATCAACATGAACCCAATTCTGCTTATATCGAGTACTGTAATATAGAAGGGGGGATAGATGCAATAAACACAAATAATAACGGTACATTATATTGGGGAGACGGAAACATTGACGAAGATCCATTATTTGTTGGAGGAAATCCGTTCAGTTATGAACTCACAACTCATTCACCCTGTATCGATGCAGGCACACCGGATACAACGGGATTGCATCTTCCTGCAACCGACTTAGCTGGAAATCCGAGAATATTTAATGGGAGAATAGACATAGGTGCATATGAATGCCAGGATACAGTAAGCGTGGATGAACCGGATACGAGTTTTATTCATAATTTGTATCTCTTTCAAAATACGCCGAATCCTTTCACAAATGAAACGGAAATATTGTTCATCACTGCGGACTACACCAGAGTGGAAGATTACACGCTATCCATATACAACACCAAAGGGCAGCTTATCCGCCGGTTCGATGGAACAACCAACGATTTCTGGGTAAAGACCAGAATTACGTGGGACGGCACAGACGAGCAAGGTATGCAAGTATCCCCCGGGACGTATTTGTATAAGTTAGAGTATAATGGGCATGCTATGGTGAGGAAGATGACCCTGCTTCGCTGACGCTACGCAATGAAAAATTAGAAAATTTAAAATGAGAAATGTGGAGTCGACGACTCAGTCATCGTATAATCGTAGAGGGTGGCGAGTTGAGCATTGTGTGTTCACTTCTCAGCGTTCTTTGCGTTATTTATTTCCTCTGCGGACTTTGCGTGAAATAATTATGTACACAGAATGGTCCATGATGACTTGTAGTAATTAAATTTGACATAAAATTTTCTCATCACAACACTCAAACGAACTATGAAGAAAGATAACAAGAAGGAAAAGATGCAAAAGATTTACGTGTTTGACACGAATGTGATAATTCACGATCCCTCTGCAATTTATGCATATCCCAAAGACAAGATTGTTATTCCCATAACCGTTATTGAAGAAATGGATCAATTTAAAAAAGGATTGGATGAGAAGAGCAGAAATGCCCGGCAATTCAGCAGAATCCTCGACAGCTTGCGCAAACAGGATTCTCTGGCAAAAGGAGTAAAACTCAAAAACGGTGGCACACTTCAGGTCTCACTCGCTCATAAAGTTGATGGGGACATGAACGATATTCTCATCAGCGATGTGAATGATAACCTTATTCTCGGCACTGCCTACAGATTCAAAAAAGATAATCCGGATCAGGATGTGATCATGGTATCCAAGGATGCGAATGTCCGTATCAAAGCAGATGCCATTGGACTGAAATCAATAAATTATGAAGCTGAAGCGATCAATTTTGAAGAACTTTACACAGGTGTCCTAAAAAAAGAAGTGAGTGGTGCTGAGGTTGAAAGATTCAAAGAGCAGTCCGAAGTAAAAAATTCCTTTGGGCTGACATGCTACAACCAATTTTTACTGCTGTATGAAAAAGACAAATTTCATCATAATGCGATTGCAAAATATCATAAAGATGAAGATGTGGTACGCCCTTTGCAGTTTTATAAGAACGAGCCGATCTGGGGAGTGAAAGCACTCAATCCCGAACAGAAAGCTGCGTTTGACATCCTTCTTGATGACTCGATAAAGATTGTTTCGCTTATAGGCATAGCAGGCACAGGAAAAACTCTTCTTGCCCTTGCTGCAGGCTTGCAGAAAACTATTCAGGAAGAGAAATATACAAAGCTCATTGTGACCCGTCCGATATTTCCACTTGGCAAAGATATTGGATATTTGCCGGGCACAAAGAAAGAAAAATACAATCCCTGGATGCAACCCATTTATGATAATATGGAAATCCTTCTGCAGAGTAGAGAAGTAGAGGAAGACAAAAAGGAAAAAGGGAAATTCGGTAGGAAACGAACCTCTTCTCTGGAGGAGTTTCTTGAGTATGGATTTATTGAACTAGAACCTTTGACATATATTCGTGGACGAAGTCTGCCGGACCAGTTCATGATAGTTGATGAGGCGCAGAATCTTACTCCTCACGAAATGAAAACGATCATCACGCGAGCCGGAGACCGCACAAAAGTGGTGCTTACCGGCGACCCGTACCAGATTGATATTCCATACCTGGATTCTGAAAGTAATGGCTTGAGCATAGTTGTGGATAAATTCAAAGATGAAAGACTTTCCGGTCATGTCACGCTGGTGAAAGGGGAGCGTTCAGTGCTTGCGGATATGGCTGCAAAATATTTATAGAAAAGGATAATTTATGACACGAGAAGAAGCATACGTATTACTAAAACAGCATTTGAAGAACAGAAATTTGCAAAAGCACTGTCTGGCAGTTGAAGCTGCAATGGCACATTTCGCAGAATATTTCGGAGAAGATGAAGAGATGTGGGCACTTGCCGGACTCCTTCATGACCTCGATTATGAAAGTACGGTTGATAATTTTGCACGACACGGGAAGGATTCCGTGGAATTACTCAAAGACAAAGGACTCGACGAGAAAATCCTCTATGCGATCGAAGCGCATCCTGGTCATGTGGAGCGAAGATCTAATATGGATAAGGTGCTTTATGCAGTTGATTCGCTGACCGGACTCATCATTGCGGCAACGCTCATGCATCCTGATAAAAAAATATCTTCATTGGATACTGATTTTGTGATGAGAAGATTTAAAGAAAAGCGTTTTGCAGCAGGTGCAAACAGGGAGCAGATTCAGTCATGTGAAGAATTGGGTATATCACTTGAGGATTTCATAGAACACACCTTGCAGGCAATGGCAGGTATTGAGAAGGAACTGGGATTTTAGACAGGTGCAGATTTATGAGTAGTGAAGAAAATAAATTATAGTATAAAACAAGATTAATAATGAAAAAGAACGAAGTATAAAAAGTTTACAAATTTGAATTCAAACAGTATAACAGAAAAGTGGTATTAATCGAAAATAAGAATAGTATTTTAATTAATTTCGGATTGATACTATACTGCGAATTTAAGCAGTATATTGTATGTTATGCTTTATAAGGAGAATCATCAAAAATGAATATGCCTAGTTATAAAGCGGTTTTAAAATATTATGAAAATTGTTCAGATGAAATAAAAAAATATTTTTCTGATTTACCAGCACTAGTCGAGAAATTTCAAAATCAAATAGCACTCGCATATATGTTTTTCAAGGTAGAACAAGCACAGAATAAAGTATTATATTGTGGCGTTGTGAAACTTCATAGGGCTAATTCAGAAATTACTTCGAATGTTATAAATAAACACCATTTAACTAGAGACGGTTTTCAAGCTCTATTTAAGAAAATTTTTGGTCATAAAATGTCAGAAGATACATTATCAAAAATACAATCCGCAGAAAAAATCCGTGACCAAGTAATTCATGGAAAAATTGTAACTGATTCTGATATTAGAAAAGCAATCGCTGAGGTGTTAGATTATGCAAAACTATTAAATAGTGAAATGGAAAAAACAGCCGGATTTAAACCATTTGGGGATTTAAGAGGTTTTAAAGGAAGGGGAGAACCTTTAGATAAATCTACAACAAAATGGCTTTTAAAAGGCATGGAATTTTCAGTAGGTGTATAGTCTATATCAATTGTCTGTCATAAGCAGAACATCTCGTTCCCAAACCCCAGTTTGGGAATGGTTTGATTTGTCGTGCATTACCAAGCTGGGGCTTGGTAATGAGGAATAAGTGATTAATATGAAATCACGCTTTACAAGAATTCACAAAACCATTTAATTATAAAATTCTATCAGCATAAATCTGTGTTGATCTGTGTGCTATTTTTTTATGGTCCGTACTCCAGCGGGTAGTGTTTCTGTAAATTTTTACAAAGCCACAGATTATACGTCATTTCATACTTCCCATTGCGATAAATCATCACACCTTTGAGGGGAAGTATCTCTTCGAAATATTCCGAATATCGAGTTTCAGGATTTGTTGTATATCGGGGATGCATGACAAAAATGGCATCCCGACCAATGAGAGAATCCATCGGCGTCCAGTACGCAAAATGATGTGCACTTCCCTCATCGAAAACCGCAACCGGATACTTCTTTTGAGCTGCATAACCAAGTTCGCCGCCTGTAATGTATTTATGAGTAAAAAGAAATGTGTCCTCGTTCAATAACTCACGATTTTCGAGTTCATCAATAACTTTTCCCCAGCCGTATCCCTCGAGCGTGAGGTCAAGTTTCACGCCGAGGTTTAAAAATCCTGTAATGGAATGTATCACGATCACAACTAGAAGAACAACAGTCACAATGCCGGTACTCCAGAACGTCCATTTCACAGCCGGCTTTCTCCACGTGATCATCC
Organism: Candidatus Cloacimonadota bacterium; assembly: GCA_049903315.1. Taxonomy (GTDB): domain Bacteria; phylum Cloacimonadota; class Cloacimonadia; order JGIOTU-2; family JGIOTU-2; genus Celaenobacter. The sequence goes on along the minus strand of JBNGBT010000012.1, from coordinate 60,999 downwards.
ATCCGCAGGTGAGAATGATCGCAGCAAGGTACCCGGGCATGGGCCAATGGGGAAGAATCTGCTGGGTTGCACCGATAAGTGTAAAAATGCCAATCGGGAAAAGTGCAAAGGGAAGCAGCCAGCGATACTTTTGATCATTTTTCTCGATAGTTTTTATCACACTCATAATAAGAATGACCATGATCCACGGCAACAGGTAGGCTGCCTGAACAAGCACTCCCTGGTAGAATTTCGTAAAAGACAGGCTGTGCCGACCCACTCCTTTGCCAAACTGATAGACATAGGAAACCCACTCATGCTGTGCATTCCAGAGTATATTTGGAAGGAATATCAAACCTGCAATGATGAGTCCAAAATACAGAAATGGACTTTTCCAGAACCTTCGCCATTCCTTGAAAGCGATCAAGCAAAAACCAATGCTTGCAAGAATTAAAATTGCATGATATTTGGATAGCATTGCAAATCCGAGACTCACTCCGGAAAGAAGGAACCACACTCCCTTTTTAGTTTGATGAATTTTCATTATACTGAGGATAAAGAGTAACCAGAAGACACCGAGTGCATTGTCCGGAATGACAAATGCTCCCATGCCAACAAAAAAATAGGGGATTGTATGCAGAAAGAGGAGTGAAAAAATTGCAGCTTTTCGATCGAACAAACTTTGAACAATATAATACATCAAAATTGCCGATACGATAAAGAGAAAGATTGCCCCGAAGCGCAAACTTAATGTCGAAAAAGAGCTACTCAACCACCTTCCTAATCCTGCTGTCACGGCAACGACCGGGGGATGGTCAAAAAAACCCCATGCAGGGAAGAATGAACATACGCCGTAATATGCTTCGTCGATACCCGGTGAGACAAAAATACTTGCAACAATCCGAATAATGAAGCCAATACCCAGAATGAGTAGTGCTGTTTTATCTTTGAAAATATCTAAGATTGAAGCTGCTGTTTTTTTCATCAGAACCTGCTTTTTATTATTATTCTGCTTATTATTTGTTTATAAGAATGTCAACATTCTCGGAAAACGTTGCCAAAAAATTTTCAATAATATATTTAGAGTTATGAAAAAATGTGCTCCATCTTTTAAAGATCCCTGGGTGTGGTCGCCCCTTTTTCTTTTTGTTATCTTCCTAGCGGTGATCCATCTCACGGGTATTAATACACAACTTTTTATGATTTTCAATAAGGCTCACACATTCTCTGGCGACAGGTTCTGGGCAATTTTCACACTCTTTGGTGACGGGCTTTTTGCAGCAGTGCTTCTTTTCCCTTTTCTAAAGAAGCGACCGGATATCATCTGGAGTGTGCTTATTGCATCAATAGTATATATGATCATTCTGCACACAACGAAGAGGATCATGGATATTCCTCGTCCTCCTGGGGTGCTTACACCAGAAACATTCCACATCATAGGAAGACGACTCACAAGACATGCATTCCCATCGGGGCATACAACCACGATCTTTACCTTAATGGGAGTGATCGCTTTTTCATTTCGCAAGAATTCAATTTATATTTTGAGTATTATATTTGCATTTCTGGTAGGTATCTCGCGCATTGCCGTTGGAGCGCATTGGCCTGCAGATGTACTTGGAGGTGCGATTCTTGGCTGGTTCAGTGCTTGGGTTGGTGTGTCACTTGCGGACAAAACGCGCTGGGGATATTCCCGAACCTCCCAAATCATTTATGGCATTGTTCTCCTGATTTGTACAGTCGATCTGCTTTTCTTATATAACACGCATTATCCACTTGCAGATCCGGCAAAATTGATCCTAGGTTTTGTATGCCTGATCTTTGGGATGATTGAGCTTTATAAAATTTTATTCAAGAAATAATCAAAGACTCATGCATCTCTGCCTAAAATAATTGCCAGAACGACGGTTTGGAATTACAATTTTACTACTTGATTTATTCAATGTAAAATCTAAAGAATTTAACTTGACAGCAATTGAAAAAATATATGATGAATACAAAAAAACAAATATGGAGTTGAATATGGCTTTAAATTTCGAGGAACTCTTTTCCATAAACTCGAAAAGAATGAAAAAATCAGTCATTCGTGAACTTTTAAAATTAACTGCAAAGCCAGAAATAATATCTTTTGCCGGAGGTCTTCCTTCACCCGATTCATTTCCCATAAAAGAAGTGAAGGAGATTGTAAATGAAGTTATGGACAATGAAGGAAAAGTAGCGCTTCAATATAGTGCAACCGAAGGAGATCCTGTACTCAGAGAACAACTGTTAAAACACGCAAGCCGAAATGGCATGGATGTCAAGAGTGAAAACCTGCTTGTGACAACATCATCCCAACAGGGACTTGATCTTGTTGCAAAAATTTTTATAGATCCGGGTGATCCCATAATTGTTGAGCTCCCATCCTACGTAGGGGGACTTGGTGCATTCAATGCTTATGGTGCTGAGATGATCGGAGTTCCATTAGATGAAGAAGGGAAAAGCTCTATATTACTTCGACAAGAACTGAAAGTGCTTAATGAGAGCGGCAATAAACCAAAGTTCATCTATATTGTTCCCGATTTTCAGAATCCTGCAGGTATGACCATGAGCTTAAAGCGACGATACGAGATTCTCGATCTTGCAAATGAGTTTAATCTTATTATTCTGGAGGATAGTCCATATCGTGAGCTACGCTTTGAGGGTGAACCTGTTCCGACTATATATAGTTTGGATAAAGAAGAACGAGTTATTTTACTGGGTACGTTTTCAAAAATATTTGCTCCTGGTTTTAGAATTGGCTGGATTTTGGCACCTCCAGAAGTGATCACAAAACTCGTTGTTGCAAAACAATCAACCGATCTATGCCCGCCAACTTTCTCGCAACGCATAGTTGGCAGATTCATGGAAAAAGGATATCTTGAGAAGAATATTGAAAAGATCAAGCATATGTATCGCAGAAAGCGTGATATTATGCTGGAAGAATTTGAAAAGTATATGCCCGAAGGTGTAACGTGGACGAAGCCAGAAGGTGGTCTTTTCCTCTTTTTGAGAGTCCCTGCGCATATGTGTATTGATACTGACGAACTGTTTTATAAGGCTGTCGACAAAAATGTCGCCTATGTGATCGGTTCTGCATTTCATTGTGATGACTCCGGGCATGATTCCATGAGAATAAACTTTTCTTATGCCACCGAAGCTCAAATTGTCGAAGGTGTAAAACGCCTTGCAACAGTTATTAAAGAACATATAAAATAGACCGTGAAATAATTTTAAATACAGCCCACATTCATCTGTGGGCTTTCTTTATAGGATGCGAAAGATGGATAGAATTCTTTCATTGAGACGAGCTGATGATTCTATTGCCGAGCTCAGACGTATTGGCGTTACCTCCCAGGGAGTAGAGTCAATGTATGAAAAATCCCACTGCCTTGCAATTAAGCTGAAAAACCTAAAACTGGGAGCAGCAAATATCATCAAGCAGGATATGCTTAGTATCGGAGGAGATGCAGCAGTATCCCGTGGAGTAGTGAATGGTGCAGTAGAAAGATCTGATGTCATTATTCTTGGCAATCTGAAACTACTCCATAATCTTGTGAAGAAGCTCTCTTTTCAGGATATTTTTGAGATACCTCAAATAATCAAACGTCTACAAAAACTTATCGAGATTGAGGAAAGAAAGATACCATACACGCTAAAAGCAGGAGATCACACTTTGACTCTGAACAGAACTCATATTATGGGAGTTCTCAATATTACCCCGGACTCTTTCTATGATGGCGGAAAATATAATTCTCTTGATGCAGCGCTTTTTCAGATTGAAAAAATGGTAAACGAAGGCGCAGATATTATTGATATCGGAGGGGAATCCACACGCCCATTTTCTGAAAAGGTAAATATTGAGGAAGAGTTAGATCGTGTTATGCCAATCATTTCAAAAGCAGTGCAAAGATTTGATATTCCACTTTCTATCGACACATATAAAGCCGAAGTTGCCAAAGCAGCGCTTGATGAAGGGGTCCGAATGGTGAACGACATCAGCGGATTGCAATTTGATCCTCACATGGCAGAGATAATTGCACAGTTTCATGATGTCGCGGTTGTAGTTATGCACATAAAGGGTACACCCAGAGACATGCAAAAAGATCCGACCTACGATGATGTGATAGAGGAGATACTTCAATATTTATCAAAATCCATATCGATTGCTGAGAAGACAAATATCCCTGCAACACAAATCATAATCGATCCCGGAATTGGATTCGGAAAGAGAATTGAAGATAATCTTGAGATCATACATAAACTTGTTGAGTTCAGATGTCTTGATAAGCCCGTGCTTATAGGATGTTCAAATAAAAGCTTCATCGGCTGGCTCCTGAAAACTGAAAAAGAAGAACGTCTCGAAGGAACACTTGGTGCTCATGCATATGCAATTATGCAGGGGGCACATATAATCAGAGTCCACGAAGTTGGACCACATAAAAAACTTGCTCAAATCATCGATGCTATAAGAGATATACACTCATGAGCTTTCTTGTACCCAATATCCTTGATGTTTTAGACATTTTAATTGTCGCCTATATAATCTATAGGATAATACTCCTTGTACACGGATCTAAGACATATCAGATCGTGTGGGGGCTGATTCTTGTTGTGATCATCTATTTTGTCGCCGAGCTTCTTAACCTGACACTTCTTGGTTCTGCAGTCCGTATTATTCGTGATATCTGGGCGATCTCACTGGTCGTGCTTTTCCAGCCGGAGATTCGTTCTGCGCTTATTAAATTCGGGCAGAAACCATTTATAAGATCACTGTTTCCCCAGAAGTCTGAGTATCGTTTCACTGAGCTGCTCAATGCAATCCGCGCTATGTCATACAGCAGAATAGGCGGTATTTTTGTGCTCGTGGAAAAGGTGGGTCTGGATGACTATATTGTAACTGGTGAAATTATTAATGCAGAAATATCCGAAAAACTTATACTCACTATTTTTAATACCAGGACTGTACTTCATGATGGAGCAATGGTTATCAAAGACAATAAAATTGTCGCCGCAAAGGTTATTCTGCCGCTTACTAATCAAACAAAATATGTTCAAAAATACGGTACCCGCCACCAGGCAGCGATAGGGATTTCCGAGCAGACCGATGCCTTCGTAATAGTTGTTTCCGAAGAGACAGGAAAAATCTCAACTGCCAAAAACGGCTCTATAAAATCTAATGTTTCTATTGATATACTTACCCAGACTTTAATGGATGAATTCGAATAAAAAGATTATCGGAATTACAGGTCCAATCGCTTCAGGTAAATCCATTGTTGCGGAGTTTTTTATACATAAAGGTGTTCCTGTTATCAATGCGGACAAAATTGGGCATGAGATATTGCGGAATGAGAAAATTAAGAATCAGATAATTAAGTGTTTTGGAGATTCAATTTTAAAGGATGGGGAAATAGACAGAAAAAAACTCGGGAAGATTGTTTTTCATGACTCGCAGAAACTCCATGAACTCAATGCTATTGTGCACCCGTCTCTTATTAAAGAAATTTTAGCAAGGATAGAGCATAATACCGAACCGATGATTACGATCGATGCAGCGCTGCTTTTACAATGGAATATGAATGAGCTCTGCGGTTATGTGATCCTTGTAACTGCACCGAGGAATACCAGGATTGAGCGGCTGGTGAATCATTCTAATCTTTCCTTTGAAGAAGCAGAAGAACGTGTACATTCGCAGAAGGAATTCTCTGAACAAGACGCAGATTATGTTATTATAAATAAGGGTTCGTTAAAAAAATTGAATACGCGGATGGAGTTCATTTGGGAGCAAATTACCAGTAAAGCTTCCTAAATTACAAGCATGATCCCTAAAAATGTGCAGTATTACAAATTTTGCACTTATGGATTTCTAAAGAATCTAAGATTTTTTGACCCTTTTATTATCCTTTTTTTCAGAGAAATGGGATTTTCCTTCCTGCAGATCGGAACACTCTTTTCCATCCGCGAAATATCGACAGCCATTCTTGAGATTCCTACCGGGTTTTTCGCTGATAGCTACGGACGCAAACTTTCTATGGTCCTTGCATTTGCTTCATATATTTTTTCATTCTTGATAATATACTATTTTCCGAGCTTTGGAATGTATGCTTTGGCAATGATTTTATTTGCTTTCGGAGAAGCATTCCGTTCCGGCACCCATAAAGCCATGATTCTCGAATATCTGAAGATCAACTGCATCCTGGATTGCAAGGTGGATTATTATGGACATACACGTGGAGCATCCCAGCTGGGATCTGCAATTTCTGCACTGATCGCAGGTGCACTCGTTTTCTTGGCAGAGAGTTACAGGATTGTTTTCATTGCATCGGTTGTACCGTATGTATTGGGGTTACTTCTGATGCTGACCTATCCGAATTATTTGAATGGAGATATTTCAAAAATTGAACGAACCTCTTTTTTGAAAGGAGTGGTGACCAATTTTAACAGCACGATACACAACTTCATCTCGATGTTCAAGAATCCAATGTTGCTTCGGGCATTTTTTAATTCTGCCAGTTTTGACGGATTATTCAATTCTGTTAAGGGCTATTTGCAACCAATTCTGAAAACCTTTGCGCTATCTCTTCCATTTCTTATAAGTATCGGGGGAGAGAAAAGAAGTACCGTCATCATCGCAGTGACCTATTTTGTTCTCTTTCTGATCACTGCATATTCTTCACGTAAGGCACAACCATTCTCAGCAAAATTCAAATATCTCACTCAAGCAATAAATCGAAGTTATATGTTTGGGTTGGCTGCGGTTATTATTGCAGGAGTTGCAACCTATTTTGATGTACGGATTTTGGCAATCGTGTTATTTGTCCTTTTATATGCGCTGCAAAATGTGCGAAGACCTATGAATATTGGCTTTATCAGTGAAAATATCGATGCAAAGATCATGGCAACAGGGCTCTCGGTCGAGACTCAGCTCAAAACACTTTTTATCGCAATCCTGTCTCCAATTATGGGATTTTTTGCTGATACTTTTGGTGTGGGCGCAGCATTAATTCTCATAGGAGTTCTCGTGTCGATGGGATATTCATTTGTAAAAGTGGCAGAAAAGAAGAAGAAATAAAAAAAGAAGACCCTCCAGGGGGTCGGAGGATCTTCTTACGTGTAAGGGGGAAAACTTATTTTCTTTTATTCACCAATTAATTTTTTGTATTCATCAGCATCCATCAAACCCTCAAGTTCGTCCGTGCTGGAAATCTCAAACTTTGCGATCCAGCCCTCATCATAGGGACTGGCATTCATAAGATCGGATGCATCTGCAAGCTGCTCGTTCACATCTACAATGATGCCGCTCACAGGAATGTATATTTCTTCAACAGCTTTCACTGCTTCGACAGTTGCCAGAATATCACCGGCAGAAAGCTCGCTATCAACTTCAGGAAGCTCCACATAGACAATATCACCAAGTTCTTTTTGTGCGTAATCCGTGATTCCCATTGTGGCAATTTTGCCGTCGATTTTGATCCATTCATGGGTATCTGTATATAAAAGTTCATCTTTTACCATAAAAGCTCCTTACTATGATGATTGATAAATTTCATGATTTACAATATTTTGTAGCTTGAAAAATGTCACTGGAATTTTATGTCAATAATAATATAAAAATCATAGATGCTATGCGAAGAAACATTACAACTTATTGAGTTTGCTTTTGTGAAAAATAAAGAGGAATATCCAATCCGTCTTCTTACCGACTCATCGGGATTACAATGCGACAAGTAGAGAGGGGAATTATCCTTTGTTTTTAATAAATCGTTTAATCAAAATACAACGTAATTCTCCTCGATTAAGAGAAGTACGGCTTTAGCCGGGAGGTGTTTGAACAGCTTAAGAACGCTCTACCCTTTCCAACGGCATCACATCTAAAATCTCAAATCAGCGTTCTTCAATCATCATTCCATATTTTCGTCAGGGAATGGTCCCTGACTACTCAGAAATGAAGCACGACTCAGCTTGCAAAGATGAGCCGGGTTGGACTAACCCGAGTCGTTCCCTTCGCGACCGACTCGTGTAATACGCTCATATTCACAAGTTGACAAAAATATGCACCTTCCAAAAATCGCAACAAAGGAGTTACAATGGCAGAAATTACACATGTGATAAAACGAAGCGGTGCAAAGGTGAGGTTCAATCCTCTCCGCATTTCGAACGCTATATATAGAGCTGCAATTGCAGTGGGCGGCAGAGACAGAAAACCAGCTGAAGGTCTCGCCAAACAGGTTGTAGAAATTGTTAAAAAGAACTATTCTAATGATGATCCTCCCCACGTAGAAGATATACAGGATATTGTTGAACAGGTCCTGATTAAGAACGGGCACGACGAAGTTGCGAAAGAGTACATCCTTTATCGCAACGAGCAGAACCGGAAGCGGGAAGAGAGGAATCAAAAACTTTCTCATCCTTCGGAAAATATTCCCTGGGCAAAGCTCTGGAAAGTACTCGATTGGGCTGCAAAAAATGATCTCAATACAATAGCAAAAATGAATGCACGTATAGAAAATGGAGAGTTCCCGCACATCGTTCATGAGTCAGAAAGTGCATACGAAAATGAAGTAAACATAGCAGCAGATCTCATCCTTGAACGCGAAGAAAAGATCAAGCTTGTGATGATTAGCGGACCGTCTTCTTCAGGGAAAACTACGACAACCATCAAGCTGGAACAGAGTCTGAAAAAACATGAATTGAGCTTTGTCACGCTTAATGTTGATCACTACTTCTTCAATCTTGAAATGCATCCCAAAGATGAGTTCGGGGACTATGATTTTGAAACACCGCAGGCACTCGACCTGCCCTTGATAAATGAGCATATCGCCGCACTCTGCGAAGGCAAAGAGGTCGTCATTCCCTTTTATGATTTTAAAACAGGTACTCGTTATCTGAATCGGACAAAAATGAAATTGGACAATCATCAGATTTTGCTTATAGACAGTCTGCATGGACTTTTTCCGGCAATGACCAAAGATGTTGCCAATGAGATAAAATTCAAGCTGTACCTCGAACCGCTTCTACAAATGAAGAATGAAAAAGGACATTACATCCGCTGGACAGACCTGCGCCTGATCCGCAGAATGCTTCGGGATGCCACACATCGGGCATATAATCCTCAGCAAACCCTCGAGCACTGGCATTATGTGCGCAGTAGTGAGTTGCGAAATATAATCCCCTACATAAACACTGCCGATTATATCATAAACAGTGCCATGCCTTACGAGATCGCTTTGTATGCGAGCAGGATGCTGAATCTGTTCGAGGAGTGGACAGAGAAATTCAAAGGTGATCCATTAAAAGAGGATGCCTTCACAAGAGCAAGCCGGGTTCGAGAATTTTTGCAGGAAGTGATTCCTATTGAAGATGCTTCTTCGGTTCCTGCACATTCAGTCTTACGTGAATTTATTGGTGGAAGTAATTTGAAGTATTAATACCATTAGTCGCGAAGTTCTAATCTAAATCTTATATGATAAATAGTCATTCCATTAAATTCTAATCAATGAAGCAATAATTAAAAAAGTTATCTACCTCTCAGCGTTCTCCGCGTGATTTATTTCTTTGCGGACTTTGCGTGAGTTTATTATACCTTCACGGAATGATCCATGACAGTTGGTTCTTCTCATTAGTTTCAATCCGTGTTAATCTGTGGTTTAAATTATTTTCGTGCTTTTCGTGGTTAATCTTATACGAAAAAATAATAATCATATGCAGCAATCAACAATAGTCACTATCCTTGACATTCGATAATCAGACAGCACAAAGAGTCAAAAAATAGACGGAGTAACTATGGCTGCAAAACTTGAATTCGGAAATATATCAAGCGAAAAAGCAATGGAGCTCGAAGAAACCTACGGAGCACATAATTACCACCCGCTTCCTGTCGTAATCGCAAAAGGTGAAGGTCCGTTTGTGTGGGATCCCGAAGGAAATAAATATTTTGATTTTCTCTCTGCGTATTCCGCAGTGAACCAGGGACATTGTCATCCTAAAATCATAAATGCTTTGATCGAGCAGGCAAAAGTACTTACTCTCACTTCCCGCGCATTTTTTAATAATAAGCTTGGTGAATACGAGAAGTTTGTCACAGATTATTTCGGATTTGAGATGGTTCTGCCCATGAATACAGGTGTCGAAGGCGTGGAAACTGCAATGAAGCTTGCGCGCAGATGGGGATATGTCAAAAAAGGCATCGAGGATAATAAAGCGAAGATCATTTTCTGTGAAAATAATTTCCACGGTAGAACACTCGCAGTTATCTCCGCATCAACAGATCCCGATTGCAGAAAAAATTTCGGACCATATCTGCCCGGCATCATTAAAATACCCTATAATAACACCGAAGCGCTGGAAAAGGTTTTACAAGAGCAGGGTGATGAGGTATGTGCATTCATTGTTGAACCCATTCAGGGTGAAGCCGGCGTGTTTGTGCCAGATGAGGGATATGTAAAAAAATGCTACGAGATTTGTAAAAAATACAATGTACTTTTCGTTGCCGATGAAGTACAATCAGGCATCGGTAGAACAGGTCGTCTGCTCGCATGTGATTATGAAAACGTTAAACCCGATGTGTTGATCCTCGGCAAGGCAATTTCCGGTGGTGTGATTCCGGTGAGTGCAGTACTTTCCAATAGGGATATTATGCTTACGATCAAACCCGGTGAGCACGGTTCGACATTTGGCGGATTTCCCCTTGCCTGTGCCGTGGCAACTGCAGCTCTTAATGTTATAAAAGATGAAAAACTTACTGAAAATGCAGAAAGACTGGGAAAAATATTCCGTGCAGAACTCGAAGCAATCGACTCCACGCTTATAGAAATCGTGCGCGGAAAAGGACTTCTCAATGCAGTGGTCATCAAACCCAAAGACGGCATCGATGCATGGAAAGTGTGCCTTAAGCTGAAAGAAAAAGGCATTCTTGCCAAACCAACCCATGAACATATTATTCGTTTTGCTCCGCCATTGGTCATTACCGAAGATCAACTCAGAGATGCACTGAAGCGAATAAAATCAGTATTTGACGAGATATAAATATGAAGATAGGAATCCGAAGAGAAGATAAAAGCAAATGGGAACGACGAGTCGCTCTCACACCGGAACATGTGCAATATCTGAAAGAGAAATTCGACATAAAGACCTTTGTACAACCTTCCAATATTCGCGTTTTTACCGATGATGAATACAAAAAAGCAGGAGCGATCATACAAGAAGATCTTTCCGAATGTCACGTTGTTTTCGGCGTGAAAGAGATGCCGGCAACATTTTTCCTGCCTGGGAAAACGTATGTGTTTTTCTCCCATGTGATAAAAGGGCAGCTCTACAACATGCCGATGCTGCAGCGGTTGATTGACCAAAAATGCAATCTGATCGATTATGAAAAGATCGAGAATGACAAAGGGCAGCGTTTGATATTTTTTGGACGGCATGCGGGCATTGCTGGTATGGTCGATTCGCTCTGGGCGTACGGACAGCGACTTGAATATGAGGGTTTCAAAACCCCTTTTAATGAGATCAAAAAAGCATATGAATATGAATCTGTCGACGATATAAAAAGTGCACTCAAAAAAATCGGTGAAGAAATTTCAGAAAACGATCTCCCGAAAGAGATCTGTCCGCTGGTAGTAGGTTTTACCGGTTATGGAAATGTGTCCAAAGGTGCGCAGGAAATACTGGATTGTTTCCCGCTTATTGAAATTTCTCCTGAAGAACTTCTCTCGTTAAAAGAACAAAAAGAAATATCCCAAAACCACATCTACAAAGTTGTGTTCAAAGAAGTGGATATTGTGAAACCAAAAGATGAATCTGAAAAATTTGAATTGCATGATTATTTTAAACATCCTGAAAATTATACATCTCAATTTACGCAATACATACCGCATCTTACGATTCTGATGAATTGTATCTTCTGGTCACTCGGCAGTCCAAAATTCGTGACGAAAGCAGCATTGAAAGAGTTTGTAAAAAATGGGAAACAGTTTAAACTCAAAGTGATAGGGGATGTAAGCTGCGATATCGAGGGCTCGATCGAGATCACAAGTAAGATTACTGAGCCCGATAATCCGACCTATATGTATGATCCGATGACAGACGATGTGGTCGACGGGAATGAAGGCAAGGGTGTTATTGTAGTGGGTCGTGACAACCTGCCCTGTGAAATTCCAAAGGATGCATCCCGCTCTTTCAGTGAAGCATTGGTGGATTTTGTTCCACAGCTTTTAGAAGCACACAAAAAAGGTAGTCTTGATAAAACGGAACTTCCAAAAGAACTTCTCCATGCTCTGATCCTCTATGATGGCAATCTTACCTCAGACTATACATTTATTAAAAAATTTTTATCAGAATAGAAAGGATATTTCAATGAAAAAAGTACTGATTTTGGGAGCTGGACTTGTCTCCAGACCTCATGTGAATTATCTCCTTGCTCAAAAAGATTTTATGGTAACTGTTGCAAGCAGAACTGTGAGCAAGGCAGAAAAACTTGTCGCTAATCATCCGAATGGAACCCCCGTTGAACTGAATGTCACTGATGATGCAATGTTGGAGAAACTTGTTTCCGAGCACGATCTCTCAGTGAGTTTGTTGCCATATACGTATCATGTGAAAGTAGCAAAACTTTGCATCAAACACGGCAAGCATATGGTCACGACATCATATGTGAGCGATGCAATGCGGGAACTCGATGAAGATGCCCGTGATGCAGATGTACTCATCCTCAATGAGATCGGCGTTGATCCCGGTATCGACCACATGTCTGCAATGAGGGTCATCGATGGAGTGAAAGAGAATAATGGACGTATTTTGAGTTTCAGATCGTACTGCGGAGGACTTCCTGCACCGGAAGCGAATACAAATCCGTGGGGATACAAATTCTCCTGGAGTCCGCGCGGCGTGGTCATGGCAGGAAAGAATGCAGCGAAATGGCTGGAGAATTGCAAGATCGTTGATGTGCCGGGACCGGAACTTTTTGCCCATCACTGGGAAGTTGAAATTCCCGGGTTTGGTAAACTCGAAGGTTATCCAAATAGAAATTCTGTTCCTTATGTTGATATATACAGCATCAAAGATACAAACACGATGTTCCGCGGTACGCTTCGCTATCCCGGCTGGTGTGCGACGATGAAGAAGATCGTTGACCTTGGCATCCTTGATGATGAAAAGAAATATGATCTCGAGGATTTAACCTACGCTGATTTTATGGAAAAATTGGTCACTGAAAAAACTCATAAGACACTGAAAGAGAATCTTGCCACACAGTGGGATCTTCCATTTGATGCAAATCCTTTGTACAGAGTGGAATGGCTTGGGCTCCTCAGCGATAAGGTGATTGGTTTGGATAAAGGCACAGCCATGGATGTATTCTGCAATGCCCTCAATGAGAAGCTGACCTACGAACCGGGCGAGCGTGATCTGCTCGTGCTTCATCACGAATTTATTGCTGAATTTCAGGATAAAAAACAACATATTACTTCGACAATGATCGATTACGGTATTCCGAATGGTGACTCCTCGATGTCACGAACCGTTGGGTTACCGGCAGCAATTGCCGTGAAACTCATTCTTGAAGGAAAGATTCAGGAAAAAGGTGTGAAAATACCTGTCAATCCTGAAATTTACCTGCCTGTGCTTGATGAACTGAAGAATCAGAACATCGAGTGTGTAGAGCGGTTTGAAGACATGTAAAAAAATTTCATTAATAAATAATTTATGAGCTCTTGAAGGAAACTTCGAGAGCTTTTTATTTATGAGGATTACTTAAAATTGACAAAATAATTCTGTGATAGAATTTTCTTGCGAGGTTATTTATGTTACTCAAAAAAATAACAGGGAAGCAACGGTGTTTTGTTAAACATATGAATAACATATGTGTAGAGGAAGAAATATGATAAAAAAGATAATATGTAATCTATTAATAATTTTCATTTTCATTAGTATTGATCTTTCTGCAGACTATACCCAACTTCCAGGATTTCCTTTTGCAAAAGCAATACCTTCACTCTCTTGCGAATCTGACGGAGTAGGATTGATAAATCTAAACGATGATGAATATCTTGAGATTGTTGTATCACTATCAGACTCTGTTTTTGCAATTGATTATCAAGGAAACAAGATGTGGAGCATATTTACACCTCGTGATGCACGTGGTACGATGTCTTTTGCAGACGTAAATAATGATGGATATTTGGAGATACTACAAGCAACAAGATCTGGTTGGATATATATTTTAGATAGGTATGGAAACAATATTGAAGGATGGCCAAAATATTATGGAAATCAAACACCATGGTATAGTTATAAAATAACGACTCCTGTAGCTTATGATCTTGATGAAGATGGACTGAAAGAGATTGTTTGGGGTGATTACAGCACGATATATGAAAGTAATTTATATGTTGTGAATCTGCAGGGTGAACACTTTAATGATGGATTCCCATTTACTGTAGAACCCGGTGTTGCTGGTACTCCAACAATAGCAGATGTTAACAATGATGGAATGGTAGAAATTGTATGTATGGGATATTCAGAGATCTATGTAATGAACACAAATGGGGAAGTTATAAATGGTTGGCCGCAGCAACCTTTTGAAGGAGAATCAAAATATTTCAACACTTCACCTGTTGTGGTAGATTTAACAGGAGATGGATTTTTAGAGATAATTGTAGCAGCGTCAGGACACTTGGATCAAGGGCGGACACCTTCAGGTATAATCGTTTATAAATATGATGGATCTATACTCACTGGATGGCCACAAAACGTTGAATACGTCCTGTACTGCCCTATAACTATAGCGGATTTGGATAATAATGGTTCTTTAGATATTATATGCGGGAGAAAAGATCCTTATAGCATAGGTAATTTTTTGTATGTATTTCATAATGATGGACAACCATTCACAGGTTCACCTTATTATAGTTTTGGTGAAATACTTGGTCCAATAATTGCAGGAAATATTGATTCAACACCTGAAAAAGAACTAATTTTTGATTCGAATCTTGTCCAAGCAAGCAATAACCTTGGATACATTCAGGGGCTTACTTGTTATGGAGACACTATTCCCGGATTTCCACTGAGACCAAAGGGTTGTACAATGAGGAATTCGGGTGTCTTTGGTGATATAAATCAGGATGGTATATTAGATTTGATAAACTATTCAACAAACTTTATTGATTCAATATGGATTTATGCCTACGATCTATATGTACCGTATGATCCGTTACAGATTGAATGGAAAACATATCAATATGATTTCAGAAGGTCGGGAATATATCATTCACCATATTCATTTGATCCACCCATAAATTTTAATGCTTTAGTGGATTCTCATGGAGTAAATCTTACATGGGAGCAACCAGCAAATGAACGAAATTATGCTTACGCAATATTCAGAGATGATGCATTCCTTGCCCGGACACCTTATACAAGCTACTGTGATTCAATAGTGCAAAGCTATACAACCTATGAATATTATATAAAATCTGTATATGAGCAGGGATTCAGTCCTCCATCAAATATTATTGAAGTGACGACAGACTCGATTTCAATCGATTCTGAAATGCCTGTTGCTGTTACATCCTCTGTTTATCCTAATCCGTTCTCCAATTCGACTACGATATTATTTGAATTAAAATCAAAACCACTCAATTCATCAGAGATAAAAATCTATAATGTTAAAGGACAACTCGTCAGAGAACTACCAGCATTCCCAAGCAGGGGCTTGGGAACGAGTGGAGTGTATGAAGTTGTTTGGGATGGATGCGACGAGTATAGCATCGAAGTCGGTACTGGTGTATATTTTTATAAATTCGCAGGAAACGATAAATATATCGGGAAGATAGTTAAGTTAAGGTAAAGAAGGAATATGAAAAAAATTATAGTGCTTTGTGTCGTCCTCATCTTTCTTTCCATTTCCTCGACTTATGCCATAGAAGTGGGTGGTCATATCACTGAAAATACGACATGGTCCCCCGGCAATTCACCGTATGAGGTTACGGAAACGCTTATTATAGATGAAGGAGTAACGCTTACCGTATTGCCGGGTACAGAAATTAAAATAAGCGGAGCTTCATGTACCAGTTGGATGGAGCAAAGTCAAAATTTCTGGTTATATGGAGGAGTGTCTGTTGCTAAGTTTATCCAGGTAGAGGGCAGGATCATAGCAGAGGGCACGGAGCAGGACAGCATTGTTTTTACTCGCTTGCAGGACAATCCTGATTACTGTTGGGGAACAATATATATTACACAGGGAGCTGAGTTATGTCGTTTCACACATTGCAGATTTGAATATTCTGCAGGGATAGGACTGGCTTTGAGTAATATAGCGCAAGCAGCTCTTTCGATATACAATGGGAATGGGATAATACATAATTGCATCTTTTTAAATAATGGAGCTTCTATCGCGACCTATCATTCTTATGTGAAGTATGTTGAGATATTGTGGAATACCTTCACGTTTGATAATAATCTGATCGACTTTTTAATTAATCTTTGGGTGGATGATCTTAATATTAGAAAAAATGCCGCAGACTTTAAAACTGCTTTAGTAGCTGATAATACATTTTTTTCTTGTATAATGCATTCCCAAAATAGTCATTTCGTTGATAATACAATAACCAATACAGATCATTATTTGGGAAGTTTGAGTGATAGATCATATTTTTATGGTAATATTTTTATAGATTGTCTGAGAGGAATTAAAGGAGGGAGTGAGTATGATTCCATTTATGTTAAGAATAATCGGTTCATAGATGGGACTGACGGTATTTATGTAGATTATGCATACATTGAAATTGTTGATAATTATTTTGAAGGATGTGAAGTTTATTTAGGTGGGCATTCTAGTGGTTTGGTATATAATAACATTGTTAATGACGGTGAATTTAGTATATTTAAAGACTATGAGTGTTTCCAAAATATATTTTATAATTTCGACAGTGCTAATAATGCATTCACAGGATCTAAGGTTCATAATATAAATAATATATTTTGCAATAATACGGATCTTTTTTATGATCATAGTGATACTTTATTAACTAATTGCGTAATAATAAAAAATGAAAATTTAATTTGGTGCCCATGTCCACATGGGCAAGATATATTCCGCAACTGCATCATAGATTTTCCATTAGAGTATCCTCTGATAGACGGAGGTGGAAATATTATTGTGGATTCATTGCAGGCACAGCAGATTTTTGTGGATATTGAGAACGGAGATTTTCATCTAACCGAGGGCAGTATTGCCATCGATGCAGGATTCGACACACTTGGCTATTACTATCCCTTTGATATTGAATATCATACAAGAGTCTGGGACGGCAACGGGGATGGTAATGCAATTATCGACATAGGAGCTTATGAATATGGTGCACCATCGTTTGGAGGTATTCAGGGATATACTTATAATCCTATAAGCGGAGAGAGAGTTGATTATTTGTTTATAAAAATCAATAATGATCCGGGGGAATTTACATTTTCCGACAGCATTGGTAATTTTGAATACAAGCTTCCTGCTGGAGCATATGATGTGTATGCAGAGCGGGTATTTTACGATGATGTGATAGAATATAATGTTGAGGTAATCGACGGTCAATTTACGCAGATAGATATTCCCATGACTGAAACCTACGATGTTGATGAGCCAGGACAAGAACATGGAGAGAACGATCTTTTCATTTCGGCTTACCCAAATCCCTTCTCGACCTCGACAATGTTATCATTTTCGTTAACCAAGAATTTACACGAATTATCACAGATAAATATCTATAATATAAAGGGTCAAATAGTTCGCAAATTGCGCTTCTTCGCTTCTTCGCTTTCTCGCTTTTTCGAAGTAGTTTGGGATGGAAAGGATGCTAATGGCAACGAAGTGGGCACGGGTGTATATTTCTATAAAATTAATAATGACGAAGAACATTTCGGGAAGGTCGTGAAGTTGCGATAATATACCTAAACCTTGCGAACGGTTGACGCAGGAAACCTTCGCAACGGTTTGATTTAAAGAAATACCACCACACTTAAAACTTTGACTGTTCATCAACATTTCCATAAATATTGACAAAGTTCCCACACATATCCACCAAATAATCAATACTATTTTCGGAGTAGTGCCTATGAAGAAAATGCTGGTCAATTGTTTCCTTCCCTTGATATTCTTATTACCCATTTATACTGACTTATGAGCATTACGTTAATAAATGAAACGCAAAACACAAAGCATCCATTCATTAAAAGTTTATAAAGCATTCCCTATTTTACTTCTGCTGCTGATGCAGAGTATCTTTCTGCAGGCAAGCGTCGGCAATGAGCTGGAAGAAGATCATACTTACCAATTGCCGGAAATGCAGTGTGATATCTATGACCTTGTTTTGGAAGAGGATATAGAACTTACCACTTCACAAAATCTTGCACAGGCACGAAGAATCTTTCAGCCGACACAATCAGTTCAAACTGACAATACGGATGCCCTTAGTTTGTATAAAAAAGCTCTTTCCTATTATTCTCAGGAAGAGTATGGGAATGCGATCAAATATCTTGCACAGGCACTGGAGAAGAGTGATAAAAATGATGGGTTGAAAGTATGGATTTTATTTGCGATGGGGAATTGCTACCTTTGCGTTGGCGAGCACCAAGAAGCACTGGTAAATTATGAAAAAGGATTGGCGTTGCTCGAAGATTCTGATGACCTCAGCGCAAGAGTTCATTTCTTAAACAACGCTGCAATCACAAGAGAACTTCTCGGCGAGTATCCTGAAGCAATACAAGATTACCTTCATGCAAAAGAACATTCCGTGCAAATACAAGATAATAAATTCTCAGCCTGGATCTTATACAATCTCGGGAATGTGTATTATTCTTTTGGCGATTATCAAAAATCTCTCGATTATCATCTGGAAGCACTCTCGTTATATCAGGATATGAATAATGGGAAAGATACAGCAAGGGAGTTGACCATTCTTGCTTTGGTGAGTGATCAAATCGGTGATAAAAAAATTGCTCTCATATACTATAAACGAAGCTATAGATTTCTGGAAAAGATCGGATCCGTAAAGGAACTGGATCAAGTGCTTCATAATATTGCTGATATACAAAGTCAATTTGGTGATTTTGAGAATGCTCTTGAGTATTATTTGAAAGCTCAAGAACTTGAACAAAAATCAAACGAGAAAGAAAGACTTACAGAAACTCTGGACAATATTGGTGTGCTGTATTTAAAGACCGGCAATCCTGAAACTGCACTATCATATCACGATAAAGCCCAAGCCCTGTCATTAGAGCTTGGTTATACAGCAGGACAGGTTCGATCTCTCCTGCACATAGGGGATGTGTATGCAGAAAAGGGAGAATATGGGCAGGCAAAAAGGCAGTATGTACAAGCCCAGGAATTAGCTCATACTACTGACAATCAACTGCTTGTACTTGACGCTTATAGAGGACTTTTTACTGTTGAACAGAATCTCGGATTATATGAGAGTTCTTATGTATACATGCTCAAATATGCAGACCTGTGGAATAACATCTACGATAAAGAAAATGAAAATAAAATACTCGGTTTGCAAACAAGATATAATATTGAGAAAAAAGAGAGAGAACTCAGTCTCCTGATGAAAGAACAGGGCATCAGGAAGCTTAAGATCAAGAAGTATAAAATGTTAAGTGTGCTTCTGATAGCTGTAATCATTAATGTCATTCTTCTTGCATTAGCGATTCGAAATCGTTCTCGCTACAAACACCATGCAAATATTGAATTGAAGAAGCGCAACCAGCAACTCGACGCTCTTTCAAAAACAGATGCTCTCACAAGGCTGAGCAATCGCAGAAATATCATTGAGAAGATCGAATATCAGCAGGTCGCTTATGAGCGTAACGGACGCCCGTTTACTGTACTTATCGCTGATATTGATAATTTCAAAAAAATAAACGATACATATGGACATGACGCCGGTGACCACATTTTGATTTCTCTCGGAACCCTTATCAAAGATAATATTCGTAAACAGGATTTTGTCGGGCGTTGGGGTGGAGATGAATTAATACTTCTCCTTCCGGACACTCCTATAAAAGGCGGTATGATCCTTGGAGAGAAGATACGGACAAAGGTTGATAAGAATTCTTTTTACTTTAGTCACCATACTTTGAATACATCTCTCACAATAGGCGTGGCAGAATACAGATATGATATGGGCTATACTGATCTTATCAGGAAGGCAGATCATGCACTTTACAATGGAAAGAATCTCGGGAAAAATTGTGTCATGAATTTCGAAGTGGAGGTCAATGAAATATAATATAAGACCCAAAACAAAAATAATCTGCACAATCGGACCTGCATCTTCCTCGGCAGAACATGTATTGAAGCTTGCCCAAGCCGGAATGAATATCGCGCGCTTGAATTTTACGCACGGTACTTATGAAGAACATTTCATTCATATCAAGAATATAAAAAGTGTGTCGGATAAACTTGGATATAATATTCCTATCATTGCAGACCTCAGTGGTCCCAAATTGCGTATAGGGAATATTGAAAATGAGTTTCTGGTAGAACCTGGCGACATGCTCGTAATTACCACTGAGAATATTATGGGCAACCGTCAAAAGATCAGCAGTTCGTATGCAAACCTTCCGCATGACGTGAAAAAAGGGGATATCATTCTCATTGATGACGGCTACATTTCGCTGGAAGTAAAAGACGTAATCGGGAGTGATGTCGAGTGTGTTGTGACAAATGGCGGCACAATCAAATCCCACAAAGGCATAAACCTGCCGGGTGTTCGGATCAACACTCCGACTATAACCGAAAAGGACATAAAGGATATTGATTTTGCACTTCAGCACGGCATTGATTTCTTCGCACTTTCCTTTGTGCGCTCTTTTCATGATATAGATATGCTGAGAGAAATCCTGTCAAAAAAGAATGCCCACAACCCGATCATCGCAAAGATTGAGAAACCTGAAGCTATAGAAGATATCGATGAGATCGTTTCTCATTCTGATGCGGTCATGATCGCTCGCGGCGATCTTGGGGTAGAGATGCCTACAGAGGAAGTCCCTCTTCTTCAAAAACAAATAATTACCAAGTGTAAAAAAGCGAGCACCCCTGTTATTACGGCTACCCAGATGCTTGAGTCTATGGTGGAAAATTCTCTTCCGACCAGAGCGGAAGCCAGTGATGTAGCAAATGCGGTATTTGATGGTACAGATGCAGTTATGCTGAGTGCTGAAACTTCTATAGGAAGACATCCGGACATTGCAGTAGCAATGATGAAAAAGATCATCTCCAGATCTGAGCGTGAGTGTATCCCCAATCCGGAGCTGTTCAGCTCATCCTTCCGTACAAGTCAGTTTGCAATCGATCTATCCAAAGCAGCATGTGCAATTGCACAGGATACAAATGCGGCTGCAATCTTCGCAATTACAAAAACCGGTAGAACCGCACGGCATCTTTCAAAATTTCGGGTAAATACGCCAATTTATGCATTCACAGATAATGAACGCACCATGAATTTTCTCCAACTGGTCTGGGGGGTGAGTTGTTATTATTTGGAAAACTTGGGAGAGACTGACGCGACACTCCATAAAGTAAAAGAATTCGCACTTGAACAACAACTTATCGAGAAAGAAAATATCATTGTCTTCGTTACAGGCATTCCATTACAAACAAGCACAGAGGTCAATATGATAAAACTGGATAAGGTTTAAAACATGGTATCATTGCGAGTTAGAATTTTTTCAGTTTTGTTCTTGCTATTATGTTTTTCTCTATACGTACAGGCAGATACAAGGGTGGACAGTCTTCTGCAGGTGATTACTCTCGCACAGCAGAACCAGAACGATACTGAATTATCGGAAGCGTACAAGCTGATATCAGAATACTATGCTAATCAGGGTGATTATAAGAATGCAGCATCCTATTTTCAAGAATATCTTACACTGCACGAGTTGATCTTTTCCAAGGATAGAACTGAAAGTATTTCTGAACTTGAGGGGCATTATACAGAGTCCCAGAAAGAGAAGGAACTGGAACTTCTGAGGAAAGAAAAGAATCTTCGCGAACTAGAAATAGCGAAATCAAGGGATGAGAGAAATTTTATTATCCTGATTTTCATATTGATTTTCACGCTGGTAATTGTGTTTTTAAGTCGCTATCATATGCACTCTAAACTTCATAAAAAACTTGATAATCTTAATAAAAAACTCCTTGATCTCACAGAAACAGATCCCGTTACAGAGCTATATAACCGCCGATTTCTAGTGGAGAAAATTGAATATCTGAAATGCCAGTTTGAAAGAAGCAAGATATCGTTTTCCGTCCTTATGGGAGATGTTGATAATTTTAAAGGAGTGAATGACACTTATGGTCATAATCTCGGGGACAAAGCACTCATACAACTTGCAGAAACCATAAAGGAGACAGTCCGTAAACAGGATTTTGTTGGACGATGGGGTGGGGATGAGTTTATGCTTTTACTACCTGAAACCGATGATGAAGGTGCGCAAACAATTGCGTATAAGATTGAAAATACGATTTCCCAGACAGTATTCGGGGATCACCGTCATACATTTGCAATGGGTATTACTTTCGGTTTTGCAGAATATAATGAATTCCAAACTGCGGACGAGATCATCAAAAAAGCAGATGTTTCTTTGTATGTACGGAAGGAAGAAAGAAAAGCAGATTCCAATCGCATCAAGTGAGTTTTCCAACAAATTTGACAATCCACATTAGTATGAAATTTTTTACAACCAAATATTGATAAAATATAAGGAAAAAATGCTAAACCACGAAACACCAGTCTTCTCCGCCTATTATTGTACCATTGGCACAATCAGGTGGCGGATACGTCAAGGCAGGCACGAAAATAATAAAAATAAAGTTAAAAGAATGTTCTCTCTTAAAGGATCTTTTCGTGCTTTTCATGGTAAAAAATATTAAATTTAAGGAGTAATGATGGTTAAGAAGACACCTTTTTACGCAATTCATAAAGAAAAAGGGGCAAAGATATTACCATTCGCCGGATATGAAATGCCCATTCAGTACAAGTACGGTATTGTGCATGAGCATAAAAAAGTCCGTGAATCAGTCGGCATGTTCGATCTCAGTCACATGGGGGAATTCATAGTAAAAGGAACAAACGCCCTTGAATTTTTACAGAATACAACAATCAATGATGTTGCAGGACTTGTTGTCGGGCAGGTGCAATACAGCAACATGTGCTATCCTGATGGGGGAATTGTCGATGATCTGCTGGTGTATAGAGATGTGGATTTTTATTATCTCGTGGTCAATGCGTCAAACCTTGAGAAAGATTTTGAATGGCTGAAAAGCAATCTTATTGACGGTGTCGAGCTAATCAATGTGAGTGATGATACAGCACTGATCGGAGTGCAGGGTCCTCGTGCAGAAGCCGTCATGCAGAAGCTTGTGAAGGATGATTTGTCAACACTTGAGTATTATCATTTTATACATTCGGAAATTGATGGTGTGCCTGCTTTGGTATCCCGAACAGGTTATACAGGTGAAGACGGATTTGAGATATATTTCACCAACCTTGCTCGAGCTGAAGAAATGTGGAACAAAGTCGAAGATGCGGGAAAAGAATTCGGTATCGAGCCGATAGGACTTGGAGCACGCGACACCCTTCGGCTTGAAATGAAATATCCTCTCTATGGCAATGATATTGATAAAGGAACCAATCCGCTGGAAGCAGGGCTTCGTTGGGCTGTGAAGTTTGAAAAAGATGATTTTATTGGAAAAACGGCTCTTGAAAAAGTCAATCAGGAAAAGATACAAAGAAAGCTTGTCCCATTTATCATGACCGAAAAAGGGATTCCTCGACCACATTATAAGATAATTAAAGATGGTAAAGAAATAGGGGAAGTTCGCAGCGGTACAATGTCACCGAGTTTGGGAGTCGGCATTGGAACCGGTTATGTGCATCGCGATTATATGAAAGCAGGCACCCAGATCGACATAGAGATACGTGGAACAATGTATCCTGCTACAGTAATCAAGCCACCCTTTTATAGAGAAGGTACTATCAAGAAATAAACAGACGAAGCATACATTCAGAATGCAGGAAAATATTCAAGGGCTGAAAGCAATCAGCCCTTTTTATATATTTGCACTTTACCAAGCACCAGTTTATCAAGTCGTGATATAATGGAGACTGGCTTGGGGAAGCTTAAGGTCTTATTTCATCAAAATTAATTTTTTGATCTTCTCTATTTTTCGATTTAAGCACTGAAGGGATGAGAATGATGTGCTCAAGGATTTTGGTAGATTCGAAAAGGTAGAAAGAGGATTGTTTTGATATCCTTTCCGGTTTTGTTTTTTTAATTCTTGACAACATAAACCCGGTTTCTTTTTTCATAACCAAAACAAGTTGCAATCGCACATACCCCATGAGGAGAATGGATAAGTAATTTGTTATTTACAGGATTTCTTATATACTATACATCAGTTTCATCAGACAAAATGTATTCAATTCCACGAAAGGATTATCATGGTAAATAAAATTGGACGTTTAACAGATAGAGAAGAAAAAGAATTACAACAAGAAACGATTGCCGCTCTTGAAATATATAAATCAAATGAGAAAAAAGGAACGAAGAAAATCGAGGAACTTGCTGCGTGTAAGAATTATTTCGGTCGTGAAATCGTTGGGAAAACTGCTGCTGATTCAGACGAGAAGGACAAGCTTGCAGACCTGATGAGGGGATTGCTGGATTCCAAGATATATACAAAACGTGCAACTGCACTTTTCTTCTTTTTGTATTATTATAAAAAGCAGCCCGAAGCAATGATCGAGATAGTGAGTGAATATTATGATTCAATCAAATGGGAAGCTGAAAACATAATGGATCTCTTCTGGAAAGATTATCCCCAGCTCATGAAGCAGAATATGCTCAAATGGATAGAAAGTACAGATGAAAGAAAGCGCTCATTATCCTTCCACGGTTTGGAAAACTTATCTATAAAAGATCCTCATTTTGTCATGGAATTCATTATAAAGATCATTGATGATGAGAGTCTTGAAGTGCAAAAGAAGATTACACATACACTTATTCAAATAGCACGCTCACGTCCGGCAGAAGTATATCCCTATGTTCAGGAGCTTCTCAAAGACGCTGACGACCGCAGGGTGAAAACCATCTGGGTCTCCATGAAAAAGCTTGCAAATAGTCTGAAAAGTTCAAATTCCAAAGACAAAAATGATGACTTTGTCCTTCTTACAAAAAACACTATTAAAGACTGGCGTTCGGATAAAAATAAAAAAGTTCACATTATGGGCGATAAGCTCTATCATATCATAAAGAATATTTAAAGAAAATTCTGGTTAGGGAACATATATGCAAAATATCGATATTGTAATTAAAAATGGATACATCGTCACCATCAATTCTGAAATGGAAATAATAGAGTATGGGGCAATAGCAATTGATAAAGGAAAAATAGTGTCGATCGGAGCCACTGAGGAAATTGAGAACAACTATAACGGCGATAAGATCATTGATGCATCATCAAAAATAGTAATGCCAGGTTTTATAAATGGGCATAGCCATATTGCCATGTCGTTCTTTCGAGGATATGCGGATGACCTTTTACTTCAATCGTGGTTAGAAGATCACATTTGGCCTGCCGAAGAAAAATTCGTCAAAGCTCAATTCGTGTATGATTCTTCATTTTATGCATGTGCTGAACTTATAAAAAACGGAATCACAATGATAAATGACATGTATTTTTACTCCAAAGAAACAGCGCGTGCCGCGACAAAAGCAGGTATGCGCGCGATCCTTGGAGAAGGCATTCTCGATTTTCCAATGGCATTTCATAAAACTCCCGAAAGTATGATAAATTATGCTCTTGAAGGTCATGAAGAATTCAAAGATAATGAACTTATTGATTTTGCAATGATGCCCCATTCTATCTATACATGCTCGAAAGAAAATCTTATAAGAGCAGCAGAAGAAGCACGTGCTCATAAGATGCTAATTCATACGCACCTTTCAGAAGCCAGGAAAGAGGTCGTTGATTGTATGAAAGAGTACGGAGTACGTCCTGTACAGCATCTGGATTCGATTGGTTTTCTTGGGAATGATGTATCACTTGCCCATGGGGTATGGATTGACGAGCAAGAACAGAGACTGCTTGCAGAAAAAGAGGTAGGTGTAAATATATGCACAGAATGTAATCTGAAACTCTCATCCGGATTTGCACCGATCAAGGGCTATAAGAATAATGGAGTTACTATCTCATTGGCGACTGACGGTGTGGCAAGCAATAATAATCTCAGTATTCTTGATGAGATGGACATGACTGCAAAAGTACACAAAGCAATCAATAATGATCCAACATTCCTTCCCGCTGAAGAAGTTGTGCGTATGGTCACAATAGAAGCCGCAAAGATATTTAATCAAGAAGATGAGTTAGGGTCTCTCGAAGTTGGAAAGAAGGCAGATATAATTCTTCTTGAGCGTAACAAACTTGAAAATATGCCTATGTATAATGTGTATTCCCATCTTGTATACACGATGCACAGCGAGTCAGTGAAGGATGTCATTATTAATGGCAGACTCCTCATGCGTGACCGAAAGCTGGTTGAAATCAATGAAGATGAACTCTTTGAAAAAGCCCGTTATTATCAAAGACAATTGCAGAAGGATCTGTCGGTTTAGTCTCGTTTAATTCATAGAATATCTCTCATACAATGTAAATTTGGAGTCCACAAATCAGAGCTCCTTATTTCCGTTAATTTTGACAAAAAATATCACCTTCCTACATTTTAATAGAAATATATAGAATCAATGAATAAATGATATTATAAGCTTGAATATAAAAATATGAAAAGAAGAATCTTATTAACCACACGCTTCAGCGTGTGGGATTACCCGAACCAGATGACCAGCCATTTCAATGGCTTACGATGATGAATAATGCCTAAACATTCTATGAAAGTGTGCTGGTTACATTTGATCTGGTCAACTAAAGAAAGATATCCTTATTTTGTAGATGCCGACATATCAAAAAAAGTGATTATAATATTAAAGGATATTTGTAAACAACACGAAATATATTATAAGACGGGCTATATAAATCCTGAACATGTACACTTACTTGTTGATTTGCCTGTTAATTTATCTATCGAAAAATTGTTGCAATATTTGAAAGGTATATCATCACATTCAATTAATGAAGTTGGGCTTTTCAAAACAAGATTTAGTTGGTCTAAGAGATATGCGGCTTTTTCTGTTTCAAATAGTGAAATTAATAGTATAATTCAGTATATAAATAATCAAAAAGAGCATCATAAGAAAGTAACCTTTTTGGATGAATGGGAACATTATATGGAAAAATATGATTTATTGGGAAGTCCTTGAAAGGACTTCACCCATTGATGTTCTGTTACCACAAACTGAAGTTTGTGGTTAATGTGAAAAAATATAAGTTATTAGGAGCATAAATGAAAAAATACCTTCTTGTAGTCGTTAGTACATTATTTCTGACGTTAAGTCTTGCCTATACATCAGATCTTCAAGTGGACTTCACTTTTGACCGCCCTTCGATTATTGAAAATCGAATAGTTGCAGATCTTGCTACCGTGCAACAGGTTCCAGGCGAACCTCTTATTCCTTTTTACGGAGCAAAGATACTTCTTCCTTTTGGCGAAAAGATATCCGATATCATGATTTCTCATTCAGATTGGGATCTCGTCTCCACTGATACATATATTGATTTTGCCAGAAACCAGCAGCCCACGAGTGTTACGGAAATCATTCCTACACTCAAAAATGAGGTGCTCTACAAATCAGATGCGCCTTATCCTGCAGTTGAATACAAGCTGATCAGTACAGAGATGTATAAAGGCCATTCCATAGCATTAATCAATGTGTTTCCAATCAGATATATTCCGGGAACAGGCACTGTTGAGTATGCTTCAAACTGGTCATTGGAAGTAGAAACGGTGTATGATCAGGAGATTGCGGACTATCAATCAAAAATGCTGCAGAATTCAGATACAGTCCTTTCCAAACTTGATGCTATGGTGGACAACTCCTATGAAAAACACTCATATATCGGTAAAGAAGCAAAAGTATCCTTTCGTGACAATCTTGTAGATCCAACAGATCCTCATGATTATATTATTATTACTTCTGAAAATTTTCTTCCCACCTTTACTGGTTTTAAGAATTGGAAAATAAACCGTGGCGTTCAGGCAGAGATTTATACAGTTGAAGACATCCTGGACAACTATGCCGGTGCTAATGAAGCAGAGAAAATACGAAATTTTCTTATCATTGCATATACTTTTTGGGCTGGCTCAAGCAATCCTCTTGAATATGTATTGCTTGGTGGGGATGACGAGATTATCCCAAGTGTGAGTTTTTATGTGGCTGCCGGCGGCACGATCGGCTACATTCCTTCCGACCTTTATTATGAAGGGCTGGATGGGAACTGGAATGGAGATGGTGACAGCAGATATGGTGAAATGGAAGATAATCCTGATTTCTACCCCGAAGTCTCAGTTGGAAGAATCCCCGGAGATGTTCAGCAGGATTTCGTAAATGCTATCAATAAAATCCAGAGTTATACTGATGAGCCAAAACCCGCGCTTGAAAAAGCATGCATGGTAGGGGAAAATCTCAACTGGAATCCTGTGACCTGGGGTGGTGATTATAAAGACGATGTCGCGACCCGAATTCCTGTAGATAATTATCATTTTTATACATTATATCAGCGCGAAGGAACCTATTCCGGAACTGCAGTAAAAAATGCGATCAATTCAGGAATGGGAATCATAAATCACATGGGGCATGCGAATTATAGCATCCTTATGGGGATGAGCCCGAACACTCCTGACTCATTTATCAATGATGAATATGGCTTCATGTATACTCAAGGCTGTTATCCTGCTGCCTTTGATGATGGTACAAGCGGATCCGCAGAATGTGTGGGTGAACGCCTTGTCATCGCAGAGCACGGCCCAATGGCTTTTGTCGGGAATACACGTTACGGTTGGTATTCTCCCGGTTCAATCGAGGGCACTTCACAGCAGTTTGACAGAACCTTTTTTGATGCACTTTTTATCGAGAATATCAGAGAACTTGGCAAAGCCAATAACTACTCCAAAGTAGCGCTCGTTTCGACAGTTGATAATCCATGGATGCGTTGGTGTTACTATGAATTGGTCTTGTTCGGAGATCCCGGAACTACTGTTATCATGACTGATGGAGAATTTCCATACTTAGAAGTCGCGAATATAGAATTTTTCGATACAACTGGAGACAATGACGGCATAATCAATCCTGGCGAACAAATCGAAATGGTCGTCGAGATCCGAAATATGCCTGACTGGCAGACTGCTGAGAATATAGAAGTCGAATTCATTTGCGATAGCAGCTTTATTTTGGTTCAGAACAGTACATATAACTACGGATCTCTTTCAGCTGGTAACAGCATTGATAATATCTCGAATCCATTTGTATTTACTGTCAGCAACAGTTGCGGATACGAAGATATTCATTTCCAGCTTCATATTACCTCGAATCAAACTGCAACTTATCCCTTTGATAAGACGTATTATGGCACATTCCAGATTTCTCTTTTACAAACGAACTGGCCCACATATCTCGGTGCAGAAGTGAAATCTTCACCAATTGTGATTGATTTTGATAATGACGGTGAGGATGAGATCGTCACAGTTGACCGCATGGGTAATGTGTATGCGATCACTACAGATGCACAGACAAAACCTGGTTTTCCTATCCAGCTTAATGACGAGGTATGGGCATCTCTTGCGGCTGGCGATATAGATAATGATGATGAACTTGAACTTGTTATAGCCGGAAGAAATGGTGCGATCTATGCCATTAATTATGACGGATCACAGGTTTTCTCCTATACTGCTGGCGGACAGATAATAACCACACCAGCCCTTGCCGATCTTGATGATAATGGTTTCCTTGAAACGATAGTTTCCAGCATTGACGGCAAACTCTATGTGCTAGATTATGAAGGAAATGATTTCATGAATTTCCCCTACGAATTTGATGCACCTCTGTGCTCTGATGTCGCAGTCGGGGACATTAACGAAGATGGTGTTATGGATATGATCGTCGGCTTAACAAATGGTAAAGTGTATGCCATAGACAGCAATGCAGAAGTACTCACTGGATTCCCTGTGCAGACAGAATCCCATATTTGGTCTTCACCAGTTATTTTTGATACGAATTATATCACCTTTGGAAATAGCAGCAATAAGCTGTATATAATTGATAACACTGGCACAATTATCCATCAAGAGAATCTATCCGCAAGTTTGTTCTCTTCTCCTATTGCATTTGCGAAGTATCCGGGTGGCGCGTTCAACATCAGCTATTCTTCTTTGAATGGAGAAGTGCGAATACTAGATGCAAGTGGAGTGACACAAAATGGATGGCCTGTAAGCATGAATAATACGTCCAAGACAAGCCCCCTTGCAGCTGATATAAATAACGACGGGAATGTAGAAATCCTTGCAGCAACTCAGGATGGTCATATTTATAGTTATGCATATGACGGGACACTGCTTCCGGAATTTCCAATTTGCAATCCGACCTCAGTTACTTCACCAATTGCTATCCACGATCTTGATGGAGATGGTGACTACGAGATTATTGCAGGTTCCACTTCCGGTATATCGGTTTGGGATTACAAGGAGCTTCACGGCTCATTCCATCCATGGACACTTTATCGCGGTAACATACAGAGAACAGGCAATTATGCAGATAATCTGACATACGCAGTTGAGCCAGAAATGCCGTCCAATGATTTTATGCTTTATCAGAATTTCCCGAATCCATTTAAGAATTCTACATCAATTTCTTATAATCCTGGAGCATTCCATTTCGAGCAGGCAAAAGTTGCTGTATTCAATATCAAAGGACAGAAAGTCCGCGAAATTCCATTTGCAAATGGCTCTTTTTCCGTGCAATGGAATGGTAAAGACAACAGCGGCAGAACGCTGGCAAATGGCGTTTATCTCTACAAATTATTGACAGAGAATTACGAGTCCGGAGTAAAAAGACTCCTCTTAATAAAATAATATACATAAATTTTAGGTGCACCCATAGCTCAGTTGGTAGAGCAGCTGACTCTTAATCAGCGGGTCCTGGGTTCGAGTCCCCGTGGGTGTACCATTTTTTTTAGTTGGATTTTTATAGATTACAAAATACGGAGGAGAGTCACACATGGATATTGGTATCGATAAAAGAGCAAATCGAATAATAGTATATTGTGTTGGACCTCTTAATGCTGAAAGTGCTCCTGAGCTGGAAGATAAGGTAGAGCCACTACTTGTCAAAGAAAAATTGCCCATCATTTTGGATTTTGCAGGAGTTCATTACATTTCTAGTGCAGGTGTACGAATCCTGATCTTCCTTTACAAAAAAGCAGGGAAGATCGAGCAAAAAAAGAACATATCCTCAGTAAGTAAAATTCGGCTGGTGAACATACAACCGAACGTGAGAAGAGTGCTGGAATTGATCGGACTTGAGAAATCCTTCACAAACGGAACGATGGCTGAAGAAAAATCTGATGTGCATGGAGAGCAGGGAGTTACCTATCAGAAGCTGCTCTCAAAAGTACGAGACTCTTTTCCCGCACCTGTTTCCGATCCCATCCGTGATGCGTACTTTGTTCAGTCGATTTCGCAGGGCTTGAATTGTATCGACCGGCTGAAAACAGAAAAACCTTACCTTGGCGAGCGAGTTGCTCTGGATTACACTGAAGCTAGAACCAAAAAGTTATCGGAAAAAATGTGTACACTTGAAGACACGATCCAAACTATAGCTGATTACATGCAGGGCATTGTCATCTGGGGGCATCCCCATCTTCATGAAAATGTTATTCCACCCACAACTATTCCATCGATTGTAGGGCAATTATTCGGCTCAATTTATAATCCAAACATAATCTGGGATGAATATAGTCATAAAGTCAGCCAGGCTGAAGTAGAAATTTCAAGCATGTGCGCATCGCTTATCGGCTACGATCAGAGCAAAAGTGCTGGCATATTTACATTTGGAGGAACAGGGACTGTACTCTATGGTCTGAAAATCGGTCTCGAGAAAGCAATGCCAGGAACGTTCAAACATGGAGTTGGTGAAAAACCAATCATCGTCTCATCAGAAGCAGGTCATTATGCAAAAGTGAGTGTTTCGGGTTGGTTGGGTATCGGGACTGACAGCATTGTCTCCGTCCCTACAGATAGTGATAATTCCATGGATCTGATCTCTTTGGAATCGACTCTTAGAAAACAATTAAAACAAGGCAAAAAGATCGCTTGTATCATCGCAACAATGGGTACGACTGACTCCTTTGGCATCGACAATTTGGAATACATCGTCAGGTTAAGGGATAATCTTGCTGCTGAATACAAACTTTCCTACAGGCCGCATATTCATGCAGATGCAGTTATCGGGTGGGCATGGGCTGTTTTCAATGATTACGATTTCGAAGGCAATCCTATGGAATTTTCCGCTCGTACCCTGCGTTCACTGTGGGATACATGCGTGAATATTCGCGCTCTTCAAATGGCTGATTCTCTTGGATTGGATTTCCATAAAACCGGGTATGGACCATATGTATCCAGCCTTTTCCTCTGTAAAAATAAGGAAGACCTGAATCTTATCACACGAAATTTAGCAGAGATGCCCTACATGTTCCAGTTCGGGAGTTATCATCCAGGAGTTTTTACGCTGGAAACATCACGCTCTGGTGGCGCTGTCCTATCCGCACTTGCTAATTTTATTTTATTGGGTAAGGAAGGATACCGAACAATCCTTGGGCATATTGTGTCAATGGCGGAATTTTTACGTTCAAAATTGGAAGAAACACACTATGCATGTCCCCTCAATACGTATAATTATGGACCTGTCACCCTGTTCAGACTTTATCCTGATGGCATGGACGCAGCTTCAACATACAATATGGAGATTAAAACTCCGGGTCTGGCAGATCAATTGAAAGTTCATAACGACTATAACCGAAGAGTGTTTGATGAGCTGCACAAGCAGATGGAGAATGGAGAAGGTATTGCCCTTTCAATAACAGAATGCTATCGCAATACGGCATATGGCACGCCAATTTTTGCTATTAAATCATTCGTAATGTCACCATTCGTAGATGAAAAAGCCATGAATTTTCTTATGGACTGCATCAAGGAAGCCAGAAAAAATGTATAAATAAGTATAAGATCGATGATAACAAGAGTATTTATAAATACTTGCTTACACCCAAGTTTATAAGTGACAACAGATGAGATGATGAAAGATAATATTACTATTCAAATTTTAGAACAACACACCATGAATGCGTGGCCCTCGCTTCAAACCATGTTCTATGATGGCTGGATTCTTCGTTTTGCAAATGGTGTGACAAGACGTTCAAATTGCGTAAGTCCAATTTTGGGTTCCACGCTTAATGCCGAGGTGAAAATTTCATTTTGTGAAAAGCTATACCGCAAAAAGAATCTATCGACTATTTTCAAACTTACTTCACACGTGTATCCTCCAGGTCTTGATGAAATGCTTGACCTAAGAGGATACCATACGCAGGCGGAAACATCTGTGCAGACCTGTAATCTTACTCAAGCTCACTTCGCAACAAAACAGGGCATCGTTCTCGATGAGGAACTACACGAAGATTGGGTACGGTCATTCGTCGAACTTAATGAATATGATAGATCAAAAATACAAACCTATTACAAAATTTTAAAGAACATTGTTCCCGAAACAGTGTTTGCAAGCTACAGCATCAGCAACCAGATTGTGGGATGTGGACTCGGTGTGATGCAGGGAGATTATATTGGGCTTTTTGATATTGTTGTGGATAAAGAACATCGTGGAGTTGGACTGGGTTATTATATCGTGACAGCGCTTATGCAATGGGGAAAATTAAAAGGAGCTATCACCTCTTACTTACAGGTCATGCTCGATAATTCGGTTGCGTTACACTTGTACAAGAAACTCGGTTTTGATGAGCAATATCAGTACTGGTACAGAGTGAAATAAGCCAGGAAAATTTTCACCTCACTTTTTTGTAATAAATTTCTTGCATAGGAATCTGTATAATTTTTTCTTATCCGAAATTTTACAAAGGAATCTCATGAATAAAAAAGTCCTTCAAAACATCCTATTTTTAATTATCCTCATAATCGGTATAACTGGATTTCTTTTTGCAGAAGATGTTCAGAAAAGCGAAAATGTCTGCATCTGGAAAATCGAATCGGACAACAATACAGTATACCTTATGGGCTCGATCCACTTTTTACAAGACAATGACTACCCACTAGATCAAAGGTTCGATCAGTGCTTCGAGGATGCTGAAAATGTTGTCTTCGAACTGCATTATGACAGCACTCAAACGCCAGCTTTTCAACAATATACGCTTATGAAAGCCTTCTATCCTGAAGGTGGAACATTTAAGGGTTCAGTAAGTGATTCAACATACAATCTCGTGAAAGATAAACTCTTTGAGCTCGGTATGCCCATCGAGAAACTCAATGCTTTCCAACCGTGGTTTATTGCGGTGACAATGCTCAGTCTGAACCTGCAAAAGTTGGGATTCAATGCCAAACTCGGTATCGATCAACACTTTTTTACCCTCGCGAAAGAGAGTAAAAAAAATATCATCCCGTTGGAAACACCGGAATATCAGCTTGATCTACTTTCAACGCTTGGTGGTGATGATCAGGAAGCATTCGTGATCCAGACGATGGGCCAGTTCGACGAAATGGAATCTGGTTTTCGTGACCTTGTCGCGGCATGGGAAATGGGTGATCTGGACAAGCTGAATGAGCTTCTCAATAATGGATTCGAAGAATATCCGGCACTTAAGCAGTCATTATTGATACAGAGAAATCACAACTGGCTGGACAAAATTGTGCAATATGCAAAAGGCACAGATGATTATCTCGTAATTGTAGGTGCAGGGCATCTTGCAGGTGATGAGGGACTTGTGAATCTTCTCAATAATAAGGGATACGATATTGAACAGGTACAAACATCAAAGGAGGATAAGTAATATGGAAGATCAAATCGAACATTATGACGAAGCCTATGACCAGGGAGCAGAAGCAACAGGATGGTATGGACCCGAAGTATCATTTGGGTTGCTGTATAAATTTGTTAAGCTCGGGCAAAAGGTACTTGATATTGGAATTGGAACCGGTTTGAGTTCCGAGCTATACCACAAAGCGGGAATGAAGGTCTGTGGCATTGATATTTCAGATAAGATGCTGGATGCGGTAAAACAGAAAGGTTTTGCTGATGATCTGTATCTGCACGATCTCACCGAATTTCCTTATCCATATACTGACAATTATTTTGATGTAGTTGTATGTGCTGGTGTATTTAATTTTTTTGAGATGCTTGGCGAGATATTTACAGA
Source organism: Candidatus Cloacimonadota bacterium (assembly GCA_049903315.1). GTDB lineage: Bacteria > Cloacimonadota > Cloacimonadia > JGIOTU-2 > JGIOTU-2 > Celaenobacter. The sequence continues at coordinate 25,589 of JBNGBT010000012.1, read as the reverse complement.
GGTTTCCCGGATTTTGAAGAAAAATGGATATTTTGCTTTTGTGGTGGGTCACAGACAACCAGATGAAGAGCCGGCTGTAATTATTGGCTCTGAACATACAGGTTCGGATAGAACTGTAACGATGTACAGGCATTCTAATGAGCAGATAAACCAATGGCTTGCCGAAGCATCATTAAAGGAAATCCGCAGTGTGGAATTTACTGTGTTTATGGATAAAGAGAAAAAACATCGGCTGCCTGCAAAGGCGTATGTGGCAAAAAATATTTAAGAAATTAAAACCACAGATTAACACGAATGAGCACAAATTATATATCACTGAAACCGCATGGATCAAGCAGTTATTGAATTTTTGTATAACCGTTGCCGAGGTCGAGAAGAAACCATTCGTAAGGTCTAAGACTAGAGATTCGTTAAATCAACATTTCCATTACTAAACCTAAGTAAAAATAATCTCAATCTCCAAACATTTCAAACTCTTAACCTTCTAACCTTCTAACCTTTTAACTTCCTGACAAACTCATTCTTCTCCCTACTACTCTTCAAAATAATAACTTCCTTGTTAATGTTCTTAAACAAACGAGTATATGTCCTTTTATAATCCCAATGAGATACAATGATCCAATAAAGAATTGAATTCTTAGAGAAAAAAGTCTGCCTGAAAGTCTCCACGTTATTTGCAAAAAGTTTCTGTCTTGTTACAATCCTCTTTATTGAACGGACAAGTGCCTGAAGAAATACAACTGCAAAGGGATAGTCTAACCATATGATCGTATCTGCATGTGCCCAGACAATATCGCGCACAATGCTGAAATTCCCATCAATCACCCACTTTTTCTGTTCAACAACTCGAGCAACTTTTTTCCTGAACTTTTCTCTTTCTTCAATCTGCCAGCTCTTCTTCCAAAAAAGTGTATCAAGCTCAACATGAGGGAGATGAAGTATTTGTGATAGTTTTCGTGCTATGGTTGTTTTACCAGAGCAGCTCGTACCGATTATTGCTATTCGTTTGTTTTTAATGCTACTTACTCCACTTAAAACATAGACTCGCCACAGAGACCACAGAGCACACAGAGAGAAATAAAATACGTATTACAATAAAGAGATTGAATACACCGCAAAGAATATCAGGAAACCGCTAAAAGCCAGTGCACTGAACACGCTCATAAAAAGGTGTTGAACATCGTTATCATGTTTTTGTAATGCCCGGGTAGTGTGGAGGATTGCAGCTTGGAGAAGGTATACTCCATAGATCAAGATAATAGCTGACTTTGCGAGTATATTCCATCCTAGCAGATATGCGAGAAGTGCAACAATCCCAATTGCGAGATTTGCAAATCCTACTTCAAACTGCCAGTCGGGACGTTCGCTTTCCCATCCAAGCCGTTTTGCATCGGCTTTATGAAATATCACATGGCTAAAGAAACTCAGAATGCCGATCACTGCGACTGCGAAAAGCAAAATAATATCAATAGATTTTGCTATGTCGGGAAGAAAAAAAATCCCAAGAAAAATGGAAAGTGCCACTAGAAGTATTCTAATAATTGCTATTGCTAAAGCCATGATGCCCCCTTTTGATGTATGGTATTTATTTTATCTTGCTTAATACACATTCTTATGCTGTATGACATCGGTCACGGTACGCAGCATGATCTTAAGGTCAAACATGAGTGACCAGTTCTCAATGTAGTAGAGGTCGTAAGCGAGTTTTTCGAGAGGTTCTGTCGTGAGCTCTGCCCTTCCATTTATCTGAGCCCAGCCTGTCATGCCACCACGTACCAAAAGACGGTCATCCCAATTCTGGATTTCTTTGGAAAATTTATCATGAAAGAAAGGACGTTCCGGACGAGGTCCAACCAGAGACATATCACCCTTTAATACATTGAAAAATTGAGGAAGTTCATCAAGTGATGATTTTCTAAGGAAATTGCCGATCTTCGTGGTCCTGTCTTTCTGGTCAGAAGTAGAATAGGTCGGTCCGGTTTCTTCCTCAGCATCAGTATACATTGATCTGAATTTGATAAACGAGAATTCTCTGCCGTGCAGCGTAACTCTTATTTGTTTGTAGAGAACAGGTCCTTTAGAGCTGAATTTCACAAGGAGCGCAAGAACGAGCATAATAGGAGAGGTGATGATAATAAGGGGAATAACCAGTACAATGTCAAATGTACGTTTTAGAATACTTCTCCATTTACTGAAGGAAATATAAGTTACACCGATCAGGGGTATGCCGTCCATGTCATCAAAATCTGTTGAGCCGGTTTTAAATTGATAGCGGGTTGGTGTAAACCTGAGAAAAATGTCGTTATCTTTACAAAAGAGAATGATATCATTAAGCATTCGTTGGTCGATATCATCAACTGCAATGAAAAGCGCTTCAGCACCGGTCGATTCTATGATTTTTTTAAACTCTCTTATAGCGCCCAGGTGAATATAGTGATTTTTCAAATGAAAGCGAAGTTTGTCTGGAGTAATATTTGAAATGCTTCCGATATAATTAAATCCAAGATCAGGATAGAGGAGCATCTTTTCTGCGATTTCCTGCCCCATGGAATTTACTCCAATAATGACCGCTTTCTTATTGCCGATATTATGGCTGAGTACGAATTTTTTTATTTTATTGATAAACCAGTGAGAGATGGCCAGTATTATAAAAGCCACAGGCAGCGAATATGCTATCACGTAACGGGATTGAGGTAAACCCTGATATGCATAGGTAAACGTGAAAGTGAGTATTGTCGCAAATATTGCACCCTTACCAATGGCTGTTAACTCATTCATCCCTTTGAGAGGACCTCCATATTCTTTATAGAGACCGGAAATAATAAATGAAAAGATCCAGATGAATACGATCAACCACATCACATGGAGATACATGTCAATGTACACATCAGGGTATTCTTTCACATCACTGATATGAATCAGCCACCGGAATTTCATCTCATAGGCAATAATAAAACTCAATGCAACGGCAAAAATATCGTTCGTGATTTTTAGTATGGTAAAAAAGAAATTAATTCTATTCTTTGACATCTGTTCTACTTCAATGGCTTTTTTTATTTAAATAAAAAACATAATAAAGGCATTCCTTTGTCAAATTTCTTGAAATTAAGCTCCAGAGAAGATTGAAAAAATTGACGTGTTCTATGTGTTAAAATTTTTCGTAAATGAAATAAATATAATAAAAAGAAAGAGTTATAACTATGGATAATAAGAATTTTGATGCTGTAGACGTGAAAGTTTTGGAGAATACAGTTCAACGCTGCAGGGAGAGGAATATCATCATACCAACATATGAAGAGATGATCCATCCCGAAAAAGTGTCCGAAAAAATAAAAAAAGAACTTGCCGATATAGGACTATGGGATCTGCATCCAAGAAATCTATATAGGATTACCTGGAAGAATGAGCCCACAGAAAAAGGGGGAGGTTTTGATGGTGTTAATTACCTGGAAGTTCCGTCAGAACTGACTGGTGTGAAAGCGCGTATATTTATACTCATTGGCAAATATTTCCCGACCGGTTCACATAAAGTTGGCGCAACATTTGGACCACTTGTCGAGAAATTAGTTCGCGGCGCTTTTGACCCGACAAAACAAAAAGCACTCTGGCCTTCGACCGGTAATTATTGCAGGGGCGGCGCATATGATTCATATCTGCTTGCATGCCCTTCGATCGCAGTGTTGCCGGAAGGAATGTCCAGAGAACGTTTTGAATGGCTCGAAAAAGTTGGGGCTGAGATTTATGCAACACCCGGTTGCGAAAGCAATGTTAAAGAAGTGTATGACAAAACTAAGGAACTGAAAGAAGCGCGTGGAGATGAGATCGTGGTGCTCAACCAGTTCAATGAATTCGGCAATGCTGTCTGGCATTACGCTGTGACCGGACGAGCAATGCAGGAAGTGTTTGAAACTAATAAAAGCGCCGGTCAAAGAATGAGTGGATTATTCCTTACCCAGGGATCTGCAGGAACACTCGGCTGTGGAGAATATCTTAGAGAAAAATATCCAACGATAAAAATCTGTGCAGGTGAAGCATTGCAATGCCCGACCCTCCTCTTCAACGGCTATGGCGGACATCGTATTGAAGGAATCGGTGATAAGCATGTGCCCTGGATTCATAATATGAAAAATATGGATATGGTCGCAGATATTGATGATGATGCCTGCATGAATCTACTCAGGTTGTTCAATGAACCTGCGGGGCATGAATATCTTATCGCACAAGGTATTGATAAGGAATTCGTTGATCAGCTCCATCTCCTCGGCATTTCATCTATAGCAAATCTGCTTGGTACGATCAAGATGGCAAAATACTATGAAATGAACGAAAATGATGTGCTCTTCACAGTGGCAACCGACTCGATGGAACTGTACCAGTCACGAATGAAAGAGATGCATGAACAGTTCGATAAATATACCCCTTATAATGCAGTCGGTGATTTTGAGCGCTACCTTATGGGTACTACAGTTGATTATATGCTCGAGCTTTCCTATTGGAATAAGAAACGCATGCATAACCTGAAGTATTTCACGTGGATAGAGCAACAGGGAAAAACCATCGAAGAACTCAATGCTCAATGGTATGATGATAATTACTGGAAGGAAAAAATGCATTCCTACGAGCAGTGGGATGATCTAATTCGAGAATTCAATGACAGAACAGGACTGCTGAAGCAATATAAATAATCAATGTCTCAAAAAATCATCAATGCAATTCTCTCTCGCGATAACAGGACGGTTCTTTGTGACATTCTCTACAGCACTTATATTATTGATGTAATAGAAAAAGAAGATGTTCCGTGCACTCCTTCGGAATTATCTGATTATATTCGCTCAAAAAGAACAACACCGATCCAGCTAACCAATTGTATTGATGCAAATTATTGTATTGTGATACCCGGAGCCATTGATCCGCATGTGCATTATGATGATCCGGGTTTTGAGTGGCGGGAGGATTTTTATACAGGCACTCTTGCCGCTGCATTTGGTGGAGTTACTACAGTTGCGGATATGCCCTGCACTTCTATTCCGGCTGTTATCAATGCGGTAAATTTGAAACATAAACTAAAGGTGATCAGCAAAAAAGCAGTGACTGATTTCACGTTGTGGGGAGGAGTTTCCGGAACAGAGTTTGATGATAAGACAGTAAGAAATAATATGCGCGAGCTCAAAGAGCAGGGGGTAATCGGCTTTAAAACATACCTGATTTCCGGGATGAAAGATTTTACTTCACTCACACCTTCACAGCTTGAGGAAGTGGCTCTTGTTGCAAAAGATTTAGACATGCTTGTGGCAGTTCATGCGGAAGATAAAGCATTTGTTGAGCGTATGCGCGCAGGATTTCAAAGAGAAAATAAAAATGAGATCACTCATTACTGCCAGGCTCGGGGGATCGAAGCAGAGGTTCTGGCAATCAAAACTGTGATTGAGATTGCTCAAAAAACGGGTACTCATTTTCATGTCGTACATCTGAGCAGCAAAAGAGGACTCGAGCTCATCGAAGAAGCACAAGCACAGGGAGTTCATATTACAACCGAAACCTGCCCTCATTTTCTTGCTTTTACACAAGAAGATTTTGAGAAGTTGGGAAGCATCATGAAAACAGCTCCACCGGTAAAATTTGAAGAAGATAAAAAAGCACTCTGGGATGGTTTAAAGAACGGCGCGATCAGTTTTGTGGCAACAGACCATGCAAGCTGCGAATATCCACTGGAGAAAAGCATGGGCAATATTTGGACTGATTATGCCGGTATACCCGGAAGCGAACTTATGGTTCCTTTTATTTTTTCTGAAGGATTTCTTGATGGCAAACTCAGTCTTTATCAAACCCAAAAAATTCTTTCTGAAAATGCTGCTGAGAATTACAGATTAGATGTTCATAAAGGAAGTATCAGTAATTGCAAGGATGCAGATTTTGTGTTCATAGATCCACTTGCCGAAACGAAAGTCGACCAGATAAAATTGCATTCAAAAGGGAAATATTCACCTTTTCATGATCGAATTTTCAAATGCAGGATCGAGAAAACAATTGTACGCGGAAATGTCATTATTGATCGTGATGATCTTCTTGTTGATCCCGGATTTGGCTCTTATTACAAAAGCAATTCAAGACATAAATTATAGATGATATTAAACTTTTATCACCGCTCCTCATCCTATAAATAAAGTTTGAATAAGCGAGCATTGATTTGTTGATTAATATATATAAAAAAATCCTCAGGGTTAAATTATCCGGCATTCCTCATAATTTAGGAAAATTTACTATACTCCTGCTCAATATCTCAAAGATATAACTTTCACACTCATGAATTCAAAACGAATACTCTGGATTGCCCTTATTCTCTCGCTGCTTGCACATTTACTTGTACTACTTTTTTTTCCTCATCTTTCAAAAATTGAGTTAATAGCTCTCAAGCAAGAACAGCAAGATAGAGAAGAAAAACGTATCGCCTTTGAATTCATAGAAACACCTGATATTCCGGAAGATGAGAATGGTGAAAAGCAAAATCTCGTATCAGATAAGAATATAGCTGCCGCTGATGAAAATGAGGGCGAACTCCCGATTGATGTGAATCCCTTTAGCGAAGGCGATATGGAGATCAAGGAATTTCCCGAAACAGAGTCTGTTGAGATGCAGCAGGAAAATGAGCCGGAAGAAGCAGTTCAAGAGACGCCAGAGCAAGAATCTCTGGAACAGTTTGATGAAATTGTTATGAGGGAAGACAAAGAAAAGCAAATTCCTCATGTACAACCGGAAAGTGTGTACCTTCCACCGCAACCTGATTATAAAAATGTGAAGTCGGAAGTTGAGAAAGCAGGAGGAGTGAGTTTCAATACATACAATTGGAATTTTGCTCCTTATATGCTTTATTTGAAGAAGAAAATTCAAGGTAATTTGAATCCTCCGCCAGGATTTACATATCTTGGTCTCATACACGGAGATGTGTTGGTTAGATTCATTATTATGCCAAATGGTACATTAAAAGATGTGAAGGTACTCCATTCAGAAGCTCATAATTCTCTTGTGCAGGCAAGCACTGGATCGATTACAATCTCAGCACCGTTCCTACCTCTGCCAAAGGATTTCCCCGAGGATTACTTGGTTGTGACTTCCTTGTTCTCATATATAGTAGAAAAAAAATATAAATAAATTTAATAGAGGAGATCTATGTTTTCTGAAATTTTAGTGTTCCTGTCCAAAGGTGGTGTCCTGATGATACCACTCTTTATTTGCAGTATTCTGTCACTTGCAGTTATAATCGAGAAACTGATCACACTCCGCGCAAGAAAAGTGCTCCCGCCTGAAATAGAAAAGATTGTGGAGAATTATGGCTCAGAGGATGACATCAGTCTGGTGACTTCTGTATGTACACAGAATAAAAGCCTGCTTGCACGGATAATTCTTATCGTGCTGAATCATAGGAAACTGCCTTATCAGCGAATGAAGGAAGAGATCGTGAACAATGTCCGGCAGGAGCTTCGAACTCTTGAAAAAAGGCTTGGCATTCTCGAAACCATTGCTTCTGTAGCACCGATACTTGGGCTACTCGGCACCGTTTTAGGTATGATAAAGGTTTTTAGCGTGATCACTTCTCAGGGTGTAGGGAATGCGTCTGCACTTTCTGGTGGAATTTCTGAAGCACTTCTTACTACTGCTTTCGGACTTACTGTGGCGATCCCTGCGTTGATTTGTTATAATTATTTCATAAGAAAATCCGAGGACCTGATCCTTGACATTGAGAATATAACAAATAACCTTGTGAAGAAGATCAATCATACGAAGAAGGAAGACGACTATGCAGCTCCTGAATAAGAAAAGGCGACGTGTTGCTATTAACATTACATCACTTATCGATGTAGTACTGCTTCTGTTGATTTTTTTCATGGTTTCTACCAACTTTATTGAACAACCTGGAATGAAGCTTGATCTTCCTGATTCAGACTCCGCATCATCCTCTACAGGAAATGATCTTGAAGTAATTATTCAACCTGATGGAGATATCTTTTTTAATGGAAATGCGATTACAATTGATGACCTTCGCGCCCAGTTTGAAAAGCTTGCAGGAGAATCTTCTGATCGGAGCCTGCTTCTCAAGGCAGATAAAAGTGTTACTCATGGTGCAGTTATGGAAGTTATGGACATCGCCCGTATCAACGGAATTCAAAAAATTATTATCGCTTCAACCAAAAAGGCAAAATAATTCTTAGATGTTTGTTCAATAAATTTGACACAAATATCCTCTTTTCTGTTATAGAAAAGACGTTAGGAAATAAATATGAATAATATACGTATTAATAACGCTTTAATATGCCAGTTTGTTGACGGAGCTTTTGTTCCTATATTCGGCGACATAATCATTGAAGATGAACTCATTCATGAGATCAAACAGACATCCTATATTGATTTTTTAAAGAAGCCGGTTGTGACGACAATGACCGGAAGCGACGAAGGTGATGAAAGACAGTATGATGCACAAGGACGAATGGTTTTACCGCCTTTAACAAATTTTCACGAACATATCTACTCACGCCTCAGCAAAGGATTACCTGTAACAGGCAAAATGGATGACTTTGTAGAGATTCTGGAAAATCTCTGGTGGAAACTCGATAGAGTGTTGAGTGAGCAGGCTGTTGAAGTAAGTGCAGAACTCGCTGCAATAGAAGCGATAAAAAATGGTGTTCTCACATTATTTGATCATCACTCATCCCCGGACTTCATTAAAGACAGCGAAAATATTATCAAGAAAGTTTTAAAGACACGCGAGCTTAATGCAGTTCTATCTTATGAGGTATCTGACAGGAATGGTGAAGAGAACATGAAGCATGCAGTAGAGGAAAATTTTTCTTTTATCAAGTACCGAACTACCGCAGACTTTAAAGGACAATTCGGACTCCATGCGCTGTTTACACTCTCCGATCAGACGTTGAAATATATTGAGGAAGAAACTCGGGATCTCGGATGCGGTTATCATATCCACGCTGCAGAAGATATTTTTGATGCTCAATTCTCAGAAGAAAAATATGGACTCACTATCTGTGAGAGATTAGAAAAGTTCGATATGCTGAATGATCTCACTTTTCTTGCACACGGAAATCATCTTGTGGAAAAAGATTTTGATTTAATTTTAAAACATAATTCTTCGCTTATTCATAATCCAGATTCAAACTTCAATAATGCAGTCGGGACGCTCAATATTGCAAATGTGCCAAAAGAAATTCCTTTGCTCATTGGAACAGACGGTATGCATTGCAATATGCTCAAAACAATTAAAATGGCATTTCTTACTTGTCGCCACATAAATAAAAGTTCGGTGATCGGGTTTGATATTATACAACGCATTTTGAAGAACAGCTTTGAAATTCATGATCGATTTTTCAGTACTACTCCAAAACTTCGAAAAGGTGATTCGGCCGATTTTATTGTACTCGACTATTGCCCGTACACACCTATTGATAAAGACAATTTCCTTGGACATTTTCTTTATGGGGCATGTGAGACTCAGGTTAAATCAGTGATTAAAAAAGGGCATTTCCTTATGAAGGATTTTATTGTTGATCCGGAAGAAGAAGTTTACAAAAAAGCCTATAATATTTCACAAGAAATTCATGAAAAATTTCAATTTCTGCAAGATGAAGAACGATAAATTTAGCATAGTCGGCAAGGAGCTGCCCCGTACTGATGCGTACGAAAAAGTGACAGGCAGGGCGCAATATGCAGCAGATATTTCTTTTCCTGATATGTGCATTACTGCACAGAAATATATTTCTCTAGCGCATGGAATAATTAAAAAAATAGATATTTCTAAAGCTGAAAAAGTACCTGGTATTGAAGCTATTATAACCTCTAAGGATGTACCCGGACAGAATTTATCAGGAGTAATTAAATGTGATCAGCCAGTTTTTTCCTATAATAAAATTTACTGTCCTGCCGATGTAGTAGCTCTTGTGGTGGGTGCTGATAAAGATTCGATTAAGAAGGCACTTTCGCTGATTAATTTAGAAACTGAGGAGCTTCCGATATTAACAGAATACGCAAAAGCATTAGATAAAGACGCTCCTTTGATACATCCGGATAATAAAACCAATCTTATTAATCATTACCCTTTGAGGAAGGGTGATGTCGAAAAAGGTTTCGCGGAATCTGACATCATTCTTGAAAGAACATATACTACTCCAGCAGTTGAACATGCATATATAGAACCGGAATGTATAACCGCAGTTCCCGATTTTCGCAGAGATGTGTACAAGATTTACGGATCGGTACAGAATCCATTTACCTGCAGACGACTTGTCGCCACAGTCATGAATGTACCTCTAACAAATATTCATATCATTCAAAATGAACTCGGAGGTTCATTCGGCGGTAAAGATGACACAATGGATATTCTCGCGGCTCGCGCTTGTGTGGCATGTAAAAAAGTCGGCAAACCAGTTCGGATACAGCTTTCTCGTGAAGAATCAATAAATGAAAGTTATAAGCGGCATCCTTATACAATGCAGTACAAAGTAGGTGTTTCAAGTAGGGGTATTCTCAAGGCAATGAAAATTGATATCATTGCTGATGGAGGAGCATATACCTCAATGAGTCCTTTTGTGACATGGCGTTCTGTAGTGCAGGCGACTGGTCCTTATGTTGTGGAAAATGTGCAAACCGATGCACGTGCAGTTTATACAAACAATCCATACACCGGAGCATTTCGAGGATTTGGCTCACCTCAAATTATATTTGCCCAAGAATCGCTGATGGATGAGATCGCAGAAAAACTGAATATGTCGCCTTTGGAGTTCCGGAGAATCAATGGATATAAACAGAACTCTCAAACCGCAAGCGGACAAGCTCTTTCCGGGCATGTTGTAAGCTTGAACAAGGTTATGGACAAAGCAGTTATAGAAGCGAATTTTAATACAAAATATAATGAATCAAAATCTAAGAATGATAATAATATTGCAGATTCTGAGAATCTCATATTACGCGATGAACAGTATCTTTCGGGATCAAAAATAAAAAAGGGAATTGGGTTAGCATGTAGTTTTCGTGGGTGCTCTCTTGGTGCAGAAGGCGTTGACGCAACAGGTGCTCTGATAAGCATACAGAAGGATGGCAGCGTATATCTCATTTCCGGATTGGCTGAAAACGGACAGGGCTTACGCATGACATTTTCTATGGTTGCAGCAGAAGTCCTTGGCATTCTCCCTGATGATATTTACTATCTTGAACAGGACACCAGCAGGATTGCTGATGGAGGACCAACCGTCGCTTCACGTTCTACCCTCGTGGGTGGAGAAGCTGTAAAAGCTGCTGCTGATATCGTAAGAAAAAGAATCGAGAAAATGCTTATCAATGAATGGAAACTTGGATTAGAGGCGACATTCGATTTTGCTGATCATTATATTTCTCATGAAGAAACCGGACACAAGATCACTTTTTCAGAAGCATGTAATAAAGCGTATATGAATGGAATAAATCTTAATGCCTATGGATGGTTCAAAGCACCTGATGTTAACTGGAATGAAGAAATCGGTCAGGGGCCAGCTTATTTTACCTATGTGTACGGTTGTCAGATTGCTGAAGTTGAAGTTGAGATTGGTTCCGGTAAAATATTTGTAAAAACAGTTACGGCCGTGCATGATTCGGGAAGAATAATAAACAAACTCGGAGCACTCGGCCAAATTTATGGTGGTGTTTCTCAGGGTGCGGGGTATGGCATCATGGAAGAAGTAATCGTCAAAAATGCAGAAATTCAAAATATTAACTTCGACGAATATCTCATCCCGACCAGCGTTGATATCGGTGAGATCAAAGCATTTTTCGTAGAAAATCCGGATACATTCGGTCCCTTTGGCGGGAAAAGTCTTGGAGAGCCAGCACTCGAACTTACTGCCGCAGCAATAAATAATGCAGTGGCAAATGCCCTCGGAAAAAGATTCTATAACCTTCCGCTTGACCTCGAACAGATCAAGACAGGGAAAACGCTACATCAAATCAAAAAATGAAAAAAAAACAATCATTTCATAAATTTAATGAGCTCAATAAAGTCATTCGGTTCCTGCATTCGAACGGTGAGCAGAGCAAGATCATTGCCGGCGGGACCGATGTGCTTATCGAGTTGCGTAAACCAGATGGAAAGCTTAGTAATATAGCGCATATCATTGATATTCGTGACATTCCGGAACTCAGGAATATCGAGGTTATGAATCACCAATGCAATATTGGGGCATGCGCTACTTTTAAAGAGATAAGTAATAATGAGTTTGTTCGATCACATTACCCTGTGCTTAAAATGGCTGTTGAAAAGGTCGGATCTCCACAAATAAGGAATGTGGCGACTATCGGTGGGAATATCTGTAACCTTGCCGCTTGTGCAGACAGCATTGCTCCATTGCTAGTATATGATGCGCAGGTCAGATTGCGTTCAGAGAGAGGTGTAAGAACTGTACCTTTAGACACAATTCTCATCAAGCCATACAAAACAGATGTCCATCCTGAAGAAATTCTCACACAAATATTACTGCCATTGCCAGATAAAGATTGGAAATACTGCTTTTACAAACTTGGACGAAGATCAGGTGTTTCTATAAGCAGATTAAGTTATGCGATTTTGCTTAAAACCAACAGGGGGAAGATCGAAGATATTCGTTTTGCATTCGGTGCGCTATTCTCAGTTCCAAAAAGATTAAAGGACCTGGAAAGAGAGCTTAAGCAACAGACAATATCTCCGGAATTATGGAAGGATGTCAGTAGAAGGATTGCACAGAAAATTCTTGATGAGACGGGCGTTCGCTGGTCGACTTCGTATAAAATTCCCGTACTTCAACAACTTTTCTTTTCAAGTTTAATCGATTTGACTTAAACAAATATATTTATACATTGTATTTAACTAAATATTCAGGAGAATAGATGAATAGTAAAAAAACAATCATACACAAGTTCGGAATTGTCTTTGTGATCATAGGATTAGTCGTCGCGTTTGGCTGCTCCGCTAAAAAGAGCTCTTTGATCGAGATGACCGGTGATAATTTTAATGATCTTATCATGAATGAAATTCTTGTCGCTGTATTTATCCCAGCAAATTGCGATAGCTGTAATGATGTGCTCGCAGCCCTTGAAGAGATTCAGAATGAAATGCAGGATGTTGTTATAGTTAGGATGGATGTTCAAAAAAATGAACAATTTCTCAACCAAATAAAATTTCGTTTAAAAGACGGAACCCCAACAGTCGTGATGTTCAGTAATGGTGATATTCAGGATTATTTCATAGGGGTGGAGAGTATAGACACGATAATCGAAAAAATAAATAAAACTAAAGCTAACCTGCATATATGGGAAGATGTGGAAGCCGGAACAGTATCCTTTATAGACACATTTGATTTTACTTTAAAGGATCTCAAAGGTAATAATGTTACATTAAGTGAAATCAGAGGACTTATCATACTTGATTTCTGGGCAACCTGGTGTCCTCCCTGTAAAGCAGAGATACCATATCTTGTAGAATTTTATAATAATTATAAAAACAGGGGACTGACCGTTATCGGAGTGAGCGCAGAAGATACTGAAACGTTAGTTAATTTCAAAAAAGAGCTTGCTACAACTGGAACGGATATGAACTATGTCCTGCTTACGGATAGCGAAAGAGAAGTCTCGACAATGTTCGGCATCAAGAGTATCCCGACAACATTCTTCATTTCACCTACGGGAAAACTATTAAAAAAAGAAATAGGATTCACAGAGGAATTCGTTCCCGAATTTCAAAAACTCATAGAAGAGAATTTACCTAAATAAGGATTGGTCATGTTAAAAAAAATAATTAAAACACTCATGATATCTATCGTATTAATTTCTGGTTTCTCTTTCCTATATGCCCAGGAACCAGAAGAACCAGTCGAAATAATTGTATGGTACGATTTTGAGGAAGGCATCTCCGCAGCACTCACAGATGGAAAAGATATCATAATTGATTTCTATACAGATTGGTGCCATTGGTGCCATGAGATGGATAAAACTACGTTTGCCGACACATCTGTTATTTCTTATATCAATGATAATTTCATTGCAATCCGCGTCAATGCTGAGTCCGTAACCACTAATGTCACTTTTAAGGGGACAACGCTTAATCTTAAACAACTTACCACGGCATTTGGCATTAAAGGATTTCCTTCTTATGCCTTTATGACAAAGGATGCAGAGATGATCACTGTAGTGCCGGGATATTTACAAACAGATCTCTTTCTGAACATCCTCAAGTATATCGACCAGCAGTGCTATGACAAACAGATCAGCTTTGAGCAGTTCATGGAAAAACAAGGTGACTGTAAGGATTAGTCGAAACATTTTAGGCAATAATGGGGACGGATCTGATACGTCTCCATTGGTGTCTGTACATTTCAATATATCTGAGAAGTGAGAGTTCCGTAGGCATAGTGAGAGCAAATATATTACTTTTCATCGCTGCTGCAATTTGGGGATTCGGTTTTGTTGCGCAGCGTGCAGGCATGGAGTATGTGGGACCCTTCACCTTTAATGCAGTCCGTTTTGCGCTTGGTGCGATTACCCTGATACCACTCCTTCTCCTGAAGAAAAGATCCTTTAGTTGGAAAGACAATATACAATCCCAATCTAATAAAAATGTTCTATTATTCGGCAGCATCGCAGCGGGATTTGCTCTTTTTGCCGCAACTTCACTTCAGCAGAACGGTATAGTGTTTACAACCGCAGGGAAGGCAGGATTCATCACAGGATTGTATGTGATCATTGTTCCTTTACTCGGATTAGCTTGGAAAGAGAAAACCCATTTTGGAACATGGATTGGTGCCGTATTAGCGGTTTTTGGGCTTTACTTGATCTCAATGAACCAAAATATGCAAGTCATACTTGGCGACTTGCTTGTACTCGGAGGAGCTTTTTTCTGGGCTGTTCATGTTCACGTTATCGGGCGGTTTTCAACAAAAATTCATCCGCTCAAATTAGCTTTTATTCAGTTTGCATTTGCATCAATTTTGAGTTTGATATGTGCACTGTTGTTCGAAACAATCATTTTGACCTCTATACTTACAGCCTGGAAATCGAT
This sequence comes from Candidatus Cloacimonadota bacterium, assembly GCA_049903315.1. Taxonomy (GTDB): domain Bacteria; phylum Cloacimonadota; class Cloacimonadia; order JGIOTU-2; family JGIOTU-2; genus Celaenobacter. The sequence goes on along the minus strand of JBNGBT010000012.1, from coordinate 10,525 downwards.
TGTATTCGCGGGGGTATTTTCTGTGGGTATTGCGTTCACTTTGCAGGTAATTGCACAGCAGGAAGCACATTCTTCACACGCAGCATTGATACTCAGCCTGGAATCTGTGTTCGCAGTGATAGGAGGTTGGCTCATTCTGCATGAGGGATTAACTATCCGCGGCATTTTCGGATGTGCATTAATGTTGACAGGAATGCTGCTTTCTCGAAGTAAAAAACCATAAGTACGAGCAGAAACCTGTCATAGGAAGGTGCAATGGAATTTTTATATACTTTGAAACTGGTTCCGCGCTTACAGCAGAATGATGCGTGGACGGAACAGGACGAATCAATCGTAGCGACTCACTTCAACACGCTTAAAAAGCTTACCGAAGAAGGCATCGTCATTCTTGCTGGGCGCACGGTTCGTGAAGCCCCATCAGATTTTGGGATTGTGATTCTTGAAACAGATACCGAAGAACAAGCCATACACTACATGAACAATGATCCTGGGGTCAAACAGGGAATCATGACTGCGGAACTTTATCCATTCCGAGTGGCATTAATAAAGGATCAGCCAGCACAGTAATCATTGCATTAGTTCAAATCAAAAATAAAAATGAATTGACGTAAAGATTACACTTCTTAATAGGATGGACTATGAAAAAGTTCATAGTAAGATTAGTTTTTTTTACTCTTCTTATCTTATTAGGTGTAGTTGCCATTGCAGCACAACAGATTACTCCGCCGAACGAACCAGCAAAAGTCTATTTTACTGAAGATATTTCCGATAAAGGATTAGCAAAGATCTTTGAGTATATCAAGGATAATGTTCACGGAAAAGTCGCAATAAAAGTCCATTTTGGAGAAGATGGGAATAAGAATTTTATCAAACCGGATATCATGAAATCGCTGGTCGAACAAACAGATGCGACTTTCATAGAAACTAATGTGCTCTATGTGAGTAAGCGTCGTTATACGGATAGCCATATACAGCTTGCGAAAGATCATGGATTTGGTTTTGCGACTATTGATATTGTCGATGTGAAAGGAACAAAGGATATTCCCGTGAATTTGGAACATTTCAAAGAAGTGAAAGCTGCGGCAGGTGCATTTGATTATGATTCGATCATCATCCTCTCGCATTATAAAGGGCATACTGCTGCTGGCTTTGGCGGAGCAATAAAAAATGTCTCGATGGGCTTGGCAGCGATTCCAGGTAAAATGGCTCTGCACGCATCTTCAGTACCGACCACAAAACCGGAAAAATGTATCTCATGTGGGCTTTGTGTTGAAAACTGTCCTGGGAATGCAATCACGCTCAACCCCCTTGTTATTGATGCTGATAAATGTATCGGATGCGCGGATTGTATTGGTATATGTCCTGTCCGAGCATTCGGTGTTCCCTGGTCAAGCACTTCTCAGTCTGTGTTTCAGGAGCGTCTATGCGAATATGCAAAGGGCATGCAGGACTCATTGAATATGGTGTTCATAAATGTACTCGCAAATATTTCTCGTGTATGTGACTGCTCTCCCTGGGCACCGCCACCATTCATGCAGGATCTGGGCATAATGGCTTCTGCGGATATGGTTGCGATAGATCAGGCGTGCCTGGATATGGTGAACAAAGCTCAGGAGTTGGATGATACTTTCGAACATCATTGCGGGATAAGTGGCAACACGCAGACTGATTACGGTCATGCAATTGGACTCGGAAACAGGAATTATATTTTGATAAATATTGATAAAGAGGAGCAGGGAGAATAATGGCATTACTCACCAATAAAGAACGCACCGAATTGTTTCCGATCTTCAAAACCTGCACGTATCTGAACACTGCCTCCACAGGCGTGATACCTGAAACAGCGATCGCAGAACAGGATCGCTATATGAACTTTTATAGGGGAGATACACTGCAATCTCAACCGGAAGCATTTGAAATTATAATTAAGATTAAAGAGAAAGCCGGTCTGTTACTTGGGGCACAACCTGAAGATATTGCTCTTGTCAATAATACCTCTTTCGGCATAAATATGGCTGGCTGGGGAATGGATTTAACGCATGGAGATAAGATCGTGCTCCCGCCCGGCGAATTTCCAGCAAACGTCTATCCGTGGAAGGGGCAGGAGATACGAGGAGCAAAGGTTATCATCACAGAGAAAGATGGGGAGGAGTATCTCGATGTGGATGGAGCAAAAGTGATCGCTCCCTCATGGATACGCTTTTATGACGGTTATCGGATCGATCTGGATGAATGCTCTAAGGTTGCGAAAAAACACAATGCCTTTCTCTCAGTAGATGGAATTCAAGGTGCAGGTGTGATGTATCCCGATCTCGAAAAATCGGGAGTGGATACCTTTTGTGCAGGCGCACAAAAATGGCTTCTTTCACCCACGGGCACAGGCATTTTGTATATTCGGAAGGATGCGCCGATCAGGAGCATTTTTCAGGGCTGGCTGAATAGATTTCTGGATACTCTTGATTTTACGAATGTCCGGCAGTATGATATCCCTGAACCAAAGGATGCATCACGATTCGAGATAGGCAGCTATCCTTATCAGGCACTTTTTGCCATGCATGCATCCCTTTCATTACTTGCGGAAATTGGTATTATGCGTATTCAGGAGCATGCACTTGGACTGGCAAATACCTTTGTAGATGAATGTACATCTCTGGGATTGAGGGTCATAAGTGCAGGTGGGAAAAGGAGATCTCCAATCATATCTGTGCACGTGCCGGATGCAGCCCGAGCTTATTCTATAATGCAGGAAAAAAAGATTCTCTGTTCCAGTCGTGAAGGAAATTTAAGATTTTCTTTCCACCTCTATAATAACGAAGAAGATGTCGAAAAAACTATCGGAGTCATAAAATCTTTAATTAAATAATGAAAGGAATAATATGAAGGTTATCGCTTTTAATGGAAGTCCTCATAAAGAGGGAAATACCTATTCCCTGCTCAAAATTGCCTGTGATGTTTTAGAAGGAGAAGGCATACAAACTGAGATAATTCATATTGGAGGAAAGCAAATTCATGGATGCCTTGCCTGTATGAAATGTTTTCAGAATAAAGATAAAAAATGTATTCAAACCGGAGATATTGTAAATTCTTGTATCGAGAAAATGATCGAAGCAGATGGCATTTTGATAGGATCGCCTACCTATTTTTCCGACCTGACCCCGGAAGTAAAAGCACTTATTGACAGGGCAGGATTCGTGGGATTTGCCAATGATGGGCTTTACAAAAGAAAACTTGGTGCTGCAGTTGTGGCAGTCCGCCGCGCTGGAGCGATCCACGTCTTTGACTCAATTAATCACTTCTTTTTGATCTCCCAAATGATCATTCCCGGATCCAGCTATTGGAATCTCGGAGTATCCGGTCGCTCGGGCACTATTTCTGGTGATGAAGAAGGGATTCGAACAATGCAGAATCTCGGGAAAAATATGGCATGGCTATTAAAGAAAATCATTGAAGAATAGGATATCTACAATGAATGAATACAATGAATTTCATGAAATTGATTTTGATAAACCATCATTTCTATTCAAACTGAGTGACTCGCTTGTTTATTTTCTCGGAGGAGCAGGTTTTTACAATAAATATATTCAATCCATCCCACTTGCCGGAACAGAAAAAATCTTGGACTTTGGAAGCGGCGGCGGCAATGCATCAAAGTTATTAGCAGAAAGGATTCCTGAAGGTCATCTCACATGCCTTGAACCGTCAACATGCTGGATAAAAAGGCTGAGGAAAAGGATGGCAAAATTCAACAATGTAACCTTTATCAATACCTATATAGATAACACTGACATTCCTGAAAACTCCTTTGATGTAATTCTCATCCATCACGTACTGCATGATATTCATCCTAAAAAACGAGCCCATATTGTAAAGGAACTCTCCAGGATTCTCAAACATGGAGGTAAAATCTATATACGGGAACCAATCAAGCTATCACATGGTATGCCTTTTGAAGAAATTCGGGAATTATTCAAGGATGTTGACAGGAATGAAGTCGAATTTTCAATAAAAACCAATAAAGAATATTTTGGAACATATTCTTAAAAATGAATGGATGTAACAATGAAAAAAACGTGTGTGATTTTAGCAATGATAGTACTCATCGCATTAACTTTTTCTTTCTGCTCAAAATCAAGCGGTCCTTCACCGGATTTTAAATATCTTGGAACCTGGACCGGTCAGAATAGTTATGGCTATCCTGTCGAAATACGTGTGGCAAATGTAAGTAACAAACAGAAGATAACCTATATAGAACTCATTGCAGCAGCAAAATTTGATAGCATCGATTATGTTAGCTCCAGCACTAGTGGACTCACCGAAGTCATTAATGACAGTTTTTCTTATACCGATACTGATTTATATACTGTTACTATTGATGGGAGCTTCCAGAGTGAGACATCATTAACCGGCACATTTAATGTCACATTTACAGATGATCCACCATTGTCAGGAACATATACAGCAACCAAGCAGTAAGCACTATGCCAGAAACTAAAAATAAGATAAGCGCAATTGACGCCAAACATCATCGCTGGCTGACCCTCAACAGGATCGAAGCGCTTACGGACGGGATCTTTGCCATTGTCATGACACTTCTGGTACTCTCACTTGATCTGCCACAAAAAGTGGAATTGCTTAATCAGGAACAAATAAAAATATTCCTGCATACTCAATGGCATTCACTCTATGTCTACTTCTTGAGCTTTATGATCCTTGCAAAGTTCTGGACTGCACATCACTCGCAATTTTCTCATTTAAAGGCAACCAATCCGACACACCTTTGGTTAAATATCATCTTTCTCATGTTTACCGCGTTGCTGCCCTTCACCTCTGACCTTGCCGGAGAACTGCCGATTTATTGGCTGAGTCAAATGCCTTTTCATTTGAATATGTTCCTCATTAGCATGACGTTTCTCATAAGTTGGAAATATGCATCGAAAGACGGACGTTTGTTAAAGGATGATGTCACTGAGAACTTTGTGAGATATATCAGCTGTAAAGCATGGGTAACACCTCTTGTTGCCATGGTCTGCTTGCTCGTGGCTTTTATCAGTCCTTCATATTCTTCAATTCCATACTTGAGCATACCAATAATTCATAAAATTTTATTATCTCGCTATAGAGATTAGAAATATTCAGCTTTCTTGGAGGTGGTGCCGATGAAACCACAGCTCTTTGCACTTGTCACTGCAATTGCCTGGGGAGTGGGAGGTTATTTCGAGAAAAAGGGATTGCATATGGGGAATCTCGCACCCCAAATGGGAATAACTATCCGCACTTTTGTCGCACTGATAATACTTGGCGTTGTGAGTATGCCGTATTGGAAAACAATTCCTCAAGCCGGAACAAAGGCATTGGCGTATATGATAATTGGCGGTGGCATCGTTGCCGGTTCTGTCGGTATGCTGTGTTTTTATCATGCCCTCAAAGGTGGAAATCTCGATCAGGTGATGCCTATTGCATTTACTTCACCATTGTTTGGTGCTTTGATGGGTATTATTTTTGCAGGTGAACCTCTGACATTAAAAACGGGAGTCGGGATCCTTCTTACCATCAGTGGAATTGTAGTTCTGACAATTTAGTGTAATTTATGAACACAAAAAAACTGAAAACATATATTTTATATGTCCTCATAATTGCAATATTTTTTATAATTTTATCAGTAATTTTTTCCTTTCATGCGATCTATACTGGTGTAAAGAATGTGTGCGTGGAAGCAAAGCAGGAGTTCGGGAAGGATTGTGTCCAATCATTAATGTTGTATATACAGTCTGAGGAGCATACTGGAAAAGAAAAAATACATGCTGTGTGGGCGTTAGGGCAGCTTGCAGACAAGAATGCCATTTTATTTTTAGAAAATTTGCAGGAAGAGTACACCTGCGAAAACGATCAGGCAAAATCACAAATATGTTTTGAAATATACAAAGCGATAAAGTGGTGTACACACGGCAATGTCACAAGCTGGATGTACAAGAATAGAGAAAAATGGTAAAATTTTTTTAAAGAAAAGTAGAGATCATGAACCACGAAATACACGAAAGACACAAAAAATATTTTCCCCCCCCCAAAAAAAGTGCCCACTCATTGAAGCAATTTTATCAGTACTAGAAAATAGATATGAACCTTGAAATACGAATAAATAAAATGCATCATAATATAATTATTTTTTTAGTACAATTTTCGTGCGTTTAGTGCTCGTGGTTAAAATATTAAAAAAAAAAGTATGAGGAATAAAATGAAAACATTAATTATTTGTGTGATATTTTTCCTATCTTTTTCAATACAAATTTACGCATGTTCCATTTTTCAGGTCACTGATGAGGTAGGTAACGTTCGCTGCGGGAGGAATTTTGATTGGAATATGGAAGGTGGAACTATCTGGTTCATTCCTGCACAAGCCCAGGATCATGGATTTCTTATCATCGAGCAGGAGGGTTTTGATTACCCTTATGAAGGAATGAATGACCAAGGGTTGTTCGTAGCGATTGCTGCAGTTCCCAAAACCAAAACTCCTTTTTCAATACTGAAGCCAATACGGGTGAGTTGTGAACTGGTTACAATCGTATTGCAGGAAGCAGGCACAGTGGAACAGGCAATTCCATTTTTTCACAAATATTCAATCATGTTTGGGACACATCTTGGCTATCCACTCATTCATTATATGATCGTCGATAAGATGGGCAATTCCGCTATAGTTGAGCTGGTAAACGGTAAAGTCGTGGTTACGAGAAATGAGAAAAATTATCAGCTGATGACCAATTTTTATGTGAGTGATCCGGCAATCACATTTGGTGGTAAAAATCCCGGGCAAAGATATACGATCTTAGAAGAAACCCTTTCTAATGAAAAACCATCACAAGAACTGGTCTGGCACCTCTTACAGGAAGTCTCACAAACTAATACAGTTTGGTCAAATGTGTATGACCTTAATGACCAGTATATTTATATCTCCTACAAGAATGAACAGCCCGTAGTTTTTAGCTTAAAGGATCAGCTCTACATTGGTGCTCATGGGTATTACCTTTCTGATTTGGATGCTGCGAAGTCTATCAGTTACATTCCGATATCAAAAAATTTCATGATCCGCCCTGAAGCAGGTTATGGACTCATTGGGAGCGATGGAATATTCCATGCAGGATTTCGTTTATTGCTGAATTCCGGCGCGAATCAGAGGTATGGACTGGATGTGACTTATTTCCAAAGCAAAGAGGATAAATTCGTCTCGGTCGGCATAGTTCTTGAGCAAGTCTTGTTCGGTTGGTTGAATTCATCGATCGGTACCATCGGGTATTTGGATTATGGAGAAGATAACGAGGCACTTATCGGAATTACTTCAAACCTTGGATGGGAGCCGGATAATCATATCCCAATTAAGCCCTTTGTCACGTGGAGAAATGATATTATATTTGGAAAAAAGACAGAAAATGTGAATTCTCTGAGCTTTGGATTTGATTTTGTTTTTTAAAATATAGATATTTGTAATTTTTGTAGGAGTTGAGAATTTTCAGCCCTTTATTTATATCCACTTGTCATATACCCCTTTTTCTTGACAAAGTTTTCCCAAATCAATCCATAAAAAACAACTCGATCGAATATTCATGTGATTTGGAATTTTGAAACTGATGTTCTAATCTGTTATTTTGCACTTAAAATAAGAAAATTAACTTAGAGGAGCAGATATGAAAAACTTATTATGTATTATTTTTATTATTCTATTCACCACAACTCTGTTCGCCCAAAACAATTGTCTTGATTTTGATGGAACAGATGATTATGTGTCAGTTCCTGATATTACGTACAATAATATTACTGTTGAGGCATGGATTTACAGAGAAAGCGATAGCGGTACGTTTGAACATATTTTCAGTGATTGGTATGATAATGAAGAAAGTAATCGTGCTGTTAATTTTTCGATTGATCCCGGTGATATTGTTGGCTGGGGAATTTCAAAAGATGGCGGTTCTCAGCCGGGTATTACAAGCTCAACAACGATCAGTGTCGGAAAATGGTACCATGTAGCAGGTACTTATGATGGTGCTACAATGAAAGTATATATTAATGGAGTATTAGAGGCATCAAATACTATTAGTTCTGGAAATATACACAATAATGTATATGTAAAAAAAATTGGAACCAGAGCTACTAATGGTCAATATTTTAATGGAAAAATTGATGAATTCAGAATCTGGGATGATGCCAGAACTGAAGCAGAAATAAGATCAAATATGTATAAAGAGCTTGTAGGAAATGAAAGTAATTTGTTAGTTTACTACAAAATGAATGAAACTTCAGGTCCAACAGTTGAGGATTCTCAAAGTTCTGAAAGTAATGATGGAACATGGAATGGATCGGGTGGTGGAGATTATACTTCTGCTACCTGGCGAACTTCTGGCTCCATGTTTGGTCCTCGCATGTGTCTTGATTTTGATGGGGGTGATGATTATGTAAGCTTGGGAACTCCTGCAAGTTTTGAAACAAATCATTTAACGGTTGAAACATGGATTAAATCTGACGTAACCGATGGGTGGCAGCATATAGTATCTAAAAGAAGTGACGGAGAATCCGCCACTACCTATTTCCAATGGTCTCTTCAAACAGATGATAATTCGGATACGTATCAATTTGGAGTAAATGTAGGAGGTACTGATTATTGGACAGACAGTGGTGTGTCGGTAACAACCGATTGGACACACCTTGCTGGCACCTATGACGGACAAACTGTTAAAATCTATGTGAATGGAATACTCATGGATGATAATACTGATCCAAGCGGTAATATTTATAGTATAGCTACTATGCCTGTTTATATTGCAGCAAGATTAGATAATGATCTGTCAGGTCCATACCCGGACCATCATTTCAATGGTAAAATAGATGAAGTTCGCATCTGGGATGATGTAAGAACGGAAGAAGAAATTCAGAATAACATGTGCCGTACCCTCGATGGTGATGAGGATAACCTTGTTGCATATTACCGATTTGATCAACTCAGCACAGATGGACAAACCACATTATATGATATCACTTCAAATGAGAACAACGGAACACTCAACAATATGGATGCAACTTCAGATTGGGTGGAATGTACTGCATTCGATACATGGATCGGGTGGTATGACACTGCATGGAGTGAAGCAAAAAACTGGAGCAGAGGAGTACCAGACAATTCAGAAAACGTTGGTTTGTTCAAATGGACGCTTGGCCATGCACCCACTGTGGGGAGCAGTTCATCAGCGAAGACACTTGTTATAGGATTGCTCGAAACACTGACCCTCAATAACGGTCTTACTATCGACGGAAATTTGTTTGAACTTGGAAATCTTGTTCATAACAACCAGGCAGTTACCTGCGCGGGATCTGGTGCTCAATATCTTGTGGGAAGTTTGGATTTCTATAATCTTACAATAAATAATTCTTCATCCGATAAAAAAGTAAATGCGTGGTGGACTACATCGCTTCAGGTCGATAACACTCTAACTGTTACCGATGGAGTTTTTTACAGTAAGTCAGATTATACAAATGTCAGTATTGCATCTGAAGGCACGCTTGAATTAAGTGGTGATATAACAGTCAGTGGTAACTGGGATAATGACGGAACATTTACTCACAATAACCATAAAGTAACCTTTGACGGATTATCAGCTCAAACCATCCAGGGTGATCATTCAACAACGTTCCATGATTGTACAGTTGCCAATACGAGTGGAGTCGTACTCGGGAATTCAAACACGGTGAATAATACCTTGGATCTGAATAATGATTCAAAGATCACTCTTGGCAGCAATACCCTCACTATCGGATCATCAGGTTCTGTTACAAATTATGATTCTGACAGTTATATTGTTACAAATAGTACAGGGGTGCTTAAAAGAAATAGTGTGGGATCGGGTTCTACGGCATTCCCTATTGGGAATGCTGCGTATAATCCAGTCTTCATCAATAACTCTGGAACTATAGATAATTTCTCGGTAAAAGTTGTAGATGGAACACCAGGTAATATCAGCGATGCGACACGTGTTGTAAATCGAACATGGACAATTTCTGAAGATGCCGCAGGTGGTTCTAATGTGGCACTAATGCTCCAATGGAACGGTGGAGAGACAGGTAGTAGTTTTGATATTGAAGACCAGCTTGTAATTGGACGTTATCTTGGTTCGGGAACGAGCTGGGAAACAAAATCGGCGACTCACGCAGGTTCTGGTCCTTACGCAGCTGAAGCAAGTGGTTTTACCTCTTTCTCAGATTTCGTGGTCGCAAGCGGTGGATCGGGAACACTTCCTGTAGTGCTCTCCATCTTCACTGCTCAATATTTTAATAACACTCCAACCATCCACTGGTCTACGCAGTCTGAGACAGATAACATGGGCTGGTTCATCTATAGAAACGAAGAAAATGAATTTTCAACCTCAGAAGTGATCTCAGATTTGATAGAAGGGCATGGAACAACCACGCAGCAGCAGAGTTATGTGTATGAAGACAGAATTCAGGAGTTAGAAGTTAATAGCACGTATTATTATTGGCTGGAGTC
>JBNGBT010000011.1:0-94913 GCA_049903315.1 Candidatus Cloacimonadota bacterium | reverse complement strand
TACACATTGCTTCTATTTACTCCCAATAATTTACATTGTTGACTTATGGATAGAGAGTCATTGTTGCGCTCTACAAGTCCGGTTCTTTCCCGAATATTTGTATATACTTTTTTCGCAAAAACTCCTTCTCCACCTGGAGTACCCCGATCTGCCTATAGAGATCATCAACATGTACTTCTTTGTTTTTATTCACTTTTCTGCGCTTATCTGTAAATATTTGGGGAACTTCTTTAAGAAATCGAGATTTCCAATTTGATATCATGTTGGGATGTAGTTCAAACTTCTGAGATAGTTCTGACAAAGTCATCTCCCCCTTAACTGCTTCTAAAGCTACTCTCGCTTTAAATTCGGACGAATATCTCTTACGCATGCTTTATGCTCCTTTCATTATCCTTCTCTGAAAATTTTCTTGAAAATCCAAAATATTCAAAAGTAAAATTTACTGAGAAGAATATTGTACTGCCATTTTTTTACACCTTATACTACTGTCCGAATTTTGGGGGGCATTATATATTTATCTCTTCTTGTATCTCTTCACACTCACCCATCACTAAATTTTCAAGTCACTAAAGTTTATGTTATTGATTTATTACATTCTATAATCCCATTTTTCCTAGGAAATCTATCGCTCTCTCAAGATGTGTTCCCCGCCAATATATTTTTCCACAATGAATACATTGAAAGAAATATTCCTGTGAAGAATAAACATATTTCGGCACGAGTTTTTTTATAGATACCTTTTCAGCGGGAGTAGTTACATTGTTACAAAGCAGACATCTGGAGAATGCCTTATTTTTTTGAAAGGGATATTTTTCTGCAATCTTAAGAAGCTGCTCTTCGAGTTTGTCTGTTTTTAGGAATAGAATAGGAACAGAAAAGGGGTGCTTTAAGAAATAACGGCGTTTCGAAATAATAATTCGGTTTTCGCTTTGGGCAACACTGAGTAATGTGACCGGTTTTATCTTATTCGTATAAAAGGTGTCATAACCAAGCAAACGAAGCCATTTTGCCAGCTTACCAAGCATTGAATCGACAGCGAATTTCGGTTTGGAATCCATATTACAATAGAAAAAGATAATTATAAAAAAATTGTCAAAAAAAATTGAAAAGTAAAAAATCTCCAATGAGTAATCATATGAAAAAGAGAATTTTGCTTCTCTCTATGCCCAACTATACAGTGGGATTTTATAAAGGGATGCGCGTCCCTTCACTGGGATTGTCTTCACTTTCCGGGAACCTGGATTCGGAGTATATCGAGAAAGTTGTGATCGCAGACCTGCTCATGGTACAACACAATTTGAGAAAATACATTATTACGTTACTAAAAAAATTCCAACCTCAGATCGTCGGCTTGACCTGTATGAGTTTTCAATATGAAACAGCAATTGAGATTGCTAAAATAATAAAAAATATAAATTCTAATATCATCACTATCTTTGGTGGTTACCATCCAACATTGGCAAACGACCTGATATCTAAATCGAAAGAGAAGCAATATATCGATTATCTCATTCGCGGTGAGGGAGAAGAAGCATTCAGTAGGTTGATAATGGCACTTGACGGCAAGGATGACATCTCGGCAATTCCCAATCTTTCCTACAAAGTGGAGGGTAACTTCATTCATAATCCACGCCAGCCGATCCTCGATCTCGAAAAAATACTCCTTCCTGATCGTTCTTCAAGAATCACTAAGCACTATTCGATTTTTGGGAGACGGGGTGATGTAGTCGAAGCATCGCGGGGCTGTACAATGCAATGCGATTTTTGCTGTATGCCCCAGATGTATGGAAGAACTTTTCGTAAATATCCTGTTTATAGAGTGATAGAAGATATAAAAAATGCTTCTGCATCGGGCGCAAAAGCCGTCTTCTTCATCGATGATAATATCTTTGTGAATCCGGCACATCTTGCAGAATTATGTGAAGAAATTCTGAAACATGGATTGCAAGATATTCACTACACGATACAGGCAAGTGTCGCAGGAATTGCCCGTGATCCGAATCTTGTGAAACTTATGGCACAAGCAGGTTTCAAACTAGTCTTTCTAGGTATCGAAAGCATAAAGAAGGATAATGTCAGATTTCTCTCAAAAGACAAACGAGTACTCGAAGAAACTTCCTATGCGATTGGGCTTCTGCATAAGAACAACATTATTGTAGTGGGAGGATTTATCCTTGGCAGTCCCGGAGACGATGAGGAGAGTCTCTGGGATCATTTCCATTTTGCTCAACAAAATCATATCGATGTGCCTTTGTTCATGCTGCTTACACCATTTCTTAAAACTGGTATCCGTGAAAAGATCATACAGGAAGGTTTACTCACAAATCCGGATGATTTCTCTTTCTACGATCTTTCCCACGCAAATATACGAACCCGAGAGCTCACCTCTTGTGAATTAAATCTTCTTAAAAGTAAGATGTATAGCGCATATAATAATCTAAACTCATTGAAGCAAAACTTAGTGCGAGCAGAGTATCCATGGTTTTTTCTCACGCTGTTGCTTGATGAGCTTCCGCGAACAACAATAAATTTTTTACGAAGATTCGTCTATAAGAATTGGGCGCAAAAAAATTATAAAGCCGGGAAAATAAGGGAAATAAAAAGAATGAGAAGGTGGCTGCTCGAAAAAAAGGATATTATTCAGAAGCAAACACATTCTCCTTGTCAGTTTAATTGACAGTAAAATATATTATTCACACTTTCATTTCATTAATCATTGGGAGATGGTCATGAAAAAAATATGTTTATCCTTCATTATAATCATTTCACTCCTTATTTTAGCTTGCGAGAGAGGGCAGCATGAGTACAAAATTGGAGTAATTTACAATCTTGAAGGTTCGCAATCTTCGCTTGATGTGCCCTCTGCAAACGGAGCCGAACTTGCTGTCGAGTTAGTAAATGCACAAGGTGGAATAAACGATAAAAAGCTGACGCTTATTCTCTATGATGGAAAATCCGATCCTACAGTTATAAAAGAAGCTACAAACAAACTCATTTTTGATGATAAAGTGCCTGTCATTATTGGCTTCAGTGACACAGATATGGTGCTTGCATCTGCACCGATCGCAGCACAAAATGATGTGATATTTATCACTTCCGGCGCGACATCTCCCAAATTACCGGAGCAAGTTCCTGCGTACCTTTTCCTTTCTTGCTTTGGGGATAATGTGCAGGCAGCAGTACTTGCAGAATATGCCTATGAGCGTCTTGGTTTGAAGTCATGTTATGTTTTGACTGATGAGGATATGGATTATACAAAATTGCTATCCCGCTACTTTATAGATCGATATACAGAATTGGGCGGAAAAATCCTAAAAGAATCATTTTTCAAAGGTGGAGCAAAAGACTATTCAAAATTTATTTCTGAGACACTAGAACTCGATCAACAACCGGACATGCTTTTCATATCTGCAGGTCCAGATGATGTGGGGAATATAATAGATCAATTTCGTGCGGCAGGCATAAACCAACCGATCTTCGGTGGAGATAGTTATGATACTCCCTTGCTCCTCGAAACTGCAGGTGCAAACACGGATGAAGTCTATTATGCAACGCATTTTCTGGTTGAAGAATATACGGATAATATATATTTCACTACTCCGCCAACACAAGACCGAGAGGTTGCTCAAGAACCAATCATAAAATATATCACAGCATATAAAGAAAGATATGGCACTCTGCCAACCAGTTCTTTTGCAGCGCTTGGATACGATGCGGTTATGCTTATCGCAGATATCTATCAGAGAGCATCAAGCACGAAACCCGAGGAACTTTTGAGGACTCTTTCGGAAACAAAAGATTTTGCAGGAGTGACCGGGATGCTGAGCTATGTAAACGGGCAACGAATTCCACAAAAAGGAGTGACATTGATAAAAGTTCTTAATGGGAAACTCGCTTATTTAGAATCACTCGTTCCAACCAAAGTGCCAGAGCCGTGATTACTGCTTTTACTATGTGCTTGTGACGGAAATATTGACATTGCACAGAGATATATTAAAAATCTCTTAAGTTGAATATAAGATCAATTGGAGACCAAATGTATGGTACATATGATGTTCCTTTTTCTATAAAAGAGAAGGATCTTTCGATTGAAATCAGTAAAGCTGATTATGGGTTTCTTTATTCCCGACAGCTTGCAGATCAGCCTGCGAAAGAAAAAGTTATTTTATCTAAAAAACCTCGTTTAATAATCAATCCTGTAGAACCCTTAAATCACCCAAAACATATCACAAATTATCTACTTCTGGAGTTTGATAAAAAGATCTCAATAGCACCCCATGAGGAACAGAGTTTCTATGTCACATTTCCTATCGAAATTGGTATTTTTATTTTTACAAAGCAGGATTTTGAGCCATTTGATGATATAAGTTTGATTCCCGCAAAATATAGCTTGTATGGTGATCCCCGTATAGGGACAGTAACACGATATTACAAAACTTCGATCTATGCGGAGATTCCTGAAGTCGATCCTCTGCGTCAGGGCGTAGTGCACCTCACCATTAAAAATTCTGATTCACAATGGAATACTATTTCAAAATTAGTGCTTAATGCGTTTGGCATGAAATTGTATTTTAACGAGAAAGTAGTTCAGTTGTTTGCTTCTATGAAGATATTAAATGAAATTACTGCTGAAACAGACTGCTATACTCCACACTCGGAAAAGGGTTTCAGGAAAGCAATGGAACTTTATAAAAGCAGAAAAATAACTATGCTCACAACAAAATTTGTTATGATGGAAGGTCTATAATGCTCGATACGATTGTTTGGGGAAAAGTAACACTTTTGCGATTGATTATAGCTCTTGCAATTTTTATAATTTCTATAATAATTTCTAAAATATTATCGCTCTATGTCCGCCGTGCATTGAAGAATAAAACATCGAAAGACAGCTTGGAAGTTGTGGTCAAAGTCATTTCATATTTGATTATATTGATCGGATTGGTCTGGGCGCTTGCGGTTATAGGTTTGAAACTGTCAGGACTTTTAGTCGCTGGCGGTTTTATAACTATTATTATTGGTTTTGCAAGCCAGAGCATTGTCGGGAATTTGGTTTCCGGAGTTTTTTTGATGATCGAACGTCCCGTCCGTATCGGGGATACTGTGAATATAAATGATGCAACCGGTATTGTAGAAGACATCAGGATCATTTCCACAACTATCCGTACATTTGACGGCTATCAGGTACGAATTCCTAATGAGAAGGTTTTCACAGCTAATATTTCTAACTATGTATCCAATGTTGTTCGAAGATTTGAGTATGATGTGGGGATTCGCTATAACGACGATGCGGATAAAGCAATAGTTATTATAAAGGATTTGATAAACAATGAACCTTTTGCACTAAAAAATCCCGAACCGCTTGTATGGGTAAACAAACTTGGTGATAATGCAGTGAATATTAATGTGAAGATCTGGGCACCGGTAAGTGAATGGTGGGCACTCAAGACGAGTACGCTCTGGAGAATTAAGAAAACCCTTGAGCAGCAAGGTATAGAGGTTGCCTTCCCACAGAGAGTTGTCTGGTTTGGTGATCAGCGGCAGGATAATGATTCGCTTCCTCTAATTAAACCTGAAATGGAAGATTAACACTTTTCCCTGTTTCATGAGAAGAATTTTCAAAAAGATACTGCGGATATTCCTCATTACATTTGCAAGCCTTGTTGTCTTGATTGTGCTGCTGTTTTTGATTGCTGGTTCATCAATTGGAGAGGGATATATAAGAGACCTCATTGAAAAGAATCTCTCAAAGACATTACAAATGACTGTTTCGGTGGAGGAATTACGCACGAATGTTCTTTCTCACCTGGAAATCCGTAATATAAGAATTAGTGAAACACCGCCTTCTGAGATGTCCTCTCTTACTATTGCTTCCATAGAAGTTCACTATAATATTTTTGCTTTGTTATCAAATAAATTGTCGATTTCAGAAATACTTGTACAGGGTCTTGATGCCAATCTGATCAGGGATAAGGAAGGAAATTTTCTTTTACCGGAACTCGCATCTGGAAAAGAGCCCTCCAAAAATCCCATGCAGATTGCAATTGGTAATATAAAGATAACTGATTCTTCGATTTCCTATGATGACCAATCAATGCCGTTAGAAACAAAACTGCAGGGATTCGAATTGACAATTCACAATGATGAAGCAATAACCAACTATACTTTTCTTATGCAGTTCATTGCTGGTGAGATAGTCCAGGATGAGCAAATATATGAAATAGAGAAATTCCTGGTGGAGGGTTCGTATGAAGAAGAAATTCTCAAAATAACTGAAGTTTCATTTTCATCACAAGGTATAAACTTCTCGGGCGAAGCAGCAGCTCATTTTACTGAATCTGATACAACATTTCAGGCACATCTCATCATTGAAGGCGATCCTACACTTTATCTGAACATATTCGGAAAGCAACTACCTGTGAACCTACAACCTCATATACAAAGTGTGGTTGCAGAAATAAGTTTAGAGGGAACTCCAGCAAAACCCAATATAATTGCAAAGCTCACTATTCCCACAATTCAGGCAGAAGAGATTTTACTGAATAATACGATGTTAGAAGTCACCATGCGCAGCGACACACTCAGATTAAATAACTTTTCAACTGAATTGTTTAATGGTTCTATATCTGCGCAGGGATGGATGATGATGGACAGTACTCAATCCTATAATGCTGAACTGAATATTTCTGACATCAATTTCACCAGTTTATGGGATTTTTTATATGATAATACATCACCATATACTGGATCTGTGAAGGGTACGATCAACTCATCCGGTTTGGTAAGTGATCTTCTCTCTTCGCGCATATCCGGGAATGTTCAGCTCGGTTCGATCATATACAAAACAAAGAGCATAAATCCACTCGACTGCACGTTCTCGTACGAAGAGGGATTGGCAGCGCTTCAAATACTTCAAGGCACTTCATCTATAAAAAGCAATTTTACGATACAGGATTCAGAAGTCACGGGTTCAGCCAAAATCGACATCAATAATATAGAATATCTCGCAGGGCTTTTCAACCTGTTGGATGCAAAGGGAAAACTGCAGTCAGACGCAGAATTTGCAGGAAAATTATCGAATCCTGATATAAAGGCAAAAGTCAAGGGGATAGGGCTTTCCTACATGAATTTCCCAGTCGATTCACTTGATGTCGAAATTCATTATGCAGACAGTTCCTTGGTAGTCGAAAAGAGCTCTTTTGAAGGGAAGATTGATTCTCTCGCTACATTCGCAAAGACTTTTATGAATGAAGAAATACAAGGAGGGGTTCAGTATAAAGGAACGCTTTCCGGTACTTTGGAGGATTTTTCAGGAAGCATTTCAGTGCATGCAGATCATGTGATCTATCAAACCTATTCTGTGCCGTCTTTGGTTTTTGAGTGCACTGCAAAGAATTCAGATATTACTGTGAATACACTGCACATTGAGACTGAAAAGATCAAATGTGAAGCACAGGGGGACTTCTCATTAACGGAACGTTCCGGGGTATTATCTGTAGATTTCAAAAAGAATGAAAAGGGTGAAAAAGATCATCTTGGATCTGTGGAGGGCACAGTTTCACTTGCTGAGGAAATCACGCTCAAGGCAAGTCTGAAAGAACTTTCCCTTGAAATGCTTGGGGCAGTGTCTGATTCTCTTGCCGGAATTCAGGGGAGTGTTTCAGGCGAGATGTCATTTGCCGGAACGATGGAAAAGCCGAATGGTTCGATACTTTTAATGATCGATAAACCTGCATATAGAGACATTTTTATAGATAAAATTTCTCTTCAGGGAAATCTCACTCCAAACGAGGTCATTTTGAGTAGCGGTGTGATTCATATATTTAATAATGAGATCCGTCTCAGGGGGAAGCTGGGCCTTGATCGCGTCGATAATAAAATTGCAATAAGTCCTCGCAGCTCGATCGATGGAGAGGTGGCGCTTTCAGAAATCAACCTCTCTGACCTCACCCAGGAATTGCTCGATGCCGTTCAAGCGAAGGGAACGCTCACTTCCACAATAAATATAAACGGAACTATCTCAAACTCGGTCGTGAATGGTTCTTTGAGGATCAAGGATGGTTTCATCCAGCTGGACAAACATCAATCACCTGTCGAAGAGCTAAATGCGGTTATCTTGTTCTCTAATAATTCATTGAATATTAATAAATTTGCCGGTCGTTATGAAGGCAAAACATTCTCTCTTTCAGGGAGTATTTCTCAGAATGAATGGACATCCTTTTCGCCGGATATCGCACTCTCTGTCAATGGGCTGCAGGCAATTAATATAAGCGGCACATTTCAGAAAGAGGATATCGACTTATCCCTTTCTGTTGATGATTTTGATATTGCTTTTACCGAAACATTTACTCCGGCTATCCTGAACGCACAGGGGTACGTAAATGCATCGATGAATATACGCGGATCAACAAGCTCTCCGAGATTCGTCGGGTGGCTCAAAGCAGTGAATATTGAAATTCAACCTGCTGATGTTCCAGTACCCCTTTCGAAATGTACGCTTGATATTACTGCAACTGATGAGCGGATGGAGCTTACCTCCTTTCAATGCATGTTTGGCGAGGGTTCGATAAAGAGCTCTGGATACGTTGCATACGGCAATGGCGCAGTCAGTGATATCGCCTTACATTTCGATGCCGAAAATATATCGTTCAAACAGCCAAAGAAATTCCAATTTGTGGTAAAAAGCTGTGTGCTTGACTACACACAGAGGAACAGTATTTATTATATCGATGGAAATGTAGTTCTGGGAAAAACAAAATATCTCGAGGATGTTCAAATCTCAAAAGTACTCGCTTCAATTACCAAACCAAAAATATTCCGAAAACCATCTCCGCTTATGATGCAGACAAAGCTCCGCATTCGTATAACTGAAAGCAAAGATATCTGGGTAGATAACAATCTCGCGCGTATTCGATTGAAAGCCGATCTCAGTGTGATCGGCACACTTGCTCAACCAAACCTTACGGGACGTCTGGAAATTACCGAGGGCTATATTATATATCTTGATAGAAAATTTGAGATCACACGTGGGCTTCTTGATTTTACAGATCCCCACATGATAAATCCTATTCTGGATATACAAGCTGAAGCTGATATAAAAAATTATCAGGAACCGGATGCTGATCCGTATCATATAATTTTTATAATAACCGGTCCAGCAGACAAAGCAAAAATATCGCTCCAGTCCGTGCCTTCTCTCGATGAAGCAAATATACTCTCCCTGCTCACTTTCGGCACAACAAGAGAGCAAATATTTTCTCAGTCACCAGATAAATATAATACATCCCTGAAAGATATCCTTCTTGAAAGAGCAGAGCAGTATTCGAGCCAGAAGATATCGGGATTTGTCGCAAGTAGAATATCAAACATTCTTGATCTTGATGATGTGACGATCGAAGGCAATCTCTTCAAATTTGGCGATTCATGGGGACCGCAGCTGGTTGCTTCCAAACAGCTTTCAAAACGCATGAAAGTAACTTATTCCACACGCATCGGTTATCTGAATGAACAAAGTATCCAGCTTGATTATAAGCTGACCGACCGATTTTACCTGCAGGGACAGGCAGACCAGGATGGTAACGCAGGTCTCGATATTATCTACAGGGTGAATTTCAAATGAAAAAGCGAAGAATCCTGATTATAATCATACTCTTATTTCTGGTAAGTGCGGCAGGACTTCACGCAGAGAAAAGTGCCTACAAAATCAAATCTATAACCTTTCAGGGGAATGAGGTGTATAGATCAGGAACTTTGCAGAAAGTAATGGTGACAAGGGTTTCCAGGTTTTTGAGTCCTGCACGGTATTATCCTGAAATTTTCAGTGAGGACCTGAAGAATCTTGCGCTTTTCTATCAGCAGAATGGCTACCTTCAGGCAAAGGTTGCGGATTATTCAATAGAAAGGAATGACGAGAAGAAGCAGGTTTCAATAATCATTACAATTTCTGAAGGAGAGCCCACTTATATTGAAGGCATCCAAATATTTGGAAATACTGTATTTTCGGACTCAACCCTTCTTAAGGCAACTGCTTTGAAAAATGGGCATCTGTTGCAGCAGAAAAAGGTGCAGGATGCAACATATAAGCTCCTTACAATGTATGCAAATAACGGTTATCTTGATGCAGAAGTTGTGCCCGACATACTCATCAATCAAGAACATCATCGAGCTCTGATCGATTTCCGCGTTTCTGAAAACGAACAGTATTCAATACGTGATATTAACATAACCGGATTAGAGATCACAAAGAAGAAGATCGTGTGGCGGGAACTGACATTCAAATCCGGCGAGATCGTAAATTACTCGAAACTCCTTACTTCTCAAAGAGCGTTGTATCTTACCGGTCTTTTTGAAAGTGTATTCATTCGACCTGTGAGCATTGATTCTTTGAGCTCTCAAAAGGATATCCAGGTAGACATCAAAGAGAAAATTCCCGGAGAATTCAATCTGGGGGCAGGATACGGATCATTGGATAAACTTCGTGTTTTTGCCGAAGTGTTGAACAGTAATCTTTGGGGAACAGCTCAAAAAGCGAGCTTAAGTGGAAAATTAAGTGCTATTACCCGCAAGATCGAAGCATCCTATACAGAACCGTGGACGTTCGGCATCAGATTAAAAACAGACGTGAATCTTTTCGATACATTTAATAAAGAACCCGGTTATGATGTTTTGCAATACGGTGTGAAAATGATCGTGGGTAAATCATTTACTGAGCATTCCAGCGCATCTCTTGCCTACAGGTATGAAAAGGTTCGTTTCAGTAATGTGAAAGTGCAGGAGTTGCCTGACAAATATAAGTCTAATTTGAATTCACTCACCCTTTCTGCGATACACGATGAGCGGGATAATATATTCAATACGACGCGTGGTTTTGTTCTATCCGGAGATAGTGAAATTGCAGAATCTTTTCAAACGACTTCAGATATTTTCGGTCGTTTAGTGCTGAGAGGAAAATATTATTTGCCGGCTTCAACGTCTACAATACTAGCTGTTTCTCTCGAAGCAGGGGGACTTACGCTTTTTGGGAACTCAACAAGCATTCCCCTTAATGAACGATTTTATACGGGTGGACCTCATTCACTAAGAGGTTTTAGCTATAGAAAGGTCGGACCACTCGATGATAAGGGAAATCCTATTGGTGGGAGATATAAAGTTGTGGCAAATCTCGAAGTAAGGCAGACTCTCTACAAATTTATTGGCGGCGTGATATTCTTTGATTTCGGTAATGTATGGAGATTTCAAAAGAATGTGATGAAACAACCAATGAGAAGCTGCCCGGGTATTGGACTGCGTATTGCAACTCCGCTTGGTGTGGTGCGATGCGATTATGGATTTAACTGGTTCCCGAAGCAAGTTGAGCCGTCAGGAAAGATTTATTTCAGTCTCGGTCAGGCATTTTAGTATTTACTAATATCAAAATATTGACGATATTTTTTTTGATTATTTTTTATTTGATTATGGAGCTCAATGAAAGAAATACTTGTCGTCAGTGATACTCATGGCAACTATGAGATACTGCAGCATGTGCTGGACAGCAATATCCTCGCTGATGTGATCATCCACCTGGGAGATAATTATGGAGATCTGGATTCCTGCGTATTTAATAGAAGGGGAAGGAAAGTGTATCGTGTGCCGGGAATTTTCCATCCTGAATACAGGAGCGGTGACCTTCCTCATGTTCTTGAAGCTAAGATTGAAAACATAAAATTCCATATGGCGCATTCTCCGGACGACCTGAGTCATTCTGCAGATGTGCTCCTTTTCGGGCATACGCATGATTGGGAGATCGCAAACAGTATTTTTGGAGTGCGGTTCAATCCGGGACATCTAAAAGCCCGTATAGACAAAAAGCGTATTGCGACCTATGGGATGATTGAGGTTAGGGATCAAAATATAACCTTAAAAGTGCTCGATCTTCAGCACAACGTAATTGCTGAAGCGAATATAGAAAAA
The DNA here is from genome assembly GCA_049903315.1 of Candidatus Cloacimonadota bacterium. Classification (GTDB taxonomy): domain Bacteria; phylum Cloacimonadota; class Cloacimonadia; order JGIOTU-2; family JGIOTU-2; genus Celaenobacter. Next base: position 82,967 of record JBNGBT010000011.1, on the reverse strand, counting down.
TTATGAAAATAAATTTTGGACTCGATCCAAGAAGGAGAAAGCATGAAAAAAAGATGGAAAAGTTTAATTTTATTAGGTATGATAACCCTATTATTTGCTGGTTGTTTTAATATCACCCAGCATATCTCTAAAGAAGGAAATGATCTGCATGTATTTGTGAAGTTTTCTGTGAGTAAGAGCATTTTTGAGATATCAGGTAGTATGGGAACTGCGAAAGCAGAGGAAAATCCCTGTGAAGATGTGTTCAAATTTAATGAGGATCAGATTATCAACACATTTCCAAAAAATATCGATGCAGAATATAAGAAAGTCGATTCCGAGCTTGAATGCGGCTATGAGATGTATATCACTGTTGATATGAACAGTAAGGAATACAAGAAGTTGAAGAAGGATAATGCACCTGCATTTTTACCGATCATCGATGCAAAGGAGATATTTATTGCATTTCCGCAGGATGAGGAAGAAGATAATGGAGATGACCAGATGGCAGCCGGCTTCATGGCGAGTGCTGTTTATAAATTATCGCTGAATCGTAATGTGGTTGAGAAAATAAAATCTGCTTCCTTTATCAATGCAGATGAAACCTTTGAAGTGTCATTTATCGAGCTTCCGGATATTTACATCATCGAAGTACCTCTTGCCTACTGGATTTCCTCTTCATCAGACGGCGCATTGGTTATAAAGTACTAAGGAGAATATCTATGAATAAAAAACAAATAACCTCTCGTATTATTGTTGCAGCTATCGCATTTGTGCTGCTTGTGGGATGCTCGGTTCTACAGATAAAATTACCTTCAGCTCTTGCCACAGACACGTCGATGTACACCGTAAAAGGTCGCTACGGATTCAGTTGGAATAAAGTTATTACTTTTGGCGAGTATAAAACCTCAAAGTTCAACAAGGGCTGGACTACGTCAGAATCAAATTCGTCAGATGTTCTTCAAATGAAATCGGCAAAGCAGAAGTTCAATTTTATCCAGTTCACACCTGACGGCACGCAGGCAGAGGTTGTGTGTGCAGGGCAGTTCGAGGAGTCCGATGTAAATGTGCTCAATGACTTTTTCTCAATTGGATTGTCATACAAGAATTATTTTTACGGAAGCGTACTCCTTGATAAGGGAATGAATATCTGGAATTTTGTGGTGAATAATCCTAATAATATTTCCCCGAAAAATCTCGATATGGGCGAAGCAAAGAACGATAAGGGCGAGGTGATAAAAATAAAAGGCATTCTCCAGGTGGAAGGGCAGAATATTCCCAAGATATTCCAGGGCAGTGTGTATGGATACGAGTTTGTGTATCAGGGAAATACGATCGGTGCGGTTTCCACGATAAATGCCGGTGCGGTTTGGATTAAGAATGGTATTTCTGATGATCTGAATCTTGTGCTTGCAGGCATGTCCACCAGTTTGCTTGTCCGTGATGACCTCGAGGAACAGAGCAATAATTAAATATAGTTTTGGAGTGCATCAAGTGTCTTGATGCCATAACTGAGGTGTCAGGGACCACTCCCTGACTCGATGTTTGAATTATCACATTATATATTTGAAGGCGATATTGGCCAATATCGCCTTCGTTTATTTTTAATTTTCAGTAAACTTTGCGAAAGTTTCGAACTTTTGCAAAGATAGAGAGGAATAATAATGAGATCATTCATGGGGAAGCAAGAATCCAGAATTGTCAAACACACCCCGTCTTCCGATTCCATCGGAATCCACCCCTCTTTTTAGAGAGGAATTTGTTAAGACTTGAGGCATGTCGGAGAGCATGTCTTAAGTTGGAGGTTCTGCCAACGAATCACTTATCACAAGCTCTGCGATCAGTCTTCCTTGCCCATTTGGCAGATACGACCCGACACGCTTGTGATAAGGTGATTCTTTCCATCAGCGGCACACACTTTGCTCAACATTCCCACGTTTCCGGTATACCATTTATCCATTCAATAGTCGCACATTCTATTCCCAACTTACTACAAAGGTCGGCAATTTGTTTATATTGCTTATAATCTTCCTTTTTGCATTTATCACCGATTAATACTCCTTTAATACAGTTATGTATAACTAAATATTTACATTTTATAGAATCGTCTAATAATACTATCCTATATTCTGATTCAGTGCAGTAATCAATTTTTTTTGTGAAAAAGATAAGACTTTTAAATTTAGATATATAATCATTAGGTGTTAACATTTTCTCAATAATTTCGTTACAATTTAGAAGTAAAGTATCACTAATAGAATAAAATTGCTCAGTATATTTTACATAATCACAATAATTGATTTGATTTGGAAATTGTTCCTTCATAGATTCAATAATTTTTGCTTTGGAGAAAATTAAGCATACACCTCTATGACTATCAGAACATTGATCCCACATTCTTGAGTTAGCAAATCCGTCAATATAAAATCCTGATTTAATTTCTTTTATTGATTTAATTATTGAATTATTCTGTGTTTCTATTTTTGGCTTATTATTTGAACAAAAACATACAATTTTACTTGATGATCTTATCTTATTAACATCATCTTCAAAGGAAAAAACTATCATTGATTTTTCAGGATCAAATCCATTATAATCGAAATTAAGTATATCTCTTTCATAGGGATCACTCATTTTATTCAATGGATTTAATTTCAGTTTACGATCAAAAAGTATATTTATTGCTTTTTCAGATTTCGTATAATGGAATAAATAATCGCTTTCCATTTCCATTAGTGAATTTTTTGATAAAGGATGATTATTTAAGTGATTGAGTGCATTTAGTAATTTTTTTTCTTCATTCATTTTTTTTACCCCATGGAATATTAATATGAAAGTAAATTTCTTAGTCTTTTAAACAGCGTATTGAGAAGCCCTTTTTTTTGTTACTATTATGACGATATACTTCTGAATTACTGTAGCCCAATGTACGAGCCCAACCAAGATCACCATTGTACTCTGTGGAAGACCAGAAGTTTGCTCCGATCCCAATATTGCTATAATAACCATTGTTGTGGCTTCGATAGCCACCTGGCAAAGCAGTGAATCCACTTTCGTTTGTAGCACCTGTGTTTGGATTATCCCAATGAGTCGTACCTGCTTCCTTCATTTTACCGCCTGCAACATTCCCACCTCCAAGAAAATCAACTAATTCCTGCCAATCATCGTCAGTTGGTACATGCCATCCTTCAGGTGCTAAACCACGAGGATCATCTACAGTATACCAATTGTAGATATTACCATATGTTCCAATATTAGAGGGTTCATTATCATACACACAATATGCACCTGAATATGTATCCATCCATTCGTAATTATCAGTTAAATAAGGGATGGGATTACCGTCTCTGTAATGAGTAACTTTTAGATTTTCACTCATCCATTCTTGGTTTCCAATTATTGAAGTCCTATAAACATTACCATCTATATCAATAATAAAATCAATAAAAACTTCATTTGAATATTCAGAATAATAATCATTAAAATTTGCCTTTATCTTATATATATAGTACTCTTCCATATCAATAACTTCACTCCATTCTAAAACGGAAGCATCTACTTCAGCATACTCGTAATTCCAATTATTGTCTATTTTCTTTCTTGCTATGATGAATTTATCAATTCCAATCAAAGAATAATCCCAAGATAAACTAACTTCATTCTCATTCTCAATTTCATATGATAGGTTTTCAGGTGCGGGTATCGCGTTATCTATCTCATCAGAATATTCATAATCGGAAACAGCGTCCTCGTAATATGCATATACTCTATATTGGATCATCTCATTTATTTCTGCTGTCCAATCAAGCCACTGCTGGGTGTTTTCATCCAATTCTGCGTACTCCAAATCCCAGTTTCCATCACCCACTTTTTTGTCTATCTTAAATCCTCGCTCTCCAACAGAATTATCAATCCAATTCAGCTTGATCGTGGCAATATCAATCTTCAGGTAAGTAAGGTCGGTTGGTGCAGGGAAAGTATTGTCGATTTCCTGGGATAGGGCATAGTCAGACACATTTTCGCCACAATAGGCATGAATTCTGTATTGCAGAGTTTCATTTATTTCAGCATTCTCGTCTGTCCATTCCTGGATATTCTCACCTACTATTGCATATTCAATTTGCCACTCGCCAATACCAACTCCTACTTTTTTATCAATTTTAAAACCCGTTTCACCCTGTGAATAATCATCCCACGTGAGTTTTATGCTGTGTATGTTCACCTTTTCATATTCTACATTTTTTGGAGCAGGGAACGCAATATTGCTGTTAGTTTCGAGAGTATCCGAGTTATAAGTTTCATAATACGCCGATAGCTTATAATACACAGTATCATAGTTCCTGCCAATTGTTGAATCGGTATAGGTAGTATCATTAACGGCAGTTGTAACAAATGGAGATGTCCACTCACCATTATCAATTTTTCTGTCAATTTTGAATCCCTGCTCGAACTGGCTGTTATCTTGCCATGTCAGTTCAAAAGTGTGAACATTCTGTTGGGAACATGTAAGGTTACTCGGGGCAGAAAGTGTGTTTATATTATCTTCAATAAATCCTGATGTGTCGTTTTCGTAATAAGCACATACTTTGTAATAATTTACAATGCCTGGAATCACGCTTTCATCAATCAATTCCTCAATATTCTCAGCAAGATTGATAGAATCCCATTCTGCAAATTCACCTCTTTTTACGTACAATCTGTAACCATCTTCATTGTGGCAGTTATCCTGCCAGGTCAGTTTTACCTGCGTTGCACCCAGAGCTTGAAGTTGTAAATTTGAGGGTGCAGGCAAGAAGGGTATAAAAGCATTTTCAGTGGAATCCGATTGGCTTATACCGTTTACAGCAAATACTTTATAATTACACGTATCATACAAAGATGTGGTATAATCGAGGAAGTGTGTGGAATCTGAAGGAACATGTGCATAGTCCATCTGCCAGCCCTTTTCGTCTATCTTTCTGTCGATGCGGAAATACTGTTCACCGATACTGTTATCCTGCCAGGTGAGTTGGAGGGTGTCCTGTGACATTTGCTCTATTTGTAAGCTGGATGGTGCTGAATTTGTCGAGAACCATGCAATAGTATCCGAGTATGCAGAAAAATTTTCTCCATCGAATGCCCGGATTCTGTAGGCATATACCGTATCGGAATTTGTGGAAATATCGTCTGTGAACGAAGTTAAGTTTGCAGCCACGTCGCTGTAATTTACCAGCCAATCATACGTTCCTTTTTTTCTGTCTATGAGATATGCAGTTTCGTTCGTGGAGTTATCAATCCAGTTTATTTGTATTTGGTTATTTTCAACGAGGGTTATTGTGAGATCGGTCGGGGGGGGGAGCTTTTCTTCCGGTGAGGTTGATTTTTTTGTGCAGAAAGTAACTACACCTATCGTTATTATCAGTAAAAGAATCAAAATCCTTTTGCTCATAAGAAACCTCCGAAGGTTTTTAATTTTGACTTTAGTGGTTTGTATTATTTTATGGTTTATGTGTCAATTTTTTTCATCGAAGGCGATATTGGCCAATATCGCTTTCGGTTGATGTTGTGTGTCACATTTTGCTTGTCGAAGTGTGATAAGTGCTCGTCTTAGACATGCTCAGACGGACATTATATTTTTTTAACGGCGAGTATGCGCATTCTCGCCTTCGGTTTTTTTTTATTATTTGAGGTGTCAGGGACCACTCCCTGACACAATGTTCAATTATGGAAGGAGATATTGACCAATGTCGAATTCGCTTATTGATATTTATCAACAATCTTTTGTAATGTTCCGTCTTCTTTCATCTCCTTGATGATCCTGTCGAATTCGGGAAGAATGCTCACATATGAAGAGTTTTTAGCTATACATAAGTAAAAATCTATCTGGTCAAGCGGAGTGGGGATTTCAATTAATTTATCTTCCAAATTGAGTGCTTTGATATTGTACTTTGTCAAGAGTGAGGTTTGCACAAAAATATCTCCTTTGCCGGATGCAAGCTCGATCAAAACTTGCTTTATGCCGGGAAGCCATTCAATGTCAAAACCTGCCAGATGTTCTTTTGCCCATCCGCTGCCGGTGTAATCCAATAATTTGGAATCTTTCAACTCAGAAATTGATGTGATCTTTTTTATTTCTTCCAGCTTATTATTGTCTTTTTGAGTAAATATTACGCTGACATCGGATATAAGCGGTTCCGTGCTGATCTCAGTGTATTCTCTTCTTTCCGGAGTGGGAACTGTGATGAAAGCATCTGCTTTGCCGTCCTTTACTAATTGTTGGGCAACATCCCATGAATATTCATGATATACGACAGGTATTCCCATACGAGTATGTACAACCGCATTTATAATGTCTATGTAGATTCCCTGGGCATGCCCCTCTGCGTCTACCCAGCAATAGGGCGGATAGTTTAAGAAAGTGAATTGCAAGGGTTTTTTTGAGCATCCAATAAAAGTAAGCAGGATGCACATTAATATGATGATTGCTATTTTCTTCATTTTCGACCTTCCTTATATTGCTATGAATTTGCGCAAGATAGAACTCAGTAAAAGTTTCAGTTAGAACTGCAACATGAATAATTAAGAGAGGATTTCAAATAAAATATTACTTGCTAATCAAGGTCGAGTGATAGAACAAAATTTTGAATCCGTTCAGCATCCTCTATGGCGAGTATCATGTCTTTTTCGGTGATGTCAAAATGCACTGGGTAACGTACATTCACACTATAGTCTGTCAATCGTAGGCATTCAGTCTGAATCTTCATAAACAATATGTTATATTCAACACATTTTTTATTAAGGAAAACTAAATCGTGAATTTTGATTACTTCCTGATCGTTATACGCAAGGAATCCTTTTAAATATTTTTCGGCACTTTGTTGGCAATGATAGCATATGATTTCTAAGGGGATTGGCTTCATTTTCCTAAGGAATTTTGCAGATTCAATATCTTTCTTCGCAAGAGAAAACCATTCTTTTGTGATAACATTGTTATCCATTACATCACCAATCCTTCTCTTTTGATTTTATATTCTAACGTATTTTTTAGTAATGATCTTTCTTCAAACTCCTCTTTATTATATACCAGAAGATCAATTGGTCGTGTGATGAATGGCGAAAGTAATTGTCTAATAGATCGAAGTAAATCCAACTTGCGTTTGTTCTCATTTGTAATAATACAGATATCAATATCGCTCTCATCCTCTATAGTACCCTGAGCATAAGAACCAAATAAAATTACCTGCTGGATTTCCATATTGTTCTTTATTATATTAATCAATTTTTTCACGTCATTTATATTCATCTTTGCTCCGGTTGTATTAATGCTTTTTTATGACTAATGTTGTCAATAAATGATGTGTGAATAAAGCAATATTTTATGGAATTTTCCAAACGAGTGCTCTACCAGAACCTTTGCTTCTTATAAGCCCGATTTCTTTTTCCAGTCTTTGCACCCATGTGGGACACGGTCGTTCATAGGGAAGTTCGAGCCGGTTTCGAAGTTCAACCCATGTAAGTCCATCAGGATTTTTTATGAGTTCTTCTTGTATGCTGTCGCGAAATTCGATATATTTCATAATGTTATAAAAGCAGTAGAAGCAGCGTATATATGGCAGCTCCAAAGGCAAAGGGCCAGAACCTGCTTTTTTTCTCTTCAGGCAGTTCTTCCTTAAGTACGTTGAGGATCACTCCACCTGCAAGGAATGCAAAAAGGACACCGGTCATTGCTTCGCCGATCTTCATGGACAGACCGACAGCCCAGCCAACAATTATCATGCCGCTCACGAGCCATCTCCCATATTTCTGATAGGTATCTTTATGAAATTCTCGTAATGAGAAATCGTTCACAAAAAAGTGCAAACCCATGGCAATGGAAAAGAAGATCAATCCGTACAAATCCTGTTCTTCTCTGTGGACAAGGAGATAACCGATCAGGGCATTGTAGAGCGCAAAGGAAATGATGTGCAGCCAGAAAACTTCTGTACTGGTTGTGGTTTTTGTGTGTTGAATAGGGAGAGTCTGCTTTGTCTGCGAAAGTTTTGCTCCTCTTTCTAATCCGTAGAATACTATCAATCCGAGCAACGCAACAAGATAGGCATGATGCTCTATGAAAGGAATGAATTCCCACTGTGACGAGATATGTCTTTGTGCGATCTCCAATTCAGGAAAGATATGTATGAATACATAGGCAACTGAAATACCTCCTGCAAATGAGAGCCACGCACTGCGCGGTCCGTCTTTTGTGACATGGAATTTTTCAGCTAAAAGATGGATGAGAACAAATACGACAACGATTATTGCCTGAAGCCAAATCATACTATAAATTTTCCTTTTTAATGCCTCATGAATATTTGGAAAATAGAACTTTAAAGAACTCACTAAGTATCAATAATTACTGTCAATAAAAAAAAGCGAGAAATCACATTCTCGCTTTAAGTCTAATATTTTAAATGGGAAAAGTTAATTCTCGGGTATGTACCTCATAATTTTACCATCTGTACCTACAACAAATCCTAGGTTTTGATTCACAAAGAAAATATCTTTCCAGGTTGTCCCACCGCTTGCAATGTTCTCATCATACTGAACTTCCCAGTTGTCTCCACCGTCGTTTGTATGCACAATATACCCATCAAGACCGCATGCCCAACCAGTATTTTCATCAATGAAATATACTTTATAAAGGGTGTGGTTGAGATTGTACTGGTTTGTCCAGGTCAATCCGCCATCTGTTGTTTTATGAATACTCCCTGCGGAACCTACTGTCCAGCCGATGTTGTTATTTATAAAGAAGATCCCACGGCAAGAGTTATCTGGTGCGTTATCAGACCAATCTTGCCAATTGACACCGCTGTCCGTAGTTTTCAAGAACCAGTCACTTCCGCCCACAATGTAACCTGTGCTCAATGAAGGAAAACTTACATCATTCAATTGATAAATATACTGTTGTCCATTGAGTGTATCTTCGGGATCGACGAAATACTCCGATTCCCAGTTCTCGCCGCCATCAAGGGTCTGTTGTATCAAGCCGCCTACAGGTGTTGGCCAATTAGAAATACCAACTGCGTACCCATGATCTGTATCGGTGAAGGTTAATCGGAAAAGAGTATTGGAATTTTGAGATTCGTTCAATACCCAAGTGTCTCCACCGTCAGTCGTTTTAAAGATTTCTTCGCCACCGCAAGCCCAGCCTTTATTGGCATCAAGAAAGTAAACATCACTAAGGTTTGCGCGTGTAGGAACAGTTTGCTCTTCCCAGGTTGTGCCGCCGTCAGTTGTATGAAGCATGACACCGATGCCTGCAATCCAACCCTCATTCTCATTTATAAAATCTACGCCGTTCAATTCTGCGGCTACGCCTGATGTCACTTCCTTCCAGTCCTCTTTTTTGTCATTATTGTTTGTGACGCATCCGGTAATCAGTACGGATATCACAACAAGCCAAAATAAAAATTTCATTGTACCTCCGAAAATTTTGGTCGAAGTCGCTTGGTGTGTATTTGGTTGTCAACTACTAAAATAACAAATATTCAGGTATGAATTCTCTCCTTTTAGATAGAGGAATTGGAAAAGATGATAAAGAAAATTTACCTATTATTTTGTTTCTGTTAAAGTGAAGTGATATATTTCGCTTAATTTTGATTCCTGTCCAAGAGCGTTTTCAGCTTTCACTTGCCAGGTTGCAGGTCCGTAGATCAGGAATGAATTAGAATACGTTGTGGTTGTTGAGGTATTTATAAATGGAGTGTCATTAATTGTGATATGGATTTCATATTGTTCAGCTTGTGGCAGTGCAGTCCATGAGAAATTAAGTGGATTTTGCAGTGTGGAATTATCTGCAGGTGTCAGCAGTTTTGGAACAACATATGCCTGTTCAGAAAGAGTGACATCAATGGATTTTGTAGCGGTATTATCATTACTGTCCAGTACCTCTACTTTGATTGTATGCGCAGCAGATTCTGTCCACCAGTAGGTATGCCAATCGTAATTACAATTATCTTTGCTGGTGCTGTTGGCTACTAAAATGGAGTCAATGTAAATTTTAATTGAAACAATGCTTTTATTATCTGTGGCATCCACCTGGATAGTATAAATAGAATCATTGATCGTTTCGTTATTCTGCGGTTGTGTTATTGTGATAGCCGGGGGTGTTGTGTCTGTACCTGTACTCGATGAGCAGGACAAAATAAACACAAAACTCAGTAAAGTGAATACTAATATTATATTTTTCATATATAATCTCCTGATTATTATTTTATGTATTTAAGGTTTTTATAAAACTGAAACGTCAAGAAAATGATGAAATATTTAATTGAGCTGAGAGCATAAAAAAAGCGCGCCCGCCCCGATTCGAACAGGGAACCGTCTGATCCGTAGTCAGGTGCTCTATCCAGTTGAGCTACGGGCGCAGAAGATGGTATAAAATATGATTGGTGCAGAAGAGGGGACTCGAACCCCTACATCCTTACGGACACAAGATCCTTAGTCTTGCGCGTCTGCCAGTTCCGCCACTTCTGCACGAGAAAAATTATTGGTCTTGAGTGCCGGTTTCTTCCGGTATTACCTCGAAACCTTCAGGTAATGTAGCAGGTACTTCCTGGGGAGTCTGGTCATTTTCATCAATTTCTTTTTGAAGTTCCTCAGATACCTGTCCGGCTTCTTTTTGCAATTTGGTCGGCTTGAGGGTCAGTGCGAGCAGAATGGTAAGCACCATAAATGAAACTGCAAGGACACGGGTGGTTTTTTTAAGGAAGTTGGAAGCGGTTTGTCCACCAAAAAGCGTATCTCCGCCACCGCCACCAAATGTGCCGCCAAGTCCTCCGCCTTTACTGGACTGCAAAAGAACCGAGATAACCAAAGCAATACAAACGATCACATGTATTATAAGTAATATCGTGTACATAAAATTCAACCTAAGTCATTTTTTAATGGAACATAAAAGCAATAGCTGGCATTTTACTGTCAAATTATTTAAAGAAATTTGAGAGGATGTCAAGAGGAGATTATATCTCTGTTTTATCATCAAAAGTAAAACAATGTTCATTTTTCCAACATGAGGTAAAGTGACATGAAATTGCCGCTGCTCATGTGCTTTATTTCATGAATTTATAGTTCGTTCCGATCTTTTCGTAGACTTCTTCTATCGTTTTGGATGCGATCTTCTGACTATGGGCAATACCTTCATTGAGAACATCCTTTATATAACTCATATTATTGAGAAGCTTGCGCTTGTTCTCTCGGATTGGTGTCAGTTCCTGAGCAATATTTTCAGAGAGGATCTTCTTGCATTGAATGCAACCGATTCCTGCTGTTTTGCATCCTTGTGCACAATAGGCAATTTGCTCATCCGTAGAAAAGAGCTGATGCAGAGAGAAAATATTGCACACTTCAGGATCACCCGGATCTGTCTTGCGGACTCGTTGAGGATCGGTAACTGCAACAGACAGCTTTTTCCAGATATCTTCAGGAGTGTCGTCAATATACAGGCAATTATCGAGCGATTTGCTCATCTTTGACTGTCCATCCAAACCTCTGATAAGAGCTCCCTGGCGAATAATTGCTTTGGGTTCAGGGAATACTTCACCAAAAGTGCTGTTGAACCGGCGAACAATTTCCCTGGTCAGTTCAAGGTGGGGAAGCTGATCTTCGCCGACTGGCACTGCTACAGCTTTATATAAAATAATATCCGCAGCCATGAGCACAGGATAGTCCATCAAACCCATATTTATGTTATCTTTGAAGCGTTTGGATTTATCTTTGAAAGTAGGAACTCTTTCAAGCCATGAAACGGGAGTAACTGTATTCAAAATCCATGTCAGCTCAGTATGCTCTTTAACTTTTGACTGGATCATGAGCACACATTTTTTGGGATCGAGACCTGCAGCAAGATAGGTCGCAGCGCAATCTATCACGCGCCCTTCCATTCCCTCGGGATCGTAGGGAATGGTCATAGAATGGAAATCAACGATACCCCAAATGCAGTCGTACTCATCCTGAAGACCGATCCAATTCTTGATCGCACCAAGATAATTTCCAATATGCAATTTTCCGCTGGGCTGTATGCCGCTGAATATTCTTTTTCTCATGCTGTTACTCCTTATTCATCTACTTATTTGACCGGATGTGCGATGAGATCGTATTCGAGACTATCCACAATTTCTACTTCTATTATATCACCGACATTCGCTTCAGCTTCTTCAAGAAAAACAATGCCATCAATATCCGGTGCATCGAATTCGGAACGGCACTCATAGATTTTAGGTTTGATTTTCTTGTCAACAATAACGGACAACTTCTTGCCGATATAACGTTCAAGGCTGTCCTGCGATATTACTTTCTGGGCTTCCATTAATTTTTCATACCTTTTTTGCTTTATATGTTCGGGAATCTGATCCGGCAAAGAAGCAGCGTTTGTTCCCTCTTCCTGATAGTATGTGAATGCTCCAAGTCGATCAAATTTCTGGGTTTGTACAAATTTAAGTAGTTCTTCAAAATCCTGTTCTGTTTCACCCGGAAAACCTACAATAAAAGTCGTCCTGATACAAAGTTCAGGAACAAGATCATGTATCATATCGAGAGTTTGGATAATATTCTTTTGGGATGTCTTTCGGTTCATGTTCTTAAGAATGTTTTCGCTGATATGCTGAAGTGGAATATCGAGATATTTGCAGAAACGCTTACTGTTTTTTATAATTAATAGTAGCTCTTTTGTGATATGTTGAGGATTCAAATATAATATGCGCAGCCATGTGAGATTTTCGATTTTATCCAGAGCTAAAAGTAGTTCATTTAATCGGCTTTCTCCATAAATATCCACGCCGTAATTTCCAACATCCTGAGCGATAATAATGATTTCTTTTACTCCCTGTTCAACCAATTGCTTTGCTTCATTCAGGATCTCTTCAAGCGGCTTACTGCGGATTGGTCCTCGAATAAAGGGTATTGTGCAATAAGAGCAGAAATTCTCACAGCCGTCGCTTATCCGGAGATAGGCATAATGTTTCGGGGTAAGGATGAAGCGTTTATCTTCAAATGGATTCTCCGAATGAAGAATGTGGTTGATCTCGGAAATTTCATCCAAGCCAAGAAAGAGATCGACCTCAGGAATTGATTCTTCTAATTCATCTTTATACCTTTGAACGAGACAGCCAACAACGATCAGTTTCTTGCATTTCGCCTCTTTTTTGAGACGTACAAAATCGAATATCACATCGATTGATTCTTCTTTTGCTGGTTGAATGAAGCCACAAGTGTTCACAACCAGAATTTCAGCATTTTGTGGATCAAGTGTCAGCTCACATCCTGAGTCCAGAATATTCGATGTAATCACTTCACTATCCACTAGATTTTTGGGACATCCGAGTGTTTCTATATAAAATAATGCTTTTTTTCTTGCCATGAATAAATCCTAACCCTATTTTGTATAAGAAGCAAGATATAAAAAACTTGCTTCAAAATTTATGGTCTCAGAAAAATGTCATCTAAAACTAAAACGAATTAAACTTATAAGAGGTTTTTATGTCAAAGAAATGTGAAATATGCGGAAAAGGCCCAATGTTTGGACATAATAGAAGTAAGTCAGATAGGCGTACAAATCGTCGATGGGATCCGAATCTTCAGAAGATTTCGGTTGAAGTCGATGGAACAGTCAAAAAAATGACTGTATGCACGAGCTGTATTAAGAGTGGGAAGATAAAAAAAGCATAACTAAAACGGAGGTTACGAAGATGTTCCACCAGAGAGTGAAATATACACTGATCATTCTTTTACTGGTAATTTGTTTTTCAACAACCGCATTTGCATCCATCCCCCTTGTTGATGATGATGGGCATAGTCCTTTTGTTAAAATTGTTAAGGACATTGCCGGCACAGTCGTGAACATTAAGGTTGAATGGGAAACTCAAAGCAACTACAAGCAGTTCTCATCCCCTTTTCCTTTTAATGATGATTTCTTTAAATTTTTCTTTCCTCAACCTGATAATAATAGACGCACAGTTGGATACGGTTCTGGTTTCATTTTCAGAAAAGAGGGCAATGATGTCTATATTCTTACCAATAACCACGTTGTAGGAAAGAGCGAAGACTCCAAGATAACCGTCACACTGAGCGATCAAAGGCGTTATGATGCGGAAGTAGTTGGTTTGGATGATAAAACAGATATTGCGGTAATAAAAATTGTCGTAGATAAAGATGCTGATATTTCTACAGCTCCTCTAGGTGACTCGGATTGGATAGAGGTTGGGGACTGGGTCATTGCAATTGGCAATCCATTTTCAGAAAATCTTCGAGGAACAGTAACGACCGGTGTAGTGAGTGCAAAGGGACGTGCCAATCTTAATTTTGGTGCCGATTCTCCCGTGTACCAGGATTATATCCAGACCGATGCAGCGATCAATCCGGGAAATAGTGGGGGCCCGCTTGTGGATATCAAGGGCAATGTAATAGGAATCAATGCTGCAATCTCATCTGTAAATGGTGGAAACATTGGCATTGGCTTTGCAATTCCTATAAATATCGTGAAAATGCTTATTGATGATCTTATTGATAAAGGATTTGTTGAGAGAGCTTATCTTGGAATTTTACCGCAGGAAATAACTCCCACCCTTCAGAAAAGCCTTGATCTGCCGAATCTTGAGGGTGTACTCATCGGCAAGGTTGAGAATGAAACACCCGCTGAAAAAGCCGGATTAAAGAAACGTGATGTTATCATTGAATTTGATGGCGAGCCGGTAAAAAATTTAAATAAATTCAGATTAATGGTAGCGAACAAACAAGTTGGCGATAAGATCTCGATGAAGATCATACGTGATGGAAAAGAACTTACAAAAACTGCGACGTTAGAAGCTTTTCCTGATTCTGCCATTGCTTCCAAGCCGCAAAATGTTGAGGATGAAAAATCATGACTTGGCATTGAAGTGAAGAACTTGGACTCAGATTTTGCCAAACAGTTCAATTTGAAAATTGACAAAGGTGTGATAGTTTCTAAGATTGACATTGATTCTCCCGCCCATGATTCCAATCTCAATGTTGGTGATGTTATTCTCGAACTCGGAGATGAGGAAATAGAGAGCACAAAGGAGTATAGCAAAGCAGTAGAAAAAATGAGGAATGATAAAATTGATTCGGTGCTCCTCTATGTAGTAACTCCTCCTCAGTTCTATCATTATGTCGCGATTAAGGTTCAGTAAATATATTTCTTGAAATTAGGGATTAGGAAAAAAGACGTTAATTGGTAATAACTTAAAACTAAATTAAAGAAACTTTTGGCAGCAAAAATTATACCAATGAATCCTGCAGAGGATAGGGGACTGCAAAAATATCTTTCTGATATAGCAGATTTTCCCACACTGAGCCGTGAAGAAGAGCGCGAGCTAGTCACTAAAGCTCAGTCCGGGGATCAGACTGCAATGAACAAACTCATCGAAAGTAATCTCAAATTTGTAGTCAAAGTAGCAAGCAAATTCCAGGGGAAAGGCTTGAGCTTGTCCGAGCTTATCAGTGAAGGAAATCTTGGATTGATCAAAGCCATTAAGCGGTTTGAGCTAAGCAGAGAAACGAAACTTATCACCTATGCAGTGTGGTGGATTCAGCAGTCAATTCAGTATGCAATTTATGAGAAGAACCGTCTTATACGAATTCCGGCAAAAACCATTACGACCATAAGCAAGATCGAGGATGCAAGAAGAAAACATCGTGCGAGAAGTGGTGAAGAAGCGACTGCACAAGAAATTGCACAGGAAGTCGATGTTAAAGAGGAAAAAGCTCAGGAATTGATGAACACGACTACTGATATTGTTCCTCTTGAAAATATGTATGGAGAATCTGATGCACTCTCACGAATGGCAGCAAAAAAAGTAACTGCCCCCTCTTACCACGAAGATGTAAGCGATCCTAAAAAGATTTATTACAGAAAAAAGCTACATGATAAGATCAACAAAAAAATAAAAGCCCTGAACCCGAGAGATGCGAGAATAATACAGGAATATTTCGGCTTTGGTGAGGACGATAAAGGAAAAAACTTTGCACAGATCGCACGAGATCTCGGATTGTCACGCGAGCGGGTACGCCAGATATTCAAACAAATTTTGGAAGAGCTACGTAAAGAAACAGTCGACGAGGTAGATATAGATTACCTGTTAGGGATTTAATACTCCTTTGAGTTTATGATTCCTTGCAGAGAGCAGTTAACTGCTCTTTTTTTTATATAAATAAGAAGTATGTGACACAATGAACAAAACTTGACAGCATAAAGCGCTGTTAAAAATCGGGCTTCTAACCGATTTTCATCGCTGAATGTCAAAGGAGCAACCATGAAAGAAATGGAAAAAGTATATGATCCTCATTTGATTGAGAAAAAGTGGTACCAATTCTGGCTTGAAAAGGAGCTTTTTCACGCTGAGGTAGATCCTCAGAAAAAGCCCTATACTATTGTGATCCCACCTCCAAATGTTACAGATATTCTCCATATGGGTCATGTGCTTAATAATACACTTCAGGATATTATGATCCGTTTCAAAAAATTGCAGGGTTTTGAAACCCTCTGGCTGCCGGGAACAGATCATGCAGGTATCGCAACCCAAAATGTTGTTGAACGCGATCTTGAAAAGCAGGGCAAAAACCGCCACGATTTTGGGCGTGAGAAACTGATAGAACTTATATGGGAATGGCGGAAAACAAAAGGTGGTCGCATACTCGATCAGCTCAAACGCCTTGGTGCAAGCTGCGACTGGGATCGTGAACGTTTCACTATGGATGAAGGTCTCTCAAATGCGGTTAATGAAGCGTTTATCTCCCTGTATGAAAAAGGTCTCATTTATCGGGGGAAATATATTATAAACTGGTGTCCACGCTGCAATACTGCTTTGTCTGATGACGAAGTAGAGCACGAAGATAAGGCATCTCACCTTTGGTATATCAAATATCCCATCAAGGGTAGTAAGCACGAGTTTATTACAGTTGCAACGACCCGTCCTGAAACCATGCTCGGAGATACAGCAGTTGCGGTCAATCCTAAAGATCCACGCTTTCTTGAACTCATTGGTCAAACATTGATACTTCCACTTGTAAATAGAGAAATTCCAATAATTGCCGATGATTTTGTTGATAAAGAGTTCGGAACGGGCTGCGTTAAGGTTACTCCTTCCCATGATCCTAATGACTTCGATATAGCTATGCGTCATGATCTCCCGAAGATCACTGTTATCAATGAGAATGGCATCATGAATGAGAATGCCGGTGCTGATTATGCTGGTATGGATAGATTCAAATGCAGAGAAATGGTTCTTATGGACCTTAAAGAAAGAAAACTACTCGATAAGATTGATGATTATCAACATAATGTCGGGCATTGTTACAGATGCCATACAGTTATCGAGCCGTATCTATCAAATCAGTGGTTCGTTAAAATGAAACCACTTGCGGAAAAAGCGATGAAAGTCGTTGAAGAAGGCAAGATAGCAATTCATCCACCACGATATAAAAAGGTCTTTTTTAACTGGCTGGAAAATATTCGGGATTGGTGTATTTCGCGCCAGATCTGGTGGGGGCACAGGATTCCTGTTTATTATTGTGATGACTGCGGTGAGATAATAGTTGCAAAAGAAAAACCTGCAGCATGTCCAAAATGCCAAAGTACACATATTCATCAGGATCCAGATGTTCTTGATACCTGGTTCTCATCATGGTTATGGCCCTTTTCGTCACTTGGTTGGCCCGAGAAAACACCTGAACTTGAATATTTCTATCCTACTGATCTCCTTGTTACCGCATATGATATTCTCTTTTTCTGGGTTGCGCGTATGATCATGGGCGGCATGGAAATGATGGATGAGATTCCTTTCAAATCTGTGTATCTGCATGGGCTTGTTCTTGATGAGAATGCGGTCAAGATGAGTAAATCGCTTGGAAATTCTCCAGATCCTATTGATATTATGGAAAAATATGGGACCGATGCGCTCAGGTTCAGCATGGTCTTTAATACGCCCAAAGGAAATGATGTAATATATACTGATTCCCTAATTGAGACCGGTAGAAACTTTGCAAACAAAATCTGGAATGCAGCTAGATTTGCCTTAACTAATGCAGATGAAATCGATGGATTGCCCGAAGATTCTGAAGAACCGACAGAGCTGACAGATAAGTGGATACTTCACAGATTGAACGAAGTCAAAAATAATGTTAAAGCTGCATATGATGAATATCGTTTTCTCGATGTAACTCATCAGTTATATGAATTCTTCTGGAATGAATATTGTGCATGGTATCTTGAAATCATCAAGGATAGATTTTATCATTCTGAAGATCTTGCCTCCAGAAGAATGGCAAAATATCTTATGTTGAAAGTTCTCAATGAATCTTTGAAGATGCTCCATCCAATCATGCCATTTATAACGGAAGAGATCTGGCAGCGGATCAAAGAATTCTATCCCTCTGAAAAAGCAGAATCGATCTTGCTTTCTGATTTTCCGATCGCAGATGATATGGATAATTATCCTGAAGAAGCTGAGCAAATGCAACTCATCTTCAAGATTATAACCGCAATTCGAAGTATTCGAAAAGATATGAATGTTTCACCATCAGAGTATGTTGGAATTGTCATAAAGGACGTTCTTCCTGCCCGATGCGCAGTATTACAGGACAATCGGCATTATATCAAGGTCATGGCAAAGGTCGATGAGATATATATTGGCGATGATGCGGTAAAGCCAGAAAAATCCACAACAACTGTTGTTGATGATATTGAGATTTACATGCCCCTTGAAGGCATCATCGATGTTGATAAGGAACGTGAACGGCTTCTGAAGAAGTTGTCCAAAGTTGAGAATAGTCTGATAAAATGCGTTGGTAAATTGAATAATAAGAATTTTGTAGATAATGCACCTTCTGATATTATTGAGCAGGAAAAGGAAAGAAAAGAGCAGCTCGAAAATACGATAGAAAAGCTCAAAGCAAATATTTCCTTTCTTGAATAATCCGTTAGTTATTTGACACCGATGTACACTTTATTATCATTTCATAAATTCGTGCGAAAGTGGCGGAACTGGTAGACGCGCTGGACTTAGAATCCAGTGGCCGAAAGGTTGTAGGGGTTCGAGTCCCCTCTTTCGCACCAAGATTTTATAAAGAAAAAAGGAATATAGAATGGAACTGAAACCAAAGATTGAAAAAGTGAGTGAAACCAAGAGAAAAATGAGTTTCTCTGTACCGAATGATATTGCTCAAAAAGATTATAACTCAACACTTAACGGCTTTCGACAATATGTGTCTCTGCCGGGATTTCGAAAAGGTAAGGCTCCCCTTAAGATGATCGAAAGAATGTATAAAGACCAGATCAAACAGGGATTTTTTGAAGACGCTGTCCCGAAATATTATAAATTGGCATTAGAAGAATTGGGTAAGATGGGTATCCATCCAATAAACCAGGGTGCTCTTGAAGATTCCGACTGGGAACCGGGAAAAGACATGGAATTGTCTTTTACTTTTGAGGTCAATCCGGAGATAGAGTTGAAAGACTACAAAAATTTTTCTGTTGAATTCGAACCGGAAAAGGTAACAAAAGAGATGATTGATGGTGAACTCTCTCGATTGCAGGAGAGTTATGCAACGATTTCTGATAAGGAAGGTCCTGCTGAAAAAGGTGATGTGATCAATTACACTGTTCTGAAATTTGATGGAAAAGATGTCACTAAGAAAGAAGAAAGTTCCTATAAAATCGGGCAGGAGACTTATGGCAAAGCCTTTGACAAATCACTCATTGGAGCTCAAAAGGGTGATGATATTACTGCAGAAGTGGAGCTTGGTCCCCAGGATGAAAAAGATAAATCCGAAAAAAAGGAAATGCTGCTCAAGATTAAAGAAGTGAAGAAGGTAGAACTTCCGGAACTGAATGATGATTTCGCAAAAGAAATCGGGGAGTTTGATTCTCTTAAAGTATTAAAGGATGAAATCAAAAAAGGTTTAGGGGAGCAGATTTCACAAAGAAATAAAGGGCAGATCAAATCCCTGATCCTTCAGAAAATAATTGAGAAAAATCCTTTTGAAGTTCCTGAATCCTTTGTAGATAATTATGCTCAAGAAATGATAAAAAAGTATGCCCAACAGCAGAAAAATCTCAATACTGAAGCTCTTGCACAAATGAAAATTGTATATAAAAGTTATGCAGAAAATGAAATCCGCTTATATTATGTAATGAATAAATTGAAAGAGCTAGAAAAAGTCGATGTAACAGATGAAGAAGTTGAAAATGAGATCAGGCTGTCAGCCGAGAAAATGGGTATGGACATCGATAAGTACAAGGAACTCTACAAGAAGCAGATCAATAAAGAAGAAATTAAAGAAAATCTTATAAGTGATAAGATCATGAAAAATATTGAAAGCACGGTTGAATTTAAAAAACCGACAAAAGAGAAAACTGAGAAGAAAGTAAATAAAAAAGAGGAAAAATAATGCTGATTCCAATGGTCATTGAGCAAACGGGAAAAGTCGAAAGAGCTTATGATATTTATTCCCGTCTTTTAAAAGATCGTATTGTGTTTGTGGGCTCAGCAATGAATGATGATATGGCGAACATTATCATTGCTCAGCTTCTGCACCTTGAAGCAGAAAATCCGAAAAACGATATATATATGTACATCAATTCTCCCGGTGGGGTAGTCACTTCCGGATTGGCGATCTATGATACAATGCAGTACATCAAACCGGATATTTGTACAATATGCTTAGGACAAGCTGCAAGTATGGGAGCGCTTCTACTCGCTGCAGGTGCTCATGGAAAGCGTTCTGCATTGCCCAATTCGCGGATTATGATCCATCAACCACTTGGTGGAGTACAGGGACAGGCAGCAGATATAGAAATTCATGCAAGAGAGATCATTAAGATCAAGGAGCGCATCAACCAGATTTTAAGCAAACACACTGGTCAAAAAATAGGTAAGATCGAAAAAGACTCCGACAGGAACTTTTTCATGGATGCAAAAGAAGCTCTTAAATATGGTATTATTGATGAGGTTATAACTCAAAGGAAGTAATATGGAAGAACAAAAATGTTCCTTTTGCGGAAAAACCCGTGATCAGGTTACCAAACTCGTGCGTGGTGTTGACGGCAACATCTGTGATACATGTATTACCATATGCAACACGATCCTAGAGAAGGAACGTGAGAAAAAAGTTGATGATAATTTTGAACTGCCAACTCCGCGAGAGATCAAAGAATATCTCGATGAATATGTGATTGGACAGGAAAATGCCAAGAAAACTATTTCTGTAGCTGTGTACAATCATTATAAGAGAATTTTTAAACAGCGCTACGTCAAAGATGTTGAACTCGAGAAAAGTAATATTATCATGATCGGACCGACAGGCACAGGGAAAACTCTTATTGCGCAGACACTTGCTCGTTTTCTTAAAGTTCCCTTTGCGATTTCAGATGCAACCACCCTTACAGAAGCCGGTTATGTTGGAGAGGATGTAGAGAATATTCTCGTCCGTTTGCTTCAAGCTGCAGATTATGATATTGAAAAAACTGAGCGAGGTATTATATATTTGGATGAGATAGATAAGATAGCTCGTAAATCTGAAACTCCTTCTATTACACGAGATGTATCCGGAGAAGGTGTGCAGCAGGCACTCTTGAAACTTCTCGAAGGTGAAAAAGTAAATGTGCCACCAAAAGGTGGAAGAAAGCATCCGCATCAGGAGTTTATTGAGATCAACACGAAGAATATTTTGTTCATTGTTGGCGGGGCTTTCAATGAACTTGAGAAGATAATAGAGAGAAGAATAAATAAAAAGACGATTGGCTTTGGTTCCGAGCTTCTTGGTCTTTATGAAGACAGAAGGAGTGAAATCCTCAGTAAGGTGCAGCCCCAGGATTTGTTAAAATATGGGCTGGTTCCTGAATTGATAGGAAGACTTCCTGTGAACACCTCACTTTCAGAACTTGATAAAGATGCATTGGTGAGAATACTTACAGAACCAAAGAATGCTCTAATAAAGCAATATCAGGCATTATTCGATCTAGAAGATGTTGACCTTGAATTTGAGGTTGAAGCACTTGATGCGATTGCAGAAATTGCAACAAAACGGCAATCCGGAGCCCGGGGATTAAGAGCTATAATGGAAAATGTTATGAAGGACATCATGTATAATCTTCCTGATATGAAGGATGTCAACAAGTGTATTATAACTCGTGATGTTATTATTGATAACGGAGCTCCAATTTTTCAATTTATAAACTCAAAAGATAAAAAAGACCAGGATCAGATGATTGCATAGTGTCATATTTCTTGACACGAATGAGCAGTCATCAGATGTAAGTCTCCACTACGTTCCACAGTAGCTCAGCGATAGAGCAGGTGGCTGTTATCCGCCAGCTGGCGGACGGGGTTCAAATCCCTCCTGTGGAGTGTGTTAGGTTTGTAAGGGATAAGAAATTTTATTAAAGGTTAAATTAGTTTTTATATATAAATAGGTCTTGATTTTCTTGACACTAAGGAGCGGTCACTGGATGTAAGTCTCCACTACGTTCCACAGTAGCTCAGCGGTAGAGCAGGTGGCTGTTAACCACTTTGTCGGGGGTTCAAATCCCTCCTGTGGAGCCATTTTTTTTAAGGATGGTGAGATTTGAAATATTATACTTATGTTTTATATTCTCCCGTATATGATAAGATCTATATTGGTTATACCAACAACTTAGAAAGAAGATTACATTTTCACAATCAAGGCATCCAGGGCTGGACTGCGAAATATATTCCTTGGGATTTAGTCTATCATGAAGAATTTGAAACAAAATCAGAAGCAATGAAAAGAGAAAGGGAATTGAAATCTTATCAGGGAAGAAAATTCATTCGGGAAGAAATTTTTTCGTAGCGGTAGAGCAGGTGTCTGTTATCCGCCAGCTGGCGGATCAAATCCCTCCTGTGGAGCCATTTTTTTTTAAGGATGGTGAGAAAATTTATATTATCTAATTATCAATACTTTCTTATTATAAACAGCATCACCAATAACTAATTTACATAAATAAATCCCGGATGCAAACTTTTCAACATGCCAATTTAGATTATGATTTCCAACATTTTGAATCTCATATACTACTGTTTCCACGAGTTGTCCTCTTACGTTAAACACTCCCAGCTTAACCATCTCCGTTTGATTCAACGAGTATGAAATAATACAATTTTCTTTTACTGGATTTGGAAATAATCGTAACGATATTTCATCTTGAGGGTGAGGATCTACAGCATACACCTCTCCAAAATCTTGCATCGCTTGCTGCATAAGATGCCGTGCGCCGGATTCATCCATATAATACAATGGAAAACCAAGAAGATAAAGATTGTATTCACCATTAAATCGCAGAGCGCAGGGCATACCCTCCCATCCCGGAGCATCAATTGAAGAGTCATAAGTGAAGATCGTATCTGCATCATTTTCGGGGAAAAGTTTATAAATATAGCTGAGATTATCGCCCCACATGGCAATTGGGACTTTGGATTCTATCACATCGAGATAGGGTAGCCCTTCTAGACCATACGCACCAGTGAAATCATCGTCTGAATTGTATTCGGGCAAAGAAGTGTGGAGATAGTGTTCAAAAAGATCGGAAGGTCCCGGAAGATGTTTCCAACCGGATACGAACATATTTCCTCCTGCAATAAAGTAGCTTTTCAAAGGATATACCGAACCAATAAATTGAGAGGTGAACATCTCATCAGAATGCCAGACAATGCTACTGTATTTTGCCATCTCAGAAAGTGGGGGGAGACTCCCCTGATCATCGACATCCCACTCCGTGTATTCATAGCCCTGAAGCAAATACTGGTAGAAAGAATCAACCTCTGCATTTGTCGGAAACGCCGGACTGATCTGATCAGTCTCATCTATCACAAGTATTCCCTGATCGAGTGAGAAATCAATTGATGTGCCATGTACTTCATTAGAAAATTTACTGATATATTGTGTGTCACTTTCAAGTACAGCTGCGATTTTGTAATAGTATTCAACTCCTGTAATTACATTTTCATCAAAATAAGAAATATCAGTAATAGTCTCATCATTGATTTTTATATATTCTTCACCAACTTGCTTTCTGTAAATATTATATCCTTCGATTTGTGGATCAAAGAATTCATTCCATACAAGTAATATTGCCCCGCGAGTTGCTTCTATCTCGTCAAGAACAGGAATTTTCTCATTATATCCGCCATCCAATACCCAGTTATCCGGATCGAACACAAGATCATCGAGTGTGCCGGTTAGAGGAAGTTTATTATAACAGAAACCGGAATCAGCAAAAATACTATAGTCTATATTATTGATGCATACTGGCAATTGCATAGCAAAATTTTGCCCGAAAGTTCCTTCGGATTGAGTAGTAATGATCAAAGAATCTTCCATCTCAGATGTATACGTTGTATAGAAATAATAGGGTCGTCCTTCATTATAAAACCACTCATTAAAGAACCAGTCGAGTTCCATACCGCTTGTGTTTTCAGCGATGTCTCTCAGGTCATCAGTAAGGAAATTTCCATATTTGAATTGCGGATCCTGCATGAGGTTATACACGGTTGAAAAGTAATCAGTATCTCCCAATACGCCGCGAAGCATATGCATTGTCCAAGCTCCTTTCGAATATATCACAATATCAAAAATTTGCGATGCAGAGCCATCAGGATCGCGGTATAAGCACGGATCGAGATTTGTGCCTGTATCGAGTGCATTCATGAAATCATGCAAACCCTGTGATCCGTACAAATTCTCTGCCCATAACGCTTCACTATAGCGTGCAAAACCCTCTTTCAGCCACACATGCGCCCACGAGCCAATAGAAAGGCAGTCCCCAGCCCATTGATGTGAAAGCTCATGTGCAATGGTCGATTCTGCCCCCGGATCTCCGACATATCCACTTCGAAAAGAGGTGCAGGTTTGATGCTCCATTGCAAGACAGCTCAGGTTTGCACATAAAGCATGTCCATATTTCTCCTCAATAAAGGGATATTCACCATACACAGATGCAAAAAATGTTATCATATCAGGCGTTATGCTAAAAAGATCTTCACAAGTAGTATACAATTCTGGAAAAAGATAGTGGTCGATCGGCATTGTCTGATCACCGGACGTGTACGTCTGCGAGTAAATTTGATAATTTGAGATCGCAAGTGAAGTGAGATATGTTGCTACAGGATAGGATTCGTGCCATTTGTCTGTAACTGTATCGTCTCCATTATTGATTTGCTCGATGAGTAATCCGTTGGATGCGCACACATATTCTTCAGGATAGGTGATCCAGATATCGAGAGAATCCGGTTTATCTGCAGGTGTATCTTTACATGCCCACCACTTTCTGGCACCCTTTGGAGACACCATTGTAAAGACATTCGGAGTACTATTGTGGGATTCAAACTTCATGCCGTCGCTGAGTTTTGTGTCAGGATAACCTTCATACGATACTGTAATCTCGATCAAGTCATCAGTATTATATGTGTCATCGAGTTGGATAGTTATGATATCGTCCGAATGAACGAAGATGAGAGAAGTGGTATTCTGTTGAATATCTGTGACGGTTAAATTATTCGTGAAATTCAACTCAATCTCTTCAATTTGATCCTCGCAGATCCTTGCCTGCATAGTTATTTCAGATTCTATGAACTCAGCATCAATATCTATATCGATGTCTATTTTATAGTAGGTGACATCATAGTTATCCATATTCTTCGAGTCCTCAAGTATTTCTCGGAATTGTTCATAGAAATCTGCCTGCTGCCTTAAATTTAGATTCGTGTTTTCTATTATTTTCTGATAATCGGGATAAGGCTTGGCATTATCTGAGAATAGGAGAATGGGAAGGAGTAAAATAAAAACTAAAAATGTTATTTTTTTCATAAGAAATCCTCACAAATTATTTATTATTTTTTCAGCCCACTTAGGAATTTTATCATATTTATATGCAGGAGTTTCACTAGTAAAACAATATTCCAAATTGTGATTAACAAGAAGCATATTTATAATATATGTAATTGGTATATAAGGAATAACATTTGTAGAATTAGTGAAACTAACAAGATGAAATTTAAATAGTAATTTGAAAGATCTCATTTCCTCAATATTGTAATCAGGTTTATAAAATTTGGATAATTCCATGATTGATTTCATGTATAAAGAATAGTCTTCTGAAGATTTGTAAAGATAATAGGAATCAAGCCAAGAATTATACCATTTGAATGCTTTAGTAATTTCAAATTTTGACTCAATCGTCTGTTTATATTGAATATTCCAAATTCTATTACCCTGAAATCTCTTCCAAGGATTTTTCTTATGAATAGTAAAAGAATTATTGTCTAACAAAATAAAATATTCAAGTTTTACAAGACATGATATTAGCTCATTCGATTTATTATGAATAAGAAGGGTCAGTTCAAAAGGATTTTCATCATTTCTTTGCTCGACTTTATACTCAAGAATTGGTCTTAATTCTCTTTCATATTTTTTACTTTCGATTACTCTTAATTCATAAGTTTCCTTTGTATAAATTAAGATAATTATTGCAGTAATTGCTGTGATAAATGGAATTATCATTGCTTTACTAATATCAATATTTGTGTCTAAAAAAATGAAAAAAATTAAAAGAATAATTGATATTGATATTATTAATAAATAGTACAATAAAGTAATTATAAATTTGCTATTTTGTAATAAATTGATTATGAGTTTGGAAATTTCCTCAGGACCAAATCTCTTTTTTTTATAAGTCATTTTGTATAATTTTCCTTAATTAATTAAGTTTAAAGAAAATTCACAATCAAAGTTGTCAATATAAAAAAATGAAATATTATTCCAAAATTTTCTAATATTTCGAACTTGTCACAAACTCTTCCGCTTATGACAATTACTTATACGTTTACCTGAGACATGTCGGAGAGCATGTCTTAAGTGAATGTGCTTTCAAAGATCAAAATAAATGTGCCAATAGAATTTCATCATTTCACGAATTTATTGACGTCTTTTTTCGACTGATAAACTGTCTTTTTTTTAATAACAGAAACGAGGATCGAATGAGCATTATTGCAGACAGAAATGTTTTGATCACAGGAGGAGCTTCCGGCATAGGGAAAAAGCTTGCGTACTTGATGGCTATCGAAGGAGCACACGTCGTTATCTGGGATATCAATAAGAAGCATCTTGATGAAGTGACCAGCGCAATAAAAAATAAAGGATATACTGCGACTGGTTATTATTGCGATGTTTCTGATAAGAAACAGATCGACGACATTGCCCAGAAAGTAAAAAAGGAAATAGGCAAGATCGATATACTCGTGAATAATGCAGGAGTAGTCTTTGGCAAACCCTACTGGGAATATTCCGATGACGATATTCAGAAAACTATTAAGATAAACTTACTGGCGCACCTTTGGATAATAAAAGCATTTCTTCCTGAAATGAGACAGGCAAACAGCGGTCATATTGTCACAATTGCATCTGCTGCAGGTATTATAGGTGTTGCAAATCTTTCGGTCTATTCTACGACTAAATTTGCTAATTTCGGCATGGATGAATCACTCAGGCAGGAGTTCCGAAAAGCTGGACTGGATATTAAAACTACTGTTGTATGTCCGTATTATATCGATACAGGAATGTTCAAGGGGGTGAAATCACGATTTTCATTTCTGCTTCCAATCCTCAAGGAAGATAAAGTCGCACGCAAAATTTTCAATGCGATAAAATATGATAAGCGCAGAGTGGTGAAGCCCTTGCTTGTCTACACAGTTTGGCTTCTGCGATTACTGCCTGTTAAAATATTCGATCTTGTCTCAAATATACTTGGAATTAATGCCTCGATGGATGAATTTATCGGAAGAATAGAAAAGAAGGACGACCACATGAATAGAAATACACTCTCACCACCAAGTGGAAATTATACAACTTCGTACAATCCGACAACTGGAGAAATAATAGGATACTCAACCCTCAATACACCCAACGAAATAAAAGATATCATGCAAAAAGCAAAAATCGCACAAGAGGGATGGGCAAGACTTCCTATTGGAAGAAAGATAGATCACCTGAAAAGAGTACGTGCATATATGATCGATCATATTGATGAGCTTGCGGAAGTCATCTCGCGCGACAATGGAAAAACAAGGATCGATGCGCTTTCTACAGAACTTGTTCCTGCTGCAATGGCTCTGTCATATTATTGCAGTCATGCACGGAATTTTTTGAAAAGAAAAAGCATCTGGTTTGGCAACATCATGCTTTCAAACAAACAGAGTGCAATGTATAGGACTCCTTTTGGTGTCATCGGAATCATCTCACCGTGGAATTATCCATTTGGCATTCCATTTTCAGAAGTGGTGATGGCGCTGCTTGCGGGAAATACTGTTGTTCTCAAAGTGGCATCCAATACCCAGATGGTCGGACGTAAACTCGAAGAATGCTTTCGTGCTGCAGGATTCCCTGAGAATGTGTTCAATTATGTGAACATTTCGGGGGCTGAAGCTGGAGATGCGTTCCTTAATAATGGAGTAGATAAACTTTTTTTCACTGGTTCCGTTCCGATCGGAAAAAAGCTTATGGCACAAGCTGCCGAGACGCTTACACCTCTTGTTCTGGAACTCGGTGGCAACGATGCAATGCTTGTGTGTTCTGACGCTGATATCTACAGGGCTGCGACCGGCGCAGTATGGGCTGGTCTCTCCAATGCGGGTCAGTCATGCGGAGGTGTCGAGAGGATTTATGTACATGAAAAAGTGTATGATGAATTCTTACACAAATTGAAAATCAAGGTTGATAACCTGCGTGTGGGATATGAAACTGATTATAATGTTGATATGGGTTCCATGACCAAGCAGAGTCAGGTCGAAACAGTCAAGGAACACGTTCGTGATGCACTTGAAAAAGGAGCAAAGATTTTTGCTCAATCAGCAATTCCAAAATCATACAAGAATTTTTATCCTGCAACTGTACTCACAGATGTCGATCATACAATGAAAGTGATGCTTGAAGAAAGCTTCGGTCCCGTCGTTGCAGTGATGAAAGTTAAAAATATGGAAGATGCTGTTGAGCTCGCGAATGATTCCAATCTCGGTCTCACAGGATCTGTCTGGTCGAAGAACAAAGTACAGGCGATTCATATAGCCAGAAAGATCAAGGCAGGTGCAGTGACGATAAATGACCACCTGATGAGCCACGGGCTTGCAGAAACGCCTTGGGGCGGATTCAAGGAATCAGGTATCGGACGCACGCATGGAAAGATCGGTTTTGATGAAATGACACAGCCACAGGTTATTGTAAATGATATCCTACCTTTTGCACGTAAAAATATCTGGTGGCATCCCTATAGTAAGAAAATCTATAATGGGGTCAGAGGTATTGTCGAAGCATTGTATGGAACAAGCGTACAAATGATGCTCAAGGGCTGGAAAAATGTGCTCAAGATAGTGGGTAGGTATTTTACGGTAGAGTGAGACTCTAAAAATATAATCCAAGACCTGATTTTTTTTGAGGACAATTCGTAATGAGTAAATTTATTGACAGGATTTCTCAATACATACAATCACATTGGAGCATGTATATTGCTCTGAGAAGTAAATATAAACCAACCGGAGGACACATGAAAAAATTAGTATTGATAATTATATTGTTTGCATTCACACTCTCCTTCATCTCCACATGCTGTGAGAAAAGCACCAGTCCAAGCAATGATACTAAATATGTTGGCTGGATCGTTGGATCTCCTGGGATAGGCACAAAATATGGATTGATCTGGAAAACGACTGATAGTGGACAGAATTGGGCCAGGCAGGGTGACAGTCTAACCATTCCACTTACTGAACTGAATGCAGTAAAAGCTGTTGACAGTCTTACGGCATGGGTAGCTGGTGGTGTATCAGATGGTTATGCTACAATTCTTAACACTGTTGATGGCGGTAATACCTGGCAACGAATTGGAAGCAGGGGTGTACTGGATAATGTTGAATTGCTCGGTTTACACGTTGTTGATAATAATACAATATGGATTGTAGGTTCTGATGGAGCAGTTATTAAAACTGATGATGGGGGTACTAACTGGGTATCAAAAGCTGATACTTCATATTCGGATTACAATTTAACTTCGATAGAAATCTTTGATCAAAACATCTGGGCTTGCGGAAACGGAACAGGTAATTTGGGTGGGGTAATCATCCATTCCACTGATGGAGGAGATTCGTGGGTGAAAGAAGCACAGAGTAGTTTCCTCGATGCAAGAGGTATGATTGATATCTCGGCACCATCAGATAGCTGTATATGGGTTGTCGGTCATGGGAGAACGATATTACATACCAACGATTCTGGAATCAACTGGGAGATTCAACATGCAGAAGTAAGTCCTGCATGGGATGCAAATGGAATTACTGCTTTCTCTGAAAAAATCGCATGGACTGCGGAAGATACTGGAACTATCAGAAATACTACTGATGGTGGAGTGATATGGTCTGAACAGAAAAATGTTCCCGGAAGTGCTTCTGGATTTTATCTTTATAGAGTCAGTCCTGTAAGCAAAGACATTGTCTGGATCGTTGGAACTGGTGTTGGTGATGGTATTATCCTCTATACTACCAATGGAGGTCAGCAGTGGACAGAACAAGATTATGCTCCTAATGAAATGATTAATGATGTTTCTTTTGTCGGATCAAACCATTAGTCTTTTATCCAGTATTTTCAGTCATTTTCGAGAAATTCATTAGAAATAGAGCAATTTCCCAAATAACTTGACTGCTCAGGTGTAGCCCTGTTCAAGGTGTCAAAAATAGTACGAGGTCTTCATACATGATAGAGAGTGATTTCGACAAAATTGATGCCGTACTCATTGAATTTGAAGGCGGAAAAGGTTCTCTCATTCCCATCCTTCAAAAGACCCAGGCACAACTTGGATATCTTTCAAAAGAAGCCTTGGAATATATTTCAGAGAAGACAAAAATACCCGTCGCAGAGATTTATGGCGTCGCAACTTTCTATACTCAATTTCGTTTGCACCCGATAGGCAAAAACATCATCCGTATTTGCCACGGTACTGCATGTCATGTTGCAAATGCACCCAAAATTTCAGAAGCGCTTTATGAAGAATTGAAAATCGAGCCAGGTGGTACGACCAAAGATCTTAAATTCACCGTCGAAGAAGTCGCATGCCTTGGCTGTTGCAGTCTTGCACCGGTTATCATGATAAATGATAAAGCATATGGTAGATTAACTCCAGGTAAGATCAAAGAAATATTAGCTCAGTATTAACCAAATTAACGAACCAAATTTAACCAGATCGGAGAGAATTTGGAAAATTCAGTAAGAATAAAAGTCGGTTTAGCGAGCTGCGGAATTGCAGCTGGCGGTTTAGATGTTCTTGAGAAAGTGGAAGCTTTCCTCAAAGAGCATGATGTACAAGCACAATTGGATCATACCGGTTGTGTGGGTATGTGCTTTGCAGAAGTGCTGATGGAGATCGAAGATGACGAATTCGGCAGCACAATGTATGGGTATCTCAGCGCAAAAGACATTGATGATATCCTGACTGCACATTTTATAGAGAAGAAGCCACTCACCGAGCATATTGTTGTTTCTGACAAGTTCGATGGCAAAGAGAAAGAAATACTCGATTATCAGACAAGGATTGTCCTTCGTAACTGCGGAGTTATCGATCCCGAATCTATCGATGAGTATATCTTGCGTGGCGGTTATGAAGCGCTGCAAAAAGTCGTAAAAGATATGTCCCCGGTCGATGTGATCGATGAAATAAAAGAAAGCGGCTTGCGGGGACGCGGCGGTGCCGGTTTTCCTACAGGACTGAAATGGCAGTTTGCTTATAACAATTATGCTGATAAAAAATATATAATCTGCAATGCAGACGAGGGAGATCCGGGCGCATTCATGGATAGAAGTGTTCTCGAAGGTGATCCTCATAATTTACTTGAAGGTATGCTCATTGGTGCATATGCAATCGGCTCTGATACAGGTTTTATCTATTGCCGTGCGGAATATCCTCTTGCGGTCAAACGACTCCGAATTGCAATCGAGAAAGCCAAAGAACGAGGTTTTCTCGGAAAAAATATTTTGGGATCGGATTTTAATTTTGATCTCACAGTATATGAAGGCGCGGGAGCGTTTGTGTGCGGAGAAGAAACAGCCCTTATGTGCTCTATCGAAGGAAAAAGAGGGATGCCAACTCTTCGTCCTCCCTATCCGGCTGAATCCGGGTTATGGGGAAAGCCATCAAATATAAATAATGTAGAAACATTTTCGAATGTTCCGTGGATTATTCGCAACGGTGCGAATAAGTATGCTGAATTCGGTACCGAGAAAAGCAAAGGCACCAAAGTCTTTGCACTCACCGGTAAGATTAAGAACGGCGGCTTGGTTGAAGTTCCAATGGGTATGACACTACGTGATGTGATCTACAAAGTCGGCGGGGGCATTATTGATGATAGGAAATTTAAGGCAGTACAACTTGGTGGTCCTTCCGGCGGATGTATTCCCGAAAGTCTTCTCGATACACCAGTTGATTATGATTCTCTGACCAAAACTGGTGCGATCATGGGATCTGGCGGTATGGTCGTGATGGATGATACGACCTGCATGGTTGACATGGCTCGTTTCTTTCTGAATTTTACTCAGGACGAATCGTGCGGAAAATGCACTTTCTGTCGTATCGGCACCAAACGAATGCTCGAAATCCTTAATAGAATTACTCAGGGTAAAGGTGAAAAGGGTGATATTGAAAAACTGGAAGACCTTTCATATAAGATCATAAAAGGTTCATTGTGCGGACTCGGGCAGACTGCTCCTAATCCAGTACTTACCACGATCAAGTATTTCCGGGATGAATATAAAGCACATATTAATGACAAAACATGCCCTGCAGGTGCGTGCAAAGCTCTTGTGAAATACAGCATCGTAGAAGAGAAATGCATCGGTTGCGGAGCATGCAAACGAGCATGTCCTGTAGATGCCATCTCGGGTGAGAAAAAAGAAGTTCACGGAATTAATCAAGATATCTGCATAAAGTGCGGCGCGTGTATGACCGCATGTAAATTTGATGCAGTGATAAAATCATAAGCGGGTCACATGGCAGATATAAAAATTTTATTAAATGGAAATGAAGTAACTGCAAAACAAGGGCAGACAATCCTGGAAGTTGCCACTGAATATGGTATAGAGATACCGACTCTTTGCCATGATAAATATTTAAAGCCCTATGGCTCATGCTGGGTATGTCTGGTGGAAGTCAAAGGTGCAAAAGGATTTGTTCCTTCCTGCGCGACAAAAGTGTATGAAGGAATGGAGATATATACTGATTCCGAAGAGGTGCGTGCTGGGCGGCAGATGGCTCTCGAACTTCTCCTTTCGGATCATTATGCGGATTGTACTGCTCCGTGTATTTTAGAATGCCCCGCACGGGTCGATGTGCAAGGTTATGTGGCACTAGTGAATGATGGATTATATCATGAGGCAGTAAAACTTATTAAACAACGGTTGCCATTACCGCTTTCTGTCGGACGAGTATGTCCTGCCTTTTGTGAAAAAGAATGCCGTCGTCAGATCGTTGATGAGCCCATTGCTATACGCCAGATAAAACGATATGCCGCAGATAAAGATCTCGAAGATTCCGCAAATACATATATTCCCGAATGCAAACCCTCTACTGGTAAAGAAATTGCAATTGTCGGTGCAGGTCCAGCAGGTTTGACGGTTGCCTATTATCTCGCTCAACAGGGGCACAAATGTAAAATTTACGAAGCCATGCCAGAAAGTGGAGGTATGCTTCGATACGGGATTCCCGAATACAGATTACCCAAAGAAATTCTTGATAAAGAGATAGAACTGATAACAAAACTTGGCGTTGAGATCCATAACAATGAGCAGCTTGGAAGGGATTTCACGCTTCAATTTCTATATAAAGAATACGATGCAGTTTTTTTGGGATTTGGTGCTTGGACTGCTGTCAGTATGAATATCGAAGGTGAAGACCTCAAAGGTTGTCATCTCGGCATTGATTTTCTGCGTGATGTTGTTGAGGGAAAGATCAAGAATGTCGGGAAAAACGTTGCAGTTATCGGCGGTGGAAATACCGCGATCGATGCAGCGAGAACGGCAGTTCGTCTTGGTGCAGAGAAAGTCATGATCGTGTACCGCCGCGCAGAAGAACAGATGCCTGCTGATGAAGTGGAAATTTTAGATGCAAAAGAAGAAGGCATTGAGCTTCATCTCTTACAGAATCCCACCAAGATCATTGGAAAAGATGGCAAAGTTGAGGGTATGCAGGTTATAAAAATGCGGTTGGGTGAACCGGATAGCAGCGGTAGACGCAGACCTGTGCCTATCGAAAATTCTGAATTTATTATGCAGGTGGATATGGTCATTCCGGCAGTCAGCCAGAAGCCGAAAACACAATTTCTGCTCGATGAAATAGCTCAAATAAAAGGCAAAAACCTGAACCTTACCCGTTGGAGCACGATTGAAGTTGATGAGAATACAATGCACACAAATATTGATAAGATATTTGCAGGCGGCGATCTTACTCGAGGTCCTTCAACTGTGGTAGAAAGCATAACTGACGGCTACAAAGCAGCACAAAGCATTGACTCATTCCTGAAGGGTGAAAAGATAATTTCTCTGAAAGAAAAATTTAACAGCAAAAAAGCTGAATCATACAAAGACCTTGATCCTGAGGATTTCAAAGAATATGAGAAAGCATCTCGATTAATTTCGGGACATCTTAAAGCAGAAGATCGCATTTCAAATTTTAACGAAGTTGAAAAAATCTACACAGATAAGCAGGCTCAGGATGAGACTGCGCGCTGTATCGAGTGCGGATGCGACGTCAATCCCACTTGTGTGCTGCGCAAGTATGCCACAGATTATGATGTCATTGCATCGCATTTTATGGGAGAAGTCAACAACCATCCTATAGACAAAACTCATCCATTTATTCTTCGAGATGCAAACAAGTGCGTGAATTGTGGACGATGTGTGAGAACATGTCTCGATATTCAGGGAGTAGGTGCATTAGGATATATTTATCGCGGATTCAAAACACTTGTTGCTCCTGAATTCGGAGAATCGCTCATGAATACATCCTGCTTAAGCTGCGGCAAATGCATCGATGTATGTCCTGTCGGTGCACTCACTCCAAGAAATACTGAATATAAACTTGCACCACTCGATTTTGAAGAAGTTCAGACAACCTGTGCTTTATGTGGAGCAGGTTGCAGTGTCACCTATTTTAAAGAAAATGATATCATCATGAAAGCACAAGCTGCTGACAGCCCGATCACTGGTAACAATGTATGCTTCAATGCTCATTTTGGGTATGAAGTGCTTCAATCGCACGAGCGAATTACACAACCGATGATCCGTATAGATGATCAACTTCAACCTGTTGATTGGGATGAAGCCATAGATTATATCACTGATAAATTGACCGAACTCGAAAAAAATGTAGCTTTCTTCAGTAATGGAAATTACACGAACGAGGAGTTGTATCTTATCAGCAAATTAGCGAAACAGTATAAGTGCAACAAGAAATTCTCATGGGAACTCAACGGTTCGGTAGTGAAGGATAAACTTGGCATTAATTTTTCACCAAATCCAAGTGCTGATCTTAATGAAGCGGAGCTTATTGTTTTGATAGGGGATGTCACCCATACAGTTGGCGTGAAGATCATGCAAGCACTTAATAGCGGTGCAAAATTGATGCTGATCCATCCTGATGAGAATAGATTTGCACGACGCGCACATTTTCATATTGCAACAAACTATTATATTGAAGTAATCAATGAGTTCACAAAATATCTCGTTGAATACCGACATCATAATATTGAATATATTGCCCGAACCATTGGTAATTTTGTTGATTTCAATCATCAGCTTCAGCATACGATTCAAACAGACGAATTTATGGATCTTGCTCATGATTTATTGTCATTCAGCAAGGTCGTATTCGTTTATTCAGAAAGTGACCTGGATTATGATACGCAAAATGCAATTTTCAATATGAGTATGCTGCGTGGTAATATTGGCACTAAAGGAAACGGTATTGTAAACTGTTCCGAGCTCGCTAACAAGCCCTACATGCTTGAATATGGATTTGTACCCGTGAAAAATTATCAGAAACTTCAAGCAGCTGCAATATTTGGAGAGGATCCTCTGTATAACAACAAAATGGATATTTATGAGTGGTTGAATAATCTCGATTTTCTCCTTGTTGCGGATACTTTTATGACTGAAACTGCAAAGATAGCGCATGTGGTTTTACCACTCAACCCATTTATAGAATCTGATGGTACGATCACGAATGACAATAATGTTATTCAGCAAATAAAAAAAGTGCGCAACACGCTCACGGGAAGAGAGAACTGGTATTTGTTGAAGGATCTTCTCGGGCTGGAAATCACGTTTGAAGAGCTTACGAACGAGGCTAATAAAGGATTGAAAACAGATGAATTAATTGAGAGTAGATATGTGCCCTCAGAGGATGCCGCAGAGAAGATACAGTTAACATTTTCACACAAGCCGTCAATCGCGAGAGCTACTCTCGATCTTAATGTCACGAGAAAGAAAATACTTGATTTCAAAGAAGAGATGTTAGGTAAGAAATAGATTTATTGATAATTCCCCCAATAAAAAAGCCCTCTAAAATTTAGAGGGCTTCTATACTTTATGGGAGAATTACTAATTAAACGATTCCCTGATCGAGCATTGAATCAGCAACTTTGATAAATCCAGCAATATTCGCACCATTTACATAGTTAACGAAATCACCATCTTTGCCGTGTTCAACGCACTGTGAATGAATACTCTTCATAATGTTATGAAGTTTTTCATCGACTTCTTCACGACTCCAGCTCAAACGGAGACTGTTCTGGGACATTTCAAGACCGGAAACAGCAACACCGCCTGCATTCGCAGCTTTACCGGGACCATAGAGTATTTTATTATCAATATATACGTTAACTGCATCAGGAGTTGAAGGCATGTTTGCACCTTCGGAAACGCAATAGCAGCCATTTTTGACAAGAGTTTTTGCTTCTTCTTCGTTGATTTCATTCTGAGTAGCACAGGGAAGAGCGATATCACATTTGACACCCCATGGGCGCTTGCCTTCATGATATTCGACACCAAATTCATCAGCATACTCTTTAATGCGTCCACGTTTGACATTCTTGAGTTCCATGATGAAGTCCCATTTGTCACCAGAAATTCCATCCGGATCGTAGATGTAACCACTTGAATCAGAAAGTGTAACGACTTTACCACCGAGTTGATTGACTTTTTGTGTAGCATACTGTGCAACATTTCCGGAACCTGAAATTACAACAGTTTTGCCATTAAAGTCAAGTCCTTTCGTTTTGAGCATTTCTTCTGCGAAATACACCGCACCATAACCAGTAGCTTCAGGACGAATAAGACTTCCACCCCAGTTCAATCCTTTGCCTGTAAGCACACCAACGAATTCATTTCTGAGTTTTTTGTACATTCCGAACATGAAACCGATCTCGCGACCGCCCACACCAATATCACCGGCAGGAACGTCTGTGTTTGCACCGATATGACGGAAAAGTTCAGACATGAAAGTCTGGCAGAAACGCATGACTTCAGCGTCAGATTTTCCTTTAGGATCAAAGTCGGAACCGCCCTTGCCGCCACCCATTGGGAGTGTGGTAAGACTGTTTTTGAATACCTGCTCAAATCCTAAAAATTTAAGAATGCTGAGGTTGACACTTGGATGAAATCGAAGTCCGCCTTTGTAGGGTCCGATTGCGCTATTGAACTCAATCCTGTAACCACGATTGACCATAACTTCGCCATTATCACGAGTCCAGGGGACACGGAACATTATGACACGTTCTGGTTCTACGATTCTATCAAGAATCTTAGCTT
Organism: Candidatus Cloacimonadota bacterium; assembly: GCA_049903315.1. Lineage (GTDB taxonomy): Bacteria > Cloacimonadota > Cloacimonadia > JGIOTU-2 > JGIOTU-2 > Celaenobacter. Next base: position 45,110 of record JBNGBT010000011.1, on the reverse strand, counting down.
CCTTATAACGAGGATTAGATTCATAAACCGGCCATAGTGACTCAACCACTTCTTTTACAGCTTGAAGAAATTCAGGTTGATTAGGATTACGAGCCTCAACCTGATGCATGAATTCTTTCATACTCATGAGAAATACCTCCAGATATTTATTATATATAGTATGATTTTGCGTAAAAATGAACCCTATTATTATTTGTCAAATATTTATGCAAAAACATTGACTGCCCACATCTCCTTTCCAAGAAAAAGAAAATCTTAAAGGGGAGCACATGCTTGAATATAAAAAATTACTTTGTGAAAAATTAAAAAAATTCTGGGAATCCGATGAGAAAGTTCACACTGCATGGGAAGGCGGTTCCGTCGCAACCGGCTTTGATGACGACTATTCAGACCTCGATATGGCATTGATCTGCGATGATGATTATGTGGAAGAATTGTTCCAAAAAACAGAAGAATATCTTGAGGAAAATTGCGGGATCAAAGAAAAGCTCCGCATTCCGGAACCTTGCTGGCATGGTCACTCGCAGGTCTTTTACCTGCTCAAAGATTCGCCCAAATTTTTCTATGTAGATCTGCTCATAGAAAAGCTTTCCGCCGGGAACAGGTTTATGGAATCAAATAGGCACGGAAATTCTGTTGTGTGGTTTGATAAAAAAGGGCTGATGGATGGAACACCTATGCCTGATGAGGATTTCAAAAAGAAGATCGTACCCAAATTGAAATACTTTAAGAAATCCTTTTTCATTAATAAAATAGAGCTTGAAAAACAGGTGCTTCGAGGACGAGACGTCGATGCACTTGATGGGTATTACAAGCTTATTTTAGGAAGATTGGCATTCCTGCTCAATGTAAAAAATCGTCCTGCGAAACATGATTTCGGTTTGCTCTATTCATATCGGGATTGGACCAAAGAAGATCATGAATTTGTAAAAGACCTGTTGTATGTGAAAGATTTCAATGATCTGAGAATCAAACTACCAATAGTGATAAATAAAGTTGAAGAACTGACGAACACTCTCAATGACGAATGGTGTTGATAGCTATTTATAAATAACAGCCAAGCCTTTGTAGCCATCCATTTTAATAACCAGTGGGTGATCAATCTGCATATGGAAAAAGTGGTCGGTCTTTTCAATAATCTTTTGAAGTTTTAGCCAATCCCAATCCACGAAATCAATCTCAGAATGATGGGGGATGCTAAAATATCCTACATCCATAGATACGAGATTGTGGAAGAAATGTGTTCCCTGCGAACTATCAACAGCAAAATTTTCACTCCCTGTTTCGACAATTATCTTCGCCATATTAATATCCATCCATTTTACCGGGATACCGAGAAACCTATCTCGTGAGCCCCATCGTCCTGGTCCAATAAGAATATAATTTCTGCCTTCAGCTCTCATTCGTTTATTCAATTCTGAGATCTCATGGTGCATTTGTATAGTTTTCGTTCTATCCCATGTGTCAGGATCAACAAAAATTACATCATACACGGAATCTATAATACCGTTGCCCATGCCTTTTACAGTGTAAAGTATCAGCTCGTTTCTTTTCAGATGTTCAGTATCGATAGTAATATTTTCCGTATTTATGGTCAGAGGTCTGATCTGTAGAATATAAAAAGTAGGATATATTTTCTCTTTTTCATTTTTTGTAAGATCCACTGCAAACTCGATCTCTACTGGCATTCCAAGCGCTTTTTCTCCGATATCAAGTATCTCTTCCATGATTTTAGCAAGAGGAAAATAATTATATTTTAAGATATCTGCAAACGTGACAATTTTCGACCCATTTTTTATCGCTCCATTCACGAGACGATTGTTTTCATAATCCCATGTAGATGTTGTATGCGACAGTGTTCCATGTTTTTCTACTTGGTTGATGCGCATTTTTTCAAGGGTGACATCCTCTCCATCAAGGAGATTGAAAGAGGATTTATCCATTGCCACGGCATATAAAAAGTCTTGTGATTCCTTTACCTGTTCAACCGGAGGAATGATGTCCATTTTTGGATGTTTAGGACAGAATCTGAAAGTGCGTTCACCTTCAACAACAGTTTTACCCAATCCGACTGCTACAGAGACGACACCATCACTGTTTTTCAGATAGGATACAGGATAGAAGTTATGGGACTGACCGACGCCGGAAAAGTGTGGATAATAACAACTATCAAATTCTGAGCCAACAATTTCCTGAATGATCACAGCCATTTTTTCTTCTTCCACTTTATAATTGATGCTCTCGATGTAACTACGAGCTCCCTCGAGATATGCTGAGGAAAACACAAGTTTGATGGCATTGCAGAGCTGCTGCAGCCGAAGCTTTTTATCATCGTTATTGTTAGGTAGTAGATAAGTTTTATAAATTCCTGCGAAAGGTTGAGATTGCGAATCCTCGAGAAGCCCCGATGACCGCACTGCTAGAGGGTATGTGATCTGCTCTAGAATAACTTCTAATTTGTTGATCAATTGCTTTGATAAAGTGCCTTTTATAAATATTTCCTGAATTTCTGAATCGGATTTTGAAATGACCCACTCACCAATTTTATTCCTTTCAATAAATGAATCATATTCTGAGGTGCCGATAATGCAGGTGCTGGGAAGGGCAATATTCACTTCAGGAAATTCGTCTTCAAATTCCATTGTGACGAGAAGCGCATTAAGAAATGCAAGACCTCGCCCTTTTCCGCCTAATGAACCCTCTGCAAGACGGATTATCTGATCAACTTCGGTGAGTGCAGACGCTTGAAAATTGATTATTTTTCCACGGGTGCTGTTTTTGCGAACAGTACGAAATACTTTAAGGAGGTAGCTTCTCAATTCTTCGACATCTTTGAAATCCTCAATTTTTTCAGGGAGTATCTTCTTTGCAACCTGAATTTCTCCATGTGCGATGAGCCAGCTCGAGAAATGATTTCTCTCACCATGATAGAGAATCGATTCTCCAGGGAGAGTTTCGATCTTTTGCTCAAACTCAAGCATTGTTGCTGCTCTATCCATCTCTGCGCCTGCCTTATTTCTGAAAACAAAATCGCCATATCCAAGATTATTTGTGATAATAGTACGAAGATCATGAAGGAGAGTTTTGGAAGTTTTGTTAAGAAAATTTACTCTGAGGTTTTGAGCTTTTTCTTCGTTCTCAATATCTGAGGATTGCAAAATGACAGGTATATCCAGATGCTTTTTTTTCATTCTATCAATAAGCTTGAATCCCGCAACATCATCCAAAATACCGTTATTATAAAATTTCACATCAGAGATCACCGCAACCATATATTCCTGGTATTTCTCTACTAAACTTATTGCTTCTTGATAGGATTGGACCAGTAAAACTTTTGGACGTGCACGCATCTTGAGACGTTTATTGATGTCACTCAGTTCTTCATTGATGAGTCGCTGTGTTTGTTTAAGTATTTCGGCGTAAAGCAGAGGGAGGAACATGGAATAATATTTGATCGAATCCTCGATGAGTAAAATAACCCGCACATAACCCTGTTTTGTGTCATATTCCACGTTGCGACCGTCTTCGATCATTTTGATCATCGCAAGGAATAGTTTGGTGTCCCCGTTCCATAAAAAAACTTTATCAATGTACTGCAACTCGTTTTCATTCTTTTCAACAATTGAGATGTCGGACTGCACATTGAGAAGCAGAAGAATGGGCATATTCGGGTATTTCTGTTTAATGCTGCGGCTTAATTCAAAGGGACTTATCTCACCGATCCTCATCATCGTGATTACAAGATCGAATGATCGTTTTTTCAGCAACTCCAAAGCTTGTTTGCCTGTAGGCACACTTGTAATGCGCGGTGCGGTACTAAGATTGAGTTGGCGGTATTCACCGAATATCTGCTCTGAAAGTCGCCCGTCCTGTTCGAAAATGAAGGCATCGTAAAAAGTGGATACAAGCAGTATTTCTTTGATGCGATTCTTCATAAGGTTATGAAAGTTATCTTCGCCGAATTTAAATTTATTATAATAATAATTGAGTTTTGTAATATCCATGAGAACTCCTGATTCTAGATAACATGATTACATTCAATAAACGCAGGGATGGAATTTTAATGCAATTTATTTGTAAAATTTATGAGAATGGTGTCCGTCGGGGAGTGGTCCCCGACGGCTCTACTAAAATATTTACGTCTGGAAATGATACCCAACAATTTTGTCTATAAGCTATAAATTTTGACATATTTTACTCATAATATGATTGTCATCAAAAGTAAAATTGAAAGAGAATGATGAAGAATAACTATCTTGAAATCTCCCCTGAAGTTCGGGAAGCATTAAATCTTGGGAAACCTGTTGTTGCACTCGAGTCGACGATCATTTCGCACGGCATGCCGTATCCTGAAAATGTCCAAACTGCAAAAGAGGTCGAACAGGTTGTTCGCGATAACGGTGCAGTGCCTGCCACTATTGCAATACTCAAAGGAATAATGAAGGTTGGTTTGTCAGATTATGAGCTTGAATTTCTGGCAAAAAGCAAGGATATCCAAAAAGTATCTCGAAGAGATATTCCTTTTGTAATCTCACAAAAGTTACATGGGGCTACAACCGTTGCCGCAACGATGATCATCTCCCAGCTTTCAGGAATTAAAGTATTTGTCACAGGCGGGATCGGCGGAGTGCATCGGGGCGCATCGGAAACTTTCGATATTTCTGCTGATCTGCAAGAACTGACAAAGACCAATGTAGCTGTAGTGTGTGCAGGACCCAAAGCAATTCTCGATATAGGTCTTACTCTTGAATATCTTGAAACACATGGCGTGCCAGTTATCGGATTCCAGACGGATGATATGCCTGCATTCTATACACGTACAAGTGGCTTCAAAGTCGATTTCGGACTAGAAACTCCAAGAGAAATTGCAGAATTGCTAAAAGCAAAATGGGAGCTTGGTCTCAAAGGAGGAGTGGTCATTGCAAATCCAATCCCCGAACAGTTTGAAATGGACAGTGATCTCATCAATAATGCAATTGAAAAAGCACTCATGCAAGCTAAAAAAATGAACATCACTGGCAAAAAAATCACACCGTTTTTGCTCGATGCTATTAAGGAAATTACAGATGGGAAAAGTTTAGCATCGAATATTGAATTGGTGAAAAATAACGCAACGATCGGAAGCAGAATAGCTTGTGAACTGATTTCATTATATGATGAAGATTAAGCTGAAAATCCTCTGAAAATTTTGAATTTAAAGAAATGTAATAAAAATTTATAATCCTCTTGACAAAAGAAATTTTCACAATGGTATTTACACGCAAATGAAAATAAAGACGAAACACATCTTCATCACGGGAGGAGTGGTGTCGTCACTGGGAAAGGGGATCGCTTCCGCATCGATTGGTTTCCTATTAAAAAAACTCGGGTACGAAGTTACCATCCAAAAATTAGATCCTTATTTGAATGTTGATCCCGGCACGATGAGTCCATTCCAGCACGGTGAAGTTTTTGTCACTGATGACGGCGCAGAAACCGATCTTGATCTTGGTCATTACGAAAGATTTCTTGATATTTCATTGAACCGGATGAGTAATCATACTGCAGGACAGGTCTATGATACGATTATACAGAACGAAAGAAGGGGTGTGTATCTAGGGAAAACCGTGCAGGTCATTCCTCATATTACCAATGAAATAAAACGTCGTATTACCAGTTTGGACAACAAGGCAGATATTGTGATTACAGAAATTGGCGGCACTATTGGTGATATTGAGAGTTTGCCATTCATTGAAACAATCCGGCAGTTCCGACTGACCTATGGTGCAAAGCATTGTTTCTTTATTCATTTAACACTTGTACCATACATTTCTGTGGCAGGTGAATCCAAAACAAAACCCACGCAGCACAGTGTGATAAAACTTCGGGAGATAGGGATCCAGCCGGATATGCTCATCTGCAGAACCAGCACTCGGCTTACAAGAGAGATGATCAAAAAAATATCTCTGTTTACAAATGTATTTGATGAAAATGTGATCGAAGGACGTGATACTTCATGCATCTATGATATTCCAATCTTGTATTATGAACAGGGTGTGCACAATATCATATGCGATTATTTTGATATCCCAACAACCGATATTAGTTTTGATAAACTCAAAGGATATATTGCAAAATTTACCGAGCCCAGTAGGACGATAACTATCGCATTGTGTGGTAAATATGTTCGTCATCAGGATGCATATAAAAGCATTGTTGAGAGCCTCGTGCATGCAGGGGTAGATTTTTCTACAAGAGTTATTATTAAAAGTGTTGACACCGATAAACTCTTTCCAAAGGATAAAGTTGTAGATGACGAGGAACTTCAGAATATTCTTGAAGATGTCGATGGAATACTAATTCCCGGCGGCTTTGGAGTGCGCGGCATAGAAGGCAAGATCGAGATAGTGAATTATGCCCGTAAACATAAGATTCCATTCTTTGGTATCTGCCTTGGTATGCAGTGTGCTGTGATAGAATTTGCCCGATCAGCTCTTGGATTTGAAGATGCGCATAGTGCAGAATTCGATCCTGAAACCACGCATCCTGTTATCGATCTGATGCCGGAGCAAAAGGACATTGAAGATATGGGGGGCACAATGCGGCTTGGTGCGTATCCTTGTGTGTTGAAGGAAGATTCTCTCGCTTATTCAATTTATGACACAGATAAAATCTCCGAACGACATAGACACAGGTATGAATTCAATAATGAATATAGAGAAAAATTCGAGGAAAAAGGTATGATGATCTCGGGTATTTCACCGGATAATAAACTGGTGGAGATAGTAGAAATTCCAGATCATCCATTTTTTATCGGGGTGCAGTTCCATCCGGAATTTAAATCGCGATTGGAACATTCTCACCCGATCTTTCATAATTTTATCAAAGCAGCACTAGCGTATAATGCAAAACAAAAAACATCAGAATCATGAAAAATAAAAAGAGTTTTACAATAATTGCCGGTCCATGTGCGATCGAGACAAGAGAAGATTGCTTCCTTATTGCAGAAACCTGCAAGTCATTATGTGAAAAATATGATTTTCCGTATATTTTCAAAGCTTCATACAAAAAAGCGAACCGTACTGCGTCAAACTCGTTTCGAGGTGTTGGATTAGATAAGGGGCTTGAAATCCTGGCAGAGATCAAAAAGAAATTCGCTGTACCGGTCTTGACTGATATTCACGAAACAAAGGATGTTCAGCCCACAGCCGAAGTTGTAGATATTCTTCAAATCCCTGCATTCCTCTCGCGCCAGACAGAACTCATAGAAGAAGCTGCACAAACCGGTAAGAGCATCAATATTAAAAAAGCCCAATTCATGTCTGCAAAAGGTGCAAAACATGCCTATGACAAAGCTGTGAACGCAGGGGCATCAGAAGTATTTATCACAGAGCGGGGGACATTTTTCGGCTATAACGACCTGGTCGTTGATTTCCGCAATTTCAAGCTGCTCGATTCGTGGGGTATTCCGGTCATATATGATGTGACGCACAGTCTTCAGCGACCTTCAATAGATGAGACTTCAGGGGGCAGTCCGGAATTTGTCATGACCATGACTTCTGCAGCAGTTGCAACCGGGCATTTGTCTGGATTGTTCATCGAAACACATCCCGAACCATCTAGAGCAAAGAGCGATGCACGCTCGATGCTTCCATTAAAAGAATTAGAAAGGGTATTAGAAAAAATACGAAAATTGTTAGATTTATCTTAAGCCATATTTGAAAATTACTATCCGAAAATAAAAAAGTTGCTTTTTTTTTCATTATTTCATAAATTTACATTGGAGCTACATGAGATATAAATTATTTATTTTTGACGTCGACGGAGTATTTACAGATGGAGGAATGTATTATCTTGGTTCAGGGGAAGCAGCGCGAAAATTCAACGTACGCGATGGTCTTGGAATCCGGCTTTTGCAACAGACATCAATAGTGCCGATAGTCGTGAGCGGGAAAGATACCGAGATAGTTAAACACCGCATGAAAGGTCTGAATATTCCACATGTGTATCTTGGAATTCGTGATAAACTCTCAACCGTTGAAAATATCCTGAAGCAATTCGATGTCACCTTCAAAGAAGTTATCTTTATGGGTGATGATTGGAATGATATGCCCGTGCTCGAGAAAGTCGGATGTGCGGTCACTGTTCCTGCAGCATCACAAGAAATCAAAGATGTGTGTGCATACGTGACAGAAAATCATGGCGGTGCCGGAGCAGTTCGTGAAGCCATTGAATGGATATTAAAGAAGGAAAATATCTTCGATAAAGCAGTAAAATCTTTTTTAGCATATTTGCAAAAACATGAATAAAATTTATCTGATAATAGTACTTGTTATGTTATTTCTGTCCGCTTGTTCGGACAGTAAAGGTCCTGTCACATTCAAGGATATGGGGAAGCAGACTGTCGAGATCACAGATTCAATTACCGTATATAGTTCATCAAAAGATATAACCCTTTGGGAATTATATGCCGACAGATTGAAGAAATTTCCCAAAGATAATCTTATGTACTTCAGCGATATCGAACTCAAACTCATGAATAAAGATGGAACTCTTGCATCGACGATCTTTGCTGACAGTGCCATAGTGAATGATGAAATGCAAACTGTGTATGCTCAAGGCAATATTGAAATTTATTCTCAGGAAGGAGATATTTTTGGAGAAACAATAACCTGGGACAGAAAGAAAGATGAGATATTTTCTGAGGATTCAGTCAAAGTGATGCATCAAGGCAATGTAATACAAGGAACCAGCTTTAATAGTGATTCCCGTTTTGAACATGTGACGCTGCACAGGGCAACAGCAGAAGGAGAGGTGGATGAATCTGAAGTGCTTTGGTAGTGTCGTTGCAATTCTTGTTTTATTGCTCTCGCTGCCATTGATGGCAAAGGGGAAAAATCACTATATCCTCAAAAATGCAAATCTTGTGAAGATAGATGTCATTGAGAACGATACGATAACCACTTTAAAAGGTGATGTAGATTTGATCTACAACGAAATAGAATTTTTTGCAGATAATGCACAGATCTTTCAGAAAGATAGAAAAGTTAAGTTGTTTGGAAATGTTCATGCAATTGATGATACGCTGGAAGCTGGAGCTCAAAAAGCAACCTATTTTCATAAAGATGCCATTCTCAAGCTCGATGAAGACGCATATTTTATCGAAAATTCTCAGGATACACTCCTGAAAAAAGTCACTGCAGATTTCATTGAGTATCAAAAAGAAAATAAAAAAGTACACGCCCTGAATAATATTGTTGCTACAGATTTTATTGAACAGGTCGTGTGCACTTGCGGGAAATTCCGATACGATATGGATACCGATTACGGACAAGCACGGGAAAATCCAGTACTCACCTTTCAGCGAGATAATGAACTGAAAATATACAGTAAGCAGATGGAACTATTTGCAAAAGAGAAGAAGTTCACTGCGACTTATGACGTGAAAGTAGAAACAGAAGACACACAGGCAACATCCAATTTCCTTATCTATTTCAATGATGAAGAAAAAGCCGTCATGCTTGGCAATCCGCAATTTAAAAGCTCCCTTTCGACAGCTACCGCCGAAGAATTCCAGGTATTTTTCACAGATGAGAAAATCAGCCAGCTTCTCCTCGTGAAAGATGCAGTTATTCATTTCAAAGAAGAAGACAGTATCGGCAAAGAGAATTATCTCTATGCAGGTAAAGTGAGAATGGAGATCAATAATGACAAGCTGGCATATATGCAGGCTCAAAATGTATCGCGAAGCTTCTTTGAACAAAGGGATGGTGAGGACATTCTTGAGAATAAATTAGCAACTTTGCGACTCGAAGTATTTTTCGATGAAGAAGAAAATATCCAAACGATAATAGCTGAAGATGACATAAAAGGGACATATACATTTTCAAGCTCAAAACAGATTTTAGAGAAATAATATGGAACAAAAGGAAAGTATCATTCGCACCCAGGATCTGGTGAAGATCTATGGAAAGAAGAAGGTTGTTAAGCAAGTTTCAATCGAAGTTAGACAGGGGGAGATCGTTGGACTTCTTGGACCGAACGGCGCAGGGAAAACAACAACCTTTCATATGATGATTGGACTCATCAAAGCAAATGATGGGCATGTTTTTATTGATGATGTTGATATCACCAAAATGCCGATGTACAAACGAGCACGGATGGGAGTCAGCTATCTTTCACAGGAACCTTCTGTGTTCAGCAAACTGACCGTGAAGCAGAATGTGATGGCAATTCTGGAAACGCAGAACTATACGAAGAAAGAAAGACAAACCATTCTGAAAGAAGCACTCGATGAGCTCGATCTTACAAAATTATCAAACCAGAAAGCATATTCATTATCAGGTGGGGAACGGCGTAAACTGGAGATAACTCGTTCCCTAATAACCAAACCGAAATTTCTCTTTCTTGATGAACCCTTCTCTGGTGTTGATCCGCTCGCAGTTTCTGATATACAGGATATTATCAGAAAATTGCAGAAAAAGAACATAGGAATTCTGATTACTGATCATAATGTTGTGGACACTTTACAAATTACTGATAGAGCATATATTATCTATGAAGGCAGAGTCCTTCTTTCGGGCACATCCCGGGAATTGGTCAATGATCCTCAAGCCCGGAAAATATATTTAGGTGAAAGGTTTTTGAAATATGATTTTAATTAAGTTTGCCTTTTACAATTTCCAATAAATATTTATAATAATAAATTACATGAATAAATCTTTAAGAAAACCTTCTTGGTTGAGAGCAGAGATGCTTGGTGCATCAAATACTGCGAATCTCACAAAAATACTCGCAAAGTACGAACTTCATACGGTGTGCGAAAGCGCTCGCTGTCCGAATAGAGGAGAGTGTTTTGAAAAGGGATCAGCAGTTTTCCTTATTATGGGAGATAAATGCACCCGCAACTGCAGATTTTGTGCAATTCCCACAACTGCTCAACCCTTGCCGCTCGATACGGATGAGCCAAGAAGAGTAGCTGAAATGTCTCAAAAACTCGGACTAAAACATGTCATTATAACCTCTGTCACCCGTGATGATCTTAATGACGGAGGTGCAGAACATTTTCTAAAAACCATAAAGGAGATTCGAGCATTACTTGGTGAGGAGGTATTTATAGAAGTGCTCACTCCGGATTTCAAAGGTAATGATAGAGCAATTGATTGTATTGTAAACGAAAAACCAACGATTTTCAATCACAATTTGGAAACCATCAAACGATTATACTCAGCCATCAGACCTCAAGCAGATTATGAACGCTCACTTTCTGTTCTAAAAAGAGTGAAAATGCAGGATTCAAAGGTCATTACAAAAACCGGCATTATGGTCGGTTTGGGAGAATCACAGGATGAAGTACAGCAGGTGATGAGAGATGCCAGAAGTGCCGGAGTAGATATGATGACTATCGGACAATATCTCCAGGCAACAACCAAGCATTATCCTGTACACGAGTATATTCATCCGAAAATTTTTGAAGTGTATCAAGAAAAAGGAATGAAAATGGGATTTCTCTACATCGAATCTGGACCGCTTGTGAGAAGTTCCTATTATTCCACAGATTTAGCAACCATTCTACAAAAAAAATAAAGCGAGGTATGTAACTATGCAAATCACAATTACCGCCCGTCATTTCGAGTTAACTGATCCAATTAAGGATTATGCGGATAGCGCAATGAGAGGTCTTAAAAAATATTTCGATCATATTATCGTCGCAGAGATGATATTACGCGTTGAGAAGAATAGGAATATTGCTGAATTAAATCTAAGTGTTAAAAAAATTAACTTAGTTGCTAAGGCTCGCGAACAGGATATGTATACTGCCATCGATAGTGTCATCAGAAAGATCGAGCGGCAGATAAAGAAACAGGTTGGAAAGATGAAGCGGCATCACTCAAACGATAAAGTTGCACTCAAGGAACTTGAAAAAGCTGAAATTTCAGTTTTGAATATTGTGAAAAAAACAATAAAACCTGTAGAACTTGACCTCGATAGGGCGATTGACGAGTTCAATAAAAGGGATAATGGTTTCTTTCTTTTTAGAAACATAGAAACTGATAAATATGCAATGATAAAAAAAATGGATGATGGCTACGAGGTCATTGAAATTCAATAAATGAGGTTATAATGAAAGCATTAACTGTCGAAATGCTGTTCAATCTAAAACAGAAGGATCTTGCTTTTACCCTTCTTTCAAAGAAAAAGGGATTATCCAAGGAAATTACCACTCCTGAACTTTCACGCCCGGGACTTGCTTTTGCAGGATTCACAGACACCTATGCTTATGACAGGATTCAGGTGCTTGGTGAAACCGAAGTTCAATATTTGAAATCGCTCGAACCATCCATGAGATATGATAAGATAAAAATACTATTCTCCCAATTTGATATTCCATGCTTTGTAATCGCCAAAGGACTATTTCCAACAAAAGAGCTTGTATTCCTCGCTGATGAACATAACATTCCAGTAATACAGTCACGCTTGGCAACGGTTGCGCTTTATCATGGATTGTCAAACTTTCTCCAGGATTGGTTTGCACCCTCCAAATCTATTCATGGAACACTTGTTGATGTGTTTGGGGTTGGTATTCTCGTTACAGGTCAGAGTGGTATCGGGAAAAGCGAGTGTGCTTTGGAATTGGTATCACGAGGTCACCGTCTTATTTCTGATGATGTTGTGCGTATAAAAAAACGCATGGATATTATTATGGGAGAGGCGAATCAGCAGCTTGGACATTTCATGGAGATACGGGGTATAGGACTGCTTGATATAGAAACTATGTTCGGAATCCGTTCAATAAGAATGCAAAAACGTATTGAAACCCAGGTCGAGCTTATTCCATGGCGCCATAATATGGACTATGAGAGAATTGGCTTAAAGGAGCGTTTCAATAGAATTCTTGATATAGAAATTCCAATCATATACCTGCCTGTTTCACCCGGCAAGAGCATTGCAGCTATCGTTGAAGTTATCGCTATGAACCACATGCTGAAGGTGTATGGGCATAATGCTGCTGAGGTATTTAATGATAGAGTTCAAAAAGAGATCGAGCGCAAAAACAAAATCAGGACCTATCTTGAAACTGATAAGGAATAAATGATCACAACGAAAGTAACGCTCATAAATAAACTTGGCATACATGTACGTCCAGCTTCGCTGATCTCCAAAACAGCTTCCAAATATAAATCCAATTTTCTGATTCGAAAGGATGACATGGAGATCAATGGCAAAAGCGTCATGGGTATCATGATGCTGGGAGCTGGTCTCGGCACTGAACTGGAAATGGTCTTTGATGGAGTTGATGAGCAGGAAATGATGGAAGAAATCGTAGCGCTTTTTACGGATAAATTTGGAGAAGAATGATGAAAGAATATACTGGCATTTCTATTGCTCCGGGCATTATCGCCGGCAATATTACTCTTGTAGAAGGTGATATATTTACTGTTTCAAAAGGACATATCAAGCAATCTGAAATAGAGAATCAAATTAAGAGTTTTAAAAATGCAGTAGCACTCTCAATACATGAGATTGACCTTTTACTCAATTATCTTGAGACACGAGCCAAGGATGAAAGAGAAATTCTTCAGTCGCACCAAGAAATCCTTAAAGATACTATACTTATTGAGGATGTAGCCGCTATTATCAAAGATGAACTCAAACCCGCAGATAGGGCTGTTCAGGAATATTTTAATAAAATGATCGATCATCTGTCGGACATGAATGATGTGGTGCTGAGCCAGAGAAAAGAAGATTTTGAAGATATAAAAATGCGTATTATCCGAAATATGCATCATCAGAATGTAGGTATTAATGATCTTGTAAAAGAGAATAAAGTTGTTGTTTTACCGGAGATTATTCCTTCACTCGTATTGAGTATTAAGGATTCGCATCCTCTGGCTGTGATTGTGGAGAAGGGCTCTCCGCATTCTCATTCTGCCATCATCGCAAAATCGATTGGCATTCCTGTTGTTTTTAATATTGAAAATGCACTTAAAGTTTTTAAAGAAGATGATTTTGTTATTGTATACGGCAAAGAGGGCAGAGTCATTCTTGAACCCGATAAGAATCAAATGATCGAATACGAGATATTTCAAAAGAAGGCAGAAGAGGAGTTTAAGAAAAAAATTGCCTTGCTAAAAACTCCCACTTTTACAAAAGATAATATCAAGATAGAGCTTCTGGGAAATATTGAATTTCCCGAAGAATGTGAAATGCCAGAGGTGCGTTATATTGATGGAGTGGGACTTTTCAGAACAGAATTTCTTTATTTTTTGGACAATTCCTTTCCTTCGGCAGAGAATCAGTTTAAAGTGTATAAACAGGTATTTCAATATCTGCCAAAAGGAAAACCTGTGTATGTGCGCACTTTTGACGTGGGTGGAGATAAATTGCAAAGGGAGTTTGGGCTTCATAAGGAATTAAATCCTAATCTCGGCTGTAGAGGAATCCGTTTTCTTCTTAAATACAAAGAGATATTTCGTCAGCAGATACGCGGTATTCTTATGGCTTCAGCATACGGGAATATCAAGATCATGTTGCCAATGATATCCTCAATAAAGGAAGTAACAGAATCGCAGGAGCTTATTTCAAAGGAAAAAGCACTTCTAAAAAAGAAGAAGATTGCATTTAATGAAAAAATTGAAGTCGGCATCATGGTTGAAATTCCGTCTTCTGCAATTCTTGCAGATAAGTTTGCAGAGCATGTAGATTTTTTCAGTATCGGCACAAATGATCTCACTCAATATGTGCTGGCAGCAGACAGAAATAATGAAGCTCTTGCTGACGAATTTACCTATTTCGATCCCGCAGTAATACAGTTGATTAAAGCAACAATCAGTGCCGGGCAAAGGCATAATATTGACGTAAAATTATGCGGAGAAATGGCAAGCGATCCTGTGGCAGTTCCTCTACTCCTTGGATTGGGTTTGCGCTCATTTAGTGCAAACATCAGCGGCATTATTCGAGTGAAAAAAATTCTTTCACGATTTACAATTGCAGAGCTTGAGAACTACTATACAAAGCATCAGAATTTTTCGCAAGAAGAACTGCAACAAGCATATAAACAGTTAATAAAAAAATAACCAATTTCATATATTTATGAAGAAAGGAGAGTAATGTCTTCATCAATTAGTTTAGACTATACTGGAAATTTTAATCGGTTTGATACTGAGCAAATGTATGAGCAGATCATTTCTCTTCCGCAGCAGATCCAAGAAACATATTTTAATCAGGAGAAAAGCGATCTTGCGCGATACTATAAGAATATCTCCAAGGTGTACATTTGTGGAATGGGCGGCTCTGCTATTGCAGGAGACATCACAAAAACTCTGTTTGGAGATAAACTGAGAATACACGTCTTCAAGGATTATAATCTTCCTCCCTTCCTAGATGAGACCACTCTTGGGATCGTGTGCAGTTATTCCGGAAATACTGCCGAAACAGTATCATGTTTCGAAATCCTGAAAGAGGCAGGTGCTCAGATAGCGATGGTGACATCCGGAGGGATTCTGAAGCATTATGGTACAGAGGAAGGATATCTTATCAAAATGATACCTCCTGGTTTCCAACCACGTGCCGCGATTGGATATTTGTTTATCTCGATCGTAAAAATATTCGAAGAACTTGGACTCATCGAGGACCAGAATATCAATGTCAAACTCACCTTGATGAACTTGACAACTAAACTCAAGCTGATCAATCGAGATGTGGAAGAATCAAAAAATCTTGCGAAAGGACTGGCACAGAAGATCTACAGAAAAATCCCTGTGATCTATAGCAGCAATCCAAAATTATTTCCCCTTGCCTACAGGTTCAAATGCCAGATCAATGAGAATGCAAAAACCCACGCATTCTGCAATACTTTCTCAGAAATGAATCATAATGAAATCGAGGGCTGGGAAAGCGATTACAGTGCTTCACTCGTTCCGATATTCATAAGTGATTTTGAAGAGAAAAAAGCATATCTCAAACGGGTACAGGTTTTTAAAGACATAATCCGATTGTCCGAAGAAGAAAAGAAACAGGAAAATCCAGCTCATGAAGAAGTTGAATATCTCGAAGTATTCACTGATGGAAAAACTCTTATGGGTAAAACTTTCTCGACTATACTGCTCTGCGATATGATCAGCTATTATCTGGCAATACTGAACCGGGTAAATCCAAACGAAATTAATTTCATCGATATGCTCAAAAAATCTCTTTAATAGAGACATGCAGCAATCCTTCAATATTGCATTTCTCACCTCTGGCAAAAGCAGAGGTTCGAACTTCGAAGCAGTGATGACCCATCTTCAGAAAAGCGAAGTGCCGATTGTAGTGAAATTCTTGATCATCACACATACAGATGCCCCGATAACAAAGCGAGCTGAAAAATTTGGCGTGAAATACTATCTTCTTGATAAGAAGAAAACCTTTGAAGAGACTCTGCTTCAGCTTATTAATGAGAATGTGGTACATCTTATTGTACTTGCAGGCTTCATGAGAAAATTGTCCGCAGATTTCTTGCAGAATTATCATGGTGATATCATCAATATTCACCCTGCTTTGCTTCCAAAATATGGAGGTAAGAGTATGTTTGGCATGCGTGTGCATGAAACGGTCTTTAAGGCGAAGGAGAAATTTTCCGGCGCTTCCGTTCATTATGTGAATGAGCACTATGACGAAGGTGAGATCATTGCACAGCAGAAGATTCCAATTGATCATTGCGAATCTGCTGAGGAAATTGCTCGGGCAGTCCTGAAGATCGAGCACAAGCTTTATCCTGAAGTGATTGAAAAATTAGCCCTCGAATACCTGAAATTATACAATTAAGAAATTGATTTGAGTGAAAAAAATTTCTATAACAACTCTCGGGTGCAAAACGAACCAATTCGAGTCCGAAGCAATCCTCGATAAATTCATTAAGAATGGATATATTCTGAGTGATTTAAAGGATAAACCTGATGTCGTTATTATAAATACATGCTGTGTGACGAACAGAGCTGAGTATAAATCAAGGTATGCAATTCGGAGGGCAATGAAAAATATCTCACCGGGCGGAAAGGTCGTAGTCACAGGTTGTTATGTGAATAAGGGAAGCTCCTTCTTTGAAAAGAAACCGAAAAACCTTCTCCTTTTTACTAATACAGAAAAACATAACATTTTCTATCAGATCGAAGGAATTGAGCATGGCACGAACTCTGATTTCATGGAACTTTCTACAGATTCCTATCATTTGCACACAAGAGTACCTGTAAAAGTTCAGGATGGGTGTAACTTTTTCTGTGCGTATTGCATTCTCCCTTTTGTACGGGGAAAGCCGATCAGCCGTCCGATTCGATCTATAATAGAGCAGATAAATTCACTTGCTGAAAACGGCGTAAAAGAAGTCATCCTCACCGGCATTAATCTCGGACTTTATGGCTATGACGAAGAAGATTCCGGTTTATTACCCTTACTTAAAGAAATTGTAAAAACTGAGATAAAGCAAATCCGCCTGAGTTCGATCGAGCCCATGTTTTTTAATGATGAAATCATTGATTTCCTCGCATCTCAAAAAAAGATATGTCCTCATTTTCATATTCCTCTTCAAAGTGGTTCTGACAAAGTGCTTGCACGAATGAACCGGACATACTCCACAGCAGAATTCAGGCAAACCATTGAAAAAGTCAAAACAGCGCTTCCTGATGCAGCGATCGGATGTGACGTGATAGTCGGATTTCCCGGTGAAACTGATGAGGAGTTCAGCAAAACATATAATTTTATTGAAAGTCTTCCTATAAGCTATCTGCATGTATTCAGATTTTCTCCAAGAAAGTTCACGAAAGCTGCTGAAATGGAATGGAATTTGAGCGGAACGGTCAGCAAAAAAAGAATGGAAAGCTTGCAAAAATTAGGGCAGATTAAAAAAAATGAATTCTCAAAATATTTGATTGAAAAGAAGGTTCCGTTGAAAGCAGTTCTGGAAAAAAAAGAAAATGAATATTGGACTTCAGTTTCTGATCATTATGTAAAAATTTTCTTGAAAGAGAATAGTGCTGATAAAAATGGAATATTGAAAAAAGTCATTGCTAAGGATTTTACAACTGATGGAATTGGATTGATCGCAGAAGAGCGCAGCCATGATTGAGATAAAGGGACTCAAGAAATCTTTGGATGGTGCCGTTGTTTTGAATGGAATCGATTTGGAGATCGAGAAGAATAAAACTACTGTCGTGATAGGGGAAAGCGGATGTGGTAAGACTGTGTTGCTCAAGCATATTATTGGATTTTATAAACCCGATGAGGGGGAAATATTTTGTGATGGTAAACGGATCGATACACTTTCGTGGAAGGGTTGGAATGCCCTCAGAAGGAAGATGACGATGGTGTTTCAAAACTCTGCACTCTTTGACTGGCTCAGCGTGTATGACAATGTCGCACTACCACTCCGCGAACAATATGCCCTTCCTGAGAATGAGATCGCAACGCAGGTTGAAGACAAACTTAGAATGGTTGGCATGTCCGGTCAGGAGAAGAAAATGCCTGCCGAGTTGAGCTTCGGTATGCAGAAAAGAGTGAGTCTTGCAAGGGCAATGATACTCAATCCTGAATACATTCTCTATGACGAACCCACAACCGGACTCGATCCAATCATTGCAAATAGTATCATCGAGCTGTTTTCAACTTTCAAAAAAGTATATCAGACCACTTCATTGATCGTATCTCATGACATAAGTATCCTATTCAAGATCGCTGACAAGGTCGCACTTATGAAAAACGGAAGTATTATTTTTCAGGGCTCTGTCGATGATCTCAGTCGAGTGGAGAATTCATATATAAAAAAATTTATTTCGAGATGAGTGAAATATTATGAAAACAAAAAAAAGTGAGTTGATCGTAGGAATTATAATCATACTGGCAGTGCTGATCGTCGTGTTAGGGAAGATTGTTATTACAGGAAATCAGCAAAGAGTTGATATGGCAGAAGTGACCGTGCTTTTTCCCCAAATTGGCGGATTGGATGTCGGAAATTCTGTTTTTGTTTATGGAGTTCGAGCCGGCAAAGTAGCGGATATAACACTCGAACACAGTGGAGTAAAAGTTGTACTTCTTGTAAACAAAGAAATAATCCTGAAAAAAGATACGCGCATCGTTATATCGGAACGAGGTATGATGGGAGAAAGGGAAATCTCGATCGAACCGGGCACTTACTCAGAAATACTCGATACTTCACAGATCATTCAGGGTTATTACAATGTCGGATTCAATGAAACAATAGCCCAGATTGGTGTTACCATTAAAAATATCAATGCTCTTTCCGGCACTCTCGAGGAACTCATCGACGACAAAGACCAAATGACGACCATCAAAGATGTGATCAAAAATTTGAATGCACTGCTTCTGAATATGAATCACATTTTTGAGAAGAATAAAGATATTACTATTGAATTCGAGCGCATAAATAATATATTGACTAATCTTGATACTCTGATCAACCAGAATGATGAGAAAGTAAACAGGATAATTACCTTTGCCGATAATAAAATTCCTGAGATTGACAGCATGCTGGCTCAGATGCGAATGCTTCTTAACACCCTTGAAAATGAGGAAACAAATTTAGGACGATTCACAGCAAATGATTCATTGTATCAAAAGATCAATGCAACGATCGTTCATTTTGATTCTCTTATAACAGATATCAGAGAAAATCCAAAGCATTATTTCCGCCTTTTTTAAATAAGGATCTACTATGAAAAAAGTTATTTTATTGCTGATCTTCATGATGATAATTGTGAGTTCTTTGCACGCAACGTATTTTGGCAAAAATAAGACAAATCTACCAAATATGCAATGGTCTGTGATGAAAACCACTCACTTTGATATTTATTATGAAACAGGTCTTGATATTGTGGGGCAGATCACCACGGTGATCGTAGAGAATGCCTATTACAGATTCCAGGAATTATTCGAGCAATCAATTCCACACAAAATACCTGTGCTCATCTACAATTCTCATAATAAATTTGAAGAAACAAATATATTATATCAGATCATTGATGAGGGCGTCGGGGGTTTTACTGAATTTATAAAAAATCGTGTTGTCGTTCCCTTTGACGGAGATTATAAACAATTTGAAACAACTGTTGTACACGAGCTCTGCCATGTATTCATGTATTTTACTATGCAGGGTGGTAGTTTTTCAAATTTTGCAAGCGGTCTTTTTTATTCGCTTCCATTCTGGTTCTCAGAGGGATTGCCGGAGTGGTCATCAGAACATGGTTCTGCAAGCAATGAGATGTATATGCGGGACCTTATTATAAATGATGAGCTCATTCCTCTTGAATATGTTTCTGGCTATTATGCATATCGTGAAGGGGAATCTTTTTTATTGTTTCTCGAAGATGTTTTCGGATCGAATAGTATTATTGAGCTCCTTTATAATTTCAGGATATATAAAAGCATTAATGAAGCTGCCAAGCGTACTTTCGGCTTTAGCATCAAGAGCCTTGAAGACCAGTGGCGTTACTATCTGCAGAAAAAATACAGCAGTATCATAGATAACAATGTGCTTCCGAACAGTAAATATCAACAGCTTACAAAGCATAATCCTGAGGAATCAAATGCTAATTGGGATCCTGTGTTTTCACCTGACGGCACACAAATTCTCTATTATTCGGATAAGAGTTATACTCTTGGAATATACAAGCGTTCTACTCTTGGATTGTATAAACCAAAGAAGATCGTAACTAGTGGTTATACTGAGAAGTATGAAGGATTCCATTATCTAAAATCTTCATTGTCCTATTTCCCCGATGGCGAACGTTTTGCATTTGTCGCCAAAACGTCAAAAGGTGATGATATTGTTATCTCACGGGTGAAAGATGGAAAAGAACTCCAGCGGATAACTCTTGATTTCAATAGTATATTTGAAATAGATGTTTCACCTGCTGGTAATAAAATTATCCTCGTAGGTTTAAAAGATGCACAAAGTGATCTGTATATCTATAACTTAAAAACAAAAACTATATCACGAATAACTGATGACTATTTTGATGACCGCTACCCAAGATGGTCTCCGGATGGTGGGCAGATAGTATTTTCGTCACAACGATTTATTACAGAACCTTATCCACAGGAGGATGAACATCTCATATTCTCGAATCTGTATTATAACATCTTCACTTATGACTTGGGAACCAACACGATCATAGCGATCACAAATGCTCCCTATGATCATCAATACCCCACCTGGTCGAAGGATCAACTGAATATCATTTATAGCGCATATAGAGACAGTGTTTCGAATATTTTTGCATATGATTTTGAAGATAAAGCAATTGCACAACTCACTAATATTTTCAGCGGTACATTCTCACCATGTGTGAGTGAAGACAACACCGAAATGGTCTTTTCCAGTTTTTATAAAATGGGCTGGGATCTCTATCTTTTCAGCAATCCTCTTGATAGTCTCAACTATATTGCACATCAGGAACCTCAGACCGTTAATGACAATCCCTTTAATGAAGTATTCCATTTAAACGAATTTAAAAGATTCTATCGCTTGAGAGAAAAGCTCACGACAAAACATTCCCGTTTTGAAAGTGATTTATTCTTTATGAAAGATTCACTCGAAGCGAAACCGGATTTCAGAGAAGATAAAGAGCCGGAAGTTGATAAATACAAACTCAAATTTACCCCTGATTTCCTTTTTGGAGGGCTTGCGTATACGACGGGTTATGGAGTTTCAGCTCAGATATATGTCGCCTTAAGTGATATTCTCGGCAATCATCATATAGATATTTTGGCAGATGCGAATAAGTCGTTATCAGAAAGTGATATAGTCTTGAATTATTACTATATCAAAAAACGTATTGATTATGGGGCTGGTATTTTTAATCTTGTCGATGACTATTACTATTTCAATTACTGGATCGATGAGCATGGTTTTACCTATGATGGACTTAAGAAAGATAGAAATACTGGTGTGAATACACTTATCAGTTATCCTCTCGATAAATTCAATCGTGTTGATCTTTATAACAGCTTATTTTATAACAAACTTGAATGGTATTATTGGAGCGGAGGTGAATGGCATATTCTCGACCAATATACAAGGGATGCCTGGGTATATGCCCCTTCACTGTTTTACACTCATGATACAGCATTGTGGGGTATTACCGGTCCCATAAAGGGTTCGAGATTACAAGCAGGAGTTCAAAAAAGTTTTGGCTCTCATAATGACTATTTGAACATCTATGGCGATTTCAGGAAATATATTGCACTGAATAGGAAATATCAGCTTGCAGGCATGTTGAATGTTGGCATGAGTACTGGGCTTGATAAACAGGATTTCATAATGGGGGGGTACTACAATCTTCGCGGGTATCTTAATAAAGAATTTCTCGGAAACAATATTGCAGTCGGCAGCGTTGAGTTCAGATATCCTTTTATTGAAGAGCTAAAGATTGGTTTTCCATTACCAATTTGGATCAGAAGCATCAGAGGTGCGATCTTTGCAGATGTCGGCAAAGTATGGGATACTTTTAATGAATTTAAAAACATGCATGATAATCCTGTGAGAGTGGGATATGGCATCGGAACAAGAATGAATCTTGGGTATTTCATCCTGAAGTTTGATTGGGCTTGGAAAAGTACGAAAGGATTTGAGTCATCACCCTCATTTTATTTTTCACTCGATGCAGAATTTTAAAACTCATGAAAAAATTTATTCTGATAGGACTTATAATTTTATTGCTTGGATGCTCGAGCATTTTCTTACATCAAACTAAATTACATCAGGATAAATATACAGAACTCAATTATATTAATGAGTTGATACGTACTCACCAATACAGGGATGCAAAGAAAGCATTGGAAAAATTTATTCATAATAACCCATCAAGCATGATTGGGTATAATAAACTGTTTTTCTTGTATAATATTGCTGAAATTTCACCTGATGAAATTACTAAAGATCAAGAGAATTATCTTACTTTTTTGTATGAAAACTTTATGCCTGATAGTATTTCAATGCAGATTGAATACCTATTCATGGCAACTCTTGAGGATTCTACTGTATCATCAAAACTCGACACGCTGATCCAAAAATATCCTAACTGCAGTGTGTCTACAGAGAACGCGCAGGAAGAGGTTTTCAACTATGCGATAATGAGAGAAGATTCAATTCGCGCAGTAGGTTTGGAAAAATTCTTGAATATATATCACGATAATAAATGGACACCTCTCGCATGGCGATATTTGCTATATTCCTATAACAATCTACATAATGCTACGAAACTTGATTCTACTTTACTAGCCCTTGAACAAAAATATCCTCACGATCCAAGGATGCTCAATACAGTAGCACGCTATTATTTGGATAAAAAACAGAAACTCTCTGAGTACGAAGAGAAAATGAGTCTTGTAATAGATTCACTTGATAATGCAGTATGGGATAAAAGTTTTTACTTCTTTGGCGACAAGTCGAGGGAAGAGCAGTTGGCGACATATCGATTCACCCTTGCAGAGCTTTATTTTGAGCAGGAGAAATATGATGAAGGTCTAACAATTCTAAACGAGATTCCTCTTGAACAGCTTCTGGGACAGCATTATTATCTTATGGGAAAGATAGAGATGAAGATCGAGCAGGATGCCTCAGCTTTTAGTCACTTACTGCAAGCAGTAATAAAGGGTGACGAAAGAAATACGTGGACTCCTAAAGCTGATACACTCCTGGATGAATTATATGATGAGCTATCCGATGGGGGAAAGGCTTTCCGCCAGTTTGTGAATGTGTGGGCTAAGTATAGAGCGCCATTGTATTCCGATGTTACAGAAGCATCGGGTTTAAGCGCTTATAATAAGAGCCGCATTGCCTGGGGGGATTATAACAATGACGGATTTGATGATATTCTTTTCAATGGGAATGTGCTTCTTAGAAATAATACAGATGGCACTTTCTCCGATATAAGTGAAGCTGCGGGTATTGCAGTTGGTATAACGAATGGTAGTGTGTGGGCAGATATTGATCGGGATGGATTCCTTGATTTCTATTCGTCTTCATCAGCACAAACACGAGAAGATAAATTATGGAAAAATAATGGGGACGGAACCTTTGAAGATATTACTTCCTCCACACAGATCGCAGACACACTTCAAACAGAAGGAGCCGCGTGGGGCGACATAAACGGCGACCTCTATCCGGATCTGTATGTTGCCAATTATGAGCATGGAGGAGTATATGATAAGGAGCCGGATTTCTTATTCAAGAACCTTACAACTGGCTTATTTGAAGATGTGACTATTGAAGAACAGATTGTACCTCCATTTAATGAGGACCAGGCAGGAAGAGGTGTGAATTGGGGTGATTACAATAATGACGGACTTCTCGATATTTTTGTATCAAACTATCGTCTGGATAAAAATTTTCTATGGAGAAATTCAAAGGGCAAACGATTTCAGAATGTGGCTGAAGAAGTTGGTGTAGAAGGCACCTACGTCGATGGGTGGTATGGACACACAATAGGAAGCGAGTGGGGTGATTTTGATAATGATGGAGATTTAGACTTAATATGTGCAAACCTTGCTCATCCGAGATATATTAAATTTTCCGATATGACCCAGCTATTTGTGAATGATTTAAAGAAAAATCGATTTTATGATATTCGCGAATCTGCAGGAATTACGTATGATGAATGCCACAGCGATCCATCCTGGGGAGACGTGAACGGTGATGGGTTTCTCGATCTGTACATTACCTCAATATATCCGAATAGAAGAAGCTATTTATACCTGAATAATGGCGATAGAACATTTACCGATATTACCTATCTCGCTGGTGTACGAACCTTTAATTCATGGGGTGCGGCATTTTCTGATTACGACAATGACGGAGACCTTGACCTACTCGTATGCAGTTCAGAGGGAGTTCATTTATTCAGGAATGACACAACACCAAAGCATTGGCTTAAGGTTAAGATTGTTGATGAAAACGGTACAACTCCACTTATTGGAACCCGAATTGAAATTATTCAGAATAATATCAAACAGATTCGTGAGATTGAAGGGGGAAAGGGGACCACAAATCAGCATAGCACGACACAATATTTTGGATTTCCCACAGGTGATGAGGTTTCGATAAATGTATTTTACCTCGATGGCTCAAGACAAAAATTTCAAAAGCAAAAAATAAATCAAACAATAACAATTCAATACACTGAAGAACAATAAAAAAATTGGTTCTTAAGTGCTATATCAATTCAATTTACCTGCGATAAAAGCCGTTGTCCAGGCAGCTTGAAAATTATACCCGCCCGTAATTCCATCAATATCTATCACTTCTCCTGCAAAATAGAGGTTTTTACACACGTTACTTTGCATAGTAGTAAGATCGATACTTTCCAGACTCACGCCGCCACAGGTCACAAATTCTTCTGTAAACGATGTTTTTCCTTTTACTGAATATACGTCATTGGTTAAAACATTCACAAGCTTATTTATTCCTTTTTTCCCAAGCTCTCCCCACTTTTTCTTTGCCGAGAACCCACTTTTTTCAAGCAAATAACACCATAACCTATCAGGCAATGAATACGGTCTAAAGTTTGATAAAAATTTATTTGAGTATTCTTTGGCAATTCGTGTTAACTCGGCAACAACAATATTTGTATTGTGTATATTCGTCCAATTCACCTGTATATTAAATTCATACCCTTTTTCATTCAATACTCTCGCTGCAAAAGACGATAATTTCAAAATTGCTGGACCACTCATTCCCCAATGAGTAATGAGTAGAGGTCCCTCGGATTTATACTTTGTCCCTTGTATCCTCACCAAAGTTTTTTCTACCGAGATTCCCATCAGTTCGGTAATAGATTCGGCAGGCATATTGAATGTGAATAATGAGGGAACAGGATCTTCGATCTTGTGACGTAATGTTTCAAGCCACTCATACTGCTCTTTTTTTGGAAAACCACCTGTTGCGACAATTACTTTGTCAAAAATTTTTGATGAAATATTCTCATCAATAAAGTTCAATTCCAGCTTCTTACCTATCCGATTAATGGCTTTTATACCTTTCCCAACTTCAATCTCGATCTTTAATTTTTTGCACTGGGTGAGAAAACAATCAATAATAGTTTGAGAGGTTTGAGATGCGGGAAAAACACGATTATCATCTTGTATCACTAAAGGAATGCCCCTGGACTCAAACCATTGTATAGCATCTTTATTATTAAAAATATAAAAAGATTTTTTGAGCGATTTTCCTCCTCTGGGATACTCTTCAAATAGTTCCTTTATAGATGTGCAGGCATTGGTAACATTACACCGTCCTCCACCAGAAATTTTTACCTTTGCCAGGAGTTCTTTTGATTTTTCGAAGATGATGACTGTGGCATCAGGAAAATTTTCTTTGGCGGTAATTGCAGAAAAAAATCCCGCTGCTCCACCCCCAACTATTGCAATCTGCATCTTAATACTTCATAAGAAAACATCAGAAATTTGAGATAGGAAAATGGCAAATCATACATTGCTGAGAGTAAGTTGATATTAATTAAAATTTTTTCGTGAATTCGATCAGGTCTTTCGATCTATAGTAATTCATAAAATGTTTTTTTATTCTTTGGGAGTTTTCTCTTTTTTCTGCTTGCGTTTTTCCTTAAGTGTTAGTTTTGCCTGTTTTTGATTTTCTTTCTTACCCTTATCTTTTTTTCCTTTGTCTCCCATTTTTATTTCTCCTTAAATTATTTTTCTTCATGATTTTTGTTAAAAGCATAACCTATTTATACTCATAGAGATTACTCTATCCTGTAAATACGGTGTCAAGAAATTCATTGAACTCAAAAACCCTAACAAAATTGACATAAAAATTTTAGGTTTTGAGATACCTTCAAAGGAAAATCTAATATGAATGCAGAAAAGCAGATCAACAAATTGTACTGGCTCAGGAAGAGCATAATTGGCAGAAATATGCCCTTTGAAACGCCCTTTGGGACAAAACCGCTCGTGTATGCAGATTACACCGCAAGCGGTCGGGCAGTTGATTTCATCGAGGAATATCTTCAGTATATTTTGCAATTCTATGCCAATACTCATACTGAAGATGATTTCACCGGCAAAACAATGAGCCGTCTCCTTCATAAAGCAGAAAAAAACATTAAAGCAATGGTTAATGCCGGGGAGCATGGCAAGGTTATATTTACCGGAACCGGTGCAACTGCTGGAATTACCCGACTGCAGCAAATACTTGGCGTGTACTGGTCACCGGCAACAAGAGAAAAAGTTCATGAGTTCCTTGATAGTTGCCTGGATCATCAAAAAGAAAAAAACACTCAATGTCATGAGCGATTATTAGACTTCATAGAACAGAATAAACCGATAGTATTTGTCGGACCATATGAGCACCATTCTAATGAGATCATGTGGAGGCAAACGCTATGCGAAGTGATAGAGATTCCCCTTAATGCAGATGAAGAGCTTGATCTGAAAGCGCTGAAGAAACACCTCGAAGATCCAAAATATAAAACAAGGAAAAAAATCGGTTCCTTCTCAGCGACTTCGAATGTTACGGGTATTAAAACTCCGGTTTATGAAGTTGCCCGGATCCTTCATGAACATGATGCTCTTGCCTGCTTTGATTTTGCTGCGTGTGCTCCTTATATCGAGATCGACATGAACAGGGATAAAGAGAGTTATTTTGATGCGATATTTTTTTCACCTCACAAATTCCTTGGAGGTCCGGCTTCTTCTGGTATCCTTATTATTAATGAAAGAATTTATAGAAAGGATCTTCCTCCAACAATTGCTGCGGGTGGCACGGTCAAGTTTGTCAGTTATGATAAAGAATGCTATATCGAAGATATTGAAACCCGCGAAAAACCGGGCACTCCTGGGATTATCCAGGCGATCAAGTCCTCATTGGTCATGCTCCTCAAAGATAAAGTCGGAACACAAAATATCGAGTGCATCGAAGAATACTATGTGAAGTCATTTTTTGAGAATTTCGGTCATGATGAAAGGATGAATATCTACGGACCGACCGACCCGGCAAAAAAAATCGGCATTATCGCATTCAATATTAAACATAAAGATCGTCTGCTACACCCCAAATTTGTTACCCAACTTCTCAACGATCTTTTCGGTATTCAGACCCGGGCTGGCTGCTCGTGTGCGGGACCCTATGGACATCAACTTCTTCATATAGATATGCTGCACTCAAAGATGTATCGTTGTATGACTGGCATTATCAAATATGAGGGGATCAAACCGGGATGGGTACGTTTCAATGCTCATTACTCACTATCGCTGGTTGAATTCAATTATATTCTTAAAGCAATAAAACTTATTGTTGAATATGGACATTTGTTCCTGCCACTCTATGAGTTTGACATAAAAACCGGCGAGTGGTCGCACTTCAATGCTAATCCCAATCCATTAGATATAGAATTCAATTTTGATTCAATTCTTGAGAAAAAACCGGTGCTTGAAATGAGTATTCCCGAAAATGAGTGGTATAACAGCAATCTCATGCACGCAGAAACTATCATTGAAAAATTGAGAAGTTCATCTCGGGATATAGAATATATAAAATGGGATGATGATATTGAGGAAGGTATGACTTTTTATGTGGTTAATATTAAGAAAACTTAGCGAAAGGAGCTTTTATGAAAATTTTAATATTATGTATCGTATCACTTATTATTATTGGATGTAATGGAACTACTACTCCTGGATTTGATACAGTTATTAGAGGTTCTATTCGTGGACCTGAAGGGGAAGCATTATCTAACGTAAAGATTTTGATTAATTATAATATTGAACCTGAATTGCCATATCTTGAAAATAATCTTCTAATTATGTCTAAAAAAATATCTGATAATAATCCTAAATCAGATCCACCTGTTGATTATGGATTAAAACCTAACTATCCAAATCCATTTAATGGCTATACCTCATTGAGATTTACTCTTGCTGAATCCGGTGTTGGTTCCTTGTGGATAGAGAATAATTCTGACAGAATTATTATAAAACTTTTTAAAAATCAATCATTAATGCCAAATGGCACCTACACTTACCTTTGGCACGGTAGGGATAGCACAGGGAAAAAAGTCTCAAATGATTTATATACGGCAGTTGTTAAAACTGAACATGAAGAATACAGAAGAACAATGTTTTTGCTTAGAGATTACAATAACATATACTATAATCAAATAAACACATCTGTAATTACTAATGAAGCTGGTTGTTTTCTTATTTATAATCAAGAGTTTCCAATAAATAGTACCGGGTTAGCATATGATGAGTTAGGTTATCCTTGGGGAGAATTTACTGTGACCCCATTTATTGATATATGGGCTTTCCATGAAGATTATGGTTCGATACATGAAGATAACATACTTCTTGAACCAGGTAAAGAAATTCATGTATCTTTGAGATTTTATTAAGAACATTAAAGATAATTGCTATAATAGGATATCAATGAAAAGAAGAGCACTCATTAGCGTTTCGGATAAAACAGGAATTGTGGATTTTGCTAAGAAACTTGTCGAACTGGATTATGAGATCATCTCAACCGGCGGTACATATAAAAAGCTTGAAGAAAATGACATTTCTGTCATAAAAGTATCTGATGTAACAGGATTCCCTGAAATCATGGATGGGAGAGTAAAGACCCTTCATCCATTTATTCATGCTGCCATCCTTGCTGACAAGAATAATCCTGATCACCTGCAAGCATTGCAGGAGAAGAGTATACAACCAATCGATCTCGTAGTAGTGAATCTCTATCCTTTCAGGAATACTATTAAGAATCCAGATGTAACTGAAGCAGAAGCAGTCGAGCAAATCGATATTGGCGGTCCGACAATGGTGCGTGCTGCTGCAAAGAATTTCGGGAGTATTGCAGTTGTTGCCGATCAAAATGATTATGAGATGATAATCCATGAATTAGAAAAAAATGGTGAAATCGGTCTCGATATAAGAAGAAATCTGGCAAAGAAAGCATTCCAGCATACTGCTGAATATGATGCATATATTTCTAATTATTTTTCAAAACTATGTAATGAACAACTACCTGCTCAAATGTCGATTTCGTTACCTCTTGTTCACACTCTCCGATATGGTGAAAATCCTCATCAACTTGCAGGATATTATGAAGACAATCCGATCATACATCAACTTCATGGGAAAGAACTTTCTTTTAATAATTTGCAGGATATCGATGCTGCGCTGAGAACTATCTTTGATTTCATGGAAAAACCTACAATTGGAATTTTCAAGCACTGTAATCCCTGTGGTATCGGAACTGCAGACATTTTAAAAGAAGCATACCAAAAAGCATTTGCAACCGACACACAATCTCCGTTTGGCGGTATCGTGATTGCAAATCGTTCGCTCGATATGGAATCAGTATTAGAAATTAATAAAATTTTTACTGAAATCATCATTGCACCGGATTTTCCGGATGAAGTGTTGGAAAAACTCATGAAAAAGAAAAATAGAAGACTAATTATTTTTGAACCCGAACTACTTATTTCATTAAGAGAATCATATAATATCCGTTCGTGTATGAATGGGATTCTTTTGCAGCAGGAAGATATTTTATGCGATATTGAGAAAGACTGGCGAGTGGTTACAGAGCGAAGTCCTTCTGAAGTAGAATGGGGGAAGTTACGCTTTGCATGGAAAACTGTGAATCATCTAAAATCGAATGCAATAGCAATTTGCAGAGAGGATAGAACTATCGGGCTTGGAATGGGACAGACAAGCCGGATTGATGCAGTGGAACTTGCGATCTCAAAAGCAACAAAATTCGGGTTGAGTGTGAAAGATTGTGCGCTGGGATCAGATGCGTTTTTTCCTTTCCGGGATACGATCGACGCAGTAGCACAAGAAGGAATTTCCTGCATTATTCAACCCGGTGGATCAGTAAGAGATGATGAGGTAATTCAGGCTTGTAATGAACATAACATAACTATGATTTTCACTGGAATGAGACATTTTAGACATTGATCATCGATGAAGTCGAAGTTACAAAAAGTAATAGTCATATGCGGTCCAACCGGAGTGGGGAAGAGTGCCACTGCATTACAACTGGCAGAAAAACTTTCCGGTGAGATAATATCCGCAGATTCGCGCCAGATATATAAATACATGAATATCGGAACTGCAAAACCGACATCCGATGAATTAGCTTTCATTCCTCATCATCTCATTGATATTATTACACCTGATAAAAAATTTACTGCTGGAGAGTTCGTTAAGAAAGCTGATGAAGCTGTAATTACAATTAACAGAAACAAACATATTCCTTTTGTTGTTGGAGGAACTGGATTCTATATCAAATCTTTATTATATGGATTATGTAAAATTCCTCCAATTCCAGCTGCAATAAGAAATGAGTTGAAGCAAGAAACTGAAAAAAATGGAGTTCAGACACTTCATAAGACTCTGAAAGAGATCGATCCTGTCGCAGCACAAAAGATCGAATCTAATGATGGCAATCGAATCGTAAGAGCTCTCGAAGTGTACAAAGCAACAGGAATGCCGATTTCTTCTTTCTGGCAAAAAGACGGGCTTGAGAAACGATATGAGCATTTCACAATTTTTCTTAACGAAGAGCGCTCAATTCTCTATAAAAAAATAAATTCCCGGGTCGATAAAATGTTGCAGGAGGGCTTGTTTGACGAATTTAAACATCTTCTTGAAATGGGCTACACACAGGACGATCCAGGCATGAATTCACTGGGCTATAAGGAATTTTTCGATCATATAAATGGAGTTGAGGATTGTTATACAACTGTCGAACTTATTAAACAGCATATGAGGAATTATGCAAAAAGACAACTTACCTGGTTTAATAAACAGGAAATCCATTTGACAATTTCTCCTTCAAAACTTACTATATTGGATATAGAAAATCAAATTATGGAGTTTCTGGGACACAATGAAGCATGTGGCAATAGTTAATAATTATAAAATCTATAAAAATGATTATAAAGCGGAACTGTATCAGCTTTTAAAAGAGCATAAGGTAGATAAACCTACCCAACAACTTAAAGAGACTGCTATTAATAACCTGATTGATGCATGCCTGCTTATGGAAGAATCCCATAAATGCGATATTTGTATCGATGAAAGCTGTGTGCATTTTCAATTCCAGGAAATCCAGAACCAATATAATTCCCATGAGGATTTCATCAAAGATCTGGCAGACTCAAAAATTTCCGTTGATAAACTCTTAGAAAATATTGGGAACGGGCTTCGTATCAAAGAATATATTAAACAAGAATTTCTAGAATCCGTTGAAATCAAACCGGAACGTATACAAGATTTTTATGAAACCCATAAAAAGCAACTCCAATATCCTGAACGTGCTCGAATTTGTCATATATTGATCAGCAACCGTGATCCGAAAGCTTTTCATAAAATGGAAGAAGTGAGTAAGAAATTGTATGAGAATGAAGATTTCTGTAACCTTGCAAATATTTACTCGGAATGCCCAAGTGCAAAGAAGAGTGGTGATCTTGGCTTTATTAAGCGTGGAGACTTGGTTGAGGAACTTGAGAATGTCATTTTCTCTATGAATAAAGATCAAGTCGCAGGACCAATTCCAACGGATTTTGGTTTCCATTTTGTGAAATTGATTGAAAAAGAAGAGAAGCGGATTCCATCGTTTGATGAAATAAAGGATTCACTGAAAAAACAGCTTGAAAAGATAACCGGAGAATTGGAATTATTAGACTGCATCAGGAAACTGAGAAGCAAGGCAAAGATAGAAATATTATTAGATCAGCTATGAGAATTCAAAGGGTTATCCTCATCATCCTTGATGGGGTAGGAGTTGGAGCATTGCATGATGCACCACTCTATCATGATGAGGGAAGTAATACACTTGGTAACCTTGCAAAAAAAGTGCATGGTCTTGACCTGCCTAATCTCCAGAAATTAGGTTTGGGAAATATCACAGCTATTGAAGGAGTTCCTGCTGAGAAAAATCCTCTTGGAAATTTCGGAAAAGCGATCGAGGTTTCTGCTGGTAAGGACAGCACCACAGGGCACTGGGAGATCATGGGGGTCGTCAATGAATTTCCCTTTCCTACATATCCGAATGGCTTTCCTAAGGAAGTGATTGATACATTTATCATGAAGACAGGCTGCAAAGGAGTACTTGGAAATAAAGCAGCATCCGGTACGGAAATCATAAATGAACTCGGTGAAGAACATCTGAAAACCAATTTCCCGATCGTGTACACATCTGCGGATAGTGTATTTCAAATTGCAGCTCATGAAAGAATTTATCCATTAGAAAAATTATATAAAATGTGTGAAATTGCCAGAAAAGAAATATTGAAAGGCACACATCGCGTAGGAAGAGTTATTGCCCGTCCTTTTATTGGTGAGAGAAAAGGAGAATTCGAACGAACCGGACACAGAAAGGATTTTTCTGTAAATCCTCCGTCAAAAACAATTATGGATCTGCTCACAGCTCAGAGTATTTCTGTTGTCGGAGTAGGGAAAATAGAAGACCTTTTCAACTTCCAGGGAATCACAGAATCCATTCACACACCTCACAATCCCGAGACAATGGATATGATAATTTCCTCCTGTAAAAAAATCGACAGAGGACTTATTTTTGCAAATTTACCGGATTTTGATACTCTTTGGGGGCATCGTAATGATCCCAAGGCATTTGCTGAAGGATTAGAAAAATTCGACAGCTGGCTCTCCCAATTATTTGGTGTGCTTACAGAAGCAGACGTGGTTTTGCTTACGGCTGACCACGGTTGCGATCCAACCACAAAAAGTACGGATCACTCCCGTGAATATACACCTATTTTAATGTATGGAAAAGGCATCAAAAAGGGAGTAGATATTGGAGTCAGAAAGACCTTTGCAGACATTGGTGCAACAATCGCTGATATATTCCGAATACAGGGTACAGGTAAAGGGACCAGTTTTTGGAATTTGATTAAATGAGGTATAAAAAATGAGGAAATATTTTTTTCTACTGATCGCTCTTGTAGTTCTTACTTCCTGCTTGTTTGAATATACAGAAAACGGAGATACTGATGAGGATCTTGAAAAAATAAAACAGGTTTTTCTTGGAATTTTTGATAAATTTACTCTGTTTGATGTTGACGGAGTCATGGAATATTTCAGTGAGAATTTCTTGAATGACGGCACTGATTTTTTCGAAGAGAGGAATATATGGTATAATCGTCTTGGAGCTTCGGTGGAGATTTTGTCATATGCAAGCATTCAGATAAATGGTGATTTTGCCGTTGTTTCCTTTACCATTGATTATAATGGTGTTGAATATTCAGTACCTCTGGATGGTGAATTTACAGACCTTGTTTATTTCAGAAAGTTCAATGACGAGTGGAAGGTATATGGCAATCAGCTGGAATATGGCAGTACATATTCGATAGATATTACTACAAATCCGAGTGAAGCAAGTCTCTATCTGAACGGCATTAAACTCGATCAAATCACACCATATACTATTGAAGATTTATCGGAAGGAAATTACATTATCGGCATTTATTTGAAGGGTTATAATGAGGTTTGGAAAGAACTCTATCTTTCTGCTGATACAACGATGTATTATCAGCTCGAACTCCCTTCTTATCCAATCCCAGAATTTTTTATTGATAATCCCCAGAACGGAGAAATTATTAATGGAGATGATTTTTTCCTGAACGGTCATGTGAATGACTTTACCGGCTCATATGCGATACTGAATATGAATGGATATGAACAAACAGTTGCAATAGATGAGTTCGGAGATTTTCATGAATATATTTCGATTTTCGAGCAGACAAATACTTTTTATTTACGAGCAACAAACATATCTGGCAACACAGGTATTTCAGATGATATTACTGTGTTTCAGGCAGAGGACGACAGGACCTTGACGATTTCTGTATTTTGGGATACGGATAGCACAGATGTTGACCTCCATGTCTGGGATCCCGAAGAAAATCACTGCTATTGGGGAGACCTGTATGCGATCCCGAATGGTGCATTAATTACAATAGATGATGATGGCTATGGGCCTGAAGTATTCGAACTACATCCCTTGATCTATGGCACTTTTATCATCAAAGCGCATTTCTATGAAGGATATGATTATTTAAATCCGACCAGCGCAACGGTTGAGATATCTCTTGGAGAAGATTCGTATTATTATGGTCCTTATGAATTCACAGCCGAGGGAGATAATGCCGGAGCATGGTGGGAGGTGACTGATTTTGATGTGGAGTAAAAAAAAGAGATTTAAAATTAAAAATGGAAAATGTAAAATTAGTAATAGGTTTGGGACTTAACTGACAGTCAATAGGGTGCTTCTGTTGAGGTAAAATAATATTGAGATTGACGAACTGATAATTTTAAGATTCCCTAGACTTTCTAATAACAATAATTTTCTTTTACTCTCTGTGATCTCTGAACCTCTGTGGTTTATTCAAAAGTAATATTAACTTCTGTCGGCTTTAAGCACGGCGAGGAAAGCTTCTTGTGGAATACTGACCTGACCGATTTCTTTCATCCTCTTTTTCCCTTTTTTCTGCTTTTCCAGCAATTTTCTTTTACGTGTAATATCCCCTCCATAACATTTTGCCGTGACATTTTTCCGGAGTGCATTAATAGAACTTCGCGCAATGATCATACCACCTATCGCTGCCTGTATTGCTACCTTAAAGAGATGATGTGGAATGATACCGGCAAGCTCTTCTGTGATACTTTTTCCCCACGAATATGCTTTATCTTTATGGGTGATGAAAGACATTGAATCGATCCGGTTGCCGTTCACAAGAATATCAACCTTTACCACATCAGACCGTCTGTGCTCTTTATATTCATAATCAAATGATGCGTACCCGCGACTTACAGATTTGAGTTTATCATAAAAATCAAAAAGTATCTCAATGAGCGGAAATTCATATTTGATACTTACTCTATCCTCATCAACATATTCCAGATTTTTCTGTATCCCGCGGCGTTCCTGGGCAAGGTGCATAATATTGCCGATATATTCACTAGGAACAAGTATCTCGCATGCCATGATCGGTTCTTCGATATAATGAATAGAAGCTTCATCAGGCATTTGTGAGGGATTATCAATATGAACTTCTTTCTCATTGGTAAGTTTCACAATAAATTCGACACTTGGTGTGGTTGAGATGATCGGGATATCATATTCACGATTGATACGTTCTTTAAATATTTCCAGATGAAGCATACCGAGAAATCCACAGCGGAAACCAAATCCCAGAATTGCTGAGTTTTCCGGTTCATAAATAAGCGACGTATCATTTAATTGAAATTTTGCAAGTGCGTCTCTGAGATTATTGTAGTCGACTCCGTCAAGGGGATAGATACCGCTGAACACCATTGGCTTCGGATTTTTAAAATCAGGCAGTGCAATTTTTGCAGGAGCTTGTGCTTGTGTGATTGTATCTCCGACTTTTGCTTCCCGCACACCCTTAATGCCTGCAATAATATATCCCACTTCACCGAATTCCAGTTTTTTACACGGTTCCATTTTCAACGAAAAATAACCAATATCTTCAATTTGATATTTCTTATTTGTGGAATACAGGAGTATCTCATCACCTCTCGCGAGTGTTCCGTCAAAAAGGCGAATATGTACTACAACACCACGGTATTGATTGTATTGTGAATCAAAAATAAGCGCTCTTGTTTCCTTTGTATCAGAAGATGGGGGAGGTACTTTTTCTATAACTTCAGCAAGAATTTCCTCGATACCAATACCTTCTTTTGCGCTTGTGGCAAGTACTTCTTCATCAAAAACGCCAAGCAGATTTGCAAGTTCATGCTTTCTTCTCTCTACATTTGCTGCAGGAAGATCAATTTTATTGATGACAGGAATTATTTCCAGATTGTAATCCAACGCAATATAGAGGTTGCTGAGGGTTTGTGCTTCGATGCCCTGTGTTGCATCAACAAGAAGGATCGCTCCTTCACATGCTGCAATACTGCGGGAAACTTCATAGGAAAAGTCAACATGACCGGGTGTGTCAATGAGATTCAGTATATATTTTTTACCATTCAACTCATAATTCATCCTTATTGGATGAGCTTTTATTGTAATTCCACGCTCCCGCTCAAGATCCATATCATCAAGAATTTGATCTACAGTATGTTTTTCTACGGTATGGGTTAACTCCAGAAATCTATCTGCAAGGGTAGATTTTCCATGATCGATATGTGCGATTATGCAGAAGTTACGAATATTTTCTCTGATCATTAATTTTATCTCATTTTCGGGATTTATTTATATCCAAAAATTTAATTTATAATTTATTTCATCAAGATAAAAAAAAAGTTGACGAAGTTTTTTGAGAATTGAATGAATTAGAATTAAGAAAATAGAAAATGTTTTAAAATTCATTTTGATTCCAACAAGGGTGCATTGAAAATGTTAACGTCTTTAATAGGCATCATCAAATCCGATGAATTTTGTAGAAATCAAAAAAAATAGGAGTAACAAATATGAAAAAAATTCTCTTGCTTTTAGTTATTGGTATTTTTGCTGCTACTTTTGTGCATGCAGATGCTCTTGTCGTTGACCATGACCTCAGTGAGGGTGGTTACACTGACTGCTGGCCCTATTATGAAACTGCACTCATTGCAAACGGTATTACCTATACTTATTTTCAAGTTCAAACCGATTTGCTTACACCAGATCTTGCAACTATGCAGATGTATGACTGTATAATTTGGTTCAGCGGAGAATGCTGGGGCTATTATGGCGATGACTGTATGACCCCCGCTTCAGAAGCGAAGGTGGCAAGTTATCTTGATGGCGGCGGCTCTCTCTTCTTCTCAGGACAGGATTACCTCTGGGCATCTTATCCGACTGCAGGAACTTTGTCTGCCGGTCAATTCCCATATGATTATCTTGGTCTTGCATCAGTAAGCCAGGATGTATGGTATATCGAAGATCCTGATGTGTTGAGCGGATCAGGTGTAGTAGGATCTTGTGCAGAAGGTTATACTTTTACTGCTACAGATGTTTTCACTACAGCGAAAGAAGGATTGTATATTGATCAACTTCTTACTTTCACTGCCGATGCAATGGGTCTCTTCCAGGTTGATAGTCCTTCCCCTGTAGGAACATGCGCAGTGCAGAAGGATACTGGTGTGTTCAAATCAATATTCACGACTCTTTCGTTTGCCGCAATTGATGTTCCTACAACGGCAAATGCCCTTTTCGGCGATATGTATGATTGGCTTACCGGTGGTGGCGTATCTGTGGATAATGGACCAATCGTGATGAATTCTATTACAAATACACCAAATCCATTTGCTCAGAGCACGACCTTCAGTTTCTCATTGAAAGAAGCAGCACATGTAACTGTCGATGTATATAACATCAAAGGACAGATTGTGAAAAATCTTTCAAATGAAGATAGGATAGCTGATATCCATAGTATTACATGGAATGGAACCGATAATGCTGGAAATGAAGTTCCCACAGGTGTATATTTCACGAGGATCGTTACTGATGATGTAGAAAATATTCACAAAGTGATGGTAATTCGTTAAAAGGTTTGTAAATTCTTTTAAGCCCGAGGAATTTTCTTCGGGCTTTTTTTTTATATTCGCTTAAAGCGTTTTTTTAGCTCTTCAAAAGTGATTTCTATTATTGTTGGGCGGCCATGAGGGCAGAAGAAGGGATTCTTGCAGGCAAATAAACGATTAATAAGTTCGAGCATTTCTTTTTTGCTCAATTTTTGATGAAGCTTAATAGACGCATGACAAGCATAGGATTTTGCGAGTGTATCCCGAAAATCTCCTTCAGGAGAAAATTCTTCCTCGATCTGTTTGAAAATCTCAACGAGGATATCTCCCTTCTTCCATTCCTGGAGATCCTTGGGAATTTCTTCTACTATGATGGAGTTACCGCTGAAAACTTTAATCTTAAAACCAACTTTTATAAACATTTCCCTGTACTCTTCGATAAAATCAGGAATGATCTTTTGCAGATGCTTCGGTAGATCGATCACAAGAGGGAAGAGGAGCTTTTGACCGTCCAATCCCTTTTCATCGTGTTCAAGCCTGTGCTTGATCTTTTCATATTGGACTCTCTCGTGCGCTGCATGTTGATCAACGACAAGCATTCCGCTTTTAATCTCAACAACAATAAATGAATTATCTATTTGCCACGGATTGACTATTTCCGATTCGATGATCTTATTTTTATTT
Organism: Candidatus Cloacimonadota bacterium; assembly: GCA_049903315.1. Classification (GTDB taxonomy): domain Bacteria; phylum Cloacimonadota; class Cloacimonadia; order JGIOTU-2; family JGIOTU-2; genus Celaenobacter. The sequence goes on along the minus strand of JBNGBT010000011.1, from coordinate 5,948 downwards.
TTCACCACATTATCTTCGAATAAATATGCAAGCTGCACATCTTTTCGGGTCTTTGTGAAAAGATCTGTGCGCTGATCTTGTTCGCCGGAAAGACCTGTGTGGAGAGAAGTTCTGTGTATTGATCTTTGGCTTCTTCCTTCTAAGCTGTGCGAAAGATCTTCGGATTCAGTAGTATCCTGATGAAACTCTGCGTATTTCTGCCGTTCATAATCGAGCAACGAGTTGGTGAGTGACGTTTTAATAAAATTAAATATTATTCTCGAATCCTTGAATCTGACCTCGGTTTTAGTTGGGGATACATTAACGTCTATAAGATTCCCGGGAAGCTCGAGCAGGAGAATATATAAGGGGAGTTGATTTTTCAGCAGACTTTTTTTGGTAAAAGGTTCGTAAGCTTTCTTAATCGCACTATATACGATTTTGTCACTAATATATCTTTCATTGATATATAAGTAATGGATTTTCTTCCAGTCTGCATCTTCGTGATATGATCCAATAAAACCCTGAAGTTTTAATCCTTCTTGAGACGTCTGTACTGGGATCACATTATTTTTAAAGAAATTATCTCCAAAGATATCTACGATACGTTTCTCAAGAAATTCTACCTTGGGATAGTTCAAAATTTCACGGTTATTATGAACAAGTTTAAAGCTGATGTCGTGATGAGTGCATGCAAGGTGTTGGATCGTCTGCGTAATATGCTGCATTTCTGTTTGAGTGGTTTTCAGGAATTTTTGGCGTGCAGGAACATTGAGAAAGAGATTTCGTACACGGATAATAGTGCCGGGAACGCTGCCGGTCTGCGATACATCCTTAATATTTCCGCTTTTTATACGTATAAGGACTGCGGGTTTATTTTTTTCGTTCTGCGGTAATGAGATAATTTCCATATCAGAAACTGAAGCAATACTTGGAAGCGCTTCTCCGCGAAAGCCAAGAGTAGAGATGCTCTGTATATCATCAAGAGAATATATCTTGCTTGTGGCATGACGTTCAAGAGAAAGCAAAGCGTCGTCCCGGGACATTCCGCTCCCATTATCAATAACCTCAATAAGCTTCTTACCGCCGTCTTCAACGTTGATCACGATCATAGTTGCATTTGAATCAATAGCATTCTCGACCAGTTCTTTGACTACAGATGCCGGTCTTTCAATGATCTCACCAGCTGCAATGTGGTTGATTACTTTTTCATCTAATATTTTAATTCTGTTCATAGTATCTCATTCTAAAATTTATATGCAAAGAGATGTCCATATTTTCTCGGTCAAGAATTTTCAGTTGACAAGATTTTTTAAATTAAAAAATTGTACAAAAAAATAATTGATTCTCATAATGGTCAGTAAGAAAAACTGAAATGAAACATCAAATCTTAGAAAAGAAATGAAATGATGAACAAGATTAACGAACAAGAACTTTTTCCCAGACAATGCTTTGATTTTAATAGGTTTAAGGAGATTTAACGTTTTTAAGAAAATAATTGACAACAAAATATTAGATAGTAAAAAAATGATTTGAATGGAGAATATAATAAATATTCTTTATATCAATAATAATGAAAACGAAAGAAAACGCGAGAATGTCAATGTCGAAAATAGGTTACCAGCCTTTTTTTACGATACAATTTTATATGGCTGGAGTTTTAATCCCGCAGCATACTCGGGATATCCATTATGTTACTTTCGCAAGTAGGGAACCTGGGATGTGATTCTATGATTATCCCCCAGTATACTTGTTTTTATATTAATTTAAAATTAAGTAAAATTGAATTATCCTTTTAATAGGAGGAAAAAAATGAAAAAATTCATTTTATTGTTAATAACTTTACTTGTTACCACAACGTTTGCCTATGGTGCATTCATTGAAATCGGTGATGGTACTGGATATCAAAATTACGTTCCTTGCTATGGTTATTATAACTATTCTTGGACCCAAACTATCTATCTTCAATCTGAAATTGGAATGGCAGTAGATATCACAGGAATTCATTACAATGTAAATAATACACCTGCCGCATACGCGATGGAAAATCAAGAAGTATTTATCGGTCATACAACCTTAACAGAGTTTCCGAGCAATGAAAATGTCGATCCCGTAGCACTCGGATTCACCTCGGTTTATTCTGGTACAGTTACATGGGATGGTACTGGATGGCAAGGAATTGATTTTGACGCACCATTCTCATATAATGGTATTGACAATCTGATGATTGTCTGGGTCAACTATCGAGGTGATTACGCTACCGGTTATCCAAACTTCAAATACACAAACCAGACAAACAGAGTGGTTCGTGACTATGATGATTACGTACCCCCTGGACCAGGTCATACAACCGGTTACCTTTCTTATTATGTAGCAAACATCCGCCTTCTCGCCGATATTCCTTATGGTGTAGCTGCATCACAGCTCACACCTGATGCGAATATTCTTATGGGTCAGACCTTCGATTACCTCGTGCAAGTTTCCAATCTCGGCGATAATGCTGATGTCTATGACCTCACTGTGACTGGTGGCGCATGGCCATATGAGATAAGGGATAAAAACGATACTGGTGTTATTTCAACACTTGCGGTTGGATCTGGAGAAGCAGATACTGTGATAGTACGTGTGACTGCTCCCGCAGCAAAAGATGTTACTGACACAGCAACCTTCACTGCAACCTCGCAGGGAGATCCTACAAAGTTCAGTTGTTTTGATATCAACACAACTGCATATGAACCTTATCTCGATCTCTTCGAAAACTTCGATGCGTGTACTGCACCTGCGCTTCCACCTAAATGGTCAGCGATAGTGCAGACCACAAGCACATATCCTTATGTGTACACATATTCAAGTGCGACCTATGCCTATTCCGGCTTGATCAGCGTAAAGATGTACAACTCCAGTGATCTTGCTGCAGAACTTTTGCTTGTTACTCCTGCTCTGCAGACAGGCGTCTGGGGTAATGTCATTACTGCAATGGTACGCTCAAGTTCAGGTGATCAGGACATATTAGTGGGAACAATGACAGATCCTAATGATCCTTCCACGTTCTCACTTGTACAGAGCTTCCCTGTAACCGGCACGTACACAGAGATTGCATGCCCGATCGACTTTGCAAAAGGAACCGGCTATGTAGCTTTCAAACATGCTTGTAATGGAACCTATGACTACTACTATATTGATGATGTTGCATGGGTCGAGATCATTCCTGAACCCTACATGGTCATTGACGAAACCGAGCATGACTTTGGTATGGTTGATCAGGGTACAGTTGATACATGGGATGTAACTATTTATAATGATGGTTATGGAACACTTTACTTCGATGGCGCGACAGTGAACCCGCCATTCTCCGTTACCTATCCCGACTCAATTGAACCTATCAGCAGCGGTATCGCAACCGTCACACTTGATGCAACGACAATCGGTATGTATCTTGATGTTCTTGAATTCCACACCAACGCAGTTGAAGACTCCACAATTGATCTTAGTGTTCTTGTGAAGGGTACTGATTATGTGATGGAAGGATTTGAAGAAACTGCCTTCCCGCCATTTGGATGGGAAAATCCCGGTGATCTATGGGCACGCTTTATGAGCGATGCTTATGAAGGACAAGGATTTGCACGTTGTAGCTGGTATCATGACGCTGACGCAATTCTTATGACCCCAAGCCTTATAATCACTGGTGGTGATTTCATCGACTTCTTCTGGAGAAACGATAACCTTTATGAAGCAAAGGGAACAGAAGTCATAACTGGCGATACATTATGGGTGGAAATTTCTAATACTTATCTTAATCAAGTTCCCACATGGGAATGCATTGCGATGCTTACTTCAGATGCTCCAATGGATGAATACGAAGAAGTATTTGCAGCTATTCCTGATACCTATATTGGGAACAATGCAAAGATCAGATTCCGTCATCGCAGTGAGCTGAATAGTGAATCACGTGGTGTTGGTCTTGATAACGTAATTATGCCGGCACCTTATCTTCCAATCAACTTCTCGGTAGATCCATCTTATATTTCTGATTATATTGCAGCAGGCAATCCAATAGACTACACCTTTGATGTCACAAACATGGGTGTTCAATCTGATCGATATATCATCATTGTTCAGGATAGCTCAGCTTTCCGTTATAACAAGAGAGATGTCGAAGACTTTGAAACCACTGATGGTGGCTGGGTAGCCACAGCAGACTGGGATCCAGTGGGTGACTGGGCATGGACGAATACGTATAATGTAGCCAACTATACCGGCACACATACTCCTCCTCCAGCAGCTCATTCAGGCACAGGTCTCTGGGCAACTGTTCCGGAAGGTGATTACACCAACTCCGGTGGAAATTGCTACATGAGCAAAACTGTTGACTTCTCTGATGTCACAGGTGCTTATCTGAATTTCTGGTACTGGTCTGATATCTTTGGTTCATGGGACTACTGTGATGTTATCGTGAATGGTGACATTCTTTTCACAGTTGATACCTATAACCCAACCGCCTGGGAATTAGCAGAACTTGATCTCTCTGCTTATGATGGAATGGCTAACGTTCAAATCGTCTTTTCATTCTATGCAACAACCGTTGTTGAGTATGCTGGAATGTACGTAGATGATGTTGATTATCCGGGCAGCGGTGGCGGTCCAGGTCCTGGTCCTCAACCAGGTTGGCCTGCGACAGTTAATGTGCCTTATCTTGAGCTTGCACCAGGAGAGACAGGCAGCTTCGTACTGACTGTTTCTATTCCTGAAGATGCTGCTCTTGATGCTGCACAGCTTACTCCTGTTCTTGTCTATTCAAGAGAAGATGCTGAAGTTAGTCATCAGGTTATGGCATCCGCACTTGCTCATCCCAAAGATCCGTATGAGCCAAATGATCTCATGGTAGATGCTACTCCTGCACACTTTGACTTCGTGTCAGATGGTGCACAGATCTACTACAACGCAGATTACAGAGAAAAAGACATAGATATCTATACAATCGATTGCCTCGAAGGCGATATTGTATGGTGTGCCTTTGAACTTCCGGAAGATGAAACACAATTTGACGGCGCTATCAAGCTCGTTGATGCTGATTCTACAGAACTAGCCTGGGCAGATTCTTATGCAGGCGGCGGAAGTGAATATCTGCAATACAGAATACTTGAGGACGGCACCTATTACTGGATACTTGGAAAATGGGATGTTATCCTTGATGGAAAAGCTGCCAAGAAGGATGTGGTGAGAGGTATAAACACGACATATTATGTTGTAGCCTTTGATCTTATTCCTTCACCTGAAGTTGCTGTCGAACCCCCTGAACTTACACTTGGTATGATCGCGGGTACAGGCGGTACAGTATCAGATGAGCTTTACATCTCAAATATTGCTGATGATGCTATGGCAGAAAACCTTGCCTGGGATATTGAAATCGTCATTCCCGGCGTTGAAACTCTTTATCATTCAGGCTTTGATGATGCTGCGTACTGGACAGTAAGCGGCGGCACAAACTGGGGTGTGACCAGCACAAGTTATGCTGGCGGAACTCCTCCTGAAGCACGTTTCTACTGGAGTCCTTCTACCACAGCTCTTCAAAGACTTATCAGCCCGGTTATTAATACTACCGGATATACAAGTGCTGATTTAACATTTAAACATTTCTTAGATTATTATTCCACCGGTATTACCGTAGGTGTTGCCACAACAAGCGACGGCGGTACCACATGGAATACCGTATGGTCAACCTCACCTACAGCTAACATGGGTCCCGAAACCTTTGCAGTCACGATCGATAATGCTGATATGGGTTCCGATCAATTCCAGCTTTGCTGGTTCTTTGATGGTTACTCATTCAACATCGATTACTGGTATGTTGACGATGTAAATCTAGCTGTTGGTTCCGAATGGGTCAGTGTATCACCAGCTTCAGGATCAGTCGGTCAGGGTAATACCCAGACAGTGACCGTTACCTGTGATGGCGACGCACGCCTTGA
>JBNGBT010000010.1:0-98867 GCA_049903315.1 Candidatus Cloacimonadota bacterium | reverse complement strand
GTACTACGGACTTTGATTCAGTTACATCAATATGTATAATGGATTACAATGGTGAAAATAAACAAATGATATACTCATATATTGTAGATCAGATTTCTATGCTTAGAAGTCCATGTTTTACAAACTCTGATAATCAAATAATTTACGCAAGTCCGATTCTGCCTGATTCATGGGGAATATATTCAGTTAGTATTGATGGGACCAATAATCATAAAATCTTTGATCAATATGTTCCTTTTGCAATGTCTCACAATGGCTTATTTCTAGTATTATCTGCAGAGGACGTAATATATAAAATGAATTCGGACGGTTCTGGACTTATAGAACTTGCAACAACATATCAGGATCAATATGCACCAGTAACTTCGCCAGATGATTCCCTGATTCTTTATCCCTCGACTAATTCTACGATGTACATCATGAACAGTGATGGAAGTAACAAAAGAGAAGTATCTGATATGGAATATGATTTGGATTACTATGGATATAAAAATTACAATTTTAGATTTATTAATAATGATAGAGTTATAGTAAAACTAAGAAAATGGTATAATATGTAATGAAAATGAATTACTCGAGGCTGACATGAAAAAAATCTTTATTATTACCATATTACTGAGTTCCCTTATATTGATGACCAGTTGTCTTTTCGAACCGGAACCCTACTTCAGGCAATGGCTCTGTGCAGTAAATATAGATGGCACGAATTTACAATATCTGATCGAAGAGGACATTGGAATCGTCATTCCCAATCTTGATGGCTCTAAGTTGATCGGATATTACAACCATGAGATCTATTCTATGAATCCTGATGGAACAGGAAAAGAAATCCTTGTCGAATATATTGATAAATATTGTAATCCTGAGATAGCCATGACACCCGAAGGAGAAATGGTCGTTTTTGATACTATTACAGATATTTATACACTTAATCTCGATAGTAATATTCTAACAAATATCACTGAACAAGATACTATAATAAATCTATATCCAAGCTTTTCTTCCAATGGTGAAAGAATATGTTATAGCACCACAGATTTTGATTCGGTTACATCGATCTATATAATGGATTATAATGGTGAGAATAACGAACTAATATACTCATATGTAAAATATCAACCTTCAATTATCGAAAGTCCTTGTTTTACAAACTCTGATAATCGTATTATTTATTCAATGTACCAATCATATGAAGAATGTGGTCTGTATTCATTGAATATTAATGGTTCCGGTAACCACAGAATATTTGATAAATATACTTATTATTCCATGTCTCATAATGATTTATTTATTATCTTTTCATCAAACGACACTGTTTATAAAATGAATACAGATGGCACAGAGCTTCAAGCTATTGCTTTAACAGGTGATTATGAGTTAGCTCCAATTACATCACCAAATGATTCATTAATTTTGTATCCCTCCACTAATTTTACGATTTATGTAATGAATAGTGACGGTAGTAATAAAAGAGAAGTTTCAGATATGGAGTATGATTTATCCTTTCCTGATTACAAAAATTATAATAATCAGTTTATCAATAATGAAAGGGTTATAGTAAAACTAAGAAAATGGTATAATATGTAACTAATTTCTTTCTATATTTATCAAAAGGAGCTGTATATCATCAGTCCTAATTTATTATGAAGACTTGAGATATGTCGAAGAGCATGTCTTAAGTTAGGAATGATACCCGAATTACTTATCACAAGCCCTTAATAAAAGCACATAATCCTTGCAAACAATTTTATCCATAACGGCTTGTGACAAGATAATTCTAAAAAAGGGTTGAAGATCTTCAGCCCTTACAATTTTTCGTCTTTATTCGTGCTAATCCGTGGTTACAAATTCCTAAAACACATCGAAGGTATAGGACACTTTCAGGAAATAGGTGTCTTTCTTTTTTGCATAGACCTTTGCATTATTCACCTTTGATTCATTATCCAAAGATGTGATTCCAGCATATACTGCGATATTCGCATAAGGATTATACACAAAGAGAGGATACAAATTCAGTGTGGTATTAGTCTCATTTTCAGTTTTTATTTTTGAATGGCAGTATTGCAGAATTCCGCGAATCCAGAACTGCTTGTTGAACTGGTATTTCAGTGTCAGTTGGTGTACCTGCGCAGAAAAGATGTTATGCAGCTCTTCATATTCTGATCTTATATCCAGATCGATCTTATCGGTGGGACGTATGTTGAGAAATACTTCATATTTCCTGTATTGTTCGATACGTGGATCATCCACATCAAACCACATGTATTTTCCAAACTCAAAATCAGTATCAAGTACAAACAAGTCAGAAGGATAGGTCTGGAAAGATATCCAAGGCGTGTACATGTGATTATCTTTCCCGGCAAAATGAACCATCTGGAAATTAACACCTGTCCACACTTCGAACCTGCTCTTGAAAATGCCACCTGTATAGAATTTCAGAAAGTGCTCTTTTATATGACTGAAGTCCAGATCGTATTTGATATTTGCATCATATCCGAACTCGAACAACCTCACATACTGCTTGTCCGTGTCTGCAATCTTATGTCGTTCCCCATGGCTGTAGATATACTGCATGTCATTCTCAGGAATAAAACCAAGATCGGCTTTGAAACTTTTTGAGATCGTCTTTATACCAAGATTCGCAAATACAGATTCAGTATCATACCACACCTCTCCAAGATAACCATACCCCTTGAACCATTTCTTCTCAATATTCTGATCAAAAGATCCAACAAGCTGGTATTGCCCTCTCAGGTTGCCGATAAGCGTGAATCGACCATCGATATCTCCAACAATATTATAGAAATCCTTAAATTTTCTTAATGCCAATGCACCTCGGGTGTACGTACTTCCACTTCTGGATTTATTCTCAAATGAGGTAAATCCAAACAATGCATTACTTGTTCCATTATATCCTTTTATGAAACGAGCACCTTCTGCGTTTTCATCGACCGCACCAAGCCCGAAAAATCTGTTTTTGCCAACTGCACCTGAGAATTTTGCACCAAAGATCGGGTCAAATATTTTTCTGGTATGATAGATCGTGATCGGTGTATTGAATGGATTCGTACTCTCAATAAAGAAGGGTCTTTTTTCAGGATAGTAGATCGGAAATCGCGTATTCACATCGATTTCCATGGCATCTGCTTCTATGGTGCTGAAATCAGGATTGATCGTCATGGTGGTTGTCAGAAAGGAATTCGGCTCATAGAAGATATTCAGTTCCGGCTGGTATTTTCGAGATATTGTGCGGTGTGCCGCCTTCTTATCATTATCATCAGAATAACTCATCAGAAATGACGGGATCAGTTTCAGGTTTTGGTTGGTGGGAAGCTCATCAAAAACAAGAATTCCATAGTTATCATAGAAATTTGTTCCGTTCCTGTTCACCTGCATGGCACATATCTCTTCTTTTCGTTCTTCAATGTGACGCTTCAGGAAGAAACCCCATTGCACATTCTTTCCGCTCTTGTATTTGATATTCTTAAGCGGGATCTTCATCTCGATGGTGTAGCCGTCATCAGTCAAGGCACCAAACGAATCATAATGAATGTTGATAGACGTATCGATGTCATCGATCACGATGCCGTCTGCCTGCTCTCCATAGCCGTTTGTGCCAAAGTAATATGCTTTGGCGTTCGAGTGGAATGTATCAATGAACAGGAAAATTCGGTCTGTGTAATAGATCTTATCCCTGATGCAATGGAACAGTCTTATCTTCTCCGGATCATCATAAAAACAGTGCACTGCACAGTAGAGGTATTCATCATCATACGCGAGATAGCCGATCGTTTTTTCCGATGGCTCGGAATTGTCCCCTGGTGAGGTTTGATAGAAGGTTTCTACAACTGCTGCACCATCCCATTCACCCTGTTCGATCTTTCCGTCAATCGTTGGAGAAGGATTCAATTTTGGAACGTGCAGCGTTAATTTTGCACAGAGTACTGCGGGAACAATACATATCAGAATTAGTAAATAGATAACCTTTTTCATAGGCACTCCCCTTGATTATTCTTGTGAGAAAAGGTTATATTTCTCAGATCACGAACCTTATCTTCGGATAGGAGTTCTTTTGTCAAGATAAGGAATTTCGGTGTGAGAAATCTTCTCTCTTTGTTTGCAATATTCACAAAGTCATACATCCAGAAGGAGGTAATGTCTTTATTCAATGAGATGTCATTATACCTCGCCTGGTCGCTCCAGATCTGCATCAGGTAATCACGCGTAGTGCTTCCGACAGCTCGAACGGTTTGTGGATAGATATCAACTGCTTCTATGCCGGAGTAGTAATCAAATTGCTCGTGCTGAGAGTTATATGATCTCACGAAACAATTCTCGACCTTCTCGTCTGCATGGGCAAAATATCGAGAGATGAACTGGAGATTTCTGAGATACTTACCTGTTTCCTGTATGATCTCGGGTACATAGCACAGTACAGGAACTCTCGGCAGCATGAGATAATACTGGTTCCATGACAATCCCTTAAACTTTTCAAATTCATCGACTGACACACTGATCTTTACACCCTTCCATTCATTATTGAAATTATCATGAAGCGACACACAATCAATAGCATACGATTCCTTTATGATAGTTCTCATCTGCATTCTGTTCGGATAGGAGTTGATGCCGCCGATCCATGGATTCCACCAGGATTTTGGTCCCGGAGTTGGAAAATCAGAATCGAGCCACTCCTGTTCCTTATACATTAAAGAATGTACTGCTGGTGCATAATCTTCTGCTGCCTTGATCGTAATAAGTCCATTCGAGCATGACCACACCTTGTGATCATTTTCAACATTTTTGTCAGTAACTATTTGATCGTTTCCTGTTGGAAATATTATTTTCTCAACGATTTTATCAGGAGTTTTTCCCTCTATCTTTGCATGAAGAATATCATATTCCTGATGATTATTAATAGCCAACTGAATGGGTTTGGAGTTCTGCCTTGAAGAGAATTCAGTTTTAGATGATGTGAATGATCCATATTTTGCAGAGAATTCAACAGGAATATCATGAGGTTTTTCCCGATATTCGATCACATTAACGGGGAATTTCTTTTGCAAAAATGGATTGCCTTCATTCACTTTTACTTCACAATAATCCGTGAGTTGCTCCTGTTCCAGCTTCTTATCAAGCACAAATTCTCTGAAATCATGCCATTCAGAAAAGGTCCCGAGCATAAGCTTGAATGCTTTTGTGGTCACCTGTGATCCAGCAGGTATAACACCAACCTTTGTGGAGAAAAGAAGATCTTCAGAAAAGCCCATCTTGAACTCATCTGGCCAGCTTATGCCAATGGTGTCCGCGGTGCCATAATTGAAGATCCAGTTCTCGTCATATTTCGCTGCTTCGTAGAGCTCACCCCAATTCTGGGTTTCCCGGTCGATGAAAATAAACTTCCCTTTGTAAGGGATCACTGTTTTATGAAAACGAATATACATTGTATTACTCAAGAAGACCTCTTGAGGTATATCTTTGCCCGAAGGATTCAGTAAAGTGAACCACTTCTCAAGCACTCCATTTGAATAAAGTTTAAAATGGACGATCAGGGAGAAAGCTGCTGGTTTTTCTATCTCATAGAAGGTAGCCATCTGCACCGCATCGTCTTGTTTTGAATATTCCACTTTTGAGATTTTCTTTTTATGAAGCTCAGAACTGAATGGTTTGCCAACTTTGGGAGGAAACATGAATTGCCGTGTGTGTTCTCTGGAGATGACATCAAAGAAGCTGACCTCATTATAAAATTCATTCTGATCAACATTTAATTGGTATTTTCCATTGAGGAGTGCAAGACATTTTTCATTTTTTCCAAACGCCATACCATTTTGCGTCTGAAAGATCGTATTGATCGAATCTGAATAGGAGAATGTGGTGCCATTCTGGAACTGCGCATTGATGGTCACTTTTTCATTGAGGATACCTGCACAAAGAAGTGAGAAAGGCACAGCAACAGAATTTCGGGATTGTGCTTCAAGCTCGATCTCAATGCGATGCTTATGCCATTGGATAAGGTCTGAGTCCTTCAGCTCCCATGAGAAAATAACCTTCTCGTTATAATTATTTTTGATATTGAAGTGCATCATCTCATCATGTTGTGTAGAGTAGAGCTGCTTTTCGCCAACCACCTCGAGGGTGAGTGGATATTGAGGATCAATCCCGACTTTGAATTCCTGTGACCTGCTATTGATCGAGATGTCCGCACAGACTGCAGGATAGGTTCTCCACTTGTTTTGCTTCTCCGTGAATTCATCTACAAAGAAACAGGTGGTGAATTCGTTCTCATCTTTCACCTTTGCTTCAGCATGAAAATCAAAGACAATGTTCTTATTATTTATTCCTTTGATTTTCACATCGAGTGGTTTGTCTGTGAAATTTTTCACATGATATGAAATCTCATAAGATTTACCAAAGACCTGTTTGAGCTTTTTGGTTTCTGCCGTGATCTCGAAATCCTTTGTTCTTATTCTTCTGACACCTCTACTATGCCTGCAGAATTCAACTTCCAGTTCTTGATTTTCTTTTTTCCAAATGTATTGATAACTTTCAAAACCATCATGTTTCTTACCATCAGGTTCGATAGCGATCTTTCTTGCAGAATCTTCATACCAGTCAAAATCTGAGATATAGTTTTTTAACAATTCACTCGTAAGAACTGTAGGAATGAAGTTCATACAGTGCGTGCATTCATCTCTATCCACCCAGAAAAAACCCGTCTTCTTGTAAAGAGGGACTGCTTTTGTATTTCCTGTCCATGTATAGAGGTCAACTCGTGGAAAACCTAACTCGATGGTCTTTTCGACAGCTTTGAGCACGAGCTTTTTCCCGATCTTCTTTCCATGATATTCCGGTATCACGTTGAGCACATCTATGTAGAGTGCACCCTCATCCTCCCTGTATTCCGATAATGTGCAATAACCTATTACCTTATCATTGAGGACAGCGAGCCAGACAAACAGATGGTCGGACTGCTCCTCTTCCTGACGTACGGACTCGCCTGAGAGGGATAGACTGTACCCGCCCCAGCAATCACCACTTTTGTTCCACATCTCGGCAATTGCATCTGCATATTTGTCTTCATATTCAACAATTTGTAATTTATTTATATCTTCAATCATGTAAACTCCAAAATAAATGTTACTTATCCTTTTTTAATATGCCCCTTTTTAAAACTGGACACCTTACTCGATCCTTTTTTTGAGAATCGGACTTTCTTCGACTGTTTCAGGTTTTGTTTAGACTGTTTTTCTTTGAGAAAATCTTTCATGCTTTTTTTCATATACTGAACTCCTTTCCTGGTCCATCCAAATTGATTACTCTCTCAGCTATCTTATCAATAAGATACCTATCATGCGTTGCGAAGATTATGGTTCCATTATATTCCTCAAGCGCTTGTTCCAGTGCTTCACGGGCTGCGATCTCAAGATGATTTGTAGGTTCGTCGAGTACAAGCACATTCGCACCTGACACAATGATTTTTGCACATGCGATTTTACTTCTCTCGCCAATGCTTAATGTTTTTATTTGATTGCGTATCAACTTCTCAGAAATATAAAGACAACCGAGCACTGTCCTCGCAAAGGTTTGCTTTTGTGAATCTCCATTGGTAACTTCTTCGAGAACTGTTGCATCAAAATTTAGGTTTTCATAATCTTGGGAGTAATACCCAATTTTTGCTTGAGGTGACCAACTCATCTTGCCCTGATATCCATCAAGATGACCTGTTAAGATTTTGAGCAGGGTGGACTTTCCGCTTCCATTTTTCCCGATTATTGCCAATCGTTTCCCAGTCTCAATTTGCAAATCGATGTTATCGAGCACATCGTTTGAACCGAAAGTTTTTGTAAGATGTTCGACTTCCAAGACCCGCCTGCTTTTGATGGGCTCGGCATTAAAGTGAAAGGATCTCTTCTTTTCAATAAACGGCTTGTCCGCTTCAGTTTCTTCTATCCTTCTTTCCATTCTTCTTTGCAGATTTTTCGCTTGCACCATTGCATTTTTTGCCAGATTGCTCACACACTCATATACTGGAGCATAGCCCTCGGAGCCGGTTTCAGCTTGATGCTTGTGAGCCCACTGAGTTCTCTTTTGTGCTGCGGTTTTCAGCTTTTTTATCTTCTTTTTCTGCTCTTCATATACGTGAATCTTTCTATGAAGCTCCTGCTCCTTTTCCTGTTTATACAAAGAATAATTGCCTGAATAAGTTTTAATTCCTTCAGGAGAAAGCTCTAGTATCGAATTCACGCACGAATCAAGAATATGCCTGTCATGGCTGATGATAATATATGGTATCTTGATCTCATTGAGAAAATTCTCCAGCCATGTGAGCGCTTCTATGTCTAAGTGATTTGTCGGCTCATCAAGGAGCAGCACATCCGGATTCTTTAGCAATATGCCACACAGTGCAAGACGAGTTTGTTCCCCCCCACTTAATGTAGCTATCTTTCTTTGGAGCATCTCCTTGGTAAAACAAAAACGTGTAACAATCTTTTCTATTGCGATCTCAAAATCATACCCTCTATTTCTTTCAAATTGAGAAAGTATAGAGCTTACCTGCCCTGGTGTAAAATCATCAATATGATCTATTTTGTTCTTTAATTGAGCCAGAGTTGGTTTGCTATCCCATAAAAAGGATATACAGGATTCTTCTTCTGGCAGGTTCAATTCCTGAGGAAGATACCCGATCGAAAGCTCCGGTTTATGATAAATGGAACCTTCGACCGGATTATTTTTCTTTCTCAATATATCAACAAGAGTCGATTTGCCGCAGCCATTTTTTCCAATCAGTCCTATCCTGCTCTTCACGTGCACGGCAAAAGTGACATTTTCAAAGAGCATATCCTGCTGTGCATCGTACCGAAATCCAATGTTGTCAGCTCTCAATATTTGCATGATATATCCTATGCTGTCAGCAGCTCTGATTCTCGCTCTTCCATGAACTGGTTCGAATAGAGCCGGTAATAGTAGCCCTTTTGTTTGATAAGCTCACGGTGTGTGCCCTGCTCGGTTATTTTGCCTTTATGAATAACTATTATTCTATCTGCAGATCGAATTGTTGAAAGACGATGAGCAATAATGAAACTCGTTCTGTCTACAAGCACTTTATGAATTGCATCCTGAATTTTCTGTTCTGTTTCCGTATCGACCGAAGAGGTTGCTTCATCAAGCACGAATATTTTGGGATCAGTGAGGATTGCCCGTGCGAAGGAAATGAGCTGCTTCTCGCCTGTGGAGAGCAATCCGCCGCCTTCTCCTACTTCAGAATCATACCCTTTTTCGAGCCCCGAAATGAACTCGTGAGCATTGACCAGTTTTGCAGCTTCGATGATCTCTTCTTCAGTTGCATCGAGTCTGCCATACGCAATATTCTCCTTGATCGTGCCACTGAAAAGATGCGGAGTTTGCAACACATAACCAAGGTTTGAATGCAGCCAGAGTAACGATCTTTTCCTGTAATCTACGCCATCGATGAGCACTTCACCTTCTGTCGGTTCATAGAACCTGCATGCAAGATTGACGATCGTGCTTTTACCGGAACCAGTTTCGCCGACCAGTGCAATTGTCTCGCCGGCTTGAACTTCGAGATTGAAATCATCAAGCACATATTCGCCTTCTTTGTAACCGAACGAAACGTCCTTAAAACGAATTCTTCCATCTATCTCAGGCCAATTTTCATTTTTGCATTTCGTCATATCTCCGTATTCATCAATAACTTCTGAAGTGTCCTGAATATCGGGTTTTTCATCTATCATTGAGAAAATGCGTTCTGCGGATGCCTGTGCGTTCTGAAGTTCTGCAAACACGCGTGAAAGCTCTCGAAGCGGCTCAAAAAATTGAACTGTATATGAGATGAACGCAACAAGTGTTCCGTACGAGATCGTTCCGAGCAACACACCATTTCCACCTCTCCAGAGTACGAGTCCGGTTCCGATGCTTCCAAGTGTAAGCACCACGGGCAGGTAGAGCGATGAGAATATCGCAGCTCGAACCGAAGAACGGTTCATTTTGGTCGTGATCTCCTGGAATTCGAGCAGATTTTCTTCTTCACGAACCAGTGTTTTTGTCGTCTTTGCTCCTGTGATACCTTCGCTGAATGCTCCCGTGATCTGAGAATTTATCTTTCTGACTTTTCTGTATGCTTTAAGAATTTTCTTCTGGAAATATAAACTTATCATAACAAGCACCGGAACCACAGTCAGGGTTATAAGCGCGAGCTTCCAATGCATGAAAAGCATCACGAATACAATGCCGAGCATGAGTGAGACACCCCACACCATATCAACTAAACCCCATGAAATGAACTCGCCAAGACGTGTGCTGTCCGATGTCATCCTCGTCATGATCCAGCCCACTGGAGTTTTATCATAATAGTTGAAAGACAACTCTTGCAGATGTTCGAATCCTTTCTTGCGAATGTCATACGAGATGCCCATTTCGATCTTTCCTGCGATAGCAATGAAGAAGTAGATATTCAAACTCTGCACAAGTATGAGCACAAAGTACACGATGCCGAAACCCACTATGCCGTGCGTGTTCTGAGGAACGACAAAGTGGTCGATCGCATATTTAGTCATCAGGGGAAGTATTACATCGACCCCTGCAAGCGCAAGCATGAACACAGCGAGAACCAGCATTCTCTTCTTATATGGTTTGATGAATCTGTTTAACTTTTTCCAGAGAGAGAAATCGAATCTCTTTGTATATTCATGTTCTTTAAATACACTCATTTTATCATCCTACAAAATTTTATGAGTTACCATTTTATGCTGTTTCCAAAGAAATTTTCTTATTATTTATGCCGATTTTTATATTATTACTTTCGAGTTCTGTTTCCAGTTCTTCTTCCAGAGAATTCTGGATCATCCAGACGCGCCTGTACAATCCTTCCTGGTTCACTAATTCTTCATGTGAGCCGATCTGTACTAGTTCGCCATGCTCGAGCACAAGTATGATGTCCGCTTCAGATAGTGTGGTCAAACGATGTGAGATGATGAAGGTTGTTGCCTTCTTTTCTCTCTTATTCAATTGAGTTCTTATTGCAGCATCTGTTTCTGTATCGACCGCACTCAGCGAATCATCGAATATTAAGATCGGCGTGTTCATGACCAAAGTTCTTGCCATGGCAACTCTCTGCTTTTGACCACCGGATAATGTGACTCCGCGCTCGCCAACTGCAGTTTCATACCCATTCTGGAAATCCATGATGACATCATGAACTGATGCAATTTGCGCCGCTTCGAAAACATCGTCATCTTCACAATCAATTCTACTCATACCGATATTTTTTTTAAGAGTTCTTGAAAACAGAAAGGGTTCCTGAAGCACGAGTCCGACGTTTTTTCGAATGGCGTGCTTATCAATATCCTTCAGTTCCATTCCATCAATTTTGATGGACCCGCTCGTGTAATCATATAAGCGGGGAATAAGATGTACCAGCGAAGATTTACCGGAACCCGTGGGTCCTAGAATGGCAACAGTCTGCCCGGGTTCGGCTGCAAAAGATATGTTCTTCAGGATCGGTTTTCCGTCTTCGTATTCGAAACTCACATTATCAAATTCAATCTTTCCTGTTACCATAATTTCATCATCTTCATGAAATTCTTCAGTCGGCTCATCAAGTATCTCGTGGATACGACCAACAGAAACCATTGTCTTGCCCATGTCTGTAAGCACTCGTCCCATCTGCCTGATAGGCCAGAGCATCATTCCAACAAAAGTTGAGAAGGCGAGGAGTGTGCCGAGAGAAATTATTCCTTGTGCAGCCCAGAACGTTCCAAGAATAAGCACGGCTGCGATCTGGATGAGGGAAAGAAAATCTGATATCGACCAATAACATGCAAGCAGCCAGATCAATCTGTAGGTGAGATCGCGGTATTCACTGTTCTTGTCATCGAATTTGCCTATCTCATGTGCCTGACGTGCAAACGCGCGTACCACTCTCACGCCACTCAGATTTTCCTGCAGTACCGTGGACATCCTTCCTTCTGATTCATCAGAAAGCTGAAATGCCTTTTTTACTTTCATGAAAAACACGACTGCAAATCCGAAGATGAATGGAACAAGCGCCATCGAAACCAGTGTCATCGGGACGCTCATCGGCAGCATAAATGAGAGTGCAAATCCTACCATGAACAATGCTCTTCCCACTTCCACGAACTGGATTGCGAGAAATCTTCGCACAGTCTCCACATCCGAAGTGCAACGCTGTATTAGATCTCCTGTTTTTGATTTCACATGGTAATCATACGGAAGAAGCTGAAGATGATCATAAACCTTATCCCGAATATGCTGCGAAATGGATTCTGAGGCGACTGCGGACCACTTGCCTTTGAAATAGAGAAATACTCCTCTCACCAAAGTGATCGCAATAAGTATTACACTACAGATCCATAGTTTTCCGACCAGCCCTGAGTGACCGCCAAAGAAATTATAGGCACCTGAAAAAACCGGCTTAAGCCAGCCATGAGCTTCGAGAGCTTTGTCACCGATAATTGAATCTACAGTGATTCGAAGCACCATCGGCCAGAGGAATGACAGAAATGTGGCTATACCGATTGCTGCGATAGCTATGATGTAAAGAGCTCTGTTGCCCTTCATGAATTGCCATAAATAATATAATTTTTTCATATTGACCTGCGAGAGGATATATTGATTAACATAAAAGTACCGCTTTTTTAATGTGAATCCGGGCTATTAAATGGTGTGGTAAAACAAAAAAGCCACGGATTCGCTTGTCCGTGGCTTACATTAAAAATGTTATTTTATTGTATGAACCTCGGACGGGCGGTTGTTGATACGACTAAAAAGCACACTATTTGCATTATTGGCAATCTGGCTGTGTCGCCAGGGATAAGTCTGATCATGCGATGAACCTCCATCCGAATTATTTTTTCATTTGAACCAAAACTGGCAAACGAGCAGGGAGAGTGTCAAGAAAATATGGTTTTCAGAGGAATTTTATATTAACTGATGCAATTCAGATTACATTGAATGTCTTCCCTTGAAAGGAAGATTGTAACTCAACATTCCGATGTTGAGTACGCAAGATTGGAATCTTGCGTTACTAACGAACACACATTATAAAATCTCTGAATTAAAATTTAAAGATATTTCTCAGTTTTTATGAATTACGTCTCTCTTTAATCACTTTTTTTAGCCAGCATAGATCTCGTATTTCCTAAAATGTAATATATAGACAAATCGGGATTAATATATATTTGACATATTATGATGAAATACTTCTTTTTAACATTGTTCGGCAGGTAAAAACAATGAGAAGAATGGAGATATTTGAACTAAGCGACCTTTATTAGCTTAAAGGCAGGGAGGATACATGAAAAAAATACTAACTTTATTAACAACCATTACGTTGCTCTGTGCTTCATTGTGTACGGCAGGATCATTAGAAAACCAAATATCTAATTCAATCTTACCGCTCACACCACCTGAAATCGATATCGAGCCGGCAGAACTTACACTTGGCATGATTGCAGGCACAGGTGGCTCTGTTTCCGATGAACTGCGCATCTCAAATACGAACACCGATCCACAAGCAGAAAACCTGGAATGGAATATCGAAATCCTCACAATGGATAGTCTGATCATTCTTACTGCTTCCCCTGACAGCGGCACTATCGCTCCCGGCCAAACACAAACTGTTATTGTAACGTGGTATAGTGATCCTCCAATCACTCCAGGCATATATACCGCCGATATCATTGTTCATAATAATGCATTACCAAATGGTGCATCGGATATTTCTATACCCATAACTCTTTATTATTCCGAGGAATGTGGCGGATTAGCAGGTACGGTAACATATGGAGGTTTTGGACTGGAAGGAGTGCTTGTTATATGTGGAAATTTTCAAACATACACTGACGAAAACGGCTTCTTTTCTTTTGGAGATTATGCAATACCTTCAGGATTTTATGATGTGTATTTTTACTACGAGGAATATTTACTCGTGTGTGCGTATGGTGTTTACCTAAATCCGGGATGGGTATTATACATTTCTTTTGATATACCCCTCTATCTACCTCCACCTGAAAATTTCACCGCAACAGGTCAAAACACCTGTATATTTCTGGAATGGGATTCTCCTCAAACTGGCGGGGGAAGTACTCAGGTTGATTATGTTCTCGATGACGGATCGTATGAAAACAGCTGGGGTATCGATCCTGGAGCTGATGCCTGGACCGGCAACTTATTTTCTACAATTGACACAGGTGAGATAGTAAGCTTTGAAGTGTACGGTGATGAAAATGTGTCAGCCGGAGGTATGAATGTCTGGGTCGATGTATTTGATTCAGATAGAAATTATATTGGAAGCAGTAATACATTTGTCATACCTGCTAATTACTGGACAACAGTGCCTGCTCCGCACATTCCCTTTTCCGGTGATTTCTATGCAATGATCCACTGGGATGATCTGCCGACTTCCACAAATTATGTTGGTTTCGACGAGAACGGACCATGGTCAAACTCAAATTGTGACTGGTATTATGACGGAACGAACTGGCAGCTCTTTCATGAAGCTGTATCGTGTAATTCCGGAGTTTTTGCAATACGTACTACTGCAATGCTTCCCGACCAAAGCAATGAAATCACTTATAATATATCACACACCCAAAAAAATCCTGAAGTTAAATCGCAGCATAAAGATATTTCAACATCCAGAAATTTACAAAAAATTACTAAAAATGTATTTTCGCAGAGTAATCATACCATTGTAGCGAAAAATTACAAAATAATGAACATCACACCCAATAATAATCAGGGACATGGTCTTAAGTCCCTGCCCGATCCAATACTCCTGGGATACAATATTTATGAAATAGAAAGAGGTTTCATAGGTTATTGTCTTGAATGTTGCACAAGTTTTATGGATGAACCTGTAACTCCCGGAACTGAGTATACATACTGGGTAACCGCAGTGTATGATCTTGGAGAATCCGGCCCCTCGAATGTTGCCAGTGCAACAGTTCCAGTTGGAGAAGATGATAATTGCGTTAATTACGCCACAGCTCTCCATCCCAACTTACCCAATCCCATCCTCAACAACACAACCTTCGAGTTTAGCTTAGAGGGGTCATCTTGGGTAACATTATCAGTATATAATCTCAAAGGACAATTAGTTGCCACGCTTCTGGATGATGAGCTCGAACAGACAGCATCGCATCGCATCGAATGGGACGGATCTGCAAACGGAAAGAAACTGGCGAACGGCATCTACTTCTATAAACTCGAAACGGATAAAAAATCATTGCTGAAGAAAATGGTTTTGATGAAGTAGAATACGCAAAATGTATTGCAATTAATTGAGGAGTAATATGAAAAAAATATTTTATTTCATTTACATTTTTTTAATTATATTGATGCTATCAAATGTCACGCTGCTCTTTTCATCTGATAATACTACACCTGCGGAAGATGGCGAATATATATTGGAAGGATTTGAAGATACTACTTTCCCGCCATTCGGCTGGGAAAATCCCGGAGATCATTGGAACCGTTTTACAACTGAAGCGTATGAAGGCGAAGGATATGCACGGTGCAGCTGGTACCACAATGCAGATGCGATCCTTATCTCACCACGTCTTATTATCGAGAGTGCAGATTCTATCAGTTTTTTCTGGAGAAATGACAATCTTTACGAAGCCAAAGGAACCGATATTATCACCGGCGATACCCTCTTTATAGAGATTTCCAATACCTATCTTGATCCGATACCGGATTGGGAATGTATCGGCACACTCTCTGCAACCGCACCCATGACAGACTATGAAGAAGTGTCTTTCCCCATTCCGGATACTTATATTGGTAATGATGCAAAAATACGATGGCGTCATCACAGCGAGGTGAACAATGAATCCCGGGGTGTTGGACTTGATAACATCATCATGCCTGCTCCTTATCTCCCTCTCAATTTCACAGTTGAACCTTCCTTCATCTCTGATCATATCGGTCCAGATAATTATCTCAATTTTCAGTATGAGATTACAAATCATGGGGTACAATTAGACAGATACTTTCTCACTATTGATTATAATCATATTCATCATCATAATCAAGTAGAACCTGTAGGTTTTTATGATTTCGAAATCGATGATGGAGGTTGGGTAGCGTCGTCAGATTGGGATCCGGTCGGTGATTGGGCATGGACAAATGAATATAATGTCAATAATTACACCGGTGCAAATATTCCTCCTCCAGCAGCACATTCCGGTACGGGGCTCTGGGCTACCGTACCCAATGGTGACTATACTAATTCCGGTGATTATAGCTATGTGAGTAAGACTGTAGATTTTGAGGATGTCGATGACGCATATATGTCATTCTGGTATTGGTCTGACATCTTTGGATCATGGGACTATTGCGATGTTTCCGTCAATGGAGATATATTTTTAACGATCGACTCATATCCCGGTACAGCATGGGAATATGTAGAACTCGACCTTGCAGCTTACGATGGATTATCAGATGTCGAGATCAATTTTACACTTTACGCCACAACAGTTGTTAATCGTGCCGGATTGTATATAGATGATGTTGAAATTAGTGAATATAATGCTCCATCTCCATCTCCTGGAAACAACTGGCCAATAACATTAAGTGAATACTTCATATTGCTTGATCCCGGTGAAACAGGGAACTTCACGCTTCATGTTTTTTTACCAGCATATACAGAACTCGATCATGCACAACTTACTCCCGTTATAATAACCTCCCGTGAAGATAGTACCCTAAAAAAGCAAGTACTCTCTTTAGCAACCTGCCATCCGCGCGATCCCTACGAGCCGAACGACTACATGGTCGATGCAACTCCTGCCAACTACTCTTTCTCGTCTGATGAAGTACAGATATACTACGATCCCTATTATAAAGACAAAGACATCGACATCTATCAAATCGACTGCCTTGAGGGTGATATTATGTCCTGTTCATTCGAGCTGCCTTCGGATGAGACCGAGTTCGATGGTGCGATCAAACTCGTTGACGCAGATTCAACAGAACTCGCCTTTGCAGATGCTTTTGCAGAAGGTGGTAGCGAATATTTGCAATACCGCATTCTCGAGGACGGCACCTATTACTGGATACTCGGAAAATGGGATGAAATACTCGAAGATAATGTATCCAGAAAGACTCAAATAAGAGGTGAAAATACCACTTATTATACTGTTATCTTTGATCATATTCCTTCCCCGGAGATCGATGTTGATCCGAATTCTCTCCAGTTTGGTATCATATATCAAAGTGGTGATACAGCACAAATTGAACTTTACATCTCCAACACTGCTACCGATCCGCAGGCATCAAACCTGGAATGGGATATAGATATCCAAAATGCGGATAGTCTGATTATTCTAAGTACTCATCCTGATAGCGGTTCTATCACTCCCGGGCTAACACATACGGTAACCGTAACCTGTTATGGAGACCCTCAACTCACTCCCGGCACGTATAACGCGGATCTTATTGTACACAACAACGCACTTCTTTATGGTGCATCAGATATAACGATTCCTTTAACACTTAACATCAATAACGAAGCTATGGGGCTCTTGGGAAACGTAACGTATAATAATGACCCCCTTGAAAATGTAATGGTAAAAGTCGGTAACTTTATAACATATACTGATATGTATGGATATTATTCGTTTGATTCTATCGTAGCCGGAACTTACGATATACTTTTTTATAAAGAGTGGTTCAATCCCTACTGGGTATATGATGTGATGCTTGATGAAAATTGGGCTTTAATTATAGATGTTGAATTGTTATTTAATGGTCCCCCACCGGAAAACTTAACTGCAACTGGGGGAAACGGCTGCATATATCTGGATTGGGATAAGCCGCAGACCGGTGGTGGCGGCGGTGGAACCCAGGTTGATTATGTTCTTGATGACGGCACCTATGAAAATGGTTGGGCAATCAATCCTGGTTATGAAGCATGGCTTGGTAACCTGTTCCCGACTACTGATGGTGGTGAAATCGTCAGCTTCGAAGTATACGGAGATGCAAATGCAGGAACCGGTGGCGAGTCTGTCACGATAGATGTGTATGACTCTGACCGCAACTTAGTTGGAACTACTGATCCATTCGTAATTCCTTCTAATGGCTGGATAACAGTGCCTGCTCCGCACATTCCCTTCTTAGGTGAATTTTATGCAATGATACACTGGGATGATCTTCCGACTGAGACCAATTATGTTGGCTTTGACGAGAACGGTCCAAATGCAAACTCAGGTTACGATTGGTACTTGAGTGGTGGAACATGGCAGCTTCTTCATGTTGCTGCTGCAAGTGATCCCGGGGTATTCGCTATCCGTGCCACGGCTATGGTTCGCGGAAGAAACATCGAACTTGCCTACGACACATACCGGCTTGGAAAAGAACCTGAAGTGAAATTCCGTTCGGTTGATAATTCTGCTTTCGAAAAGGGACAAATATTATCTGAAAGTATATTTGCTCAAAGCGGACATTCTATCGACACGGGCAATAGAGAAGTCTCTCATTACACATTCAACGAAGATAAGGAACTCAGCTTTAAGCTTCCAAAAGATATAACACTTCACGGATACAATCTATATGAGTTAAATAAAGGTTTTATAGCTTACATAGAAGGTGAAAACAACACGAATGGTATAGATGAATTTGTTGCTATTGGTACGGAGTACACATACTGGGTAACTGCGATGTATGACCTTGGTGAATCAGTTCCTTCAAATACTGCTACTGCAACACCTCTTCCGCCATATGGGATAGGATACCATGAAACTTTCGGGTCTAATTGGGCAACAACAGGATGGACAACTCAAGGTTATCCTAACAACTGGTCATGGTATTCCGGATGTGCATATCTTTACTGGAGTCCAGCAGTTCTGGACTATGATATGTCTTTGATATCACCCATGATCCCCCTCCCAAACGATCCGTTAGATATTTTTGACCTTACCGTAAGTATGTATATCGATGACTATTCTGCAGACACAGGTGAGGTTATGGAAATCTGGGTGATTCATGACACTGATGAAGATTTGATCTTTGAATGGGATCTCGACGAAAATGATGACTGGGGTACATCCGGTGGAACAGATTGGATTTATGAAGACATGTTTCAATATGCTGGACAAACAGTTCAACTTAAGTTTCGATCACATGGTGGAAGTACCTACAATATTAACTATTGGTATATTTATGAAGTACTTCTCGCGTACATGGGATATATTGCTCCTTACGGTGCACTCGAAGGTACGGTTACTGATTACGATGGCAATCCCATACAGAATGCTCAAGTTGCAATAGGTGGCGGTATAGTATATACTAATGAAGATGGTTATTATTTTAGTGGTCCTGTTGAAGTAGGCATATATGATATTCCAGTTTATCATGAGGACTATACTATACAGTGGTATTACGATGTCGAAATTGATGAAGGGGACACGACT
Source organism: Candidatus Cloacimonadota bacterium (assembly GCA_049903315.1). Taxonomy (GTDB): domain Bacteria; phylum Cloacimonadota; class Cloacimonadia; order JGIOTU-2; family JGIOTU-2; genus Celaenobacter. The sequence continues at coordinate 79,416 of JBNGBT010000010.1, read as the reverse complement.
TTACTTGATGCCGTACTTGGCAATCCCACAATGGAAATTACTCCTGACTCTCTGTACGTAGAATTGCCTCCCTATAGTTCGACAACAAGAACGCTAACCATTACCAACAACGGCACAATCGATCTGGATTGGTATATCAGTTTATGGGATAAAACCGCCCATCGATACGAACCGGATAAATCTAAAATAAGAAATAATTCATTCAGTATATATTCAGAATCCGACCCTGATGCCGTGATACATACACCACCTTCTTCGGACGAGATATGGGATATCATGTTCAATTATGATGTTGACACCCCAACCGGAGGTTATGGAATTGCCGGCGCAGAATTCGGGAATGGATATTTCCTCGTTTCAGAATGGGGTTACTCAACGAGAAATGTTTATAAATTGAATTATGATGGCACCTATGCCGGAAGCTGGGAACCTACGTGGATTACAGGAACAGGTGGTATACGAGATATGGCATTCGACGGAGAATACTTCTATGGCTCTAATGCTGGAACGACCATCTACCAGTTCGATGAAGATGGTAATCTCTACGGAACGATTACGTCACCTGTCGCTGTCCGTGCAATTGCGTATGATGAAATACATGACGCTTTTTGGGTAAATAACTGGGATGCCGACCTTAAACTCATTGACAGGGCGGGTTCTGTTCTGAACACAATCTCGTCACCACCAAGTATGTATGGCTGTGCCTATGATAATGTTTCAATTGATGGGCCATTCCTTTGGATATTCACAGGTATAACAACCGGTGCTGGCTGTCAGATAGAGCAGTATGATCTGAACACCTTAACGTTAACAGGTGTAACACATAGTGTTGATAATGATTTTGGTGTAGCTTCATATATTGCAGGTGGTCTATTTACCTCTGGTGAGATTGTGCCGGGAACATGGGTACTTGGTGGTCTTACCCAAGGTTCACCTGACTTACTGTTCGGTTATGAACTGGGTCCATATCAAATCTATCCACATGTTGTAGTTGGTCCTGAGAACGGAATTGTCCCTCCCTATGGCAATTTTGTGGATGTTATAGTATATTTTTATACCTATGATGATCCACCAGGAACTGTTTTCTCCGGTGAAATAATTTTCAGCGCACAACAAAGCGTGCCCACTGTATCAATTCCCTATTGTCTTGTAGTAACCGACTCGTTCTCAACCAATCAATCGTGTGTTGAAAGTACTCTTCTATATAACAACTTCCCCAATCCTGTTTTCAATAACACCACCTTCGAATTCAGCGTAAAAGAACCTTCTCGGGTAACGCTTTCTATTTATAATCTCAAAGGACAATTAGTTGCCACGCTCCTCGATGAAGAGCTCGAACCTTCCGCATCGCATTGTGTCGAGTGGGACGGCACTGCAAACGGAAAGAGACTAGCGAACGGCATCTATTTCTATAAACTCGAAACAGGCACTAAATCATTTCTCAAGAAAATGGTTTTGATGAGGTAGAAAAGTCGAGTTTTTATAAAATGGAAAAAATATAGGATTTTATTATGAAGAAGATGGTTATAGGATTCATAGTAATCCTCACATTGAGCTATGGCTTCGGTCACAGTCAGCTTTCCGCTGATGATCAAAAAGATACACTTTATCTACCTCCCCCTCAAAACTTTTCAGCAGTTGGCGGAAGTGAATGCATAAACCTCGAATGGGATTTACCTGATACAGTACAAAAAATTGAACAAGAAACTAACCTTTCCGTCATTAACAGAAATCATATTGTAATACAATCCTCTATTGACAACAATTTAAATCATCTTGGTTACAATATCTATGAGCAGGACAAAGGATTTGTTTCCTATATCGAAGGTCCAGACAATACTGAATTTACGGACGATATTGTTGCTGTTGGTGCAGAATATACTTACTGGGTCACCGCAGTTTATCAAGAGGGCGAATCCTGTCCTTCAAACACTGATACTGCAATACCCTACATTTCATCATTAGGTTTCTATGAGACTTTTTATTCCGATTGGGCTACTACAGGATGGAGAGAAATCCCGTCTGATGGTAACTGGATGTGGTCACCGGATTATGCATATCTTAATTGGAGTCCCACGGTTGTAGATTATGATATGTCATTAATATCTCCACGATTTAATCTTCCTAATAATCCGCAATGGATATGGGACCTTGTTGTGAATATGTATATCGATGATTATGGTACTGATACAGGTGAAGTAATGGAGATCTGGGTGATCCACGATACTGGTGAAGATATGATCTTCGAATGGGATCTCGACTATAATGATGACTGGGGTGTATCCGGTGGATCGGATTGGACTTATGAAAATATGCATCAATATGCAGGACAAACTATTCAACTCAAATTTCGTTCACATGGGGGTAGCACATATAATTTCAACCATTGGTACATTTATAGTGTTCTTCAACCCATATCCTGGTTAGCTTACTATGGGGCAATCGAAGGAATGGTTACAGACTCAGATGGGACACCTCTTGAGATGGTGAGGGTAACTGCTGATGAAGCAAGATATAATCCTGTTTGGACTGATGAGAACGGTTACTATCTGTATAATCCCGTTTATAAGGGAATGTATGACATGGAATTCTATCTCGATGGGTATGCTGCGGAATGGGTGTATAACGTTGAAGTTACTGAGTTTGATACAACGGTAGTGAATGTTGTGTTATCTGATTATGTCTCCGCTAACCATACACCATTTGAAGAAACCTCCCTCTACCCCAACTTCCCTAACCCTTTCCTCAATATCACAACCTTCGAATTCAGCTTAAAAGAGCCATCTTACGTGACCTTGTCTATTTATAATCTCAAAGGACAGTTAGTTGCTACACTCCTCGAAGAGGAACTCGATCCTTCTGCATCTCATTGTGTCGAATGGGACGGCACTGCAAACGGAAAGAGACTGGCGAACGGCATCTATTTCTATAAACTCGAAACCGGCAAGAAATCATTTCTTAAGAAGATGATTTTGATGAAGTAAATAGATTTATTGATTTAGATTTCTCAGCTTTTTTATTAATATAATGAGTTGTCAGGGACCATTCCCTGACAACTGATCAAATTCGGGAATTACTTGACTAAAATGTCTTCAGTGTATGAGTACTCTGGAGGAAATAATATCCGGAGAATATCATGAAGAATAATATTCTAAAGATTACTTTTTTCTTATTATTCATGTTGATAACATCTTTATCTTCAGTGTGCGCAGTCGAAATCCCCAATAAAGCGCTTATCGGTTACTGGCATAACTGGCAATATCCCAATCCAACCCCCCTTCTCCTCGACGAAATTCCGCTGGCATACAATGTGATTGATGTAGCTTTCGCCATACCGGACGTTCCGCTTGGAACAAACATGCAGTTCATTCCTGATCCGGGCATGTATCCCGATCCTCAGGATTTTATCGATGATGTGCTCTATCTTCAATCTCTTGGAAAAGCAGTGCTGATCTCGATTGGCGGTGCAACTGCCCCAATCCATTTTGACAACAGCACAGACGTGCAGGAATTCATCACTTCCATGTCCCTGATAATAGACTCTTACGGATTTGATGGCATGGACATTGATCTTGAAGGCGGTTCGCTTTTCCTTGATGCAGGAGATAATGATTACCGCTATCCGACCACACCGAATATCGTATTTCTTATCGAAGCGGTGCAGGGACTCCTCAACCTCTATCCCAATGATTTCATTCTCACCATGGCGCCTGAGACTGCTTATGTTCAGGGTGCATATTTTACGTATGCCGGCGTGTATGGTGGGTATCTTCCGCTTCTGCATGCAGTGCGTAACGAACTTTCCATGATATATGTACAGCACTATAATACTGGTTCAATGTACGGATCAGATGGAAATATCTACTATCCGCCAACTGCAGATTTCCATGTGGCAATGGCTGATATGCTGCTGGGTGGCTTCATTGTTGACTTCTACGGACAGCACATCCCTTTTGATCCACTCGAACAGGATCAGGTCGCAATAGGTTTGCCTGCGTGCCCGGATGCTGCAAGCAGCGGCTATACTTCTGCAGATGTCGTGCATGAAGCATTGAATTATATTGTACTCGGTGAGTCATTTGGAGGGTTGTACCAGCTTACGAATCCGGCGGGATATCCTAATTTCCGTGGTTTGATGACCTGGTCGATCAACTGGGATGTGTATTCATCCTGTTCATTTTCCGATGCGCATAGAGCTTATCTGGATAGTCTTGTGCCCTACGCTACCGATGAAGTTTTTCAAGAAGAACCGTTCTCATTTACACTTTCTCCCAATCCCGTATGTGATAATATCTCAATTAATTTCACACGAGCAAACATGAATAAGGTGGATGTTTCAGTGTATAATTGTAAGGGACAATTAATAAAATCTCATAAAGAGAATATTGCTGATCCGGGAAAGCACTCGATCATTATTCCCGCAAAAAACCTTTCGAATGGAATTTATTTCCTGAAAGTCCAAACCGATCAGTATCAAAAATTCTCAAAACTTATTGTTGCGAAATAGAAATAATAACATATAATATTGACCTGAACTTTAAAAAAAATATATAAATAAACAATAATTTCATCACCGATGAAAAACTTGACACCAGTCCTTACGCACAGGACTTATGTGTCAATTCAAAAAGGAGTTGAAAATGCCGAAAGTAAGAACCTTTGCAGCTAAATTAGCTCATGCAAGTGCCGGTAAGAGAAAGGTCGTCTGCCCAGTATGTAATACAGAAATGACTACCATAAAAGTTATCCGAAATAGACATAAAGAAGATGGTAAATGGTCTCCGAAAAGAGAAGTTGTTCAAATCTGCAAATGTAATGAGAAGGAGATCTTAGGATAAGATTGTTATTTTCATAATTGCATTTGGTTTTTTACCAAAATATCCTCTTATCGCAGTTGATGAGAGGATTTTATATATAAAAAAATTAGGATAAAATAAACTATGAAGAAAAAAATAGTCTTGCTGTTACTCTTTGTTTTCGTTATTACACTGACCTCTTTTGCTGCTGATTCTCCAGAGAAATACGGTTTCCAGATACTGAAGATCGGCTTAAGCGCGCGGAATGCCGGTAAGGCAAATGCCGTTATTGCTTCTCCAGGAGATGCAACTATTTTATGGTCAAATCCTGCTGCGGTCCAGATCAGTCCATCATCAAATTTCTGTTTTAATCACAATAGCTACATCTTTGATAACAATATTGAAAATGCGTCACTTATCGTGCGCAATGGCAAAAGCAGCTGGGGACTCGGACTCACATACCTCGATTACGGAATGATACCGAAAACCGATGCACAGGGTGATACTATCGGCGAATTCCATCCCCAGGATATCGTTTCGAGCTTCACTTATGCACGAAGGATCACGCCGAGTATTTCTTTAGGTGCAAATATCAAGTTGATTTACGAAAAGATCGATACGGAAGCAAGTTACGGTATCGGTTTTGACCTTGGTGCAATCTATGATTCGTTCATAAAAGGGCTTAATTTTGGTATGGTCCTGCAAAATGTCGGCACATCATCAAAGCTTAAAGAAGAGAGTATCTCTTTCCCGCTTGTGATGAAACTCGGTTCTCAATATCTGTGGGAAGTGAATGAACAAAATATACTCACTTTTTCTGGAGAAGTAGCAAAGTTCTCATCAGAAAGCATCAAGGCAAATCTCGGTTTTGAATATGGTTTTTCTGATATGATATTTTCCCGCTTGGGATATAAAATTAACTATGATGAGCAAAATATCACAGCTGGAATTGGAATCAAACTCAACGATTTTAACTTTGATTATGCTTTTACTCCATACCAGAATGATATCGGCACGGCTCACAGATTTTCTGTATCATATAACTTTTAGGATACTCAATGAAAAAGATCGCACTCATCCTTTTGTGTCTTGTTTATGCTTCGCAGCTTTGGGGAAAACCCCACTATTCGTCTCATGAACTAATAGCTCGTTTCTCACAAGAAGTTGTATTCAAAGACTGCACAACAGGTATCGACGCCTTCGATTCTATCCTTGATCGGTTCGAAGTTCAATCATCCACAGCGATAATTGAGAAACCCGCTCTGCATGTGTACAAATTTACCTGCGCAAAAGAAATAGATTTCTCAGCCCTCGAAGAACTTTCTCAAAAAGATGATTCTATCATTTATACTCAACCGAACTACTTGAATGAGATGCTTTCTATCACACCAAATGATCCCTATTACTATCAGCAATGGGGTTTGCCTGCGATCAATGCAGGCAATGCCTGGGAGATCGAAAAAGGAAATGAGCAGGTTGTCATAGCTATCATAGACTCCGGGATTGAATATGACCATCCCGATCTCGAACAGAATATCTGGATCAATCATGGTGAAATACCTGATAATTTTATCGACGATGATAATAATGGCTATATCGATGATTGGATGGGTTGGGACTTTACAGAAACTGATATTGTCGACGCAATGGGAGATTTCCGCGAGCGAGACAACGATCCGAGAGACGATCTCGGGCATGGCACACATATTGCAGGAATCATTTCTGCTCAAACCAACAATCACCTTGGTGTTTCAGGCACTACATGGTTTGCAAAATGCATGAATCTTCGAGCTGGTTTCCGCACGACACTTGGCGGATATCTTGAGGATGATGATGTGTCCGCAGCTATCGTTTATGCTGCCGATAACGGTGCACAGATTATAAGCATAAGCTGGGGGGACGCTGTATTAGCCCCAATCATTAACGATGCCTGCAATTATGCGTATAATCTTGGTGTATCCATTGTAGCTTCTGCAGGTAATGAGGGTGGCGTGGGGCTTTTGTATCCTGCTGCTCTTGATAATGTGCTATCGGTGACCGCAGTTGACGAAAATCTTAAAATATGCTCATTCTCCAGTTACGGAGAAGGTGTTGATCTTTGCGGACCTGGCTTGAGTATTTACAGCACTTATCTGAACAATGAATATAAAACTGAAAGCGGCACCTCGATGGCAGCACCATTTGTTGCAGGATGTGCAGGATTACTTCTTTCGCAGAATCCGCTCCTTTCTAATATCGAAGTGTACAATCTTATCAAAATATCTTGTAATGATCTTGGGGATGGCGGGTATGATAATGTGTATGGATATGGAATTATCGATGCGGAAAAACTCATGCAAAATGCCGGGGCAGATTTTAAGCCACTTTCAGCGATCTTTTATCCACCTTACAATACTGGCTACATACAGGATATTCCAATTATCGGAACTGCATATTGCGAAAATTTTTTCTGTTATACACTTAGCTATACGACAAAACAGGAGCCCGTCGCAAATGACTGGCTCGATGTCATCACTCATAATCCTGAACCAACCTTATATACCGATCCTGTAGTTGATGATACTCTCGGCACATTCATTCTCAACGGCATTCAGGATTCTACATACTACATCCGCCTAAGCATGAAAGATTTTCATGGGAAAAATTATATAGACATCGTAAAGATCAGTGTTGACAGGACACCTCCTCAGTTTGTACCAAATGCCACTGCATCAACCTCGCGATATAATTTTGACAAAAAGGATTATTACATTCTCTCCACAGCAAAGGAACCCGCACAATTTTATGCCACTTGTTTTTCAGCATATGCAGACACCTTCTCACTGATCCAGAAAAAATACGATTACTTTACGACACTAAAGCTTCCGCAGCACCTTCCGGATGAAACGTATTCCTACTACTTATCAATTCAAAATCATTCAGGTCTTACAACGAATTCCACTATTTTTTCGGATGCTATTACGATTGATAACAGCACGATTCCTACAAGCGGATTCGATCCCATAGCTTCATATTCGCACTCTGTCTATCTATGTTCCAATAAGTATGACATCAATGGAGATGGTAAGATCGAACTCATATTTATGGAGTTTCCCGATGAAGGCTCATACGGTCCGGTCCGCTTCTGCGAGTATCAGAGCAATGAACTCGATGTCGTTCATACTATGAGTAACTCATTTATTCCTTGGAGCATAGGTGACACTGATGCGGATGGAAATCATGAAATACTTGGAAATCGTGCAGATTCCATGCTGATATTCGAGGCAGTTACCTCAACTTCTTTCCCGAGTAGATATGTAAATTCGATCAAAGATGCATATACCGGCACCTTTTATGATTTCAACAACGATGGAAAGGATGACCTGGTCGTGCGCTCTGCCGATATTATCGGAACATATTCTCATTATGATGTGTACTCCCGGAACGGAGATAATTTTAACCTGGAATGCATGATACTCAACAATACGCATACCTATTCCAGAAATGAACTTTCTCCTTACATCCGGTTTGGCGATCTAAATAATGATGGCAAGAGAAATATTCTCTTTTCTGATATTGATGGTGATATACTGGTCTACCAAATAAATAACAATTATTCAGTACAGCGGATCGATTCTTTGAAAATTCCCATTCGGAATACATACTACAATGCTGTGGGAGATTTCGACGGAGACGGGCTTCTCGAATTCATAGTTGGTGGTTACTCTAATGATGATGACGATGTGAATAACCAGTTCTGGCTTTATGCCGTATATAAATACATTGATGGAAATCCTACACTTCTTGATTATATTCAGATAGCTGGCGTAAGTTCGAATAATGGAATATCTGTTGGTGATCTTGATGGTGATGGCGCTGATGAGATCGTGATTGCTGCTGCTCCCGATATTTATATTTTCGAACTCCTTGATGACGGAAAATCCTATGATATTGTTCCGAAATGGGTTGGTTCATCTTACAGAACGTATCAACCGGTTTGTATTGACATAGATAATAACGGGTTTTATAAGGCAGTTTATAACCATTATGATCAGAATGATTCTCTCGTTCTCGCGCTTTCCTCCTTTCCTACAGCTGCTCCATCAACTCCAATGCCCCAAAACTTCTACGCAAGACCCATGAGCAAAAATAGTGTTTCTCTAACTTGGAATTCTCAAATAGCAGACTCTTTCTATCTTTACAAAGAGCAGGATAATGATATTGAAATTATTGCAATCCCAGGAAATGAAACCTCTTATTCGGATTCCGAGGTGATGCCCGACAGCCTCTATTATTACTCTCTATCTGCATTGAAAGATGGGCAGGAAAGTTACAGCACATTGCCGGCTGAGATAATTCCAATTGATCCCCCTTCTTTGCAATCTGTTAATATGATCTCACTTAATAGCATATTGCTGAATTTCAATAAAACTCTGAACAAGAATTGCGAGCAGGTTTCCAATTTTTATATGGAAGTATATAGATATCCCGAATCTGTGATTCCTACAAACAGCCAACTCAGTTTGCTCCTTACTTTTGCTGCCCCGCTCCAGGAAATAGATTCTCCTTATGAGATAAACATAGAAAACATTGTTGGGATATTTAATACACCCATGGCTGACACACTAGTTACGTTTACATATCAGGAAGATCTTACCAGACCATATATTGCGTCAAGCTCCCTTGAAAGCGGCAAAGAAATTCATATTGGATTTAATGAAACAATCGATCCATTTACTGCAGGAAACATTTCGAATTATTCACTGCTTTTCCCGGAGCAAGCTGAAGCGAACAGTATTTCCCAGATTCAGGTCACCAATGAATCTGTCACCCTTACTCTTACTCGTAATATCAAACCGATTGGCGAACCTTATTTCATTAAGATATTCAATGTGACCGATCTTGCAGGCAACCGCATTCTCCCTGGGAAAAATCTGATTAAGATCACTATCCCCATCACCGATCTTGATAATGTTGCCGTGTTTCCGAATCCTGCAACGATCGAAAATGAAACAGTATATTTCCAAAACCTCCCCACCTCTGGTACTGCTGATTTCTATATCTATGACCTTGAAGGAAACCTTGTGGACAACTTTTCCGCAGAATTTCTTTCTGAAGATTATAACAGTGCTGAGTGGGATCTCTCAAATCAGTCTGGTAAAAAAGTGGCATCCGGAATGTATTTTTATTTGATAAAATATTCCGATTTATATAAAAAAGGTAAAATTGCGATAATTCGATAAAGGTAAATGATCATGATTACATATGACTGGCAACAAAGACTGAATCAAGATACGCTTGATTTTCTTGAGCATAAGATACCCGATAAAGACTATGATTTTGAAATTATTTATAATGCATATCCTGAACGTGTAAATGGAGAAGTACCTCAACCTGTGATCACGTATGTTGCAAAAGAGATGAGAAAAGTTATTCAAAACGATCCTGAGACCTATATGGATTTTTTACTTTTTATCCAGAAGAGAAAAGGTGAGAACGGTAAGAAGATCTTTAATTACGTGATGAGCAAAGTAATGTTTAAACATCCCGGTGAATACGATGAAATCTTTAAAAAAGCAATTACGGACACTCGTGATAAAAGTGAAATAAAAAAAATATTTGATAATATTATCCTTCCTCTTCTTAAAAAGTATCCTGATAAATATATTGATGACATCATCAGCACAATCCGCCAGGAGCCCAAAGATGATGTAATTGAATGTGCATTTGCAACACTTTGTAAATACATGAAAGTGAATAAAGCAAAAGCGAAGACAATCAATCAAAAAATCGACTCCTTCTGGAATTCTGAAAATAAGATGATTCGCCACGGTATCGTGCAAGTATTGAAATGCCTTTACAAAATTGATAAAAGGATATACCGAGACACTTACAGATCCTATCAATCAACCTATAACCCAAACTTTATTGAGATTCTTTCAGATTCAATATCAGAGAATTCTCAATTAATTCGCGAGATCGTCGAGAGATGGGAAAAAAGCGGAAATATCCGTATAAAAAAAGCTGCATACAACGCAGAAAAAACTTTGAAAAAGTTGAAGAGATCATAATGGCACAAGAATATATTTCGAAAGAAGGGCTTGAAAATCTTCGCAAACGGTTAGAACATCTCATCCAGGAAGAACGCCCGGCAATCATACAAGAAATTGGACGAGCCCGTCAATTTGGCGATCTCAGTGAAAACGCAGAATACCACGCTGCCAAAGAGAAACAGCGCTTTATCGAAGCTGAGATATCAAAACTTCAGGCAAAAATTTCGTGCCTGAAAGTCATTAGTTCAGATGATATTGATAAAAACTCTATCCGTTTTGGTGCCACAGTCGAGTTGCTTGATAAAAGAAGAAATAAGATATTGAATTATAAAATAGTCGGTGAAGATGAAACTGGGAAAACAAAGAGTGTAAGAATGATCTCGTTTAAATCACCAATTGCACAAGCGCTTCTTGGTAAGAATATTGGCGAAACAGTAAAAGTTAAAGCCCCTGTCGGCATATTAGAATATACAATAAAAAATATCACATATGAGGAGTAAGATGAGCACATACCGCATTGCATGGCTTCCCGGAGACGGAGTAGGAAACGACGTCATGGAAGCTGCTAAAATCATCCTTGACACCCTTGAGTTGGATGCAGAATACATCCACGGCGACATTGGTTGGGAATTCTGGAGAACAGAAGGAAATCCACTCCCGGACAGAACTATTGAACTTCTTAATAATGTTGATTGTGCACTTTTTGGTGCCATCACCTCTAAGCCAAAACAGGAAGCTGAAGCAGAACTCATCCCCGAACTTCAGGGCAAGGGGCTTGTGTATTCCAGCCCGATCGTTGGTTTGCGGCAGAAATTTAACCTGCATACAAATCTCAGACCCTGCAAAGCATTTAAAGGAAATCCGCTGAACTACAGAGACGACATTGATATTGTTGTTTTCAGAGAGAATACTGAGGGGCTCTATGCTGGTGTGGAATTCCATCCAGTGCCCCGGGAAGTATTTGATGCACTCTCAAAAAACCACAAGAAAATGGCAAAATTTGCAGATACACCTCTTGATGATCTTGCCCTTTCCTGCAGAATTTTCACAAGGGAAGCCTGTCATAGAATTGTACGGAATGCCTTTGAATATGCAAAGAAGCACGGCTATTCATCAGTTACAATAGTGGAAAAGCCAAATGTCATCAGGGAGACTTCCGGCTTAATGGTGCGTGAAGCACGCAAGGTCGCACAGGATTATCCTGAAATTGAATTGTGGGAAACAAATGTCGATGCTATGGCAATGTGGCTTGTGAAAAATCCTCAAAAATATGGGGTGCTTGTTTCCAGCAACATGTTTGGTGACATTATTTCCGATCTCTGTGCTCAACTTGTCGGTGGACTTGGCTTTGCCGCGAGTGGAAATATCGGAGATAAACTCGCAGTTTTTGAGCCAACTCATGGAAGTGCTCCCAAATATGCAGGACAATATAAAGTAAATCCAATAGCCATGCTTATTACCACAAAACTTATGCTTGACTATTTAGGTGAAAAAGAAAAAGCTGACCGCCTTATGAATGCTATTGCAAATGTTATTGAAGAAGGAAATGTTCGCACCTATGATATGGGCGGCAACTCCTCAACTCTTGACATGGCGCATGCTGTTGCAGAAAATTTATAAAGGAATCTCATGACCAAATCTTCAAAAGGAAAAGAATTGCAGGATAAGCTCTCGTACAAGAAGAAGAATTTCTGGAAAATTAGTTCTGAAACAGAACGTGAAAATGCATTTGTATTTGCTGATGAATATTGTGCGTTCATTGATGAAGCAAAGACTGAAAGGCTTTCTGTAGAGCTAAGCGAGCAAATTTTAAAAGCTTTCAAGTACGTGCCACTTGCTTCTAATCCTACTAAAAAAGCACCCGGTTATTATAGAATAAATCGCGATAAGAATATTGCAATTTTTCGAGCAGGCAAAAAAGATATTTCAAATGGATGTAACCTTATCGTAGCCCATGTTGATGTTCCTCGTGTCGATCTGAAGCAGGTTCCTCTTTCTGAAGATGGGACAACCCAGCTCGGAATTATGTTGACCCATTACTACGGCGGTATAAGGAAATATCAATGGATGGCAATTCCTCTCGCTCTTTATGGTGTCATATGTAAGGAAGACGGTTCCCGCATCGATATCTCTATTGGCGATAATGACGGCGATCCTGTTTTCACTTTTGCTGATCTTCTTCCACATCTAGCAAAAGATTATAATGATAAAAAAATCTCAGAAGCTATTAACGCAGATAAACTTCAGCTCCTTTTTGGTTCAATACCCTTCCCAGATGATGATATAAAAGATACTGTTAAACTGAACTGCTTGAATATTCTCCATGAGAAATACGGCATCACTGAAGAGGATTTTATCAGTGCAGAAATTGAAATCGTTCCTGCTTTTTCCAGCAAGGATGTGGGAATTGATGCAAGTATGGTCGGCGCATATGGACAGGATGACAGAGTATGCTCCTATACTGCGCTGCGCTCACTTCTGGACATAGATGAACGCGCTCTTCCTTCAATCGTATTTCTGGCAGACAAAGAAGAAATAGGCAGTGAAGGAAATACGGGTGCCCGTTCTGAGTTTATTATTGATTTTATTTCTGATATTATTGAATTCCAGGGACATGACAGCTCAAAAATTTTAAGAAAAGTCTTAACAAAAACCAATATTCTTTCCGGCGATGTCACTGCCGCGATCAATCCCTCCTTTAAAGAAGTCCATGAGCATCAGAATGCACCCCTTCTCGGATCAGGAGTTTGCCTGACAAAATTCACTGGCTCCAGAGGAAAAAGCGGCTCAAACGATGCTCATCCGGAATTTATTGCAAAATTGCGTGCGCTTTTTAATACGCATAATGTCAACTGGCAGGTCGGCGAACTCGGCAAAGTTGATGTGGGTGGAGGTGGCACTATCGCAAAATTTATGGCTGAACACAATGCAGAAGTCATTGACTGTGGCACGCCACTTCTTGCAATGCACTCTCCTTTTGAGATTTCAAGCAAAGGAGATATCTATTCAACCTATAAAGCTTATAAAATATTCTTCGAACATTACGGGGGTTAACGGTGAAAAAATTATATGTATTCGGATTATTACTCTTGCTTCTTCTGGCTCATTGTGCGCAACAAAAGCCCTATACTGATATCCAGCAGCCAGTAAATCAAACCGATCAGCAGATGCAGTATCTAGCTGAAGTGATAAAAATGAACTCCGATGCAATAGACCAGCAGGAGAAGGAGTTCTCCGCTGATCTTCAGATGCTCAACAGCAAACTCGATCAGATCATAGTGCTGCAATCGAAAGTATCAAATTTAGAAGTAAAAGTGAACACTCTCGAATCCAAAATTGAAACACAAAACCAGATCCTTTCTCAACTCAGATCAAATCCGGCTGTTGCAGACAATACCCAAACAAAACCTGTGACACCATCAAATGAAATCACTCCTGAAAGACTCTATCAGAACGGACGTCAGTATTACGTTGATAAGGATTTCAGAAAATCGATCTCAACATTTTCAGATTTTATTAAAGAATATCCTCAAAACGATCTCGCATCAAATGCGCAGTATTGGATCGGTGAATGCTACTACTCGCTTGATCAGTTTGAAACAGCCATTTTCAACTTCGATAAAGTGGTGATCAATTATCCTGATTCTAATAAAATCGTTGATGCAAAACTTAAAATTGCGCTGTGCCTGATCGGTATGGAACAATATACCGGAGCGCTTACTCAGCTGAGAGAGATCCAAAAACAGTATCCTGATTATGAACGCCTGGATATCGTACGCGAAAGAATTGTCATGCTGGAGAACAGATAAAATGAAAAAATATATCCTGCCAATCTTGTTTTTACTGATTCTTATTTCTCTCATTTTTATGAATTTTCTCTATTCACAAACTCCTTCGCCCATGAGTTGGGATGAAGAAGACGATGTCACGTATGAAAAACCCTTTGAGCTTCCGAAAGGTGATTTCGATCCTCATGAAAAAATGATCGAAGCTGATGAACTGTATCAAAGAAGGAAATTCAACAAAGCAAGAGATATATATGAGATCATCACGTATATGAGTAAGGGTGATACGCTTGTCAAACGAGCTCAATACCAGCTTGCAAACTGTTATTTCAATATGAAATTGTACGAAGATGCGATCTTTGAATTTGAACAACTCATGCGATTGTTCCCTTACTCTCAATATAATGAAGATGCTAATTTCAAAATCGGCTCTGCCTGGTTCAAATTATCTTATCCCCCCGCATATGATCAACAAGAAACGATAAATGCTCTTCAGCAGTTCAATCATTTTATTGCCCAATACCCGGAATCTGAACTTATTGTCAACGTTGAAAACATGAAGACTACTTGCATAAACAAGCTTCTTGAAAAGAAATATCTCAACGCTCATATTTATTACATGATGGGATATTATAATGCATCTCTGATGTATCTTAATGAAATTTTTGATGAGAATATTCCTGGCGAGATAGACGAAAATGCACTTGAGCTCGCCGCGAAAATATATATCAAAAAAAAGATATGGGATAAGCTTGCAGATATTGGCGAACAGCTTTCTGCAAAATACCCCGAATCTCCATTCATAAAAAAAATAAACGCTCATACAACAAACTGATCATGAGATTGGGAATACTTGGTGGCACCTTTGATCCAATCCACTGCGGTCACCTCCGGATGGCAGAATATTGCCAAGACAAACTTCAACTGGATAAAATCTTTTTTATTCCTGCCGGCAATCCACCGCATAAAAAACCGCAAACTCCATTTGATCTAAGAGTTCAGATGCTCCATCTGGCTCTGAGCGGATATCCATATTTTGAAATCAGCGAACTGGAAAAACAGGAACACGCCCAGGATTTTACCTACACATATTTCACACTTGAGAAATTGAAAAAAGAACATCCTGATGATGAACTCTATTTTCTCATGGGTGAGGATAATGTGCCGGAAATCTCAATGTGGTTCAAGTATAATGAGTTGCTCAAACTGGCTAAGTTCATTATTATTAGCAGACCATCAGATAGGAAAGATCGTTCTCATGATTTTTCTTTCAGTGGTGAACTTTCATTTCTGGAAATGCCAAAAATTGACATCTCTTCACAGTGCATCAGGAATATGCGCTCGCAAGGAAAGCCCATCCGCGGACTAGTTCCTGCAAAAGTTGAAGAATTCATTAATAATAATAATTTATATAAATAAAGAGGTAACATGACTAAGAATGTGTATTATTTTGGTAAAACAAAAACCGATGGAAATAAATCCATGAAGGAAATTCTTGGAGGTAAAGGAGCAAACCTTGCAGAAATGTCAAATCTCGGCATCCCTGTCCCTCCCGGTTTTACGTTATCAACAGAAATTTGTGACTATTTCAATAAACATGACCAGCACTATCCTTCAAATTTGAAAAAGGAAGTCGAAATTAACCTTGATCTTCTGGAGAAAGAAATGGATTTGAAGTTTGGAGATGCGCATAAGCCTCTCCTTCTTTCTGTCCGTTCCGGCGCCGCGGTTTCCATGCCAGGCATGATGGATACTATCCTTAATCTCGGGCTGAATGACAAGTCGGTAAAGGGTTTTGCAGAAACTACAGGAAATGCAAGATTCGTGTGGGATGCGTATCGCAGGCTTATTCAGATGTTCGGGAATGTTGTTCATCAAATAGATTCTGAGCTCTTTGAAGATGTGCTTTCACGTATCAAGAACATGAAAAAAGTGACCCTTGATATAGATTTGACCGCTGACGATCTTAAACTTGTTGTTGAGCAATACAAAGAAATCTATAAAGATGAGATGGGTGAAGAATTCCCTCAAAATCCCAATGATCAGCTCTGGTCCGCGATCGACTCTGTTTTTAAATCTTGGAGTAATGCGCGAGCAGAAAAATACCGTGAGTTAAATAATATCACAGGACTTCTTGGCACAGCGGTTAATGTCCAAGCAATGGTCTTTGGTAATATGGGAGAGGACTGTGCAACAGGTGTTGCTTTCACGCGCGATCCTTCTACTGGAGAGGATAAATTCTTTGGAGAATTCCTTGTAAATGCACAGGGTGAGGACGTGGTCGCAGGAACACGCACTCCACAGGAAATCACAAAAGGAAATTCTATTCGTTGGGCAAAAAATAATAATATATCTGAAAAGGTGAGAGTAGAAAAATATCCTTCTCTCGAAGAATTGATGCCGAAAGTATATAAAGAGCTTTTTGCAATACAGAGAAAATTAGAAACTCATTACAAAGATATGCAAGATCTTGAATTCACTATTCAGAAAGATACTTTATTCATTCTTCAGACCAGAACGGGTAAACGCACTGCAAATGCAGCAGTGAAAATTGCAGTTGATATGGTAAAAGAGAAAATGATCGATAAAGACACTGCACTCATGCGCGTCGAGCCGGATCAGCTTAACCAGCTTCTCCACCCAAGTTTTGATGATAAAGAAAAGGTGAAAGCAGAAAAGGAGAATCGTTTTCTTGCAAAAGGACTACCTGCTTCTCCTGGTGCTGCTGTCGGCAAGGTCGTTTTCTACGCTGAAGAAGCAGTTAAATGGAAAGAAAGAAATGAAAAAACAATTCTTGTGCGAACTGAAACTTCTCCGGAAGATATCTCTGGAATGGATGCATCGCAGGGTATTCTTACTGTGCGTGGCGGCATGACTTCTCATGCTGCAGTTGTCGCACGAGGAATGGGGAAATGCTGTGTCGCAGGTTGCGGAGATATTAGTATTGATTTAAAAGCTAAGAAATTTTTTGTTGATGACCATGTCATAAAAGAAGGGGATTTCATTTCTATTGATGGCTCTACAGGTGAAGTATTTGAAGGTAAGATCGGCACAAAATCTCCGGAATTTACTGAAGAATTTGAGCAGCTTATGAAATGGGCTGACCAGAGAGCCCGGCTCCATGTTCACGCAAATGCTGATACTCCAAAAGACTCTGAAATCGCACGAAATTTTGGTGCAGTCGGGATTGGCCTTTGCAGGACAGAACATATGTTTTTTGGTGAAAATAGGATTGATTTCGTCCGCGGTATGATCCTTGCCGACTCACCGGAAGAAAGGAAATATCCGCTTGAAGAACTGAAAAAGAATCAGATCGAAGACTTCAAAGGAATTCTTGAAGTAATGCAGGGACTTCCCGTTACGATCCGTTTACTCGATCCCCCCCTTCATGAATTTCTCCCTGACCTTAAAGACGACGAAGAGATTCAAAAATTAAGCAAGACTTTCAAAAAATCAACGCAGGATATTAAAGCAAGGATAAACCAACTCAAAGAATTCAATCCGATGCTCGGGCACAGGGGCTGCCGTCTCGGCATAACTTTTCCGGATATCTATGACATGCAGATCGAAGCAATAATTGAATCTGCATGCTCTCTAAAAAAGAAGGGCATTGATGCTAAACCGGAAATAATGATTCCGCTCGTGAGTGATGTGAATGAATACGATTTTATAGAAAAACGTGCTCGAGACATTGCTTCCCGAATTATCAATAAAAACGGCATCAACCTGCACTTTAAGGTTGGTACAATGATTGAAATACCTCGTGCATGCCTTGTTGCTGATGAGATCGCTGAACATGCAGAATTTTTCTCATTTGGCACGAACGATCTTACTCAGATGGGTTTTGGATTCTCCAGAGACGATTCAGGTAAATTCCTTAAGCAGTATAAAGAAATAGGCATCTTTAGCCATGATCCATTCCAGGCACTCGATCAAAAAGGTATTGGTGAGCTTGTTAAAATCGCGATTGAAAAAGGAAGAAAAACGAATCCTAAACTAATAATAGGCATATGTGGTGAGCACGGAGGAGAGCCCAGTTCTGTAGAATTTTGTCATAAAATAGGCTTGAATTATGTAAGCTGTTCCCCTTTCCGTGTCCCAATCGCACGTCTTGCTGCAGCGCAAGCTGTAATTAAAAATCCTAAATAATATGAATATTATTCAATTCTTTAATAACCGTATAAAACGAATGAATATTTTCGATCTAAAATTAGCTCAGGTCGCTGCTGCACTTGTTATGTGGATCGTGATTAAGCTTTTCCCAGTGCTTGCAAAAGTTGACTATGTTTGGCTCATTATACCAATAATGCTCATCGCGATTCGTTTGTTTTATGTAGTTTTTGCAAAAAAAGAAGTATAAACTCGGTCGGGTGATTAGCTCAGCTGGTTAGAGCGCTACGTTCACATCGTAGAGGTCACTGGTTCGAATCCAGTATCACCCACCATTTTTTTTGAAAAAAACTTGATTCATTCTTACCAATACAATATTTGAAGCAAAATTTTCGGAGTTTTTATTGTCACTTGTGAGCAGTTTAAAGAAAAAACTTTCTAAGACCCACAATTCCTTTATTACCCGTATAGCAGAGATCGTTCATTTGAGTGGCAGGGTTGATGAGGAACTTATTGAAGATATCGAAGACATCCTTATCCAAGCAGATCTCGGCATTTCTATTACAGAAAAGATCATTTCACAATTAAAAGGACAAATACGCCTTCACAAACTCACAAGTTCAGAAAAAGTATTTTCTGCGCTTGAAAATATCATTCTTACCATTCTTCGGGATGAATATAAGGATGTGGAATCTATAGATTTTAATCCCCAGGAAAAGCCCTATGTGATGCTCTTCGTGGGAGTGAATGGAGTGGGCAAAACCACTTCAATTGCGAAATGTGCTCAGCGATTTAAAAATAATGGTAAGAAGGTTCTCCTTGTTGCAGGTGATACTTTCCGGGCAGCAGCGATCGAGCAGCTTGAGCTCTGGGCAAAGAGAATTGGTGTTGCAATTATCGGACAGGAATACGGCTCTGATCCATCTTCTGTGATATTCAATGCCATGCAGTCTGCAAAAGCTCATTCATACGATGTCGTTTTGATCGATACTGCCGGCAGACTCCACACAAAAATAAATCTTATGAGAGAACTCGAAAAAATAAAACGGACTATCCAAAAACACATCCCTGAAGCTCCACATCAAGTCCTGCTTGTCATTGATGCGACAACAGGTCAAAATGGTGTTCAGCAGGCAAAGAAATTCCTTGAATCCATACCAATCAACGGCATCATACTCACGAAACTTGACGGCACGGCAAAGGGGGGTGTTGCTCTTGGCATCAAAGACAGCCTTCAGATACCTATCAAGGCTATTGGTGTCGGCGAACAGATGGATGATCTGAAAGATTTTGATGCAACAGAATTCGTGAAAGCTATTTTCGAATAATGAATCTATGTAATTTTAAATTTGTAATTTTAAATTTTAAATTTCCAAAGGACTGATAATGTGCGCAAAAACTTTTAAGGGTGGTATTCATCCGCATGACCATAAACATTTTTCCAATCACAAAGGGATTGAGAAATTTCCTGCACCAGAAAAACTTTATATTCCTTTAATCCAGCATATCGGTCGTCCCGCTGTACCAATTGTAAAAGTCGGAGATGAGGTCAAAAAAGGACAAAAAATTGCTGAAGCAAGTGGATTTGTTTCCATACCTATGCATAGTCCCGTTTCAGGTAAAGTAACCAAGATAGGACCTTATCCGCATCCAACGGGCACAATTCAGCAGGCAATCGAGATCGAGAATGACGGTAAGAATGAATGGATATCAAAACTTATCGACGATGAGCAGTATTTCTCATTGAGCATCGAGAAAATGAAAGAACGAATCCAGGAAGCAGGTATCTGCGGCATGGGTGGTGCAGGATTTCCCACACACGTGAAGCTCTCTCCCCCTGAAAACCGTCCTATAGATACTGTCATTCTTAATGGCGTGGAATGCGAACCCTATCTCACATCCGACCATCGGCTGATGCTTGAATATCCTGAAGATATCATTGCAGGTTTGCGCATTATAATGAAGATACTCGGAGCCAAGCGTGGATACATTGGTATCGAGCTCAACAAAAAGAATGCTATTTCGATTTTCAGGCAAATGCTCCGTGATCAGAAAAACATTAATGTAGTTCCCTGTATGCTGCGTTATCCTCAAGGAGCAGAAAAGCAGCTTATTTATGCAGCGACAAAACGTAAAGTCCCAGCTGGCGGACTTCCAATGGATGTGGGGGTTGTTGTCCAAAATGTGGGAACTGCTTTTGCAATATATGAAGCGCTTCGTTTTCATAAACCCCTTATTGAAAGGATTACGACGATTAGTGGTGCAATTGTAAATGAGCCAAAAAATCTTAAAGTGCCAATCGGAACACCTCTTTCCCAACTTCTTGAATATTGTGATGGCACAAAAGAAGAAATAGGAAAGATAATTTCCGGTGGTCCTATGATGGGTTTTGCTCTTCCCAACCTTGAAGCTCCGGCTACGAAAACGACTTCCGGTTTTGTGTTTTTGGGCAAAAAAGAGGTTGTCGATACTACTGAAGCCCCTTGTCTGCACTGCGGGCGCTGCGTGGATGCATGCCCGATGAACCTTGTGCCATCATTTATTGCTGATAAGATCAAGAATGGACAATATGAGAAAGCTATGAAATTGGGAGTTCTCGACTGTATTGAATGCGGCTCCTGCGCTTATGTGTGCCCTTCTCATATTCAGCTTGTCCAATGGATCAAGATCGGAAAGTTAGAAGTAAATAAACTTAAACGCCAAGATAAATAAATAGTTTTTGGAGGTTTCACTCGTGAGTTTAGTGAATGTCTCTTGTTCTCCGCACCTGCATGAACAGGTAAGTGTTCGTCGGGTAATGTGGACTGTGGTGATAGCCCTTCTGCCTGCGCTTCTCGCTGCATATCTTTTCTTTGGATGGCGATCTATCTGGATAACCATTCTCGGTGTAGTTGCTGCTGTTGTAACTGAAGCTCTTGTACAATTTTTAACAAAAAGACCTGTAACGATCTCTGACGGAAGTGCAGTTGTCACAGGAATGCTTCTTGCTTTTAATCTCCCACCCCTTACTCCATGGTGGATTCCTGTTGTGGGTTCTGTTTTTGCGATCACTATCGGCAAACAGATCTTCGGTGGCTTGGGATACAACCCCGTGAATCCAGCGCTCCTTGCGCGTGCCTTCCTTATGGCATCCTGGCCTGTCCAAATGACGACCGGCTGGGCTACGAAGCTGGCAAACGCCGGAGTTGCGACTGTTTCAGGACTTAAGCAAACTTTAATAACTGGCGGAGATGCTCAACTCCAAAATTTGATCACTTCAGCAACTCCCCTTAATCTCGCTCAACAGGTTCGCGGTGATATCATTGCCGGCACTGCGGGTGATTCTGCCAGAACCATTTTCCACCAACTCTCATCCCTGGATTATATCAAAGAACTTTTCTGGGGTAATATCGGCGGATGTATCGGTGAAGTATCTGCAGCCGCACTGATACTCGGAGCTGCTATTCTGGTGTATAAGCACTACATCGAATGGCGGATACCCATTGGCTACATCGGCACTGTGGCATTTCTGAGCTGGATGGTTGGCGGTATCGACGGACTCTTTTCCGGTCCTATCTTATTCCATATTTTCTCCGGCGGTCTCATTCTCGGAGCTTTCTTTATGGCTACAGATATGGTTACCACTCCTGTGACCAAAAACGGGCGGCTTATCTTTGGCATTGGCTGCGGACTACTCACTGTCGTGATCCGCACATGGGGCGGGTATCCCGAAGGTGTCTCATATTCCATTCTTATTATGAATGTTGCCGCTCCACTCATTGATAAAATTACCCCGCAAAAGGCATTTGGTTCCAGAAAGAAATCTAAAAAATAAGTATATATTTTTGAGGATAATATGAAAGATTTTATTTGTCCAACTCTGGTTTTGTTGATCATCTGTGTGATCGCTGGAGCTATACTCTCGCTGATCTACACACAGACCGCACCTCTCATAGCTGAAAATAAGCTGAAAGCAGTAGAAGCTGCACGCAGACTTGTCCTCCCTGATGCTGAATCCTTCAAGCCGGTATCAGACAGTAGTACTGTATTATTTTATGAAGGTTATTCTGCAGACAGCACACTCGTGGGATATGTTTTTTCCTGTGAACAATACGGTTATAGCAGCGATGTGAAGACGATAGTCGGGCTTACTCCTGAACTCATGATAAGTGCGATCACTGTCGTCTCGCAATCAGAAACTCCCGGTCTTGGAGCAAATTGCACAAAACCAGATTTCACTGCTCAATTCTCTGATAAAAATCCCGGAAATATCTATGTTGATAAAGACGGTGGGGACATCCAATCCCTTACCGGTGCGACCATTACAACCCGCGCAGTGACCAATGCAATTCGTGACACTTTTCAAAAGCTTCGTGATAGATTATAGCCGAGGAGAACAATGAAAGCATTTCAAGAATTTACAAAAGGCATCATAAAAGAAAATCCTGTTTTCGTGATGGCACTTGGCTTGTGCCCCACACTGGCAGTCAGTACTTCAGTTCAGAATGCGATCGGAATGGGTACTGCAGCGACCTTTGTTCTCGTGTGTTCGAATATCTTAATCTCTCTCTTAAAAAATGTAATTCCGAGCAAGGTCCGTATTCCCTGTTTTATTCTGGTGATCGCATCGTTCGTAACGATCGTCGACATGACAATGGAAGCGTACGTGCCTGCACTTCACAAGAGTCTCGGGATCTTTATTCCGCTTATTGTGGTGAACTGTATCATTCTTGGGAGAGCTGAAGCATTTGCAAGCAAGAATGGCGTGTTCAAATCCATGCTCGACGGACTCGGTATGGGACTTGGCTTCATGCTGGCGATCATGGTTATTGCATCTATCAGGGAAATTCTTGGTACAGGCGCTCTCCTGAATATTCATCTTCTCCCTGCATCATACAAACCGATGATCGTCGCAATTCTTCCTCCCGGCGCTTTTATCACAATCGGTCTTTTAATGGGCTTGTTAAATATTGTTCAAAACAAGAAGAAATCTAAGGCGAATTAACAAGGAGCACATATGGATTTCTCAACACTTTTTATTATTATTATCGGATCGATATTTATTAACAACTTCGTTATTTCTCGTTTTCTCGGACTCTGTCCTTATATTGGTGTATCCAAGAAGATGGACTCCGCCCTTGGCATGGGCATGGCAGTTATCTTCGTGATGACCATGGCGTCCACGATCACCTGGCTGATCTACACATTTTTCCTTAATGATGCGACCAGCATCTTCGGCATCGATCTCACCTTCCTTCGTACGATAACATTTATTCTCAGCATTGCAGTGCTTGTGCAATTTGTTGAAATGGTGATCAAAAAAACAGCACCTGAGCTCTACAAAGCACTTGGTATCTATCTTCCACTCATTACAACGAACTGTGCTGTTCTTGGTGTCTCTTTGCTTAATATCAATGAGAATTATAACTTTATTGAGTCTATTGTAAACGGCGCCGCGGCAGGAGTTGGCTTCACGCTTGTTCTCGTGCTCATGGCTGGCATCCGCGAACGCCTTGAATACAGCAAAGTTCCCAAATCTATGAAGGGAATGCCTATTTCATTCATTGTTGCAGGATGTATGGCACTTGCCTTTCTCGGATTTTCCGGGATGAAATTTTAATAAGGAGCACTCATGTTATTGGTTTCCATCATTGTTTTAAGCGTTCTTGGTATTTTATTCGGCATTGCACTCTCCTTTGCCTCGAAGGTATTTCATGTTGATGTTGATCCCAAAATTGAACAGATCGAAGAAATATTACCAAAAGTCAATTGCGGTGCGTGCGGCTATCCGGGATGCTCCGGGTATGCAGAAGCAGTTGTCAAATCCGGTGCAGAACCGACATTGTGTGCACCTGGTGGAGACGCGGTTGCAGCAGAAATTGCAAAGATCATGGGAACAAAAGCTGGTAAAAAAGAAAGAAACATTGCAGTTATCCATTGCCAAAGCGGCGGAAATAATAACACAAATATAACATTTGAAAATAAAGGCATTGCCACATGCAAAGCAGCGGTTCTTCTTTCCAACGGACAAAATGCCTGCACGTATGGCTGTCTTGGTTATAATGATTGTTATGATGCTTGTATTTTTGATGCGATCTCTATCGATGAGAATAATATGCGCATCATTGACGAAGAGAAATGCACGGGCTGTGGAAAATGTGTGGAGGCCTGCCCGAGAGATCTTATTGAGCTGGTTCCGATCAGTAAAAAAGTGCATATACTTTGCATGTCTCACGATAAAGGTAAAGATGCCAAAGCGAACTGCGGAAATAAAACTGCCTGTATTGGCTGCGGCTTATGTGCAAAGAAGTGTCCGGTCGATGCGATAACTCTTGAGAATAACCTTGCTACAATAAATTATGACAAGTGTGTATCCTGCGGTTTGTGTGCGACTGTGTGCCCTACAAAAGCAATTGAAGATAGAATTAAAACCCGTCCTCAACCCATTATTATTGAAGAAAAATGCATCGGATGTACGATCTGTGCAAAGAAATGCCCTGTGAGTGCGATTGATGGAAAAGTAAAAGAGGTTCATAAAATTGATGAGGAGAAATGTATTCAGTGTGGCATTTGTATTGATGTATGCCCAAAGAAAGCAATTGAAGTAAAAGCATAAATCAATTACATCTCACTACAGACGACGCAGAGGGCACTGAGGAGACAAGAAATAATAATTTGACATAAAATATGCTTTCTTAAAATATTATTTTATCATGAATAATAAATTAAATAATATCCTATTAAAATTAAGAGAAGAATTACCTCTGCTGAGGACTCAATATTATGTAACATCGCTTGAAGTGTTTGGATCTTATGTGAGAAATGAACAAACACCCAAGAGTGATTTAGATATATTGGTTACTTTCTCCAAAGCTCCTTCCCTGTTCAAGTTCATTGAATTGGAAGATTTATTAAGTGGGTTGCTTGGTGTAAAAGTCGATCTTGTAATGAAAAGTTCATTAAAAACAAACATAGGGCGACGAATTATCTCTGAAGCACAATTAGTAGCATGAAGAAAGAAGAAAAAATAATTTCGGATTACGTGAATGATATTTTAGAATCTATAACCAACATCAAATTATTCATCCAGGATATGGATTTTCCAACCTTTCAAGAAGATAAAAAATCACAATACGCTGTAATTCGTGCTTTAGAAATAATTGGTGAAGCATCAAAGAAAATACCGAAAGAAGTGCAGAAGACTTATTCAGATATTCCATGGCGATTTATGGCTGGTATGAGAGACAAACTGATTCATGATTATTTCGGTGTTGACATACAAGTCGTATGGAATACTATAATTGAAGATATAATAAATTTGGAAACAGGAATAAGAAAATTAATAAATGATATCATGTAACGCAAGATTTCAATTTATCAAGGCGTATTCCGATCAATCTGAAGGAGATTGATCTTGCGTGCTCGACACCTGAATTTTGAGCTACTTTTATTCTTCTCGTGACAAAGTTAAACTTTGTAACGAGCACACTTAGTTAATAAATAAAATAAAACGGACAACCTTTCGATTATCCGCTATGAGTAATTGTTTAGGGAGGAGTACTATGAATGTACCTTCTTACAATTACGAGAAACTCTTGGGTTTGAACGTTTTTAAATCTTCCATTTCTCCATGAACCAAATACACAATCCGCTCACAAATATTTGCCACACGATCTGCTATTCGTTCAAGGTCATGGGTAATCCAGAGGAAGTATGTTCCTACTTTAAAACGCCTAGGATTCTCCTTCTCATAAGTCACGATCTCATCAAATATTTTATTGTAAAAATTATCTACGACATCGTCATGTTTAAATATTTTCAGCGCTTCTTTTATGTCCCTTGCAATATATGCGTTGATACTTCTTTTTATCATACTCAGTACTGCCTGTGACATATCAAAAACAGTCTGCAAAGTTTTCATTGGAGGTTCGGATTCTAGGCGCAACATTACTTTGGCGATGCCCTGAGCATGATCTCCCATTCTCTCAAAATCCGTAACGATGTTCAGAGATGCTATAATCTCGCGCAGATCTGTTGCAACAGGTTGTTGGGTTGCAATAAGCATAATGCATTTTTCTTCGACTTTCCAGCGTTTCTTATTAATATTAATATCGCGAGAAATAACGTCATATGCCTTCTCGGAATCATGTTTCATTAGTGCATCAATCGCATCACTCAACGCTGTCAAAACCATTTCTCCAATGCTTATCGCACCTTGTTCGATCTCTTTTAATCCTTCGATATATTGTTCTCTAACCATGGAAACCTCTTCTCTTACCCAAATTTTCCGCTGATGTATGATTCGGTCAGTTTATGTTTTGGGTTCATAAAAATCTGTTCTGTATCACCGTATTCGATCAGTTCTCCAACATAAAAAAACGCAGTATGATCAGACACGCGAGCTGCCTGCTGCATATTATGAGTAACAAGTATGATAGTATATTTTTCTTTTAACTTTTCCATTAATTCTTCAATTTTTAGTGTGCCTGCCGGATCGAGTGCAGAAGCCGGCTCGTCCATCAGAACAATTTCAGGTTCCACTGCGATAGCCCGTGCTGTGCACAACCTTTGTTGCTGCCCGCCGGAGAGGGACATTGCAGAATCATGAAGGCGGTCTTTTACTTCTTCCCACAATGCAGTATCTTTTAAACTTTGCTCAACGATCTCAGGAATTCTACTCTTTTTAACCTGATTGACCTTCAGCCCATATGCAATATTATCATATATTGACTTTGGAAATGGATTCGGTCGTTGAAAAATCATGCCCACTTTTTTTCTTAATGCGGTAATATCAGTTTTTGGGGTATAGATATCTTGTTCATCAATAAACACCGAGCCTTCTATCTTTGTCTCAAGGATAAGGTCATTCATGCGATTCAGGCATCGTAAAAAGGTCGATTTTCCACATCCTGAAGGACCCATAATCGCGGTGATTGATTTTTCAAGAATATCTAAATTAAGATCTATCAATACATGTTTACTGCCGAACCATAAATTCAGATTATTTGTATGAACGATAGCATTATTGTTTACCATTTCTTTGCCTTTCTTGCTCTATAACGAATAATAATTGCAATCAGATTTATTGTAAGAACCAGAAGTAGCAAAACCAATGCGGTTCCATAGGCGATAGGCACCTGATACTGTGGCTTTGTTCCTTCTGTCATAAGAGCATATATATGATAAGGAAGCGCCATAACCTCATCAAAAACCGTAGAGGGTAACCTGCGTGTATAAAATGTTGCGGCAGTGAATAATATCGGTGCTGTTTCTCCTGCAGCTCTTCCAATACCGAGGATTGCTCCTGTCAGGATTCCGGGCATAGCAACTGGTAGTACGACATGTCGTACTGTATGCCATTTGGAAGCGCCCAATCCGTATGATGCTTCTCTAAAACTTTCGGGCACTGTCGCGATAGCTTCTTCAGTCGAACGAATAATTATTGGCAGAATCAATATTCCCAGAGTGAGCGCTCCAGAGAGTAAAGAAACTCCAAATTGAAAAAATTTCACAAAAACTGCCAGTCCAAACAAACCAAAAACAACTGAGGGCACACCTGCAAGGTTATTCACGCCAACCCTGATTATTCTAATCAAGCGATAACTTTTTGCATACTCTCGTAAATATATCGCTGCAAAAACACCGAGTGGAAGCGCAAAGATAATAGCTCCGAGTGCCAGCAGGAAGGATCCGATTATTGCAGGATAAATGCCACCGCTTGTCATACCATCTTTTGGAAATTCTGTAAGAAATGGAATTGAAATAACTTTGGAGCCCTTTACGATGATTACTATGATCAATGAAAAAAGAAAGATAATAGCCAGCAATATCGATAATCGAAGAAGAATAAAACCAAATTGTTGTTTGAACTTTCTCATATTTTCTTTCTGTGTGCTACCCAATCTGCCAAAAGGTTAAACCCAAGAGTCATAAAAAAAAGTACCAATGCAATGGCAAACAGTGCTTGATAGTGCATACTTCCCATTGGTGCTTCACCCATTTCGGCAGCGATCGTTGCGGTCATTGTTCGTACTGGATCAAAGATTGAATGTGGTATTTGTGCTGCACCACCTGCTACCATGAGCACGGTCATTGTTTCGCCAATAGCTCTACCCAAACCTAAAATGATACTGGCAATTATTCCAGAAGAAGCAGCAGGAACAACAGTTTTTGTTATTGTTTCCCACTTTGTTGCACCAAGTGCAAAGGAAGCTTCTCGTAGATTCTTTGGAACAGACCCTATTGCATCTTCTGCGATACTTGCCACGGTTGGGAGTGCCATCATCCCTAAAATGATCGAAGCGGTGAATGCATTCAATCCTATCGGTATATTAAATACTTTCTGAACAAGAGGAGCTAAAAAAACCATTCCGAAAAGCCCGTAAATAACAGAAGGCACACTTGCCAGAAGCTCGACAGTCGGTTTAAGAAATTCTTTAATACGATATGGTGCGACTTCCGAAATATAGATCGCCGTACCTACTCCAAGAGGAACAGCAATGAAAAGAGTTCCCAGGGTAACAATGAGTGTGCCGACAATAAGCGGAAGGATTCCCATTTCTGCAGGATATCTCGTGGGATACCAGTGTGTACCTGTGAGAAATTTAAAAAGATTATATTCTTTGAAAAGCGGGAGACTTTCTGTAAAAAGTGTCAGTGTGATTCCACACAGGAAAAATATTGAAACCAATGCACTAATAAGCAGGATCAGTTTAATTATTTTTTCTTTCATCTTTCAGCTTTCTTGGTTGAGTATGAAGGGCGAGATATTCTCTCGCCCTTCGATGAGAATACCATCTCAACACAATATTTATCTAAGAGGCACGAAACCTAATTCTTCAACAAGTTTTTGGCCTTGAGCAGACCATATGAAGTCAAGATAGTCTTTTGCAAGACCTTTAGCTGGACCATTGGTGTACATATAGAGAGGACGAGCAAGTTTATATGCTCCTGAATTAACGGTCGCATTACTTGGCATGACGCCACCGACCTTAAGCGCTTTTACTGCATCAGAGAGATAACCAAGACCTACATAGCCGATCGCAGCAGGTGTCTGGCTTACTGTTTGTGCTACAGCATTATTAGATGCAAGGGTCACTGCATCTTCACGAACCTTTCCTCCGCCAAGCGCAAGTGCATTGAATACTTCATAGGTTCCGGAAGAGTTGTCACGGGAAATTGCAACAATAGGTCCTGGAATCCCGCCAAGATCCTTCCAGTTGCTGATCTCGCCAGTAAAAATTGCTTTGATCTGGGCAATTGTGATTTCGCTTATACCATTACTTGGATGAACGACAACTGCAATACCATCTTTTGCAACCACGTTTCCGATTGGGTTAATACCTTTCTCGCGAGCTGCTTTCAATTCTTTGGTTTTAATTGAACGTGAAGCATCCGCGATCTGAACTGTTCCGTCGAGAAGTGATGCAATACCCACACTTGATCCACCTCCACGAATAGATATATTTACTCCAGGATTTCTGTCCATATACACTTCTGCTGCTTTCTGTGCAATAGGTAAGACAGTGGTGGAACCAGTTATTGTTAATGTTTTGGTATCTTTCTTTGCCCAGGGCCACTGAAAGGCAAATACTGAGCTGCAAATAAAGACAAACAAGGTTAATAATACAAGTATTTTTTTCATTGTTTTCTCCTTAATTAATTAAAATTTGGGAGTTTTAAAGGTCCAATTCAACTGAGCATAGATCTTCTTAGTATCTTCGGACTTACTGCTTTCGTATGAGATGTTCTCATAGTTAAGCTGAAGGATGACACTACTTGCGCAATAATAGTTCAATCCGGCGATCCACATGTTCTTCTTGTCATTGTCCTGATCTGTGTTCGGATCCCATTGATCATAACGGAATACAAATTCAAAGTTCGGAAAGAGTTTGATAATTGGCATAACCATGAAACCAGCGCTTTTTGTTTCGCAGCTTGATTTGGTTTCATCAGTGTAGTTCTTCATGATGTATTCTGCCCAGATATCAATAGGACCAAATACGAAGCGACCAACACCAGCATATGCATTCATCTTGTCATAAGGTTCAGTTGTTCCAACCTTATTTGCAATGATTGCAGATCCGCCAACTGTAATACCTGGAATCGGTGTCACGCGAACATTACCGACAAATGCAGGATATTTGTTTACATCACTACCTGTCTTTTTGTAACCTTCTCCATTATAAAGAGCAAGTGCATATTCACCTAAACCACCGGGGATCAAGCCGGATATACCAAGACCATAGTCGGTGGATGAGCAAATTTTATAGAGATCTGAAGGGTCTTTCTCAACTGTGATGTAGCTCCAGTCATAGATCGTTCCGAAATAGGTTTTCATAAGACCTGCTGTAAATACCGCATCTGGAATTGGTATAAGCTTCTTGAAATCAAGGTAAGCATACTTGATTTTAAGACCAGCACCATCGAGCCCATCTTCATCAGAGAAGAAATCAACATTGAAACGACCAAAAATTGCACTGCTGAAGTTGTGATTTAAACGTAAGTAACCTCTTTGAAGTGAGAATTGGTCTTCTGTAACCTCATCACCAGTTTTTACATTGGTGTAACGATTCCAGACAGTCATCTGGATTTGTGTATCAGATGCAAAAAGTATGTTTGCACCGATAACCATAATTAACACAAAAGCGACTAAATATTTCATTTTAGCCATATTAACTCCTTTCGTTTCTTCATTACCCTTTGGGTTTTTTATTAAATTTTACGATTGGAGGATTAATAATTTATAATTATTGTGTTAATTCTGTGTTAAGATATTTTGAGGGTTGGTTCTAGATTATTGCAAACTAATTCCCAGCTTTCTCAAACGGCGTAATCCCTTTTCTTTCATCTGTCTCACTCGCTCTCTTGGCAGATCCAGCTTTACTCCTATTTCTCCCAGATCATATGATCCTTTTCCATCTAAACCATAAAGTAGATTTAAAACTCTCTTTTCCATTTCCGGAAAGGATTCTGGAAAGACTACAGTCTCTTCATGTTCTATATCTTCAGATACTTCTCTCTTGTTATGCGATATTGCATTATCTAAATGAATGGCATCGTGCGAGGTTTTATGCTCTTTGCTAACCGCTTCGAGAATGCATTTCTTTATCCAATATGTAGCATAGGTGCTGAACTTGGCACCTTTGTCAGGATCGAATCTCTTCCATGCTTCCCATAAGCCGATCGTCCCCTCCTGAACAAGGTCATCAAAAGGTATAGCAGTATGTGAATATGTTATTGCAATACTTTTCACCAGAGGCATGTATTTTTCAATAGTATTTTTATCCATGGTTTATTTATAAGGTAAGGTAATAATAAATGTCGTTCCTTGTCCGGGCTTGCTTTGAACACGTATATCACCATTATGCGCAAGCACGATATGTTTGACTATCGAAAGTCCGAGACCAGTCCCACCGAGTCGCCGTGAACGTGATTTATCGACAACGTAGAATCGCTCAAATATGCGTGGTAAATTTTCAGCAGGAATTCCCGATCCGTTATCTGTGATCTTAATTATGATATTATTTCCTTCCCTTGAAATTTCTATCGAAATTTTGCCTTTTTTTTCTGTATAAGTGATTGCATTATCTAGCAGATTGATCATGAGTTGTTCTATGAGAAATGGATCAGCAAGGAAACTTTTAATGGAATTATCAAATTCAAAGGTTACAGTGATATTCTTTTCATCAAATTTTTTCTGTTCAATTGAAATAGAGTTTTCAATAAGCTTATCCAGTTCGAATTTCTGTATCGAAATATTATCCCGTTTCTTTTCTAAACTTGATAATACAAGGAGGTCTGAGACAATATTTATCAATCGATCTGTATTTGCTCTGATGATCTTTAAAAACCTTTTATGCTCAGAATCCACTTCATCTTCCAGTGTTTCTGCAAAGCCTTTTATTGCAGTTAAGGGAGTTTTCAGCTCGTGGGCAACATTCGCCACAAAATCCGACTTCATCTCTTCAAGATGTTTCAGTTCGGTAATATCATGCATCACAATGATAATGCGCTTTTCAGGAATGCCCTGTATGATCGAGCCGCTTGTCAAATAAATTTTGTTTCTTATCCTGATCTCTTTTGATACAACGTCATTGTGCTCGACCACTTTTTTTATCAATCTCTCGAATGTGTCCTGCCCTAAGTATTCCCAGTATCGTTTCCCGACCAGCTGCTCTTGATCCGTGCCCAAGATTGTGGAGAAATTCTTATTTGTCGTAATAATTGTTCCATCTGGATTAAGGACAACGAGTGCTTCAACCATGGAGGAAAGTATTGTTTTGAGTTCTTCCTGTTCCCGGTTGAGTGATAAAAAATATTTCTCAAGCTCTCTTGCCATTTCATTAAGAGATTCGGCAAGCATCCCGAGCTCATCCGTTCTCATCATATAAAGACGAGTCTTAAAATCACCATCTTTTATGCGGCAAGCTGCATTTGCAATATCACGAATTGGTTTTGTATATGCTTGAGTGCTAATGATTGAGAATGCTAATCCTAGAAATGTTATGATAATTGTAATTCCTAAAATATCTTTTGTAATTGCATTTATACTGCGGTGGATATTTTTAACGAATGAACTTGTTCGAACCGCGCCGATGACTTTATCATTATAAACAATCGGAACAGCGACATAAAGCATTTCTTTCTGCAGGGTTTTACTATAGCGGACACTTTTGCCAAATCCAATCTGCAGCGCACCTAGTATTTCGGGACGGTTGCTGTGATCTCCCATGAGCTGTGGGTCTTCTTCGGAATCTCCTAGCACAGTGCCATCACTTGTGATTATAGTGCAACGCACACCAATTTCTTGTCCAAGCTGACGAGTGGTCGTTTTGATTTGAGTGTAATCTTGCTCAACAACAAAAGGACTGATAAATTTTTCAATAAGTTGAGCATAATTCTCTAAGGTATTTTCCAGGTTCTGAAGGTAGTTGTTTTTTATTTCTCTCGAAGCAAAATGAACGATCAGTCCTGCAGTAAGTACAATAATAACAAAAAATCTGATAAACTGCTTCCACATTAATGAGAAGTTTTTCATCTTATTCTTCGAATTTGTAGCCCACTCCGCGAATCGACTTTATTCTATCACCGAGTACACCCAGCTTTTTCCTCAGTTTCTGAATATGTACATCGATCGTTCTATCGAGCACGATCTTATCTTCTCCCCAGAGCAGGTCGAGAATTTTATTCCTTGAATATACCCAACCCGGGTGTGAGGTAAGAATTGTGAGTATATTGAATTCTGTCGTGGTCAAATCTATCTGGTTTCCTCTTATTCGAGTTTCATATTTGTCGAGATCCAGAACCATATCCTTATATTCGATGATTTTTGATATCTCTTCTATACTCTTTTGTCTGCTTCTTCTGAGTAAAGCCTTCACGCGAGCAACAAGCTCTCTTGGACTGAATGGTTTTACCATATAATCATCTGCTCCCATTTCAAGTCCTACAATTTTATCGACCTCTGTTCCTTTAGCAGTAAGCATGATAATAGGAATGTTCTTATATTCTTCTGTTGCACGTAATGTTCTGCAAATTTCCAAACCGTCAATGGAAGGAAGCATGAGATCCAATATGACTAGATCGGGGATCTTTTCATGAAGGTGTGTGAGAAAAGATTCTCCGTCATAAAAGCTATCAGCATGATATTTTTCCTTTTCAAGATGATATTTTATAAGTTCAACTATATCAGGCTCATCATCGACTATGCTAATAATCTTTTTACTCATTTTCTGACTTTTTTGTATATTTCTGAGTAACATTTTCCGGCATGAAACGCACCTTCTCAAATGGTTGTACAAGAGACGTGGCAATATTTAGAAGATGTGCTGCGATCCTCTTTAGATAACGAACATACAAAGCGGCAATTACTGCTGTCTGAACATTCATTCCAAGGTCTTCCGTAATGAGTCTATTGAGTAATGCTTCGCACCGTCTTGTAAGTTTTTTATTAATTACAGATTCGGCTTCTTCTTTATTATATTCTTCAAATGCCTGGCTCACGACATCAAAAAGACGTTCTATTTCGCATTCAATCTCTGTGAGTTCATTTTCAAGAATACCTGCATGCAATTGTATTTTCGCTACTCTTGCAAGTTCGAGTATATTGGTAGTATAGTCACCCACTCTCTCAATATCTATAACTATGCCGATAAGAGTTATTGCTCCGGGTGTATCCATTGTGCCGGAAGCCGAGAGGTGTATTAACACTTTCTTGCGTACGGCGCGTTCCGCTTTATCTACTTTTCTTTCCTCATAGAAAATATCAACATCAGGATGTGGAATTTCTCTTCCGCGCAATTTAGCACTTGCATTATCGAACATATTATTAGCCCGGTTAAGCATGCCACAGGCATCTTCGTGTGCCTCTTTATAGAGATTACTTTTTTTGAATAGTGCAATTAATTCTTTAATCATTTTTTACCTCGAATTCGGGTATTAACTAATTATTTCATAATGACCAGTAAAAGTACCGGTATGATAAAAAATATCAAAGCGATAAATAATATTGGATATAATTTGCTTTTCATTGTCATATTTGAAGCTGCTAATGCGATTTTGATTGGGATCATTCTCACGGGTTTGAAAGGAAGTATGATAATCATTCCAAGCACATTGAACGTGAAATGAGATATCGCGACAACAAGTGCCGCAGGTGAACACGTTGCCATGGCTGCCAATAAAGTAGTCACAGTCGTTCCTATATTGGCACCTACAGTATATGGGAAAACTTGGTAGATATTCACTATCCCTGCACCTGCCAGCGGGATCATAATTGACGTCGTGATCGAGCTGCTTTGAACGATTGCAGTGAGAATAAGACCAAGAAGCAGTGCAAGAACAGCATTCCGGAATATGTAGTCAGAAAAGAACTGTTCCACCTTTCCTATAACCAGCTCGCGTATTACTTTTACCATAAATCTCAACGCAATAAATAAGAATACCAGGGCTAATACAAGGATCAATATCTGGGCAATTGTTGGGGGAAATATCTTTTGCAACAGTCCTGGCGAAGCACTGGGAAATTTTGAATTATACAGAAATCCGACAATGGGTTTTGTTATTAATCCAAGGGGACTTTTGAACTCCGCACCTTGAATATTTGCATGCAGGATAAATGAACCTAGTTTAAGAGAAATTTTTTCTATTACTCCGAAATATATTTCTAATGGCAGCAGAATTATTACTGCCAAAATATTGAATATATCATGCACAATAGCGCAACTATAGGCTCTCTTGAACTCGTCTGTTCTTGAAATATGTCCCAGAGATACAAGTGTATTTGTAATTGTCGTTCCTATATTGGCTCCCATTATGATCGGGATCGCAATACGGATGGAGTCTGCCCCAAGAATATTACTGGCAACGAGTCCTACAACGATAGAAGTGGTAGTGGAAGAACTCTGCACAATGCTGGTGGCTAAAATTCCTATGAGTAATCCCATTATCGGATTGCTCACACTTTTAATAAGACTTTCAGACAAGCCATGAAAACCTTTAAAACCAGCTCCCATCATAACGATACTCAGAAAGAAAAGATAGATAAGGAAGATCAGCAAGAGGGTCTTATAAATTTTGTGGAGAGTTGTCTCAAATTGGTCCGGCATGGTGTATTCCTGTTAGCAGATTCGAGGTGTTTGTTCTCGTGAGAGAAGGGGTAATATCCTTTTTGCCCCGATGAATGTTTTCAAAAATAACTTAGGTTCATCAGATTTTTCTAAAACTCGACCGATTATTTGCGCATTTTTCCCCAAGGATTCGTCGTGTAATATTTTCAATATTTCTTCAGCTTGATCTCCCGGTGAGATTATTATCGCTCTGCCTTCGCATGCCATATATAGAGGATCAATACCCAGTGCATCACACACGCCGGACACGCTTTTTTTGATTGGCAGTTTCTCTTCTTCGAGTTCGATATCCACCTGTGATGAACTTGCGATTTCATTCAGGATTGATGCAAGTCCGCCACGTGTTGGATCTCTTAATGCATGAATGACAATTCCGCGATTTAGAAGTTTTTTTATAAGCGGGGCAACATTTGCGCAATCTGATTTCAAAGAAGACTCAAATCCATTTCTGTATGCCATGATCGACGCACCGTGATCGCCAATATCTCCTGTAATGATTACAGTATCCTGCGGTTTTGCATTCTTTGATGAGATAGCTTCGGTCTTTAAAATTCCATATCCTGCAGTATTAATAAATATTTTATCAATCTTGCCTTTACTTACGATTTTGGTGTCTCCTGCAATGATAGATATCTGATCTTTTCTGGTTTCGTCTCTTATCGAAATCAGTATCTTTTTCAGATCGTCAAAGCTGAATCCTTCTTCGATAATCAACGATAAAGTAACATATTTAGGGATCGCACCAACCATTGCAAGGTCATTGGTAGTTCCGCATATAGCCAGTTTCCCGATATTGCCGCCGGGAAAGAAAATGGGATCAATTGTATAGCTGTCAGTTGTGATTGCTGCCTTGCCTTCAGTGGTTTCTAAAAGTCCGCTATCTTCACCATGATTGATAACGACATCACTGAGTATTTCATATATCAGTTCTATAAGTTTCTGGCTCTGTTTACCGCCGCTCCCATGAGAGAGAAGAATAGTAGTATCTTTGTTCATCATTCTCCATATTTATAATATGCGGCGCATGCGCCTTCGAAGGAAACCATACATGGTCCAACCGGATTTTCCGGAGTACAATTTTTCCTGAACAGGGTACACTCAAGAGGGGTTTTTCTTCCTGCAATGATATCTCCGCAGATACAAGCGGTTTGTACAACTTCATCCTTTACTTCTATATTATATTTTTTCTCTGCATCAAATTTTGCATAATCCTCTTTCAGGCATAATCCACTCTTGGGGATCAAGCCAAATCCGCGCCACGATACATCACACTCGTCAAATACTGCTGAGATCAGCTCTTGTGCCGCTCTGTTTCCCTCGGATCTTACCATTCTCTTATATCTATTATCGACAAACGGATTATTGTTTTTAATTTGAGATACCAACGATTCAATTCCCAATCCCATATCTACGGGCTCGAAACCAGCTACTGTGCAGGGAATATGATATTTACTTGGTATAAATTCATATGGTTCAGAGCCAATTATTACACTCACATGCCCTGGCATAATGAATCCATCAATTTCACCTTCTAGCTGGGAAAGAAGAAATTGTAGGACATTCGGCATCGTTTTTACCAGACAAAGAATTGTGATATTGTGTATCTGTTGTGCATAGGCATCCAGAACCAAACTCGCAATCGCGGGAATTGTCGTTTCAAACCCGACTGCGATAAATATCACTTCTTTAGAGGTAGTCTTTGCGATATTCAGGGCATCCAACGGACTATATACGACACTTACGAGCGCACCTTTTGCGATCTCCTTTTCCAAACTTGATGTGCTTCCGGGCACTTTTATCAGATCTCCAAAAGTGACTATATGATGTCCCTGTTGAGCCAAAAATATGATCTTATCAATATCCCGGATTGAAGTAACACACACAGGACATCCGGGTCCTGAGAGAAATTTTATTGAATCTTTGAAATAATGCCTGAATCCAAATTTGAGTATTGAAACTGTATGAGTGCCGCACACTTCCATAAATTTCAGAGGAAGTACTTTTCGGTCGAGTGCAGCTACCTCATGCTTAATTTTTTCTAGAAGCGGTTTTAGTTCAGGATTATTTCTGAATTTATCGGTCATGGTTTACTCTTCGGCTTCGCAGAGTTCGGTGAGTAGCTCAAGAGTTTCCTTTGCATCCTCGGGACTTACTCTTTGAATGGCAAAGCCTGCATGAACAAGTACATATTCATCGACTTCGACATTCTCTATAATGCGGATGTCTATCTCTTTTTTCATGCCGAAGACATCTGCAATGGCTTTATTGCCGTCTTTTGAAATAATTCTATAAGGTACTGCCAAACACATTATTACCTGCTTCTCAAGAGATATGAATAAACCTGGCCAAGTGCAATTCCTGCATCATTAGGTGGTACTTTTTCATTCCAAAACAACTTCAGTTCGCTGCCGGAAAATACTCTTTTTATCATATTAACAAGCACGACATTCTGAAACACTCCACCAGAAAGCGCTACTGCATCTATGCTGGATTCATTCTTCATTTTTTTACACAAATCGAAAACCATCTTCGCAATTGTAAAGTGAAATTTGGATGATATGAATACTTTCGATCTTTGCTCTTGAATATCATTCACAATTCCTTTAATTATCATATCAACCTCGATGAGTGACTGCTGCTTATTAAAATCAAAATGATAATATCCCGAAAAGTTTTCATCTGCAAGAGCTTCCAATTTCATAGGAGCTTCGCCTTCATAGGAATTGAAATGGCATACATCGATAAGACTTGCAACCGCATCAAAGAATCTTCCCATACTTGAGGTCTGAAGTCGCACAGAATCATTGAGGAGCTGGAGAAAGATCATATCCTTCTGTGGAAATTTCTTTTCAGTAATAATACCTTCAACTGCTTCAGGATAATATTTATATAAATAAATCAATGCCATTCTCCATGGCTCTTTCGCTGCACGTTCTCCGGAAACCATGGGCACATAATTCAAATGAGCAAACCTCTCGGACTCAGTTTTGTTAATAATAAAAAATTCTCCACCCCAGACATTTCCATCATCTCCAAAGCCGGTTCCGTCAAATGAAACTCCTAATACATTTTCAAGATCGTTTTCCGCCATTACACTGTAGATATGGGCGTTATGATGTTGTACATAGTGAATAGGTAGCTCGTTCTCTTCTGCAAACTCTCGTGCAAACTGTGTCGAGAAGTAATTTGGATGGGAATCCGCGATGACAATCTGTGGTTTCATTTCGAATATTGATTGAAAGTACTCAAGGGATTCCTTGTAAAATTTGGTATTTGACTCAAATGCGAGATCGCCGAGATATTGACTGCCGAGAAAAATATTTTCTTTAGTGAGTCCGAATGAACCCTTCATATCTGCACCTGAAGCAAAGATCTGCTGTTTACCTTTTCCTCGTGCAATGTTTATAGGTTTCGGTACAAATCCTCGCGCCTTCCTTATCAAGATTCTTTGATCCCCTGCATATGTCACGATTGAATCATCGATGCGATTAAAGATTTCTCTGTTATAAGAAAGATAATACCGGGTTATATTTGCAAGATTTTGATATGCGGAATCGTCGTTATTTTCGAGGGCTTCTTCAGAGATATTGCCGCTGGTAAATACAAGCAAACGAAAATGTCTGAAAAGCAGATAATGCAACGGTGTGTACGGAAGCATAAAACCGAGATCTTTCACCCCGGGAGCTACATGCTCCAGAGTATCATTTTTTTTGCTTAGCAGGACAATTGGTTTTTGCTGCCCTTCCAACATGCTCTTCTCAACTTCATTTGCTATGCAATATTCTTCTATGGTTTCAATATCCCGCGCCATCAATGCAAAAGGTTTATTCGGTCTAAACTTCAACATCCTGAGTTTTTCCACAACATCCTTTTTCAAAGCATTGCACACGAGATGGTAGCCCCCGATCCCTTTTATTGCTACAATCTCTCCCTTTTGCAGAAGTGATATGGTCCTCTCAAATGCCTTTTCTCTTTTCTCGGTTACAATTGGGCATTCGTCCACAATTTCAATAAAGCATAATTCCGGACCGCATTTAGGGCAGGCATTCGGCTGAGCATGATATCTTCTATCTGAAACTGTTGTATATTCCCGATTGCAGTCATCGCACATAATGAACTTTCTCATTGTCGTGTTTTTTCTATCATACGGAATAGATTGTATTATTGAAAATCTCGGACCGCAGTTTGTGCAATTAGTAAATGGATATGAAAAATGCCTGTCATCTTTATTGAAAATTTCTTGTGCACATTTTTCACATGTGGCAATATCAGGAGGAATTAGTGCTGATATCTCCCCCTTTTTCTTGCTGGGTGCAATTTCAAATGAACTATATTCAGGCAGTTCTTGATCAAAATATTTTATTGAATGAGTAAGAATTGTCGAGACTGCCGGGGCATTATCGAGGATATCTTTTAAAAAATCCTCAATGAACTTTTTTGATGCCGCTGCAATTATTTTTACCCCGAATTCTCTATTTTCAACATAGCCTGTGATGCCATGATCAAGTGCAGTTCTTTTTACAAAAGGACGAAATCCTACTCCCTGCACAATACCCGTGAGGAGTATCTCAGCTTGTTGCATTTTTTATCATCATTATAAGAGAATCAGCACTCTCTTTTATTTCCGGTGAAATTTCCGTTCCTAAATGAGCACTTTTTACATTAATGCCAATTACTTTGATCTTTACATCAGATAACTTATGAATATAGTCGATGATCACACTCATGGAGCTCGTATGCGTAGAAGTCGAGAATGTGCTTATTTCTTTAGGATCTAAGATTTTTACCTCTCCCGCATCTGACGGTAGCCTGCACGCATCAAAAAAAATTATTATATCAATATCTTTGGAAATGAGGGTATTCAAATAATTTTCTGGAGTTGTTTCTGCGATCAGATATGTAACTTTTTTTTTTTACATTTTGATTGCAGTTGCTCAACAATATATAAACCTGCGGCATCATCTCCGCGTTGATAATTTCCCAGCCCCACAAATAGGGTTCGTTTATCTTTTATGGATGTAAATAATTTTTTTAACTCATCAGAATGCATCTTCGACAACAACCTGGTGCCTACAGCGCGGACACATCAATTTATAATAATCTTCTCTTCTAAGTTTATCCTTCTTTATTTTTGCATCCGGGAGATCCTGATAGCGAAGTTGAATGAAAGCGAGAAGATTTGGATTACCATAAGCTTTTGGACCTAATTTTTCTGCAAGCCAGTTCATATGATCTTCCGTAGCGATCTTTGTTCCACAAACAGGACAGACAATGAGTTTCTTTTCTATACTCATCATATCGGCTTCGCGCGCGGGGCTGAAAGTAGCTGAGATGTATTCATTAGAAAGCTTGATCCCTTTTTGTGTAATACAATGTTCCTCACATTGGCCACAGCGAATACAGTGTGTATAACTCACCTGCATGATGCGCTTGCCTTCTTCTGGAATATCGATCATTTCAATCGCACCAGCAGGACATACTTGAGCACATGAGCCGCAGCCGACACACTCTTCTTCATTATATATCGGCTTTCCTTTGAACTGTTTCACCGGTTCATAGGGTTTCTTTGTAAAAGGATACTTACTTGTTATTGGTTTTGAAAAAAGTGATGTTATTGCTTCACCTAATTCTCTAAGTTTTGGAATTATCATTTCTGTTCCTCACTCTTGTCTTTATCCTGGCGATATAGATCAATGATTGTCTTGTCGGTCAATTTGATGCCTGCTTTGTGGGCAGCTTTTGCAATAGCATGTGCAGATACGGGTGAAGTCAAAAGAACAAATATTGCAGCTAAGATTGCCTTGAAGCCCATTGCATTGAAACCTGAATAGACAAACACACCGAACAGTATCCCTGCAGAACCAAAAGTCACACTCTTCGTGGCTGCCTGAAGACGGTTATATACATCGGGAAGGCGTACAAGTCCGAGCACACCAAAAAGATCAAAAATGATGCCAATACAAATAATTACATAGCCGATAATTTGATTAATTGCAAGATCAGGCATCGAGTGACCTCCCTTCTAAGAATTTGGCAAGCGCTAAAGCTCCGATAAAACTCTGCAGACCCCAGGCGATACCAATATCTATGAAATATGAGCGCTGCAATGCAATCGCAAGTATCGCACATATTCCTATGATCAGAATACCTAGAATATCAATAGCAACAATACGATCTGCAACTGAAGGTCCTTTCACCACTCGTATAAGTATGAACAGCGAGCAGAAAAGGAGCACATTGATCAACTTATAATTAAAGGGAATTTCAGTGAATACAACAAAATTTATTATAAAGAATGCTGCAATGAAAAGTAAACCTAAAAACCATCTAAAAACTCTCATTCAAAGATCTCCTCGAGTAGTTTTTCAAAGCGACCACCCACTTCTTCCGTGGTTTCGTCTATATCGGTACATTTTACGTCTATCCAGTGCACGTAGAGAACTTGATTATCGACGTCAACATCAACAGTTAATGTTCCGGGAGTTAGGGTTATTGAATTGGCAAGCATGGTTAGTGCAGAATCTCTTTTGAGTTTCGTTCTCACTTTCACGATACCGGGCTTGATAGGAAGGAGGGGGTGAATCACAATATATGCCACATGGAAATTTGCTTTGATCAGTTCCCATGTAAACTTTACCAGATATTCAAGTGTGTACCATACTCGTTTAAGATGAAATTTTCTTTCTGTAACGATCAGCATCTCTCCAGCAAATATCGCGGTTATCAATGCAACGATAATGCCTGCGACTAAGGAAGAAATACTGAAAACCATCGTTATCAATATCCACACTAATACGGAAAGGATAAAGACAACGATCCTGCTCTTTGTTTCTATCTTCATTTAACACTCCCATTATCAAGATAGGGCTCGACCTTGTCGATATATGAAGTTTTTCCCATAACGGTATCCACTATGGGATTCAGATATTGTTTTCTAATTGAGGGAATCATAATTGCGGAAGTTATCAGGCACAATGCAGCTAAGATGATCATCGCTGTTTTCATAGCAAAGGGAACTTTTTCAAGTACTTTTGCAGATCCCTTTTTGCCAAAGAATGCATGCTTTTGAACTTTCAGGAAGTATGCGAGAGTAACAATACTCACTAACGCTGCAATAATACCCACAACGATCTGTCCAGCAGAAATACATGCAATGATAATGATGAGTTTGCTGAAAAATCCATTGAATGGCGGAATTCCTGAAATAGATAAAGTGCCAACCATTGTCGTCGTAGAAGTGACCTTCATCTCTTTTGATAGACCGCCTAACTGGCGTAAATCCCGTGTGTCGGTCGCATATTCGACAGCCCCACTGTCCAAGAAGAGCAGTGATTTGAAGATCGAATGATAGAAAAGATGTAAGATACCACCGAGAATACCGAGAGGTGTGCCGAGTGCAAAACCAACGACAACATACCCAATCTGGCTAATACTGCTGAATCCTAGTAATCGTTTGAAATCCCATTGCACGACAGAGAGAAATCCTCCAATCACTATAGAAAGAGTACCAAGCAACATGAGAATTTGCAGTACAACAGTTGGTGCTCCGAATACATTAAAGAAAATTCTCACAATCGCATAGACTCCCAGTGTTTTAATAAGCACCCCTGAGAGCATTGCAGATATCGGAGCCGGGGCTGAGGGATGTGCATCAGGAAGCCATGCATGGAAGGGAACCAATGCTGTTTTCAAACCAAAACCCGCAATAAATAAACCATACACAAGGAAAAGCAGTTTTGGAGTTCCGGTATTTCTTAGCTGAAGCCCTACATCTGCCATTGTAAGCGTGGAAGTATAACTGTAGAGTATTCCAATACCGAACAGAATCATGGTAGATGTAATTGCACCCATTGTCGCATATTTGAATGATGCCTCCAGCTCTTCAGATTCCGTACCAAAGGCAACAAGAGCATAGGCGGAAATGAGTGATATCTCCATGAAAACATATAAATTGAAGAAGTCTCCTGTAAGTATCACTCCGTTCATTCCTGTTAGCATCAGCATAAAAAGTGCAAAAAAATTCCATTTGCCGTTGAAATGATTTATATACTGTATTGCATAGAATGCAGAAAGAAAAGCAACAAGGTTCACCACTATCAGCATAAATGCCGAGAGATTATCCAGGATCAAGCTGATCGTATAGGGTATACTCCATCCACTTGTGTTGTTGAGGATCATACCTCCGTGTGCAGGGAGTTTAAAGAACGCAATGAACGAAACGATCAATAGCCACGCACAGGCAGCCAGTGCAATAGCAGCAGCGATATTTTCCTTTTTACGGGCAAAGAGAGCTATGAGAAATGCGGCGAGTAAAGGGACGAAAATAAACTGTGATAGTGTCATCCTTGTAATCTCCTGATCTTCGTAATATCAAATG
This sequence comes from Candidatus Cloacimonadota bacterium, assembly GCA_049903315.1. GTDB lineage: Bacteria > Cloacimonadota > Cloacimonadia > JGIOTU-2 > JGIOTU-2 > Celaenobacter. The sequence continues at coordinate 34,707 of JBNGBT010000010.1, read as the reverse complement.
TGTCATATTTTTGATAGATCCTAATCGCAAGCGCAGCCATAAGTGCAGTGACACCAAGTTCAATAACAATAGAAGTTAGGACAAGAGCTTGAGGAATAGGATCGACCATCATGCTTGCAGGAATATTAAGTCCTTCTTTCAGGATCGGAACAAGTGCACCAGTACGGTATGCAAGAAGAACGAGGAATAGATTTACGGAATAACCCATGATACCAATTGCAAGTATTATCTTAATCAGATCTCTTTTTGTGATCGCGCCGTATACACCAACCAAAAAGAGGAAAAAGCACATTATATATAATATCATATCTTATCCTTCCTGGGGTTTAAAACTGGCTAAATAGTAGAACACGAGATACAATCCCATGCCGACCTTCACACAAATAAATATGTTTAACATAGGGATGTATCCGGCACTAATAAGTGTATAAAGTTTGCCGATTCCCATAAAGTTTGCAAGGAAATTGCCGATCACATATAAGCCAATAATGCCTGTAAGCACAAAGAGGATCGCAGCAATAGATTCCAGACTGCTCATCGCAAATTTATCTACTCGCTCCAGTACAAAATTTTTACCATATGCAAGTGTCAGGTGAACATAAGAAAGTGCAATGATCACACCGCCCGCAAAACCGCCGCCTGGGGAAAGATGACCATGAAGAACTATATAAAGACCGTATAAGAAGATCAACCACACAGTAAATCGGGTAATTGTTTTGACAATTACGGACATACCTTCATTGGGAAAATTATTCTGCATGTCTTTTTTTCCTCCCTGTTTTACGTAATATGGTGAATGCACCTAAGATCGCAGTAAAAAGCACTGTAACCTCACCAAGCGTGTCATATATCCTATAGTTCAGAATAACGGAGGTGACGATATTTTGAGAACCGGTTTCCACTCCTGCTTGAGCGAGATAGCGCTCAGCGACGCGCACGATCGGCTTTCCGAATGAAGGCAGATCCTTGAATGCAAAAATACTCAGCACAAAAATGCTCGCAAGTATGACAATTGCAACAACTGTTTCGGGAACATCTCTACGGAGGGCACGAACTTCGATAGAACGTTTTGCAAATGCGCGAATCAAGATGATCACACAGAGAATTTCGAACACGAACTGAACAAGTGCAAGGTCCGGAGCTCCCAAGAAAAGGAATGCTAAAGACAAACCCAATCCAACCACACCAATGGTTATGATCGAAGAAAGTATGTTCTTTATTTCCAGACTGGCAATCGAACCGATTATCATGAATCCTAAAATAAAGTACAACCAAACATCAACTGGCACTTAAGCCTCCTTAAAACTAAATTGCACTTAATAAAATTATAGTGACTACAACCAGACCTGCAAGCGTCCAGATCGCATATGTATGCAACAGTCCGGAATGCAGTTTATGGAAAACATCACCAAGCCATAAGGAGAACACTGTCCCCCATTTATATATATCAAAATATTTCTTATTTGCCCACTCGTAGATCTTATTGAAAGGTTTCATTGAAGAGATTTCATTGTAGAACTCTACACCAGTTGCCCTGTGCTCGTCAGTCGTAGGATAAGTTCCGACATATTCATCGTCGAATCTGATCTTCTTAAACACAATATAGATGATAAGACCAAGCAGGATAGAAGCTGCAAAGAAATATAAAATAACTTTCGAGCTATAGAATCCGATTAACAATGTTTTTATAGTACCTGCACCAATGATGGGAAGCAAGAAGAGCTTCACCGGAATTGCAAACACGAGCACTCCAAATATGACACAAAGAGCGCCAAGTAAAAGGTTTGCAAACCAGTTATTGAAGCTGATCTCTTTCACGCCTTCATATTTTTTTGGTAATTTGCTCAAAAATATTGCATGGATGAACTTAACAAAGCTTGCTAGGGTAAGTGCGCTTCCGAACACTGCGAGCACAAAGCACACATTCAGAACTATCTGCCAGATCGAGCCATGCTGTGACGCAGTTTTTAAAACACTTTGATAAACCATCCATTTTGAGAAAAATCCATTTAATGGTGGAATACCGGAAATCGACAGAGCTCCTATTAATGCAGCGATAAAGGTAAGCGGCATCTTTTTTGCTAGTCCACCAAGGTCATCAAGCTCGGAAGTTCCTGTTCTTTTTTCAACAGAACCGAGAGAAAGGAACAAGCTCGATTTGTATATCGCATTGTTAAGCATATGAAAAAGTCCGCCAATTATACCGATTGGATTACCGGTTCCTATTCCCAGAACCATATAACCAACCTGGCTGACCGCATGATATCCGAGAAGCTTTCTGCCATTATGCTGAACCAGTGCCATCATCACAGCAAAAATAATCGTCAAAGCGCCGATGATCATAATGATTCCCTGGATCGCAAAGGGATAGACAAAGAGATGCATCATAATACGTGCAAAAAGATAAATGCCGAGAAGCTTGTCCATTGCAGCGGGGAGTTCTGCGACTGCTTCGATGGGAGCGTCCTTTGCATAATCTGGAAGCCAGGTATGCATCGGGAAAGCTCCGGCTTTTGCAAATGAAGCAAGAAGCAAGCAGAAAAATGCCACGTAGGTCAACACACTGGAAAGAGTTATTTGGTTTAGATAAAGATTGAAATTCTGGGTCATTACGTACATGACGACCAACCCGAAAAGAAGAAGCACGTCTGATGTTCCAATGATAATAAATGCTTTTCTTGAGCTTTCTGCACTTCTCGGTGAGTTTAAAATACCAAACAAATATACAAGCAAACCTGAAAGTCCCCAGAAAATTATAAAAGCGATCATATTGGAACTCAGGGCAACACCGTTGCAGAAACTCACGGTCAGCGTAAAAAGCAGGAAGAATTTTCCTTCATATTCCTTTTTTACATTTTTCAGGCAGTAAATCAGAATTATTGTGCTCAAGATATTTATGAAAAGCAGAATGAACTTTGATAAAACATCAGTCTGAAATAGTGTGACACCGAATAGAGAAAAGCTGAAAGCGGCTGCACTGAATACTTTGATGCTCAGCACAAGCGACCAAATCACAGAAGCAAGAGTGATAAGTTTCTTTATAATCTTTGGTACAAAAAGATTAATAATGGTTGCAATTATCGGTATAACGACAAGCAAAAAAAGATAATTATTCCACATTTATGTACCCTTTCTTCTTGAATTCCTAATCTTCAAAAATTCTATCAATGGGTGTTTTCTCGTTGCCTGCAACTGCTTTTTTCAGATGTGCAGTTTTCTCACGAGACATGGTTAATAGATTATGTTCTAATTTCTTATTATTTTTATCGACAACACGAATACTTCGCTCTGTACAGCAATAGCATGGATCAACAGCAGCAAGTGTGATAAGTGCATCAGCAAGAGGAATGCCTACGCATGAAGCTTTATATGTCGGAATATTTGAAAAACTGGGTGCACGAACTTTATGACGGAGAGGTCGGTTCGACCCATCACTTCTGATGTAGTGGAAAACTTCGCCGCGTGGTGCTTCGTATCTTCCGCATCCTTCTCCTGGGGAAATATGCTTCACTTTATTTAAATATTCTCCTCCAACTTTTGGAAATGCTTCGAGACATTGTCTGATAATTTTTATGGACTCTATAATCTCGAGAACACGAACAACTAACTTATCATACACGTCTCCGTTTGGTAAAACGATAACGTTAAAATCTACGAGATCATACTCGAGAGGATCATCTCGACGTACGTCTATATCAACATCGGATGCACGTGCAGTTGGACCATTAGCGCAATAATTTATTGCATCTTCTTTTGTAAGAACGCCAACACCTTTCAGTCGTGAGCGAAGTACAGGATCATCTTGTGCAGCACCAGCGATCATCAGCATTTTCTTCTCTATCATATCAAGAGTAGGGTGAATTTCTGGGATCAGGGAATTATCAAAATCTCTGCCTACTCCACCAACACGCATCATTGCATAGTGATTTCTATTACCGGATACTTTTTCGAAAATTTGCAAAACAGGTTCACGATATTTCCAAGCCCACATCCAGAGCGTGTCATATCCTATAAAATGTCCGGCAAGACCAAGCCAGAGCAGATGGCTGTGAATACGTTCCATCTCACCAATAAAAATTCTTATATATTGTGCTCTTTCAGGAATTTCAACATTATCTATATCTTCCATAGCATGCACTGCTGCGAAAGGATGGGATGTTGAACAAATTCCGCAGATACGTTCAACCAGAAATATTGATTGTGTAAAAGATTTGGTCTCTGAGATCTTTTCATGACCTCTATGCATCCAACCGGTTTCCATTTCGATATCAACTACTTTTTCACCTTCGACTTTTATATCAAAGAATTCCGCTTCTTCCAATAATGGATGAAAAGGACCTAAAGGAATTCTACATTTACTCATTGCATGCTCCTCTGCATAAACCTGTTACTTCTCTTTCGTTCTGTTGCGATTAAAACGCATAGGATGGTCATCCTCGCCAAAATGCGGACTATTGATCGTCAGCAGTTTTTTCAGATCGGGATGTCCTTTAAATTTAATGCCAAAAAGATCGTACATTTCTCTTTCGATCCAGTTCGCACCAGCGATCATTGGTGCGATGGAATTTATTTCAGGATTTTCCAGACTGGTTTTGACGCGGGGATTATAATAGATCCCGGTTGTGTCGTCTGAGAAATGGTAAAGAACTTCGAGTCCGTCATATACTTCTGTCGCAGTACAAATCGAGAGACGGCATCCCATTGTGTTGAAGAGATAATCTGCGATCTCCCAGAGGTCTTCGTTCTTTATATTGAAATAATTTCTTCTTGGCTTTTTGATAACTCTCGTTAATTTATCCTGAAATTTTTCAAAAAATTCTGTGCCTTTATCGCTCATTTTAATGTTCCTAATAATTTTACTACGCCATCTATCATCGCTTCGGGTTTCGGAGGACAGCCTGTGACATAGGCATTGACAGGAATGACCTTTTCAAGTGGGATTCCTGCTGCATTGTAACTTGTTTTGAAGGTCGCACCTCCGGCAGTACACGTTCCGATACCGATTACAAATAGAGGTTTGGCTGCTTGCTCATATAATTGTTTGATGCGTGGTGCAACTTTGTAGGAAACCACCCCAGTTACAAGAAGAACATCAGCATGACGGACTGAGCCGACAAGTTTGATACCGAAGCGTTCCACATCATATCCGGGTGTGATAAGATCGAGAATTTCAATATCGCAGTTGTTGCACGGGCTTGCACTCACATGAAAAACCCAGATTGATTTCTTAATAATTTTATTATAAAAAGCCATAATTTACACTCCTATGATTGCCAGAATTACGGCGATAAGAGCAAGGGGGCTTGCCCATTTCCAGAAAAAATTAATTGCAGAGTCAATACGCACACGGGGATTTGTATTTCTGATAAGGATCATAATCACGACAATAAGCAGATACTTTCCTATGCCAGCCATGATCGATCCGAATGAAGCAAAGCTCATGCCACCCCAGAAAAGGATAACCAAAAGCATCGGCAGGAAGACATACATCATATAATGTGCCAGTTTCCAGAATGCGAGCAATGGTCCGGAATATTCCATGAGTGGACCTTCGACAATTTCAGTTTCTGCTTCCGCAATATCAAAGGGGATCATACCCATCTTTGCTTGAAGGCAGAGTATGCCGACTATGAACGCAATAATACCTGATGCAGTTCCAATGATCATGCCATTGGCACTTTGATATGCTAAAATTTGTGTGAGATCGATCTTATATCCTGCATGAATAATGGGAACAAGGATAACCAGCACGAAAGCCAATTCATCTGAGATAAGCATTTTCATCTCTCTACCGGCACCGATACTGGAATATACGTTCCCCGTCGAGGATGCTCCGAGTATCATCGCGACGGAATATATGACCATAAGATATATAATGAAAAGCAGATCTCCGCCGATACCAATTCCATAAAAGAAAGTCACACCTACTAATGTCGAGGTCATGATCACTGTCGCAAAAGCAATGATCGGTGCAACGACAAATATGAAATAGGGTGTATTTCTTATAAGAATGATCTCTTTTCCCCACAGCTTGAACACGTCATAAAAATTCTGAAAAAATGGAGGACCAACGCGGAATTGTACTCGTGCGCTTACTTTTCTTTCTATCCATCCAACAATTAGACCAAATACAGATGCAAACAGAAAGCCCGGGAACACGAGCAAATAGAACAAATATTTTAGCATATTATCTCCTGAACCTCATCATCCTGCACTATTTATTTTTCCCGACTTTGTTGCGCCAGTGATGTGTCTTCACTGCCATTCTGCTGCCGACAAGATAAATATTATTCTCAGGATCATCTTCATCGATATCGACCATTGTCAAAGTCTCATTTGGTGCAGTTTTTACACAAAGCGGAACATAATTGGGATCATTTTCCAATTGATTTAAACAGAAATCACATTTCTGAGAAATATAGTTAATAACCTCTGGAAAGATCGTACCAAATGGGCATGCAAGTGTACAGCTTTTACATCCGACGCAGCGCATATTATGACGCAATATCATATTGGTCTTGCTATGCTCAAGTGCATCTTTGGGACATGCTTCAATGCAGAAAGATTCCTTGCACTGGCGGCAATACGCGCCGAATTCTGCGATTTCTACAATAGAAAATACACCACGATTAGCTCCTTCGTGATACAGATATTCACAATCAATGCATTCGAGACTTTCTTCTTTGAGAAGCTTAGGTATATCTACAAATAATCTTTTCATGATACTGTCTTTCCTTTAATATATAAACTTAATCCCAGATTTTTTCTTCGTCTTTGATCTGTTCATAGGTGAACACGGGACCATCTTTGCACGCATAGTATTTACCCATCACGCAATGGCGACACTGACCGAACCCGCAGTACATCTTTTTCTCCATTGAGAGATAAATATTTTCCGGCTTGAAGCCCTTATCAAGCAGAGAGAAAGTTCCAAACTTCATCATGATAGGAGGTCCGCATACGACAGCAATTGCATCATTGGGATCAACCTGTATATCATCGAGAAGGATTGTCACGACACCGGTCTTTCCTTTCCAAATATCACTCTCAGAGCACTTATCAACCGTGCATAAATGATGAATTTTTTCGTGTTTTTTCCAGTCAGCAATCTGATCTTTATAGATCATGTCATCCGGAGTGCGAGCCCCAAAGCATACAGTTATGCTTTTGTAATCATTAATATCATGGATCATTGTCTGAAGGAGACAACGCAGTGGAGCAAGCCCCACACCGCCACCAAGAAGAAGCACGTCTTTTCCTTTGAACACATCAAGCGGATAGCCCTTTCCATAGGGACCGCGAATGCCCATCACATCACCCTTTTGGACTTTGTGAATTTCATTGGTCACAAATCCAGCATTCATGATGGTCACCCACATTTTCTCCCTCTCATAGTGTGATGAGGATGGAGTGAATGGTGCTTCACCAATTCCCGGTAATGAGAGCTCAATAAACTGTCCTGTCGCAAAATCAAATGGTTTCTCGGGTTTGAGATAGAATGATTTGATCGTTGGGGATTCTTCGATGACTTCGAGGACATCAGCTTTTAATACTTCGTAGGGGTTTTTGTCTGGCAACCTAAACCTCCTGTAAACTTTGAATAACTTCTCGTAAATCGATTTCTGCAGGACAGGCGGAAATACAGCGCCCACATCCTGTGCATCCCAATTTATCGAAATTAGACTTCATAAAATTGTATTTGCATTGATAGCGATTTCTAAACGTCTCCCATTTGTGTTCACGGGGAGTGCCGCCTCCTGCAACCTCAGCATATCCAGCGAGCTGGCAGGAATCCCATGAACGAACCTTACGGAATTCTTCTTTTGTACTTTCATCATTAAGAATGAGGCAGTAACAGGTCGGGCAGATATTCGTACACGCGCCGCATTGCACACATTCATTACAGAACTCTTTCCACACAGATGCTTCCTTGTTCTCTGTAATGACATCGTAATGCCTGTCTGGCGTAAAATCAGAATTTATATCTCTGACTTTTTTGAGAACCTCAGCATGATTTGCTTCGCGGCTTTCTTTATCATGATCAGTAGCTTTTGTGAGTGAGCATTCTTTTTTTATCATATTGAGCAGCTCTTCACCCTTCTTACTCCCAACCGTGATTAAGAAATTATCGTCTACTGGAGAAAGATTGATATCAAAAAGCATAGTGCCTTCCGTATCCTGATCCGGGTAGGGATTATTGTCGAGCAGAACACAATGGCAGGTCTGAAGCGCATCGGTGCAGTCACAGCTTATGATGTACGAACTATCTCGCCAGATTTTGTAATTTGGTTCTACAAAATTATCTTTGAGAAGCGCATCGTCCAGCACAGCAAGCCCGAGAAGATCGCAGTTTTTCACTCCTGCAATAATTCTTTTATTGGATTTTGCAGAAGGGGGAAGCACACTTTCGGAAGGCATATAAAATAAAGCCCTTACAGGATCGACAGTTCGGTATTTATCAAGCACAAATTCTTTATCCGAGTCATATTTTTTGAATACGAGATCGTCTTTTTCTCTTTCTGTTTTATAGGGAGCAAAAATATCAAACTGTGATTGTATTGAATTGAAAAATTTAATTAGATCGGATTTTGAAACGACCATTTCTGTCCTTTCTCATTCAAGCTTTTAGGTCTAATCATATAATAAATTATTTTTGAAGTAAGTTATTTGGTCGGTAAAACATTTGGCTATTGTTAACGTGTCAAGTTTTTATAAGAAAGATTGGAAAATTTAAATTTCAACCATTTTAGCATGGGAAATTAATGGAGTATCGCGCGAAATTATAACTAAATCATTTATGTCTTTTGGGTGTTACCTAGTAAATGATTAACCAGGATGTTGTTTACATTCTTTTTTTATTTCAATCTCTCTTTTTCCTATCCTTGACAAACGGAAATGGGCTTAAAAATCTGACCACAAATCAACATTAATTTCAGGAGGATTCTCTATGAATATCCCTTTGTTATGGATTGTTGCTCCAGCTGGTGCGATAGTTGCCCTTATCTTTTCATTCATTCTTTATAAGAGTGTAAAAAAAGAAGACCCGGGTAATGAGCAGATGCAGAAAATCGCAAAATATGTGCGCGAAGGAGCATTTGCATATCTTAAGCAGCAATATAGAGGAGTAGGAATATTCTTTATCATTGCATTCATCGTTTTTAACATTATGGCATGGGTGCTGAAAGTACTTCATCCACTTATTCCATGGGCATTTTTGACCGGTGGATTCTTTAGCGGTCTCGCAGGCTGGATCGGCATGAACACAGCAACGCTTGCATCCAATAGAACTGCTCAAGGCGCTCGTCAAAGTCTGAATAAAGGACTCACCATTGCCTTCCGCGCAGGCGGTGTGATGGGACTTGTGGTCGTGGGACTTGCCCTGGTTGACATCTCCGCTTGGTTCTTTGTACTCAATACTTTTAAGATGGATCTTCATACGATCACAGTTGTGATGCTGAGTTTTGGTATGGGTGCTTCCACACAGGCACTTTTTGCACGACTCGGCGGAGGTATTTATACCAAAGCTGCTGATGTCGGTGCTGACCTTGTGGGCAAGGTCGAAGCGGGAATTCCCGAAGATGATCCCCGCAATCCAGCAACAATTGCAGATAACGTCGGTGATAATGTCGGTGATGTGGCAGGTATGGGCGCTGATCTTTATGAATCCTATGCCGGTTCGATCCTGGCAACTGCAGCACTCGGTATGGCTGCATTCACACAAATCTCAATAAAATTTCCCGCATTGCAGGACCTTGCAATTCGTTTTGTAACGGCTCCCATGGTTCTCGCAGGTATTGGTGCTTTCCTCTCAATACTTGGAATTTATCTGGTTTCCACCAAAGAGGACGCCACGACAAAAGATCTCATGTTTGCCTTAAATAAAGGCGTGTACGGCAGCTCGATCCTCATTGCAATTGTAGCATTTTTTGTCACTAAATGGATGCTTCCTCCTGAATATTCTCTTGGAGTATTCTTTGCTATGGTAATAGGGTTGCTTGCAGGTATTCTGATAGGTATATTCACGGAACGATCTACTTCTTATAGTTATAAACCAACAAAAGGAATCGCTGAACAGGCAGAGTTCGGTCCGGCAACGGTTATTATAGACGGACTAGCAGTAGGGATGAGATCTACCGGCGCTCCTGTCGTCATTATTGCCATCGCAATTCTGGCAGCTTTCGCAGCGAGTAAGGGTTTTAGTATCCCCGAAATGGGATTATACGGAATCGGTTTTGGTGCCGTAGGAATGCTTTCCACGCTTGGTGTCACTCTTGCTATGGACGCGTTTGGTCCTATTGCAGACAATGCTGGCGGTAACGCAGAAATGTCCAAGCTACCAAAAGAAGTTCGGGAAAAAACCGATGCTCTTGACTCCGTGGGAAATACCACTGCTGCGACAGGAAAAGGATTTGCAATCGGCTCTGCAGCGCTCACCGCAATGGCGCTTCTTGCTTCCTATCTTGAAGAAGTGCGTACAGGACTTAAATTCGCAGGTGAAACTATGATCGCAGGTGTCGATTTGAGCACTGCAACTATTGCCAACTTTGTTGAACATTATAATATTACTCTTATGAATCCCAAAATGCTCATTGGTCTTTTCCTTGGTGCAATGGTCACCTTTGTTTTTGCAGCGTTCACACTCAAGGCAGTTGGAAGAGCTGCTGGCGATATGGTTGCCGAAGTCCGCAGACAATTTAAGGAACTTCCCGGCATTATGGAAGGAACAACCGAACCCGAGTATGCAAAATGTGTGCTTATTTCCACTAAAGGAGCGCAGAAAGAAATGGTCGCTCCCGCACTTCTCGGCATTCTCACCCCTATTGTTGTGGGTCTCATTCTTGGTGTTTCGGGTGTGATGGGCTTATTGGCTGGTGGACTCACCACCGGTTTCACGCTCGCAATCATGATGAATAACTCAGGCGGTGCATGGGATAATGCAAAGAAATATGTTGAGATCGGGCATTATGGCGGCAAGGGATCTGAAGTGCACAAAGCATGTGTGGTTGGCGACACAGTTGGTGATCCGTTCAAAGATACTGCCGGTCCTTCAATTAATATTCTAATTAAACTGATGAGCATGGTAAGTATTGTGTTCGCCGGTATGATCGTGGCGTTCTCCCCTGCAATCCAGCAATTCCTTGGTATAATGTAATCCAATAACCCCCAAATAGATAAAGCACGGAGTCGTAAGATTTCGTGCTTTTTTTGTTATTAACCACCGATTAACACGAATGAACACAAATTATAATAGAGTCGCCATGGACCATTCCGTGATGAAGTTTTTGAATGATGAATGCAGAACACAGATTTAAGATTTTAGAAGTACAACCGTTGCGAAGGTTATCCGTCAGTGGGCGGAGCAGGTGGATCGCTTTTCCGCTTATTCGCTTTCGCGCTTCTTCACTTTAACTTCTCCAATATTTCCTTCGTCGGTTTATCCCGCTTTCCTCCCCCGAAGCTTATCGCATCGACAGGACAACTCTCAATACAGGATGCACAGGAAAAGCAATCGGGGATCGTCTTTTTCATTTTGATAATGGCTTCCATCACGTTTGAAGGACAACTCTTTATACAGGTTCCGCACGCAATACATTTATCATAATCAACCTTTATTTTTGTAATGCTTATCTTCTCGGCAATCCAGCCAATCAATCCAAAAGGACAGAAGAAATGGCACCAGGGACGATAGACGACCAACGACAAACTAAACACGATCGCTGCAAAAATAATGCCGATAATTCCAAGTGCAGACGGCTTGAATATCTTAAAAAGATCGACCGGCTCAATAATATCAAATGCCCACACTAATGCTATAATCGCAAAGACAAGAAAGAAAATAATCCGAATCGTGTTCGTGATCACAAATGGTATTTTGATCTTCGCGATAACCGGTTTCCCCTTTTTATCTTTATTGATCCTGAAAATGAGATCCTGCAATGTTCCAAGCTGACAGCCCCATGAGCATATGAATTTGTTTGCAAGAATGACCATGAGCAGCATAAGTGCAAGTGCAACTAATCTCGGCGGGAAGAGAACATGATACGCGCCAAATAGAGCAAAGTTATCTTTAATCGTTCCCATAGGTGAAGGGTCGGCACTGAGGATCACACCAAAAATCATAACTGCAATAAAGTAGAACCAGCTCCTGTTTGCGGTACTCACTTTTTTCTTTTTCATCATGACAAACATAAATATCAGGAACGCAAACCAGAGTCCGAATTTTACCACGATCTTTACCCAGTTCTTTGATGCATCTTCAGACTGTAAAGCCATGGATTTTTGTATTTTTGATACTGCCTGCTCAACAGAGAGATCAAAGTCCGAGAGTTTTTTTTGCATCTCTTCTTTTGATCGGAGATCGAATGCATTTTTGAGGACGATATTTTCAAGCTTGTTCACTTTCCCGATTTCAGAAATAGTCATATTCTCATTGATAACGATTTCAGCCGGTTTATCTATCTTCTCAGACTTTCCAGACCACAATCGCACAGAAATAATTGATCCAACAACGACGATGAGTATGATCAGAAAAAACCGTAATCCTAAGTTTATCTTATCTTTCATTTTATCTCTCCTGAGATTTGTTTATTCTACATATTTTTTATAAAAATCCACTGTGCGCTGCATTGCTTCTTCGAAATGCGGATTTCCGATATTATGATCCGATGAATTATAAATAAAGAGTTCAACTGATTGTCCGGCATTTTCCATATGTTGAGCAAAAGCAATGGAAAGTTCAACAGGCACAGAGGGATCATATCTCGCATGATGGAGCTGAACCGGTCCGCTTATCTTATCAATATGAGCAATAGGAGAAATCGCTTTCCAGAATTCATTCTCTAATGAGAATTCTCCGTACTTATCCTCCAACTCTTTCATCTTTTGCATGATATATCCGCCTTTTCGCGTCCACGGGACTTTTTCCTCAAAGGTATAGAATATATCTTCATACGTGCCGACCACACCACCCCAGATGACACCGGCTTTTATGCGCGTATCAACGACCATTGCCTGCTGGGTTAATGTCCCTCCCATAGAGTGCCCCCACATGAAAATATTTGTCGTATCAACGTATTCAAGCTTTGCAACAGAACTCAAGGCATTCATTACATCCGTAAGATAATCATTCGTAAAATATGGTGGTGTCGGGATTCCTCCTGATTTGCCGTGTCCCCGATAATCCGGCATACAAACTACGAATCCGTTTCGCGCCAGAAAATCAATATACCTGACATATTTTTTTGTGTTATCATATTTATCCGGAGGAATATAGCCATGATTAAAAATGATTGCAGGAAACGTCTGTGCTGAATCGCTTCTAGCGGGAACTGCGAGTGCGGCATAGAGGATATTGCCATCAGAATTGTAAGAGATGATATATTTTGAATAGGATTCATTTATAAAAACCGTTTCGATGACTTCAGTCCGACCTTCCGGAAATTGTTTTGATCTGAGATAGTCAATTGAAAGAGGGTGCTCAACAATCTGCTTTTCAGACATAACCTCTTCCTTATGCATTTCTTGCTTTTGATTCTGTGAGCATCCTATGAGCAAACAATAGCATATGATAAATCGAGATATCTTTTTCATATCATGCGTTATTTTTATCTTTTGTAATTTTTTCTTCCAGTACAATATTCCTTTTCGAAAGTTGATCGAGCACAGATCGATAGCATGCTTCGTTTTGCCCGATATATTCCGGAGGACAGATACCCTTTCTGGTAAAAGCTCCTGAAAGGAGAAGTCTTGCAACAGCAGTACATGTGTAGCCCGTGGTTCTCGCCATGGAAGTCGTGCCAGTATTTTTATCATAAGAATCAAGCAGGTCATAGGTGAATGTAGAATGTGATGTACCCTTTTTCCCATCTATAATGACACGCATAAATGTCATATCTTCCTCGCCTTCATCGAATTGCCAGTTTTTGAAGAGGAGTGTGGAGGTGAGGTCAATCGGCTTTATCTTCTTGCCATTGACTTCTATTTCTTTATAACTGAGAAAATCATTATCCCGCAGCATCTGCATGATCCCTGCATGTCCCGGATATCGAAGGGTTTTCTCTTTCATAAAGGGAACATTAATAGTTTTCAGCAACGAGCGGAGTCCATCCGTATTGAATGCTTCAAGCGTTCCCACGCCGGGCACATCAATGTGCTCGATATCGGAAAGTGCGGGCTTTACAACCACTTTGCCGAATTCGATAAAGCGTGCAGGTCTGATGTATTCTTCCAGCACATCAATTGGGGAAAATCCTGCCTTGTACTGAAAAGGCATTGTGCGCACTTTAGGCAGTCCACCCACATAGCACTCATAGCGTGAAATATTATCCATTTGCGCATTTTGATAACCCAGTATAATATTGCAGAGTCCCGGCGCAACTCCACAGTCTATCACTGCGGTCACACCATGCTCTTGTGCAAACTGATCGAGCTGGAATGGTTCTTCGGGGAAAAAGGCAATATCGACAACATCTGTTCCAGTTTTGATTATCTTTAGAAGTGTTTCAAATCCCATAAACCCGGGCACTGCAGAAATTGCGAGATCGATTCCTTCCAATAAACTCGTAAAAACCTCTTCTTTTAAAAGATCTACTTGCCGAGTTTTTACATTCTCTGCATTCTCAAACTTTTTGAGTTTCGCAGGATCATTATCAAAAATTGTTATCTGAAATTCATTATCTCGTGCCAGGTCTTCCACAATAGCATGACCCACAAGACCTGCTCCTAACACTGCAATATTCTTATTCATTACACCTCTTTCTATTCAATAAATTCATATGACAACTTCACAAAAAAGATGCACACAAATTATCCATTCATGTGCATCCAAATTTCCATGTGAGAGTTTATAGTTTTTCTAAAACACTTTTTTCAATTTTGGTTGCGAGTTCAATTGACTGATTCAATATCTTATCTGCTTGTTCCCTGATCTTCTTTTTGAACCCTTCATCTTTGATGCCCGGTAGATTAATCAACACATTTAGGTATGCGCTTTTTCCACCCGTGAGGGCAGTCATCGCAGAAACTCCTGCATCAGAAAGCGCGTTTTGATTGCCATATTTCGCAGCAGCATCTGCAAGCACAATGACTTCCCAACACAGCTTCATTGTATGAAGTGGAACCTGAGTGGCATTTTTTATCGCTACCTGAATAGCCGCAGTGCGTATTTTTTTCTCTTCTTCAGTTTTCTTTGGGAGTTTCATTGCTGCCATGTAGCTGTTAAATGCTTCGGTGTCTTTATCGATCGCATCCATGAGATGCTTTTTCATCTGCTGGGCTTCCCATGCCATAGTGAGCATCCGGGCTTCGTTCTCTTTGTACGCAATTCTCTCTTCCGAATTCTTGAACTTGTATTTACCGGTTGTCAGATTGCCCACCATGGCAGTCAAACCAGCTGCTAGACTTCCACATAAAGCGGCAACGCTACCACCGCCCGGGGCAGGTGAATCCGAAGCAAGCTCATCAACAAAGTCTATTACTGTGAGATTGACCAGCAAATCCTGTTTTGCAATTTTGTACTCGATAATTTTCTCATGAGGATCAAACTTTGAGATGTCGTTCAAGCCGAGTGACACTATCGCAGTATGGACTAACTCTTTATCGGACACTGCATAGGATGAGCCCTGTTTCTCCAGAAAATATCTTCCTGCATTCAGCATCGCCTCTAGGGGGATTAATCCGACGAGTTCGCTGCCTGTAACGACCAGCCCATTTTCCATTGCGATCTCCCGCACTTTATCAAAAACAAGATGCGGGGAAGCGATTTTGTAATTGGTAAGATTAATCGATATCTGCGCCTGTCCATATTCAGGAATATACCATCCGATTGCTTTGACATAGTCAAAAATTCCGGGTATTATAACGAGATTGCCTTCGTCATCTTTAACAGGTTGGTAGTTCTCATCGCGCATTCTGCGACCTTTTTCACGAATTGCAAGGGCGATCTCCTTTGCTTTTTGTGTATCTCTTGTATTCAAATCTATGTTGTAGGCAATAAGAAATTCACGTGCACCTGTCACAAGACCGCCTGCTTTTTCATGACATTTTGCGGGACCAAAATCCGGTTTCCAATGCGGGTCTTCCAACTTCTTTGGCAGTCCTTCGAACTCACCTTTGCGAATGTTTGCAAGGTTTTGTCTTTCGGGAGTTGATGCAGAATGTTCATATAGAAATACTGGTATTTCCAGCTCTTCGCCTACACGTTTACCGAGTTTTTTAGAAATCTCTACGCAGTCTTCTGTTGTCACACCTGCTACTGGCACAAAGGGGCATACGTCCGTCGCTCCCATTCGTGGATGTGCGCCGGAATGCTGCCGCAAGTCGATTATTTCGGATGCTTTTTTTATCGCTCTGAAAGCTGCTTCCTCGACAGCGTCAGGAGTACCCACCATAGTAACCACAGTTCTGTTCGTATCTTTACCAGGATCGACATCAAGCAGCACCACGCCATCGACTTCTTCTATCTTGTCAGTGATCTGCTTGATAATTGCGAGATCTCGTCCTTCACTAAAATTCGGAACACATTCAACAATTTTCATGTTTTATAAACTCCTTAAATATTCTTTTATTTACCACTCGATCCCGGTTTTGTAATAGGAATATTCCTTCTACATAAGGGACATTTATCCGGATCGTACGCCTCGATCTTCAAAGTCAATAACGGAAAAATCGGCACGCCAAAATCTATCGAACCTCCGCTCCTGTCAACTACAAGCCCTACGCCAACGATATCTGCATTTCTTTCTTTGATACATTCGATCACCTCAAAAACGCTCCCGCCTGTTGTGGTCACATCTTCGATAATAAGCACTTTTTCGTTTGGTTGCAGATCGAAACCGCTGCGGATTGCCATCTTGCCATCTTTTCTTTGAGTGAACACGAACCTTTTGCCGATCTGTTTTGCAACTTCATAACCGAGGACGATCGCTCCAAGGGCCGGGCTTACGACGACATCAAAATCAAGATGTGCACATTTCGCAGCAAATGCTTTTCCGATTATTTCCACATCTTCAGGTCGTTGAATGATTTTGATCTTTTCAACATAATATTGGCTGTGCTTGCCGGAGGTCAGCGTGAAATGACCTTCCAGAAAAGCACCGGATTCAACGAGAAGTATCTCTATCACTTTTTTGTTCATACAAAATATTTCCTTATTGATTATCACCGCATTATCTCATAATGCAATTTTCTTGACGCTCCGAAGCATGTATCTGAATTTTCTCACTCGTGCTGAAGTGGCGGAAGTGGTAGACGCGCTAGGTTCAGGACCTAGTGTCCATTATGGATGTAGGGGTTCGAGTCCCCTCTTCAGCACCAATTATTTATGATTCAGCTCTTAAATCGAGCATATCTGTTGTCAAGAATAAACCTATGAATAAGATTATATGATCGGGAGAAATTTTGGATATACAAAAGCAAATGGAGATCATTAAACAGGGAGTCGAAGAGATCATTCCCGAAGATGAACTCATGAAAAAACTCGAATATTCTCAGAAAAAAAATATTCCTCTCAGGATAAAATACGGTATTGATCCCACTGCTGCTGATGTGCATATCGGGCACATGGTGCCGGTTCGCATTATGCGCAGATTTCAGGATCTCGGGCACATAGGCGTGATAGTGATCGGAGATTATACTGCACAAATCGGTGACCCGACCGGTAAAAACGAGTCGCGTCCCCATCTTTCGGCTGAAGACGTAAAACGCAATGCAGAACAATACATGGAGCAGCTCTATCATGTGTTGGATAAAGACAAAACTGAAGTACGGTATCAGAGTGAATGGTTCGGTCCGATGCAGCTTTCTGAATTTATTTCCTTACTCGGGAAATTCACTATGGCACAGATCATGGCGCACGACACGTTCCGCAGGCGCTATGAAGAAAATCTCCCTTTTGGCTTGCACGAGCTTATGTACCCGATCTTGCAGGCGTATGATTCCGTCGCAATTAAAGCTGATGTAGAGCTTGGTGCAACCGAGCAGAAGTTCAATATTCTTGCCGGGCGTGACATGCAGAGATATTTCGATATGCCGGAACAGGTTGCCGTGCTGATGCCCATTCTTATCGGAACTGACGGTGTAGAAAAAATGAGCAAAAGTCTTGGTAATTACATCGCAATATTTGATTCTCCCGAAGATAAATATGGCAAGATCATGTCCATTCCTGATGAGCTGATCGAGAATTATTTCCTCTACGCCGCCTTTTCGACACCCGAAGAGATTGCAGCTATGAAAAAAGAGCTTGAAAATGGAGTAAATCCGAAGCTCATAAAACAAAAACTCGCAAGGCAGGTCGTGGAGCTTTATCATGATAAAGCTGCTGCCGAGAAAGCTGAGAATCATTTCAATACGGTCTTTGGACAAAAAGAAATTCCTGATGAAATGCCTGAATATCAATTGAAATCCGAAAAGATATGGCTAGTTCAACTTCTCAACGATGCAGGTCTAGTGCAGTCCAATGGTGAAGGCAGAAGAATGATCAAACAGGGTGCGGTTTCTATAAATGGAGATAAAATTTCTGATATGGATTTCGAACTGGTGCCTGATAATGGCATGGTCATCAAGGTTGGGAAACGGCGGTTTTGTAAACTGATTACAGAATAGAATATTTTGTATTACTTGACAATTTACACCTTAATAAAAAGTTCAATTTAAAATTTATGGAGGCACACATGAAAAAGATCGTATCAATTTTTCTTTTTATCGTGTTCTGTTCGGTTTCTCTCGTTCACGGAGATATTATTAATGATTTGAAGCAACTTGGAACTGAGAATGGTGAAAAATACATGAAGCCCTTTGTGAATGCTTTTGGGAGTGACCTAAATTCCGGTTGGTTCAGCACTGCAAAGACAAGCCCTATGAGTTTTGGACTTACCTTTAATGCAATGCTTGCAGTTGTACCGGATGGCGAGAAAACATTCCTGGCTCACAATCCGAATACAGATCTGTATAATGGTGATTATGAAGTATCGGCAACCGTCTGGGGAAATAACGGCGCTTTATTTACTACAAAAGATCCACAGGTCGTACCCGATCTCTACATGCCGAAGGGCTTAGATTTAAAAGCTATACCACTTATTGTACCTCAAGCCCATCTTGGTCTTCCTGCCGGATTCGAACTAGAAGTCCGTTATATTCCTCCTTATGAAATAAAAGATATGGGTAAAATCTCCTTTGTCGGCGGTGGTTTAAAATACCAGGTCAGTAAACTTATTCCTGTGCTCTCAGCGATCCTACCGATTTCTATTCAGGGTTCCTATCAACAGTTGAAACTGGGCGATGTAGTAACCGTGAACAGCGCTTTTGTAAATATTCATGCAAGCAGAGGGCTGATTGTTCTTCCTCTCACTTTTTATGGAGGTATTGGATATGAAAGTACACAACTCAAAGCAAAATATACGTACACTGAGCCCTGGTCGGGTACAGAAATTCCTATCGATTTTGACATCAATGGAGATAACGGTTTCCGATTTACAGCAGGTGCACGATTAAAAATATTACTCCTCGACGTGATGCTCGATTACTCAGTTGGAAAATATCAAACGCTTCGCGCTGGTGTGGGCTTTTCGATTTAATTAATTACGTACAACAATTTATCAAACCCGGAGTTTTGCTTCGGGTTTTTATTTTGCATTTTCCTTGACATTCATATATTCTAATTGAGACTGTGTCTCAATCTTAGAGAATGAAAAAAATGAATAAAAAAATTAATCAGTTTAAAAACTTCTTAAAGAATAAGAATTCACTCTGGTCAGCAGAGCGGGAACAAATAACACAATATGTCCTTTCGCGTTCAGATCATTTCAGTGCAGACGAACTCTATCTCGATCTCAAGCAGAACGGCTATACGATCTCACGGGCAACAGTGTACCGCACTCTTGACCTGCTTGTGAAAAGCGGATTGGTTACAAATACACAATTGCAAAGCGGCGCGTATATTTACGAACGCATGAAAGACGAAGCACATCATGATCATCTTATTTGTAGTAAATGCGGCAAAATTATTGAATTCCATTCTGATAAAATCGAAGCACTCCAGAAGCAAATTGCAAAGCAAAATGAATTTTTAATGACCGGTCATACACTCAGGATATGCGGCATCTGCAAAGAATGCCGGGAAAATGAAAAGTAGAGGTTAGTAATGAACAGAATTCCACTTATAGAACTTAAAAAAGGTGAAAGTGCCGTCATTGTCTCACACCACGGAGGAAGATTATTTGAAAGACGTATGAGCTCTCTTGGCTTGCGCCCCCATGCAGTTATAAAAAAAATCTCCTCTCAGCTCTTTCATGGTCCGGTTACCATTCAGGTCGGAAACTCACAAGTTGCACTCGGGCATGGTATGGCTCGAAGAATTTTTGTAGAAAGAATTAGTAATGAATAAAATTCTATTGATCGGAAATCCAAATGTAGGCAAAAGTGTTATATTTTCCCGTCTGACCGGCGTGAATGTCATTGCGTCAAATTATCCCGGTACCACAGTTGGTTTCACAAAAGGAGTACTTCGCCATGAAGGCAAACGCATCGAGGTCATCGATGTGCCCGGCACTTATACATTAGATCCCACTTCCCGTGCCGAAGAAGTCGCAGTGCAGATGCTCGACGATATAAAAGACGACAAGCAGGCAATAATAGTAAACGTCATAGATGCCACAAATCTTGAAAGAAATCTCCACCTTACACTTCAACTTATACAAAGAAAAATCCCAATGGTCGTAGTCCTCAATTTCTGGGATGAGTGCAAACACACAGGTGTTTCTATAAATGTAGAAAAACTTCAGCAGGAGCTTGACGTTCCAATCTTTACTACCTGCGGAATTACCGGTGAAGGCATCAAACATCTCGTGGACTCATTGGAGCAGGCAAAATCGAGTTCATTGAAGTATAAAGATGAAAACATCTGGAATGAAATCGGGCATATTATTGATAAAACCCAACAGCTTTCGCATCGTCATCATACTTTATGGGAACGTATTGGTGATGCCTCTATCCACCCGATTGCAGGTTTGCCGATTGCAGTTATTATTCTCGCAATATCTTTCACGATTATTCGTTTTATTGGAGAA
This sequence comes from Candidatus Cloacimonadota bacterium, assembly GCA_049903315.1. Lineage (GTDB taxonomy): Bacteria > Cloacimonadota > Cloacimonadia > JGIOTU-2 > JGIOTU-2 > Celaenobacter. The sequence goes on along the minus strand of JBNGBT010000010.1, from coordinate 13,645 downwards.
TCAATAATCAGATACATAATGGAACCACTTTTTAATAAACTTTGGACTCCGATACTCATGAAGCTCTCAACGCTTCTTGGCGGATCGGGATTCTTTCATGACATTTTACTCGGTAAACTTGTGAATGGTACTATTGCTTATGTTGAATCTCTTGGGCTGCTCTCGACCGGCTTGTTCGTACCACTCGGCATGGTGCTTCCCTACATAATTTCATTCTATTTTGTGTTGAGTTTTGTTGAGGATTCAGGCTACTTACCTCGATTAGGAATACTTATTGACAAGTTCATGCATAAACTCGGCATTCACGGGCTTGCGATCATCCCGATGCTCCTTGGTGTTGGCTGTAATGTGCCCGGTGCTTTAGCCACACGAGTTCTGGAAACACGACGTGAACGCTTTATTGCAGCAACCCTGATGGCAATTGCGATTCCCTGCATGGCTCAGATCGCAATGATATTCGGACTTGTCGGTTCTTATGGTGTAGGTGCAATTTTAATTGTGTTTGGAACTCTCTTTATTGTCTGGATCATACTCGGGCTTATTCTCAACACATTTATGAAAGGGGAAAGCCCCGAGATTTTCGTAGAAATACCTCCGTACAGATTTCCTTATATCCCCGGTTTGTTTAAGAAGGTATGGATGAGGGTTTTGTGGTTCATCAAAGAGGCGGTTCCATTTGTCATAGTTGGTGTGCTTGTTGTGAATATTCTCTATTTTTCAGGCATCATTCAATTTATCGGGAACCTTGCAGCTCCTCTTGTGAAAGGAATATTCGGTTTGCCAAAAGGGGCAGTTGGAGCGCTAATAATTGGGTTTCTCAGGAAGGATGTCGCAGTAGGAATGCTCATCCCGCTCGGACTCTCAAAATCTCAAATGATCGTTTCTTCGGTTGTGCTCACCATGTATTTTCCCTGCATAGCCACCTTTGCGGTTTTGCTCAAAGAACTCGGCATTAAAGATATGCTGAAATCTGCAGGGATTATGATGCTTTCAACAATTATTGTCGGGGGTCTCCTCAACCTGATTTTGTGATCATATTGCTATTCTCTTGACAATCAAAAATAACAAATTGATAAAAGTTATCATTCAAGGAGAATGGTCATGAAAAAAAGCATCATAGTATTGTTCGTAGTTCTACTTGCCGTTATGGGCTGCTCCAAATCTTCTGAAAAGTTATTGGTTATCTACAGCTATCATCCGGAATATGAATGGTGCCAGCAGGAAAAAATGGGCATTGATGACGTTTTTAAGAACCAAAATATTGTTATTGAATCTTTTTATATGGATACGAAAAGGAAAACGAGTAAAACATGGGAAAAGAACGTCACGAATGAGGTGCTTGAAAAAATCGTTTCCTTCAAACCCGATCTTGTCATTGTGTGTGATGATAATGCATGCAAGCTTGTTGCGACCCAGTTCATCAATAAAAAACTTCCTTTTATCTTTGCAGGAATCAATGAAGATCCAAAAGTGTATGGTATGCCTGCAAAAAACATTACGGGTGTGATCGAACGCAATCTTATCTCCGGCACAATTGATCTGCTGAAAAAACTCGCCCCATCTGTAGAATCGATCGCCATTATTTCTGACAACAGTGTCACTTCACAGGCAACTGCGAGCAGGTTTACACAAGAAAATTTCTCAGTAAAATTATATGAAGTATACAAAACGAGTAATTATGATGACTGGAAAAAGTATGTAAGAAAAATTCAAACGGAAGTTGATGCACTGGGTATCTATCTATATTTTACGCTGGAAGAACCGAATTCTGAAGAGAGTGTCCCGTCCGAACACGTGCTTAAATGGACGCTGGAAAATAACACTCTTCCCACTTTCAGCTTCGAGGAATTTTCCGTGAAGGGTGGCGTACTTTGTGGTGAAACACAATCCGGGTATGAACAGGGAAAGGAAGCAGCGCTCATGGCAAAAGAAATCCTGAGCGGTACAAATCCCGCAGACCTTCCTGTCAGAATGCCTAAAAAAGGAACACTTACGATCAACGAAAAAACAGCAAAAAAATTAGATATAGTAATTCCTGAAGAATTAAAACAAAAAGCAAAAATAATACATTAAGGTGATTTTGAAAGGAGAAATCTATGATAAGAGTTGGAATTAACGGATTTGGAAGAATTGGACGGCTCGTGTTCCGCATCATGATGCAGCGAAAGAATATCAAGGTCGTTGCAGTAAACGATATCACAGACGCAAAAACACTTGCACAGCTCCTCAAGTATGATTCTACTCACGGCAAATTTCCGGGAACTGTTGAAGAAGAGGATGGGTCTCTGATCGTGGACGGAAAGGTGATCAAGGTCTATGCGATAAAAGATCCTGCAGAACTTCCATGGAAGGAACTCGGCGTGGATGTCGTAGTTGAAGCAACTGGCATTTTCCGCACAAGAGAACAGATATCCAAACATCTTGAAGCCGGTGCGAAAAAAGTATTGCTTACTGTTCCTGCAAAGGATGAGATCGATGCAACAATCGTACTCGGCGTGAATGATTATATGCTGAAACCCGAAGACAAAATAGTCTCAAATGCATCATGCACCACAAACTGCCTTGCACCAGTCGTGAAAGTACTCAACGATAATTTCAAGATCAAATATGGGCTTATGACTACTGTCCATGCCTATACAAATGATCAGAAAATACTCGATTCACCTCACAAAGACCTTCGCAGAGCTCGTACTGCTGCATCAAATATTATTCCCACAACGACCGGCGCGGCAAAAGCAGCAGGAAAAGTTATCCCTGAACTGAAAGGAAAACTCGATGGTATGGCAATGCGCGTACCGGTGCAGGATGGCTCGATCGTTGATTTCCTTTGTGTCGTGGAAAAAGACACGACTGAAGAAGAGATCAACAAAGCAATGAAATACGCCGCAATGGGTGAGCTCAAAGGAATACTCGAATATTCCGAAGAACCGCTCGTTTCTACCGATATTATCGGCAATCCTCATTCCAGCATATTTGATTCCCAGCTTACCAAAGTCATGGGCGGTAACTTCATAAAAGTTATCTCGTGGTATGATAACGAATGGGGTTACTCTAACCGCGTGGTAGATCTTATTGAGAAGATAATGTAATAAGATTAAACGTATAGAACAAAAAAGGGACGATTTTCGGATCGTCCCTTGATTTATAATCCAAATTTGTAATTATTTGCCGAAATTATATTTTACAGTGAATGAACTTGCAAAATCACTTTCGTTTCCTGTAACTATGTATGGTCCCTTCCTAAAGAGATCGTCACAGATTTCCCAGTCAATCGTCCATTGGCCGAAGTTAAGACCAATACCGAAGGCATAATCGAAGTTTGAGTCATAATATGATACTTTAACATCATCTTTGCAGCATTCGTCACCCTTTGATGAATAATAGTAATATTCCTGGTTTACCCCGGCACGAACAGTAAGCCATTTTGCAAGACGGGCTTCAAGACCAAGCTCCAGTAGTGGTAAAGTGATCATTGTATAATTGCTGTCATAAGAATATGTTGTATCAGAATATCCGTAGGATGAAGTGTATTTCCCAGTATAAAATCCACAACTTGCAGCAGCGATAACAAGAACTTCATCTGTAAGCCAGTGGTTCAAACCGATACCTGGATCAATGGTCATATAATTGAATTTGTATTCATCTTCATTGTCTGTTTTTGTGAGATCCTTTTCTACTTCTTTTGCTGTTCCTATTTCAAGTTCAGCTTTAGGATAGATGCAGGATTTATTGGTTTCAAACATTTTCATTCGTGCTGCGCCATAGACGAACATGGCATTATCAGTACATTCTTGAACTTCTTCAATTTCTGATTTTCCGGTTGCAAAGTAAACCTGTCCTGCAACATCAAAACCACTGACCTCGAGTCCGAGTTTACCGCCAAGACCGAGTGTGTTTTCTTTCAGAGTTGATTTCGTATAATAATTATCATTTTGATAAGTATCCATCGCAATATCCAAACCAAGACCAAGTCCACCAATCGCAAGATAAAGATTCATTGCTTTATCCAGTTTTGCATAATTATAATCAAACTTGATCGGGAAATCCCTATTGATATAGATACCAAAGTCATTGCCGAGAAGTTTGAAATTCAAACCACCTGAATATTGAAATTCAGTTGTTTTATCATAATAGGTATAAGAATATGCATCAATGTAGGCATTGTTCATATAATGAGAAATGTACTGTGGGAATAATATGAAAAGACAGTCATCATCGTAAAATATGGGATTAACTCCCATGCCTCTTACTCGTCCTTCTGTTGCGAAGGCAAGAGCACATACAGAAAGTAATACTAATAATATAACAATTTTTTTCATTGTTTGTATCTCCTCTTTATTCGTGGATTTTTCATATCTAAAAGGGACGATCCCGAAGAATCGTCCCTTAATATTTTATTTCTTAAATTTACGGAAGATGAACTACAAAACCAGCTCCAACCCCAAAGCTCGAACGTTCATTATCTGCTTCGCTATCACCAGAGAATTTTCCAAGCCCCATCATATAATCAGCACCAATATCTATAAATACACCTTCAACAAGGGGGACCAGATAGCCACCACCAAACAATAAGTATGTTGCATTTTGGTTATACGTATCATCATCTTTGCTGCTATATTTTGAGCTGTATAATTCATATAAGAATGCAGCGTTAACATAGAAATTTGTTATATAGAAAGAACCACCAACACCAATCAAAAGATCACTAACAGTGGAAGTCTCATCACTTTTGTAGTAATAATAGGGACTCTTTACACTTTCCCAAAAGAGACCTACGTCAAGTGAAATATCCTTCATAAGGAAATAGCTAACCATTGCATCGAGACTCAATGTCGTTGTAGCATCATAATCCTTCATGGGTGTATAGGAACTAAATCCTACTTCACCCCATATAAGTTTTTCACCTGGATCGAATGCAAACACACTTGTGGTAATCATTAAACATACAACTAAAGCAATTATTTTTTTCATAGTACTCCTTCTAGAATTTGTTATTTTTTTTGTTACCTACCTAAGACGTTAACATAATTATAAGCCGAAGCTTTGCTATGTACGACATTTTATATATAAAAACACTATTGACTTTTTTCTCTAAAATTAAACGCTGGGTGTCAAGATTTTTATAATATTATGCCTTGCCTGCGGATCCAAGCACACTTTTATTTTTGTGCTCATACATTGCGATGAGCTCAGTTCGTGCGGGTCCGAGATATTTTCTTGGATCAAAGGCTGCGGGATTTTTTGCAAGGAATTCACGTATGATCGCTGTCATGGCAAGTCTTCCGTCAGAATCAATATTGATTTTGCACACTGCGGACTTTGTCGCTTTTCTCAGCTGGTCTTCGGGAACTCCAGATGCGCCCTGCATATCGCCGCCGTATTCATTTATAATCTTAATATATTTGGGCATAACTGATGAAGATCCGTGAAGGACGATAGGAAATCCGGGAATTCTGCGTTCAATCTCTTCCAGAATATCAAAACGCAACGGTGGAATTTCTTCGCTGGGTCCAACTTTGAACTTATACGCGCCGTGAGAAGTGCCAATCGAAATTGCAAGGGAGTCAACCCCCGTTCTGTTCACGAAATCTTCTACGTCATCCGGATCTGTGTAGTGAGAAACTTCTGCAGACACATCATCTTCAATACCTGCAAGAACGCCCAATTCACCTTCCACAGAGACATCATGCTTATGAGCATATTCCACGACTTTTTTGGTGAGTGCAATATTCTCTTCATATGGAAGTGAAGATCCATCTATCATGACTGACGAGAAGCCATATTCAATACAACTCACACAGAGTTCATAGCTGTCTCCATGGTCAAGATGCATAGCTACAGGGACCGCTTTGCCCATTTGTTTCATCATCTCTATCGCACCCTGTCCCATGTAACGTAACAGCGTCTCATTGGCATAGTTTCTGGCGCCTTTTGATATCTGTAATATGACCGGAGAAGCAGTGTTCACACACGCAGTAATGATTGCCTGGAGCTGTTCCATGTTGTTAAAATTGTAGGCGGGGATAGCATAATTGCCATCCACCGCCTTTTTAAACATATCTCGAGTATTAACAAAACCTAATTCCGTATAATGTACCATGAGTTTTACTCTTTCTCCTTATCTTCTACATCGATCTCAACATCAACTTCTTCTTCCACAACAACGTCTTCATCCTTATCTTCTTCGTCTTCTTCATCAGTGTCATCTACATCATCATCTTTTCTTTTTGGATAAAATTTATCCTGTGAGGAAAGATAAATGAATGTTTCGGCAGCAGTCATGTAGTTGAAGAAATATGAATAAAGAATTGAAGCGATGAGGATAAGGAACACGCCAATTATAAAGCCGGGAATTACGTAATAGCCACCTATACCAAAGCCCATATTCAAGCCCGGGAAAAGAAGATTGATAAACCCAAAGAATCCCGGAAAAGTGATCTTGGCAAATTCCTGCCCCATAATCAGATGGGCACCCCAGCTTGTTAACGCTACTGCTCCTTGAACAACAGCGAACACAAAGCAGAATGCAATAGTCCCGACTATCCATGAGAGCACATGTGTCGCAATGATATATACACCGTGATCTTTAATAAGATGGAATAAGCTGATAATGCTGTCCATTGCAGATTCCTGCTCCACGCCGACAATAACTGCTCCATAGGTACAGGCAAAACAAAGAATTACAAGAGCCAGTACTGCAAAAATTGAGATTGCAAATGGAAGCAAATACATGATCGAAAGCCACAATGAACCGACAAAAGGTATCATGCCTATCACATAGAAGAAAAGATAGCCAAGTGCGACCAGTACGAAAAGAAGGATCCATCCCAATACATAAAACACAAACGTTTTTATGTGCTTACCTAAGAATTTAAACACATCTTTCCAACCTACAAATATCTCATCATCAACAACCTCAGTGCGAATTGAGTAGGCAATGCACATGCGCGCTATGAACATGACAAATGCAATGAGAATAATGCCAATTACTGATTTCACAGAGAATAGGCTTAATGCGATCACCATTGTGTCCTGCATACCAAACGATTTAATCGGGGCAAGAAAAGAATCGAAAATAAGAAAGTAGGCAATAAGCCCCATTAGTATGTACGCAATACCTGATATCATCAAACGATGAAATCGAAATGTATGATTCCATGCTTTAAAGATATCCTTAAACCCAAAAACCTTAGCTTGTTTTTCTTCCATAGCATCTCCTTTTGATTTTTTTCATGTATTCAATGTTTACGAAAAAATCATAAATGCTGTCAATTATTTTATTATATGTAATAAAAAATTTGACACGAAATAATCGGAGCCAACTAAAGTGAACCAATTCATTTTTGAATTCATTCATGTTTGGAGATACAATGACAGGATTAAGAGAAAAAAAGAAGTCTGCAAGAAAAGACAGAATTTTCTCTGCAGCAGTTGCGCTTTTTAATAAGAAGGGCTTCTCAAATACTTCCATGCAGGATATCGCTGCGAAAGCAGAACTCGCGGTCGGCACGTTATACAATTACTTTCCGTCAAAGAACGATCTTCTTCTTGATATCATGCAGGATGAAATGGAATTTGCAATTACTGGCGACGATTCTCTCTTCAACATAAACCTGCAAAATCATAATGCAAAAGACATTATAAAATCACTCTTAAGAAAGATCTTTAGCATTCCTTTGCTTGTAAATAAAGAAAGTATGAAGGAAATATTTATCGCAACTTTCTCTTCCGACGTGCATCTTCAAAAAGGAATGGTGCTCGATATTGAACTCATCAAAGCATTTCAGGATTTGCTGGAGCGGCTTCAGAAAAATAATATGATCAATCCAGAAATGAATTCATATAATGCAACAAAAATATTCTATTCCGTCCTGCTTGCTCAAATGATGATGTATCTCTTCGATCCTGAATTTAATAATGAGCACCTTTTCGAAAATACCGATGAGATGATAGACCTGATCTTTCAGGGCATGAAACCATAAATATTCATAATAAGGAGATAAATATGCGTAAGAATTTCATGAAGCGGAAAACCATTTTCGTTTCAATTACATTGCTCCTCTTTTCCTCCCACCTCTGTGCAATGTCTTTGGATGACGCGATTTCAACTGCACTCAAAAACAATAAGAGCTTTACTGCACAGAAGTACACGTATCAGCAATACAAGTGGAATGAGAAAAATGCACTCACGAACTTTTTCCCAAAGGTCAATCTAAATGCAACTGCGGTTCGTATTGATAATGAGACCTATAAAGAAGCAAATTCTGTCTTTCAACTTCCGGTGTTTAACACTGCGGGTGTGCCGACCGGTGATTATGTTCCCATTTCTGTTGGTGCGCTGTCCGGTGGTGTGTATAAAACAACCTACATGACCGATCTTACTATCCAGCAACCGATCTTTAACGGAGGGAAATTGTTCCTCGGTTATGAGATCGCTAAGTTGAGCACAAAACAGGCGCTGCAGAATCTGGCTAGCTCTCAGAACGACTTGCAATACAATGTAGCGGACTCATATCTCAATATTCTGAAAATACAGGATATGATAAAAATCGCCAATAAAAGTCTCGCTTCGAGCCAGGCACAATTGAAAAAAATATATGATAAATTCGATGTGGGAATGGTAAAAAAATCTGATGTGCTGCAATGGGAAGTTAAAGTTGAGAATGATAAGATCACACTTGAAGAACTCAAAAACGGCTTATCGATTCTGAAAACTTATTGGTACAATATTCTCGGATTAGAGTCTTTATCACAAGCTGCAATGCCGGATAGGATCGATCTTACTTCCTACGATAATGAGATTACTCTTCTGCATTCTATGTCTGAGGTAACCAAATTTGATACACTGAGTTACCTCCTCTCTATCGTAAAAGCAGAGAATCCTGACCTGAAAAGTTTCGCCCTCTCTGAGAAAATCGCAAAAACTGCAAAGAAACTCTCTATCAGTAATTTTCTTCCATCGTTAAACCTCCAGTATACACGAACATTTGATCAGGATGATAAGCTCAATTTTGACGGTGCAAAGTCATGGAATATCGCCGCAGTTTTTTCTGTGCCGATCTTCCATTTCGGAACAAATATCACTAATCTAAAAAAGAGTAATTTCCAATATAAAAGCACGCAGCTTCAGCTCGAGGATGCTCGCGAGAAAATCCTGATGGCAGCAGAAAACAGCGTGTATGACCTTATTACAAAAGCAAAAAAAGTAATCAGCGGAAAACTCGCTTATGAAAATGCAAAACAAAATTATAACATTGTCAATGACCTCTTCGACCAGGGAATGGTGACGAATACAGAGCTTATGGATGCTGAGATAATGCTATTTAGTATCGAGCTTAGTCTCCAAACATCATATTATGATTTTGTGCTTGCAAAATATGCATTAGAAAAATTTACAAATAAATAAATGAGAGGATCACATGAAATATAAAACAATATTCCTGATAATTACATTAATAATATTCTCAATAACCGCCTGTTCCAAAAAACATGAGGGAGAAATCGACACTATTGTTGCTGCGAAAAATTATGTCGATGTCGCAGAAGTAGAAATAAAAACAATTGAAGAAACTGTTACTTATTCCGGAACACTTGAAGCTGTGAAAGCTGCATTCGTGGGTCCAGAACTCAGCATGAAGATAAAAAATCTAATGGTCAAAGAAGGAGATGTTGTCAAAAAGGGACAGTTGCTCGCAGTCATGGATAGCACCCAGCTCAAACAGGCAGAAGCACAGTTCGATATGGCAAAGAAAAATTATGACCGCATGAAATCTCTCAAGAATACCGGTTCTGTGGACAAGCAAACTTTTGACCAGATCGAATCCGCTTTCAAAACAGCTCAATCCGGATACCAATTTGTAAAAAACAATACTCAAATAACTGCTCCTTTTGACGGCATTGTGACACTCAGAACAAAACAGGAAGGTGAATCTTATTCTGCAATGCTTCCGAGTTCGTATGGTGATCCTGCACTTTTCAGGATTGTTGACCTGGATGTTTTGAAAATGAATCTTAACATTTCTGATGTCGATATAAATAAGGTCAAAAAAGGGCAGAAGGCTTACATCTATGTGGATAGCGAGCCAGGACAAGCTTTTATTGGAAAGGTATCTTTTGTGTCTCCGGAAGCAGATATGATGTCCGGCACATTCCCCTGTGAGATCATCATCGAGAATAAAAACCATACTCTCAAACCAAACCAATATGCAGTAACCGATATAGTTATAAAAGTTTCTGACAATGCGTATGTAATCCCCAAAGATGCACTTATCGGTGAAGGCATCGTATTTGTTGTGAACAATTCGGTCGCATCCAGGAAAAATATCAAGATTGGTCTATCAAATGAAAATGAGATTGAAGTGACTGATGGGCTTGTTGCTGGAGATCTTGTTGTTATTAATGGAGCTATCGGCTTGCCGGAAAATTCCAATATTGTCATAAGAAACAAATAATACCCGCCGTGCACAAGGAGAAAATATCATGAAATTACCAGAATTTTCAGTAAATAGACGCGTCACCGTTACCATGCTCACTGTGCTGGTTATTATTCTCGGGCTGGTTGCTTTTCTGATGCTGGGTTTTGAAATGCTTCCTGACCTGGATTATCCAACCATCTCGATCGTGACCTATTATCCCGGAGCATCATCACAGGATGTGGAACAGGTTGTTACCAAACCGTTGGAGACCGCAATTGCCGGAGTAAAAAATATAAAGAATCTCAAATCTGAAAGTATGGAGAATATCTCACTTATTCTTGTCGAATTTGTGTGGGGCACCAATCTGGATTTTGCAGCTCAGGATCTGAGGGATGCCATTGATATGAGTCTGGGTTATCTTCCTGAGGATGCAGAGCGTCCGATGGTCGTGAAATTCAATCTTTCAGAAATGCCAGTTGTGTATTATGGTGTAACCGGCATGGAAAATACCTATCAACTTAAAAAAATTCTTGAGGATGAAGTAGAACCAAAGCTAAAACACCTTAATGGCGTCGCTTCAATTATGATGATGGGAGGAGATGAACCTCAGAAACAGATCATTATTGATAAAGTTAAATTGGAGCAGAATGGGATCTCGATCGATGATGTTGTTCAGGTAATAGGAGCTCAAAATCTTAATATGAGTGCAGGTTATGTCGATGAAGGTATAGATGAGTTCATGATCCGTTCACTTGGAGAATTTACATCCATAGACGAGATCGCTAATACTCCAATAAGTATCAGCAAAAGCGGTAAAGTGATCTATGTAAAAGACATCGCACGCGTCGAGAATGGATTTAAAGAAGTTCGTTATGACATCAGAACGAATGGCAAACCAACAGTCATGTTCTGGATCAGTAAGGAATCCGGAGCAAACACGCTCAAGGTTTCCAAGCTCATTAAAAAGGAACTGACCAAATTGACAGCAACTCTTCCGGGTGACATAGATTTTGTCGAGATCTTTGACCAGGGCGATATCGTAGGCAGAATAACTTCCAAAACAGGAAATACTGTTATTTACGGTGGAATTATTGCAATCTTGATAATGTTCTTATTTCTTCGCAATTGGCGCCCGACTCTTATTATTTCTCTTGCTATTCCTATCTCCATTATTGCAACTTTTATCCCGCTCTATCTTGCAAAATATACACTTAATATTATGACTCTTGGGGGTCTGGCGCTTGGAGTCGGCATGCTTGTGGACAACTCGATCGTGGTGATCGAGAATATCTATCGACATCTCGAAAAAGGCATGAAACGCTTCGAGGCAGCAAAAGTCGGTGCTTCACAGGTAGGAATGGCGATCATGGCCTCCACGCTTACCACAGTTGCTGTATTTGCTCCCATGATCTTTGCTGGAGGTTTTACAGGTCAGCTTGTTCGTGGACTTGCACTCACTGTAGCATTCTCGCTATTTGCTTCTCTGTTCGTTGCACTTACTATTGTTCCAATGCTCGCATCTGTCATCTTTAAAAAACGCGCATCAGGTGAAGAATACCGTCAGGCAACCGGAAAAATTTTCATTAAGATAAGAAATTTCTATTTGAAAGCACTGCGCTGGTCTCTTCATCACCGCGGAAAAATAATCCTTATCACACTTGCTTTCTTTGTGCTGGCAGTTGTATTAATCCCATTTATCGGTGCTGAGTTTATGCCAAAGTCCGATATGCCAATGCAAGTGATCAATGTAAAAGCACCTGTGGGAACAAGTTTAGAACAAACAGGCAGTATGATCAAAGAGATGGAGACAATAATCCAAAATCTTCCGGAAGTTGTAGATGTGATGTCAGCAACTGGTGCAATGACAGAAGGAATGGCAGCGGCAGATCCCACAAATCCCCAGGGTTCAAACGAAGCCCAGATCTTCTTCCGCATAACCTTTAAAGAGGAACGGGATCTCAGCTCGGAACAGATAAAGGAAATTATCAGGCAAAAACTTCCTCAGCTTGAAGATGTTGAGATAACTTTTGCTGACATGTCCGGTGAAATGGTGGGCGGTTCTGGAGCACCAATATCTATTAAAATATTTGGTAAAGACCTTGATTATCTCCGCAAGATAAGTATGCAGGTTGAAGAAAAAATATCAGTTATCCCTGGTATTGTGGACATGCAGAATACATATAAACAGGCAAAACCTGAACTTCATATTTCTATCAATCGCGATAAAGCATTTCGATACGGGCTCACAACAGCGCAGATAGAATCAGCGATCAGGACAGCAACGTACGGCAAAATTGCAGGAATATTCCGTGAAGCAGGTGATGAAATCGAGATACTTGTCCGATACGACAAGCAGGACCGTAACAGCATCAAAGATCTTGAAGATATAACTCTCACCTCACCTTTGGGATTTTCCGTACCTCTCAAGCAGGTGGCAAGCTGGGATCTTGGGGAAGGTCCATTAACTATTTCCCGTGAACACCAAACCCGAAAAGTGACAATCACAGCAGATCTAGCAGGTAAGGATCTTAGCAGTACAGTTGAGGAGATTAAGAAAGAACTTCAAGGTATTACTGATGACCTTCCGCTTGGATATTTTATTGAATACGGAGGTGCATACGAGGACATGAAAGAAAGTTTTCTAACGTTGTTCCTTGCACTTCTTCTTGCAGCACTTCTCGTATATGTGATACTTGCGTCCCAATTTGAATCCTTCAAGCAGCCCTTTGTGATAATGTTCACACTCCCCCTTGCATACATTGGCGTGATCTATATTCTTGTTGCAACCAGCACGACCCTCAGCGCTATAACATTTGTTGGAATTATTGTACTCTCCGGTATTGTGGTGAATAACGGCATTGTGCTTATTGATCATATAAATCAGCTTCGCAGAGAAGGACTGATATCTCAAGATGCTATTGTTCAAGCGAGTTCGGACAGAATGCGTCCGGTGCTCATTACTGCGATCACTACAATTGGCGGCATGATGCCAATGGCGATCAGTACAGGTCAGGGTTCGGAAATGAGATCTCCGCTGGCAATTGCAGTCATTGGCGGACTTATTACTGCGACATTCTTTACGCTTCTCATCATTCCAACGATCTATTCATTGGTTGAAAGAATTTCTTACAAAAAACGCGCAAAGACTAGCGAATGTAAGAAAACTTAGCGTTGTTTACAGAAATTGGGAGAAGAGTATGTTGTTGCAGAAAGGAGTACATGCCATGGTA